>NZ_JBWKWC010000002.1:0-626543 GCF_059422025.1 Brevundimonas sp. GW821-FHT02A10
GGCGTAGTTCATCGCCTTGGCGCCGCCGGCCTTCGCCAGCGTCATCGTGATCGCCGCCGTCAGCGTCGTCTTGCCGTGGTCAACGTGACCGATCGTGCCGATGTTGCAGTGCGGCTTCGTGCGTTCGAACTTTTCCTTGGCCATGGCCAAACTCCTGATGGCCCGGGTTGAGGGGCGCTGTGTGCATTCAAAAACCTGGAGCGGGTAGACGGGATCGAACCGACATCCTCAGCTTGGAAGGCTGCTGCACTACCATTGTGCTATACCCGCGCGAAGACCGCCTCGGACCTTCCCTCACGGGTTGGAGCCTCGACGACCGGTCCGTTCCGTCGTCCTGATCGCTCGTTTCGAAAGCGCGTGGTGGGGGAAGAAGGACTCGAACCTTCGAAGCTTACGCAGGGGATTTACAGTCCCCCCCCTTTGCCGCTCGGGACATTCCCCCAACGCGCCTTTCGAACCGACCAAACCGTCTCGCCGTTCCTCTTTCGAGGGGCGGCTCAACAAAAGCCTTCGATGTTCCGGCACGCCTGAGATAGAGGGAGCGCCAGACCCGAAAGCCCTAGGGCTCCAAATCGGAGGGCGTCTTATAGTGTCGAGAAATCCAGAACGCAACGACCGGAAAGCAGGCAAAAAACCTGTTTTTGGAAACAGGCCTCAGACGGCGTCTGACGGCTCCAAGAAAGGCGGCTGGAACCCCAATCCGCCGACGAAAAGCTTTGCAGATTCAACGCCTCGTGCGCCGAAGCAGGCCAAGTCGGATCCGGACGCCTTCGTCTGGGGACGCCACCCTGTGCTCGCCGCTTTGGCGAATCCGGCGCGAAAAGGCATGGGTCGGCTGCTGGCCACCGAGGACCGCGCGGCCGAACTCGAACGCGGTAATCTGAATCACGGCCACAAGATCGAGGTCATGGATGTCCAGGCGTTGGACCGGATGCTGCCGGTCGGCGCCGTGCATCAGGGCCTGGTGTTCAAGGTCTCGCCGCTGGAAGGCGTCGCGCTCGACGACATCGCCGACCCGGCCGAAGGGATCATCGTCATGCTGGACCAGCTGACCGATCCCCAGAACGTCGGCGCCATCTTCCGCTCGGCCCTCGCCTTCGGCGCGCGCGGCATCATCGTGCAGGACCGTCACTCCCCTGCCCTCGCCGGCGCCCTGGCCAAGGCGTCGGTCGGCGCGACCGAGAAACTGCCCTGCGCCCGCGTCACCAACCTGAGCCGCGCACTGGAGCGTCTGGCCGATCTCGGCTGGCGCGCCGTCGGTCTGGACGGGAATTCGGACGAGACGCTGGAGACCGCGCTCGACGGCCGCCCGACCGTTCTGGTCATGGGCTCCGAAGGCGACGGCATCCGCCGCCTGGTCGCTGAACATTGCGACGTGCTGGCGAAGATCCCCATGCCCGGCGGCTTCGAGAGCCTGAACGTGTCCAACGCCGCGGCCGTGGCGCTTTATGTGGCGACGCAAAAGCAGGCGAAAGCCTGACTGTGAGAGGGGTTTCCGTGGCGCTGTCCCGCCGCTAGAGAGCGAACCATGGAATCCCTCTTCACGCCCCTTCTGATCAGCCAGCTCGCCGCCCTCGGCCAGGTGCTGATGATCGACCTCGTCCTGGCCGGCGACAACGCCGTGGCCGTGGGCCTCGCCGCAGCTTCCCTGCCGCAGGAGCAGCGCCGCAAGGCCATTCTGGTCGGCCTCGGCTTCGCGGTCGTGCTGCGCATCCTGTTCGCCCTGATCACCGTGCAGCTGATGGCCGTCGTCGGCCTGCTGCTGGCGGGCGGCTTCCTGCTGCTCTGGGTGTGCTGGAAGATGTGGCGCGAGCTGCGCGAACAGGCGACCCACGATCAGGCCCAGGCCCAGAAGGAACTGGAGCTCGCCGCCTCGATCGAGCACGGCACAGGCCCCTCGCCGGAAGAGCTGGGCATCAAGCGCAAGACCTTCGGCGCGGCCCTGCTGCAGATCCTGATCGCCGACGTGACCATGTCGCTGGACAACGTCCTGGCCGTCGCCGGCGCCGCGCACGAGCATCCGTGGATCCTGGCCGGCGGCCTGCTGATCTCCATCGCCCTGATGGGTCTGGCGGCGACCTATATCGCCAAGCTGCTGAACCGCTTCCGCTGGATCGGCTATGTCGGCCTGTTCATCGTCCTGTTCGTCGCGGGACGGATGATCTGGGACGGCGGCCGCTCGGTCATCGTCCGCACCGGCCATATGGACGAGTTCAACGCCTCGGCCCCGGCCTTCCTCGATATCGGGCATGAAGAGGCGGCGGAATATCTGCGCGGCACGAAGGACGCGAAGGCAACGGGTCCCGCTCCTTCCGCGCACTGATCAGCACGGGCGATCGGCCGACCTCAGCCCACGCCGCGAAGCCATCCCGTAATCGAGACCCGGTCGGCGCCGGCGGACAGGGCCACCTGCGTCACCGAATGCGGTTGCGGCACCTTGAGCAGGTTCAGGGTGTTGAAGCGGGGCGTGAACGCCTCAGCCACATTGCCCTCATCATCGTGGAAGGCCAGCAGGCCGCCCCAGTCGATCCGCCAGTCCTCGGTCAGGCCCAGCACATAGGCGAAATAGCGGTTCTTCCCCTCGGCGTGGTCGTTGTGGGCCGTCAGGAAATGGCCCTGCCGGAACCGCGTCAACTGGGCGTCCGCCATGGCGATGCGCGGCTCGTCTGTGATCCGGCGCATCAGGTCGAGAAACGGCGCGCTGTTCAGGAAGGCCATCACCCCGGCCCAGACGGGCGCCGCGTGACCGGCCTGTGTCAGATCATAGATCGGGTGGTTGTCGTACAGATACTGGAAGCGGTGAGTCGCGTCGGCCTGCACCGCCTGCCCCAGCGCCTGCCGTCCCGCCGGCTCCAGCGACGCCAGCCAGGCGGCCGGCAGATCGACATGGCCGCTCGCCCGCTGGGTCACGACATTATAGTCGACCGCGTCCGCCTCAGCCTTCAGCCGGCGGGCTGAGGCCTCGTCGAGCAAGCCGTGCAACTGCGCCCGGCCGGTCCGCGCCAGACGCTCCTGCGCCGCCGCGATCGCCTGCGACGACAGCGCCCCGAGAACGGGGGCCACGGCTGGCGCGGAGCCGGTGGTCACTCCGCCCCGCCGAACCGCTCGGACCACTCCAGCACCTGGGCGTCCTCGATCTTTTTGAACAGAACCTCGGCGGCCTGAACGGTCTGGCCGAGCGGCAGGGCCGTGGTCCAGTCCTCGCCGGGCGCGGGCCAGGTCAGGTCAGTGGCGCCGACCGAGCCAGCGATGTTTATCGCCGAGAAGGGCATGACCGGCGCGGCAAGACGGGCGAACAGGGCGACGAGGTTCAGGCCGGTCCGCACGCTGACAGCCGCCTGAACCGGATCGGTCTTGAACACGGTCCAGGGCGCGGCGACCTGTAGATACTCATTGCCCAGCACCCAGACGGCGCGCAGCGCCTGTGCGGCCTTGCGGAACTCCATTGCTTCGAAGGCGGCGGTGGCTTCGGCGATACCGGCCTCGACGTCCTCGATCAGCTTCGCCTCGACCGGGCCGGCCTCGCCGCCCTCGGGGACGACCCCGCCGAACTTGGACTCGGTGAATTTGACGATGCGGTTGACGAAGTTGCCCAGCACATCGGCCAGGTCCTTGTTCGTCGTCGACTGGAACTGCTCCCAGGTGAAGGCCGCGTCAGAGCCTTCGGGGCCATAGGCGGTCAGGTGCCAGCGCCAGTAATCGGCGGGCAGCAGCTCCAGCGCCTGGTCCATGAAGACCCCGCGCTTCTGGGACGTCGAGAACTTGCCGCCGTACCAGTTCAGCCAGTTGAAGGCCTTGAGCGTATCGACCGTCTTCCACGGCTCGCCAGAGCCGATGATGGTCGCGGGGAAGCTGACGGTGTGGAAGGCGACGTTGTCCTTGCCCATGAACTGGACGTAGCGAACGTCTTCCGCCCCGGCGTCCAGACGCCACCAGTCGCGCCAGGTCGTGCCGTGCTTCTCGGCCCATTCCTGGGTCGCGCCGATGTATTCGATCGGGGCGTCGAACCAGACGTAGAAGACCTTGTCCTCCATGCCCGGGCGCGGGAAGCCGTCCTTGACCACCGGAATGCCCCAGGCCAGATCGCGGGTGATGCCCCGGTCGATCAGGCCCTCGTCGAGGTGCTTGTAGGCAATGGATTTGGCCAGGGTCTGCCAGTCGTCCTTCGACGCGATCCAGTCACGGATCGGCTGCTCCAGCTTCGTCTGCAGCAGATAGAGGTGCCGGGTGTCGCGCACCTCGAGGTTCTTCGAGCCCGAGACCGAGGAATACGGGTCGATCAGGTCGGTCGGGTCCAGCAGGCGGCCGCAGTTGTCGCACTGGTCGCCGCGCGCCTTGGGATAGGCGCAGTGAGGGCAGGTCCCCTCGACATAGCGGTCGGGCAGGAAGCGGGCGTCGTCGATCGAATAGATCATCCGGTCGACGCGTTCCTCGATCAGGCCGTTCTTCTCCAGCGCCTCGGCGAAATGCTGGGTCAGGCGATGGTTCGGCGGATTGGAGGAGCGGCCGAAGTGATCGTAGCTCAGACCGAAGGCCTCGCCCGCCGCCTTCTGGATCTGGTGCTGTTCATCGCAATAGGTGCGCACGTCCTGACCGGCCGCGGCGGCGGCCAGCTCGGCCGGGGTGCCGTGCTCGTCGGTGGCGCAGATATAGAGGACGTCATGCCCCTGGCCGCGCTTGAAACGAGCCCAGACGTCGGCCGGCAACATGGAGCCCGCCAGATTCCCCAAATGCTTGATGCCGTTGATGTACGGCAGGGCCGAGGTGATCAGGATGCGGGCCATGGGAATCCGGTCGTATGGGGAAGGCGTGGGATATAGAGTGGGCGGGCGCGTCCGTCACCTGCAAGCGCCCCGGAGATCCGCCCTGCCCGTCATTCCCGTCGTCAAATGCGAGCGGATGTCCCGTTCGGTGCTCTTCTACACCTGGATTCTCGACTTCAAGCTCGCGCACATCTTTCCCGGCCCGACGGATCCCGCCTACGCCATCCTGACGCGCGACGGCGATGAGCTGCATCTGTCCAGCCAGGCCGACGACGGGATCGCCGGCCAGACGGTGCTGATCCTGACGAAGGACGTGGACGCCGACTTCGCGGGGATGATGGAGCGCGGCTTCGTCCCACCTGAGCGGGAGGAGTCGCCCCTGCATCAGGGACCGATCGACCAGACCTGGGGCACGCGCGAGTTCGCCGTCGACGACCCGGACGAGAACACCATCTGCTTCGTGCAGCGCTGAGGCGCCGCCTTACCGCGACTTAACTTGCGCGCGATCCCGGAGCGGCGTTCTCTCAATCAGAAGAGGAGGTTATGATGGGGTCTGACATCAAGTCGAGCTACGGGCTCGGATGGGGCTTCGCCCTCGCCTTCCCGCTGATCTTCCTGCTGCCGCCCATCGTCGAGTTCATCCAGCATGTGATCGAGTGGCGGCTCGGCGTCTTCGACAGCGTGCAGAAGGCGGAGGCCCTGTCGAACCATCCGGTCCGGCTGGGGTTCGGCTTCGTCAAGCTGGCGTCCCTGCTGGTCGTAGGTCTCTGGATCGGCCGGTATCGGCACAGCGGCGGTGACCGCAGACTTGCGGGAAAGGTCACCGGCGGGCTGTTCGCGGCCTTCATCCCCGTGATTGTCGTGGCCCTGGCCTGGGAGGGCGCCCAGATGGCGGCCGGGCCATGGCTCAGCGCGGTGGCGATCGGTCAGGTCGCGTCCATCGCCGCCGGGATCGGCCTGTTCATCCTCGGCGCGGTGTTTCAGGTGCTGACCGCGGGCTGGCGTGTGGGTGTGCCGCTGCGCGATCGGCGGATGGGCTTCTTCGGCTCGATCTGGAAGGGGCTGAGGGTGCTGCCCGCCGGACTGCTGATCTATTTTGTGGTCTTCCTGCCGCTGCTGGTGCTGCACACGGGGCTGAACGTGGCCATGGCCCTGATCGGGCTGGGTCCCGTGCTTTGGGTCCTGTTCGTCGTGGACGCCCTGCTGGTCGGCTATATCGCGACGGCGGTCTGGGGGGTCTATGACGCCATCTACCGGCGCGGTCTGACTGCCGCCGGTCAGGCGCCGGTGACGCTGGAAGCCTGAACCTCAAGACTGCGCGCCACCCGGACGAACCGGCCCGTCAACAGGGCCGAAGACACCAGACTGGCGATGATCACCGCCCAGACCAGACCGTTGACGCCCAGTTGGTGGGCCAGAACCCAGCCGACCGGCATCATCACCAGGGTATAGGCGCCGAAATGCATGATGGTGGGCCACCAGACGTCGCCCGCCGCGCGGTTGGCTGAGGCCGAGACCACCTGAATGCCGTCCGCGACGAAGAACAGGGTCGCCAGCACAAGCGCCGGGGTCACCACCGCCAACAGCAGGGGATCGCGGTTGTAGGCGCTGGCCACCACGGGGGCGAAGAGCCACAGGGCGATGGCCACCACCACCGTCAGTACGGTCACCACCCCGATCCCGACCAGACCCGCCCGCAGCACGCCACGACCGTCGCGCGCGCCATAGGCCCGGCCGACCAGGACCGCCGTCGCCGCCGACAGCCCCATAGGCACCATGAAGACGATGGCCGAGACGTTGAGCACGATGGCCCAGGCCGAGGTCTCGATCGCCCCCAGCTGGCCGGCGATGAAGGTCATGGCCGCGAAGGCCCCGACCTCGATGAAATAGCTGGAGCCGGCGCCGTAGCCGACCTTGCGCTGCTCGCGCTCGGCCAGCGGGTCGCGCGACGGCTTGAGGAAGACGCCCAGCTCCCGCGCCTCGGGCAAGCGCACGATATAGACGATCAGGAAGACGGCCAGCGAGGTCCGCGCCGCGAAGGTCGCCCAGGCCGAGGCCGCCGCGCCATGGATGCCGAGACCCAGAACATCGGGCACCAGCAGCAGGTTGAGCGCGAGGTTGATGCCGTTGGCCACCCACATGGCCCACATCCCGGCCTTGGGCTTGTGCAGGGCCTCAAGGAAGAATTGGGCCGCGACGCTGACCAGATAGCCGGGCATGGACAGGGCGAAGATGCGCAGGGCCGGGCTCGCGCCCTCGCCCAGACCGTCGGCCAGACCCGCGTGCTTCAGACCCAGCGGGCCGAGCAGCAACAGGACCAGCATGGCCGCGATCCCGAGCTGCAGCGAATAGGAGACGCCGCGGCGCAGGACAGCGCCGACCTCGGCCCGTCGCCCCTCGCCGAGGAAGCGGGCGGTCATGACCTGTACCCCCATCATCAGGCCGACCGCCGTGGTCACCACAATGCTCATGGGGGCGAGGGCCAGAGAGCTGAACGCCAGCTCCCGCGCGGAGTAGTTGCCGACCACGATCACATCGGTCAGGCCCATGGTCATGATGCCCAGACGCGCCAGGATCACCGGCCAGGCGAGGCGCAGCAGGTCTTTGGTCGCGGTTCTGGAGGTCAGGCTCAACATGGGACGCGGCACGGACCACGGACGGGCGCCCGGGTCAACACGAGGGATGCTTATGGATGGATAAGCCGGGGCGGGCTAAGGAGCCGGAATGACCCTTCGCCCCCTCTTCGTCACCCAGGTCTATGAGGCCACCCTCGCCACCACCGCGGGGTTCGAGGAATTCAACGCCGACCTGTCGGACGCCTGCCGCATGCTGGCCGACGAGGACGGCGCCGGACGCGCCTGGAGCAAGGCGCACGCCTACCGCGGCTATACCTCCTACGGCTCGCTCAACGACCTGCCCAACCGGATGCCCGAGTTCGCCGAGCTGAAGAAGCATCTGGACCGCCACGCCCTGGCCTATGCGAAGGCGCTCAACTTCGATCTGGCGAAGAAGCCCCGTCTCGAAAATCTCTGGGTCAATATCCTCAAGCCCGGCGGCGGCCATACGGGCCATATCCACCCCCACGCCTTCCTCTCGGGCACGGTCTATGTCGAGGTCCCGGACGGCGCCTCGGCGCTCAAGCTGGAAGATCCGCGCCTGCCGTTCATGATGGCCCGCCCCGGGGTGGTCGAGGACGCGCCCGAGGCCGAGAAGCCCTTCGTCTATCTGGCGCCCTCGGCCGGCACGGTGCTGATGTGGGAAAGCTGGCTGCGGCACGAGGTGCCGACCAATCAGGCCAAGTCCGAGCGGATCTCGATCAGCTTCAACTATGCCTGATATTCAAGGCATAATATATCTACTTATGTAGTTTACACCAACACCAACCGCGGCAGCGAGAACAATACCGACCCAAAATATACTGTGCATAGTCCGCCTTTGCGAAATAACACTAATCATGCCACCAAAATAGAATATTTGAGACTTGAACACTTTATTTACAGAGTCCTTGGATATCCCCATAGCAAACATTCCCAAAAACGCGGGAACTATAAACCAAAAAGGAAACGGCTCTCGAATTCTTTCGGCATCCCATTTTGCGTACGCCAACAACGACTCATCTATACTATCTCCCGCAATTGATAAGGCGGATTTTAGTTTAGATATATCAATATCAGATACGGCAGGCTTGCTTGCAAACATGGCAGTTGAAACGATGGCACAGGCTAGACTTATCGTAACCACGCCCATGAAAACCGGCCTAACTTTTGACAAAATATTAGCGTAGTTTGGCCTAGATATCGCAGATATAAATTCTTCTAGGTCAACCTTTATACTTCTGACCCAGTCGATATCCGGCCCAGACACACTAAACATAATAGTTTTGTCGATTTCCCGACTATCGTCTGGCTCTGCAAAATAAATAGAAATCGCGGAACGATCATCCCCAACTCCAACATCTTTTTGTATAGTGAGAGCAACGATTTCCTTTCTCCCCGCATTTGGAAGAGAAAATAGGGATTCAATATTTCCTATAGATTGGGCAGACTCGTCTCTAAGGCGAACCTTAAAAACTATCTTGGAATTGTTGCTGCCTATTTTGTCAAAATGAGATTCTATTCTTTCTGAAAGACCGACTATACTTGTCGAGTCGAGTTGAAAACCATACTCGAACGCTCTATGAGCCTCTTCCATGCCAACCCCCATAATTTTTCTATTCAGTCTCACAACCTTTGCGTTTTGAACAGCCAGCTGCCGCGTTAGATGTTCGCTCCGTTTCTCAGATTTGGAAGAGACCCGATCGATATCAGCCTCGCCTGATGGCTCAATGACGCAGTCTGTGTAACCTTCGCCGCGCACCGGACGAAGACGCCTTTGACCGTGACGGACCGTGAAGCCCATCTGAAAAGCCTGATGCTCCGCGGTCTCGACGGCGACGCGGCGGCCTGGCGCGTGCTGCTCACCGACCTGGGCGCGCACCTGCGCCCCTATTTCCGGACCCGCCTGTTCGACGGCGGCGCCGACGCCGAGGACCTTGTGCAGGAAACCCTGATCGCCATCCACGCCAAGCGCGCGACCTGGGACCCGTCCCAGTCGTTCAGCGGCTGGGCCTGGGCGATCGCCCACCACAAGCTGGTCGACCATCTGCGCCGTCGCGGCCGCCGTCCGACCCACCCGCTGGAGGAGGCCTCGGCCCTGTTCGCCGACCACACCGTCGAGGACGGGGCGACGCAGGCCGATCTGAGCCGCTGCCTGTCCCTGCTGCCCGCCCGCCAGCGCAAACTGATCGAGGATGTTCGGCTGAAGGGGCTATCGGTCGCCGAAGCCGCAGAGCGCCACGGCTATTCCCTGACCGCCGCCAAGGTCTCGATCCACCGCAGCCTGAAATCGCTGAACGCGAAATTCGCCCCGGTCATGCAGGAGGCCGTCGATGAAGACTGACGACCTGATCCAGGCCTTGGCCGCCGACCTGCCACCCGCGCGCCGTCTCGACCGGCGCCTGCTGCTGTCCCTGATCCCCGCCGTCATCGTGGTGCTGGTCACCATCGGCCTGTGGCTCGGCTATCGCGACGACCTGATGGCGGCGATGCGCGGCCCGGTCTTCTGGGCCAAGGCCGCCTACACCACCGTCATGGCCGGGGTCGGCTTCTGGCTGCTGGACCGGCTGGGCCGGCCGGGCGCCAGTCCGAAGGGGCCGCTGATCCTGCTGGCCGCCGTCCTGACGCTGGCGGTCGGTCTGGGCCTCTATGAGCTGTTCACCCTGCCCATGCCCGAGCGGATGCCGGCCATGATGGGCGACAGCGCCCATGTCTGCGCGCCCAATATCGCCCTGCTCAGCCTCGTGGCCGCCCCCTTCGTCTTCTGGGCCGCCCGCGCCTTCGCCCCGACCCGGCCGATGCTGGCGGGCGCCGCGGCGGGGCTGCTGACCGGCGGTCTGGCCACGACCCTCTACGGCCTGCACTGCCCCGAGCACGCGGCGGCCTTCGTTGGGCTCTGGTACACGCTGGGGATGGCCATGGCGGTGGCCGCCGGAGCCGTGATCGGGAAGTTCGCCTTCCGCTGGTAGAACGGGCCGCTGGTGGTCTTCAGGACGTCAGCGCGGGCCAGGCCTTCATCGCCGAGGTCACCACCGAATCCAGTTCTTCCCGCCCCGCACCGCCCCTGGCGCTGAGGCTCAGCCCCTTGTGGACGGCGGCGTAGAACTGCGCGACGGCCTGGGCGTCGGTCGTCGGGGCCAGTTCGCCCTCGGCGATGCCCTTGCGAACCCGCGCGGCGAGGGTCTCGGTCGTGCTCGCCCTGATCTCGCAAAGGGTGGCGGCGAGTTCGGGCGACATCTCCCCGGCCTCGGCGGCGGTCTGTATGACCATGCACCCGCTGGGGAAGTCGCCGTCTGTGAAGACGCGGGCGGCGTTCCTGAGCAGACCCTCGACGCTCTCGCGCGCCGTCGCCGCCTCCATCACGCCCCAGAAGCCGCCGCTGAAACTCGACACATAGTGGTCGATGGCCTCGCGATAGAGGCCTTCCTTGGAACCGAAGGCGGCATAGAGGCTGGGCGAGGCGATGCCCATGGCCGCCGTCAGATCGCTCATGGAGGCGCCAGCGTAACCCTTCTCCCAGAACACGCGCATCGCCTGTTCCAGGGCCTGGGTGCGATCGAAACTGCGGGGGCGGCCCCGGGTTGCTACGGGGACGCCATCAACGGATAGCGACATTCGGACCTCATTTTGTGCTGACCGATAAATAATCCCTTGCGCTCCTGAGGCAAGCTCCCCAGCTAGTTCTGTGCCGATCGATACAGAATTGGCCGAACGCAACAGGATCATCGCCATGAGCACTCCCTCTCTTCCACTTTCCGGCAAACGCGCCCTCGTCACCGGCGGCGCGCGCGGCATCGGCGCGGCCATCGCCCGCCATCTGGCCGCCGACGGCGCCGACGTCGCCATCACCTATGAGAAGTCCGCCGAAAAGGCCGAGGCCCTCGCCGCCGAAATCCGCGCCCTGGGCCGCAAGGCCGTCGCCATCCAGGCCGACGCCGGCTCCGTTGATGGCCCGAAAAAGGCCGTGGCCGCAACCGTCGCCGGCCTCGGCGGCCTCGACATCCTCGTCAACAACGCCGGGATCGCCGGCGGGGCCCTGTTCGCCGACCAGTCGGTCGAGGAGATCGAAGCCCTGCTCAACGTCAACGTCCGGGGCGTCTTCCTGACCAGCCAGGCGGCCCTGCCGCACCTCGGCGAAGGCGGCCGGATCATCTCGATCTCCAGCGTCCTGGCCCACCGCGTGCCCTTCCCCGGCGTGACCGTCTACTCCGCCACCAAGTCGGCGCTGGAAGCCTTCACCCTGGGCCTGTCGCGCGAGGTCGGCGCGCGAGGCATCACCGTCAACATGGTCAAGCCCGGCGCCACCGACACCGACATGAACCCGGCGGACGGCCCGAACGCCCCGACCATGCTGTCGGGCATCTCGCTGGGCCGTTACGGCGAACCGTCCGAGATCGCCTCGGCCGTGGCCTTCCTGGCCGGTCCGGGCGCGAGCTACATCACCGGCACCAGCATCCTGGTCGACGGCGGCATCGGCGCCTGATCGACGCCTGAAGACAGGGGACCGGC
Source organism: Brevundimonas sp. GW821-FHT02A10 (assembly GCF_059422025.1). Classification (NCBI taxonomy): domain Bacteria; kingdom Pseudomonadati; phylum Pseudomonadota; class Alphaproteobacteria; order Caulobacterales; family Caulobacteraceae; genus Brevundimonas; species Brevundimonas sp. GW821-FHT02A10. The sequence continues at coordinate 11,867 of NZ_JBWKWC010000002.1, forward strand.
GGCCATTCGTCGCCGGTCCCCAACTGCCTCTGGTCAAGCGACGCCTGAAATGTGATCGTTCTCAACGGAAACGTCCCGTGGAAGAACATCAATGGTCGCCACACGCCTGATCGCCCTCTGCGGGGCTCTTTCGCTTGCTCTCGGCGCCACAGCAGCGTCGGCGCAGATCGCCCCTCCCGACCCCGGCTTCCTCCATGCGCGAGGGACCGAAATCGTCGATGGTCAGGGCCGGCCCGTCATCCTGCGCGGCATGGGTCTGGGCGGCTGGGTGCTGCAGGAGGGCTATATGCTGCAACTGCCCGAACTGGGGCAGCAGCACGTCATCCGCGCCCGCATCGCCGCCCTGATCGGCGAGGAGAAGACCGAGGCCTTCTACGCCGCCTGGCGCGCCAACTACGTCACCAGGGCCGACATCGACGCCATGGGCCGCTGGGGCTTCAACTCGGTGCGCGTGCCGCTGCACTACGACCAGCTGACCCTGGCCGCCGACCGCGAACCGGCCCCCGGCGCCGACACCTGGAACGAGGCGGGGTTCAAACAGATCGACGACCTGATCGGCTGGGTGAAGGCGAACAACATGGTCCTGATCCTCGACCTGCACGCCGCGCCGGGCGGTCAGGGGACGGACCTCGCCATCTCCGACCGCGATCCGTCAAAGCCCTCGCTCTGGGACAGTCCGGAGAACCGCAGGAAGACCGTCGCCCTGTGGCGCAAGCTGGCCGAACGCTATGCCGACGAGCCCGCCGTCGGCGCCTATGACATCATCAATGAGCCCAATTGGGACTTTGAGAAATCGGCAGGCGGCCATGGCTGCGAGGAGACGACCAACGCCCCGTTGCGCTCCCTGATGATGGAGATCACCGCCGCGATCCGAGAGGTCGACAGACGCCACCTCATCGTCATCGAGGGCAATTGCTGGGGCAACAACTATCGCGGCGTCCTGCCCGTCTGGGACGACAACATGGCCCTGAGCTTCCACAAATACTGGAACGCCAACGACGCGGCCTCCATCGCCGACACCGTCAAGCTTCGCGACGACAATCAGGTCCCGATCTGGCTGGGGGAGTCCGGCGAGAACTCCAACACCTGGTTCCGCGACGCCATCCGTCTGGTCGAGGACCAGAACATCGGCTGGGCCTTCTGGCCGCTGAAGAAGATCGGCTTCAACCAGCCGCTGGAGGTGGTTCCCAACCCCGGCTGGGCGGCGCTGGTCGCCTGGCTGACCGGCAAGGGTCCGGCCCCCACGGCAGCCGAGGCCGAGGCGACCTTGATGCGGATGGCCCAGCACGATATCCGCTTCGAGAACAATACCGTCCACCCCGACGTCATCGACGCCATGCTGCGCCAGCCGCATTCCGACGCCACGCTTCCGTTCGCCGGCCACCGCATCGGAAGCGGTCCTGCTATCATCCCCGCCGTCGACTACGACATGGGCCGCGCCGGCCACGCCTGGGCCGACACGCGCGACGCCAGCTATGAGTCACCGGGCCAGAGGATCTGGTGGAATACGGGCCGGACCTACCGCAACGACGGCGTCGACATCGCGCGGGATGCGGACGCAGCGCCCTACGTCACCGACTTCGTCACCGGCGAATGGCTGCGCTACTCCGTGACGGCGGAGGCCGCCGGGACAAGGACGGTGACGGTCTCGGCCCGGAGCGGCGCGGCCGCCCGGCTGTCGGTCAGCCTGAACGGCGCGGCGCCGGTCGAGGTCGCAGTTCCGGCCGCGTCAGACTGGCGCGCGGTCGTCACGCCTGCCCTGCCGTTCGTAGCCGGGAACAATACCCTGATCCTGAAGGTCGAGGCCTGCGAAGCCTGCGCGGTGCGCGTTCTGACAGTCGCACCCGACTGAGGCTCTCCGCCCTCAAAACGCCCCCTGCGTCGGCTACGTCATTTGCCACCCGGCGCGTGGATCGCTACATCCCGCCCCTATTCCCATTTCCGACGAACCCGAAGGGCGCACCGCTCCCCATGGCGCAGCAATATATTTTCCAGATGCAGGGTCTGACCAAGACCTTCCCTGGCGGCAAAAAGATCTTCGAAAACATCTGGTTGAGCTTCTACAACGACGCCAAGATCGGCGTCGTCGGCGTCAACGGCTCAGGTAAGTCCACCCTTCTGAAGATCATGGCCGGCCTGGACAGCGAGTTCACCGGCGAGGCCAAGGCCGCCGACGGCGTCAAGCGCGGCTATCTGGAGCAGGAGCCCCACCTCGACGACGCCCTGACCGTTCGCGAGAACGTCGAGGCCTGGTGCGAAGAGAAGCAGTGGGTGAACCGCTTCAACGCCATCGCCATGGAAATGGCCGAGGAATACTCGGACGAACTCATGGAGGAGATGACCGCCCTTCAGGAGAAGATCGACGCCGGCGACGTCTGGGACATCGACAGCCGCATCGAAATGGCCATGGACGCCCTGCGCTGCCCGCCCGACGACTGGATGACCACCAACCTGTCGGGCGGTGAAAAGCGCCGCGTGGCCCTGGCCCGTCTGCTGCTGTCCAAGCCCGACATGCTGCTGCTCGACGAACCGACCAACCACCTCGACGCCGAATCCGTCGCCTGGCTGCAGCACCATCTGGAAGCCTTCCCCGGTTGCGTCATCCTGGTGACCCACGACCGTTACTTCCTCGACCTCGTCACCAAGTGGACGCTCGAGCTCGATCGCGGCAAGGGCATCCCCTACGAAGGCAACTACTCCGGCTGGCTGGAGCAGAAGCAGAAGCGCGTCGTGCAGGAACAGTCGGAATCCGAAGCTCGCCAGCGCGCCCTCACCCGCGAACTGGAATGGGTCCGTTCGGGCGCCAAGGCCCGTCAGGCCAAGTCAAAGGCCCGTCTGGCCGCCTATGAGAAGATGGTCTCCGAACAGGAGAACTCGCGTCAGGCCCAGACCCACGCCGTCATCCAGATCCCGCCCGGCCCGCGCCTCGGCAACGTCGTGCTGGAGGTCGAGGGACTGCAGAAGTCTTACGGCGACAAGGTCCTGTTCGACAACCTGACCTTCAAGCTGCCGCCCAACGGCATCGTCGGTGTCATCGGCCCCAACGGCGCCGGCAAGTCGACCATGTTCAAGCTGATCACCGGCCAGGAAACGCCCGATGGCGGCACGGTCAAGGTCGGCGAGACAGTCAAGCTGGCCTATGTCGACCAGTCGCGTGACGCGCTCGATCCCAACAAGACTATCTGGGAAGAAGTCTCCGGCGGCACCGACGTGATGCTGGTCGGCAAGCGCGAGATCAACACCCGCGCCTATGTCGGCAGCTTCAACTTCAAGGGCGGCGACCAGCAGAAGAAGGTCGGTCAGCTGTCCGGCGGTGAGCGTAACCGCGTCCACCTGGCAAAGACCCTGGCCACCGGCGGCAACCTGATCCTGCTCGACGAACCGACCAACGACCTGGACATCGAGACCCTGCAGAACCTCGAAGAGGCTCTGGAAGAGTTCGCCGGCTGCGCCGTGGTCATCTCCCACGACCGCTGGTTCCTGGACCGTCTGGCGACCCACATCCTGGCTTTCGAGGGCGACAGCCACGTCGAATGGTTCGAGGGCAATTTCGAAGCCTATGAAGAAGACAAGAAGCGCCGCCTCGGCGCCGACAGCCTGATCCCGCACCGGATCAAGTTCCAGAAGTTCGGGCGCTGATCTCAATCGGCTCCGACGCGAACGGCCTCCCTCGCGGGAGGCCGTTTTCGTTTCGGGTGGCGTCTGCCGATGGCCGGCGTAATCTGGTCCCATGACCACTCGTCCCGCCGTCCTGATCATGCAGCGCCATCTGGGCCAGCTGACGCCGTTTCTGGAGGGCGCTTACGACGTCTACCGCTTCTGGGAAGGCCCGCCGGCCGAGGTCGAGGCGCGGATCGGGGCGATCGTTGTGGCGGGGGAATTCGAGCTCGAAAAGGCGCTGATCGAACGGCTGCCGAACCTGAAACTCGTCGCCTGTTTCACCTCGGGCTACGACCGAATTGATGTTCCGTGGTGCCGGGCGCGCGGCCTGCCGGTGACCCATGCACCGGGCGTCAATCACGAGGATGTCGCCGACCACGCCATCGGCCTGATCCTGGCGGCGCGACGCAAGATCGTCGAGGGCGACCGCCATCTGCGGGCCGGGGAATGGACGCCGGAGACGCGCATCCTGACGCCGTCCCTGAAGGGGCAGAAGGTCGGGATCGTCGGTCTGGGCCTGATCGGTCAGGCGGTCGCGCGCCGCGCCGAGGCGATGCGGATGGCAGTGCGCTGGTGGTCGCCGCGCGACAAGGCCGCCGACTGGCCGCGCGCCGCCTCCTTGCTGGAACTGGCGAAGGACAGCGACATTCTGGTCGTCGCCTGCCGGGTGGACGACAGCAATGTCGGCCTGATCTCGAAAGAGGTGGTTGAGGCGCTTGGTTCGTCAGGGCTGCTGGTCAACGTCTCGCGCGGTCAGGTGCTGGACGAGACCGCGGTGATCGCGGCGCTCAGGTCCGGCGCGCTCGGTCAGGCGGCGCTGGATGTCTTCACCCACGAACCGGTGGATCCGGCTGACTGGGCGGGCGTACCCAACACCGTGCTCACGCCCCACACCGCCGGGGCCACGACCGAGGCGGTGCAGGGCATGTTGATGTTGATGGTCCAGAACCTGGCGGCGGTCTTCGCCGGCGAACCGCTGAAGACCCCCATCCAGGGCTAGATTTTACTCGCCGGAAGGCATCTGCATGCCGCCGCCGTCCGAAGGCGGCATCATCCCGCCGCCGGGGCCGCCGGGGCCGCCCTGACCACCGCCGGGACGCATCATGCCGCGCATGGCCTGCAGCTCTTCCGGGGTGACCGTGCCGTCGTGGTTGGCGTCCAGACGGGCGAACAGGGCCGCCGTCATGGCGTGATATTCATCCAGGGTCACCGTGCCGTCGTGATTGGCGTCGGCGCGCTCCATGCCGCGGCCGGCGCTCATCATGCTGCCGGGGGTCGGGGGCGGGGTCAGTTCAGCCCCGGTCAGGGAGCCGTCGTGATTGGTGTCCAGATTGTGGAAGCGGGCGTCGGACCGCTCCTGCATCTGGGCCAGGGTGAAGGGGCCCATCTGGGCCATGCCGCCCATCATCCCGCCGCCCGGACCCTGCTGGGCGGAAGCGGCGAAGGGGACAGCGGCCAGAAGGGCGGCGGCAGCGAGAGCGAGGCGGATCATGGAAAAATCTCCTGAAGACTCCCCTTGAACGACGGCCCTGCGGCCTTCCGTCGCGGGAATTCCATCAATATCCCCCATCCCGCCGCGGCGCCTCGCGTTTCTCCTTGCAAAATCATATAAGGATATCTTTATATGACCTCATGAGCCTTTCCGCCGACCAGACGATCGACGCCCTGCGCGCCGCCGGCGAACCGACCCGTCTGCGCGTCCTCTCCCTGCTGACCGGCGAGGAGCTGTCGGTCATGGAGCTATCGCGCGTGCTGCAGCAAAGCCAGCCGCGGGTCTCGCGTCACCTCAAGCTGATGGCTGACGCCGGCCTGATCGAGCGCTTCCCGGACGGAGCCCGGGTCTTCTATCGCATCTCCTCGGATCCGCTGGCGCGCCGTCTGGTCGAGACGGTGCTGGATTTGCTGGACGATTCCGAGGGCGAGGACGACCATCGCCGCCTCGATGAGGTTCGCGACGAACGCGCCGCCGCCGCCGCCGCCTATTTCGAACAGGTCGCGCCCCAATGGGACCGCATCCGCTCCCTCTATGTCGCCGAGACCGCCGTCGAGAGCGCGGTCGAGGCCGCCGCCGGCCCCGGCCCGTTCGAGCGGGTCGTCGATCTGGGCACCGGCTCAGGCCGGATGCTGACCCTGCTGGGCAAGAAGGCGAAGATGTCGGTCGGGCTGGACCTCAGCCACAACATGCTCAACATCGCCCGGTCGAACGTCGCCCGCGCGGGCGTCGAAAAGGTCGAACTGAGGCACGGCGACATCTTCGCCACCCGCCTGCCCTCGGCCAGCGCCGATCTGGTGATCGTGCATCAGGTGCTCCACTATCTCGCCGACCCTCATGCCGCCGTTGTCGAGGCCGCCCGTCTGGTCGCCCCGGGCGGCCGCATCCTGATCGTCGACTTTGCTCCGCATGAGATGGAAGCGCTGCGCGAGGAGCATCAGCACCGCCGCCTGGGCTTCGCGGACGACGAGATCGCCGGCTGGCTCACCGACTGCGGCCTGACCGCCCAGCCGACCGTGGCCCTGCCACCCGACGCGGACGGCCTGACCGTCACCATCTGGACCGGCGTGCGCGCCGTTTCCTCCGATTCCCGAAAGGCCGCCTGATGGCTTCCGCCACCGCTCAAACCCAGGGCCAGACCGCAGGCTCCCCCGGCAGTCTGGCCGCCGCCCGCGCCCTGCTGCTGTCGCCGCTGGGCCCCGTCGCCCGCGCCGGCGACAACGCCAATCCGGTCCGGGTCTCGTTCGAATTCTTCCCGCCCAAGACCGACAAGGCCGAAGAGACCCTGTGGGAGGCCGTGCGCCGGCTGGAGCCACTGAACCCGGCCTTCGTCTCGGTGACCTACGGCGCCGGCGGTTCGACCCGCGAACGCACCCACCGGACCGTCCAGCGGATGCTGACCGAGACCACCCTGCGTCCCGCCGCCCACCTGACCTGCGTGGAGGCCTCTCGCGACGAGGTCGATGAAGTCATCGAGAGCTACAAGGCCATCGGGGTCGACCATATCGTCGCCCTGCGCGGCGACCCGCCGGGCGCGTCCGGTATCGGCGGCGTCTATCAGCCCCGCGCCGACGGCTATGCCAACGCCACCGAACTGGCCCAGGCCATCGGACGTGTCGGCGGCTTCGACATCTCGGTCGGCGCCTATCCGGAGAAGCATCCGGAGAGCCCGTCGATCGACCACGACATCGACGTGATCAAGGCCAAGATCGACGCCGGCGCGACCCGGCTGATCAGCCAGTTCTTCTTCGACATCGACGCCTTCCTGCGCTTCCGCGACCGGATCCGCTCGGCCGGGATCACCACGCCCCTGCTGCCGGGCATCATGCCGGTGTCCAATTTCGCGGGCCTGCAGCGGATGAGCGCCTCGTGCGGCGCCTCGGTGCCCCAGTGGCTGGCCAACCATTTCGACGGCCTGGACGACGATCCCGAGACCCGCAAGCTGCTGGCCGCCTCGGTCGCCGCCGAGACCTGCGCCCGGCTGCAGGAAGAAGGCTTCCAGGACTTCCACTTCTACACCCTGAACCGCGCCGACCTGGTCTATGCGATCTGCCGCGTTCTGGGCGTCCGCGAACAGAAGGCAGTTGCGTAAGATGACCTCTCCCCTTTCCCGCGCCGAACGCATCGCCGCCCTGCACAAGGCGGCGAAGGAACGCATTCTGGTGCTCGACGGCTCCTGGGGCGTGATGATCCAGCGCCGCGGCCTGGAAGAGCACGACTTCCGCGGCGATCGCTTTGTCACGGCCAACGGCTATGACGAGAAGGAGCAGATGAAGGGCAACAACGACATCCTGTGCATCACTCGCCCGGACGTCATCAGTGACCTGCACGACCAGTATTTCGGCGCCGGCGCCGACATCTCCGAGACCAACACCTTCTCCGGCACCGTCATCGCCCAGGACGACTACAAGCTGGACGAACAGGCGGTCTGGGACATCAATCTGGAAGGCGCCAAACTGGCCCGCGCCGCCGCCGACCGCTGGACCGAGAAGGAGCCGCACAAGCCGCGCTTCGCCGCCGGCTCCATCGGCCCGCTGAACAAGATGCTGTCGATGTCGTCGGACGTGAACGACCCCGGCGCGCGTCTGGTCACCTTCGACCAGGTCTATGACGCCTATCGCCATCAGGTAAAGGCGCTGAACGAGGGCGGCGTCGACCTCTATCTGATCGAGACCATCACCGACACGTTGAACTGCAAGGCCGCGATCAAGGCCATCAAGGACCTGGAAGACGAGGGCATGGACGCCCTGCCGATCTGGATTTCGGGCACCATCACCGACCGCTCGGGCCGCACCCTGTCGGGCCAGACGGCCGAGGCTTTCTGGAACTCCGTGCGTCACGCCAAGCCCTTCGCCATCGGCTTCAACTGCGCCCTGGGCGCCGACCTGATGCGCCCGTTCATCGCCGAACTGAGCCGCGTCGCCGACACCCTGGTCGCCGCCTACCCCAACGCCGGCCTGCCCAACGCCATGGGCCAGTACGACGAGGAGCCGCACCAGACCGCCCACTTTATCGAGGAATGGGCCGAGGCCGGTCTCGTCAACATCGTCGGCGGCTGTTGCGGCACGACGCCAGACCACATCGCCCACGTCGCCGAGGGCGTCTCGAAACTGCCGCCACGCCCCATTCCCGAACGCCCGGTCGCCATGCGACTGTCCGGCCTCGAACCTTTTGAAATGCAAGGCTGATGCGCCCCGTCTATCTCAACATCGGTGAACGTACGAACGTCACCGGATCGGCCAAGTTCAAGAAGCTGATCATCGAGGGCGACTACACCGCCGCCCTCGCCGTCGCACGCCAGCAGGTCGAAGCCGGCGCCGCCGTCATCGACATCAACATGGACGAGGGCCTGCTCGACTCGAAGCAGGCGATGATCACCTTCCTCAACCTGATCGCGGCCGAGCCGGACATCGCCCGCGTGCCGGTGATGATCGACTCCTCCAAATGGGAGGTGATCGAGGCCGGGCTGAAGTGCGTCCAGGGCAAGCCCATCGTCAACTCCATCTCCATGAAAGAGGGCGAGGACAAGTTCCGCGAACAGGCGATCGCCTGCCTGCGGTACGGCGCCGCTGTCGTGGTGATGGCCTTCGACGAGGTTGGCCAGGCGGACACTGCCGCGCGCAAGATCGAGATCTGCACCCGCGCCTATCGCATCCTGGTGGACGAGGTCGGCTTCCCGCCCGAGGACATCATCTTCGACCCCAATATCTTCGCCGTGGCGACGGGGATCGAGGAGCACGACAACTACGCCGTCGACTTCATCGAGGCGACCAAGGTCATCAAGGACACCCTGCCCTACGCCCGCGTCTCGGGCGGGGTGTCGAACGTCTCGTTCAGCTTCCGCGGCAATGAGCCGGTGCGCCGGGCGATCCACTCGGTCTTCCTGTACCACGCCATCGCCGCCGGCATGGACATGGGCATCGTCAACGCCGGCGACCTGCCGGTCTATTCCGACATCGACCCCGTCCTGCGCGAGGCGGTCGAGGATGTGATCCTGAACCGGCCCCAGCGAACCAACGTCTCCAACACCGAACGGCTGGTCGACATCGCTCCGGGCTTCAAGGGCGACAAGTCGGCGCCCAGGGTCGTCAATCTGGAGTGGCGCAACGCCCCCGTCGGCAAGCGCATCGAGCACGCCCTGGTCAACGGCATCACCGAGTTCATCGACGCCGACACAGAAGAGGCGCGCTTGTCGGTCGAACGTCCGCTGCACGTCATCGAAGGTCCGTTGATGGACGGGATGAACGTGGTCGGCGACCTGTTCGGTTCGGGCAAGATGTTCCTGCCGCAGGTGGTGAAGTCCGCCCGGGTGATGAAACAGGCCGTCGCCTGGCTCGAACCCTTCATGGAGGCCGAAAAGGCCGGCAAGCCGCGCGAACAGGCGGGCCGCATCCTGATGGCCACCGTCAAGGGCGACGTCCACGACATCGGCAAGAACATCGTCGGCGTCGTCCTCCAGTGCAACAACTACGAGGTCATCGACCTGGGCGTCATGGTTCCGGCCGACCGCATCCTCGACGCCGCGAAAGAGCACAACGTCGACATCGTCGGCCTGTCGGGCCTCATCACCCCGTCGCTTGACGAAATGGTCTTCGTGGCGCGCGAGATGGAGCGGCGCGGCTTCGACATCCCTCTGCTGATCGGCGGCGCCACCACCAGCCGCACCCATACGGCGGTCAAGATCGAGCCCGGCTATCATCGCGGCTCGACGACCTATGTCATCGACGCCTCGCGCGCCGTGGGCGTGGTCTCGGGCCTGCTGTCCAAGACCGAGCGCGCAAAGAACGAGGCCATCACTCGCGACGAATACGTCCGCATCCGCGAACAGTACGCCCGGGGCCAGGAGGTCAAGGCGCGGGCTTCGCTGGTTCAGGCCCGCGAGAACCGCTTCGTCCCGGACCCGACCAATCGCATGCCCGGCAAGCCGTCCTTCATCGGCGTGCGCGCCTTCGACAGCTGGGACCTGCAGGATCTCGCCGACCACATCGACTGGACCCCCTTCTTCGCCAGCTGGGAACTGATCGGCCGCTATCCGCTGATCCTTGAGGACGAGGTCGTCGGTCAGGCGGCCAAGGACCTGTTCGCCGACGCCCAGGTCATGCTGAAGAAGATCGTCGACGAGAAGTGGTTCACCGCCAGGGGCGTCGTCGGCTTCTGGCCGGCCCGCGCTGTCGGCGATGACGTCGCCGTCTTCGCCGACGAGAGCCGCTCGGAGGAAATCGCCCGCTTCCATACCCTGCGCCAGCAGATCAAGAAGTCGAACGGCAAGCCGAACCTGGCCCTGTCGGACTTCGTCGCGGACGAGGGGGAGGACTATATCGGCGCCTTCGCCGTCACCGCCGGCCATGGCGAGCTGGAAATCGCGAAGAAGTTCAAGGACGCCGGCGACGACTATTCCTCGATCATGGCCGCCGCCCTCGCCGACCGCCTGGCCGAAGCCTTCGCCGAGCGGCTGCACAAGGAGGTGCGGACGCAGCTCTGGGGCTATGCGGCCGACGAGGCGACCTCTGTCGAGGAGCTGATCGAGGAGAAATATCAGGGCATCCGCCCGGCCCCCGGCTATCCGGCCCAGCCTGACCACACTGAAAAGGCCACCCTGTTTCGCCTGCTGAACGCCGGCGACAACGCTGGCATGGCCCTGACCGAGAGTTTCGCCATGACGCCCCCGGCCTCGGTCTCGGGCCTCTATTTCGGCCATCCCGGCAGCCACTATTTCGGCGTCGGCAAGATCGACCTCGACCAGATCGAGGACTACGCCCGCCGCAAGGGCTGGGACGTCGAAACCGCCGAACGCTGGCTGGCTCCGATCCTCAACTACGAGCCCGGCCAGGTGGCCAGAGGGGCGGCCGCGTAGTCGGACAAGTCATCTTCGACAAGCCTTGCCGTGCCTTTCGGGAGCCCCTGAAGCAATTAGGAGTTGCGGCAGTCTAGGCCTGAATCTAGCCTCAAGTTGCATCAACGATGGTGCTTGGAGGGCTTCATGATCAAAGCGGCAAAGCTGGCGGTCCTTGCGATCGCCGCGCTATCGGCATTCGCAAGCGCGCCGGCCAACGCGGCCACTCACATGGTCGAGCGCGAGTACTATTCCGACGCCACCTACACTGTGCAGGTGGGTTATTCGATCAACACCTGCCAGAACCAGATTCGGGGTTGGGGGTATCCGACCCAGTTCTACATTGAGCTGGGCGCCGAGCCATGCGCCACGCCCGGTGCGCCGACGCCGCCTTACCCCTGAAGACGGCCTGCCTGAATTAGTGCTCGTCAAACCGTGAGCACGACCGGGGACGATCTCATCGAGGTCGTCCCCGTTTTGCGTTTAGCGGACGAAATATCGTCGAGCCTCTACTGCGCCTGCTCTACGCCTTCGCTCTTCAGCCCGACCTCCTCCAGCGTCGCCGGAGGCGTGGTGATGTTCTCGCGGATGCGGCGGGCGGCATGCTCGCAGCGGCCGGGCAGGCCGAAGAAGAGGCCGAAAGCCTGGCTGCGGGCGGCCTCGTCGGGCTGGGCCAGAACGGCGGCCCAGCGGCCGGTGGCCTCGGCGGCGGCGGTGTCTGCGGCGGCGCGGGTCGCGGCCGACTGGCGCGAGCGGGCGGCGGCCAGGGCGCCGCGGAAGTCCGAAGCCTCGAGCTTGCCCAGGCGGATGATCTCCAGATCTTCCGGGTTCCGGTCGGTCAGGGTCTCGCCCAGCTTCACATGGCCACTGACCAGAGCGTCGCACCAGGCGACCAGCGGATAGTCCTGATCCGGCGCGCCGCGCGGCATCGGGTTGGAATAGGCCAGGGCCTCACGCATCCGCACCTGAGCCGGAGTCTCGACAACGGCGGCGTCCGCGGCTGTGGCGATGGGCCCGTCCTGGACATTGGCCTGCGGGATCGGGGAGGCCGTCGTCTGGAACAGCAGGGCGGCAGCGATGAGGCTCAGCATGAAGAATCCGGAATCGTTGAAATACGGCGCCTGTGGTTCGGGCTTTCCGAAAAGGCACACCGTAACGCTTGGCGGGGCCCAATGGTTTTTCCGAGGCAAAGAAAAAGGCGGCGGGCCTGAGCCCGCCGCCTCCATCTGTAATCCAGCCTGTCTTTAGTACTTCAGACGGGCGCCGGCGAAGAAGTAACGACCGACCACATCGAAGGTGTTGGGGTCGGTGTTGCCGTCGTTGGCGTTGTCGAACACCGGCGGATCCTTGTCCGTCAGGTTACGAATGCCAGCGAACAGTTCGATGTTGTCAGTCGCGGAATAGGTCGCGCTGATGTCGTGATAGAAGTAGGCGTCGGTGCCGGTGTAACCGCCGTCCGCGAAGTCAGGGATGTTGCCCTGGTTGTCCATGGCGTCGATGTACGTGCCCGAGTAGGCGAAGCGCACCGGACCGATGTCGTAGCCCAGCGAGATGTTGGCCTTGAACTCCGGCAGCGAGGCCGAGATGTTGTAGGCGCCCGCGGTGCCCTTGTACTCGATACCGTCGAGCTCGTAGCTCTTCAGGTAGTTCAGGCTGAACGACAGGTCGAGCTTGTCGCCCCACACGCCGCCGGCCCACGGCACGTTCCAGCCGTAGCGGCCGGCGAAGTCGATGCCCTTGGTTTCCAGCTGCGAGACGTTGCCCAGAGGCGCGCGCGCCTTCAGGTTGCCGGCCGCATCGCGGAAGATCAGCGGACCAACCGAGCTGTTACAGGCCGCCGACGACAGGTCCAGCGAGGCGAAGCAGTCATTGACGATGCCCGAGACGCCACCCTTGATCGTGCCGACATAGCCGTCGATCGAGATGTCGTAGTAGTCGAGCGTCAGGGTCAGGCCCGGAACGAACGTCGGCGACCAGACGGCGCCCACGGTGATCGTGTCGGACTCTTCTTCCTGCAGATCGGGGTTACCGTAGAAGAAGGATTCCGTCTGCGTGTTCTGGGCGACGAAGCCGGCCGTGACCGGATCGACACCGAGTTGGGCCGCACAGAAGGCGCGAACGGCGGTCGACAGGGTGCGAGCCGCGCCCGTGCCCGGGTTGACGGTGGTGCAGGGGTCGAGAACCGCGGGGAAGCCCTGGTCGCCGGCCTGGAACAGTTCGAAGACGTTCGGGGCGCGGACAGCGCGTTGGTACAGAGCGCGGAAGCGCAGGCTGTCAACGGGCTCCCAGGAACCGCCGGCCTTGTAGGCCCACAGTTGACCGACGGTGTCGTAGTCCGACATCCGCACGCCCAGTTCCAGGTCCAGAGACTTGGCGAACGGCACGTCGCGGACCAGCGGCACGGCGGCTTCGGCGTAGATTTCCTTGGAGGAAGAGCTGCCGGAGACGGGTTGCGCCGCGTTGAAGCCGTAGATGTCGCCCGTGATCTTGGAGGAGTCCGGCAGGGAGTTCAGCGAGTCTTCGCGGTATTCCAGACCGAAGGCCACGCCCAGCGGACCGGCCGGGAGTTCCAGAGCCGTACCCGTGACGTTGAACTGCACGTCCTGACGTTCAAAGACGCTTTGGTCCGTGAAGTTCAGGCGGATGAAGTTCGCCGCCGCCGGGGTGATGGTGTTGGCGCCGAACATGTTCAGCGGCACGCAGCTCGGGAAGATGGCCAGCGAAGCGGCCGAGCAGGCGGTGGCGGTGCCGCCGGCGGCGATGGCCGCAGCGACGCGCGAACGCGACACATCGTTCTTGATCGAGGTGCGCAGTTCGGTGCGGCCGAAGCTGCCGAACAGTTCAGCCTTCCAGTCGCCGCCCAGGTCGAAGCGGAGGCCGCCGTTGACCTGATAGACGTCCGAGTCGTGGCTTTCGATCCGGGCGCCGACTTCAGCCATACGACGGTCGAAGTTCAGCGGAGCGGTCGGGTTCGCACGGGTGTTGGCATAGGCCAGCAGCGCCGGGCTGTTTTGCACGAAATAGTTGCCGTACGGGATCGAGATGCTGGTCGCCGGGGTCGGGGCCAGCTGGATGTTGTTACGGACATCGCTGCCGTAGACTTCAGCGAAGATCTCGATCTTGTCCGTGATGTCGTAGTGCGCCAGCACCGCGGTGTTGAAGCGCTCCGACGGCGACTGCAGCAGGTTGACCGGCGAGAAGTTGTAGCGGTCGCTGGCGGCCGACAGGCTGAAGTCGTTGTTGAACACGCCGGGAACGCCGGGCGTGCGGAACGAACGACGGCAGGGCGAGGCCGTGGGGCAGCCGGCAGCCGTGTAGGGGTTCAGGGCGATGTTGTTCAGACCGCCGTAGACGCCGGTGCCGGAACCGCCGGCGTTGCTGACCAGGGCCCACGAACGATCTTCGTTCGGGAAGAAGCCGTCGCGGTCCGAATAGCCCACGAAGCCGGTCACGTTACCGCGGCCGTCCTGGATGTTGGCGCCCATCAGCAGCGAGGCGTTGAACTGTTCGCCGTCGCCGTAGCCCGAGATGCCGTACTGGGTGTTGAAGGCGATGCCTTCGAAGTTTTGCTTGAAGATGAAGTTGACGACGCCGGCCAGGGCGTCCGAACCGTAGGTCGCCGAGGCGCCGCCGGTCACCACTTCAACGCGCTCGATCAGGGCCGCCGGAATGGCGTTCAGGTCGACGGCGTTGCTGGAGTCGAACGGCACGAAACGGTGGCCGTTGACCAGCACGAGCGTGCGGCTCGGGCCAATGCCGCGCAGGTCGACCGTGGCCGAACCGTTGGCGGGGTTGTTCGAGTTGGCCGAGAAGCCCGGAACCACCTGCGGGAGCTGGTTGAGGATCTGTTCGACGTTGACGTCGCCGCGCGCTTCGATCTGCTCGGTCGAAACAGTGGCGATCGGGCTGTTGGCCACATAGTCCTTACGAACGATGCGCGAGCCGGTGACGACGATATCCTCGACCTGGTTCGCGTCCGGCGCAGTCTGCGCGAAGGCCGGAGCGGCGAGGGCCATAAGGGCCGCACCGGTGATGATGGTCGTCGCCAGAAGGCGTTGACGCGTTTGTTGGGTTCTCAAGGATCGTTCTCCTGAATGTGGCCCCGCTCCTTCCAGAAAGCTGGGCCCGACCTCTGTTTTGGTTTTCGCTGATCCCGGACCGGATTTCCGGATCGCTGCCAAAGGTTAGGCGCCTTGTTCCGTGTTGCGCCACAGCAATTACACACCCGTAACAAACTCGCCCCGGGACTGTCGTATTCGAGACACGTTCCGTATCGAGGCGACTATGACCCGGCGGACGTCCGGGCTAAGCTCGCCAGAGACGAAAAATTTCCTGAATCCAATCGGAACCGGTCATCTATACCATGCGTTTGCGCCCGCGATCCCGCCGCACCCTGCCCACTCTCTTCTTTGGTGTTACATGGGTCACCGCACTTGCCGGAGTAGCGTCCGCGCAACAGGCCGTGCCCGCCGAGCGTCCCGAAGCCCTGTCCCGGCTGGTCGCCTGTCGGTCTGTAACCGCGCCCGAAGCCCGCCTGGCCTGCTATGACGCCGCCGCCGGAGCCCTGGATGCCGCACACCAACAGGGCGAGGTCGTGATCGTGGATCGCGCCCAGGTCAGCGCCGCCCGTCGCCAGCAGTTCGGGCTCGAAACGCCCAACAGCGCATCGCTCGACGCCGCAGCGCCCCCCGAACGCGTCGAATCAGTCGAGACAACTTTGACCCGCGCAGCCCAGGGCGGAGAGGGGAAATGGGTATTTGTACTCTCTGACGGCAGCACCTGGCGCCAGATCGACACCGATCGGGTCACCTTCCGCAACGAAGCCGGACAGGCGGTTCGGGTGCGTCGCGCCGCCCTCGGCAGCTATCTGCTGACCGTCGGCCGCGGCCAGGCCGTGCGCGTTCGCCGACAATAGGAGCAGGATATGACGGCTTTTCGCCAACTGGTTCCCGGCGTTCTGGTCTCGGGACAGATCCAGCCGGACGACCTGGCCGGAGCGGCGTCGCAGGGCGTGCGCCGCGTCATCAACAACCGCCCCGACGATGAAGAGCCGGGCCAGCCCGCCTCGATCGAAATCGAGGCGGCGGCCCGCGCCGCCGGTCTGGACTATATCCATGCCCCCGCACGCGGCCTGCCCGACGCCACCGTCGTCGCCGCGGTCCAAGCGGCCCTCGCGGACGGCGCGCCGGTGTTGCTGTTCTGCAAGTCGGGCATGCGGTCCGCCGCCGCCTGGGCCCTGGCCTCAAGCCGCTCGGGCGCCTTGTCGCGCGACGAGATTCTGACCGCCGCGGCCGGCGCCGGCTATTCGCTCGGCGGCCTGCCTCTGTGAGCTAGAAGATCAGCGGGTGAGGCTGGCCCGCGCGGCATAGGGCGCCGGTTCCGGCGTGCAGGAGGCCGTGATCAGTTGCGCCGCCATGAGACACAGAATGGCGGCCGCGATGGGCTGGAGCCGATTTGAGACATTAAGGGCTATGGTCTTGGCCACGACGGCGCTCCGGGAGGGGATTTACCTCTTGTTAAGGCAAGGGCCGGGCCAGTCCCGGCACGGGTCTCCGGCGGTCGAAACCCGGGCGTAGTCCGCAGGTTTGGATTGCTGGTTCGCGCCTCCTGTGCGACCTGAAAGCCTTCCTGGGGGAACGGCGTCACATGAGCGATTTGAAGACGGACGGCGGGGCTGGCCGCGACAAGGGGCCCGTCAGGCCATGGGGGCGCTTTGTCGAGACCTGGCGTCGTCGAAAGCTGTTGGTCAGCACCGCGATCGCGGGCGGGCTCCTTGTGGGAGGCCTGGCAGCGGCGGAGATCGGAGCCCGTGCCGTCGGCGCCGTCGACTTCGCGACCTATGACGCCAATCCGGTCACCGGCTATATCCCGACTGCCAATACGTCAGGCCGCTTGCTCGGCCGGGACTGGGTATTCAACGAGCACCATATGGGGGTGGCGGCCCGGTTCGCGCCGACCCCGGCGACGGACGTCGTCCTGATCGGCGACAGCCTGGTCTATGGAACCTCCGCCTATCGCCAGAGCCAGCGGCTCGGCCCCAGCCTTGAGGCTCTTTCCGGCGTCACCGTCTGGCCGATCGGCGCGGGCAGCTGGAGCGTGGCCAACGAGGTCGCCTATCTGAACGCCAACCCTGAGGTCGTCGCATCCGCCGACAGGCTGGTCTTCATCGTCAACTACGCCGACGTCCAGTCCGGCTCGGTCTGGAAGAGCGACCTGACCCACCCGCGCCACCACCCGCTCTCGGCCGTGGCCTATCTGGCTGCAAAAAAGCTCTTCCAGCCGCCCAGCGACGACCCGCGCTTCGGCGAGGAAGGCCCGGTGCTGGCGCAGTGGCGGGACTTCACCGCCCGCTACGGCCGCCGGATCGATGTCATCCTCTATCCGAACAAGGTCATGCTGAGCGATCCGGCGAAGCTGAACGCCTATCGCGAACGGCTGGCCTTGCTGGCGGCTCCGAACGTCGTCTTCCACGATCTCAGCCGGGATCCGCGCTGGACCCCCGAAGACTATATGGACAGCATCCACCCCAAGGCCGGGTCGGTTATCAAGGTGGCGCGGTTCGCCGACGAGGCACTCCATCTGGGCGCCGCCCACTGATTTTCCACGCGGCGGAGAGGCCCGTTCCGGCGTAATCAGCCGCCGAACCCCGCGCTGACGGAAGATCGCCCGATGATTCCCTTCGTTCGTGAAATCGATGTCGCCTGTGGCCGGCGTGATCAGGTCTCGCCGCTGATACAGAGGGTTATCGCCGACAACCCCGGCCCGTTCACCTTCACCGGCACCGGGACCTACATCGTCGGCCGCCGGGAGCCCGGGGCAGAGATCGCGGTGATCGATCCCGGCCCCCCCGACGAGTCCCATCTCAAGGCCTTGCTGGCTGCCGTCGAGGGTCGGCGCGTCAGCCATGTTCTGGTGACCCACACCCACCGCGACCATTCCCCTCTGGCCCGCCCCTTCGCCGAGGCAACCGGCGCCGTGATCCTGGCCGCCCGCCCGCCGACCCATACGATCCACGCCTCCGCCCCGCTGGAGGAGGACGAGGATGACGACTTCGCGCCCGATGATATCCTGACCGGCGGCGAGGTGATCCGGGGCGACGGCTGGACCATCGAGGCCATGGCCACGCCGGGTCATGCCTCAAACCACATGGCCTTCGTGCTGAGGGAGGAGAATGCCCTGTTCAGTGGCGACCATGTCATGGGCTGGTCGACCACCGTCGTCGCCCCGCCTGACGGAGACATGGCCGACTATATGGCCAGCCTCGACGCCGTCATCGCTCGCGACTTCACCACTCTTTGGCCCACCCACGGCGCGCCGATCACGGATCCGGGCCCCTTCCTGATCGCCTATCGCGCCCACCGCCAGGCGCGTGAGGACCAGGTGCTGGCGCGTCTGGCCGCCGGGGACCGGACGATCGCCGACATGATCCCGATCCTCTATGCGGCCGTCGACAAACGGCTTTGGCCCGCGGCCAGCCTGTCCGTCCTGGCCCATCTGACAAAGCTGGTGCGCGAGGGCCGAGCTTCGGCCGAGCCTGGGCCCGGTCTGGCGGCGATCTGGAGCCTGGAGGCCTAGGCCTGCATTCCGGCGAGGATGCGTTTGGCCAGACGGCAGGCCTCGCCGCGATCGTGTCGGAAGTCCCTGGCCGTGACACGCACATCAGTCCGACCCGGCCGCACGCGCACCACGGCGTCATAGGTGCGCGTGTACCAGAAGGAATAGAGGCGGCCCGAGGCGCCGCCGACGCCCGCGCTCGGGACGTCGAAGCCCGCCTTGTCCAGCGCATAGGCCACCACCCCCGGCGCCACCTGGGTCGGCAGGGCGCGGATCTCGCAGCCCCCCTCGCCGACCTGGGCCGCAACCGGCGAAGCGCGTCCTTCAGTCCGCTCGGCGATGGTCTTTGCGGGATAGTAGGGAGAATCGGCGGCGTTCGTCGAAACGTCGCCCCCGCCCCGGGCGTCGCGGACCAGGGCGTAGTGCCAGCCGAAGGCGCCGATCGTCAGGGCGGAGAGGACGACCGCCGCCGCCCCGAGCGTCCCGGCGTAGCGCCGCTCCGCCAGGGCCGCCGTCGCCGCATAAATCGCGCCGAACACCCCGATCACCGCCAGCACGGGCACGACCCTGAGTGTCAGGACATCGAGGCCGAAATCCACCGACCAGACATTGAACTTGTAGCCCAGCAGGGCCGCGAAGGCGGTCGCCGGGGCCAGGGCCGCGATCAGGACGCCAAGCCGGGCCCGGCGGAACATGCGGTCGCGACGATCATGCTGGGGCGAAGCGGTCATGGGGTCAGCCTAGCCAAGGCAGGCCATTCCGGCCACCCCTGACCCGTCGGGGTTGAGTGGCCGTCACCGACCGGTCTGGGCCCGGTGCCTGAGCATGGCGTCGGCCAGGACGCAGGCGGCCATGGCCTCGACCACCGGCACGCCGCGCAGGGCGACGCAGGGGTCGTGACGGCCCTTGGTCCTGAGATCGACCTCGGCCCCGTCGCGGTTGACGGTCTGGCGCAGGGTCAGGATCGACGACGTCGGCTTGAACGCCACCTTCAGCGTCAGGGGCTGGCCGGTGGAGATGCCGCCCAGGATCCCGCCCGCATGGTTGGACAGGAAGACGGGTTCGCCGCCCTCGCCCATCCGCATCTCATCCGCATTGGCCTCGCCGGTCAGTTCGGCGGCGCCGAAGCCCGCGCCGATCTCGACGCCCTTGACCGCATTGATCGACATCATGGCCGCCGCCAGTTCGGCGTCCAGCTTGGCGTAGAGCGGCGCGCCCCAGCCGGCGGGCACGCCCGTGACCTCCAGAGCGACCACGGCGCCGATCGAGGACCCGGCCTTGCGGACCCCGTCCAGATAGGCCTCCCACTCGGGCACGACGGCCGCCGAGGCCGCGAACAGGGGGTTCTGATAGACGGCGTCGAAATCGACGGCTGCGTCAGCGATGCGATGCGGCCCCAGCTGGACCACGCCGGCGCGGATCCTGATCCCCCCGCCCAGAACCTTTCGCGCCACGGCGCCCGCCGCAACCCGGCTGGCGGTCTCGCGCGCCGAGGACCGGCCTCCGCCGCGATAGTCGCGCACCCCGTATTTGGCCTGATAGGTGACATCGGCATGGCCGGGGCGATAGGCGCGGGCGATCTCACCATAGTCCTTGGACCGTTGGTCCTCGTTCTGGATCTCGATGGCGATCGGCGTACCCGTCGTGACCGGCCCGTCACCGTCGTCGAACACGCCCGAGAGGATGCGCGCGGTGTCGCTCTCGTTCCTCTGGGTCACGAAGCGGCTGCCGCCGGGCTTTCGCAGGTCCAGCCAGGGCTGCAGGTCCGCCTCGGTCAGGGCGATCAGGGGCGGACAGCCGTCCACCACGCAGCCGATCGCCGGCCCGTGGCTCTCGCCCCAGGTCGTCACGCGAAACAGATGGCCGAAGGTGTTGTGGGACATGGCCCCCGCTTAAGCCGCCAGACGCTCCGGCGTCCAGACCCGCGTGAACCGGGCCAGCAGATGTTCTGCGGCCGAGGGGGCGTCCTCGGAGGGGGTCAGGGTCACGAACAGATGCCCCGCCGGCCGGCTTCCGCGCGCCGGCAGGCCCATCTCGCGCAGCCGGATACGCACCGGGACCGTCAGCCCCGGCGTGACCCAAGCGCCGCGCAGGCCGGCCCAGGTGTCGATCTCAACCCGGCCGCCGTCCTCGATCAGACGCGGCGCCACCGGCCAGCTCATGTGGACGTCATCGCCCAGCACCGTCAGCCCGTCGGCCGAACGGATCAGGATCGGCAGATAGAGGTGGCCCCCGTCCGCCGCCGCACCGCGCAGCCTGAGATGATCGCCGGTCCGCATCCCGGGCGCGACCGTGATCTTCAGCGATTTGCCGTGCAGCCGGACCCGGGTCACGCCGCCCTGAATGGCTTGCAGCGCTGTGATCCCCACCACCGGCAGAGCCTCGGGCGAGGCTTTCGGGGGTTCCAACGGCGTCAGGGCGCCGCCCTCCTCCTGGATCAGCCGCCAGGCGGCGATCACACGGCGGAAGCGGTCGTCGTCACCGCCGGGCAGGTCGGGCCGCGCCGCCTTGACCGCCGTGCGGAACGCCCGCGTCACGGCGTCTCCGTCGGTCGGGCCGTGCAGGCCGAGAATGGCATAGGCCTGGGTCAGGGTCTGGCTGGGCGCGCGCATCCGCAAGCCTTGTCGCCAACATGGTCAAGAGCGGGTTAACCGCGTTCGTGGTCCGACCTTGATCCAGAGCAATGCGCTTTCCCGCGCGAGCCGCTATATCCCCGCCCATGACCAACAGCGCCATCCCCGCCAGCCCCGACCGCGAGACCTATGCGCGGGACTATGCCGCCGCCCTCGCAGCCAACGGGGACGAGACGATCTTCGACCGGACCGAGCCCATCGGCCTGTTCCTGGAATGGCTGGCGGATGCGAAGGCGACCGAGCCCAACGACCCCAACGCCATGGCCCTGTCGACGGTCGACGCCTCGGGCGCGCCGGACAGCCGTATGGTCCTGCTCAAGGACATCGACGACCGGGGCTTCACCTTCTTCTCCAACGCCGAGAGCGACAAGGGCGTGGAGCTGGCCGCCCGCCCCGTCGCGGCCCTGCTGTTCCACTGGAAGTCCCTGCGCCGTCAGGTCCGGGTACGCGGCCGGGTCGAGCCGGTGACCATCGAGGACGCCGACGCCTATTTCGCCACCCGCGCCCGTGAGAGCCGCATCGGCGCCTGGGCCTCGGACCAGTCGCGGCCTCTCGCGGACCGCGAAACCCTCGAAGCCGCCGTCGCCCGCGAGACCGAACGTTTCGACGGTCAGGACGTGCCTCGCCCCGCGCGCTGGACCGGCTGGCGCATCATCCCCGAGGCCGTCGAGTTCTGGCGCGACCGGCCGTTCAGGCTGCACGACCGCTTGAGGTTCGACCGGGTGGACGAGGCGTGGCGGCGCGAGCGGCTGTATCCTTAGGGGCCGGCCCTACTTCGCCCCGTACCGCGCCAGGAAGGTCTCCACCGCGTCCAAGACAATCTGGTCAACCGAGCGCACGGCCTGGACCTCGTCGCCGGTGACCAGGGGCATGAAGAAGATGGGGTGTTCGATCATCCCCATCAGCTGGCCTGCGGCCCAGGAGGGCTTGTCGATGACCAGTTCGCCCGAGGCCCTCAGCTCCATCAGGGCCGTCATGAGGGGGCGGCCGAAGTCGCTGCGGCCGCGATCGAAGAATTTCATGGCGGTATCGCGGAAGCGCGGCCGCTCGGCCATGACCAGCCGGAACACCGAGCGCACGAAGGGGTCACCCATGAAGCCGGCGTAGGCCAGCATGAAGCCGGTCAGCCTCTCACGGGCCGGGCCGCCGATGGAGCCGACCCTGGACATCTGCCGCTCGAAATCGTCGGCGGCGTCCACGATCACCGCCGCGAACAGGTCCTCCTTGGAGGGGAAGTAGGCATAGAGGGTCGCGGTGGAGACCCCGGCCTCGCGTGCGATCGGCTCGACCCGGGTTGCGGCGTATCCGGCGCTCATGAACGGCTTGCGCGCGCTGCGCAGAATGGCCGCCTTACGGGGGTCTTCAGGAGAGGCGGGCGGTGTCGTTGGGCTTTCCGGGGGCATCTGACCAACTGCTGTTATCCCCAGCCTGTCGCGAAACCGCTACGCTCGCAAGCAAATTTAACGAGCGCGTTCAGCCCTTTCGACCAGCGGAGCCAGAAGCGGGTGGGCCAGAACCGGGGCGGCCAGCCGCACCACGGCCTGCGCGTCCTCCAGCCGGACCGCCGCTGTGGCGTCGGCGACAATGAAGTCGGCATGGGTTTTCGACGGCTCGGTCAGCCGTTCGTGACCCGGCCGGACGGTCAGCAGATACTGGTGGATGACCGACTCCGCGGTGCGTCCGCGCTCGGCCTGGTCGCGCAGCAAGCGGCGGATGAAGCGGATGTCGGACGGGGTGTCGACGAAGACACGGATGTCGAACAGCGCCGTCATCTCGGGGGTGCAGAGCACATGGGTGCCCTCGACCACGATCACCTCGGCAGCAGGGATCGGCTCCCCGTCCGGCTCGCGCCCGTGGTGGATGAAAGAATAGACCGGCGCGGTGATCGGCTTGCCTGCCTTCAGCCGCGTCAGGTCCTCGGCCATCAGCTCATGATCGCGCGCCGCCACATCGTCGAAGTCGAAGGTCGCGGCGTCGAAGTCCGGCAGGCTGGCCGCGTCGCGATAGTAGGAGTCCTCGCGCACCAGGGCCGCCGCGCCCGCCGGCAGGGACGAAACGATGGTCTCCGCAAGCGTGCTCTTGCCCGAGCCCGAGCCGCCGGTGATCGCGATGAGAATGGTCATGGGCGGCCTTCTAGGGCCCTGCGCCGACAACCGCTAGTACGGCCAGGCGTTCGAGAACCCGATGAAGGTGGCGAGAAGCCCGCCGGGGACGATCAACCAACCTACGCCGAGGTTCAGTGTCAGCCAGCGCGAGAGGCGATCGCGCGTCCGGACGCCGGCTGCGACCGTTGTGATCAGCGGGACGAAGGCAAACAAGACGGCGAACAGCCCGAAACAGACGTAGCCGCCGATCGGCCCGCCAATCGCTGACCCGAGCATCATGAAAGGCGCCGCCACGATCGAAATCATGAAAACGATGGCCACCTGAGCCATGCCCTGCGGCTGCACGCCCACCCAGTAGATGCCGGCGCCAACCAGCAGCAAAGCCGGTACGGGAATCCAGCTCAATATCCGCCACCACAGCCCCGTCAGCATTCTCGGATCAACGGGACCGGTCATCCGCTCAACCTGCGCGCAAGCGATTGCAAAACGGTTCGCTTTCAGGGTGAACGTGACCTTGCGTCACGTTTGCTTATCAGCGTTCACCTGAGTAGCTTGCCCGCAAGCGCCGCGATCAGCCGGTGCAATTCGAGGAAGTGCGATGCTGGGTTTGATGCAGGACTGGCCCCTGACGGTCGACAAGATTCTGGACCATGCGAAGAACTGGCATGGCCATCGCGAGGTGGTCACCCGGTCGGTCGAGGGCCCTATCGTCCGCACCAGCTATGCCGAGATCCACGCCCGGGCGAAGCGGGTCTCGAACGCCCTGCTCGGCTGGGGCGTCAAGCCCGGCGACCGCATCGCCACCCTGGCCTGGAACACCGGCAAGCACATCGAGGCCTGGTACGGCATCATGGGCATCGGCGCGGTCTGCCACACCCTGAACCCGCGCCTGTTCCCGGAACAGCTGATCTACATCATTAACCACGCCGAAGACCGGATGATCTTCGTCGACCTGACCTTCGTGCCCCTGCTCGAGGCCATCCTCCCGCATTGCCCGAAGGTCGAGCGGGTCATCGTCATGACCGACGAATGGACCATGCCGGCGACCCAACTGCCGCGCGCCGAATGCTATGAGGCCATCCTGTCCGAGGCCTCGGAAGAGGTGACCTGGGGCGACTTCCCGGAACAGACCGCCTGCGGCCTCTGCTACACCTCGGGCACGACCGGAAACCCCAAGGGCGTCCTTTATTCGCACCGGTCGAACTTCATCCATACGCTGCTGGGCCTGCAGACCTCGGTGCTGGGCGCGACGCCCGCGGAGGTCATCCTGCCGGTCGTGCCGATGTTCCACGCCAACGCCTGGGGCATCGCCTTCGCCGGTCCGGCCGCGGGCTCCAAGCTGGTCATGCCGGGCGCCAAGATGGACGGCGCCTCCATCTATGAGCTGATCGTGTCGGAAGGCGTGACCTTCTCGGCCGCCGTTCCCACTGTCTGGCAGGGTCTGCTGGCTCACCTGCGCGAGAACAAGCTGCAGATCCCGACCGTCAAACGCGTCCTGATCGGCGGCTCGGCCGTGCCCGAAAGCCTGATCCGCGCCTTCCACGACGAGTTCGGTATCGAGGTGCTGCAGGGCTGGGGCATGACCGAGACCTCGCCCATCGGCACCCTGTCCAACATGACGCCCGAGACCCTGGCCCTGCCCTATGACGAGCAGATGAAGTACCGGGTCAAACAAGGCACCCCGCCGCTGGGCGTCGAGCTCAAGCTCAAGAACTACGCCGGTCAGGACATGCCCCACGACGGCCACACCTACGGCCGCCTGATGATCAAGGGCCCGACCATCGCCGGCGGCTATTTCCGCTCGGATGAAAGCATCCTCGACGCCGAGGGCTTCTTCGACACCGGCGACGTCTCGACCATCGACGAGATGGGCTTCATGCAGATCACCGACCGCGCCAAGGACGTGATCAAGTCGGGGGGTGAGTGGATCTCCTCGATCGACATCGAGAACATCGCCGTCGGCCACCCCAAGGTCGAACTGGCCGCCGTCATCGGCGCGGCCCACCCGAAGTGGGACGAACGCCCCGTACTGCTCGTCAAGCTCAAGCCCGGCCAAACCCAGGACAAGCAGGAGCACCTCGACTTCCTGGTCGGCAAGATCGCCAAATGGTGGATGCCCGACGACGTCGTCTTCGTCGACGACATCCCGCTGGGCGCCACCGGCAAGGTCGACAAGAAGCTGATCCGCGAACGCATGAAGGACTACCGTCTGCCCACGGCGACCGAGCCGGCCTAGGATCTCGCTCAGCTTCCGTTCACCCTTTCAGGGTTAACGTCGGGGCTTCGGGAGACTCCATCATGATCATCGCCTCCACGCGCGCGCCCAAACTCGCCCTGAGCCTTGCTGTGGTTCTGGGGACCGCCGCCCTGCTTCAGGGCTGCCTGGTCGGCGCGGTCGCGGGGGCGGGCGTCGCCGTCGTCGGCGGGACGGCCAAGATCGCGGGTTCCGCCGTGGGCGCCGGCTTCGACGCCGTCACCACCTCCGACGAGGAAACCCGCGCCCGCCGTGAACGCGAACAGCGCGACTATGAACGCGAGCAACGCCGATGCGAACAGCGTCAGGCCCGGGGCAAGCGCTGCTAGGGAAGCCCGCCTGAGCGAACATCTTTCCCCGAACGGGTGAACGGACCTGCGGTTGCGCCTGCTGCCCGCGATGGTCTAGCGTTCGGCCAACGAGGGGGAACTATAAAATGACCGATACGCCGCCCGGGCTCTCGCCCGACGATTCCGCTGGCCTGCCGCCGATCAGGACCGAGGACACGATCGGGAGCCCGCCGTCGGAGGGTCAGCCCCTGACGTTTGGCACGACGCTGCGTCCCTCATCCTTCTTCGGGCTCAGCCTGAAGAACGGCCTGCTCAATCTGATCACCCTCACCCTCTGGCGTTTCTGGGGCAAGACGGAGGTGCGGCGCCGCGTCTGGCAGGGAATCCGTCTGAACGGCGACGCCTTCGAATACACCGGCAGAGGCGTGGAGCTGTTCATCGGCTTCCTGCTGGCCCTGCTCGTGCTGGGTCTTCCCTTCCTGCTGTTCATCTTCGCCGTCCAGTTCGCGGGTCCGATGTACTCGGCCCTGATCATCCTGCCGCTCTATCTGTTCATTTTCTGGCTCTCGGGCTTCGGCGTCTTCACCGCCTATCGCTACATGGCCAGCCGCACGACCTGGCGCGGCATCCGGTTCCAGCTCGGCGGCTCGGCGACCGGCTTCGGCTTCAAATACCTCGGGATTATGTTCCTGAACGGCATCACCCTGGGCTGGTACGCGCCCGCCGGGGAGCGCCAGCTGGCCGAGGCCCTGTGGAGCGAGCTGAGCTTCGGCAACCGCCGCTTCCGCTTCTACGCCGCCAAGTCGGAACGTGAGGGTGTCTACGGCGCCTTCGCCCTAGGGTGGTTCCTGACCTTTATCCCCTATGTGCTCTTCCTCTTCATCGCCTTTGCGATCGCCGTGGCGACAGGCCCGAGCGCTTCACTGCCCCCCGCCCCCTCGGCCTTGGGCGCCCATGCCCCGTCGCAGATGGCCATGATGGGCATCATCTATCTTGTGATGCTGTGCCTGGCGCCGCTGATCCTGCTGATCTGGGCGCCGTACCAGGCCGCCATCCTGCGCTCGATCACCGCCGGCGTCGGCGTCGACGGCGCCAGCTTCAAGCTGAACGTCAAGGCCATCGCCCTGTGGTGGCTGATTGTCAGCAACCTATTCTGCCTGCTGGTCTCGCTCGGCTTCCTGATGCCCTGGGTCCAGGCGCGCACCGCCCGGTTCCTCGTCGAGCGGCTGACCTCGACGGGCGAGGCGCGGGTCGACGAGGCGTTGCAGACCGGCCGCGGCCCCGGCTCGGGCGAAGGTCTGGCGGACGCCTTCGGCTTCTCGCTGATCTGACCCGATGCAGACCCGGTTTCTGGATGGAAAGAGCGCCCGACCGCTGTCGGCGGAGGTCGAGGTTGACGGGTCGACCGTCCGCATCACCGCCACCGACGGCCGGACCTACGCCTGGCCGGTCAAGGGGCTGGAGCTCGTCATCGAGGGCGACGAGGCGCGGCTGTCGCACAAGTCGAACCGCGACGCCCGCCTGATCCTGCCCGAGGCCGAATGGGTCCGGATCGGGGGCGACCATATCGAGGCCATCGCCCGGCAGCGGCGCAGGGTCGAGACCGGTCTGGTGGTCGGCCTCACAGTCTTCGCGGCGGCGACGGTCGGCTTCGTCTTCTTCGGCGTGCCGGCCCTGTCGGGACCTCTGGCCCGGGCCACACCGCCGTCGTTCGAGATCGGCATGGGTCGCAATTTCGACGCCCAGCTCGGGACCGCCTTCAAACGCTGCGACGGCCGCGAGGGCCAGCAGGCGCTTCATGACCTGGGCCAGAGGATCGCCGCCGGGGCCGACACCCCGTTCGACATCCGGGTGCGCGCCGTCCACGCCCCGATGCTGAACGCCTTCGCCCTGCCCGGCGGGCCGATCCTGGTCACAGACGACCTGATCCGCGACGCCAAAAATCCCGATGAACTGTCTGCCGTCATCGCCCACGAGGTCTCCCACGTCGAGAAGCGCCACGTCATGCAGGCCGTGTGGCGCAGCCTCGGCATCGGTCTGTTGCTCGACGCCGTAGTGGGCGGCGGCTCGGGTGCGGGTCAGCAGGCGGTCCTGCTCGCCGGTCAGGCCACCGACCTGCGCTATGGCCGCGAGGCCGAGAGCGAGGCCGATGCGCGGGGGCAGCAGTTGCTCCAGAAGCAGGGGCTGTCGTCCAAGGGCATGGCCAGCTTCTTCGCCCGCCTCGGCAAGGGCGACGGGGAAGGCGAGCTGGCCACCGTGTCGGAGTTCGCGGCCACCCACCCCAACGCCGCCCGCCGCGCCAGGGCCGCACGCGCCGCCGAACGTCCCGGCGCCGTCGCCCTGACCCCCGCCGAATGGACCGCGGTCAAGGCGACCTGCGGCGCGGACGAGGACAGGCTGATCCCGGTCATCCGCCGGAAGTTCCGCCTCGGTCGCTAGGCTCCCGACGCGACTCAGGTCGTCCCGAAGCCCGTCTCGGGATTCCCCCCGATGGGCGGCTCAGGCGGGGGAGACCAGACTTGCGGGACCGCCCCGAAGCCGTCGGGGCTCTGGAGCCCTCGCCATGACCAGGTCGCCCGAAGCCGCCGCCGGCACGCCGGATCATCTGCCGCGTCCGGACTTCCATTTCACCGGCCAGGTGGGACGCACCTACAAGGATTCCGATCCGGCCGTGTTTCCCCAGCCGACCGAGGCGCCCAAGGGGGCGCCCAATATCGTGCTGATCCTGCTGGACGACGTCGGCTTCGGCCAGTTCTCGACCTTCGGCGGCGGCGTCCCCTCGCCCACCATGGACCGGCTGGCGAAGGAGGGGGTGCGCTACAACCATTTCCATACCACCGCCCTGTGCAGCCCGACGCGGGCGGCCCTGATCACCGGCCGCAATCACCATTCGACCAGCTTCGCGGGCATCACCGAACTGGCCACGGGCTATGACGGCTATTGCTGCATCCTGCCGAAGAACTGCGGGACGGTCGCCGAGGTGCTGCGCCAGAACGGCTATATGACCGCCTGGATCGGCAAGAACCACAACACCCCCACCTGGGAGACCAGCCCGATCGGCCCGTTCGACCGCTGGGCCAACGGCCTGGGCTTCGACTATTTCTACGGCTTCAATGCGGGCGACATGAGCCATTGGCACCCGGTGCTCTACGAGAACCACAACCTCGTTCCGGCCTCAGACGATCCTGACTACCACCTGACCGAGGACCTGGCCGACAAGGCCGTCGAATGGGTGCGCCGCGCCAAGAGCATCGCACCAGACAAGCCCTTCTTCCTCTATGTCGCCCCCGGCGCCACCCACGCCCCGCACCAGGCGCCGAAAGACTGGATCGACCAGTTCAAGGGCCAGTTCGACGACGGCTGGGACGCCTATCGCGAAAAGACCCTGGAACGGCAGAAGGCGCTGGGCGTCGTGCCGAAGGACACCCAGCTGACCGAGCGCTCGAAAGGCCTGCCCGCCTGGGAAGGCCTGGAGCCTGACCAGAAGCGGCTCTATGCCCGGATGATGGAATGTTTCGCGGGCTACGGCGCCCAGGTCGACGCGGCCATGGGGCGGGTCATCGACGCGGTGAAGGAACTGCCCGACGCCGACAACACCATCATCCTCTACATCGCCGGCGACAACGGCTCCTCGGCCGAGGGCGGGCTCGAGGGTTCGCTGAACGAGAACCTGTTCTTCAACGGCTTCCCCGAGACCTGGCAGGACAATCTGAAGGCCATCGACGAACTGGGCGGACCCAAACACTTCAACCACTTCCCCTCGTCCTGGGCCCACGCAATGAACACCCCGTTCCAATGGACCAAACAGGTGGCCAGCCATTTCGGCGGCACCCGCAATCCGCTGATCATCAGCTGGCCGGACGGGGTGAAGGACAAGGGCGGGCTGCGCGACCAGTTCCTGCATGTGATCGACATCGTGCCCACGCTCTACGAATGGGCAGGCGTCACCGAGCCACGCGAGCTGAACGGCGTGCCGCAGAAGCCGGTCGAAGGCATCAGCTTCGCCTTCACCCTCAATGACGCCAGGGCTCCCGGCAAACGCCGGACCCAGTATTTCGAACTGGCCTGCAACCGCGGCCTCTATCACGACGGCTGGATGGCCTCGGCTCCGTCCTTCGTGCCCTGGGACGCGAACCGGGACGAGAACTGGAACCCCGACCACGCCGTCTGGGAGCTCTACAAAATCGACGACGACTTCTCCCAGGCGAAGGACCTCGCCATGGCCAATCCCGAAAAGCTGCGCGAACTTCAGGATCTGTGGTGGGCCGAGGCTTCGAAATACAGTGTCCTGCCGATCGACTGGCGCGGCACGGTCCGCATGAACGGCGAGGCCATGGGCCGGCCCACCCCGGCGGGACACCGCACCAAGGTCGACTATTACGAGGGCATGACGGCGCTTCCCGGCGCGGCCTGCCTGCCGATGCTCAACAAGTCCTGGACCATCACCGCCCAGGTCGATCTACCCGACGACAAGACCAACGGCATGATCATCACCCAGGGCGGGTCCGAGGGCGGCTATGGCCTCTATCTGCGCGACGGCAAACCGGTTTTCGTTTACAATTTCCTGAGCTTCAAACGCCCTACCTTCACCGGCGAGGACGCCCTTCCGGCTGGCAAGACCACGATCGAGGTCGACTTCAAATACGACGGCGGCGGCATGGGCAAGGGCGCCGAGATCACCCTCAGGGCCGGCGGGAAGAAGGTCGCGGGCGGCCGCATCGAACATTCGGTGCCGATCCAGTTCGCCATCTTCGAAGGCCTCGACATCGGCCTCGACAGCGGCTCCCCCGTCGACTGGACCTACCAACTGCCGTTCAAATTCACCGGCAAGATCGACAAGGTGACGGTGGAGATCAAACCGGGGGCCTGATCGGTTGGGCCTGACCGGGAGATAGACCCTGTCACATCGGGCGGTTTAGGCTGCCGGCATGACCCCGACCCTCCTGATCCCCGGCCTCGCCTGCACGGCTGAACTGTTCGGCCCCCAGATCCCGGCCCTGTGGCCGGTGGGGCCGGTGACGGTGGCGACCTCGACCGAGGGCGACAGCATGGCCGCCATCGCCGCCGGCATCCTGCGCGACGCCCCGCCACGGTTCGCGCTCGGCGGTCTGTCGATGGGCGGCTATCTGGCGCTGGAGATCATGAGACAGGCGCCGCAGCGGGTCCTGAAGCTCGCCCTGATGGACACCGCCGCCCGTCCGGACACAAAGGAGCAGTCGGCGGTCCGGCGCGGCCTGATCCAGCGCTCCGACGACGGCTATCTGGAGGGCGTCATCCGCCAGATCGCGCCCAACCTTCTGCATCCCGACCACCGAGACGACCAGACCCTGATCGAGACCCAGGTCCGCATGGGTCTCGCCGTCGGGCCCGAGGCCTTCAAACGGCAGCAGACGGCCATCATCAACCGCATCGACAGCCGCCCCTACCTGTCGGCCATCGCCGTCCCGACGCTGGTCCTCGTCGGCGACCGCGACGCCCTGACCCCGCCCGACCGGTCGCAGGAGATGGCCGCCGAGATCCCGGGCGCAAAACTGGTGGTGGTCCCGAACTGCGGCCACGCCTCGTCGCTGGAACAGCCCGCGGCAGTCAATGCGGCGCTGCTGGAGTGGGTGGCGGGCTAGCCAGCCGAACTACTTCCAGCCCGCCGCCCGCGCCTTCGCCTCGTCCTCGCCCGCGACCGTCTCCCCGGCCAGGGTCGCGTCGACGGCGGCGAGGACCACGGCGGGGGTGTCCGACGACGCCATACGCACCTCGGTCGAGGCCGCCTCGAACGGCGCCAAGGCCTGCACCGCCCAATGGCCGTCGCGGCGGCAGGCCAGACCCGCGACGCCGGCCTCTCCGGCCTGGAAGGTGCGGCACCAGCGACCTTCTGCATCGCGGAAGGTCAGGCCGATGGCCCGGCCCTCGCCGTCCGCGCCATCCGTCGCCAGCCTCTGGTCCAGCACCCGGACCAGACCGGCGTCGGCGATCACTCCGCCCGGCTGGACCGCGAAGCCTTGGGGCGTCGGCCTCATCCCCAGCCAGCCGATCGCCACTCCCCCGACGAAACAGGCTGTCGCCAGCCCGCCCCAGATCGGGGCTGACCGAGGCGCGAAAGCCGCCTTCAACCGCTCGACCCAGCCGGGCGCCGCGGTCGCTTTCGACCCACCCGCGATCAGCCGCATCAGGTCGGCGTCACGCGGATCGGGCGTGATCGGAAAGGCCTCGCGCGCCGCCGTCCGGTCCGTCTGGAACGCCGCCAGCCGCGCAGCCAGCACCGGATCGCCCACCGCCGCCGCATCGACCTCGGCGGCCCGTTCGGGCGACAGCTCGCCGTCGGCGCGGCGCATCAAGGTCTCGTCGTCGAATGTGGTCATGCGCTCACTCCCTGTTCGGTCAGAGTCTGGATCAGGCTCTGGCGGCCGCGCACCAGACGGCTGGTCAATGTGCCCTCGGGCACGTCCAGCACCTTCGCGGCCTCGGCATAGGAAAGCCCGTCGATGAGCACCAGAGCCACCGCCAGCCTCTGGTCCTCGGGCAGGTCCAGGATGGCTCCCCGCGCCGCGAGGGCGTCGAGCTTCAGCCCCTCCCCGGCCATGGCCGTGTCGGGCACGGTCGCGGTGAAGTCGTCCTCGGGCGAGACCACCTTGCCCCATCGGGTGCGGGAGCGGCCCTGATCGATGAAAATCCGTCTCATGATCGTGAAGGTCCAGCTGTCCAGCCGCGTGCCTTCGCGAAAGCCGGATCGCTTCGACAGCGCCCGCTCGATCGTCTCCTGCACCAGGTCCTGGGCGTCGGCGTCCGAGCCCACGAGGGCGCGCGCGAAGCGTCGCAGTCGCGGCAAAAGCTCCACGAGCCCGGTCTGAAAGGCGTCCAAAGGCGTTCCTCGGTCATGTGGGATGAAACGACCGGGCTCCGGCGTTTCATCCCGCGAGACGCTTATTCCGTCATTGCCGCCGCCGCGCCAATGGCTTTCACTCATCGGGCACGGAGCCACGACCATTTCCCGCACGCTGAAAACCCTGACGATTCTGCTTGCGACCTTCGCTGTGGCGGCCCCCGCCATGGCCCAAGTCGGTTTGCCCGGCGGCGGTGTTTCGGGCGGACTTGGCCAGTTGCAGTCCACCGTGAGGGACACCGTCGGTAGTGCGACCGATCGTGTCGACGCCCTGACCGGCCGGGTTCAGACAGACGCGGCCGGCGTGCTCAACGCCCCTTCCCGCCTTACCGCCATCATCCGCCGGTCGCGCGGGGCGCTGGAGGCGGACCCGCAGGGCTGGCCCGTCGTCAGCGGAGAACTGGTCGCCATCGGCATGAGCGCCGAGGCCCGCCGCGTGGCGCTGGCCGAGGGCTTCACCGTAGTCCGGGAGGAACGGCTGGAGGCGCTGGACCTGACCACCGTCGTCCTCGCCCCGCCACGCGGCCGGTCACTGAGGCAGGCGTTGCAGCGGCTGCAGCGGCTCGACCCGACCGGCGACTACGCCTTCAACCATGTGCACCAGCCGGCGGGCGCGCTCGAACCTGCATCGGCGCCAACCGCCGTCGTGACGCCTTCGGCTCAGACCGCAAGCTCCGCCCGCCTCGGCCTGCTCGACACCGGGATCGAGGCCACCCATCCGGCTCTGGTCGGATCGCGGGTGACCCAGCGCGGCTTCGCGGGTCCGCCGCGCATGGGCGGCCATGGCCTCGCCGTCGCCTCCCTGATGGTCGGGCGCACCGCGAACTTCACCGGCGCGGCTCCGGGCGCAGCCCTCTGGGTCGCCGACGTCTATGGCGGCAGCCCGACCGGCGGCTCCTCCACGGCCCTGGCCGAGGCCCTGTCGTGGATGGTCGAAAGCCGCGTTCAGGTGGTCAACATCAGCCTCGTCGGCCCGCGCAACGCCCTCGTCCAGGCGGCGGTCCGGCAGGCCGAGGCGCGGGGCCTGACCCTGGTCGCCGCTGTCGGCAACGACGGCCCGGCCGCCGCGCCCCTCTATCCGGCGTCGTATGACGGCGTCGTCGGGGTCGCCCCGGTGGATCGCCGCGACCGCATCCTGCCCGAGGCCGGGCGCGGGCCACAGGTCGACCTGTCGGCGCCCGGCGCGGACATGGCGGCGGCAGGCGTCGCCGGAAGCTGGGTCACGGTGCGGGGCGCCTCCTTCGCCTCTCCCCTCGTCGCCGGTCTGCTGGCCGGCGAGAGCCTGTCGTCGCTCGAACGCTCGGCCCGCGATCTGGGCCAGCCCGGCGCCGATCCGGTCTATGGCCGGGGCCTCGTCGGCGAGACCCTGCGCACCGCCCCCGCCGCCGTAGGCGCCCGGGAGAGGCTGTCTCAGTAAAAAAGTTCGGGCTTCGGGATGAAAGCCGAATGGCCCGTCGTTGGACCCTGTGAGGACGGATCAACCGCCCGCAAAATCGCAGGAGACACCAATGCGCAAGTCCATGATGTTCATCACCGCCGCCGCCTTCACCCTGACCCTGGCGGGCGGCGCACAGGCCCAGATCCTGGGCGGTGGCGGCGGTCTGGGAGGTGGCCTCGGCGGCACGCTGGGCGGCGGCCAGATCGGTGGCAATCTGACCGGTTCGGGCATGCTGAACGGCACGGTCAACGGCTCGGGCGTCACCGGCGCCGTGGACCAGACCATGACCCGCGCCGAACGCGCAGCGGCTCGCACTGAAGCCCGCGCGGCCCAGGCCCGCGCCCGGGCCGAACGCACTGCCAATGCGGCCCGCGATCGCGCCGCCTCGACGGCCGCCAGCGGCGTCACGACCGCCCAAGGCGCCGCCGGTTCGGCAGTCTCGACCGCCCAGGGCCTCGGTTCCTCGGCCAGCGGTTCGGCCTCCGGCGCCCTGAACGGCGCAGCCAATGCCGCCTCCGGCTCGGACGTTTCCGCCTCGGGTTCCGGTTCGGGCAATGGCGCCGGTTCGGTGACCACGCCGCGCGGCCGCCAAATCGACCTCGGCGGCTCGGGCTCGACCAGCGGCTCCGCCTCGGCCAGCCGCGACGGCGCGGCCATCAGTCTGGGCGGCAATGCCGCCGCTAACGGCTCCAGCCGTCGCCCGCAGCCGGCGGCCGCCCCCGCCCCGGCCTCGTCGTCCGGCTCGACGCCCGACGCGGCGTCGAACTAGGTCCCGTCAGAATGAAAAGGCCGCCGGGTTCGCCGGCGGCCTTTGCTCATGAAAGGGTCAGGGTGCAGCGTTCGTGGATCGTCGGCCGCGCCACGGTGATCCGTGACAGGCCCGGCCAGTCGGGCTTCAGCCGATTGGCGAACCACAGGCACAGATGTTCCAGTGTGGGCAGCTCCAGCCCCGGCTTTTCGTTGAGCAGGCCGTGGTCCAGTTCCTCCGCCGCCGCCTTCAGCGCGCGATCCAAGGCCCCCAGATCCGCGACCCAGCCGTGGCCGTCCAGCGTGGTCCCCTTAACGGTCGCCTCGACCTGGAACGAATGGCCGTGCATCCGGCGATAGATGCTGCCCTCGGGCTCGTTGGGGAAGTGGTGCGCCGCGTCAAACGTCGCGGCCTTGGTGATTTCAAACTCGGTCATCTGACTAACGCACGCCAATATATTTGTGGGTCTGGACGCTGAGCCGCCACTGCGGGTGCGTCAGGCAGTATTCGATGGCCGCCTCTGTGTTGGCGATCTGATCCGGTCCGTCCATCGGCTGCAGCCAGAAGCGCTCGAAATCGAGCCCTTCGAACCGGTCCGGTTGGGCGAGGGCCTGCGGATAGACCAGCTTCAACTCCTGGCCCTTGATCTGGATCACATCCGCGTCCGCCTTGGGGCTGACGCAGATCCAGTCGATGCCATCGGGCGCGGCGACGGTGCCGTTGGTCTCGACCGCGATGTCGAAGCCGCGCGCCTTGAGCGCCGCGATCAGGGCGGCGTCGAGTTGCAGCAGGGGCTCGCCGCCTGTGCAGACCACCAGACGGGGATCGCCCTCGCGACCGCGCCAGAAGGAAGCGACGTGGTCGGCCAAGGCCTCGGCATCGGCGAACTTGCCGCCGCCGTCACCGTCCACGCCGACGAAGTCCGTGTCGCAGAACGAACAGACGGCCGAGGCCCGGTCGCGCTCCAGCCCGTTCCAAAGGTTGCAGCCGGCGAAGCGCAGGAAGACGGCGGGCCGTCCCGCCTGTCCGCCCTCGCCCTGCACTGTCAGGAAGGCCTCCTTGACCGCATAGGTCATTCGGCGGCGTCCGTTTCGCCGGCCCATTCGGCGTATCCGGCGGCGCGCAGTTCGCAGGCCGGGCAGGTTCCGCAGCCGAAGCCCCAGACGTGCCGGTGTGACCGGTCGCCGAGGTAGCAGGTGTGGCTTTCCTCGACGATCAGCTCGACCAGACGCTGGCCGCCCAGACGCTGCGCCAGGGCCCAGGTCTGGGCCTTGGTCAGGGCCATCAAGGGGGTGTCGATCGGCACGGGCTTGTCGAGGCCGAGCGTCAGGGCGCTCGACATGGCGTCGATGGTCGCGCGGCGGCAGTCGGGATAGCCCGAGAAGTCGGTCTCGCACATGCCCCCGACCAGCACCTCCAGCCCCCGCCGGTCAGCCAGAGCTGCGGCACAGGTCAGGAAAACCAGATTACGGCCCGGCACGAAGGTCGTCGGCAGGCCGCGCGCATCGACCTCGATGGCGCGATCGGTCGTCATGGCGGTCTCGCCGATGGCGCCAAAGCCGGTCAGGTCGACGATATGGTCCGGGCCCAGCCGCTCGGCCAGCTCGGGGAGGACCCTGGTCATGCCGTCACGGACGTGCTGACGCGCCTGCATCTCTACCGCATGGCGCTGGCCATAGTCGAAGCCGACGGTCTCGACGCGTTCGTACCGCTCCAGCGCCCAGGCCAGGCAGGTGGCGCTGTCCTGCCCGCCCGAAAACAGGACCAGGGCCGACGAAGAGGGGGAATTCTGGAAATCGCTCATGACAAATCTGCGGTCGGCCGTTTGGCCGCGCGCATTCGGGTCGCCTTCAGGATGAAACTTCGGCGGTCTCCATACACCAAACCCGGCGCCGGAGCAAAATCGACAGGCCCCGCCCCGCCTGACCCATTGGGCGAACAGGCAATTTTCTCAAAGTGAGAAAATCCCCGGCCGCTTAACCCTTCTGAAAATGGTTTTCGGCCATTGTCCACAGCGTAGAACGGAGTCCCGGCCAGTATGCCGACTATCGAAGTCCTCACGGAACGAGCCGAACCCATCGCGCCCGATGTGCTGGCGAGCGAGGTTTTCGCGCGCTTTCACCGTGAGCCGGACACCCTCGTCATTCCCGTCGTCGACGACGGCCGCCCGGTCGGCCTGGTCGAACGCAACGCCTTTCTGATCAAGATCGCCGGCCCGTTCGGCCATGCCCTCTACTCCGGCCGCGCCGTGACCTATGTCATGGACTCCGAGCCGGCTGTGGTCGAGGCCGGAGTCGCCATCGACGCCTTCTGCGACATCATGCTCAAGGGCGGCCCCGGCGCCCTGATGCGCGGCTTTATCGTCACCCGCGACGGCCGCTATCGCGGGGTCGGCACCGCGGTTTCCCTGCTCCAGGCCATCAACGACCAGCAGCGCCGCCAGAACGCCGAACTGGCCGACCAGCAACGCGCCCTGATGGATTCCAAGGCCCAGGCCCTGGCCTCCGCCCGCGCCAAGAGCCAGTTCCTGGCCATCATGAGCCACGAGCTGCGCACCCCGATGAACGGCGTCCTCGCCGTGGCCGAACTGCTGCGTCGCCAGCCGCTCAACGAACAGGCCCAGTCGCACGTCCAGACCATCGTCGACTCATCCGAGACCCTGATCCGCATCCTGCAGGACGCGCTCGACCTGTCGCGCGCCGAGGCCGGCGAGCTGGAGCTTTCGCCCGTCGCCACCCCGCTGCGCGCCCTGATGGACGACGTCGAACAGCTGTGGGCGCCGCGCGCCTCACAGGACGGCGTGACCCTGATGGTCGGCTATGAGGGCGACACCGAACTGGCCGCCGAAATCGATCCGATGCGGCTCAAGCAGGTGTTCAACAACCTGATCGGCAACGCCCTGAAATTCGCCCGCAACGGCATGGTCGAGGCCCGTCTCAAGGCCTGGGTCGACAGCTCGAACATCCGCATGGAGGCCCGCGTCCGAGACGACGGCCCCGGCATCGACGCCGAACGTGTGGACGCCATCTTCGAACCCTTCGTGCATGGCTCCGGCCCCGACGGCGCGGGCCTCGGCCTGTCGATCTGCCGCCAGGTGGTCGAGCGTATGGACGGCCGCATCTGGGCCGAGAACAACGCCGGGCGCGGCGCCACCTTCGCCTTCGACTTCGCCGCTCCGCGCACCGTGGTGGAAGCGGACGTCCAGTCCAACATCCAGGCCCTCGCCGACCTGGAGCTCCAGGCCAATCCCCACATCCTGATCGTCGACGACAACGCCACCAACCGCGTCGTCGCCCAGGCCCTGTGCGAGATGTTCGGCTGCAGTTCCGAGACCGCCGAGGACGGCGTCGAAGCGCTGGAAGCCGTTCAGGCCCGCCCGTTCGACCTGATCCTGATGGACATCAAGATGCCGCGCATGGACGGGGTCCAGGCGACCCAGGCCATCCGCGCCCTGGCCGGTCCCGAGAGCCAGATTCCGATCGTGGCCCTGACCGCCAACGCCGACCCGGACGACGCCAAGGGCTATATCGCCATCGGCATGGCCGCTGTCGTCGAGAAGCCGATCAAGCCCGAACGCCTGCGCATGGCCATGAACGCGGCCCTGAGCGGCGAGACGCTGGCCCCGGCCGAGGCCCGTCCCACCCGCGTCCGCGCCGCCTAGGCCACGGGTTCGGGCTCCGGCGCCGGAGCCTCCTCGTCTTCATCGTCATAGCCGACCAGTCTGAGCGCGCGCGCCGTCTGGCCATTCAGCTCGCACCAGCGCAGCAGCCCCTCCTCGCGGCCGTGGGTGATCCAGATTTCCTCCGGCTTCAGTTCGGAGAAGGTCGTGGTCAACTCGGTCCAGTCGGCATGGTCCGAGATCACCAGAGGCAGCTCCACGCCCCTCTGCCGCGCGCGCGCCTTCACCCCCATCCAACCCGATGCGAAGGCGGTCACGGGATCGGCGAAGCGGCGGGCCCAGCGGTCCTGAATGGCTGACGGCGGAGCGATGGCCACCTCCCCGCCGAGCGAATCCTTGGGAAGTCCCGTCGCCGGCAGGATGGGCCCCAGATCGACGCCCTCGCGCTCGTAGAGGGCGTTCAACCGCTCCAGCGCCCCATGGACATAGATCGGCCGTTCCCAACCCTGCTCGCGAAGCAATCGGATCACCCGCTGCGCCTTCCCCAGCGCATAGGCGCCGACCAGATGGGCGCGGTCGGGGAACTGGCCGAGCGACTGGACCAGACGGCCGACTTCCTCTGAGTCCGGCGGATGGGTGAAGACCGGCAGGCCGAAGGTCGCCTCCGAAATGAAGACGTGACAGGGCACAGGCTCGAAGCCGGCACAGGTCGGGTCGCGCCGGCGCTTGTAGTCACCCGAGGCGACCATCGTGATCCCCTTCCAGCCGATGACCGCCTGGGCCGACCCCAGCACATGACCGGCCGGGACCAGCCGGATGTCGACGCCGTTGACCGAGGTCGTCTCGCCGTAGGGAGCCGACTGGCGCGTTACGGCGAAGTCCTCGCCGTAGCGTTCGGCCATGATGGCCAGCGTCTGGGGCGTGGCCAGAACCGCGCCGTGGCCCGCCCGCGCATGGTCGGAATGGCCGTGGGTGATCACCGCCCGGTCCACCGGCCGGACGGGGTCGATGTAGAAGTCGCCGGGCGGGCAATACAGGCCCGCGGGCGTCGGCTTCAGCAGGTCCTCGAAACGGATCATGGGGCTACAGGTCGGCATCCGGGGCTTGCGCGCAAGGCCGCGCCCGATAAGGACGGATGGATGAGCGATACGTTCCTGACAGAAATCCTTCCGCAGCTGGCGGGCGGCGCCGCCCACACCCAGGCGCTCGGCTTCAGGCTGGAGAGCGTGGAGGGTCAGATCGTTCGGCTGCGCACGCCCTGGCGTGAGGATCTGGTCGGGGATCCTGACACAGGCGTGCTTGCGGGCGGACTGGTGACGACCATGCTGGACCATGTCGGCGGCCTGGCGACCTGGGTGGCGCTGGGCGGGTTCCAGAACATCGCGACGCTCGATCTGCGCGTCGACTATATGCGGGCGGCGCGGCCGAAGACCGACCTGATCGCCGAGGCCCATTGCTTCAAGGTGACCCGCAACATCGCCTTCGTCCGCGCCTGGGCCTTCGAGGCCGACGCCGAGGACGGCTCCGGCGATCCTGTCGCCGCTGCCCAGTCGGCCTATGTGATCACCGAAAACGCCTCGCACCGCACCGGTGCCAATCTGAAGCCGCGCACCGAGGGAGCGGCCCGATGAGCGATCTGCTGCAACGCCTGCCCTATGCCCGCTTCCTCGGCCTCGAAGGGCGGCTGGAAGATGAGACCCTGACCGTGGTCATGCCCTTCGCCGACAAGCTGATCGGCAACCCCCTGCTGCCCGCCCTCCACGGCGGTTCGACCGCCGCCCTGCTGGAGATGACCGCCATCGCCCAGGTGGCGCTGGCCTATCCGCGGCTGCGCCTTCCGCGTCCGATCAACGTCACCGTCTCCTACCTGCGCTCGGGACGGCCGGTGGACGTGCTGGCGCGAGCGCATATCTCGCGCGCCGGTCGCCGCGTCGCCCACGTCCTGGCCGAGGCCTGGCAGGAGGATGCGGCCCAGCCGATCGCCACTCTGGTCGCCAACTTCCTGCTGGACGACAGCAACGAATAGTTGCGGGCGAATACCGACCCATGATTGTTTCCCGCGCATGATGCTTGGTCATCGGGGGACAGGATGACTTCAGAGACTTCAAACCGCGACACGGCGGCCCGCGACGCGGCCGGCGCCAGGGTGACCGAGAGCCTTCGGGTCGCCGAGGCCGCCGTGGATCTCGCCCTCGTTGAAGCGGAGACGCTGACCGCGCTGTCACCCGCCGCCTCCGACCACCCGGCGCCCGTCAGGGCGGTTAGCCGGGCGCGCATCCACCTCGCCCGGGCGCACCGAACCCTCGCCGATGTCGCGCGCCGGATCGGGCTGGA
This sequence comes from Brevundimonas sp. GW821-FHT02A10, assembly GCF_059422025.1. Classification (NCBI taxonomy): domain Bacteria; kingdom Pseudomonadati; phylum Pseudomonadota; class Alphaproteobacteria; order Caulobacterales; family Caulobacteraceae; genus Brevundimonas; species Brevundimonas sp. GW821-FHT02A10. The sequence continues at coordinate 52,704 of NZ_JBWKWC010000002.1, forward strand.
TGAGACGACCGTCGGCCCCCTCGACAAGCCCGAAGATACGCCCCCGATCGGCGGCGGGCCGAGGCGTCGAAGACCCGCCTGAAGCCGCTCAAACCAACAGCAACGCTCCCGCTAAGGGTAAACAAATCCCTACCGGACTCTCCTGAAACGTGTTAAGGGTATATTTACCTGTTGTTTAGGAGGGGTACCATGGATCGTTCTGAAGTTGTCGCCAGCGTCGCCGGCGAACTGCATGCCACTGAAAACGCTATCGATACCGCGATCACCCAAGCCACGACCCTGGTTCAGTCGATGATCGGCGCCCGCGCCGCCCTGTCGCTGTCGGCCGTGACCGGCACCGTTTCGCAGGCCAAGGCCATGGAAACCATCGCCGCCCTGAGCACCGCGCGTGAGGCCATCGTGGCCTGCCACGCCGAAATGCAAAAAGATCACCGCAAGCTCGGCTGGGGCATCTACGCCGTCGGCCCGCTGAACAAGCCCGACGACTGGGAAACCCCGATCGGCGGCGGCGAGAAGCCCACCGGCGTGGGTGGCGTGACCACCCGTCTGCGCGCCGTCTGAATTCGACGTAATGTAGGCTTCCGGTCATTCCGGATTAGCCAGACTCGTTACATTATCGCCCTCGTGCTATCCGGCACGGGGGCGTTTTGATGTTTGATACCCTGTGGTCACAGATCGGCGCGATCTTTGTGGTCGGGACCTGTCTGTTCGCATTCTGGAAGGGCGATGAGCCCGAACGCCTTGCCGCCGGCGCCTATGTGCTCGGCTGGTTCGCATCCCTGCTCGCCCAGGGCGACGGCAAGGTGTTTCAGGTCCAGTGGGGCGTCTTCGCCATTGATGTGGTGATGCTGGTCGTTCTGGCCGCCCTGGTCTGGAAATCGCGTCGTGTCTGGCCAGTCTGGGCCGCCGCCTGCCAGCTGCTGGTCGTCACCAGCCATGTCCTCTCGATCTTCGACGTCCGCCCCTCGGTTTCGGCCTTCCTGACGGTCGTCAACCTGGCCGGCTACGGCGTGCTGGTCGCCCTGGCCGTCGGCACCTTCTGGGCCTGGCAGGAACGCCGCGCCGCCGGGCTCGAATAGGTCCGACCGGACTGGCGTAGGCATTTATTCCTGCGTATTCTGGCGACTCACTCCGCTGGAAGCCCGCTCCATGCCCCTGTCTCATGCCAAGCTGTGGAAGGCCGTCGACAATCTGGCGCGCCGCGAAGGCCTGTCGCCCTCAGGGCTGGCGAAGCGCGCCGGCCTGGATGCGACCAGTTTCAATCCGTCCAAACGGTTTGGCCCCTCGTCCGGATCGGGCGAGCCGCCACGACCGCGCTGGCCCTCGACCGAAAGTTTGACCCGGATTCTGGAGGCGACGCGTCTTTCGCTGGGCGAGTTCGCCGCCCTGGCCGAGGACGACGCCCCGCCGGCGACCATTCCCTTGCTGGGCCTGGCCCAGGCCGGCGCTGACGGCTTCTTCGACGATGCCGGCCTGCCGACCGGCGAGGGCTGGGACCAGACCGAGCTGCCGCGCCTGAGCGACGGCCTGTTCAGCCTCAGGATCAACGGCGATTCCATGACCCCCCTCTACCGCGAGGGCGACCGGGTCATCGTCGACCAGACTGCGACGGACGTGCGCAAGGGCGACCGTGTCGTGGTCCGCACCTCGGGCGGCGAGACCGTGGCCAAGGAGGTGCTGGCCCTGACGTCGCGTACCGTCACCCTGGGCTCGATCAACCCCGCCTATCCGCCCCGCGTCCTGCCCCGACGCGAGGTCGTCTGGATGGCGCGCATCCTGTGGGTCAGCCAGTAAGGCTGTCCTTGTGCGCTCAAGCAGCGAACCGCGGCTTGGGAGTCCGAGGAGCCGCGCTCAAGCAGCGAGGCTCCGCGAGCCGAGCGATAGCGCCCAAAAAGAAAAGGGCCGCCTCCGGAGAGACGGCCCTTCCTTAATCAGCCCGAAGGCCGAACTCAGTTGGTCGTGACGTAGTGGGCGTTGACCCAGCCGCCGCCGGCGATCTGGACCCACTCGCCCGAAGAGCCGATGGCGCTGAAGCGCTGACCAGCGGCCAGGGTGCCGCGGGTGCCGTAGTTGGTGCCCGGACCCGAGCGGATGCGCAGGTTCGAGGTGGCGCGGTACTGGCCCTGCGCCGAGGCCGCGCGGGCGCGCTGCTGGTTACAGCCGATGTAGGAACCGGCCGCGGCCCCGGCGCCGGCGCCGACGATGGTGCCGGCGGTGCGCTCGTTACGGGCAAGGTTGGACCCCACCACGCCGCCGAGCACGCCGCCGATCAGGGCGCCGGCCGTCTGACGGCCGCCGGGGGCGTCGCAGCTGGTGATGCCGTTCGACTGGGCGGACGCCGCCATCGGGGCGGCAGTGACCAGAGACGCCAGGGCGGCGGCGGTCGCGAGGGTGATCTTGAAGGACTTCGACATGGCTCTCTCCATTTCATCGAGGTTGGTCGATGGGTGTGAGAATGCGCCAGAGCGTCTGAAGGCTCCCCGAGCGTCGCCGTTATTTTCGGTTCATCTTCGTGAGCCGTCGCGAGAGGATCAATTCGCGGGCCAGGCCGAGGTCACGGACCACCAGATGTTTGCGCCCGGGAAACTGGACATCCATCACCTTGGCCCAGAGACGCAGATAGACGTCGTCACTGACGAAGACAGTGGTCGCGCGGACGCCCTTCTGGGTGGCGTACCGCCGGGCCGCGCGCGCGACCTGCTCGACGGACGCATCCTGGGCCACGACGGGGACATGGATGATGCAATCCCAGGTCCAGAGCTCGGGCTCGGCGTCGCCTAGGGCGAGCAGGCTCTCTGTCGTCGCCTCGCCGGAATCCGACGGACCGATGTTCACCGTGACGATCCGGTCGTCCCGGTCGATGACGTAGTTCAACCCGGGTCTCCATACCGCCAAGCTTGCGCGGCGATATGTCGAAAACCGTCATACGGATCGGGAATACACCCCCGGGGCGATCAGACGAGCTTCCCGTTCGCCCCGTCCGTGATCAGACGGATTGTCTGCGGCAGGCCGTAGATCGCCGCGAACGAGCCGAAGCGCGGCCCCTGCGAGGCGCCGAGCAAAACCTCATACAGGGCGCCGAACCAGGCGCGCAGGGGCTCGAAGGCGTGATCCTTGCCCACGGCATAGACCTCGTTCTGGATCAGCTCCCCGTCGGTCGTGTCGGCTGGCAGGGCCTCGAGGCGCGCGGCGAGATCCAGCAGGGCCGCCTTCTCCTTGTCGTCCGGCAGGCGGTACGACTTGGAGGGCTTCACGAAGTCGACGTAGTAGTTCAGCGCGCGGTCCATCAGCTGGTCCAGCACCGGCTCGTTCTCGGGCGTCGCTTCGGGCAGATACTTCGCGAAATAGGCCCAGAGCTGATCCTTGGTGGAGGCGTTGGCCACGCCCACGAGGTTGAGCAGCAGCGCGAACGACACCGGCGAGACGGCCGACGGCGGCGATCCGGCGTGGATCGACCAGACGGCGTTGTCGATCTGCCTGGCCGGCTCCTGCGTCTTGTAGGCCTCGATGAAGGCCAGATAGTCGTCGATGGCGCGCGGAATGACGTTGAAGTGCAGGCTCTTGGCCGACTTCGGCGACTGGAACATGTACCAGCTCAGGCTCTCCGGCGTGCCGTAGCGCAGCCACTCGTCCATCGTCAGGCCATTGCCCTTGGACTTGGAGATCTTCTTGCCTTCGATGTCGAGGAAGAGCTCGTAGTTGAAGCCCTCCGGCGGAACGCCGCCCAGGGCGCGGCAGACCTTGGAGCTCTCGCGCACGCTCTCGATCAGGTCCTTGCCCGACATCTCGTAATCGACGTCCAGCGCCGTCCAGCGCATGGCCCAGTCGGGCTTCCACTGCAGCTTCACATGGCCGCCGGTGACCGGAACCTCGGTACGGTTGCCGGGCTCTCCGGCCGGATCCTCGAAGGTGATCGTGCCCTTCTCAACGTCGCGCGCCAGGGTCGGGACCTGCAGCACATGGCCAGTGATCGGGCTGACGGGCAGGAAGGGCGAATAGGTCGCGCGGCGCTCTTCGCCGAGCGTCGGCAGCATGATCGCCATCACCGCGTCGTAGCGCTCCAGCATCGTCAGGAGCGTCGCATCGAACCGGCCGGACCTGTAGGTCTCGGTCGAGGACATGAACTCATAGTCGAAGCCGAAGCCGTCGAGGAAGGCGCGCAGGCGGGCGTTGTTGTGCGCGCCGAAGCTGTCGTGGGTGCCGAACGGGTCGCGGACGCGGGTCAGCGACAGGTGCAGGTCCTCGCGCAGCATCTCCGGGTTGGGCACGCCCTCGGGCACCTTGCGCAGACCGTCCATGTCGTCGGAGAAGGCGATCAGCCGCGTCGGCCAGTGGTCGCCCGTCAGGGCGCGGAAGGCGTTGCGGACCATGGTGGTGCGCGCCACCTCGCCGAAGGTGCCCATGTGGGGCAGGCCGGAGGGGCCATAGCCCGTCTCCAGGATCACCGGCCGTTGCAGGGCCTCGAAGGTCGCCAGAGCCTCATCCGCCTTGCCCGCGTCGATCAGCAGCTTCGCCGCATCGCGCTCGGCGTCGGACAGCCGCTTCTTCAGCACATGGGCGAGAAGATTGCGGGCTTGTTCGAAGGGCCAGGACTTGGCCTCACGGGCGAGGGTTTCGAGGTTCTGAAGCATGGGTGGGGCTTTGACGCCTTGAGCGCCGTGGGTCAACGCCCGCGTGCATACCGGCGCTCCTCACCGCCCCGTCGTCAGGCGGCCGCCCGCTCTGTCTCGCGCCACTGCTCGCGCCAAGGCGTGGAAGCCCATTCGAACAGCTTGGTCAGCAGTTCGGGCGCCTTCACCGGCTTGCCGACGCAGTCGTTCATTCCGACGTCCGCATAGGCAGCCAGTTGCTCGTCCAGCGTATTGGCGGTTACGGCGATGATCGGCACGGCCGAGGCCTCGTCGTCCAGCAAGCGGATGCGCCGGGCGGCCTCGACGCCGTCCATGACCGGCATCTGGATGTCCATCAGGATCACGTCCCAGTCGCCGCGCGAGGCCGCGGCAAGCCCCTGGGCGCCGTCGTCGGCCGTCTCGCAGACGATCCCCTGCAGGGCCAGAAGCGCCGAGATCAGGGCCCGGTTGCTGTCGTTGTCGTCGACATAGAGGACGCGCATGGCCCGCCCTTCGTCTTCGTCGACCGCAGGCGCGCTGTGGTCGGAAAGGCCCGGCTCCCGTTCGGCCGTCGGTTCTACGCCTCCGGTCCAGTCGTCATGTTGGGACAGGCCGATCATCTGTTCCACGACGGTGGCCAGACGCTCGCCCGCCGCATGGATACGCCCGGCATGGTCCTGTTGCGCGGGCGCCAGCCCGGCTTCGGACAGCAGGGCCGAGAAGCCGAGCACCGCATTCAGCGGCGTGCGCAACTCATGCGACATCTCGGTCAGGAAGCGTTGGCGCGCCTCGGCCATGGCGGCCTTCTGTTCGGCGGCGGCACGGGCGGCTTCGGCCTCGACCCGATCGGTCACGTCGCGCTCATTGAGCAGGACGCTGATCGCGCCGGTGACGGGATCCTGAAGCGGGCGGCAATCGATGTGGTGCCAGCGTGGGCCGGGGCCGGTGGACATCTGGAACAAGGCGCCGGTGGCCTGACCCTCCATGGCGCGGGCCAGAATCCCCTCGCCGTCTTCGGGACTGGCGAACCGGGCGACGAAGCCTGCATCGAGGCCATAGGCGGCGAAGGCGGCCGGATTGGCGAACAGCGACTTTCCCTCGCCGTCGAACAGGCCGACCGGGCCGGAGGAGTGGCGCAGGGCCTCGACCGCGCGACGTTCCTCGGCCTCGACCTCGACGGCGGCGGCTTCGAACAACAGCACGTCCCTGCCGTCGGCGAGGGCGACGGTCGAGATCACGGCCTGCACCGTCACCGGGCTGCCGTTGGGGTAGAAGGTCCAGTGCTCCTCGACCTCCCGTCCCTCGGTGGTGGCCGCCCGCAGACGCTCGGTGCGGGTCCGGACCGCCGGAGAAAGCTTGGAGAAGTCCCGGGCCAGAAGCTCGTCCAGATCGACCGCGCCCCACAGGGCCAGGGCGGCGACGTTGGCGTAGACGCCCCGGCAGCTGACCGGGTCGAACAGCCACACCGGCCGCCGCAGGCGATCCCAGGCGTCGAGACGCCCGCCATCGGCAAGATGTGGAAGGTCAAAACTCATCCCTCCAGTTTGCTCTAAACGGCTGAAGCAACACTTAAACCCGGAGACGATCCGGGGTCAGCGCCGCCGCGCGGTCAGGCCCACCACGGCGGCGCCGGCGGCGACGATGAGGGCGTCCTCGATCAGGCCGCTCTTCGTCTGGCCGATGCGGGCCATTGCCTTCTTGCGGCCTGCGAGGCCGAGGTAGGCCAAAGGAACCGCAGTCCCGACGGCGAGGGCGGCGCCGGTCTTCTCGCGGCCTTTGGGGGCCAGGGCGGCGCCGGCGATGCCCGCGCTCATCACCCGGGCGAGCAGGCCGAGGAAGACGGTGCGGTCGGGCGCGGTCTTCATCTTGTCGCCGAACAGCTCGCCCACGCCCATGGCCAGAGCCCCGAATTTGAACAGGGGATGGTCGAGCAGGACCAGCTTGCCGGGGGTGCGCTCACCCGCGAGGCGGGCGGTGGCGATGGCCGCCATCGGGGTCATGGAGCGGGCGCTGGCGACGGCGCCGATAAGGATGGAAGGCAGGAGGGAGGAGGTTTTCATTCGGGACGAACGCCTCTGCGCGACCGAGGTTCAGCAGCGCCGGACTTGACCCGCTCCCTCCCCCGTGGCCTTTGCGCCGCCTGATGAAGACCGCCGATTTTGATTTCGACCTGCCCGAGGACCGCATCGCCCTGAGGCCCGCGGAGCCGCGGGATTCCGCGCGCCTGCTGGTGGTGCAGGATGGCGTGCTGGAGGACCGGATCATCCGCGACCTGCCCGGCTTTCTGCAGCCCGGCGACGCCCTGGTGTTCAACGACACGCGAGTGATCCCGGCGCGGCTGTCGGGGGTGCGCGAACGGCCCGATCCGGTTGTTGAGGGTGAGGTTCTGACCGTCGAGGTCGAGGCGACCCTGCATCACCGGGATGCGCCCGACGTCTGGTCGGCCTTCATGAAGCCGGGCAAACGGATCAAGGCGGGGGACCGGATCCGGTTCCAGACGCTGGAAGCCACGGTCGCCGTCAAGGGCGAGGACGGGCTGATCACGCTTCGGTTCGACCTGGCGGGGCCGGCTCTGGACGACGCCATCCGGGCCGTGGGGGTCATGCCCCTGCCCCCCTATATCGCGGCCAGGCGGCCCGAGGACGACCGTGACCTGACCGACTATCAGACTGTCTTCGCCGAGCATGACGGCTCGGTCGCGGCGCCGACGGCGGGGCTGCATTTCACGCCTGCCCTGCTGGAAGCGATCCGGGCGAAGGGCGTCACCACCCATGCGGTGACCCTGCATGTGGGCGCCGGCACCTTCCTGCCGGTCAAGGCCGACGACACGGCCGACCACAGGATGCATTCCGAGTGGGGCGAGGTGTCCGCCGAGACCGCCGCCGCCCTGAACGCCGTCCATGCGGAGGGCGGACGGATCGTCTGCGTGGGCACGACGTCTCTGCGGCTGCTGGAGTCGGCGACGACGGCGGAGGGTGTGATCCAGCCCTTCCACGGCGACACGGCCATCTTCATCACCCCGGGCTACCGCTTCCGGGCGGTGGATGTGCTGATGACCAATTTCCACCTGCCCAAGTCGACCCTGTTCATGCTGGTCTCGGCCTTCGCCGGGCTGGAGACCATGCGCGCGGCCTATGAGCACGCGATCCGGGACGGGTACCGGTTCTATTCCTACGGCGACGGGTCGTTGCTGTTTCGGGCAGGCTGAGCTCGCTCCCCGATCGTCCCTCTCCCGGTGGGAGAGGGCTTGAGCGCCTGAGAGCGTCAGCGATCAGACTTGCGCGAAAGGGTGAGGGGTTTCCTGCCAACCGGTGAGCGCCAGCCCCTCACCCTTTCGGCTGGCGCATCGCTACGCTCTGCGAGCCTCAAGCCCTCTCCCGCCGGGAGAGGGTAGAGACCTAACCCGCGATCAATCCGAAGTCCGCCACCCGGCCCATGACGTCGCGGACCTGGCCGAGGAGTTTCAGGCGGTTGTCGCGTTCGGCGGGGACGTCGGAGTTCACCAGGACGTCGGTGAAGAAGGCGTCGACCGGGGCGCGCAGGGCGGCGAGGGCCGTCATGGCGGCGGCGAAATCTTCGGCGTCCAGGGCCGTGTCGACGGCGGTCGCGGCGGCGGCGGTTGCGAAGGCCAGCCTGGTTTCGGCCTCGGGCTGGTTGGGCAGACCGGTCTCGACCATGCCCGTCGGCACCGGTCCCTTCTTCTCCTCGGCCTTGAGGATATTGGAGGCGCGCTTGAACCCGGCCAGCAGATTGGCGCCGTCGTCGGTGGCGAGGAAGGCGGCGAGAGCCTCGACGCGGCGGACGATGCGCACGAGGTCGTCGTCGCCGAGAGCGAAGACGGCGTCGACGAGGTCGTGACGCTGACCCTGATCGCGCAGGAGGACCTTCAGGCGGTCGGCGAAGAAGGCGACGAGGTCACTCGTGACCCGAGTTTCCGCGCTCAACTTACGACCGGTGATGATCATGACTTCGGCAGGCTTGATCATCGCGGCCAGCGAGCCTTTGACCTCATTCTCCAGCACGAGCCGGATCACCCCAAGCGCCGCGCGGCGGAGCGCATAGGGGTCCTTCGATCCCGTGGGCTTTTCGTCGATGGCGAAGAAGCCGACGAGAGTGTCGAGCTTGTCGGCGAGGGCGACGGCGACGGTGACCGGGGCGGTGGGGACGGTGTCGGCGGGGCCTTGCGGCTTGTAGTGGTCGCGGACGGCGTCGGCGACGGCGTCGGCCTCGCCGGCGGCGCGAGCGTAATAGCCGCCCATGACGCCCTGCAGTTCCGGGAACTCGCCGACCATGCCCGAGGCCAGATCGGCCTTGGCGAGGCGGGCGGCGCGTTCGGCCTGATCGGCGTCGGCGCCGACCAGAGGCGCGATCTCGCGCGCCAGCGCGGCGATGCGATCGACGCGCTCGGCAAGGGTGCCGAGCTTGGCGTGGAAGGTGACCCCGGACAGTTTCGACGACCAGGCGTCGAAGCCGGTCTTCAGGTCCTCGTCCCAGAAGAAGCGGGCGTCGTTCAGGCGGGCGGACAGGACCCGGCTGTTGCCGGCGGCGAGCGCCGCGCCGCCGTCGGAGGCCTCGACATTCGCCACGACGACGAAGTTCGGGGCGAGACCGTGCTTCGACGGATCGCGCACGGCGAAATACTTCTGGTGCACCTTCATCGACAGCCGGACCACCTCGGGCGGCAGGCTCAGGAACTGGGGGTCCATGTCGCCGAGGATGGGGGTCGGCCATTCGGCCAGACCCGCGACCTCGTCCAGCAGGCCGTCGTCATCGACGAGGGCGAGGCCCTTCGCGGCGGTGACCGCCTTCGCGGCGTCGAGGATCTTCAGCTTGCGGTCGGCGACGTCAAGCAGGACAAAATCGGCTTCCAGCTTGCGCCGGTAGTCGGCGAAGTCGTTGACGGCGATGGGCTGACACTTGCCGAGGAAGCGGTGGCCCTCGGTGATGGCGTCGGATTGAATCCCGTCGATGTCGAAGGGCACGACCTTGCCGTCGAACAGGCAGAGGATGCGCTTCAGCGGGCGGATCCAGCGCAGTGTTCCGGAGCCCCAGCGCATCGACTTGGGCCAGGGGAAGGCGCGGACGATGGCGTCGACGGTTTCCGGGATGATGTCGGCGGTGGCGCGGCCCTTCTGCTCGATGACGGCGAAGAAGACGCCGTCGCGCTCGGTCAGCTGGTCCTTCGTCAGGCCGGTCTTGCGCAGGAAGCCTTCCAGCGCCTGTTCCGGCGCATTGGCGCGCGGGCCTTTCAGCTCTTCCGAGCGATCAGGCGTCGCCGACGGCAGGCCATCGATGACGAGCGTGAGGCGGCGCGGGCCGGCGAAGACGTTGAGCGCGTCCCAGCTCAGGCCGGCGGCCTTGAGCTTTTCGGAGACCATGCGCTCGAGGTCGCGCGCGGCGCCCTGCTGCATGCGCGCGGGGATTTCTTCGGAGAAGAGTTCGAGGAGGAGTTGGGGCATCAGGCGGTTTTCCGCTCTTGTTCGACGTAGGCGAGGGCGCAGGCTTTGCAGAGGTCGCGGATGCGGCCGATGTAGCTCTGGCGTTCGGCGACGGCGATGGCGCCGCGGGCGTCCATCAGGTTGAAGAGGTGCGAGGCCTTCAGGACCTGGTCATAGGCGGGCAAGACCAGAGGCTGGCCTTGCGGGCCGGTCATGGCGAGGAGGCGGGTCGACTCGCGCTCCATGTCCTCGAAGCGGCGCTTCAGGCCCTCGACGTCATAGCCATGGAAATTGGCTTCCGACTGCTGGCGCTCGTTCTCGAGGAAGACCTCGCCATAGGTCAGGCCGTCGTTGTTGAACTTCAGGTCATAGACGTTGTCGACGCCCTGGACGTACATGGCCAGACGCTCAAGCCCGTAGGTCAGCTCGCCCGAGACGACGTCGACCTCGATGCCGCCGACGCCCTGGAAGTAGGTGAACTGGGTCACCTCCATGCCGTCGCACCAGACCTCCCAGCCCAGACCCCAGGCGCCGACGGTGGGGTTCTCCCAGTCGTCCTCGACGAAGCGGATGTCGTGCAGTTTCGGATCGATGCCGATGGCGGCTAGGGAGCCGAGGTAGAGCTCCTGAAGATTGTCCGGGTTCGGCTTCAGGATGACCTGGAATTGGTAATAGTGCTGGAGCCGGTTGGGGTTCTCGCCATAGCGGCCGTCGCCGGGGCGGCGGCTGGGCTGGACGTAGGCGGCCTTCCAAGGCTTGGTCCCCAGCGCGCGCAGGACGGTCGCCGGGTGCAGCGTCCCCGCCCCCACCTCGATGTCGTAGGGCTGCAGCAGGGCGCAGCCCTGTTCGCCCCAGTAACGCTGGAGCGTCAGGATGAGGTCCTGAAACGAAAGAGGTTCTGTCGGTGCGTGGGGCAAGGCTGGGAGGCTTTGTGCAGGCAAAAGTAAAGGCGGCGGACCCTAGAGCCCGCCGCCTTCAAACTCAACCTGACGCGAGGGATTAGCCCTGCGGCACGGGCGTGGGAGCCGGGGCCGGTTCGGTCATCATCGGGTCCTTGTCCTCGTCCGCGGTCGGGGCGACCGGCGGCGTGGGAGCGGGGGCCGAGGTGGCGACCGGCGGGGTCATGACCGGCGCGGCCGTCGCAGAAGGCGCCGTGGCGGGAGCCTCCGCGGCGGGGGCTTCGGTGGCGATGGGAGCAGCGGCGGCCTCGTCCGCGTCGCCCGAGGCGACCTCGGACGTCGCCGGGTTCAGCACCTTGTCGATGGCGAAGACGGCGCCGTTCGAGGCCTCAATGTCGGCGGTGGTGACGGTGGCGTCATCGACCTTGATGGCGTCGCCGGTGCCGTCCAGCTGGACCTGGGTGCGGGCCGCGGTCTCGACGCCGCCGCGCGTGCCTTTGATCTGGCTCGAATTCACGTCGGCGACGATCAGGTGATAGAGCAGCAGCTGGCGCAACTCGTTGACGTTGGCCGGATCCATCAGGCGCGTGCGTTCTGCCTCGGGCAGTCGGGCGAAGGCCGCGTCGGTCGGGGCGAAGATCGAGATCGCCGGCTGGGACTTCAGCGTCTCGGTCAGCTGGGCCCGGTCGAGGGCGGCCAGCAGGGTCGTGAACTGGCCGTTGGCCTTCAGCTCATCGATGATGGTGTCGGAGGCGGCGGGGGTCGCAGTGGCCGGCGCCGGAGCGACATCCGGGGCCGGGGCCTCGACCGGAGCCGGGGCGGTCTGCGGCGCCGTCATAGACTGGGCGAAGGCCGCAGGGGCGGCGAACAGGGCGACGGCGGCTGTGGCGGTCAGAAGACGGGTACGAAGCATGACGATTCCTTCGGATCTCGGGGCCGGCGCGCGAGGGATCGCGACGGACGACGGAATGTGACTGTCCCGGGATAAGACGGCGAACACGGCGCGGGTTCCATTGAAGCCCGATCTTTGAGGGCCCTAGGCCCCCAGGACGGTCCGCCTGATCCACCAGCCGGGATGGGCCTGCGAGAGGCCGGCGGCGGCGGCGTCTGCGTCCGCGCCCGAGGCGAACAGGCCGAAGACGGTGGCGCCGGAGCCGGACATCCGGGTCAGGCCGACACCCGCACAGGCCGCCACGGCGTCGAGCGCGGGCCGGATCGCCGGGGTCAGGGCAAGCGCCGGGGGTTCCAGATCGTTGCGCTGGTTCGCCAGCCAGTCGATGACGGCGGCGGGGCTCCAGTCGTCGGGCGCGGCGGGGCGGTTAGTGGCGCCGGCGGGGCCGGCGTCGAAGGCGCGATAGACGGCGCCGGTCGAGGACGGGACGCCCGGATTGACCAGGACGGCATGGAGCGCCGGCAGGTCGGCGGCGTCAGACAGGACGTCTCCCCTGCCCTCGGCCCAGGCGGAACGGGCGCGCAGACACATGGGGCCGTCGGCGCCGACCACGCCCGCGACAGCCTCAAGGGGGACGTCGTCGAGATCGAGGGCGAGCAGATCGCGCGCCAGCTTCAGGGCGATCCCCGCGTCGGACGAACCCCCGCCCAGACCAGCGGCGATGGGCAGCTGCTTATCCAGCGCGACGTGCAGGGCCGGCTCGCCGATGCCCGCCGCCTGACCCAGCGCCCGCAAGGCCTTGAGGATCAGATTGTCGGGGTCGGCGGCCAGACTCGCGCCGAAAGGCCCTTCGACGCTCAGGGACAGGCGATCAGCGCGCTCGACCGTGACCCGGTCGCCGACGTCGGCGAAGGCGACCAGGCTGGCGAGCGGATGGTAGGCGTCGTCCTGAACCGGGCCGACGTGCAGAAACAGATTGATCTTGGCGGGCGCAAGCCCGGTCAGCGACACCTCAGGGCTCGGCGCCGACCGGAGCGGGGACAGTCACCGTCACCGGCGCTACGACCGGCGTTTGCGGCGGCAGGCCGTCGACCAGCTTCTGTTCGACCCCGGCGCGGCGTTCGGCGTCGGGGTTCAGGGTCAGGACGCGGTTCCACTGGAAGCCCGCCTCGCGCTTGCGGCCCACCTGCCAGTAGGCGTCGCCGAGGTGGTCGTTGATCTCGGCGTTGGCGGGCTCTTTGTCGACGGCCTCTTCCAGGGTCGTGACGGCGGTCTCGTACTGGCCCTGCCGGAACTGGGCCCAGCCGAGGGAGTCCTGGATATTGCCGTTGTTGGGCTGGGCCGCGTGGGCGCGGGCGATCAGGGCGGCGCCCTCGGCGACCTTGGTGCCGCTATCGACCCAGAGGTAGCCCAAGTAGTTGAGGAAGGCCGGCTCATTGGGCTGGTCGGCGACGGCCGCGGACAGCTCCGCCTCGGCCTCGGGGATCTTGCCCGAAGCCTCATAGGCGGCCCCGCGCACGAAGTGGACGGCGGCGGGCTGGTCCGGGGTGTTGAGCAGCGGCCCGTTGAGAATCTCCAGCGCCTCGTCGTTGCGCTTCAGCTCCAGCAACTGGGTGGCCAGGGCATAGGCGATGTCCTGGGACCCGGGCGCGGCGGCGAAGGCCTTGCGGAACTCGACCAGGGCCTCGTCCTTGCGGTCGTCGCGGCCGAGGCTGGCGCCGATCTGCAGGCGGGCGGCGGCGTAGAGGGCGGCGTCGCGCGGCCCGATCACGGACAGGGCGTCCCGGGCGGCGGCCTCCAGCTTGGCGCTGACCAGGGCGCCGCCGAGCAACAGGCGGATGTCGTCGCTGGGCGCGACCTCGAGGGCCATGCGCAGATAGACGGCCGCGAACTCATTGGCGCGGCTGTCGGCGGCGAGCGAGGCGGCCAGGGCCAGACCCTGGGCCACGCCGTCGCGAGGGGACGGGGCGGCCGGGGCGCGGCTGCGAGGCTGGGACACGCGCGCCTTGGCGGCCGCCAGCAGGGCGCTGTCGGGATTGGCGGCCAGCGCCTTGTCATAGACGGCGATCGCCTCCGCCTTGCGTCCGCGCCGTTCGAGGAAGGCGCCGTAGCCCGCGCGGAACGGCGGCTGCGCGTTCGGGCTGGCGTCCAGAAGTTTGAACTCGGCCTCGGCCTCGTCATAGCGGCGATGCAGCTCAAGCAGCTGGGCGCGCTGGAAGCGCAGGACCTGGCTGAAGGTGTCGTTGGAGGTCGACGGCGGTCCGATCAGGGCGAAGTCCCAGTCCCCCGCAGCGGCGGCGATCCAGCGCTGGGTCAGGAAGCCGGCGGCGGCGTGCGGCATCTGGATCGGTCCGGCCTTGAACACCGCCGTGGCGTCCCGCGCCTTGCCGTGGGCGTAGAGGTCGATGGCCTGAACCAGTCGCCCGGCCTCCGAGAGCACCGCCGGAACGTCCTCGCCAGACGGCGCCATCCGGGCCGCATCCGAGAGATCGCCGGCCAGGAGGGCGGCGGTGAAGGCCTGCTGCTGAACGGCCGGCTGCTCCGGGGTCAGGGACTGGACCTCGGCCAGATAGCGGGCGCCGAGCGCGGCCTCGCCGTCGCCGACAGCCGAACGTCCGACCAGATTTCGGCCGCCGAGATACAGGCCGTAGGCGGTGTGCCCCTCGCGATTGACCGGGGCCGGCACCCAGACGGTCGGAATCGGAATGACAACAGGAGCGGCGGGCGGCAGCGGGGCTTCGTCGGAAGCGGGCTCGCCGTCTTCGGGTTCGCTCTCCGGCGTGGCCTCGGAGGGGGTGACCACGGCGGGCGGCTGAACGGCCGGGTCCGACTGGCTCGGCTGAGCCGGCACGAGGATTGGCGGACGCTGTCCGGCGGCCGGATCCGAGACCGGCGGCGCCTCCTGGGCCATGGCGAGGCCGGGCGCGGTCAGGGCAAGACCGAGAGCCGTGAAGGAAAGCAGCGTGAGGCGGAGGGACGTCATGACAAGGAACCTCGCCACTTTGTCCCTCCCCCGCAAGAGGGGGTTTTCCCTCAAGCCCTACATATTCGGATAGTTGGGGCCGCCGCCGCCTTCGGGCGTGGTCCAGACGATGTTCTGCGACGGATCCTTGATGTCGCAGGTTTTGCAGTGGACGCAGTTCTGGGCGTTGATCTGGAAGCGCGGGTCCGACTTGCCGTCTTCGGCGTAGAGGACCTCGTAGACCCCCGCCGGGCAGTAGAGGCGCGCCGGCTCGCCGTACTTCGGCAGGTTCACCCGGATCGGGATCGACGGATCGATCAGCTTCAGGTGAGCCGGCTGTTCCTCGGCGTGGTTGGTGTTGGAGATGAACACCGACGAGAGCTTGTCGAACGACAGCTTGCCGTCCGGCTTGGGATAGACGCGCGGCTTGTGCTTGGAGGCCGGCTCGGTCGAGGCCGCGTCGGTCTTCTTGTGCTTCATCGTCCAGGGCGTGGTCAGGCCGGTCAGGGCGAAGAGCCACATCTCGGCGACGCCGAGCGCGCCGCCGAGCGTCGTGCCGAACTTCGTCAGATAGGGCTTGGCGTTCCGGACGCCCTTGAGCTCCCTGTAGACCCAGCTCTTTTCGTAGGCGGCCTGGTATTCGACCAGTTCATCGCCCTCGCGCCCGGCCATGACGGCGTCATAGGCGGCGTCGGCGGCCAGCATGCCGGTCTTCATGGCGTTATGGCTGCCCTTGATGCGGGGCACGTTCACGAAGCCCGCCGAACAGCCGATCAGGACACCGCCGGGGAACGACAGCTTCGGCACCGACTGGAAGCCGCCCTCGGTGATCGCGCGCGCGCCGTAGGAAATGCGCGTGCCGCCTTCGAGGTGCTGGGCGACCGAGGGGTGGTGCTTGAACCGCTGGAACTCGTCGAACGGGGACAGGAAGGGGTCCTTGTAGTTCAGGTGAACCACGTAGCCGAGCGCGATGTAGTTGTCGCCGAAGTGGTAGAGGAAGCTGCCGCCGCCGGTGAACTCGTCCAGCGGCCAGCCGGTCGAGTGCTGGACCAGACCCGGCTGGTGCTTGTCTGCCGGGACCTGCCACAGCTCCTTGAGGCCGATGCCGAACTTCTGCGGGCTGGAATCCCTGGCCAGCTGGTGGCGGGCGATGATGGTCTTGGCCAGCGAGCCGCGCACGCCCTCGGCGATGAAGACGTATTTGCCGTGCAGCTCGATGCCCGGCTGGAAGTCGCCGGTCGGCTGGCCGTGCTTGTCGATGCCGAAGACGCCGGCGACGACGCCCTTCACCCGGCCGGTGGGCTCATCCCAGACGACATGGCTGGCGGCCATGCCGGGATAAACCTCGACGCCCAGCGCCTCGGCCTGTTCGCCCAGCCAGCGGGTGAGGTTGCCCAGAGAGGCGATGTAGCAGCCGTCGTTGTGCATCATCGGCGGCAGCAGCGGCATGGGGATGGAGACCTCGCCCATCGGGCCGAGGACCAGGAACTTGTCCTTGACCACCGGGGTCTCCAGCGGGGCGCCGCGTTCCTTCCAGTCGGGGAAGAGCTCGTTCAGGGCCTTGGGGTCGATCACGGCGCCGGACAGGATGTGACCGCCAACCTCGGCCGCCTTCTCCAGAACCGCGACGTTGATTTCCTTGCCTTCGGCTTCCGCGCGTTGCTTCAGACGGATGGCGGCGGACAGGCCGGCGGGGCCGCCGCCGACGATGACGACGTCATATTCCATGACCTCGCGCTCGACGCCTTGCAGCGCCTCGATGGGCGGCAGGTTGTCGAGAATGGCCTCCTGCGCCTTGTTCGTGGCGCCGCCCTCGATCGCTTCCTCGGCCATGGTGTCGTGAATCCCGGTTGTCGGTGTGGTTATGTGCTTATCAGAACGTGACGTTGCGGCGGTCAAGGCTTATCCCTGTACCGACTGACATGAACGCTTCTCCTTCGGATATCGCCGCAACCGAAAGCCTGCTCGCCTTCTGGCGCGATGCGGGGGTCGACGCCTGCTACGAGGACGCGGCGGTAGACCGTACCTATGTCCCGGCGCCGGCCCTGAAGGCGGTGGCCAAGGCGACGGCTTCGGTCGTGGTCCAGAACGACGCCCACGATGCGATTTCCGAGGCGCGGCGGCTGGCGGCGGGGGCGGATACGCTGGAGGCGCTGGCCGCGGCCGTGTCGATCTGCGAGGCCTGCGACCTGCGCGGCATGGGCGCGCGCCAATCGGTGTTCGGACGCGGCGCGACCGACGCCCCGATCCTGATCATCGGCGAAGGTCCGGGCGCGGACGAGGATGCGCAGGGCCTTCCGTTCGTCGGCAAGGCGGGCCAGTTGCTGGACAAGATGCTCGATGCGGCGGGCCTGACCGGCAAGGTCTTCATCACCAACACCGTCTTCTGGCGGCCGCCCGGCAACCGCACGCCGACGCCGCAGGAACAGGCCGTCTGCGCCCCGTTTGTCGAGCGGGCCTTCGCCATCCTGAAGCCCAAGGCCGTGCTGCTGCTCGGCGCGGCCTCGGCCAAGTCGGTGCTGTCGACCGACGAGGGCATCCTGAAGATGCGCGGCCAGTGGCGCGAATGGCGGCTGGCCGAAGGCGACGTCTCGGCCCCCGCCCTGCCGACCCTGCACCCGGCCTTCCTGCTGCGTCAGCCGCAGGCGAAAAAGCAGGCCTGGGCCGACATTCTGGCGCTGGCGGCGCGGCTGGAAGCGCTCGAATCGGGCGCGCCCCACTAAGGCCTCGAACGAGGGCGATACCTCGTCTGACAGTCATGTGATTGAGGAAAGCCCGTTTTTCGGGCATGGTTACGGATTGACGACCGATCGCAGACACACGCGCCGATCCTGATCGAGACGGGAGACGCGTTGCACGAGGGGGCCGCCGCCTATGTATGCTTACCGCCGGGCGCTCCTCGCGCCGATGCTCGCCTCCGCACTCGCCTTGACGCTGACCGGCCTGAACGCCGGTGTCGCGATGGCCAGGGAAGCGCCCTCGGCCGAGTCTGCCGCCACGGCTGCGACCGACTCCGCCGAGGGCGTTGCCTACGCGGCCGCCAATGAAGGCGGGCCGACCGCACTCAGCTCCGCCGACCGCCTGAGCTACACCACCGCCTTCGACGCGCTGCGCCGCGGGGACCTCGACCTCGCCCGCGCCGCTGCGCGCGAGGCCCGCGATCACGTCCTGCTGGGTCAGGTCGAGTTCGAGCGGCTGTTCCACCCCGACTATGTCGCCACCTATGAGGAACTGTCGGCCTGGCTGGACGACTATTCCGACCTGCCATGCGCCCCGCGCGCCTATGCCCTGGCCCTGAAACGCCGCCCTGACGGCGCGGCCGAGCCGAAACGCCCCGCCGGGGTCAGCGGCCGCACCTGGTCCAGCGTGGTCGAGGCCGGCGGCGGCTCGACCGAGGACGACCCCGCCAAGGCCGCGCGGGTCGCCTACAACCATGACGACCTGTCGACCGCCTATGCGCTGGGGATGCAGATCGGCGACTGGTGGACCACCGGCCTGGCCGCCTGGCGGCTGGGTCAGTTCAACGATTCCATGCAGGCCTTCGAACGGGTCGCCTCGGATCCGACCGAGGACCCCTGGGTTCGCGCAGGGGCCGGGGTCTGGGCCGCCAAGGCCGCCGCCCAATCGGGCCGTCAGGACCGGATCACCGGCTTCCTGAACCTGGCCGCCCAGTGGCCCGCGACCTTCTATGGCCAGGTGGCGCTGCGCCAGCTGGGCCGCGACATCGCCATCGAGGGTCTGGGGCCGCGTCCCTATCAGCCTGCCGGGGTTCAGCGCGTCGCCTATCGGCCCGCCCGCTCCGCCGACGCCGTCGATGCGCGCGACCTGAACGCCTTCATCCAGTCCGACGACCGCGCCCGCCGCACCGTGGCCTATCTCGAGGTCGGTCGCCGCTCCGACGCCCAGGACGAACTGCGCGCCGGCCTGCGCACCGCCGTCAGCGACACCGCCCGGCGCATGTGGACGGGTCTGGCCGACGCCCTGGGCCCGCGCATGGGCGGTTCGGGCCCCGATGTGACCCGGGTCGATGCGACCCGCTATGCGACCCCGGTGCTGACGCCCGAGGGCGGCTTCACGGTCGAGCCGGCCCTGGTCTATGCCCTGGCGCGCAAGGAAACCGACTTCAACCCGGACGCCCGCTCGGCCGCCGGCGCCTATGGCATGATGCAGGTCATGCCCGGCACCGCCGCCGAAATGACGGGCGACCGCACCTTCGTGTCGAAGCCGCAGCAGCTGTTCGACCCGGCGGTCAACATGCGGCTGGGGCAGGTCTATGTGAACCAGATGCTGTCGCGGCCAGAGTTCCAGGGCGACATCCTGCGCGCCGTGGCCTCCTACAACGCCGGGCCGGGTCCGATGCTGGCGGCGCTGCGCAAGCTGGGGCCGAACCCCGACCCGCTGCTGCTGATCGAGACGATCGACGTGCCCCAGGCCCGCGACTATGTCGAAAAAGTCGTGGCGGCCTACTGGGTCTACCAGCGCATGTTCGGCAAGCCGCTGAACACCCTGGACGCGGTGGCCTCGGGCGCAGGGCTCGTATCGATCGGTCTGGACTATGTTCCGCCCGCGCCGGCCGGGCCGGTGGAAATGGCCGCGGCGCCGGGCTCGAACGGCGGCCTCTGACGCCCTAGAAGATGCTGGCGACCAGCGAGGCGCACAGGCAACAGCCGACCAGAAGCGCGAGCGCGACACTGCCCAGCGTCGGCTGACGCGAGGTGACGACGGCGGGGCGCGGTTCGACCGGAGCGGTCATGGTCTGAAAATCCTGTGTCGGGGCAGCCCCCGGATGTGAGAAAGATAACAGCGTTGCCTTAAGCGCCGGTCAGCAGGCGTGCTTAATGGAACACTGTCCCTCAAAGGCCCCAAATGAGGCGAGGTTCCGGTCAGGCCAGGGCTTCCCATTCGAGAAAATCGGGCTGTTGCAATAAGGCCGCGACATATGTGCTCGCGACGCCATCCTCGTCCCCATAGCGGGCCAGATCGATCTGGTAGTGGCGGATGCGGGTGGCGACCGGTGTGAAGAAGGCGTCGGGCACCGACCACGCGCCAAACAGGAAGTCACCGCCGGCGCCGAAGCGCTCGCGCAGACCGCGGAACAGAGTCACCAGACGGCGGATGTCGGCGGCGACCGCGTCATTCTGCGGCGCCGGCGAGCGCTCGGGCCCGACCATCGGATGGTCCGGGTTCATGGTGCAGTGGGTGCGCAGGGCCGAGAAGCCGCCATGCATCTCGCAGGCCGCCGAACGGGCCAGCCAGCGAGCGTGGGCGTCGGCGGGCCAGAGCTTCGCCTCGGGGAAGCGCTCGGCGCAGAAGACCGAGATGGCCATGGAGTCCCAGATGGTCTCGCCGTCGACCTTGAGCACGGGCACGAGGCCGGTCGGGGAGACCGACAACATCTCGGCGTGGCCTTCGGGGGTATTGAAGTCGAGCTCGCGCACCGCGAAGTCGTCGGTGCAGCGCTTGAGCACCAGCCAAGGGCGCAGCGACCAGGTCGAGAACCGGCGCGGTCCGATGATCAGTTCCATTTGGCCCTCTCCCTGTGATGTGGCGGTCTCATGCGCCGACTCGGGCCTTTTCACCACAGCCGCTCACGCAAGTTTAAGCGGGTCAGACACAAGCGCCGCTTGACTCAGGAGGGGGTTGCAACGACACCCCGCGCCCATGATCACGCGCTATTCCCGCCCCGAAGCCGTCGCCATCTGGTCCTCCGAGACCAAGTACAAGATCTGGTTCGAGATCGAGGCCCATGCCGCCACCAAGATGGCCGAGTTGGGCGTCATCCCGACCGAAGCCGCCGAGGCCATCTGGGCCAAGGGCAAGGATGCGGCCTGGGACAGCGACCGCATCGACGAGATCGAGCGCACGACCAAGCACGACGTCATCGCCTTCCTGACCCACGTGTCGGAGACGGTCGGCGAGGAAGCCCGTTTCCTGCACCAGGGCATGACCTCCTCGGACGTGCTGGACACCTGTTTCGCCGTGCAGTTGGCGCGGTCGTCTGACCTGCTGATCACCGGCGTCGACCGGGTGCTGGCGGCGCTGGAGGCCCGGGCGAAGGAGCACAAATACACCCCGACCGTGGGCCGCTCGCACGGCATCCACGCCGAGCCGGTGACCTTCGGCCTGAAGCTGGCGGGCTATCACGCCGAGTTCCAGCGGGCGAAGCGCCGTCTGGTCGTCGCCAAGGAAGAGATCGCCACCTGCGCCATCTCGGGCGCCGTGGGCACCTTCGCCAACGTCGACCCGCAGGTCGAACAATATGTCGCCGACCAGATGGGCCTGCAGGTCGAGCCGGTCTCGACCCAGGTGATCCCGCGCGACCGCCACGCCGCCTTCTTCGCGGCCCTGGGCGTCGTCGCCTCCTCGATCGAGCGTCTGGCCATCGAGATCCGCCACCTGCAGCGCACGGAAGTCCTCGAGGCCGAGGAGTTCTTCGACAAGGGGCAGAAAGGCTCGTCGGCCATGCCGCACAAGCGCAACCCCATCCTGACCGAAAACCTGACCGGTCTGGCCCGTCTGGTCCGTTCGGCCGTGACGCCCGCGATGGAAAACGTCGCCCTGTGGCACGAGCGGGACATCAGCCACTCATCGGTCGAGCGCGGCATCGGCCCGGACGCCACCATCCATCTGGACTTCGCCCTGAACCGTCTGGCCGGAGTGATGGAGCGTCTGCTGGTCTATCCGGAGAACATGCAGAAGAACCTCGACAAGCTGGGTGGCCTTGTCCACTCGCAGCGCGTCCTGCTGGCCCTGACGCAACTCGGCCAGTCGCGTGAGGACAGCTATGCCGCCGTCCAGCGCAACGCCATGAAGGTGTGGCGCGGCGAGGGCAATTTCCTCGACTTCCTGAAGGAGGACCCGGAGGTCATCGTCCCCGACGCCGAGCTCGAGGCGCTGTTCGATCTGGGCTATCACACCAAGCACGTGGACACGGTGTTCCAGCGGGTGTTCGGCGCGAACTGATGAATCCACCGCCGCTCCGGTTCAATCCCGCCATCGATCTCGACGCCGCCGCCCGGATCTTCCGGCGGGACGGCATGGTGCAGATTGCCGATGTTCTGGCGCCGGAGAGCGCGGAACACCTGTTGCGGCTGGCGGAAACCTCGATCGACTGGGACATGGCCTTCCAGGGCGAGGACGGCCGACCGGCGGTTCTGAACCGTCGGGAAGTCGAGGCGCTGGGCGAGGACGAACTGCGCCGACGGCTGGGCGCCATGATGCAGAAGGCGGGCGAGGGCTACGGCTTCGTCTACCTCGCCTACCCGCTGATCTCAGCCTATCTGGCGGGGCGCGATCCGGGGCATCCGATCCATGCCCTTACCGAATTCCTGAACGCCGACTTCACCGAACTGGGCCGGCGCGTGACCGGGCGGACGGACATCGCCAAGGCGGACGGCCAGCTCACCTTCTATCGGCCCGGCGACTTCATCGGCCTCCACAACGATATCGGCTCTGAAAAGAGCGACCGGCTGGTCGCCTATACATTCGGGCTGACGCGGCGCTGGCGCCCCGACTGGGGCGGACAGCTGCTCTTCCACGACCAGGCCGGCGACGTGATTCACGGCCATGCGCCACGCTGGAACACGCTGACACTGTTCACCGTGCCGCAGGATCATTCCGTGGCGCCGGTCTCGGCTTACGCCCGGGCGCCGCGACTGTCCGTAGTGGGCTGGTTGAGAAATGCCGGGATCTGAGCCGGGCCCGCGCAAACGCGCCTTCGACCCGGTGACGGACGGCGCGACCCGGCTTCTGATCCTCGGCAGCCTGCCCGGCGACGCTTCCCTGAAAGCCGCCCAATATTACGCGCATCCGCAGAACGGCTTCTGGCGGCTGATCGGGGGCGTGATCGGGCGCGATCTGGCGACCCTGCCCTATGGCGAGCGGCTGGAAGCCCTCAAGACCGCGGGCGTCGGACTTTGGGATGTGATCGCATCGGCCGAGCGCCCGGGCAGTCTGGACGCCGCGATCCGCTCGCCGGAAGCCGCCGACCTGCGTGATCTGGTGGCGAGCCTGCCCCAGCTGAGGGCCGTGGCCTTCAACGGGGCGACGGCGGCAAAGAGCGGACGGCGGGTTCTGGCGGGACTGGAAGGCCTGTCCCTGATCGACCTGCCCTCCTCCAGCCCGGCCCATACGCGACCCTTGGCGGAGAAGGCGGAGGCGTGGAGCCGCCTTGGGGATTTCCTGACGGCCTGAGTCCCCGAGCCATTCCCATGCTGGGCCGTATGCATCCTTTCGAGCGCTGGACAGTACCTGCTGAATAGCCGCCGCGAGTGCGGCCTCAGGAGAAAACCCCATGTCCGCCCCCCGCTTCACAGCTCTCGCCACCGTTTCCGTCGCCGCCCTGCTGGCGGTCGCCGCCTGCAACAAGAAGGAAGAGGCCGCGCCGGCCCCGGCCGAGCCCATGGCTCCGGCGACGGCGCCCGCGACCACCGACCCGATGGTCGGAGGCGCGCCGATGAGCCCCAACGCCACCATCGTCGCCAACGCCTCCAAGGCCGCCAATCTGACCACCCTGGTCAGCGCGGTTCAGGCCGCGGGCTTGGCCGACACCCTCAGCGCCACCGGCCCCTTCACCGTCTTCGCCCCCGACAACGCCGCCTTCGAGAAGATTCCGGCAGCCACGCGTGAAGGACTGATGGCGCCGGCCGGCAAGGCCGCCCTGACCAAGGTCCTGACCTATCATGTGGTGCCCGGCCGTCTGACCGCAGCCGATCTGGCGGCCCAGGCCCAGGCCAACGGGGGCAAGGTCGAGTTGACCACCGTCGAGGGCGAGACCCTGACGGCCAACGTCAATCCCGATGGCTCTGTCACCCTGACCGACGCCAAGGGCGGGACCTCGAAGGTCACCCAGGCCGATGTGATGCAGTCGAACGGCGTGGTCCACGTCATCGACACGGTCGTCATGCCGAAGTGATTTTCTCGTGAACCGTTTTCGCGCCGAGGCATTCTAGAGGGGCGCAAGACGCAAGATTTCGGGTGAGGCTTCCCCCAGCCCCCGAAACGAAGGGCCGCACTTTCCCCCGAGTGCGGCCCTTTTCGTATGCGCCGCGCATCCCCGCGCAGGCGGGGACCCAGCGCTCGTGAAAGCGCTGCGAACGGGATCGATTTCAGAAATCTCGGGAAAGACCGGTCGCCCAAAGGTCTGGGTCCCCGCTTTCGCGGGGATGAGCGGCCTTTTTCTTACTCGCCGGCGCGGATCTGGTCGCGGGCGACGGAGGCCAGTTCGTCCATCTTTGAGCGGATTTCGCTGTCGGAGACGGTCAGGCCCGAGCCCTTGAAGTCGCCGGCGACCTTGCGGAACACGTCCTCATCGCCCGGCTGTTCGAAATCAGCGCGCACGACGGCCTTGGCGTAGTCCTCGCCAGACTCAGGCGACAGGCCCATTTTCTCGGCAGCCCACAGACCCAGCAGCTTGTTGCGGCGGGCCATGGCCTTGAATTCCTGCTCCTGATCGAGCGCGAACTTGGACTCGAAGCCCTTTTCCCGATCATCGAAGGTCGTCATCAGCCGTCATTCGCTCCGCACGCGGGCCAATCCGGGCGCCGCAGACGCGTCTATAGCCGCCCCGCCGTCCAACGCAACCGGGATCACGTCCGAGCCGACAGGCGGCGACTTCATGTAACGCCGTCTTGTTCCGGAAGGGCGCCGCTGGTTTGTATCGCCGACGCCCTTCCGCTAAAGGAAGGGCCAGACAGATTTCCCGCCCAGCCTGATTCCTGAACGCGTAGCCCAGACCTTGTCTCTGGCCGCGCGTTTTCCGTTTCCGGCGAAGCCCTTACCTTTTCCCGCCCGGGACCGACGATGAACACCAAGCGCAAGAAGCTCTACGAGGGCAAGGCCAAGATCCTGTACGAAGGACCCGAGCCCGGCACCCTGATCCAGTATTTCAAGGACGACGCCACTGCCTTCAACGGCGAGAAGAAGGCCCAGCTCGAGGGCAAGGGCGTGATCAACAACCGTATCAGCGAGTTCGTGATGAGCCGCCTGAACGGGATCGGCGTCACCAACCACTTCATCAAGCGCCTGAACCTGCGTGAGCAGTTGATCCGCGAAGTCGAGATCATCCCGCTGGAAGTCGTGTGCCGCAACATCGTCGCCGGCTCGCTGGCCACGCGTCTGGGCCAGGAAGAGGGCACGCCCCTGCCCCGCTCGATCATCGAATTCTACTACAAGAAGGACGAGCTGAACGACCCGATGGTGACCGAAGAGCACATCACGGCGTTCAACTGGGCTTCGACGCAGGAGATCGACGACATCCTGGCCACCACCGTGCGCGTGAACGACTATCTGTCGGGCATGTTCGGCGCGGTCGGCATCACCCTGGTGGACTTCAAGATCGAGTTCGGGCGGATCTGGGAGAACGACTTCGCCCGCGTCATCCTGGCCGACGAGATCAGCCCGGACAGCTGCCGCCTGTGGGACGCAACCACCGGCGAGAAGCTGGACAAGGACCGGTTCCGCCGCGACCTGGGCAATGTCATCGAGAGCTATGCGGAGGTGGCCCGCCGCCTCGGCATCATGAAGGATATGCCGACCGTGATTCAGGGGGGACTGCACTGATGGCCAAGGTCAAGGTTCACGTCTTCCTGAAGCCCGGCGTGCTGGACGTTCAGGGCAAGGCCGTCGAAGGCGCCCTGCAGGGTCTGGGCTGGGCCGGCGTCGCCAATGCGCGCGTCGGCAAGCTGATCGAGTTCGACCTCGACGGCGCCGAGGATCCGGCCGCGGAAGCCAAGAAAATGTGCGAGACGCTGCTCGCCAATACGGTCATCGAATCCTACCGCATCGAGGCCGCCTGAGGCCCTGAAACTCGCGCCGCCCGGCCCACCGATGCGCCGAGCCCACAGGGGCGGCGCAACAGTAAAGCTTGGCCGTGAGACCTGTGGCCTAATGCCGTTCTGTCGGATAAGGTTAACGCCTGCGTTTTCCTTACCGGTCGTGTGAGCCCGAAAGCCGGGTCCACGCCTCCTTGATACGGCGGTTCGACGATGATCTGGCTGCGCCATGAACTGTGGGAATACACCGACGGCCTGGGCTATCGCCTGGCCAGCCGGAGCGACACCGATGACACCGGCGCGCCCCTTCGCGGCGGCACGCTGAAGCAGATCTTCTATGCGCCCAGCCCGGCGGCGGCGAAGGCCCAGTACTGGGCGCTGCGCCAGCTGGGGCCCATCATCCCCTCGCGCTTCGAATCCGACGCCCCCTTCACCCTGGCCCAGCTGCAGGCCCAGCTGGCCCAGTATCCGGACGACGCCACCCTGCACGGCCAACCGGCCCTGCATCCGGGCGAGGAGACGGAAGCGCCCGTGGCCGCTCCTCTGGCCGCCGCGCCGGCGGAAGGCGAGCCGCTGGAAAGCCTGGAGCCCTGGCCGGTCGTCGCCCACTCGGAACCCGATCTGGCGGACGCACCCGAAAGCGTTGCCGCGGAAGCCGGAACCGACGCGGCCGAGGCGGCCGATGACGACGAGGAACGTCCCTCCAATGTGGTGCCCATCCGCCCCGATGTAGCCCAGGCCCCGGCCCGGCCGGAGTCGCCGACCGAGCCGCAGAGCGCCGAGGCCGTCATGATGGAACGCCCGCGCGTCGCGGCTTCAGGCGCCATGGCCCTGGCTCTGGCCGAGCTGGGTCCGGCGGCGGCGTCATCGGGAGCGCTGGCCCTCGCCTTGGCCGAACTGGAACCTACGCCTCACACCCGGCCGGACGACGGCGACACGGGCGCCGGCGGCAGCCTGGCCCTCGTCGCCTCCCACTCGCCTTCCACCGTGGACGAGCCGCCGGCGGCCGCTCCTCATGTCGTCGAAACGGCGGACGCCACAGAGACGGTGCAGGCCCCGGAGCCAGCGGAACCGACTGTCCTTGAGCCCGCCGAAGTCGAACCGGTCGCGGTGGAGCCGGCTGCGGCTGTGGAGTCTGTCACTGTCGAGCCGATCGCCGTCGAACCCCTCGCCGCCACCGCCGAGGTTGCGGAGCCTCTGCTTCCCGAGCCCGTCGCGGCCGAGAAGGCCGTGGAGCCTGATCCGCTGGGGCCGATCACGGCGGTCGCCGCCGCCGGAGCGCGGAGCAAACGCAAAAAGACGGGCTTCTTCGGCGCACTGCTGCGCCTGCTGATCCTCGCCATCGTGGCCGGAGCGATCATCATCGGCGTGGGCCTGGCCACGGGCCGCATGGACGGGCCGACCCTGCTGGCCCAGGCCAGGGCCCTGCCGGAACAGGCGCGCGCCCTGCCCGACCAGATCCGCAATCTTTCGATCGTGAAGACGCTTCTGCCCGGCTGAGGCCCCTGATACGACGAGCCGTCCGAACCCTCCCGCCCCGGGAGGCGTTCACGGCTGGAACACAGGAGCGCCCATGACCTTCACCCTGACCTCCACCGACATCACGGACGGCGGCGTCCTGCCCGACGCCCAGGTCGCGGCCAAGGGCAACAGCTCGCCCCAACTGAGCTGGTCCGGTGCGCCGGAGGGTACGAAGAGCTATGCGATCACCGTCTATGATCCGGATGCGCCGACCGGCTCGGGCTTCTGGCATTGGACGGTGGCCAATATCCCGGCGGATGTGAGCGAACTGCCGGCCGGAGGGCCCGTTCCGTCAGAGGCGGTCGAGGGCCGCACCGACTATGGCGCGCCCGGCTTCGGCGGGGCCGCCCCGCCCCCGGGTCACGGCCCACACCGCTATATCTTCACCGTCTTCGCCGTGGACACGGACAGGCTGGACGTGACGCCCGACAACTCGGGCGCCGTCTTCGGCTTCAACCTGCACTTCCACACCCTGGCCAGGGCCACGATCACCGCGACCTACGAGAACAAGGCGTAGCGGCTACTTCAGGGTCAGGATCACCCGCAGCCCGGCAGTGACGATCGCATCGCGATCGCGGTCCCCGCCGGGATTGTGGATCCACTGCAGGTCCGGCTGGATCGTGAACGGCCCAAAGGTGTCGGCATAGGTGATCTCGACGCCGCTCTCCGCGTCGCCGAACCGGGTCCCGGCGTCGAGCGCGTTGGCGCGGGCCTTGTCCGACAGGAGGCCCTGATCGAAGCCGATGGAGAAGGCGCTGTCGGGGCGGCTCTGGAAGACGGAGTCGACGCGGATGCCGGCCTGCCAGCCGCCCTTGAAGTCGGTGGTGTCGCCGTCGGAGGCGCCGAGACGCATGAAGGCGCGGACCGTGGGTTTCTCCTCGGCCTCGAACAGGGTGCCCTCGGCGACCAGATAGGCGCCCTGGGCGTCAGTCAGGGCCGGATCGCCGAACGGGTCGAGGTCGCGGATATCGTCTTGGGCCTCGCCGTAGCGCCAGCCGCCGACGGCGACGCGCACCGGGCCGGACCAGCCGATCTCGGCCAGATAAAGGGCGCCGTCGTCGAGGGTGGTGTCGATGCCGCCGTCGTCGCCGATAGCGCTGGCCTTGGCGTTCACCGCCGCGAACCGGGCGTGGAGGCTATCGCTGGATCCGAGCTGGACCCGCACCGCCGGAGACGTCGAGGGGAAGATGGAGGGACCGTTCGGCCCCGTCGCCGCCAACTCCGAGCCGATGCCGAACGGCGGCGAGATCAGAAGGTCCGAGGCCTCGGTCGAATAGAATTCGCTGTTGACGTCATAGAGGCCCGCCAGAACCGAGGCGCGGCCGTCAGCCAGATCCTGCTCGATCCAGGCCTCGAACAGGCGGACGCCGTGGGAGCCGACCTCGATATTGTCATAACCTTGCAGGGTCTCGGCGATGGCGTTGGGCTGACCGCCGCCATTGGCCAGAAGGCTGATATGGGCGCGGGCGCCGCGCCAGCCGAACTGACGCTCAAGATCGCCGTCGAGGGAGACGTCGAGGTTATCGAGATAGCGGCCCGCGCGCACATCGGCGCCGTCGACCACGCCGATCACGTCAGCGGTATAGGCCGAATGCCATTCCCAAATCGGCTGATCAGAAGGCGATTGCGAATCCGTATCAGCTGTCTTTGCGAAAGATGAAGTCGCCGACAGAAGAACACCCAAAGCAACCGACGCGAATACGCCCCGTACCAACGCCATATTGTTTCTCATCCATTCTGGAAGATGAGGCCTCACCCTTTTTGGGCCGCCCTGTTGACTGCATCATCGGACAAACCCTTCAAAAATTTCTCAATTCGAACGGCGTTTTGGCTAGGTAGTGTTCCGTACCGTACGGAATAACGTCGTTAACCCTGTTGGCTTAGGCTGGCCGCAAAAGCGGGGGACCCGATGCTTTCCACGATCCGATCCAAGGTAAAGTTCGCCGGTCTGGCGATGGCCATCCTGTGTGCATTGGGGTCCGGTTCGGGCCTGCTGATCGCGGCGTCGCTGAACGGATCAATGTCGGATTCGGCGCGTATCGCTGATGTCCTGCGCAACCACATGCAAGCTGACATGATGCACGACGCCCTGCGCGCTGACGTCCTGGCCGCCCTGTTGGCCGCCCGGACGGGGGACGCCGCGGCGATGACCGGCATCCGTGCCGATCTGGAAGAGCACTCCGCCAATTTCCGCGCCGCGATCGACGAGAACCACAAGAAGGCGACCAATGCCGAGACGATCGGCGCCCTGGAACAAGCCGACGCCCCGCTGCAGCAATACATCGCCTCCGCCCAGCGGATGGTGAACCTGGCTGGCAGCAACCCCGCCGCCGCGGAGGCTGCCCTGCCCGCCTTCAGAACCAGCTTCAGCGAGCTGGAAAGCCGGATGGAGGCGATTTCCGAACAGATCGAATCTACCCTGGCCGCCACCAAGGCGCGTGCTGAGTTCATGGCCGTCGCCGGGATCGTGACGATGATCATCGCCATCCTGCTGAGCGTGGGCCTGAGCCTGCTGCTGATCCGCCGATCGATGCGGGAGGTGGTGGCCCCGATCGGCGTACTGAACGACGAGATGGCGGCGCTGGCGGAAGGCCGCACCGACGTCGACCTGACCAGCGCCGGCCGCAAGGACGAGCTGGGCGCCGTCGGGCGTTCGGTCGTGGCCCTCCAGGCCCTGATCGTCGAACGCGCCCGAGCCGAGGCCGCCGCCCAGGCCGCTCAGCGCAGCCAGGCCGAAAAGGCCCAGCTGGCTGCCGCCGAGAAACAGGCACAGGTCGTGTCCGCCATGGCCGAGGGCATGGATCATCTGATGCAGGGCGACCTGACCCACCGCATCGTCGGCGAATTCCCCGAAGGCTATGAGAAGCTGCAGGCCGACTTCAACGCCGCCATGGTCCAGCTGGAAGAGACCCTGGTCTCGGTCAACGGCAATGCCGCGACCATTCGCGGGGGCGCCCATGAAATGACCCAGGCGACCGACGACCTGTCACGCCGCACCGAACAGCAGGCCGCGAGCCTGGAAGAGACTGCCGCCGCCCTCGAACAGATCACCGCCACTGTGAACCGCTCGGCCGACGGCGCCCGTCAGGCCTCCAACGTCGTCGGCGAGGCCCGTGACGAGGCCGAGTCCAGCGGCCGGGTGGTTGGCGAGGCCGTCGCCGCCATGGACGCCATCCATGCCTCGTCCAACGAGATGGGCCAGATCATCAGCGTCATCGACGAGATCGCCTTCCAGACCAACCTTCTGGCCCTGAACGCGGGCGTCGAGGCGGCGCGGGCGGGCGACGCGGGCCGCGGCTTCGCGGTGGTGGCGTCCGAAGTCCGGGCCCTGGCCCAGCGTTCGGCGGAAGCGGCCAAGGAGATCAACGCCCTGATTTCGAACTCCGGCCGTCAGGTTTCGCTGGGCGTGGACCTGGTGCGCCAGACCGGCGCCAACCTGGACCGCATCGCCGACCGCGTGCAGCGCGTCGGGTCCCTGATCACCGAAATGGCCGCCGCCAGCCAGGAGCAGGCCACCGCCCTGACCGAGATCAACACCGCCGTCAGCCATATGGATCAGGTGACCCAGCAGAACGCCGCCATGGTCGAGGAGACCACCGCAGCCAGCCACGCCCTGGCCCAGGAGACGGAACTGCTGAGCCAGTCGGTCGGCCGCTTCCGCATCTCGGGCGGGACGGCAGCCTCCGGCGGATCGCGGATGCGCTACGCCGCCTAACAAGGTGTGATCGGTATCGGAACGAGTTGCGGTTGATCCCGCAGCCCGCCTCCCTATTTTGCAGTGCAGCAATTCTCTCTGCCTGCAGGATACCCATGGCCACGGACATCACGCCGGAGCTTGACGCCGCGCATTCGACCGCCATTGAGCCGCAGGGCGTCAATGCCAAGGCGGTGGCGCTGGTCCTGACCGCGCTTGGCATGGGCGGGTTCGCAATCGGGACCACCGAGTTCTCGGCGATGAGCGTCTTGCCCGACTTCGCCAGCGATCTGGGCGTCGACGCCCCCACCGCCGGTCACGCCATCAGCGCCTATGCCCTGGGCGTCGTCGTCGGGGCGCCCCTGCTGGCCGTGATGGGCGCGCGCATCGCGCGCTGGAAACTGCTGATCGGCTTCATGGCCCTGTTCGCCGTCGGCAATGCGCTCAGCGCGATGTCGCCGACCTTCGGCTGGCTGCTGGCCTTCCGCTTCCTGAGCGGCCTGCCGCACGGGGCCTATTTTGGCGTCGCGGCCCTGGTCGCGGCCTCGGTGGTGCCGCTGGCCTATCGGACGCGAGCCGTCTCGACGATCCTGCTGGGCCTGACCATCGCGACCGTGATCGGGGTGCCGGTGGCGACAAGCGTCAGCCACGCCTTCGGCTGGCGCTGGACCTTCGCCGCCGTCTCGGTGCTGGCCGCGATCACCATGACCCTCGTCGCCCTGTTCGCACCGCGCGATCCGCCCCATCCCGACGCCAGCCCCCTGCGTGAGCTCGGCGCCCTGAAGCGGCGGCAGGTCTGGCTGACCCTAGGCATCGGGGCCATCGGCTTCGGCGGGATGTTCTGCGTCTATGCCTATCTGGCCTCGACCCTGACGGCGGTGACCGGCGTCGGGCCCGGGATGATCCCGTGGGTGTTCGCTGTGTTCGGCGGCGGCATGCTGGCCGGCAATCTGATTGGCGGCTGGACCTCGGACCGGTTCGGGATGAAGGCGGGCGCCGGGATGCTGATCTGGAGCGTCTTCTCCCTGATCCTCTATTTCTTTGCCGCGCCGCACCTGTGGGCTGTGCTCATCGTCATCGTCCTGATCGGCGCCGGCATGGGGCTGGGATCGCTGCTGCAGACCCGGCTGATGGATGTGGCGGGCGACGCCCAGACCCTTGCCGCGGCCCTGAATCACTCGGCTTTCAACACCGCCAATGCGCTCGGCCCCTTCCTCGGCGGCCTGGCCATCGCGGCCGGTTTCGGCTGGGCCTCGACCGGTCTGGTGGGGTCCGCCCTGGCCTTCGGCGGGCTGATCATCTGGGCCTGGGCGATGTGGGACGCAAAACGCACGCCGACCGCCTGACACCTCCACGGAATCCTGCTAGAGGCCCCGCCCATGAGCGCAGCCGTCATCGTCTTCCCCGGATCCAACTGCGACCGGGACTGTAAAGTCGCCATCGAACGCTCCACCGGAGAGCGGGTGGAAATGGTCTGGCATCAGGACACGGACCTGCCTGACGACCTGGACCTGATCGTCCTGCCGGGCGGCTTCTCCTACGGCGACTATCTGCGCTGCGGCGCCATGGCGGCCCAGGCGCCGATCATGCAGGCGGTCAAGAAGGCCGCCGATGACGGCGTCGCCGTGGTCGGCATCTGCAACGGCTTCCAGATCCTGTGCGAGGCCGGGATGCTGCCGGGCGCCCTGCTGCGCAACGCCGGGCTGAAATACGTCTGCAAGCCGATCGCGCTGGAAGTGACCAACGGCCAGACCCGCTTCACCGCCGGCTATCAGGGCCAGCGCGAGGTGGTCATGACCCAGGGCAACGGCGACGGAAACTATTTCGCCGACGCCGAGACCCTGGCCCGGCTCGAGGGCGAGGGTCAGGTGGTCTTCCGCTATGTCGACAATCCGAACGGCTCGGTCGCCAACATCGCGGGCATCCAGAACGCGCGCGGCAATGTGCTGGGCATGATGCCCCACCCCGACCGGGCCTTCGAAGCCGAGCTGGGCTCCGCCGACGGCGCGATCCTGTTCCGCAGCGTGATGGCTGCGGCGTAACGCCGCACACATTTCCGCCCCATTCGCGCTCTCCGCGCGATTGACACCGTCACAACCCGCAAGGCATGCCTAGTGCTAAGCTTGGGGGGAGTATCCAGTGTTCAAGAAAGTTCTCGTGGCCGCCGTCGCGGCCATGTCCGTCGCCGCCTGCGCGTCGCCTTATGTGGCCACGCCTTATGAGCGGGCCTCGACCAACGTCCACACCATCACAGTCCTGGACGACTCGGCTGAAGACAACGCCATCGCCTATGAGGTCGCCTCAATGGGCCGCAACTTCGGTCTGATCGGCGCTCTGGTCGACGCCGGAATCCAGGCCGAGCGCCAGTCGGCGGTGAACAAGGCCCTTGGCAGCGTGAGCTTCGACGGCGAGACCGTGTTCGAACGCCGCCTGGCGTCGCGTCTGACGGCCGAAGGCTATCAGGTGGCGGTGCGCGAGAACGCCCCGCGCGGCAAGCGGGCCTTCGTCGTGGCCTATCCGGCCGCCGACGGCACGGCCGACGCCTATCTGGATATCGTGGTGGCCCACCACGGCTATCTGTCGGCCGGCGCCTTCCAGCCGTTCCGCCCTTCGGCAGCGGCCCAGGTTCGACTGGTCAGCGCCTCGGATCCGACGAAGATCCTGATGGACAACCGCATCGTCTACAACGGCATGACCACCGCCGACGCGGGCGTTATCACCCTGACGCCGAACCCCGAATACGAGTTCAAGAACCGCGAGGAGCTTCTGGCCGATCCGGCGAAGATGGCGGCGGGCATCGAGGACGCCCTGAACCAGATCGCCGACACCGCCGCCCAGCTGCTGCGCTAGGAGCCAAGCCGATGCGCGCCCAGATCGCCCTTGCCGGAGCCGCCGTCGCGGCGGTTCTGGCCAGCTGCGCCACGCCTCCACCGCCGCCGTCGGCCATTCTCGCCTTCGCCGGCAGCCATTGCGACGCCACCCCCGACCTGACCCAGGCCCAGAGCCTGACGCCGGAAAAGGAGCGCGCCCTCTATACGGTGACCACCCAAGTGGGGTCGGCGACGCCCTGCATCCGTCGCGACGGCCGTGAGACCGCCTATGTGGTCTACGCCATCCCGGCCGACGCCGAGGACAAGACCCTGACGGTCGGCGGCTATCTGGAGCCTTTGCGTATCTTCTCGCCGCGCGTCGAGGTTCTGGATGGCCACGGCGAGACCTCGCGCAGCTTCCGATCGGACGAGTTCATGTATCGTGGCCCGAACTATTCGGTTCTGTTCCGGCCTCGACCCGGCGAGCGCTACGTTCTGGTCACCACCGAAGAAACCCGCGTGGGCCAGAAATACGATTCGATCGTGATCGGGACCACGACCACCACCACCGCCACGCCCATGCCTTCGGCGCTCGCCGCCGGTCTGATCGGCGGCGGCAACATGGTCAGCGGGACCGACGTCGGCCTGTCGCGGACCTTCTCATGGGAAGGCGCGGCCCAGGTGATCGTCCACGACAGCGACACCAAGGAAGAGGCGGCCGCCCCCGCGACCTGAGGTTCGAGGGTTCAGGCGTCGCTGGTGCGCGACAGCTGTTCGTCTTCATCGACGGCGTCTTCGTCCTCGTCAGGGGTGACGACACCGCCCGGGTCGCGCTGGGCGGCCAGTTCGCGCGCGCCGACGCCCAGACCCTGTTCGATGGCCAGATTGGCCTCGACGTCGTCGGTTTCGAAGTGGGGTTTATCCTCGGGATCGGCCATGGCGGGCCTCCTTGCATGAGAGATGATGCAGGCTGAACCGCCGGGCGACCGTTGCGGTTCCGGTGAACCTTCGCCGCGCACACGCGTATGGGCGGGCTGAGACCTTGCAGGAGCCCGCATGTCCATCGTCCGCCCGACCGCCGCCCAGAAGACCCGCCGCTGGATCGTTCTGGGCGCCGCCGTCTTCGCCGTGGTGATCGCCCAGGCGCAGATAGGGCTCGGCTGGGGCCAGAGCGCGGCCGCTTTCGCCGCCGACAGCGATGCGACCCTGAAGGTCGCCGGCTGGGCCTTCGCCATCTGGGGCCTGATCTATCTGGGACTGCTGGTCTATGCGGTGCGTCAGGCCCTTCCGCAGACAGGCGAGAGCGATCTGATCCACGCGTTCGGCTGGCCGTCGGTTCTGGCCTTCGCCGGGATCGGGCTGTGGATCGTGGCGGCGGCCTTCGACTGGGAGGTCGCGACCATCGTGCTGATCTTCGGATCGCTGACGGTGCTGCTGATCCCGTTGCTGACGCACGCGCGTCAAATCCGGAATCTGAAGCTGTCCGACCGGGATCGCTGGATGACGGTCTGGCCCCTGAGCCTGCTGGCCGGATGGTTGAGCATCGCGGCGCCGGTGAATCTGATCACGGTGGCGACCGGCAACGGCGACCTGCCCGCTGTTCTGTCACCGACGCTGTGGGCCGGGCTGGCCGTGGCGGTAGTGGCGCTGGGCGCGGTGGCCATGACCTGGCGCATCCGGACCATCGCCTTCGGCCTGCCGGTGTCCTGGGGTCTGGCGGGCGTGTTCGCGGCCGAGCAGGCGCGCAATGAACCGCTGGCCTTCGCCGCCCTGATCGCCGCCGTTGCGGTTCTGGTCGCCGATGTGGTGATCGTTCTGGCGCAGCGGCGGCGGGTGGAGCGGGTTGCCTGAGATAGACAGGCTGCAACGCGCTGCTAGCGTGGCCCCATGGATGACGGGGCGCTTTTCAGGCTGAACGGCACGGCCCGGCGCGATCCGGGCGTGGAGCAATGGCTGTCCTCGGACGATCCGCTGCGGCAGCTGGCCGGGGTTTGGTTCCAGCGGATGCGCGACTGCGGCAAGGACGTGCGCGAGACCCTGGGCGACGGCCATCCGATGGCCTGTGTCGAGGACGCCGCCTTTGGCTATGTCGACGCCTTCAAGGCCCATGTGAATGTCGGCTTCTTCCGCGGCGCTGCCCTGCCCGACCCGGCCGGACTGCTTGAGGGGACTGGCAAGCGGATGCGGCATGTGAAGCTGCGCTGGGGCAGGCCGGTGGACGAGGCGGCGCTGGCCGGACTGATTACGGCGGCCCATGCCAACATCCGGGCGCGGCTGGCGGCGGAGAAGGACGGGCTTTAAGGGCCTTCCCCGGGCTGACTCCGGCGTCGAACATCGCTAGAAGCCCCGCCATGAGCGCCCCCCAAAAGACCATCGCCGAACTCGCCGCCGAATACGGCCTGAGCCCCGCTGAATACCAGGTCGTCCTGGACCGTCTGGGCCGCGAGCCCAACCAGCTGGAATTGGGCGTCTTTTCAGTGATGTGGTCCGAGCACTGCTCGTACAAGTCGTCGAAGATCCATCTCGGCAAATTCCCGACCAAGGGACCGCGCGTCATCTGCGGTCCGGGCGAGAACGCCGGTGTCATCGACATCGACGACGGCGACGCCTGCATCTTCAAGATGGAAAGCCACAACCACCCGTCCTTCATCGAGCCCTATCAGGGCGCGGCGACGGGCGTGGGCGGCATCATGCGCGACGTCTTCACCATGGGCGCGCGCCCGGTGGCCCTGCTCAACGCCCTGCGCTTCGGCGACGTCGGCCATGAGAAGACCAAACGCCTCGTGAAGGGCGTGGTCTCGGGCATCGGCGGTTACGGCAACTGCGTCGGCGTGCCGACGGTGGCGGGCGAAACCAATTTCCACGCCGGCTACAACGGCAACATCCTGGTCAACGCCATGTGCGTGGGGCTGGCGAAGTCGGACGCCATCTTCTATTCGGCCGCGCCGGGCGCGGGGATGTCGGTGGTCTATTTCGGATCCAAGACCGGCCGCGACGGCATCCACGGCGCGACCATGGCGTCGGCCGAGTTCGACGAGGATTCCGACGAGAAGCGCCCCACGGTCCAGGTCGGCGATCCCTTCGCCGAGAAGCTGCTGATCGAGGCGACGCTGGAGCTGATGGCCTCCGGCGCCGTGGCCGCCATCCAGGACATGGGCGCGGCGGGCCTGACCTCCTCCTCGGTCGAGATGGCCGGCAAGGGCGGCGTCGGCATCGAGCTGGACATGGACAATGTCCCGCAGCGCGAAACCGGCATGTCGGCCTATGAGATGATGCTGTCGGAAAGCCAGGAGCGGATGCTGGCCGTGCTGAAGCCGGGCCGCGAGGAAGACGGCTATCGCATCTTCAAAAAGTGGGGTCTGGACGCCGCCGTCATCGGCCGCACCACCGACACCGGCCGCCTGATCCTGAACCACCACGGCGAGGTCGTCTGCGACGTGCCGCTGGCCCCGCTGTTCGACGACGCGCCCCTGTACGACCGTCCGTGGGTCCAGCCCGAGTTGCATGCCCGCCTGACCGCCGCCGACGTCGCCGCGCCTGAGAGCTGGAACGACGCCGTGCTCAAGGTCATCGCCTGCCCCGACATGGCGTCCAAGCGCTGGATTTGGGAGCAGTACGATCGTCACGTCATGGCCGACACCCTGCAGGACTCGGCCACCGGCGCCGACGCCGGCGTGGTGCGGGTGCATGGCACCGACAAGGGTCTGGCCGTCACCTCGGACTGCACCCCCCGCTATGTCCAGAACGATCCCTATGAGGGCGGCAAACAGTGCGTCGCCGAGGCCTGGCGCAACCTGACGGCCGTGGGCTCCCTGCCCATCGCCATCACCGACAACCTGAACTTCGGCAACCCGCAGCGACCCGAGATTATGGGCCAGATCGTCCGCGCAATCGACGGCATGGCCGAGGCGTGCCGCGAACTGGACTTCCCGGTCGTGAGCGGCAACGTCAGCCTCTACAATGAGACCAACGGCGCGGCGATCCCGCCGACCCCGACCGTGGGCGGCGTCGGCCTGCTCAAAAACTATGACGTGGTCACGGGCTTCTCGACGATGGCTGAGGGCGACGCCCTGATCCTGATCGGCGCGACCGAAGGCGAACTGGGCGCGTCGATCTATCTGCGCGAAGTTCTGGGCCGCGAGGACGGCGCCCCGCCGCCGGTCGACCTGAAGCTGGAGCGCCGCACGGGCGACTTCATCCGCAGCCAGATCGAGACCGGCCAGTTGACGGTGGTTCACGACCTGTCGGACGGCGGCCTGATCGGCGCCGCAGCCGACCTGGCCCTGGCCTCGGATATCGGCCTGACCCTGAACGCGGCCGACCACGGCCAGCTGTTCGGTGAGGATCAGGCCCGCTATCTGATCGCCGCCCCGAACCCGGACGACATCATCGCCGCCGCGCGCGAGGCCGGCCTGCCGGTCTCGCTGGTCGGCAAGGCGGGCGGTGCGGCCTTCGCCGCCGAGGGCCTGTTCTCGATCCCGATGGCCGACCTGCGTGAGATCCATGAAGGCTGGATGCCGGGCTGGATCGAAGCGGCCTGACGCCCGTCATGCACCGGCTGATCCTCCCTGCCCTGCTTTTGATCAGCCTGGCCGCCTGCGACGGCGAGGATCCGGTGGACAGCGTCATCCGTGACGTCTCGACCGCGAACCATGCCGCCGCTGCAGCGGCTGAAGCCGAGGCCGCCGCCAAGGCTGACACGACGCCCGCTCCGGCGGCCGCCCCTGCTACGGCCGAATGCGACGTCGAGGTGAGCTTCGGCAGCTTCGGCGCGGGACCGGACGTGGCGCTGCGGGATAGCATCGTGGCCCTTATTAAGGCCGATCCCGGCGTGACTGCCTCGGAGATGAAGCCTTGGGGTCGTGAAGGCGAAACCACCCTGTGCCTGGTCGCGAAGGACGAGGCCGCCGCCAATCGTCTGTACGGGACCCTCGCGGCCCAGCTGCCCTCGACCAGCACCCGGGCGCCGACGACGGTCCGGCATCGCGACGGACGCAGCCGCGCCACGGTCTATCCGACCGCCCAATGACATCCCCCGACCGCTCTTGAACACGCCCGACGCTCCAATGCGGGTCGTAATCGTCCTGCCTCCGGGATCGCGTTTTGACGTCAACCGGCCGACCTCCATCGAGACCGTGGTCCGGTCGCTGGGTGAGCACAGCCGTGATCGCGACACGCTCACCGTCATCTGCGACGAGGGCGCGGAGCGGGGCGACGCCCTGACAACCCTGGCCATCGCGCCGGAACGGTCGCCGGGCAAACGGGCCAGGGTGATCGCCGACCATATCGCGCGGCTGCAGCCGGACATCGTCGAGGTCCATCAGCATATGCCGAGTGCGGCGGCGCTGGCCAACCGACTGCGGACCCTGCCGGTCA
Source organism: Brevundimonas sp. GW821-FHT02A10 (assembly GCF_059422025.1). Lineage (NCBI taxonomy): Bacteria > Pseudomonadati > Pseudomonadota > Alphaproteobacteria > Caulobacterales > Caulobacteraceae > Brevundimonas > Brevundimonas sp. GW821-FHT02A10. Next base: position 91,678 of record NZ_JBWKWC010000002.1, read on the forward strand.
TCCTGTATCGCCACAACCTTCTGCCGCGCGCCGGAAACCCGCTGAAGCGCCTGCGCCACCGGCTGCGCGCCGGCCTGTTCGACGGCAACCTGTTTGTCAGCGAAGTCGGTCGGCGACAGTTCATCGATCGCTATCCGCATCTGACCGGCCGGGCCGTCGCCATGCCCAACGCCATCGATACAGCCCTGTGGTCCGCGCCCGTCGCCGGTCGTGCGCCCCTGATAGCCTTCGCGGGCCGGGCGGCGCCGGAGAAGGGTCTGGCGCCCCTGTGCGAGGCTCTGGTCTCCGTTCTGGATGCGCGGCCAGACTGGCGCGTCGATCTGGCGCTCGGCGACTGGGACCGGCACCAGACCTGGAGCGAGGCGCAACTGGCCCCGCTGGCGAGGTTTGGGGACCGCGTCACCGTGCAGCACGACGCCCCTCGTGACGTCGTTCGCGCTCTTTTCCAGCGGGCCGCCGTTGTCGTTATTCCCTCGCTCTGGCGCGAGCCCTTCGGACTTGTGGCGATCGAGGCTCATGCCGCCGGAAGCGCGGTGATCAGTTCGGGCATGGGCGGACTGGCGGAAGCCAGCGGCGATCACGCCCTCGTGGTGACGCCCGATGCGGACTTCCCGGCGCGGCTGGGCCAGGCGCTGTTGACGCTGATCGACGATCCCGTCGAGCGGGAAGCCATGGCCGCCGCAGGGCAAGCCTATGCCCTCAGGGAACACGACGCCCACGACCGCACGCGCGATCTGGACGAGACGCGCCGCCGGTTCCGGGACGCGGGCCCCGTCCGTCGCTGACCTGCCTTCCGTCCGTCATGATCCGGGCGTAGCGTCAGGGTCATGGCCGATGGATCACAGACCTTCCGCCCCTGGACGCCACCCCGGCCGCCGAAGCCGCTGGGGCTGATCCCGTTTCTGTGGATCAGCTGGCGCAACCCGCTGCTCATGTGGTCCGACCGTCACTTCCAGGAACCCCAGTTGCATGGCCGTGGGGCGCTGGGAGAGGTTCTGGTCGTCAGCCATCCCGAGGGCGTGCGGCACGTCCTGACCGAGAATGCCGCCAACTATGAGAAGGGAGCGCTGCAGCGTCGGGTGCTGGGTCCGATGCTGGCCGACGGCCTGTTGCTGACAGAGGGCGACGTCTGGCGCCGGGCGCGGCGCATCCTTGCGCCCTTGTTCACCCCGGCGCGGACGCTGAAGATGGCGGCGCGGATGGACGAGGTCTGCCGCGCCCGGGTCGAGGCCCTGCATCTGGAGCACGGGGCGCGGGTACTGAACATCGATTCCGAGATGTCGGGCCTGACCTTCGATATCCTGTCGGCGACCCTGTTCTCGGACGAGCTGGATGGAGACGCCCGGGGGTTCGAGACCGCGCTGAACACCTATCTGGCCGTCGGGGCGCGGATCGATCCGCTGGATGTGTTCAATGCCCCTAGCTGGATCCCGCGACTGGGCAAGACCGCCAGCTATCGTTCGGCGCGCTATTTCGAGCAGAGGGTCGGAGCGCTGGTGACGCGGCGTCGCGCACGGATCGAGGCCGGCGAGGCTGCGCCCGACGACCTGCTGACCGCCCTCCTCACCGCGCGCGACGAGGCCGAGGACGGAAAGGGGCTCGATGACCGTGAGGTCGCGGCCAATATCCTGACCTTCATCCTGGCCGGGCATGAGACGACGGCGCGGACGCTGGGCTGGGCCCTGCATCTGATTTCGCGCAGCCCAGCGGTGGCGGAGACGCTGAAGGCAGAGGCCGATGCTTTCGACATCGTTGATCCCAAATGGGCCGAGAGCTTGCCGTGGACGCGGGCGGTGATCGAGGAGGCGATGCGGCTGTTTCCGCCCGCTCCGACCCTGGCGCGGCGATCCATGGGACCGGATGTGGTCGGCGGCGAGGCCATCGGCGAAGGCTGTGCGGTGTTGATCTCGCCGTGGATCCTGCACCGGCACGAGCTCCTGTGGGACGAACCGGACGCCTTCCGCCCCGAGCGCTTCCTGCCCGGGAACCGCAAGTCGATCGACCGCTATGCCTACATCCCCTTCAGCGCCGGGCCCCGCGTTTGCATCGGCGCGGCCTTCGCCATGCAGGAGGCGATGATCGCCCTGACGACCCTGCTGAAGGCGGCCGAGATCGAGGCGATCACCACGGTCGAGCCGCATCCGATGCATCAGGTGACCCTGCGCAGCCGCCTGCCGATACACCTGCGATTGAGGCCGCGCCGGGCCTCGCCTGACGCTGCGGCGACCTGACGCAGAGCTGAAGCGCTACTGTCGCAAACCCGGCGTAGGGCGGAAACCTCAGCTGTTCAGAGGCCGCCCTATGACCCGTTTCGACCTGTCCCGCCGGGGGCTTCTGACCGCGTTCGGCGGCGGCCTGGCCCTGACCCAGACCGGCCCGGCCCTGGCCCAGGCAGTGTTCGAGACGAACCCCTTCCGGCTGGGCGTCACCGCCGGCGACCCCCAGCCCGACGGCTTCGTGATCTGGACGCGTCTGGCCCCCGATCCCCTCGCCTACGGCTCGGGCATGCCCAACCAGCCGATGGCGGTGCAGTGGGAGGTGGCGGCCGATCGCGGCTTCCGCACCGTCGTCCGCTCGGGCGAGGCCATCGCCCGGCCCGAACTGGGCCATTCGGTCCACGTCGAGGTCGAGGGGCTGGAGCCCGCCCGCGCCTATTTCTATCGCTTTACAGTGGGGACCGAGCGCAGCGGCGTGGGCCGGGCCAAGACCACGCCGGCCGTCGGCGCCGCCATGGACCGGGCGAAGTTCGGCATCGTCGGCTGTCAGCATTATGAGAACGGCTTCTACACCGCCCATCGCAAGATCGCGGCCGAGGATCTGGATTTCATCTTCTGCTACGGCGACTACATCTACGAAGGCCGCGGAAATCCGGTCTCCCAGACCGCCACGGGCCCGCAGGACAACGCCCGCGTCCATCAGGGCGGCGAGATCTACAGCCTGGACGACTATCGTCGCCGGTATTCGCAATACACGATGGACCTGGACCTGCAGGCCTCGCGCGCTTCGGCGGCCTGGTTCGCCGTCTATGACGACCATGAGGTCGATAACAACTGGGTGGGCGAGATCGATCAGGACGGCACCCCGTCCGAGGTCTTCCTGCTGCGCCGGGCGGCGGCTATGCAGGCCTTCTATGAGTTCATGCCGATGCGGAAGTCGGCCTTCCCGCGCGGCTCGTCGATGCAGCTCTATCGCCGGGCCCAGTACGGGAACCTGATGGACCTGAGCTTCCTCGACACCCGCCAGTTCCGTTCGGACCAGCCGTGCGGCGACCGGTTCGGCGCCAACTGCGCGGCCATCGATGCGCCGGAGGCCCAGATCCTGGGTCAGGCGCAGGAGGCCTGGCTGTTCAACACTCTCGACCGCTCGACCGCGACCTGGAAGGTGCTGGCCCAGCAGGTGATGATGATGGACCTGAACCGCACCTCCGGCGAGGGCTGGAGCGTCAACCCGGACAGCTGGGCCGGCTATTCGACGCCGCGTCGCCGGTTGCTCAAGCATATGCAGGACCGCCGGGTGTCGAACGCCGTGGTCCTGACCGGCGACGAGCACCAGAATTTCGCGGGCAACCTGTTCCTCGACGGCCGTCACCCCGAAGGCGATCCGATCGCCAGCGAGTTCGTCGGCACCTCGATCAGCTCGGGCGGCGACGGGGTGGACCAGAAGCCGGAATGGGCCGCCTTCATGGCCGCCAATCCGCAGCTGAAGTTCCTGAACAGCCAACGCGGCTATGCCGTCTGCGACGTGACTCCCGAGCGCTGGCAGACCGAGTTCAAGGTGCTGGACCAGATCCACGACCGCAATGGCGTCCTGACCACGCGAGCGAAGTACGCGATCGAGGCCGGCAAGCCGGGGGTGGTGGAGGCCTGACCTCGACCCCGGTCCCGCGACCGTTCGCCGCCTGAAGGGAACCTGTTCGAACGCCGGCTCTTGAGCCAGTGTCCGAACAGCAAGCTCGGGGCGAAGACCCCAAGGGAGAGACGCGCATGGACTATGTCGATGGCTTCATCATCGCGGTGAAGAAGGACAGGATCGAGGACTACAAGCGGATCGCGACCGAGAGCGCCGCCATCTTCAAGGAGCTGGGCGCCCTGAGCGTGGTCGAGTGCGTGGCGGACGACGTCCCGTACGGCAAGCTGACCTCCTTCCCCCGCGCGGTGATGGCGGAAGAGGACGAGATCGTCGTCTTCTCCTGGATCACCTATCCGTCACGCGAGGTCCGCGACGAGGCGAACAAGCGGATGATGGAAAACGAGAAGATGGCCGCCGCGATGAACGAGATGCCGGTCGACGGCAAACGCATGATCTTCGGCGGCTTCAAGCAGATCGTCTCCGCCTGAGAGCTCAGGTCCCAGCGAGGTAGGGGACGCTGTCGATCAGCACATAGCCGGGCGTGTTCTCGACGAAATGCCTGAGCCAGTAGGCATGGCCGGCGCCGTAGACGATCACGATCCGGTCGCCGGGCTTCGCCGTCAGCATGAGTTTCGAAAAGATCTTGGCGTTGCGTTCGTACCAGCCCGAGTTCAGTTCGGCGCCCGGCTGTTCGACGGCGTCGCCGAACTGAAGCAGGCCGTAATAGAGGTTCAGATTGCCGTTGACCGGATGGTTGCGGCGGTTGTTATCGGCCAGCAAGGCGCCGAGGGTCTCGGTGCGCTGGCGCGCGGACAGGTCGGCGACATAGGCGGCGACCGGGGCGTTGAGCGCCTCCAGCTCAGCCTCCTTGTGATGGGCCGTGACCCAGGCCATCAGCTTGTCGAAGGGGAAATAGTCGCGCTCGCCGTCGTCGGGCTGTTCGTCGATGGCGTAGACCCGTGTCAGACCCTCGAGGTTGGCCAGCCGATAGCCGATCTGAACCCGCTCATCCGCATCGGTCAGAAGGTCGGCCGGGGTGAAGGCGGGGTAGCGCTGGTCCAGAAGGGTCGCATTGTCCGCCGCGATCCGCTCGACGGCGACGGCGGTCGGGTGGAAGCGGCGCAGACCCTCTGCGACCGCGGCCAGTTCAGCCTGTTTGGTCGGGGTGGTCACCGGGTCGGCGACGACGTTGTTGATGTCCTGACCCGGATTGTCGAAGTGGAAGGTCCCGACGATCATCACCTGGACAGGCTCTGGCTTCGGCGCGGTCTGGGCGAGAGCGGCGGACGGCAGCGCCAGGGTGGCGACGGCGGCGAGGATCTTCAGCATGGAGGTCTCCGACAGGGTTTCTGTTCAGAGGCCCGGCTGTAGCCCGACGGATGCGCCGGACGGCATTAAGTTTCCGACAGGTCGCGGATCAGGGCGGCGCGATCACCCGCGAACAGGCGGTCGGCCAGGGCCTGGATCTCGCCCTCCACATAGGCCGAGCGGTCGATGGCGGCGTGATAGCGCTGGCGACCGTCCTCGCGCACCGAACGGACGGCCCCCTTGTGCATCAGCCGGTTGAGCAGGGTCTTGATGGTGGCGTCGCCCCAGGGCTGGACTGCCTTCACCTCATCAATGAGCGAGGCGAAGGAGAGCGGCCCCTTGCGCCAGAGGGCGGCCAGAACCTCGCTCTCGGCCTCTGTGACGGGGATGCGAGCCATCAGGCCTTGAGCACCAGACGGTCGACGCGAGCTTCGATGATCCAGTGGCAGATCACCGCGACGACACCGACGATCAGGCCGAGCATCAGAAGGAAGGCCACCTCGGCGAAGCCCGGAGCCAGAACATTGAAGGGCTGGGGCCCCATGTTCGACACTCCGATGAAGATCATCAGCAAGTTGTAGGCCGCGCCGAGCAAGCCCAGCAGCGGCGCGCCGAGACGCAGCGCCGACAGGAAGGTCGAGCCGCCGTTCAGATGCGGGCCGGACATCACCTTGCGCACGGTCACCACGACGGCGGCGATGAGGGCGATGACGAGGGCCAGCACGATGACCTTCGCCGGCGGGGCGGCGTTGAGGAAGACGGTGAGCGGGGTGATGGGGTCTGGAGCGGACATGGGGCGTTTCCGGGATATCTGTTCTGTTTGGAGGCGTCTGTGAAATTCAGGTGGGCTGCCGGTGCGACATCCAGTCGTGGGCGAAGACCGCCGCGACCGAGGCCAGAAGTCCCGCCAGAATCACCACCGCGATCTCGGCCAGACCCGGCGAGATGATGTGGAAGGGCGGCAGTCCGCCGTCATAGTTGATCCGCACCAGAATATTGGCGCCGAGATAGATGGCCACGGCCGCGGCGAACAGGGGCCCGCCGAGGCGCAGGCTGGACACGAAGGACTGGCCCCTCGGCGCCGCTTGCCGACGAAGGCGCGAGACACCCCCAAGGACCAGGGCCGTGATCGCCGCGATGATCATGAGCAGCAGGCACGCCCTGGCGATGGGGCCGGCGTCCAGAATGACCGAGGGCACCTTCTGACCGGTTCCGCCGGGATGGACGGCGTTCTGGGCCTGGGCGGCTGTGGACAGGAGCAGGACGGAAGCGGTCGCGAGGACGGCGGCGGAGCGAGACATCGAACCCTCTTGTAGATTACATTCGTAATCTTTGTGGATTACAGCCGTAGTCGAGTCAAGCGCTGTTCCTCAGATCGGCCGGTCAGCCCGCTGTCCAGCCGCCATCGACCATGACAGAGCTGCCCGTCATCAGGCTGGAGGCGTCGGAGGCGAGAAGCAGAAGGGGACCGGTGAGCTCCTCCATCTGACCCAGACGGCCGAACTTGATGCGACTCAGCACGAAGTCGCGCGTGCCCGGGGTGTCGAGGATCGGCCGGGTCAGGGCGGTCTCGATGAAGGTGGGGCAGATCGTGTTCACCCGCACGCCATGCGGCGCCAGATCAATGGCCATGCAGCGGGTCAGGCCTTCAAGGCCCCATTTCGAAGCGCTGTAGAGGGAGCGGCCGGCGCCGCCGACATGGCCCATCTGGGACGAGACATTGATGATCGAGCCGGATCGTCCGGCCTCGACCAGCCCCTTGGCCACCGCCTTTCCGACGAACAGGGCGGCCTTGAGATTGAGGTCGAGGACGGCGTCATAGTCCTCTTCGGTCACCTCGAGGATCGAGCGGATGCGGTTGGCGCCGGCGTTGTTCAGCAGGATGTCGAAGGGACCGCGCGCGGCGATCTCCCGCTCCACGGCGGCGATGTCGTTGACGTCGAGGGTGAAGCCCTCAGCCTGGAACCCGGCCTCGCGGATTTCGGCGACGCGATCATTCACGTCGGAGGCGGTGCGGGCGCACAGGGTCACGTGGGCGCCGGCCTGGGCGAAGATCGCCGCGCCCGCCGCGCCGATGCCGCGCCCTCCCCCGGTCACGAGGGCGCGCTTGCCGGACAGGCTGAAGTTGGGAAGGGCGGGAATCAGAGGCATGGCGGTCTCCTGAAAGGCCGCGCCAACCTCGGAGAGAAGTCGCTCCCGATCAAGACCGGGAACGCCGTGCGTCAGACCACCGGGATCGCCTGGCTGAGACGGCCGCCGACACGGATGGGCTCGACGCGCGTGGCCAGTCCCGTGCGGTCGTCGGTCTCGACGAAGACGCCGCAGATGGTCGCCGGGCCGTGGGCCGGGGAATAGCGGCCCTGCGAGATGCGGGTGGTGAAGCGCCGCAGCGGCTCTTCCTTCTCATTGCCGATGACGCTGTCGTAGTCGCAGCAGCCGCCAGCGTCGGTCTGATAGGCGGTGCCGGCCGGCAATATCTGGCAATCGGCGGTCGGGACGTGGGTGTGGGTGCCGACGACGAGGGAGGCGCGGCCGTCGCAGAAATGGCCCATGGCCATCTTCTCGGAAGTGGCCTCGGCGTGCATGTCGACGATGACGGCATCGGCGACGGCGCCTAGCGGTGCGGCGTTCAGCTCGCGGTCCACGGCGCTGAACGGATCGTCCATCGGGTCCATATGGATGCGGCCGAGGACGTTCATGACCAGGACGGTGCGGCCGCTGTGCGTCTCGAACAGGTTGGCGCCGGCGCCCGGCGCATCCATCAGCCGGGGGTAGTTGGCTGGACGGATCAGGCGCGGCTCGCGCACGATATAGGTCAGGGCCTCGCGCTGGTCCCAGCTGTGGTTGCCGAGCGTCAGGCAGTCGGCGCCGGCCATGAACAGCTCGCGCGCGGTGTTCTCGGTGATGCCGAAGCCGCCCGCCGCGTTCTCGGCGTTCACGACCACGAAGTCGAGCTTCAGGTCGCGCTTGAGGCCGGGGAGATGATCGCTGATGCCGTCGCGACCGGACTTGCCGATCACGTCGCCGAAGAAGGCAAGACGCATGGGTTAGGGGACCTTTCGCGCCGGGGTATAGCCCACCTCGGTCAGAACGCCATGCAGACCTTGATCGTGGGCCTGCATCGGCACGGCGTCGAGGCGCTGGCCGGCATAGGCGAAGCCTATGCGCACGGCCTCGGGCAGGACCGCGAAGGTGCGGTCGTAGAAGCCGCCCCCCTGGCCCAGCCGCCCGCCGAAGTCGTCGAAGGCCAGCAGCGGCGTCAGGATCAGGTCGGGAACGACGGTCGCGGCCAGCGGCAGGGGCGCAGGACAACCGGCGGCGTCCAGCTCCAGGGGTTCGCCTGGAATCCAGAGGCGAAAGATCATGGCCGCGTCGCGCTCGAGCACCACCGGGAGGCAAAGCGTCCGCCCCGCAGAGCGCAGGGCCTGGGCCAGGGCGTCGGTGTCGAGTTCCGAGCCGATGGCGCGGTAAAGGGCGACAACCTCGCCTGCAGGGAGGGTCTCCGCATGATCGGCGGCGCGTTGCGCGGCGAGCGGATCCGCTTCGGCCAGGCGTTTGCGGAGCGCGCGCATCGAGGCGCGAAGAGCGGGCTTGTCCGAGATCATCGCAACCGCGCTCAAGCAGCGAGCGACCGCGTCGCGAGCGGTAGCGCCCAGAAGGGAAGAGGTTGGCGGCGCCGGAATAGCCGTGAAGGACGGTTTGAATCCTCTCGAGCCTGGGTAGCCAGGTGGGCGCCATATACCCGGGTCCACGGACCCAGACAGGGACAGCTCCCTTCGAGTGAATTAAGGCCGCGAGGATATGTTGCCTTCGACGTGAGACCCAGCAGGACCCGCCGTCGATCAAGATAGGCTCTGAACGGGGCCGTCACAAGGCGGCCGCCGAAAGACCGTGATCAGATCGTCTGGACCAGTTTCTCGAGACGGGCGGCGACGGCGTTGAGGGCCTCGGCGACGCCGTCGGAGGCGACGCCGGGCGTCGGCGTCGCGGCCGGAGCGCCGTGCTGCAGGGTCAGCCGGGCTTCATGCAGCTCATCCGCCAGCAGCAGGGCGGCCATCAGGAACAGGCGCAGGTCGCCGACGTGGCCCACGTCGCCCGCCACCGAACGCACATGGCTGTCGAACTGTTTGGCCAGGATGCGGACCCGCTCCTCCTGACCGTCGGCGCAACCGACGGCGTAGGGGCGTCCATTGATATCGACGGTGACCGTGGCCATCAGTCCTCCGGCTCCTGATCGACCGACAACAGACCGCGAAGCTGATCAGCGGCGCGCGCGAGGGCGGCGGAAGCGTCGCGGCCAGCGGCTTCCAGCGCGGCGATCCTGGCGCGATCGACCGGGTCGGGTGACGCCGAATCGGACGGCGCGGACGCGAACAGATCGTCGTCGGCGATCGCCGGCGCCGAGGCGGGTCTCGCCTTCAGTTCCAGCACCTTGCGTTCCAGTGCGGCCAGAGCCCGGTCGACCCGTTCCCTGGCGGCGGTCGTGGCGTCGGCCATCAGTCGCATCCTCCAGATTTCTTATAGAACCTGCGGACGGCTCGGGGTAAAGCGGCGCAACCAATTTTAGGGCCTCCCCGCCCCAAACCTCTCGCCGAAAGGTCGTCCGAATGACCGACGCCAAAGCCGATTCCGTGAAACCGACCCAGAAGCAGATGGCCAACGCCATTCGTGTTCTGGCCATGGACGGCGTCGAAAAGGCGAAGAGCGGTCACCCGGGCATGCCGATGGGTATGGCCGATGTGGCGACGGTGCTGTTCTCGAAATTCCTGAAGTTCGACGCGAGCCGCCCGGATTGGGCCGACCGCGATCGCTTCATCCTGTCGGCGGGCCACGGCTCGATGCTGATCTACGCCCTGCTGCACCTGACGGGCTACAAGGCCGCGACCAAGCAGGAATTGTCCAACTTCCGCCAGTGGGGATCGAAGACCGCGGGTCACCCCGAGTATGGCCATATGGCTGGCGTCGAGGTCACCACCGGTCCGCTGGGTCAGGGTCTGGCCACCTCGGTCGGCTTCGCCATGGCCGAGCGGCATCTGGCGGCCAAGTACGGCGACGATCTGGTCGACCACCGCACCTGGGTGGTCGCCGGCGACGGCTGCCTGATGGAAGGCGTGTCGCAGGAAGCCATCGCCCTGGCCGGCCGCTACAAGCTGAACAAGCTGACCGTCCTGTGGGACGACAATGAGATCACCATCGACGGCAAGGTTTCGCTGTCGGACGCCACCGATCAGAAGGCCCGTTTCAAGGCCGCCGGCTGGGCCGTGAAGGCCGTGGACGGTCATGATGTCGACGCCATCAAGGCCGCGCTGAAGTGGGCGACGAGGCAGGACAAGCCGACCCTGCTGGCCTGCAAGACCAAGATCGGCAAGGGTGCCGCCACCATGGAAGGCAGCCACAAGACCCACGGCGCGGCCCTGGGCGCCGCCGAGGTCGCCGCCACCCGTCTGGGTCTGGGCTGGGACCACGATCCGTTCGAACTGCCGGAAAGCATCCAGAAGGCCTGGCTGAAAGTCGGCCGTCAGGGCGCCAAGCACCGCAAGGCCTGGGAAGCGCGCCTCGCCGCCTCGAAACAGGCCGCGGACTTCACCCGCGCCATGAAGGGCGACCTGCCGGAGACCGCCTTCGCCAAGCTGGACGCCAAGATCGCCGAACTGATCGAGACGAAGCCGGCCCAAGCCACGCGTCAGTCGTCGGGCGCCGCGCTCGACGAAGTCTTCGCGGCCATCCCCGAACTGATCGGCGGCTCGGCCGACCTGACCGGGTCGAACAACACCTTCGTAAAGGACACCCCGATCTTCGACGCCCCGACCTATGAGGGGCGCTATGTGAACTGGGGCATTCGCGAGTTCGGCATGGCCGCGGCCCTGAACGGCCTGGCCCTGCACGGCGGAATCATCCCCTACGGCGGCACCTTCATGGTGTTCTCGGACTACAGCCGCCCGGCGATCCGTCTGGGCGCCCTGATGGGCGTGCGCGCCATCCACGTCCTGACCCACGACTCGATCGGTCTGGGCGAAGACGGCCCGACGCACCAGCCGGTCGAGCATCTGGCGGCCCTGCGCGCCATTCCGAACCTGTACGTCTTCCGCCCGGCCGATACGGTCGAGGCCATGGAAGCCTGGAAGATCGCGCTGGAAACGAAGACCACGCCCTCGGCCATGTGCCTGTCGCGTCAGAAGACCCCCGCGGTCCGCACCGTCGCCTCGGCCGGGAATCTGACGGCCAAGGGCGCCTATGAGATCAAGGCCGCCAACGGCGAGGCCAAGGTCACCCTGTTCGGCACCGGCACGGAATTGGCCCTGGCCCTGAAGGCGGCGGAAACGCTGGAAGCCGAAGGCGTGGCGACCCGCGTCGTCTCGGTCCCCTGCTTCGAACTGTTCGAGCAGCAGGACGCCGCCTATCAGGCCTCGGTCATCGGCCGCGGCACGGTCCGCGTCGCCGTAGAGGCGGCGATCAAACAGGGCTGGGAGCGGTTCATCGGCGAGGACGGCGCCTTTATCGGCATGTCGTCCTTCGGCGCCTCGGCCCCGGCCGAGATTCTGTACGAGAAGTTCGGCATCACGGCCGAAGCCATCGTCGCCGCGGCCAAGGCCCGGCTGTGATCCACGGTCGCCGTCTGGCGGCGGCGTTCGGTCTGGTCGCGGGGCTGATCCTCGCGCCGGCCGTCCCCGCCCAGGCGGCGGACCAAACGGCGTCCGCGCCTCAGGTCGCCGAAACGCCGATCATCATCGGCCGCTCCTTCGCCCTGCCCTCGGCAGTGATGGGAGCGACCCGCGAGATCAACGTCTGGCTGCCGCCCGGCTATGCCGACAGCGGCAAGGCCTATCCCGTCCTCTATGTGCTGGACGGCGGGCAGGATCAGGACTTCCACCACATCTCGGGCATCGCCCAGCTGGGAACCATCGTCGGTACGACGCGCGACGTGATCGTGGTCGGGGTCGCCTCGGTAGATCGCCGCAATGAGCTGGCCCTGCCGACGACCAATCCGGAGTTGATCGCCCGCTATCCGACGCAGGGACAATCCGAGCGCTTCCGCCGCTTTCTCGGCGAGGAGGTCCAGCCCTTCATCGCGACGCGTTTCCGCACCAACGGCGAGACGGCCCTGATGGGCGAATCCTTGGCCGGGCTATTCGTCGTGGAGACCTTCCTCAAGGAACCGCAGATGTTCGGCGCCTATGTCGCCGTCAGCCCGAGCCTGTGGTGGGACGGCGGAGAGTTGGCCCGTCAGTCGGGCGCACGTCTGCGCGACCAGTCCAACGCCCCCCACACCCTCATCCTCACCCTCGGCGACGAGGGCGAGGAGATGCAGGCGCCGATGGATGTCCTGACCGCCAACCTGCGTGACCACGCCCTGCCCGGCGTGAGCTGGAGCTTCACGCCGCGCCCGAGCGAAAGCCACGCCACCATCTATCATGGCGCGGCGCTGGACGCGTTCCGGAAGCTCTATGCGGTTCCCGCGCCATGAGCCGTCTGGGCGCCGTCAGCCTGCTGGTCCGCGACTATGACGAGGCCATCGCCTTCTATGTCGGCGCGCTCGGGTTCGACCTCAGCGAGGACACTGACATGGGCGGCGGCAAGCGCTGGGTGCGGGTGACACCGAAGGGCGGGGGCGCCTCCCTGCTGCTGGCGAAGGCGACCAGCGAAGCGCAGATCGCCGCCGTCGGCAAACAGGCCGGCGACCGGGTCTGGCTGTTCCTGGAAACCGACGACTTCGCGCGCGACCATGCGGCCTGGACGGCGGCGGGCGTAACCTTCCGCGAGACGCCGCGGCACGAACCCTATGGCGTGGTGGCGGTCTTCGAAGACCTGTACGGCAACGCCTGGGACCTGATCGAACCGGCCAAAGGAGCCTGATCCATGAAACTCGGCACCCCTCTGTCGGATAGCGCGATCCGCGTCATGCTGCTGGGCTCGGGCGAGCTTGGCAAGGAAGTGGCCATCGAGCTGCAGCGACTGGGCGCCGAGGTGATCGCGGTCGACCGCTATCCCAACGCCCCGGCCATGCAGGTGGCGCACCGTAGCCACGTCATCCCGATGACCGACCCGCAGGTGCTGAACGGTGTTATCATGGCCGAGGCCCCGCACATCATCGTGCCCGAGATCGAGGCCATCGCCACCGACGTCCTGGCCCATATCGAAGCGGCGGGCATGGCCGTGGTCATCCCGACGGCCCGGGCGGTGCAGCTGACCATGAACCGCGAGGGTATCCGCAGGCTGGCGGCCGAGGAGCTGGGTCTTGCGACCAGCCCCTTCGCATTCGCCGGATCGGCCGAGGAGCTGGCGGCGGGCGCCGAGACCGTGGGCTACCCCTGCTTCGTCAAGCCTGTGATGTCCTCGTCCGGCAAGGGCCAGTCCTTCGTCGAGAACGCCGATGAGATCGCCGACGCCTGGGCCTATGCCCAGTCGGCCGGGCGCGTGGACACGGCGCGGGTCATCGTCGAGGGCCGGATCGATTTCGACTTCGAGATCACCCTGCTGACCGTGCGCTCGCTGGGCACCGACGGTCAGGTCCGCACCGACTTCTGCGCCCCGATCGGCCATCGCCAGGTCAAGGGCGACTACGTCGAGAGCTGGCAGCCGCAGGCGATGAGCGACGCGGCCCTCGCCGCCTCGCAGGACATCGCCGGCAAGGTGACGGCGGCTCTGGGCGGGCTCGGCGTCTTCGGGGTGGAGCTGTTCGTGAAAGGGGATCAGGTCTGGTTCTCGGAGGTGTCGCCGCGGCCCCACGATACGGGTCTGGTGACCCTGGCCACCCAGACCCAGTCCGAGTTCGCCCTGCACGCCCGCGCCATCCTCGGCCTGCCGGTTGATGTCAGCCAGCGCGAGATCGGAGCCAGCGCCGTGATATATGGCGGGATGGAAGCGGTCGGGATCGCCTTCGAGGGCGTCGCCGAAGCCCTGTCAGTGCCGACCGCCGACCTGCGTCTGTTCGGCAAGCCCGAAGCCTTCGAGCGGCGGCGGATGGGCGTGGCCACAGCGCGCGGCGCGACCACCGACGAAGCGCGCGACCGGGCTCGCGAAGCCGCCGGCAAGGTCAGGCCGGTTCGAGGCTAGGCGTCTCTGCGGCGGCAGGCTCCGGAGCCGGCTTCGGCGCCAGGAGCACGGCGACGGCGGCTTCCAGCGTGGGATCTCGGCCCTGCCTCAGTTCTTCCAGCGTCGGCGCCGTGACCACGTCCGGCGTCACGCCGCTATGCTCCAGCGTGACCCCGGCGGCGGTGCGGAAGCTGCGAATGCCGATGCTGAGCATGCCGCCGTCCGGCAGGTCGAAATGGCGTGAGGCGACCACCGCCCCGGCCGACTTCGAACCGACCACCGGACCGCGCCGGCTCTCCTGAATGGCGGCGGCGAAGAGTTCGGCCGCGCTGGCGGTGCGTCCCGAGATCACGACGGCCAGCGGTCCGGTCCAGGGCGTGCGCCAGCGGCCGGTCTTGCGCACGCCACCGAAGATCGGGCCGGAATCGATAATGCCGTAGGCGGTCGGCGCGGCGAAGAAGGGCGACAGGATGCGCCGCAGCTCCCAGGCGTCGCCGCCGCCATTGCCCCGAAGATCGATGATGATGCCGGGCGGTGGATCGGCCTGGGCAGCGGCCAGCTGGGTCTGCACCCATTCGCGGCTGGGGCCGTCGAAGCTGTTGAAGGTGATCACCAGCACGCCTTCGGGCGTGCGTTCGACATAGCCCACCTCGCGCGGCAGGGGCGAGGCGGCGAAGGTCGCGAAGTGCGGCTGATCCTGCGCGTCCGTGAAGCCCCACCGATGCTCGCCCTCCAGATAGGAGCCAGTGAGGACGAAAGGCTCGCCATCGACCGTATCGACGCGCCAGCCCGGCTGAAGACCTGCCTCGGCCGCCGGACCGTCGGGCCGCACCCGGTCCACGACGAAGCCCTCACCGGCTCGGGCCAGAGAGAAGCCGAACTCCAGCCCCTCGCCCAAGCGACGCTGACGGGTCAGGCGATTGGCGTAGGGCCGGATGGCGTTGGTGTGCTTGTCGCCGAGCTCGGCCAGCACCCCGTTCAGGCCCCGGTAGAAGCCGACCTCGTCGGGACTGGCCACGACCTCGGCGCGCTTTTCCGTCGCCTGTTCAAGCCAGTGGCCCCCGAGCGTCTCACGCTGATAGTGCTGCTCTGACACCGCCTTGACCACAAGATCATAGACTTTTGCATTGAGCGCCAGCCGCTCGGGCGAGGCGTCGGCGACGGCGGCGACCTCGGGCACGCGCCGCTCATTGGCGCCGGGCAAGGTCGCGCAGGCCCCGAGCAGGACCAGGGCTATGCCGAGGGGCGCGGCCAGTCGCTTCGAAATGGAGGAAAGCCGCCCGTGCATGGGCTCAGGCTAGAACGGCGACGCCTGTACCGACAAGGCCTGAGCGCCCCCGCCCACGGCGACGTTACTCTGCCTGAGAGTCGTGACAGCGGCGTCCAGAGCCGGGTCCGGGGCAGTGGCGGAAACCGGTTCGTCCGCGTCACCGACGGTAATGTCAGGCGCGACGCCACGCTTCTCGAGCCGCACCCCACCCCGGGTGACGAAGTCCGAGCGGCTGAGGGTCAGACGTCCGCCGTCCGGCAGGCGGCTGTCCTGTGAAATCAGGACGGCTCCGGCGGTCTTCTCGCCGACGATGACCGCCCGACCGGCCTCCTGCAGAGCGGCGGGGGTCAGTTCGGCGGCGCTGCGGCTGGAGCGGTCGACCAGCACGGCCAAGGCGTTCGACGCCGGGGCGTCGAGGGTTCCGCAGCCCGGCTGGACCCGTAAGGTGAAAGCGCGGCCGTTGCGCGAGGTGCGCGTGGCCCAGACCTGTCGATCGGGCAGGAAGCAGGACAGGACCGCATCGGCTTCCATCAGCAGACCGCCCGGGTTGGCTCGCAGGTCGAGAACCACATCGGTATCGGCGGGCAGGTCGGCCAGTTGATCGCCCATCCAGTCACCGAGGCCAGGTTCGAAACCCTCGACCCGCAGCACCAGCACGCCGGGACGCGACCGGTCGGCGACGAAGGCCGGCAAACCATCCATCTCGCGCGGCATGACGGTGACGTCGTGGAGGGCGCCGACGTCGTCGATGAACCGCAGGGCGATGGCCTGACCGTCGACGACGTCGAGGTCGGGGCTCCAGACGTTGTCGTCCGGACGCAGCCGCCAGCCGACGCGAACGCCCGCCTCCTCGGCCGGAGAGCCGGACCGGACGCGCTCGATCCGATAGACGCCGTCGTTCTCGGGATAGAGGGTCACGCCCATGACCGGATGGCGTTCGCGCAGCAGGTCCTGACGGCGGACGGCGGCAGGCGGGGCGACGCCCGCGTGGTCATCGTTGAGCAGATCCAGCATCCGGTCGAGGACGCGATACAAGGCGCCGTCGCTCGTCGCGGCCAAGGCCTGAGGCCGATAGGTCACGCGCACCGCGCGCCAGTCCAGGCCGTGGATCGAGGGGTCGTAGTAGTCGCGCTGGACCTCGCCCCAGACCTGATCAAAGACGAGCCGGTTCATCCGTGCCCGGTCGCGGTCCGGCGTCGTCGCCGGAACTGAGGCCGGGGCGGGAAAGGCGGCCGGGATCGCGACCTCTCCCGCGCGCACCGGACCAACCGTCAGCAGGCTGAGCGCCGCCACCGCCGGAATCAGCCGCCGATACAAAGCTTTGCTGGACAGCGCCCGGACATGAGAAAGGGTGGCGGAGATCATCCCCGCCACCCTATGCCGCGATTGCGGCTCTTCTCAAGCGTGATGCCGAACTTGTCAGTCGGCGTCCTTATTCGGCAGAGGTGTTCATCCGGCGCGTGAAGACGTGGACGCCGCTCTCGCCCTTCTCGCCGCTTTCGAGATAGCCCGAATGGTCGGCGTCCATGCGCTGGAAGGCCTCGCGCAACGGCGCCAGGAACTCTTCCTCGCTGACCTTGCCGTCGTGGTCCTTGTCCAGATCACCGGGGCCTTCGCCAGGACCGCCGATGCGGTCGATCTGGATGCGGGCGCCCGGAGGCGGCGGGGGCAGGTCGCCGTCGGCGCCGTCGCGACGGATCACGACCACGCGGCCGTCGCCGCCCATCGCACCGCTGAACAGGGCGCCTTCCGGGCCGCCGCCGACGTGGACGCGAACCGGTCCGCGACCGAAGCCGCCGGGGCCGCCGGCGCCACCGAGCACGGTGATGGCCGCCGCGCGCCCCTCGGCGAACTCCTCGGTGGAGATCTTGCCGTCGTGGTTCTTGTCGAGGAAGTCGAAGGCCTGGGTCTGGGGCGCGGTGAACTCGTCGCGGGTGACGAAACCGTCGCCGTTCTTGTCGAGCGCCGGGCCGCGCGGACCCGGGCCATCAGGGCCGCCGGGACCATCCAGGGTGATGACGCGCACTTCCCGATGGATCCCTTCGGCGGGAACGGGCGGCGTCTGGGCGAGGTCGGGGGCGGCGTCAGGACCGGCGACGATGCCGGCGAGGATCATGGCGATAAGCATTCGTGATGTCTCCGTTCTGGACGCCGTCATCGACCATGTTCGGCTTGCACGGATATTTCAGAACCGCATGGATTTGTTTCATCGCTGCAATGATGCGATGCATCAGCATCGGCATAAGGCGGCCATGCTCATGGAAATCCCCTCCCGTATCCTTGTCGTCGACGACGACCCCGGCATCCGCGAAGTGCTCTGCGACTACCTCGGTCAGCACGGCTATGAAGCCAGCGGCGCCGCGTCCGCCTCCGAGATGGACCGCGCTCTTGCCGCCAGCTCCATCGACCTGATCGTGCTGGACCTGATGATGCCCGGCGAAGACGGCCTGTCGGTCGTGCGGCGGCTCGGCGGCAACGGCCCGCCGATCGTCATGCTGAGTGCGATGGGCGAGGACACCGACCGGATCGTCGGCCTTGAACTGGGCGCCGATGACTATCTGGCCAAGCCCTGCAATCCGCGCGAACTGCTGGCCCGGGTGCGCGCCGTGCTGCGCCGTCCGCGCGACGAGGAACTCCCCACCGGCGGTCCGGCCCTGACCTTCGCCGGTTGGCGCCTGGATCTGATGCGCCGCGAGCTGACTCGGCCGGACGGCATTCTGGTGAGCCTGTCGGGGGGAGAGTTCGCCCTCCTGAACGCCTTCGCCGAGCGGCCCGGCCGCATCCTGACGCGAGACCAGCTGCTGGAGGCGGCGCGCGGCGCCGACGCGGATGTCTTCGACCGCGCCATGGACGTGCAGATCAGCCGGCTGCGCAAGAAGCTGGATGACGGCTCGGGTCTGGAGATGATCCAGACCGTGCGTGGCGAAGGCTATCGCTTCGACGTCAAGGTGACCCGCCGGTGAAGCGACCCTCATCGCTGCCGGTGCTGGTGTCCGTCGGGGCGCTGGCCGCCTTCGCCGTCGTCATGTCCCAGGCGGTGGCCTTCGCGGTGATTGTTCTGGCTCCGGAACCGCCCCCGGCGGGCTACAGCCTGGCTTCGGCCGTCGCCGCTCTGCAGGGACAACCGGCGAAGACGATGGACGGCCGCGTCCTGATCCGCAAAGTCGGCGATCATCCGATCGCCGTCGACGCCGATAATGACCGGCGCCCGAACGACCCGCTGGTGACCTTCGTCGCCGCGGGACTGGCGCAACGGCTGAAGACGCCGGTCGAGAATGTCCGCGTGCGCATCGAGCATCGCCGCCCGCCCTTCGGCATGGGTCGGCGACGGAACGGTCCGGGTCCGTTCCAGGGTCAGGGTCCCGGCCCCGGGATGGGACCGGGAATAGGGCCAGACGGGCGACCGGCCTTCGCAGGCAGCCAGACCAGTTTCGTTTTCGTCAGGCCGGATGGAACGCTGCCGCCTCGGGAGGCCGGCGCCCCTCCTCCGCCCCGACCAGCCGCCGATGGCGGCGCGATCACCTCTGCGGAAGTCTCAACCCACGTCACCATTCGCCGTCAGGGCTTCGCAGGGACTGCGGAGACGGCGCGTTTCAACATCATCGCCGACCGGCTGAATTTCGACCCCTTCTCGGCCTCGGTGAAACTCCCCGACGGCCGGTGGGCCACGGTGGAGCCGCCCCGCAGCCTGATCTCCCCATGGCAGATGCGACTGCTGGTTTCACTGCTGATCTCGATGCTGATCCTGGCGCCGATCGTCTGGCTGCTCGCGCGGCGTTTGACCCAGCCGATCCGGGTCTTTGCCGAAGCTGCAGAACGCCTCGGCGCCGACCCCGATGCGGAACCGCTGAAGCCCACCGGCCCCACCGAGGTGCGCACGGCCATTGGCGCGTTCAACGACATGCAGGCCTCGCTGCGCGATCACATGCGCAAGCGGACCCAGACCATCGCCGCCATCGCCCACGACCTGCGCACGCCCCTGACGCGGATCCGCTTCCGGGTCGAGCAGGCGCCGCCGAAGCTACGCGACCGGATGGTCGCCGATGTCGAGGAGATGGATGCCCTGATCGGCCAGGCCATGGCCTTCGTCCGGGGCGAAACCCAGGCCGACCGGCGCGAGCCGCTGGATCTGGACGCGCTGGCCCGCCACTGCGCCATGGGCTTTTCGGAGACCGGCGCCGCGGTGACCTTCGATGGCGGCCGCGCCCTGTCGGTCGAGGGCGACCCCGCCGCACTGCGCCGGGCCATCGCCAATCTGATCGAGAATGCGGTCAAGTTCGCCGATGCCGCCCGGGTCCGCACCTTCCTGTTGGACGATCAAGCCGTGATCTCTGTCGAGGACGATGGTCCCGGTTTGGCCGAAGAAGAGCTGGAGACGGTGTTCGAGCCCTTCGCGCGCGGCGAGCGGTCACGCAATCGAGAGACCGGCGGCGCGGGCCTGGGCCTGTCGGTCGCGCGTCAGGCGGCGCGCAGTGCGGGCGGCGACGTGACCCTGATCAACCGGCCCGAAGGCGGACTGACCGCCCTGCTGGTTCTGCCCCTGAAGACGGAGACGATCTGATGCGCGCCTTCACGACTGTGCTGCTTCTGCTCGCGACCTCGTCGGTCCCGGCCCTGGCCCAGACGCAAGGTCCGGGACCGGCGTCAGCGAATGCTCCTTCGGTGGCGGCCCGCGCCCCGCGCGATACGGTTCAGGCCGTAGCGGCCCGGATCCGCGACCTCTACTTCGACCCGACCCGCGCAGACGCGATCGCCAAGAGTCTGGAGAGCGCCGCCGCCGCCGGAGAGTTCGACGTCCTGACCGATCCGCGCGATCTGGCGACAGCCCTGACCGTGCGCCTCAGGCCTCTGGACGGGCATTTCGACGTCGTCTTCGATCCCGGGCTCGGCGACGGACCGCCCATGCGCGGTCCGGGCCCAGGTCCGCAAGCCGGACCGCCGCCCGGGCCACGCCCGGTGAACCCGGCGGAGGCGCGCGGTCACTACGGCTTCCGGGGCGTCCAGATCCTGCCGGGCAACATCGGCTATATCGACCTGCGCCAGTTCTCGGAGATCGATTTCAACGATCCAAAGGATCCGGCCCGGGCGGCGGCGGATGCGGCCTTGACCTTCATCGGCGGGACGGATGCGGTGATCTTCGACCTGCGCGACAACGGCGGCGGCGCGCCGTCGATGGTCGGCTATCTGACCAGCGCCTTCACCCCGGCCAACGCTCCGATCTACAACGTCTTCCACAGCCGCGAGGGGACCGAGAGCGAGGCGCCCGAGGTCTATCACGCCGATCCGCGCCTGACCGTGCCGGTCTATATTCTGATCAGCGCCCGCACCGGCTCCGCCGCCGAGGCCTTCCCCTATACGATGCAGGCGGCGCGGCGGGCGGTGATCGTCGGAGAGGCCAGCGGCGGAGCGGCCAATCCCGGTGGAATGGTCCCGGCCGGGGCCGGCTTCGCCGTCTTCGTGTCCATGGGCTCGCCAGTCAATCCGATCACCGGCGGCAACTGGGAAGGCGCTGGCGTCAAAGCCGACGTCCCCGTCGCCTGGGACAAGGCGCTGGATACGGCCCATGCCCTCGCGCTGGAGAAGATCATCGCCGCCGACGCGGATCGAACCGACGCCGCATGGGCCCTCGAGGCGCTGCGTTCGCAGGATCTGCCGGCCGAGTTGGCGGTCGATCTGGCGGACTATGTCGGCGGCTATGGCGACCGGGCCGTCACGGCGGAGGGCGGACGTTTGAAAGTGGTTCTGGGCCGTCGTCCCCCAACCTTTCTCGCGCCACTGGGCGACGACCTGTTCACCGTCGTGGGCGATCCCGGCCGACGTTACCAATTCCTGCGTGGCGACGACGGCAAGATCATGGGCTTTGAGGCCATCGGCGTCAGCGGCCCGCCCCAGAGGATCCGCCGCACCGCCTGACAGCGGTTTCCGCGTCATCAAGCGTCACAGTTCATCACGCGATGTTACGCCCGCGGGGTTGATCCTCGTGCGCGAGAGCCCCATTGAAGCGCCAACGATAAACCACCCGCTTCAGGAGCCCGCCCATGACCCTTCGCGTCGCCATCAACGGCTTCGGCCGCATCGGCCGCCTCGTCCTCCGCTCGATCGTCGAGCATGGCCGCACGGACATCGAGGTCGTGGCGATCAATGACCTGGGTCCGGTGGAGACCAACGCCCACCTGTTCCGCTATGACTCGGTGCACGGTCGCTTCCCCGGCACGGTGACCTCGGGCGAGGACTGGATCGACGTCGGCACCGGCAAGATCAAGGTCACGGCCGAGCGCGATCCCTCCAAGCTGCCGCACGCCGAGCTGAACGTGGACATCGCGTTCGAATGCACGGGCATCTTCACCTCCAAGGACAAGGCCTCGGCCCACCTGACCGCCGGCGCCAAGCGCGTGCTGGTCTCTGCCCCCGCCGATAACGCCGACAAGACCATCGTCTACAAGGTCAACCATGAGACCCTGACGGCCGACGACATCATCGTCTCGAACGGTTCGTGCACCACCAACGCCCTCGCCCCCGTCGCCCAGGTCCTGCATGACCTGTTCGGCATCGAGCGCGGCTACATGACCACCATCCACTCCTACACCGGCGACCAGCCGACGCTGGATACGATGCACAAGGATCTGTACCGCGCCCGCGCCGCCGCTCTGTCGATGATCCCGACCTCGACCGGCGCCGCCAAGGCTCTGGGCCTGGTCCTGCCGGAGCTGAAGGGCAAGCTGGACGGCTCCTCGATCCGCGTCCCGACCCCGAACGTCTCGGTCGTCGACCTGAAGGTCGTCGCCTCGCGCGACGTCACCGTCGAGGAAATCAACGCCGCGCTGCAGGCCGCCGCCGACGGCCCGATGAAGGGTGTTCTGGCCACGACCGTCGAGCCGCTGGTCTCGCACGACCTGAACCACATCGCGGCCTCCTCGACCGCCGCCCTGCCCCAGACCCAGGTCGTCGACGGCAAGCTGGCCCGTGTCCTGACCTGGTACGACAATGAGTGGGGCTTCGCCTCGCGCATGGCTGACACTGCGCTGGTGATGGCGAAGTTCCTCTAAGCCAAAACGTCTCCTCCCCGTCGCCGCCTGGCGATGGGGAGGGGGACCGCGAAGCGGTGGAGGGGCTATCGATCCACACACCGCGCCTGGGGTGAAGAACCCCTCCGTCACGGCGAAAGAGCGCCGCGCCACCTCCCCATCGCTGCGCGACAGGGAGGAGACAGGAGACAACGATGACCTTCCGCACTCTCGACGACGCCGGTTCGCTGGCCGGCAAGACCGCCCTGGTCCGCGTGGACTTCAATGTGCCGATGGAGGGGGGCAAGGTCACCGACGACACCCGCCTGCGCGTCGCCCTGCCGACGATCAACAAGCTGCGTGAGGCCGGCGCCAAGGTCGCGCTGCTGGCCCACTTCGACCGCCCCAAGGGCCAGGTCGTGCCGTCGATGAGCCTGAAGCCACTGGCCGGTCCGCTGGCCGAATTGCTGGGCGCCCCGGTCCACTTCGCCGAGGACTGCGTCGGTGGTCCGGCCCATGCGGCCATCGACGGTCTGGACGCCGGCGGCGTGGTCCTGCTGGAGAACGTCCGCTTCCACGCGGCGGAAGAGGCCAATGATCCGGAGTTCGCGACCAGCCTCGCCGAACTGGCCGACCTCTATGTCAACGACGCCTTCTCGGCCGCGCACCGCGCCCACGCCTCGACCGAGGGCGTCGCCCACCATCTGCCCGCCTATGCCGGCGAGTCGATGCGCCGCGAGCTGGAAGCGCTGGACGCCGCGCTCGGCAATCCGCAGAAGCCGGTGATCGGGATCGTGGGAGGGTCGAAGGTCTCGACCAAGCTCGATCTGCTCAAGAACCTGGTCGGCAAGCTCGACAAACTCGCCATCGGCGGCGGCATGGCCAACACCTTCCTGTTCGCACAGGGCGTGGATATCGGCGGCTCGCTGGCCGAGAAGGACATGGCCGACACCGCGCGCGAGATCATGGCCAATGCCGAGAAGGCCGGCTGTGAACTGCTGTTGCCCGTCGACGTCGTGATCGCGACCGAGGTCAAGCCGGGCGCCGACGCCCGCACCGTCAACGCGGGCGAGACCCTCTCCGCCGACGACAAGATCTTGGACGCAGGCCCGGAGACGGTTGCGAAGCTGAACGCCGCCATCGACGGCTCGAAGACCCTGATCTGGAACGGACCGCTCGGCGTGTTCGAGGTCCCGCCCTTCGACGCCGCCACCGTCGCCGCCGCGAAACACGTCGCGGACCAGACGAGGGCCGGCGTCCTGATCGCGGTCGCGGGTGGGGGCGACACGGTCGCTGCGGTGAATCACGCGGGGGTGGCCGACGACCTGACCTTCGTCTCCACGGCCGGCGGCGCCTTCCTGGAGTGGATGGAGGGCAAGCCCCTGCCGGGCGTCGAGGCCCTGCGCATCTGAGCGCGTGGCTTTGGGTCAGCGTGACGCGGCGTAAACCCTGTTACATGACGTGACTTTGTTGCGCTGCGGCGCTAGTCTCCCGCCAAAATAAAACGACTGACATCAGGGGACTACACAATGGCGCGCATCACGCTGCGGCAATTGCTCGATCACGCGGCCGAGAACGACTACGGCCTGCCGGCCTACAATATCAACAACATGGAGCAGGGCCTTGCGATTATGGAGGCGGCCCATGAGGTCAACGCCCCCGTCATCATCCAGGCCTCGCGCGGCGCCCGCAATTACGCCAACGACATCGTCCTGGCCAAGCTGATCGACGCCCTGGCCGAGCTCTACCCGAACATCCCGGTCTGTATGCACCAGGACCACGGCAACGGCGCCGCAACCTGCGCCACCGCCATCCAGTACGGCTTCACCTCGGTGATGATGGACGGTTCGCTGGAGGAAGACGCCAAGACCCCGGCCAGCTACGAATACAACGTCGACGTCACTCGCCGCGTCACCGAGATGGCCCACAGTTGCGGCGTCTCGGTCGAGGGCGAGCTCGGCGTTCTGGGTTCGCTGGAAACCGGCATGGGCGAGGCTGAAGACGGCCACGGCTTCGAAGGCAAGCTGGATCACTCGCAACTGCTGACCGACCCGGATCAGGCTGTCGACTTCGTCGCCGCCACCAAGGTCGACGCCCTGGCCATCGCCATGGGCACCTCGCACGGCGCCTACAAGTTCACGCGCAAGCCGGACGGCGACGTCCTGGCCATGAACGTGATCGAGGAAATCCACCGCCGCCTGCCCAACACCCACCTGGTGATGCACGGCTCGTCGTCGGTGCCGCAGGACCTGCAGGACATCATCAACGCCTATGGCGGCCAGATGCCCCAGACCTGGGGCGTCCCGGTCGAGGAAATCCTGCGCGGCATCAAGCATGGCGTGCGCAAGGTGAATATCGACACCGACAACCGTATGGCCATCACCGGCGCGATCCGGAAGGTCCTGGCCGAGAAGCCGGGCGAGTTCGACCCGCGCGCCTACCTGAAGCCGGCCAAGGAAGCCATGAAGAAGCTCTGCAAGGAGCGCTACATGCAGTTCGGCTGCGAAGGTATGGCCGACAAGATCACGCCGATGTCCACCGCCCAGATGGCCAAGCGCTATGCCTCCGGCGCCCTGGATCCGTCGTTCCGCGGCGCGGCCGTCAAGGCAGCCTGACAAGGTCAAGGGGCGGCTCGAAAGGCCGCCCCTTTTTCGTTCTAGACGGGGTAGCGGCCGCTGAGCTCGCGCCGTACCCGGCGAACCTCCCACTCGGCCTGCTCAAGCGCGGCGTTGGCGGCGTCGGCATCGCGGCGGGCGTCCCGGATTTCGCCCCGAACCTCCTGAATGCGATCGCGGATCTGCTGCCGCTGTTCATCCGTCAGGCCTTCGCCCCGCAACTCACGCTGTTTGGCGTCGAGCTTGTCCTCGCGATCCCGGATTCGGGCCACCGCGCTGTTCAGGGCGCTCGTCGCGGTTTCCACTGCCTCTTCAGCCCCGTGCAGCCGCAACCCGTCCTGATAGGCCGGCATGAAGGCTTCCTCTTCCTCGGGACGACAGACGCCGTGATAGGTATTGCCCGACCGTCCCTCGGCCCAGCCGCGATCGAAAGTGCAGTAGGTCCTGAGGCCCGCCTCGCGCGCCGAGCTGTAGACTTCCGGCTCCGGCGTCACCTGAAACTTGGCGCAGGCCTTGGCGTGGTCGTCCAGACGCGACATCGGATAGCCTGCCGCCCCGTCGGAATACCCCTTCTCCCCCCAGGCCCCGGCCAAGCATTCGTCCTCGCTCATGGTCGCGCAACTGCCCAGCAGCATGGCCCCAGCGAATACGCCGCCGACGATCAGAACCCTCTTCATTGGATGCCCTCCCCTTCCAAGCTTCACTATTGGACCAGCTTATGTCGCGTGCAAGCCGCGCCTCGTGCTAGGACACCCCGGTGTCCGAACCTGATCTGATTGACGAGGACGGCCTTCTCCCGACCGAAGTTCTGGAAGCGCGCATCGAGGCGTCCGGGATCCGGCTGGACAAGGCCTTGGCCGAGGCCTTCCCGACCCTTTCGCGTGCGCGTTTGCAGGCTCTCCTCGCCGAAGGGGCGGTCAGTCGGGAGGGCCTTGTCCTGGCCGGCGGCTCGGCAAAGGCCCAGCCCGGTCTCTACCGGGTCGCTTTGCCTCCCGTCGCCCCGGCCACGCCGCAGCCCGAGGTTATTCCCCTGACCGTCCTCTATGAGGACGCCGACCTGATCGTCATCGACAAGCCCGCCGGCATGGCCGCCCATCCGGCTCCGGGCTGCGAGACCGGCACCCTGGTCAACGCCCTGCTGGCCCACTGCGGGGACAGCCTGTCCGGCATCGGCGGCGTCGCCCGCCCCGGCATCGTCCACCGCCTCGACAAGGACACGTCCGGCGTCATGGTCGCCGCCAAGACGGACCGGGCGCACGCAGGCCTGTCCGCCCTGTTCGCGACGCACGACATCGAACGCACCTACATCGCGCTGACACGCGGCGCGCCCTCCCCGGCTTCCGGGCGTATCCAGACCCAGATCGGCCGGTCCTCCTCGGATCGGAAAAAGATGGCTGTGCTGCGCTCCGGCGGACGTGAGGCCATTACCGACTATGTAGTCCAACAGGCGTTCGCCGTTCCCACCAAGGCCGGCGCCGCGCCCCTCGCCGCCCGCGTCGCCTGCACCTTGCACACCGGCCGCACCCACCAGATCCGGGTCCATCTGGCTTCGAAGGGAGCGCCGATCCTCGGTGACGCCGTTTACGGCTCAGGCAGTCCCGCAGTGACGGTGCGGAATGCGATCTCCGAGGCCGGGCTGACCCGCCAAGCCCTTCACGCCGCGGTTCTCGGATTTGTTCACCCCGTCACCGGAGCGGCCCTGCGCTTCGAGACCCCCCTTCCCCCGGACATGGCGGCCCTTGAGGCTCTCCTCGCCGCGCTCTGAATAGACGCCTCATAGTCAGTCTTGATTAAATACGGACTGATCGCTATATAGCTCGTCGACCGGTGCAAGTGGCGCCAGGAACACGGTCACGCTTATGTGTGACAGTCCGCCCCTACAATGTGCGGAAACCCGTAGCTACTTGATTGGTTGAGGGGTGAGGGCCCGGCGCACATTCGGTGGCCGGAACCGGAGAGCCCGCTCGTTGATACGGGTCGGAGGGATCAGACTATGGCTGCACTGAAATCGATCGCGGTGATGTCGCCTGAACAGGGACTGTCGCGCTATCTCACGGAAATCCGCAAGTTTCCGATGTTGACCAAGGACGAGGAGTTCATGCTGGCCAAGCGCTGGTCTGAACACCAGGACGCCGAGAGCGCCCACCGCCTGGTCACCTCGCACCTTCGCCTCGTGGCCAAGATCGCCATGGGCTATCGCGGCTACGGCCTGCCGATCGGCGAAGTCATTTCCGAAGGCAATGTGGGCCTCATGCAGGCCGTCAAGAAATTCGACCCGGACAAGGGCTTCCGCCTGGCCACCTACGCCATGTGGTGGATCCGCGCCTCGATCCAGGAATACATCCTGCGCAGCTGGTCGCTCGTGAAGATGGGCACCACCGCGGCACAGAAGAAGCTGTTCTTCAACCTGCGCAAGGCCAAGAGCCAGATCTCGGCTTTCGAGGAAGGCGACCTGCATCCGGAGCACCTCTCGGCCATCGCCACCAAGCTGGGCGTGTCCGAGGAAGAGGTCACCAATATGAACCGCCGTCTCGGCGGCGACGCTTCGCTGAACGCGCCGCTGCGCGTGGACGGTGAAAGCGAATGGCAGGATTGGCTTGCCGACGACACGGCCGTTTCCCAGGAAACCGCCCTCGCCGACAACGAAGAGAAGTCGCTGCGCATGGGCCTGCTTCAGGAAGCGATGGGCGAACTGACGGATCGCGAGAAGCACATCCTGACCGAACGTCGCCTCAAGGATGATCCGGTAACCCTCGAAGAACTAGCCAGCCAGTATGGCGTCAGCCGCGAGCGCGTGCGTCAGATCGAGGTCCGCGCCTTCGAGAAGCTGCAGAAGGCCATGCGCGCCGCCGCTGAAGAGCGGAACCTCGTCGACGCCTGACCGCCGACCGCACCTGAAAGAAAAGCCCGGCTCGCGAGCCGGGCTTTTTTGATTTCAGGAGGCCCGCGCCAGCTGCTCGGGCTCGTGCAGCGCCAGAAGCCCGCCGATCGGCTGGGCGAGCGCCGCCTTGGTTGGCATTCCTGCCGCCAGCAAGGCTTCGAGGCCCGCCGCGGCAATCGCCAGCTTCGCGTCGGACGTCTTGATGGCCAGAGCCTTCAGGGTCTCGGCCTGCTGACGGGCCGCTCTCACGGCTTGCGTCGGGTCGTTGTCATACTGCGCCAGTGCGGCGGCCAGGATCCGCATCGCCTGGTCCTTGACCGCAAGAGCAGCGGCAGCGCCTGAGGCCGGCTTGTCCTGTTTGCGCTTCTGCGGCCCGGCGTATTCGCCCGAGTTGAACCGGCGCCGGTCCGGCCCGACATAGGCGACACCCTCGATCCAGTCACGCGGCTTCAGGGCCACATTCTCGACACGGCGGAACAGATCCGACGCCGTGAAAGGCTTGCGCAGGAATTCATGCACGCCGCAGTCACGTGCGCCCTTGATGGAGCTCGCGGTCGCCTCCGCCGTCACCATGATGACCGGAGCTCGACGGCTGGCCAGGTTTGACCGGCGAAGCTTGCGCGTGAAGCCTTCGCCGTCCAGGCGCGGTCCGGCGCGCTCGGTGAAGATCAGGCCCGGCTCGATCTCCCGGATGGAATCCATGGCGCGCAGTTCGTCGGTCTCGTGGACCACTTCCCGCGAGCCGAGACTTTTCATGAGGTCGAGCAGCAGACGGGCGGCCGCCAGATTCGGATCGATCACCACCACCCGCTGGATGGTCGGCGCGATACGAGCAAGGGTTTTGGCGTCGGCTGCAAACAAGGGGACACTCCGCGATAGAGCGTTATCCCTAACTGCTTCCGGTTAAGGCCACGTTGAACCGTCGAGCCTTTTCGCCCTAACCCAAGAAGGGGTCGCGGACCAGAATGGTGTCGTCCCGTTCGGGGCTGGTGGACAGGATGGCGACCGGCGCGCCGATCAGTTCCTCGATGCGACGCACGTATTTGATCGCATTGGCGTTCAGGTCCTTGAAGCTACGAACCGAGGCCGTGCTTTCGCTCCAGCCTTCCAACTCCTCGAACACCGGCTCGGCCGCCGCCTGGGCCTTCAGGCTGGACGGCAGATAGTCCAGAACCTGCCCGTCGATCTTGTAACCGACGCAGATTTTCAGCGTCTCAAGCCCGTCCAGAACATCCAGTTTGGTCAGGGCGATGCCGTCGATGCCGTTGATGGCCACCGACTGACGCACCAGGACGGCGTCGAACCATCCGCAGCGACGGGCGCGGCCCGTATTGACCCCGACTTCGCGACCCACGGTCGCCAGATGCTCGCCGACCTCGTCGAACAGTTCGCAGGCGAAAGGCCCCTCGCCGACGCGGGTCGTATAGGCTTTCACGATGCCCAGCACATAGCCGACGCCCTTGGGTCCGATGCCGGAACCCGCCGCGGCCTGACCGGCCGCAGTATTGGAGCTGGTGACATAGGGATAGGTGCCGTGATCGACGTCCAGGAAGGCGCCCTGCGCGCCCTCGAACAGCACGCGCTTGCCGGCGCGCTGGGCCTGATCGAGCACCCGCCAGGCCGGCTGGGCGTAGGGCAGGATCTTGGGTGCGATCTCCAGCAACTGGGCCAGCAGCGCTTCCGGATCAATCGGTTCCAGACCCAGTCCGGCGCGCAGCGGATCGTGGTGCGAGCGCAGCCGGTCGATCTTGACCTTCAGGTCTTCTTCGTTGGCCAGGTCACAAACCCGGATGGCGCGACGGCCGACCTTGTCTTCATAGGCCGGACCAATGCCCCGGCCGGTGGTGCCGATCTTGGCGCCCGGCGCGCTGGCTGCAGCCTCACGGGCGACGTCCAGTGCGGGATGGATTGGCAGGATCAGACACGCGTTGTCGGCGATGGTCAGGATGCCGGGATTGATCGAAATCCCTTGCGCCTCAATCTTCTCGATCTCACCGACCAGATGCCAGGGATCGACGACCACGCCGTTTCCGATGATCGAGGGCTTGCCCTGCACCACGCCCGAGGGCAACAGCGCCAGCTTGTAGACCTTGCCGTCCACGACCAGGGTGTGGCCCGCGTTATGACCGCCCTGGAACCGCACGACCATATCGGCCCGGTTCGACAGCCAGTCGACGATCTTGCCCTTGCCCTCGTCGCCCCATTGGGCGCCGACCACTGCAACGTTCGCCAAAACCGTCTCTCCGCACATGCCTGTAATGGGCGGGCGCAGCCTATAGCGGGGGAATCGGCGAATGTCGTCCCGGTCGGGACGTTTTATCTCACGGGCAGTTCGCTGACCGCCGTCTCAAACGCCCATTCCAGCCAGGGCGCCGCTGCGATTACATCCGCCGTCTCGACCGTGCAGCCGCACCACAGGCGTAGTCCCGGAGGCGCATTGCGGTGCGGTTCCATGTCGAATACCGCCGCCTCGCCTTCCAGTAAGGCCTTGAACCGCAAGACAAAAGCCTTCCGGGCCTTGTCGTCCAGGGCCGCGACGCGCGCATCGGTGAACTTCAGGCAGACCGAGGTAGTCGAGCGGATGTCCCGTCGATCCGGCAGGAAGGCTATCCAGTCGGTTTTCTCGACCCAAGCCTCCAGCGCCGCATAGTTGGCGTCGGTCCGGCGGATAAGCTCTGTCAGGCCGCCCGCGCCCTCTGCCCATTCCAGCGCATCGATCCAGTCCTCAATGGTCAGGATAGAGAAGGTATTGATCGCGACCCCGTCGGCCAGCGATCGGTCAAAGCCCTTACCGTCTGTGATCCGCAGTACCTTGGGGATCGGTCGATCCGGCTTGAAGCCGTCCAGCCGCGCCACTGCACGCGGCGACAGGACCATCACCCCGATGCCCGCCTCGCCGCCCAGCGCCTTCTGGAACGAGAAGGTCACGACATCCAGCTTGTCCCACGGCAGAGGCATGGCGAAGGCGGCCGAGGTGGCGTCACAGATCGCCAGACCCTCACGATCGTCCGCGATCCAGTCGCCGTCCGGCACGCGCACGCCCGAGGTCGTGCCGTTCCAGGGGAAGACGACATCCTTGGACCAATCGACCTTCGACAAATCCGGCAGCTCGCCCCACGACGCCGTCAGGGCCTTGGGGTCCAGCCCCAGATGGGTCTTCACATCCGCCAGCCAGGTCAGGCCGAAATTCTCATAGGCGACGACCTGGACCGGCCGCTCACCCAACATACCCCACAACGCCGCTTCGACCGCGCCCGTATCCGATCCCGGGGTGTAGAGCATCACATGGCTCTCCGGGACCTCAAGCACTGTTCGCGTCAGCCGCAGGCCATGGGCGAACCGCTCGACCACCTCCGGCGCGCGAATGCCGCGTCCCAGCAGGTCGGCGGGAAGACCGCCCAAGCTGTATCCCGGACGTTTCGCGGTAGGCCCCGAACCGAACCAGGGACGGGCAGGCTTGGCGGAAGGCTTGGTCATCATCAGTCCCGGAAAGGCCGCATCGGGCCCTCGTCACGCCGCTTCTGGGCGAGTTTGGTCAGAGCCTCGTCCTCGCCTTCCGGCAAGGCGATCATCAGCTTGGCCAGCAGGTCGCCACGCTTGCCATTGGCGAAGGCGCCGCGTCCCTTGAGGCGCAGCACCTTGCCCGAGGTCGAACCCTTGGGGATGGTCATGCTGACGGTGCCTTCCGGCGTCCTGACCGGAATCTTGCCGCCGAGCACCGCATCGTAAAGCGACACTGGCTGGTCCATCGTCAGATCGGCGCCATCGACCTTGAACACTGGATGCGCCGAGATTTTCAGCTCGATCAGGGCGTCACCCGCCGGGCCGCCGCGGCCGGGCGCCCCCTGCCCCTTCAGCCGGATTGTTTGGCCATCTCCCGCACCCTTGGGGATGGCCACGTCGAGGGTGCGGCCATCCGAAAACTGAATCCGCCGCGTGGCGCCCGTGATCGAGTCTTCCAGACTGATATCCAGAGTCGCGCGGACGTCCGAGCCCTTGCCGTTGAACGGCGACCGTCCACCGGCCTTGGCTCCACCGCCACCGAAACGGCCGAACAGTTCTTCCAGATCGATGTCGTCGAAACTGGCCCGTCCACCCGAACCGCCCGCGCCGGCGCCGGAAAACCCGCCGAAGCCGGAGAATCCGCCCGGGCCCGCGCCGCCGGCACGACCGCCGCCGAACCCGGCGTACTGCTCACGTCCGTCAGCGTCGATCTGACCCTGGTCGTATTTGGCGCGCTTCTCGGCGTCGCCCAGCAGATCGAAGGCGGCGGTAATCCGCTTGAACCGCTCCTCGGCCGCCTTGTCACCGGGATTTTTATCGGGGTGCAGTTCTTTGGCCAGCTTGCGGAAGGCCTTCTTGATCTCGTCCGCGCTCGCGCCCCTCGAAACGCCAAGTTCCTTGTAGGGATCGCCCGCCACGTCTGCACCGCTCCACCGAGATCGGCCCGACACACTACGCGCCGAGCCCGAAAGGGAAAGCCGTCAGTTAAGGCATGGACGCGTCAAAGCAATGGGTTTCAGACGGGAAGGGCCGCGACAGCTTCGACGCCCCATCCAAAAACCTCCCCCGCTTGGGCGACGGCGATCCGCACATCCGGCCCGGGACCACTCGGAAAGTCCTCACCGACGGCGCTCGTTCCATAGATCGCTGTGGCCGCGCTCGTCTCCCAGCTCCGGATGACGACATCTCCGTCCAGCACCCGAACCCTGAACCGCACCGGATCCACCCCGATGTCCCGGTCCCAAATATCTCCATTGAGCCGGGATCGCACGATCCAGTTGATGTCGAACCCCGTCGCGCCAAAGCTCACCCTCAGATGGGCGGGACTCCAGGGACGATGGAATAGCCCTCGCAGAGTGACCGCCCGCTCGGACACACCGGCGCCGCCGGGAGGGCCGCCCGCAGGTCCAGCCCTCCAGATCATCGGCAATCCGACCTCGCTCAACGAGAGAGAGGCCCGGCTCGCCGCCTCGTCCAGAAACACCACCAGACCGCCAACCTCCGATCCGATCGCCATCTCCGCATCCGTTCCCTGCTGAGCCCGCAACAGGCCCGTCAGCTTCCAGACGCCTTGGCCGACCAGTTCGGCGGACCGGAACTGAACGATCTCCCAGCTATCGGCCGCCTGAACCGCGACCGCATTGGCTCCGCCCAGAACCGGCGCTTCACCCATGCTGGCCGGCGCTTCACCCTCTACCCGAACGGTGATTGCATGGATCTCGTCCCAGCGGCCCACGATCCCGGGAGCCAACGGCTCGGTCAGAAGCCCGACCCGCGCCGGCGACGTCGCCTCGCCGCGCGCCGTCAGCCCGTCGACCGCTGCTCCCGCGACCACCTGCATCGGTCGCCACGGATCGGCGGCGACCGCCACCACCGGCCGCGGATCGCTTTCCCCTCCCGGTAAGGGCGGCAGGTCCAGAACGGCGAGCAATGGCGGTCCAAAGGCTGCGGGGGCGTCAGCGGTTCGCCAGTGCTCGATCACATCAGACGTCTCGACCGCCGACGCCCGGACCAGAGTCATCGCCGAACTTTCGTCGAGGGTAACTTGCTCGATCCGCCAGTCGCCCTCTTCGCCCTCGAGTTGGATCAAATCGCCCGTTTCCAGTCCCAACGCTTCAAGCGGCCCCGGCGCGAAGGTCAACCGTTCCGCTTGCTCTCCGCTCAAGGCCTCTCGCGCCATCCGGCCCGCCAGACCGGCGCCGCAAACCGCCGGCAGGACCAGGTCGACAGAGCCGCCAGCCTCGCCCTCATCGCTTCTGACTGTGACGGAGCCGGTCTGATATTCCGCGCTCTCGTCAATGAACCGTACACGGGCGGCCGAAGGCGTCGCCTCCATCTCTCGCTTGCGAGTCATCGCCGCGCCATCATCCGGCAAGGCCAGGGCGTCGAGGGTCAGCATCGTCACCGGTGCCTCCTCGCCAACCAGGGCGATTCTCCCGTCGCGCTCAGCCGCCGTCATCCCGAAGGCGGCCAACAGCGGCTCCAGCGCGTCGCGAGTCCGCATCGTCCTGTCGATCACATAGCCCCGCACCGATGATCTCACCGGCCCGATGTGGAAGTCGACATCATCCAGCCCGCCGCGGTGCAGGATCCGCCCCCAGCCTCAGGCCCAGTCTCAGCATCGCCAGCACCTCGCCCGGATTTCTCCAGGCGCAAAACTCATCGGCCCAGGCGCCGTGGAACTGCGGCCCGCGCAAACTCTCCGGATCCTCGGCCGAAAAGGCGAAAGCCCGCGCCCCGCTCGGCCAGATCAACAGCCGCCGGCTGGAATGGTATGTCGGCCGGTCGCCCGGCGCCGCGACCGCTCTCAGCCCCGACGGCCCCTCGATCATCACCTCGCGCACATCGTGCAGGGTCGGCCCGACCAAGGCCAGCCGCGCCCCCTCCACTGCCCGACGGTTCAACCATTCGGCGCCCGCCCGGGTCTTGCCCGCCCCGCGGCCTCCGAGAAAAAGCCAGGTCGTCCAGTCACTCTCCGGCGGCGTCTGCGCCGGACCGCGCCAGCCGTTCCAGTCCCGCTCGATCCGGTCCAAATCTTCCGCACGCGGGACATTGGTCCACGCCTTCCAACTCGAGCGCGGTTGCAAGAGCATCCAGCCGGGCCAGGAACTGGTCGCGAAGATGCTGCTCGCTCTTGGCGTCGAGTCCTTCATGCCGAATTCCGTTGTCGCTGTGAGGAGCCGCCGACGCCAGGCCGTCGATGGCCTTGGCGATGGTCGTCACCGCTCGCGCCGTGCGTTCCATCTCTTCGAGCGGCGCTCCGCCGGCCTCGACCAGCCGTAGCTGCAGGTCGCGCCTCAGGGCTTCGACGTCCATCCCCGCCGCGTCCCCTTTTCCGTCCATGCCCAAACTATAGCGGACCAGCGCCCTCAGGCGGGTTCAGCGGCTCGAGAAAATCGCAAACCCGGGCCCGCCTTG
The DNA here is from genome assembly GCF_059422025.1 of Brevundimonas sp. GW821-FHT02A10. Classification (NCBI taxonomy): domain Bacteria; kingdom Pseudomonadati; phylum Pseudomonadota; class Alphaproteobacteria; order Caulobacterales; family Caulobacteraceae; genus Brevundimonas; species Brevundimonas sp. GW821-FHT02A10. The sequence goes on from NZ_JBWKWC010000002.1 coordinate 126,559, forward strand.
GGATTGCACGCGTCAATCATGCGGGTTCGCCGGATCGGGCGCCCCTTTCGCGGCCTGGACGCCGCGTTCGACGTCCCACTCGGGCGCAGCCAGCTCCACGGCGTCGTCGGGATCGGCCAGATCCAGTTCCGAGATCGTCTGACCGCGCACCGACACCCCCGCGTTATGCACGCTCTCCGGATCGCCCGAGACCAGCGGATGCCAGTTCGCCAGCCCCCGCCCTTCGTTGATCCGGCGATAGCCGCAGGACTTCGGCATCCACTTCAACGCCTCGATGTTCCAGGGCGTCAGCTTGATGCAGTCCGGCACATGCTCCTTGCGGTTCGCATAGTCGGTGCAGGTGCATTTCTCGCTGTCGAACAGCCTGCAATGCACCTTGGTCGCGAAGACATCACCGGAATCCTCGTCCTCGAAACGGATCAGGCAGCACAGCCCGCAGCCGTCACAAAGGCTCTCCCACTCCTCGCGGGTCATCTGCTCCAGACGCTTGGTCTGCCAGAAGGGCTTGGTTGCCGGGTCGGTACGCTCTACATCCACGCCCTCCCCTAAGGCCTGATCGGCTGAGGAGGAAGTGCTTCGCACTTCCGCCGATGTCGTGAATCAGGCCTTTCCACTATGCTGGAGCGCGATCCCGCCCGAAAACCGGTCCCACTTTTCGGGACCGCGCTCCTGCCTTCCCCGCTCCCGAAAGCACCCATGGCCGCTCGCCCGCCTCTCGTTTCGCTCAACGACGTCCGTCTGCAGGACGGTCAACGGCCGCTCTTCGACGGGGTCAACCTCGCCATCGAGCCGCGCACCCGGTCCTGCCTCGTCGGCCGCAACGGCGCTGGCAAGTCGACCCTGATGAAGGTCGTCATGGGCCTGATCGAGCCCGATTCCGGTACGCGCTCGGTCCAGGGCGCCGTTAAGTTCGCCTATGTGCCGCAGGAACCGCTGATCGCCGGCGACACCCTGCTGGACTACGCCACCTCCAACGACGCCGAGCACTGGACCGCCGAGGCCTGGCTCGAAACCTTCGGCATGGACCCGCACAAGTCGACCAAGGGCCTGTCCGGCGGTGAAATCCGCCGCGCCGCCCTGGCCAAGGCCTTCGCCGAGGAGCCCGACCTGCTCCTGTTGGACGAGCCGACCAACCACATGGACATCCTGGCGATCGAGCTGCTGGAAAAAGAGATCATCGCCGCCCGCTGCGCCGCCCTGATCGTCTCCCACGACCGCGCCTTCCTGAACCGCGTCACCCAGTCCTGCCACTGGCTGGACAACCGCCAGGTCCGCACCCTGAACAAGGGCTTCGACGCCTTCGACGAATGGGCCACCAAGGTTCAGGAAGAAGAAGCCGTCGCCTTCCAGAAGCTGACCAAGACCATCGAGCGCGAGACCGCGACCTTCTACAGCTCGATCACCGCCCGCCGCAGCCGCAACGAGGGCCGCGCCCGTTCTCTGGACGCCCTGCGCGCCGAACGCGCGGAGCAGGCCAAGGACCGGCCCCGCGAGATGTACCTCGGCGTCGATTCCGGAAGCACCTCCGGCAAACTGGTCGCCGACCTCAAGGGGATCACCAAATCCTTTGGCGACCGCGTGGTCATCAAGCCCTTCACCAGCCGCATCATCCGCGGCGACCGCCTCGCCATCGTCGGCCCGAACGGCGCCGGCAAGACCACCCTGGTCAAGATCATGCTCGGCGAACTGGCCCCGACCGAGGGCACAGTCAAACTCGGCGCCAGCCTTGAGACCGTCTACCTCGACCAGTCCCGCGAAGGCCTGAAGTCGGACATGACCCTGTGGGACGCCATGACGCCCGGCGGCGGCGACAGCATCATCGTGCGCGGCATCTCCAAGCACGTCGCCGCCTATGCCAAGGACTTCCTCTTCACCGAGGCCCAGTTGCGCCAGCCGATCTCGACCCTGTCGGGCGGCGAGCGCAACCGCCTGCTGCTGGCTCTGGCCCTGGCCAAGCCCGCCAATATGCTGGTCCTCGACGAACCGACCAACGACCTCGACATGGACACCCTCGACAAGCTCGAGGAGCTGCTTGAGCAGTACGACGGCACCCTGATCCTGGTCAGCCACGACCGCGACTTCGTCGACCGCCTCGCCACCTCGACCATCGGCATGAACGGCCGTGGCGACATCGTCGAGACCCCCGGCGGCTGGACCGATTTCATCGGCCAGAACCCGGATTTTCTGAAGCAGATCGCGGAGGGCCGGGCCGGGTCGCCCGCCGCGCCTGCCCCGGCGCCCGCTCCGGCCGCCAAACCGGCAGCGCCCGCCGCCAAGGGCAAGATGTCCTTCAAGGACACCCACCGCCTCAAGGAACTGGACGCCCTGATCCACGAGCTGCCCGACACCATCAAGGCCCATCAGATCCGTCTCGACGACGTCAACTTCTACTCCCGCGACCCCGCCGGCTTCGCCTCGACCATGAAGGCCCTCGAAGCCGCCCAGCAGAAGCTGGCCGACGCCGAAGAAGAATGGCTGGCGCTTGAGGAGAAGCGTGAGGCTCTGGCGGGCTAGACATTAAATTCGGCGCTTATCCACCGCCCCGCTTGCGGCGTTAAGAATCATGACAATCCAGTGACATCAGCAACTTCCTTGCGTCGAAGCTGATTTATCCCCCAGCTTCGGCCAAATCTGTCCCCCGTTCGATCCACATCTACCGTGTTCAGACCTATTGCTGGATCTTGGGTTTGGAGCGAGCTTGATCAGGCCGAGGGACACGGCGGCGCGGAAATCCGGTGAGAACCGGGGCTCAAGCGGGTCGGTCCGGCTCTCTGACCAGACGGTCTTCCACTGGCGCCCTCGGGCGACGAAGCGAGACGGGACGGCAGGATCCAGGCTCTGAAGGGCGGAACCGCTTCGGCGGGAAGGCCCGGCAAGGGAACCGGATCGGGATCGATGAACGACGGCGGGGACGCAATCCTCGACGGACCGGCATCGGACAGGAGCCGCCAGGATACAGCTGACCATCTCCGGGGCTTGCCTCGCGGATGCTGAAGCCAGGGCCCTGAACCTCAATGGCCAAGTCCAACCCGGACTTGGTGAGGGGACGAAAGCGACGGTTCGCCGGCGCGTTCGTCCCCTCGCTCAATTCTGGCCAGCACCAATGCGGCCTGTGATTGTCATCGACAGGTCGAATCTCACGGCTAAGCTGTCTCCTGTCATCGGAGATCGCCATGCGTCTGCCCCTCATCCTCGCCGCCTTCGCCCCCATCCTGACCATGGCCACGCCCTGTCTGGCGCAAAGCGCGGCGCCGGCCGCGGCCAGGCCTCCCGTGCTTGTCCGGGCCGAGACCTGCCTTCGTGACAAGGTCGCAGACGCGGTTCGCGTCAGCACCGGCGCCGCCGACGCCGCTGATTTCCTCATGGGCTATCTTTGCGCCGGCCCCGTCGCGGCCGTAGCGAACTATGAGCGCAACACCGCCTCGGTCGTCGCAATGAAGGGCATGTTCGGCGACGGCTCTGTGATGCAGGCCGTGATGTCGGGCGACGATGAAGCCCATGCGGACGCGGATGGTTCGGAAGAGTCGCAAGACACGCCCGCTCTACCGGAAATGGGCAAATGGATTAACAGCGTCAGTGTGGATGAAAACACCGGCGACCTTCTGATCTCCGACGAGTCCGCGAATCCGATGGTCGCTATGATCCGCGCCCAATCGGGAAGCATGGGTCAGATGTTCGGCGAGCAGCGGCCGACCGGCCTGCGCGAACTCGTCGGGCGTCTGGTTCTCGACGCCCGCCGCTGATCAACGCTCCCACCTTCGTTCGCCTTTCCTTCGCCGCCTCCGCACTCTAGCTTGCGCCGCATGTCGCGGGACCAGAATCGACCAGTCATCGCCAGCCGCCGCCTCGTCCTCGCGGGCGGTGCGCTTGCGGCCGTGGCCACGACCGTGACCGGCCTCGCCTCCTGCTTCCGCTCCGAGGCGCCGGTCGACGATCAGGGTCGGGTCCGCATCCGCTTCGCCACCGACTGGCGCGCCCAGGCCGAGCATGGCGGCTTCTACCAGGCCCTGGCGACCGGCCTCTATGCGAAGCGCAATCTGAACGTCCAGATCGTCCAGGGCGGCCCGGGCGTGAACGTGCCCCAGCTGCTGGCCTCGGGCGCGGTCGAGCTGGGCATGGGCTCCAATTCCTTTATCCCGTTCAACCTGGTCGCTGAGGATGCGCCGGTGAAGGCCGTCGCCGCCTTCTTCCAGAAGGACCCCCAGGTCCTGATCGCTCACCCCGATCCGGAGCTGAAGACCATAGCCGATCTGAAGGACCGTCCCTTCCTGCTCGCCGACGCCTCCATCACCGCCTTCTGGGTCTGGCTGAAGTCCAAATACGGTTTCACCGACGATCAGGTCCGCAAATACACTTTCAACCCCGCGCCCTTCCTCGCCGACGAGCGGGCGGTGCAGCAGGGCTATCTGACGTCCGAGCCCTATACGATCGAGAAGGTCGGCGGCTTCAAGCCCAAGGTCTTCCTGCTGGCCGACGAGGGCTATCCTTCCTACGCCGCCATGGTCCTGTCGCCTAACGGCTTTGCGCGCGACAACGCCGCCGCCCTGCGCAGCTTCATCGCCGCCTCGGCCGAAGGCTGGCGCGACTATATGAACGGCGACCCCAAAGAGGCCAACGCCCTGATCAAACGCGACAATCCGGACATGACCGACGCGGTCCTCGCCCAGGCCCGCGACGCCCTGAACACCAACTCCATCGTCGAGGGCGGCGACGCGGCCCTCTATGGCCTCGGCGCCATGACCAACGAACGCTGGCAGGCCTTCTTCGACACCACCTCGGGCGCCGGCGTCTATCCGCAGAACCTGAACTGGCGCAACGCCTTCACGGACAGCTACCTGCCCGGCCGTGGCTGACGGACTCGCGGCCAGCCTTTCCGGCGTCACGGTCGCCTGGCCGGACCGCGCCCCGATCGGCCCCATCGACCTGACCGTCTCCGCCGGCGAGATCGTCGCCCTCGTCGGCGCATCCGGCGCCGGCAAGTCCACCATCCTGCGACTGCTCGCCGACCTGGAGAGGCCTCACGCCGGCGCCGTCGTCCGCCAGATCACGCCCGGCGGAACCGGCTTCGTGTTCCAGAGCCCCACCCTGATGCCCTGGGCCGACGCCCTGACCAATGTCGCCCTTCCCCTCGAACTGACCGGCGTCGTCCGCACTGAGGCTCACGCTCGCGCCGTCAAGGCCCTGGCCGCCGTCGGTCTCGGCGATCGCCTGAACGCCCGCCCGTTCCAGCTGTCGGGCGGCATGGCCATGCGGGTCTCTCTCGCCCGCGCCTTGGTCACCCGCCCCGACCTTCTGCTGCTCGACGAGCCTTTCGCGGCACTCGACTCCATTACCCGCCGCGGCCTGCTGGAGGACCTGCACCGGCTGTGGTCCGAAACCCGGCCGGCCATCGTCTTCGTCACCCACGACGTTGAGGAAGCTGTCTATCTGGCGGGGCGCATCGTCGTCCTCGACGCCGCCAGCGGCCGGCCCCGCGCGGCGATCACTGCTCCCGGCCCGATCCCCCGGCCGCCTCACTGGCGAACCGACCCGAGCTACCGCCAAACGGTCGAAGCTGTCGCGGACGCCCTCGCCTCGGCCATAGGGGCGATGTCGTGAAACGCGCCGCCGACCTCATCGCCCCGCTGCTTCTGATCGCCCTTCTGCTCGCGGGGTGGGAGGCGGCCTGCCGCGTCCTCGCCCTTCCGACCTATTTCCTGCCGCCGCCCAGCGCGGTCGCCGTGGCCCTGATCGAGCGCGCCCCTGTCCTTGCCGGCTCGGCCCTGCAAACCTTCTGGATGGCGGTCCAGGCTCTGGCTGTCGCCACGGTCCTCGGCGGTGGTCTCGCCATCGTCGTTTCGCTGAACGACGCCGCCGAGCGCGCGGTCCGGCCGCTGGCGATCGCTCTGCAGGTGACACCCATTGTCGCCATCGCGCCTCTGGTCGTGATCTGGGCCGGGCTCGACAACGCCGAACTCGCCGTGGTCGCCCTCGCCGCCGCCGTCGCCTTTTTCCCGGTCTTCTCGGGCGTTCTGACGGGCCTCAAGTCCGCCGATCCGGATCTCGAGCGGATGTTTGACCTCTATGGCGCCGGCCGCATCCAGCGCCTGATGCGCCTGCGACTCCCGTCCTCCCTGCCCTTCGCGCTCGAGGGTCTGCGCGTCGCCGCGGGGCAGGCGATCATCGGCGCCGTGATCGCCGAATTCGTCTCCGGCTCCGGCCGTGCTCAGGGCCTCGCTTGGCGTCTTCTGGAGGCCGGCAATCGCCTGCGCACGGCCGAACTTCTGGCTGCCCTCGTCTGGCTCGCCGCCCTCGGCCTTCTGCTCAACCTCGCCGTCGCCGCCGGCGCCCGGGAAATCCTGAAACGACGTTCTGGCCGTTAGCCCCGGGTTAATGCGCCTTCGGATACCTTGATCGGACGTTCCGTGCGAACGCGGGGAGTCCGATTTGCGCAACCGTTCCAACGTCCTGACCGCGTTCGCGCCGGTGCTCGCCGTCGGCGCTTGTGTATTTGCCGCCTCCCCCGCACTCGCCCAGCAGGCGCGCCCCGGCGAGGTCATGGGTCTGCGCTACCTGACTTGGGCCGGCAAGCCTGAGGCCACGGCCGCACCCAACGATGGCCTGCGCCGCTCCCCCGTCGCGGGGCCGCCCACGCCGCTCGCCGCCAACGGCGCCCGTTACCCCGGCATCCAGAACGCCTCGGCCCGGCCTTCGCGCTACGGCGTCGGTTCCGGCGGCGGCCTGACCCCCGCCTCCGCCTGGACCGGCTCCGGCCGTACTCCGGCCCCCGCGCCCACGCCGCTTGCCGCCACGCAGGGACCCGCCCCGCAGGACGCCGCCCCCCGCGGCCCGATCCCCGTCTATTCCGGCCCCCAGGCGCCCCAGGCCGATCCCGCTGAACAGGCCCGCGCCCAGGCCGCTTATCAGGCGCAGATTCAGGCCCAATACCAGGCCTGGTACCGCTCCGAAGCCCAGGCCCAGTACGAGGCCCAGGTTCGCGCCATGCCGCAGCCGCAGCAGCAGGCCATGCATATGCAGGCCCCCGCCGCCGAGCAGGCACAACAACCCGCGCCGCTCCAGCAGCGCGCCGACGCCGGTCCCGCTCCGACGGCCGCCCCCGACTATGATCCTATGGCCCCGCGCCGGGACGCGCCCATCTTCCGCATGCAGCAGCCGCAGCGCCCCGCCGAAGCCCAGGCCCAGCCGCAGCCTCAAACCGCCTCCACCCAGACCAATGCCCAGGGCGAGATCCAGTCGTCTGTCCTGACCCAGCCCGTCGCCGGCCGCACCTCCGGCGGTCAGGCCTACGCCGGCGCCGAGCCGCCGCGTGAAGGCGTCCGTTACTATTCGGTCCAGCGCGCCGTTGGCCGCCAGCCGGACCCGATCGCCATGCCGGAGTCGGTCTATCTCGACAACGCCCCCATCGATCTCGCCGAACCGCCCGCGAACCCGGTGCGGACCCGCACCGTCAACGGCCAGGCCCAGGTCGTCGTGCCCAATCAGGATCCCAATCTGCCATGAGTGACGTCGCCGCCCCCCTTTCCGCGGCCGATGAGATCGCCTTGACGGGATCGCGCCTTCCCGCGCTCATCGCCCTGGCCCAGGAGCCGTCCAGCGACAGCCGACGCGCCCTGCTGCGCGAACTCACCGACCACTTCTTCGGCTCCACCCTGCGCACCGCCAAGGAGGATGAGCTTTACGGCTCGGTTCTTTCCGATCTCTCCGCCGATATGGAGACCGCAGTCCGCAAGGAGCTTTCCGAGCGCTTCTCGGTCCGGGCCGACGCCCCGCGCGGCCTGATCCGCCGCCTCGCCAATGACGAGGCCGACGTTGCAGACGCCGTCCTGCGGGCCTCGACCGTCCTGACCGAGGCCGACCTCTTGGGCGTCGTGCGCGTCCATGGTCAGGCGCATCTGCGCGCCGTCTCCAGCCGCCCGGAAGTCCCCGAGGCCGTGTCCGAAGTCATCGTCGAGCGCGGTGATGACGAAACCCTCGGCACCCTGCTGCGCAATGACGGGGCCCGCCTGTCGCGCACGGCTTCCGAGACCGCTGTCGAGCGCGCCAAGGTCAATCCGGCCCTGCATGCAGCGACCGTCGAACGCAGCGCCCTGCCCGCCGACCTGCTCAACGAGATGTATTTTGTCGTCGAGGCCCGGCTGCGTCAGCACATCCTCGAAACCAACGCCGCCATGGACCCGGTTCTGCTCGAAGCCGCCCTCGCCGCCGGTCGCGCCCGCGTCGCCACCGAGGACGGCGTCCTCCCTGCCGACTACGCCGAGAGCCTGGCCTATGTTCAGGAACTGGCCGCCGCCAACCAGTTGTCGCCCCAGATGCTGGCCCGCTTCCTGCGCTCCGGCTCTCGTACGCCCTTCCTGATCTCGCTCGCCCAGTTGGCGGACGTCGATTTCCACACCGCGCGACAGATCATCGAACGCCGCGAACTGGACGCCCTGGCCGTCATCTGCCGCGCCGCCGATCTGGACCGCGCCCTGTTCCTGACCTTCGCCGTGGTGATCCTCAACGACGACGGCGAGGCCATGGCCAAGGCGCACGGCTATGCGCGCCTCTACGCCGATCTCACCCGCGAACAGGCCATGCGCACCCTGCGCTTCTGGCGCATGCGTCGCGGCGTCCAGGCGGCCTGATCCCGGATACGAAAACGCCCGCCTCCTTGCGGAAGCGGGCGCTTCGACCGGAGCTCCGGTTTGACTACTTCTTGCCGCGGGTCGCGCGGGCGGGTTTGCGGCCGCCCTGGCCCAGGCCCATCTGCTTGGCCAGGTCCGAACGCGCCTTGGCGTAGTTCGGCGCAACCATCGGATAGTCCTTCGGCAGATTCCACTTGGCGCGGTATTCTTCGGGGCTCATGTCGTACTTGGTGCGCAGGTGGCGCTTCAGCGACTTGAACTTGCGGCCGTCTTCCAGACAGATCAGGAAATCGGGGCTGATCGACTTGCGAACCGGAACCGCCGGTTCCTTGGGCTCGGGCTCGACTTCGACGACGCCAGTCGAGACGGTCGAAAGCGCGGCATGGATGTTGGCGATCAGCGCGGGCAGGTCATTCGCCGCCACGCTGTTGTTGCCGACGTAGGCCGACACGATGTCAGCGGTCATTTCCAGAAGTTCGGTCTTGTCGTCCATTGGCGTTTCCACTTGCTATTCCCCACTGACGACTGACATCGCCACTTAAACCGTGATTCCGCCAATACTGACGTTCGTCGGCGAAAGCAATGGATGCTGCGTCTAGGGCGACACAGCGGCGTTTTCCAGTGTTGCAACCGAGAAACGGCCAGTTCAGACTAACGGCCGAAGTTGTCCGCCAGCGCCATCATCGCCGCGCGCTCCGGCGCTGAATATTCATCAAGGGTTTCATTCTCCCCCTCACGGATCGCTTTCAGCAGTGCGGGCGTCAGGGCAGAGGACAGCGACCAGTTCCAGTAACGCAGAACCGTCTGGGCCCGGTCGACCGCCAGCATCTCGAAGGTAATGCAGACCCGCTCCCAACCCGGATCGATCGCGCCGTCTGCGGTCGCCTCGGGACGGCGCATCGAACGCCACAGGTTCAGCAGGTCGATCCGGGACAGGCCGGTCGCCTTGCACAGGATGGCCAGGGGTTCGCCGCCGACGTCGCCCAGGATCTTGGCGCCGGTCAGGGGTTTGATCCCGGCCAGATAGGCGATTTCGGACGCGACCTCGCGCGTGAGCCCGTTCTGGCCGGCGACCGCGACGGCCTGCTCCAGACTGTCGTAGGGCGATTTGGCGATGGCGGCGCGGTTGCGCTGGCGGCGCTCGATGAACTGCAGGGCCTTGCGCGAGACCGGGTCGGCCCAGCCCTCCTCGGCGGCCATGGCGAAGACGTCCTCGACCACTTCCTGCATGACCTCGCGCGACACGGCGAAGCGCTGGAGGATGGTCTTGCGGTCGTCCGCCCCGCACCACCAGAACATCACATAGGCCCCCGACGGCCGCAGCTCGGCGCGGCGCAGGAGATGGCCGCACAGACCGGGGTGCTGACGGCTCAGGCTGACGATGCTTTCCACCGCGCTTTGCGACAGCCGCGCGGTGGTGTTGCGCAACAGGGCCTCGATCACCGCCGCCTCTTCGAACCCGACCAGGGTCTCGGCGATGACCTCGGAGACGCTGCGGCGGTTGGCGATCAGGAAACGGTGCTCGGGCCCGGCGTCACGGGCGCAGGCGACCAGATCGGCGTCGGTCAGGGAGGCGCATTGCTCGATCAACAGACCGGCGATGGCCGGATCGTCGCGCAGCAGCATCCGCGCCAGGCTGTTGGGCAGTTCCGAGAGCGGGGCAAGCCGTTCCGCGACGCGCTTGCGCTCGCGCGGCTCGGCCAGCCTCAGCATCTCCACCAGCAGGTCGCCGGTCACCGCCCGCTCGAAGGCGTTGATCCGGCTCGCGGGCAACGAGACGACGTCGGCCAACCGCTTGAGCAGGGCGTGCCGCGCCCGCACCGCCGGCTGCGGCGCCTCGCCTTCAGGAATGACCGCAGGATCGGACATGGTCGAAGGAGTCTAGGCTTGCGCGGTTAACCGCAGATGACGGGTCTCAAAGACCTTCGAACAGGGCCGTCGACAGATAGCGCTCGGCGAAGCTTGGGATGATCGCCACAATGGTCTTGCCGGCGTTCTCGTCCTTCGCGCCCAGCCGGAAGGCGGCGGTCAGGGCCGCGCCCGAACTGATGCCGACCGGCACGCCTTCGAGGCGGGCGACCTTGCGCGCCATGTCGAAGCTGTCCTCGTTGGAGACCTGTTCGACGTCGTCGATCACCGAGCGGTCGACGATGGCCGGAATGAAGCCGGCGCCGATGCCCTGGATCTTGTGCGGACCCGGCTCGCCACCCGACAGGACCGGAGAGGCGGTGGGCTCGACCGCGACCATCTTCACCGACGGCTTCTTGGCCTTCAGCGCCTGGCCGACACCGGTGATGGTGCCGCCCGTGCCGACGCCGGCGATGACGATATCGACAGCCCCGGCGGTGTCGTTCCAGATCTCCTCCGCGGTAGTCACGCGGTGGATGGCCGGGTTGGCCAGGTTGTCGAACTGCGACGGGCTGACCGAGTTCGGCGTCGAGGCCAGCAGCTCCTGCGACCGGGCGATGGCGCCCTTCATCCCCTTCTCGGCGGGGGTCAACTCCAGCTGGGCGCCCAGCAGGGCCAGCATCTTGCGGCGCTCGATCGACATGCTCTCGGGCATGACCAGGATCAGCTTGTAGCCCTTGGCGGCGGCGACGAAGGCCAGGGCGATGCCGGTGTTGCCGCTGGTCGGTTCGATCAGGACGGTGTCGGCGGTGATCTTGCCGGCCGCTTCCAGGGCCTCGACCATGGCCACGCCGATGCGGTCCTTGACCGAGGCGATCGGGTTGAAGAACTCCAGCTTGGCCAGGACCGTGGCCTTGGCCCCGTATTCCGCCGACAGGCGCGGCAGACGGACCAGAGGCGTGTCGCCAATGGTGTCGATGATCGAGTCGTAGATCTTGCCCCGGCCTTGGGTGGCGTGGCGGCTGGCGTCATATGCGGACATGGGCGTCTCCGTCGTTCGAGGTCGTCTTCAGATAGGCCGCATACGCCGATCGCAAGATGCAGCTAAGCGATTTCTGATCGCCGCCGTGCGAGATTTCGTGAGGCGGCCGGGTTCAGGCGGACAGCACCGCCCGCGCAGGATCGAACCCCACCACCTCACGGATGGTGATCATGCTCTGGAACGCCCGGACGTGAGCCTCAGTCGTCAGCTCGCGCTGGCAGAAGGCTTCATATTCAGCCATCGACCGCACTGACACCGTCAGCAGGAAGTCCGTTGGGCCAGTCACGTCCCAGGCGCCCTGGATTTCCGGACTGCGCTGCATAGCGGCCTTGAACGCATCCGTATGCCGTCTCTCCTGCGTGCCCATCTCGACAAGCACGTGAAGGACGATCCGCGGTTCGACCCGGGCCGGATCGATGATCGCAACATCGCCGACGATGACGCCTTCGGCCCTCAACCGGCGCAGCCGTCTCAGCACGGCGGATTCCGACAGGCCGACAGCCTCGGCCGTAATCCGCGCCGGCTCCAGATTGTTCTGGCGAACGCGGGCCAGAAGCTTGCGGTCGAACGCGTCCAGAGTGACGAATTCCGTCATTAATATACGATCCGTGCCGATTCCCGGCGCATTGAAGCTTGAAATCGCCGGGAAGCGCAACCGCGTATTGGCTATCCTCAGCCCATGTCGATGATCGCCCTCCGCCGTACGCTCGCCTCGCCCACGACCGGCCAGGCCGCCCCCTATCTCGGCCTGCTTCTGGGCATGGTCTCCCTCGCCGTTGGCACCTCCTTCGCCAAACAGCTGTTTCCGGTGATCGGCGCCGAGGGCACGTCCACCCTAAGGGTCGGCCTGTCGGCCCTGGTGCTGGTCGCCATCTGGCGTCCGTGGCGGTTTCGCCTGACGCGCGCCGACGCCGTGCGGGTGCTGCTCTACGGCCTGGTTCTGGGCCTGATGAATCTCAGCTTCTACATGTCGCTGCGCACCATCCCCCTGGGTCTGGCCATCGCGATCGAGTTTTCCGGCCCTCTGGTGCTGGCCCTGATGAACGCCCGCCGCCTGATCCATTTCGTCTGGATCGCTTGCGCCGTCGCCGGTCTGGCCATGCTGCTGCCGATCTGGAGCGGCGCCCACAATCTCGACCCTGTCGGCGTGGCTTTCGCGGCCGCGGCTGGGGTGTTCTGGGCGCTCTACATCATCTTCGGCAAACGTCTGTCCCATATGCACGCGGGCCAGTCTGTCGCCCTGGGGATGAGCACGGCGGCCCTGGTCATCATCCCCTTCGGCGTCGCCGTCGCCGGATCGGCGCTGCTGTCACCCGCGGTTCTTGCCATCGGCCTGTGCGTCGCCCTGGCGTCCAGCGCCCTGCCGTATTCGCTGGAGATGATCGCGCTTCGCCATATCCCCAAGCGCACCTTCGGCGTCCTGCTGTCCGGAGAGCCGGCCGTCGGCGCCGTCGCCGGACTGGTGCTACTGCACGAGCAGCTGAACGCCCTGCAATGGTTCGCGATCGCCTGCATCGTGACCGCCTCGGTCGGGGCGATCCTGACTACGGACCGCCCGGCGTCCGCTCCGTCCGACGCACCGTTTCCCACACCCAACTAGCCCGACTTTCACCCCTCGTTAACCATGATCCCGCAATTGGTTAACGCCTGTTCCCGGGTGTGAATTTGCGCAATCTCGTCGCCGCCGTCGAAGCCATCGACCCGCTGGTCGTGACCGGAAAGGTCGCCGGCGTCAGCGGTTTGCTGATCGAGGCGCGGGGCGGTCTGTCGCGTCTCGCCGTCGGGGCCCGGGCCGAGATCGTGCGGCGCGGCGCCACCGCCCTGCCCGCCGAGGTCGTGGGCTTTCGCGACTCCAAGGCCCTGCTGATGCCCTTCGGGCCGGTCGAGGGCGTGGCCCCCGGCGCCGACATCCGCATCATCGGCCAACAGGCCAGCGTGCGGCCGACCACCGCCTGGCTCGGCCGCATCATCGACGCCTTCGGCAATCCGATCGACGGTAAGGGGCCGCTGCCCCAGGGCCCGGCCCCCTACCCCCTTCGCGCCTCGCCCCCACCGGCCCATTCGCGCGGCCGGGTGGGCGAGCGTCTGGATCTGGGCGTCCGCTCGATGGACGTCTTCACCACCACCTGCCGCGGCCAGCGTCTGGGCATCTTCGCCGGCTCCGGCGTCGGCAAGTCCGTCCTGCTGTCCATGCTGGCCAAACAGGCCACCTGCGATGTGGTCGTGGTCGGACTGATCGGCGAACGGGGCCGGGAAGTCCGCGAGTTCATTGAGGAAACCCTTGGCGAAGAAGGCCTGCGCCGCGCCGTCGTCGTGGTCGCCACCTCCGACGAGCCGGCCCTGAAGCGGCGCCAGTCGGCCTATATGACCCTGGCCATCGCCGAATATTTCCGGGATCAGGATCTCGAGGTCCTGTGCCTGATGGACTCCGTCACCCGCTTCGCCATGGCCCAGCGCGAAATCGGTCTGGCCGCCGGCGAGCCTCCGACCACCAAAGGCTATACGCCGACCGTCTTCACCGAACTGCCCAAGCTTCTCGAGCGCGCCGGCCCCGGTCCGATCCGGCCGGACGGCACTACGGCCGGGCCGATCACCGCCCTGTTCACCGTCCTTGTCGACGGCGGCGATCATGACGAGCCCATCGCCGACGCCGTGCGCGGTATTCTGGACGGGCACATCGTCATGGACCGCAAGATCGCCGAACGGGGCCGCTTCCCGGCCATCGACGTCCTGAAATCCGTCAGCCGGACCCTGCCCGGCTGCCAGACCCCGCCCGAGCGCGAGCTGAACCGCCGCGCTCGTCAATGTTTGTCGGCCTATTCCTCGATGGAGGAACTGATCAAGATCGGCGCCTACCGCGCGGGGGCCGATCCCATCACGGACAGGGCCATCGCCCTCAACCCCGCACTCGAAGCTTTTCTGGGCCAGGACAAGGACGACGCCACGCGTCTTACCGATTCCTTTACCCGCCTGGAGGCAATCCTGAACCAGGGGATGGCGCAGCAATAGCTGTGCCTCATCGGAGAGACATCGCATGACCGCCTGGGCCCATTCGCTCATCCGTATCTCGAACTATGAGGTCGAGACGCTGCAGAAGCGCCTCGCCGAGATCACCGCCCGCAAGGCCTCCGCCGAAATGCGCCTGGCAGTGCTGGACGCCGAGGTCGAGGTGGAACGCGAGCGCGCCCGTGCGGACGCCAACGCCAATATGCTGCTCGGCGCCTATCTGAACGGCTGGAAGGCCCGCAAGGGCGTCGCCGAAGCCGACCTCACCACCCTCGAAGGCGAGGAAGCGGGCGCCCGTGACGCCCTGACCGACGCCTTCGGCGAGCTCAAGAAGTTTGAACACGTCGCCGAAATGACCAGGCTCAACGCCATCGTCGCCGCCGGCAAGCGCGAAACCGCCGCCTTCGACGAAATGGGCCTGCGCCGCCGCGCCAGCTGATGCTCGACCGGCGCGTCCTTCTCGCGCTGCCGCTCGCCCTTGTCGCCTGCAAGGGCGGCGCCTCGGCGGAACCCGCTGTTCCGCCCGCCCGGCCGCTGAAAGCCCTCGCCCCCTTCCCGGTGGGCGTCTGCGCCAAGAGCCCGCAGTTCGAGGACCCTGCCTGGGTCGAACTCGTCACCACCCAATTCTCCCAACTCACGCCCGAGTGGGAGATGAAGATGGAATATATCCTCGGCGACGGGCCCGGGAATTTCCGCTTCGACGCCCCCGACGCCATCGCCGCCTTCGCCCGTCACTACGGCCTGCGCCTGCACGGCCATACGCTGATCTGGTACGCCCAGGGTGAAGAGGCCTTCGCCGGCCTCGACCGCGCCCGTTTCACCTCGGCCTTCGACCGCTATATCGCCACCGTCGCCGGCCGCTATCGCGGCCAGGTGGTCAGCTGGGACGTGGTCAACGAGCCGGTGACCGACGAGGGCTCGGAACTCCGCGACTGCCACTGGAGCCGAATGCTGGGCCTTGACGGCTATATGATCCGGGCCTTCCACAAGGCGCGCGCGGCCGATCCGAACGCCGTCCTGTTCCTCAACGACTACAATCTGGAAAACACGCCCCGGAAAGGCGCGACCTTCCTGAAGCTGGTCGAGCGGCTGATGAAGGCGGGCGCGCCGATCGGCGGCATCGGCAGCCAGTCCCACCTCGATATCCGCATCCCCGCCGGCCAGATCCGCGCCTTCTTCCGCGACGCCGCCTCGCTGGGCCTGCCGATCCATGTGTCGGAGCTGGACGCCTCACGGCGCAGCGGCGAACGCGTCGATCTGCGTAGCCACAGCCAGCGCATCGAACAACAGACCGCCCGCGTCGGCGAACTGGCCGAGGCCTTCATGGCCCTTCCCGAACGCCAGCGCTTCGCCTTCTCCGTCTGGGGCGCGCGCGACACCGACAGTTGGCTGCGTCAGGGCGACCGCGACGACGGTCAGGACCAGCCCCTGTTCTTCGACGGAGCGGGACGGCCCAATCCCGCCTATGCGGCAGTGGCCGGAGCCTTCGCCTGAGGGAACCGCCCTCCCCGCCACGCCTTCCCCTCCCATGACCGCCATCGTCCTGCCTGAAGCGCTGCAGCGCCGCGTCGAGGCCGCCGCAGGGGGTTTTCTGCGTGCGGACGGCCTGCCCGTGGTCGACTTCTCCGAGCCGAAGGGCGAGTCGGCCCTGATCGGGCCGGACTCCGTCTCTTGGCGGATCTTCAAGAACCCGATCGCCCTGTTCGTCGGCGGGGTGGCGGCGGTGATCCTGGAACTGGCCGAGCCGCGCGTGCGGGCCGGGGTCTGGGACCACACCAGCTTCCGGACCGATCCGGCCCCGCGCCTGAAGCGCACGGGGCTCGCGGCTATGGTCACCGTCTATGCGGCCCGGTCCCAGGCCGAGGCCATGATCGCAGGCGTCAACCGCCGCCACGCCCGGGTGACCGGCACCGCCGATGACGGCCGCGCCTACGCCGCCGACGATCTGGAGCTGTTGAACTGGGTTCAGGCCACGGCGAGCTACGGCTTCGTCGAGGCCTACCACCGCTTCGCCCGCCCCCTGTCACCCGAGGACCGCGACGGCGCCTGGGCCGAGGCCGGTCCCGCCGCCCGCCTCTACGGCGCGACCGGCGCTCCGTCATCGCGGGCCGAATGGCAAACCCAACTGGACGCCATGACGCCGAAGCTGACCGCCTCGCCCATCGTCTTCGAGTTTCTCGACATCATGCGCGCCGCGCCCCTGCTGCCTGGCCTTGCCCGGCCGCTGCAGTCGCTGCTGATCCGCGCCGCCGTCGACCTGACCCCGCTTGAGGTCGCCCGCATCATCGGACTGGAGCCGCGTCACGGCCTTTCGTCCTGGCAGGCCCCGATCGTCCGCGTCGCCGCCCGGGCCGCCGACCGCCTGCCGCTCAAGGAGGCCCCGCCCGCCCAGGCCTGTCTGCGTCTCGGCCTGCCCGCCGACTGGCTCTACCGGCGCTGAAATTGAAAACGCCCGCCGGAGCGATCCGACGGGCGTTCATTTTTTAGAGGCCGTTTCTTCCCTGACGCTTACTGGTCTCGGGCCGACGTCGGCTCAGGCAGCGACGCTGTTGGCGGCTTCCGACGGGTCGCGCAGGACATAGCCGCGGCCCCAGACGGTTTCGATGTAGTGCTTGCCGCCCGCGGCCGTGGCCAGCTTCTTGCGCAGCTTGCAGATGAAGACGTCGATGATCTTCAGCTCGGGCTCGTCCATGCCGCCGTACAGGTGGTTCAGGAACATTTCCTTGGTCAGGGTGGTGCCCTTGCGGAGCGAGAGCAGCTCCAGCATCTGGTATTCCTTGCCCGTCAGGTGGACGCGGTGACCGTTCACCTCGACCGTCTTGCCGTCCAGGTTCACGGCGATCTCGCCGGTGTGGATGATGGCCTGGGCATGACCCTTGGAGCGACGGACCACGGCGTGGGTGCGCGCGATCAGCTCATCCTTGTGGAAAGGCTTGGTCATGTAGTCGTCGGCGCCGCCGCCGAACGTCTTGACCTTGGTTTCGATCTCGGTCGAACCCGACAGGATCATGACCGGGGTGTTGACCTTGCCGACGCGCAGCTGGCGCAGGACTTCCAGGCCGCTCATGTCCGGAAGGTTCAGGTCGAGCAGGATCAGGTCGTAGTCATAGATCTTGCCCAGATCGATGCCTTCCTCGCCGAGGTCGGTCGTGTAGACGTTGAAGCCCTCGGACTTCAGCATCAGCTCGATGCTCTGGGCCGTCGCGTGATCGTCTTCAATCAGCAGAACGCGCATTCACTGCCCCTCCAGGCAAAGCTTGATCATATGACCCGACTATCCGTCTCGGACACGCCCGGGTAACCTTGTTCGTGAGTTAACCGGTCAAAACCTTAAGAACAGTTAATGGCCGGTCATTGAGTCGAATCGTAGGCTGATTTGCGAATCCGCGTCGAGCGTCGCGAGTCAACGATTCCATTTTTCTTCGCCCGTCGCGCGAACGCCCCGGAAGCCTGGCCCTGAAAGCGCGGGTGGATTCCGCCAGCCCGCGCATTCGTCCACCGCCAGATCCGGGCCCGGGCTGGGGATATGACCGAAACTGACGCGATATAGGATATAATTCCTATCATGGCTCGAAAGCGGACCCAGGATGTCTGTCTTCGATCATGGAGTTCAGAACGGTGTTGCAGGCAGGAATGGAAGACACGGGTTGGCGGGCGCCGGTCACGGAGGGTGACCGGACACGAACGGGGCTCGCGATGCAGATGATCGCCCTGACCTTCGATGTGCCCATCGCGGCGATGCGGGGCGATCGGCTGGGGCTGAAGGGATGCCGCGGGCGCTGGCTGGCCATCTATCTGGCCCATGTCGGTTACGGCTGGACGCTGGAGCGGGTCAGCCTGGCCTTCGGGGTCAATCGCGCGACGGCCAGCGCCGGCTGCCGCTGGTCCGAGGACGCCCGCGACGATCCCGCCATCGACGCCGCCCTGGACCGGATGGAGCAGACCCTGCGCCAGATCTGCGACACACCCCGACTGGAGCTCGCGCTCAGCGGTGTGACGGGGACCCCGGCATGAGCGTCGCCGCCGACAGGGCGCGCCGCATGCTGGTCCGGCCCGGGGCCTGGATCGACCAACAGGGCGAGCGCTATCCGGTGCGGGTGGGCGGAGACCGGCGTTCGCGGATCAGCCTGACCCTCGACGAGGCCGATTTCCGCGCCCTGATCGCCGATCCGGGCCTGCGCACCCGGCCCGGAGGTGGCTGGACCGCCCGGCCGACCGGCGGGGAGACGAGCCCCGCCCCGGGCCGCCCGGGTCTGGTCCTCGGCGATACCCCGGTCATGGAGGGCGACGGCCGACTGACGACCCGCACGGCCAATCTGGGCGAGAACCCTATCGCCTGGCTGGCTCGCCGACGCGACCCGTCCGGCCGTCCCTGGCTGTCCCCCGCCGAGGTCGCGGCCGGTGAACGGTTGAGACAGGACGGGGAATACGCCGCCTCGGGACCGTCCCTGACCATGCGCTGGGACGCCCTGCCCCGCTCGGGCGGCGGCTCGGCGGCACGGGTCGAACCGGGCGACCGGGCCATCTCGGCCGCGGCGCGCGTCGAGGCGGCGCTGCAGGCCGTCAGCCCCCGCGTCCGCGCCTTCGTCGTCCATGTCTGCCTGCGCAGCTCCAGCCTGCAACTGGCCGAACGCGAGCTCGGTCTGCGCCGCCGTCAGGGCAAGACCCTGCTCAAGCAGGGGCTGGAGGCGCTGGCGGAGCACTATGGCATCGGCTGAGGGCTCAGGCGCCCGCCAAGGCTTCCTGACGGATGCGTCCGACCATCGAATTCAGCCCGTTGGCGCGCTGACGGGTCAGGGCCTGGGGCAGGCCCAGCCGGTCGAGCGCGGCCTTGGCGTCGAAGCCGAGGACCTCCTTGGGCGTCCGGTTCGAGAACAGGGCCAGCAGCAGGGCGACATTGCCCTTGGAGATGGCGCTGTCGGAATCGGCGTGAAAGATCAACCGCCCGTCGCGGCGCTCGGTCGCCAGCCAGACCTGGGCCGCGCAGCCCGGCACCTTGTTGGCCTCGATCCGGTCGGCTTCGGCCAAGGGCTCAAGACCCTTGCCCAGGTCGATGACGTATTCGATCCTCTGCTCCCAGTCGTCGAACAGGTCGAAATCCTCGACCATGGCGGCGAAGGTCTCGGCGATGCTGGCGGCGGGTTCGGTCATGGGGCGCCAGATAGAGGCCGCACCGGGTGAGGACAACCGCCTGCAAATGCAGGGGGCCAGTTGGGGACAAGTCGGAGGGGTAACCCTAACAGGCGTGACCGTCCCCAGTTGAGACTCCTTCTCCCCTTGCGAGGAGTCGCCTCAGAGGTGCGGCCTCTCGCACCGACTCGCCGCCACCGCTAGGTTTCACGGTCGGGCAGCCCGCCCCGAAACCCATCTGGAACCGCATTGAACCTCGCCCCCGCCCTCGCAGCTCCTGGACGCGCCGACGACGTGCGCGCCGTGGTCGCGTGGCATCTGGGCTGGACCCTTGCGTCACTGCTGCTGATCCCCGCCGCTCACTGGCTGTCCCCCGCCCTGCAGGGCACGGTTCTGGCCGGTCTAATCGGCATGGTCCTGCCGGGTCTGGCGGGATTGTGGCTCGCCCGTAGCGATAGCCTCGGCGACCGGGCCCTGGTGCTGGGTGTCTGGAGCCTGGCCTCGGTGGCGGCCTCGGCCCTGTCCGGCGGCCTGACCGGATCCCTGTCCGCCTTCGTCTTCGCCCCCCTGGTCGCGGGCCTGCTGCTGGGCGGAAGAGTGCTGTCCCTGACCGGCGCCTTCGCCGTGGTCCTGTCGGCCCTCGTGGGGCTGATCTCGGTGCTTCTGGGCGGCGCGCCCGGCGACAGTCCGGCCCTGGCGACCACCGCCGCCGTGATCACCGGTCTGGGCGCGGTCGCCGCCATCCACATCGCCACCCGCCCCCGCGCCGACGTCCTGGGACAGGTTCAGGAGAACCTCGGCCGGGTCGAGAGCGTCCTCGCCGGCCAGCCCGGACTGACCCTGGTGATGGATCCCGACGGCCGGGTGCTGGGCGCGTACGGCACGCCGCCGCCCGCGCTCGACGTCGACGCCCTGTTCACCCAGGGGCTCATCGCCCAGGTCCACGCCCCGGACCGGACCATGGTCTCCGCCGCGCTGGAACGCGCCCGCGTCGGGCTGGAGGCGCAGGTCATCTTCGCGCCCCGCATCGCCCTGGACCGCCGGGTCACCGTCGTGCTGCGCCGTCTCGACGGCGCCGATGACAGCATCCGGCTGATCGCCCAGGCCTTTGACGGCACGCCCCAGTTCGCGCGCGAGTCCGGTCTCGAAAGCGCCCGCGCCGAGGCCGAGGCCCAGAACGCCGGCAAGACCCGCTTCCTCGCCAATATGAGCCACGAGCTGCGAACTCCGCTAAACGCCGTGCTCGGCTTCTCGGACATCATGCGCCAGCGGCTGTTCGGCCCCCTGCCCGACCGTTACGCCGACTATGCCGACAGCATCCACGAGGCCGGCGGCCACCTGCTGGACCTGATCAACGACGTGCTGGACGTCTCCAAGATCGAGGCCGAGCGCTATGAGCTGTCGATCGAGCGATTCGATGCGCGCGAGGCGGTTTCGGCCGCCCTGGCCCTGGTGCGGCTTTCGGCGACCGACAAGGGTGTCGACCTGAACGGAGTCCTGCCGCCCGAGTCCCTGATGGTCGAGGCCGACCAGCGAGCGCTCAAGCAGATGACGCTGAACCTCTTGTCCAACGCCATCAAATTCACCCCGGCGCGCGGCTCCGTCACCCTGACCATCGACGCGATCGGGCCGTATATGGAGCTGGTCGTCGCAGACACCGGCGTGGGCGTCGCGCCCGAGGACCTGCGCCGTCTGGGCCGTCCGTTCGAACAGGCGGGCGGGGCCGAGCAGAGGGCTCAAGGGACCGGTCTGGGCCTGTCTCTGGTGCGCGCCCTGTCGGAACTGCACGGCGGCCGGATGAGCATCGAGAGCACCCTCGGCGAGGGCACGGCGGTGACGGTGCGGATGCCGGTGGTCAGCCTGACGAAAGCCGCCCCGCCCGAGGGCGGGGCAGAGATCATCCCGCTGCACCCCGACTTCAACTCGGCCAACGACGCCGGCTGAACCGCCCTAGAGCGATCCCATGCCGATGAAGGCGCGCCCGGCGGCGAAGTCACCCGCCTCGAAGGTCGCCCGCGCCATACTGCCGTCACTGAACAGGAAATCGACCGCGAAGGGCTCGCGCGGGTCCAGCTTCGACAGGGCGTCAGCGGTGTCGGCGGGGAAGAGCCAGGCCTCGCCTTGCGTCTTCTCGGGCTGCAGCAGTCCCCTGTCGGCGGGCAGGTTTCCGGCGGCGAAGAAGGCCCGGCGCGCGGCTTCAGGCGGCATCAGGGCTACGCCGGGAGAGGTCATGTACGGATGCGGCGCGCGTTCGACGTCGCGCATCACAACCCGCGCCGCATAGGGACGCGACTGGCCGACGAAGGAGACCACGGCCTTCAGGGTCTGACGCTCGGCCCGGCCCTCGACATAGCCGAAGGTGACGGGCGAGCCGCCGACACGGGTCGTCTGCATCAGCCGCCAGGTGGCGCTGGAGAATTCGCTGCGGTCGGCGGTCCAGGCGGCGCGACCGCCGGGGAAGGTCATTTTCGCGATCCGCGACCAGCCATCGAAGGCGTCGCTGACGCGGGTGCGGACAGTGGCCAGTTCCCGATCGGCGCAAGGCGTGCGGGCGGCGCTGGTCCGCGCGCGCTCCGCGGTCTCGGCCAGGGCCACGTCGGTGGCGCCCGCACGGGCGGCCGCGCCGCGCGCCTGCCAGGCCGAGGCGGTCAGGGCGGTGGTGACGGCGGGCGCGAACAGCCGGCATTTGGCGTCGGCGGCCAGGACGAAGCTGCGCTCGTAATAGGGGGCCGTCGCATCCGCCAGGGCGGTGAACGGCGCCGCCAGCATCGCCATGGCGAGCACGGTGGTTCTGGCGTATCGGGTCGCAGGGGCAGTCCTCATGACCCCGACCGTAACCCCAAGGGCGTTCCGGTCCCGTTTCCGAGCAGGGTTAGCGATTTGCTTCTTTCCAGCGATCTCTGGGTCAGCGCCCTGATCCGCCGCGCCGAGCTGGCGGGGGCGAATGCGACCGTCGCCCGGCGTGGCGACCAACGCGCCGGCACCGTCATCGTCAAGGCGTACAACACCCTGGACCGCGCGGCCCGGCTCTATACCGAAGCCTTCGGCCCCGACGGCGAACGCCTGTGGATCCAGCCGGTGACCAGCGAGTTCGAAAGCGAGCTCGACGCCTATATCCAGCGCCAGATCGGCTACGACCCCGACATCTGGGTCGTCGAAATCGAGGACCGCGAGGGTCGCCACTTCATCACCGAGGACGTGGCGAAGACCTGATCTTCTTACATGCGCGCGAAGACGACCCGGTGGTCAGAATACCTTAACCGCGTTCGTGAACGGGACCGCAAGCGAGCCGCGCTACGGTGCAGTCATCGGCGAGAAACGTCGAGGTCTGGCGAGTAGAGCTTCATGCTGTTTCTTCTGAACGACGTCGTGTTCGATCTGGACGAGGCCACCCCGGTCACGCCTGCCGACGCGCGCCGGTTCGAGAAGCTGGGCTTCGACTATGTGCTGGAGCTCGGCTGCGAGCTGTTCGCCGAGGATCCGATGCTGCACCGGACCGATCCGGGCCGCGCGCGTCGTCTGGCCTGGCTGATCGCCGATCGCAGCCCCGAGATCAACGCCGCCCTGTTCGCTGCTCCGGAAGCCGACTGCGATCCCGATCTGGTCGAGCCCCGCTTCTGCGCCCTGCCCGAGGCTGTGATCAGCCAGCTGGGCCGTCAGGAGAAGCGCGGCCGCCTCGACGCCGTCGCCGCCGACCGCGCCGTCTGGAACCGCATGGCGGCCTGACAAGGCGCGCGTCAGGGTTGATCCCGACGCCTTCCTCGACCTACCCTGTCGCGAACAGGGTGGGGATCCGATCATGACTGGACAACAGCGTCGTCTTTGGCGCGCGATCGCGGCGGTGGTTGGCGCCGGAGCATGTCTCGCCGCTGTGGTGACGCCCGCTTCGGCGGAGTGGAAACGGGCGGAAAGCCCGCGCTTCATCCTTTACAGCGATGGAAGCGAGGCTTCGCTGCGCGAATTCGCCCAGGAGCTGGAAAGCTACGATCGGGTCATGCGGATTCTGATGAATCTGCCGATCGAACAAGACCCACCCCGGAAGCTCCCGATCTATCTGGTTCGCAACCATCGCGGGCTTGAAGCTGTCTGGCCGAACGTGCCGGACTCTATCGTCGGCTTCTACACGACGGGGGAGGAGGACATTTTCGCCGTCGCCTGGCGACAGCCGGACAATGACCTGGTCCTGCTGCATGAATATGGGCACCATTTCATGCTGCAGAATTTTGCGAACACGGCTTACCCGGCCTGGTTCGTCGAAGGCTTCGCCGAGTATTTCGCAACCGCCCAGGTTCGTACCGGCGCCGTCGACATCGGCCGCCCGAACGGAAATTCCGCGCTGTGGCTGACCGAGGGGCCTTCATGGGTCCCAATGTCGGACCTGCTGTCCAAACGCTTTTCCGAGGTCGATCGTGGGCGAGAAACCTATTATCCGGTCTCCTGGATCCTGACGCACTGGTTCATGAGCGATCCCGTCCGGAAACGCCAACTCGACGCCTATCTGGCCGACGTCAACGCGGGCGGGAATTCCGTAGAGGCCATGCAGCGCGCCACCGGTCTGAACCCTGACCAACTCCAACGCACCCTGAGAAGCTATATCGCCGGCCGCGCCCTGATCCGGCGGATCACCTACCCGTACCCCACTGTTCCGGTGACCGTGACATCAATGGGTCCGTCCGCGGACGCCATGCTGCTTCTTGGACAGCGCCTCAAACGCCCTGTCGCTGAAGACCAGCAGGCCGCACTTCTGCAACAGGTGCGGACCCTGGCGGGGCGATGGCCGGACGACGACCTGGCCCAGATCGCTTTGGCCCGGGCCGAACTGGAAATGGGCGACAAGGCTTTGGCGACCCAGGCCCTGACACGCATACTCGACCGCCAGCCCGCCAACGTCGAAGCCCTGCAAACGATGGCCGCCGTCCTGATGAAGGAGGCCGATGAAGATCAGGACGTCGACGCCTCGGAACGGCTCAGGGCGCAGGCCCGCGCCATGCTGGGCCGCGCCTACCGCGCCGACGACGCCAACTTCACCACCTTCTCGATGCTGGCGGACACGCGTCGCGGCCAACCCGGCTATCCGAACGACAATGATCTCGAGACCCTGAGTCTGGCGCATATTCTGGCGCCGCAACTTCCGGGCGCGAGATTCAACCTTGCGGCCGCGCTGATCTACAGGGGCGAAAAGGATGAGGCCGCTGCGGTGCTGCGGCCCTTGCTCAACGATCCGCACAACCCGGGCATTGCCGCCGCGGCGCGCAGGATGATCGAAGCCGCGCCGACGGAGGCGGGCTCCGCCGCTATACTCGACACCGGATCGGACGATACGTCCGAAGATCCCGAGACGCCGGGAGACTGAACTCCCGGTGACCGAAAGGCCTTCGTCCTAGACCAGGACGTTGAACACCACATGCACCACCAAGGCGGTGGCGACGATGAAGCCGAAGCCGCCCAGCACGCACATGAAGGGGTGGTTCGTCTTCTGGTGGTCTGAAGAGGCAGGCCGGGCGAAGGTGTCGTCCGAAGGGTCCAGCAGAGCCATGGTCGTTTCCTTGTTTCCCTCGCTGCGCCCGACTGCATGGCCGGAAACGTCTCGCGATTTCGGCAGAATGACTCCAAAAGCCCTTGGTGACGAGGGGTCTTTCGCGATTTTATCGACAGATCGTCGATAACGACTCCGCGCACGGCCCCAAACCGTGTTTTCCAACCTTCATGACAATGTCTGATTGCAAGGCTAACCATGGCGAACGTCATCGTTCGAAAGGTCTTCATGTCCGCGCTGTTCCGCCGCCTTGGCCTGGCTCTGATGCTCGCGGCCGCAACCCTCGGAGCGACGCCCGTTCATGCCGAATGGCGAAAGGCCGAAACCGACCGCTTCATCGTCTACAGCGAGGGCCCGGAGCGGGAACTGCGCGACAAGGTGCAGATGCTGCACCGTTTCGACCGGCTGGTGCGCGCGCCGTTCGGTCTGTCCGACGCCCCGCCGGCGCGTCGCCTGACCATCCTTCTGGTTTCGGGGCGCGGCGGGATGGAGGCCATTTATCCGAACGTGCCTCGCAACATCGGCGGCTGGTATTCATCTACCGAGCAGGACATCTACGCCGCTCTTGACCGGCGCAGCGACGACAAGGTCCTGCTTCATGAATACACGCATCACGTGATGCGCCAGAACTTCCCGATCGCCATGCCCGCCTGGTTCAGCGAGGGGGTCGCGGAGTTCTACATGACCGCGCGGATCGACGATCGCGAGACGCGCGTGGGGTTCCGCGACGATGGGCGGGTGGCGACTCTGAACGCCCTGCCGTGGTTACCGATGGACCGGCTGCTGACCCGACGCGCCCTGAACAGCGACCCCCGGCAGATGGCGGCCTTCTACGCCCAATCCTGGCTGCTCACCCACTATCTGGTCAGCGACACCGGCCGCCGAGCCCGGCTGGAAGCCTATCTCAAGGCCGTTTCGGAGGGCGTGCCCCCGATGGAGGCCGTCCAGCCCGCCTTCGGCATGTCTCCGGAAGACCTGCAGAGCGCACTGCGGCGGTATCAGAATGGCTCCATGCCCTACGCCACCTATCCGACGCCGGCCGCGGACGATGTGCCGATGACAATCGAGACCCTGCCGCCCTCTGCCGACGAACTCTTCCCCCTGTCGATCCGGCTCAACTATGCGCAGCGCGGCGATGACGGTCCCCGCATGTTGGCCCGCGTCCGGGCGGCCCAGGCGCGATGGCCCACGGATCGCCTCGCCAATATGACCCTGGCCAAGGCCGAGGTCGCCTGGGGAACGCCCGAGGCGGCCGAAACCGCGCTGAACACGGTCCTGTCGGGTGATCCGGCCGACACCGAAGCCCTGCGCTGGCTGGCCCGGCTGCGCCAGACCGCGGCGGGTGTGGCCGCCCAGGCCGGCGACGTCGAAACCCAGGCGCAGAGGAACGGCGAGGCCCGCGCCTTCCTCGCCCGCGCCATGAACGCCGATCCCGACGATTACCGAATCTATCTGGCCCTGGCGCGCACCCGCCGGTATTCGCCCGGGTATCCCAACGCCAACGACCTTGCGACCTGGAGCCTGGCGTCCCAACTGGCGCCCCAGGTCGGCGCCGTTCGCTGGGAAGCCGCCGAGGCCTTCAGCCGCGCGGGCGAGAACGAAACGGCGATCGCCCTTCTGCTGCCGCTCGCCAGCGATCCCCACGGCGGTCCGGCGGCCGCCCAGGCCCGGGCCCGGCTGGAAAGCTTGCGGCCGGATGGCGAGGCGGCGGATGAGGTCGCGCCGCCCGAGGAAGTCCCCACGGGCGCATCTGGGGGCTCGCCCGACGTTGCTCCGGATGGCGATGCGGGCTAGTCCCCCGCGACCATGTCGAAACTGACCCTGCCTGAAGAGGCCGCCCGCCGGCGGACCTTCGCCATCATCGCCCACCCGGACGCCGGCAAGACCACCTTGACCGAGCACCTTCTGCTGGCCGGCGGGGCCATCCGTGCGGCGGGCGCCGTGCGGGCGCGCGGCGAGAACCGGCGCACCCAGTCGGACTGGATGAAGATCGAGAAGGAGCGCGGCATCTCGGTTTCCGCCTCGGTCATGACGTTCGAGCACGACGGAAAGATGTTCAACCTGCTCGACACCCCCGGGCACGAGGACTTCTCGGAAGACACCTATCGCACCCTGACCGCCGCCGACTGCGCCATCATGGTGCTGGACGCCGCCAAGGGTATCGAGCCCCAGACCCTGAAGCTGTTCGAGGTCTGCCGCCTGCGCGACATCCCGATCATCACCTTCATCAATAAGCTGGACCGCGAGGCCCTGGACCCGATGGAGCTGCTGGACCAGATCGCGTCCCAGCTGCAGCTCGACCCCGCTCCGATCTGGTGGCCGGCCCAGAGCGGCAACCGCCTGCGCGGCATGATCGAGGTCGGGACCGGCAACTTCCAGCCCTACGCCCGCAAGGTCCCCGGCGCGGTCGAGGACGCGGGCCACCCTGAGGCCCTGCACATTGACGCCGCCTCGCAGCATTTCGAGGCGGGCGAGCTGACGGAGCTGCGCGAGGCCGCGGAACTGGTCGAGGGCGGCTATCCGGCCTTCAATCACCAGAGCTTCCTCGAAGGGCATATGACGCCGATCCTGTGGGGCTCGGCCCTGCGTCACTTCGGCATCGACGAACTGCTCAAGGCGATCGGCGACTGGGCCCCGCCGCCCAAGACCATGAAGGCCCAGAAGGCCGCCCCGCCCGAGACCCGTAACGCCCCCGCCCCCGTCGACCTGACCGTCGAGCCGGGCGCGAACGAGGTCACGGGCTTCGTCTTCAAGGTCCAGGCGAACATGGACCCCAACCACCGCGATCGCATCGCCATGTTCCGCATGGCCTCGGGCAGCTTCAAGCGCGGCATGAAGCTGAAGGTCCAGAACACCGGCAAGCAGCTGTCGGTGAACGCCCCCATCATGTTCTTCGCCTCGGACCGCGAACTGGCCGAGGACGCCTTCGCCGGCGACGTCATCGGCATTCCGAACCACGGTGTCCTGCGCGTCGGCGATAGCCTGTCCGAGACCGGCATGGTCCGCTTCGCCGGCCTGCCCAACTTCGCCCCGGAGATCCTGCAGCGGGTGCGGGTCAAGGATCCGCTCAAGGCCAAGCACCTGAAGAAGGCGCTGGACGGCCTGGCCGAGGAAGGCGTGACCCAGCTGTTCCGCCCGGAACTGGGCGCGGACTTCATCGTCGGCGCCGTGGGCCAGCTGCAGTTCGAGGTCATGGCCGACCGGCTGGGCGAGGAATACGGTCTGGAGGTCATCTTCGAACCCAGCCCCTACGCCGAAGCCCGCTGGATCGACGGCTCCGACGCCGACATCGAGGACTTCAGCTCCAAATACCGCTCCCAGATGGCCCGCGACATCGATCAGGCCCCGGTCTTCCTGGCCAAGTCGAGCTGGGAGACGGGCTATGTGATGGAGCGCTTCCCCAAGGTGGCTTTCACCAAGACGAAGGAACGCGGGTAGCCCGGCAGGCGGAACCGATGCCGGCTTGAGGACTTTAGCTCCGCATAACGCGGGCCGCTGATCGCGGCGTCGCTTCCGCCCGATCCTCCAACCGGGCCAGAGAACGGGGATAACCTTCAGGGTTCCCCGCAAAGGACTTCGGGTTAAGCCTGATGGGCCTTCCTTCCGCCATGTGCTCATGCTTCTGTGACGCTTCGAAACGGCGCAAGCGTCGTGGAGGATCACATGACTGCGACCATCGCCGGCTTCATGGCCGCCCTGACCGCAACGGCCCTGAATGCCGCCATGAGCACCGCGGCGCAGACCGCGCCGGCGCCGACGCTCATCTCCTATGACGAGACGGTCCGATGCGCGGGCGTGACCCAGGCAGCCTCGGAACTCGAGGGCGGGGAAACGGCCGAGGGCAAGGCCCTGTCGGATTCGGCTCTCTACTGGTCGCTGGCCGCGACCCAGGCCGCCCAGGCCTCAAACCGGAACGCCAACGTCGCCGACGCCGACCAGAACCGCGCCCGCATCCGGGCCGTGCAGCAGCTCAACGCTGGCGACGCTGATGCGAAGGCGGCCTTGCAGCGGTGCCGCGCACGAACGCCGGACCTGGGGTGACACCCGATGGCGGACGACCCGGCTTATCCCGACAAAGCTGAGCTGAACCGCCGAACCGGCCCTGCGTTTGCGTGGAGCCCCTCAGGACCGCCCCCGCGGTCCCGAAGCGGGACGACCGAGAGGCTGACGAGGCGCATGTTCGAGTTCGGAAGAGATCTGAGACGGCTGTTCGCCCAGGCGCGCGAGAGCGAGGACCTGAGCTGGCTGGAGCTGATCGGCGTGGACCTTCTGGCCGTCGAGGCGCGTCAGCAATGCACCGACGCAGGCCGGGTATCCTGCGCCAAGCCGCATCCCGCCTGGCTGCGCGGGGCCGCCCTGTGGCGCGAGCATGCGCGTCGCACCGGCTCGGCCGACAGTATTCGCAAGGCCCTGGGCGCCGCGCTCGACGCCGCCCGCCAAGCGAAGACCACCGAAGAGATCGCCCGGGCCGCGGTCGAGAAGGCCCTGACCCTGCTGCTCCGTTTCGACCTGTCGGGTGGCCGCGAGGTTCTGGACATGGCCGCCGAGGCCGTGCCGGGGACGCGGGATTGCCGGCCCGCGACGGTCGCCCTCATCTCCGCCGTCCACGCCCGCATCCGGATGCGTCAGGCCCGGTTCGAGGATGACGGCAAGGGTCTGATGGCCGCCGCCGCCCTGCTGGACGCCGCCATCCATGAGATGGACCGCACCCGGGCCGGCAACCTCGACGAGATCCGCATGGACCGCGCGGCCCTGGCGCTGGAAGTCGGGGTCGACCGCCGCGATCCGAACCTGCTGGACCAGGCCGGGCGCGAACTGCTGCGTCTGGTCGAGAGCGCCTCGCCCGACTACCGCCCCCTGACCCGCGCCCGGGCCCTGACCCTGTGCGGGGCCGGCATGGCCGCGCTCGGCGCCCTGGCCGACAACGAGGCCGCCCGCGAACAGGGCCGGGCCATGTTCGACGCCGCCGCCGACCAGTTCACCCCCGACCACAGCCCGCTGGACTGGGTCGTGATCCAGATCGTGCGCGGCGGCACCCCGGGCGCCGTCTCGCTCGCCGCCCTGCGTCAGGCCGAGGCCCTGACTGCCGGCCAGCATCTGGTCGTCGGCGCCATGGCCCGCGACATGCTGATCGAGGGCGAGATCGCCGCCGCGACCTCCGTCGGTGACGTGCCGCGCCTGACCGATGTCGAGACCGCCGCCCGCATCCGGCTGGCCAGCAACCCGTCCGATCTGGACTGGGCCGTCGACCAGATCGCCATGGCCCGGATCGCCCGCGCCCGCGCCCTGCTGACCGGCTTCGACGCCAGCGCCTCGTCCCTGGCCCTGCTGGAGGCCGCCGAGGTCGCCACCGACCACGGCCTGCCCGACCTCGCCGCCCGCGCCCGGTCCCTGCTGGCGGTGCGGCTGAACGCCTGACATCTGCTGGCCGTCCCGCGACGGTATGCTAGCTCTGGCGGATGCTGAACCGTCTGCCCTGGATGCTGGTCCTGTTCCGCCTCGCGGCCGGACCCGCCATGATCGGCCTCGCCGTCCTCGGCCGGCCGGGCCTGTGCGCCCTGTTGCTGGCGCTCGGCGTTCTGTCTGACATCTTCGACGGGATCATCGCCAGACGACTGAAGGTGGCGACCGAGGCCCTGCGCACCTGGGACAGCCGCGCCGACGTGATCTTCTGGATTTCGGCCTTCGCCGCGGTCGCCATCGCCCGCCCCGGGCTGATCCCCCTGCTCTGGCCCGCCGCCGCCCTGATCGCGGCGCTGGAGATCGCCAATCATCTGGTCAGCTTCGCCCGCTTCCGCCGCGAGGCCTCGCCGCACCACTATCTGTCCAAGCTGTTCGGACTGGGTCTGTGGGCCCTGGTCGCCCAGGCCCTGTTGACCGGCGCCGTCCTGCCGACGCTGTGGATCGTCCTCGCCCTGGGCGTCGCCTCCCAGATCGAAGCCTTCGCCATCACGATGCGGCTCAGGGAATGGCGCTGCGACGTGCCGTCGGTGTTCAGTCTGAAGGGCTGAGGCGATCGGCGAACCGTTGGCGCAGTGACATGAAAAAACGGGCGCCAAACCCTGCCACACTGACTCTCCTATTGAGGAAAATCAGTGGCTTGTCCGATTGCCAGATTGGCACCCTGCCAGATTATGCGAAATTCCGGCTGCCTGCGGACAAACCCTGAACCGCTGCCTCGACATGTCAAAGACCGTCGCGGCGACATGGGCCGGCCGTGTGGAGAGCGCAAGGCCCAGTCAGGAATAAATTCCTGGTCCAGCTATCCCGTAGCGGCGCCTGATGCATGGACCGGTCTGATGTCCGGTTTCCAGCGGGGCACCGATGTCGCAGATCGACCCATTGCGGACGTTCGGCCAAGCTGCTCTGATTGCCATCAGAGAGTGTGAATCTACACCGGGATAAAGCTTATGGTTCGAAGCAGATCTGTGTTGATGGCGATGCTTTTCTCGGTGGCATTAGCGGGGTGTACGCCATCCGCGTCCAGCACAACCGTCAAAATCTGGGGTGCGCCCGGCGCGGTAGAGGCCTTTGTTGATACGGAGAAAGCGCGCCGGACTGACGTGGAGGTGTCGCACGTGGCCGGTGAGGATCATGCCGTGTTCAGGTTGACCAGCGCGAATGAAGGATACGAGATCAGCAAGCGCGCCATTGAGGCTCGACTTAGCGTTCAGTCCAAATCCCAAGGCTGAAGGTTGTGTCCTCTTCCCACCCACAGCGGACGTTCCGACGGCCCGGTTTGGGAAACGCCTGATCGGTCGCGGGCAAAGCGCCCCGGCCGGGACCGAACCCCGACCTACCCACCCATCGCGACAAAGGCGCCGTTCCTGAAGCCTGGCTTGCCGTAGGCCATGCGCTGGCCGTCAGCGCCGAGGACGCGGCCGCCCGCGGCTTCCAGCACGGCCTGACCGGCGGCGGTGTCCCACTCGTGGGTCGGGCCGGTGCGCGGATAGGCGTCGAAACGGCCCTCGGCGATCAGGCAGAATTTCAGCGAGGAATCCGTGCCCTGCCACTGGGTGCAGCCGTGGCGGGCGGCCAGACGGGCGGCCTCTTCATCGGTCACGCTGTGGCTGAGAAGGGCGATCCCCTCCTCGGGCCGGTTCCGGACCTTGATGGCGGTCCAGGCTTCGCCGAAGCGGCGGCGCTGGGCGCCGTCGGGGCCGAGCCGCCAGCTGGTCGCGGTCGCGGGCGCCGAGACCACCCCGGCGACGGGAAAGCCGTCCTCGATCAGGGCGATGTTGACGGTGAAGCTTTCCTTGCCGGCGATGAAGCCCTTGGTGCCGTCCAGCGGATCGATGAGCCAGAAGCGCTTGGCCGCCGCCTCGGGCGCGCCGTCGGCGGCCACAGCCTCTTCGGCGACCGTCTGAACCCCGGGATAGAGGGCGTTCAGCCGCTCCAGGATCAGGGCCTCGGCCTGCTGGTCGGCGAGGGTGACGGGGCTGTCGTCGGACTTGGTGGTCACGGTCACGCCGGACCGCCAGTAGGGCAGGATCACCCGCGCGGCTTCTTCGGCGATGTCGGCGATGGCGTCGTGCAGGGCGCCGGAAGCGAGGTCCCGGGTCAGATTCTTGGTCATGGGGCGGGTCGATAGCCGATCCGACCGGTTTCGCGAACCGGCAAATCACCCCAGTTTGCGCAGCCACCTCTCCGCGGGCCGAAAAAAGAAGCTTCATGACCGACGATCTGACCATCGACGTAAACGCCGAACTGTCCGGCGCCGAACTGGCCACTTATATCGCCGCCAAGCTGTGCCACGACTTCGTCAGCCCGGCCGGAGCGATCAATTCGGGCCTGGACCTGCTCAACGATCCGTCCGCCGCCGACATGCGCGACGACGCGCTCGGCCTGATCACCCAGAGCGCCTCCAAGCTGCTCTCCCTTGTCTATTTCTGCCGGGTGGCCTTCGGCGCGGCGACCACCAGCGAGCGGTTCACCGGCGACGAGCTCAAGGCCCTGGTCGCGGGGATGATCGAGGGCGGACGGGCGACCATGGACTGGCGGGTGTCGGAAACGGATTTCGACAAGCCCTCGGCCCGGGCCCTGCTCAACCTCGCCTATCTGACCGCCGGCGCCCTGCCGTCGGGCGGCGAGGCGGTGATCACCAGCCGGCGCGACGGCGACACCCTGATCCTGACCGGTCTGGCCGAGGGCGCGCGCGCCCGGCTCAAGCCCGAGGCCATCACCGGCCTGTCGGGCGAACGGCTCAAGGAAGGCCTGGCCGGACAGTGGATCCAGCCCTACTGGCTGTGGCTGACGGCCCATGAAGCCGGTGGCAGCCTGAGCGTGATCGCCGAGGAAGGCCGCGTAGCGCTGGTCGCCCGGATGCCCGCTTAATCCCTTTTCCCAACGTCCCGTTAACCGGCGTAAAGCGATAATAACCTTGAAGTGAGGGCGCTTTAGGCCCCGCTGGAGACCCCGGACTTGGACGCCAGAACCTGCCTTATCGTCGACGACAGCCGGATCATCCGGAAGGTCGCGCGGCGCATCGTGGAAGGGCTGGGTTTCGAGGTCGATGAGGCCGCCGACGGCGCCGAGGCCCTGTCCTACTGCGCCTCTGTCATGCCCGACATCGTCCTGCTGGACTGGAACATGCCCGTCATGGACGGCCTGACCTTCCTGCGGCGTCTGCGCGCCCAGACGGGCGGGAATACGCCCAAGGTGCTGTTCTGCACCATTGAGACCGCGCCCGATCGGATCGCCGAGGCGCTGGCCGCCGGCGCCGACGACTATGTGATGAAGCCGTTCGACGGCGAAATCCTGCAATCCAAACTGGCGGAGGTGGGAGCCGTCTGAGGACGTCTTCTGGATAAGCCATGACCCAGGACGATTTCGAACGCCTCCAGACGCTGCTGGCCTCCCGGGCCGGCTTCCGCCTGACGCGCGACCGGATTCATCTGGCCGAACACCGCCTGGCCCCCGTGGCCCGCCGCGAAGGCTTCGACAGCGTTGACGCCCTGCTGTCCGCCCTCTGGGCCAAGCCGGTCGCCTCGTTGGGCTGGGCTGTCATCGAGACCATGCTGAACCCGGAGACCTGGTTCCGTCGCGACCGGGCCCCGTTCGACACCTTCTCCCGCGAACTCCTGCCCGCCATCGGCCGGGTGCGTGAAAACGGACTGGTGCGCGTCTGGTCGGCGGGCTGCTCCAACGGTCAGGAGGCCTGGTCCCTGGCCATGGGCGGGCTCGAGGCCGGGGCCAATGTCGAGATTCTCGCCACCGACCTGTCGCAACGCGCCATCGAGCGAGCCCGGGCCGGCAGCTACACCACCTTCGAAATCCAGCGCGGCCTGTCGGCCTCGGCAATGCTGCGCTGGTTCGAACCGTCCGACGAACAATGGGCCGCCCGCGAGGAGTTGCGCCGGGTCGTGCAGTTCGAGCGCGCCAATCTGCTGGACGAGCCGGTCGCCGGCGCCCCGCGCTTCGACGTCATCTTCTGCCGCAATGTCCTGAACGACATGGATCCGTCGAAACGCGGCATGGTCATCGAGGGGCTGGAGCGGCGTCTGGTCGACGACGGCTGCCTGTTCCTGGGCGCCGACGAGCGGCTGGAGGGGGACACGGTCGCCTTCCGCCCGGTCAACGGTCGCCGCGGCCTGTTCGTGAAGGCGCCGTCCGCGCTCAGCCGCGCCGCCTGATTCCGCGCAGCCCATTCCGGCATTCTGGCAGGCGAACCGGCTTCCCAAACCATCGTCCGCCCACCTACAGTCTCCTCTCTGATCGGAGGGGATCATCTCATGCGGCTCGCCCTGCTTCTCGGCTCGCTGGCGCTTGCGCTGTTCATCGGCGTCATCGCCCTGCAGACGCCGTCGCCCAGAGGGCCGGAGACGCCGGCGACCGCCTTCTCCACCGCTCGTGCGATGACGGATGTGCGCATCATCGCGGCCAAACCCCATCCGCTGGGATCGCCCGAACACGAGGCGGTGCGCGGCTATCTGTTCGGGCGAATGACGGCGCTGGGCCTGAACCCCGCCCTGCAGTCCGGTCCCCTTGGCGAGGCCGCCATGAAGCGCCTGACCCGATGGGGCCTCGATCCGTCCAGGCCGGCCATCAGCCTGATCGGCGTCCTGCCCGGCCGTGATCCGTCAAAGCCCGCCGTGGTCCTGATGGCCCACTATGACAGCGTCGCAGGATCGCCGGGCGCCGCCGATGACACGGCCGGGGTCGCGGCCATTCTGGAAGCGGTGCGCGCCATCAAGGCGCGCGGGGCCGCCGAGCGCGACCTGATCGTCCTGATCACCGACGGCGAGGAGCTGGGTCTGGACGGGGCCCGCAACTTCTTCACCAGCCATCCCTTGCGCGGTCATGCCGGGGCCATCGTCAATCTGGAGGCCCGGGGCGGCGGCGGCCGCGCCATGATGTTCGAAACCGGCCCCGGCAATCGCCAGACCATCGACCTGTTCACCCGCGCAGCGGCCAAGGCCGACGGCGGGGCGACCAGCAACTCGCTGGCGGTGCTGATCTATGCGCTGATGCCCAACGGCACCGACTTCACCGTGCCGCGCAAACAGGGGCTGCCGGGGATCAACCTCGCCTTTATCGGCCGCCCGGCCCAGTACCACTCCCCGACCTCGACGCCGGATGCTCTGGATCAGGGCAGCGTCCAGCATATCGGCTCACAGGCGCTGGAGGCGACCGACGCCCTGCTGCGCGCCCCCGCCCTGCCCGCCGCCGGCGAGAGCCGGGTCTATGCCGACGTCCTCGACCATCTGATCTTCGCCCATGCGCCGGCGACGGGCTGGGTCCTGCTGGCGATCACGGCGGCCCTGTTCCTGTTCGCCTTCTGGGGCGGGCGGCACGCCACGGCCCTGAGCGCGGCCGACGTCGGGCGCGGGCTGCTGGGCGGGCTGTGGCTGCTGACGACCGGCCTCGTCCTGGCCCAGGCCGTGCGGCTGCTGGCCGGGCCGATGTCGACCCGGGTGGCCTCGGCCGACACCTACTATGTCCTGCTGCGGCGCCTGCCGTGGATCGAAGGCGGGGTGGCCCTGACCATCCTCGCCGTGGCTCTGGCGGCCCTGGCCGGACGCGACATCGTCGGGCGGCGGGTGCTGGCGGGCGTAATCATCGGCGCAACCCTGCTGGCCACGGTCATGGACGGGTTCAACCCGGTCCTGACCGGCGCGGCCGTCATCGCCGTGGGTCTCAGCCTGTGGTCGCAGGCCGCGCCGCGCTCGGTCTGGGGCGGCTGGCTGGGCCTGATCCTGCTGATCGGTCTGCTCGGCGCCGGACTTCAGGCCGTCGCCCCCGAAGCGGCCTTCCTGCTGGTCTGGCCCGCACTGGCGGCGGCGGCGGCAGCGGCGCTGTCGGCCCTGATCGGGGCTCGGCTCGTCTCGAAGGCTTCGCTGATCCCGGCAGCGCTGGTCACGGTCGTCGGCGGCGGCTGGATCGTCAGCCTCGCCCATCCGGTCTTCCTGGGCATCGGCATGGACCTGCCCGGCGTCCTGGTCCCGCTCAGTCTCCTGATCCTGATGTTCGTCCGCCCCCTGGCTCCGCCGCAGGTGGCGCGCGCCCTGGCCGGATGCGCCGCGGCCTGTCTGATCTTCGCCTGCGGGGTGTCGATGACGGCGCGCTTCGCCGAGCCGATGGATGCGCCGGCGCCCGGGGCCTCGGTCGGATGATCCGCTAGATCACGATCAGCAGAAGCGCCGCCGCGACGGCCGCTCCGATGAGGATCAGCGGACGGTTGTGGCGATGCAGGAAGGCCGCAAGGTCGCCCGAAGCCGTGGCGGCGCGGTAGTCGTGGTCGTGGGGCTCATGGTGGCAGGTCATGCCGTTATTAACGATCTGCGGCTGTCACGGTTGCATTTCAAGCCGCTCCAGGATGCGTCAAAAACGGTCGCATAACTCGCAAACGTTCCACTGATGTTCTCCGGAACGTCTTGGCAACACCCCGAAAGCGTGTTCTACATCTGTTCACAGGGAGCGGGTCCGCGGCGGGTCTCTCCCAGGCAATCGATGGGAATCATGGCAAGGGAGAGCGGTAAAATGGCTTCGCAGGCGGCATTGAAATTGGTGGGCAAGGAAGACGGCGACAAGCAGCGCGCCCTCGAGGCGGCGATCGCGCAGATCGATCGCGCCTTCGGCAAGGGCTCGGTGATGAAACTGGGCAAGAACGGCGTGGCCGATGTGATCCCTTCGGTCTCGACCGGATCCCTCGGCCTGGACATCGCTCTGGGCATCGGCGGCCTGCCGCGCGGGCGGGTGATCGAGGTCTTTGGTCCTGAGTCCTCGGGCAAGACGACCCTGGCCCTGCACACAGTGGCGGAAATCCAGAAGGCCGGCGGCACCGCTGCCTTTGTCGACGCCGAACACGCGCTCGACCCGGGCTATGCCCAGAAGCTGGGCGTCAACCTCGACGACCTGCTGGTCTCGCAGCCGGACACCGGCGAACAGGCGCTGGAAATCGTCGACACCCTGGTCCGTTCGGGCGCGGTGGACATCGTGGTGGTCGACTCCGTCGCCGCCCTGACGCCGCGCGCGGAAATCGAGGGCGAGATGGGCGACAGCCTGCCGGGTCTTCAGGCCCGACTGATGTCGCAGGCCCTGCGCAAGCTGACGGGCTCGATCAACAAGTCGCAGTGCATCGTCCTGTTCATCAACCAGATCCGTCACAAGATCGGCGTCATGTACGGTTCGCCGGAAACGACGACGGGCGGCAATGCGCTGAAGTTCTACGCCTCGGTCCGTCTGGACATCCGCCGCACCGGCGCGATCAAGGACCGCGACGAGGTCGTGGGCAACACCACCCGGGTCAAGGTCGTGAAGAACAAGGTCGCCCCGCCGTTCCGCGAGGTCATCTTCGACATCATGTACGGCGAAGGCATCTCCAAGCTGGGCGAGATCATCGACCTGGGCGTCAAGGCCGGGGTGATCGAAAAGTCCGGCAGCTGGTTCTCCTATGACTCGACCCGCATCGGTCAGGGCCGCGAGAACGTCCGCGCCTTCCTCAAGGCCAACCCCGACATGGCCGACTCGATCGAGGACAAGGTCCGCAAGTCGCAGAACAAGATCGCCGACGACCTGCTGGGCGCGCCCGAGCCGGACGAAGGTCAGGACCTGGAAGGGTAATTCCGCTCATCCCCGCGCAGGCGGGGACCTGGACACTCCCTCCGGCTGGTCCTCGCGACCCGCCGCCGACCCCGCGGGGCTCGGGCCGGAGTGAGCAAGGGCCGCCCCGCGCAAGCGAGGCGGCCCTTTTTTCTTGTGCGTTGCGACTGCAGACGAGCGGCTCAGCAGAATCCAAATGTGACGGTCAGGCCAAGGCGCCGCTTCTGATCATGTTGCGCCCGTAGACCCGCCACCAATCCTGGCGAGCCGGCCAGAGCGACCGCCTGACCGGATCGGTCAGGCGGCCTTCCTGCTTGTCCGTCAGGACCGTCTGATCACCACTCCGGCGGCAGGTAGGGACCCATGCCGGAACAGACATACATAGGCGTCTTGACCTCATAGCCAGAAGGTAGCTGCGGCGAGGTCACATAGACCGTTCCGCCAATGCCGCCCACACAGCTGTCCTGCCCGGTCGCGATCAGGTTGGTGAGCTCCGGATCCGAATAGACCTCATAGCTGTAGGCGATCGGAGCGCAGTCGTTGGGCGTCGTGCAGTAGATCCCCGGGCCCGGGTAGTATTGCTGGAACGCCACCGCCGCCGTGGTGAGCGAGGTCGCCACGATCGGGGCCGGAGCCGCAGGAGCTGGAGCCGCAGCCCCCAGAGAAGCCGCCATCATCAAACCCGCCGAGACGGCGCAGAGCATACGCATCTTCATCGAACCCTCCTGTGAACTGCACGGCATGTGCGCAACAACGGTCTCCCGACAATCACAGGTTGGCAACCCAGAGATTTCTCTCGGCCAGGCTTATCCACCGCCCAGGTTGAAACGTCCCCTGCCCTGCCCCTCTTGAAACCAACCCGCCGAAGCGCGACGCTCGCCCTGCTCCGGGAAGGGAGCGCCGATCCGGGAGGATCCCATGTCCAGCAAACCCATCGCCATCCTGCTCGCGGGTCTCGCGGGCGGGGCGGCCGATCTTCTGACCGCCTTCGTCATCTATCGCCCGGCGACGCCGGTGGTGATCCTGCAGTCCGTAGCCAGCGGGTGGCTGGGCAAGGCGTCGTTCAAGGGCGGCCTGCCCGCCGCAGCGTTGGGCCTTGTGTCCCACTTCGCCATCGCCGTGATCTTCGCCGCCCTCTTCGTCCTGGCGGCCGGTCAGGCGCCGGTGCTGCTGAAGAAGCCGCTGATCGCCGGCCCGATCTTCGGCGTCTGCGTCTACGGGATCATGAACGCCATTGTCGTGCCCCTGTCCAACGCGCCCGAGCGGCATGCGCCGACCGCCGTCATGCTCGGCCTCGGGCTTCTGGCCCACGTCCTGTTCGGCCTGGCCCTCGCCTTCACCGCCTCGCGGATGCTAGGCCCGAAGGCCTGAGTTCACGCCTGACTTCCACTCGCCTGCCCGGAGTTCCCCATGGCCGCCCCCATCCAGAAGCTGGCCCAGTTCAACCTGGCCGAGACCGACGACGGCTATCTGCTGGAGATCGGCGGCGACAAGGGCGGCCTGCTGACCGTCGAGGCCACCGCCGAGCAGCTGGACGCCATCATCGAAGCCCTCGACGCCCTCATCTCGGCCGATGACGATGCGGTGGACGGCGACGAGCCGGAAGACTAGCCGCCGCTCTCTTCCCCCGGCACAGTACGGCCTCCTCCCGGAGCCCACGCCATGACCCCCTCTCCCGCGACCGCCGACCTGATCGACGCCCATGAGGCGATCGTCGTTTCCTGCCCGGTGCAGTTTCGCAATCTCGGCGGGCGCACGCGTTTCCATGGCCCGATCCGGACGCTGAAGGTGTTCGAGGACAATGCGCTGGTGAAATCCACCCTGTCCTCCCCGGGTGACGGCTGCGTCCTCGTCGTCGACGGCGGCGGGTCCCTGAACCGGGCCCTGGTCGGGGACGTCCTCGCGGGCCTCGCCGTCGCCAACGGGTGGTCAGGCGTGGTGGTCAATGGCGCCATTCGCGACAGCGTCGCCGTCTCCACCCTTGAGCTCGGCCTCAAGGCGCTCGGGACCAACTCCGCCAGAGCCGCCAAAGCCGGCGTAGGCGAAGCCGATATTCCCGTGACCTTCGGCGGGGTGACCTTCGCTCCCGGCCAGTGGCTCTACGGCGACGAGGATGGGATCGTAGTCGCGCCCCACGCCCTGCCTTTGGAATAGCCTCTCCCGCAACAGGGTGATGCGTCCTCCGCAAAACCCCTATATGAGGCCCGTTCCGCCTGTCCCACGCGCGCGTGGCGCAGGCCCTTCCGACGCCGCCCGAGATCAAGACCGCCCATGACCGTCACCCTGAAGCAGATCCGCTCGACCTACCTCGACTTCTTCGCGGCCGATGGTCACGCCAAGGTCCAGTCGGCCCCGCTGGTGCCGCAGAACGACCCGACGCTGATGTTCGTCAACGCGGGCATGGTGCCGTTCAAGGATTACTTCACGGGCGCAGCCACCCCGCCATACCCGCGCGCCACCAGCTCGCAGAAATGCGTCCGCGCGGGCGGCAAGCACAACGATCTGGACAACGTCGGCTATACGGCGCGCCACCTGACCTTCTTCGAAATGCTCGGCAACTTCTCGTTCGGCGACTATTTCAAGGAACACGCGATCGACCGCGCCTGGAACCTGGTGACCAAGGACTTCGGCCTGGATCCCAAGCGCCTGCTGGTCACCGTCTATATCGACGACGATGAGGCGGCGAATATCTGGAAGAAGGTCACCGGCTTCTCCGACGACAAGATCATCCGCATCGCCGGCTCGGACAATTTCTGGGCCATGGGCGACAGCGGCCCCTGCGGCCCCTGCACCGAGATCTTCTGGGACCACGGCGACAAGATCGCCGGCGGTCCTCCCGGCTCGCCCGATGAGGACGGCGACCGGTTCGTGGAGATCTGGAACAACGTCTTCATGCAGTTCGAGAAAGAAAACGACGAGATCGTTCGCAAACTGCCCAAGCCCTCGGTCGACACCGGCATGGGTCTGGAGCGGATGACGACCGTGCTGCAGGGCGTGCATTCGGTGTTCGAGACCGATCTGTTCAGGACCCTGATCGCCGCTTCTGAAGAGGCGACCTCGACGAAGGCCCAGGGCGAACAGGCCGGCAGCCACCGGGTCATCGCCGACCACCTGCGCTCGTCGTCCTTCCTGATCGCCGACGGGGTGACGCCGTCGAACGAAGGCCGTGGATACGTCCTGCGCCGGATCATGCGCCGCGCCATGCGCCACGCCCACCTGCTGGGCGCGACCGATCCCCTGATGCACCGTCTGGTGCCGACGCTCGTCTCGGAGATGGGCGAGGCCTATCCGGAGCTCGGCCGGGCGCAGGCCTTCATCGAGGACACGCTGAAGCAGGAAGAGATCCGCTTCCGCACGACCCTGGGCCGCGGCATGGCCCTGTTCGACACCGCCGTTCAGGGCTTCAAGCCCGGCGACATGCTGGATGGCCAGACCGCCTTCACCCTGTCCGACACCTACGGCTTCCCGCTCGACCTGACGCAGGACGAGGCGCGCCGTCGCGGCTATTCGGTCAATGTCGACGGCTTCGAGGAAGCCATGGCCGAGCAGCGCGAGCGCGGCCGGGCCAACTGGAAGGGCTCTGGCCAATCGGCCAACGCCGGCGAATGGCTGGCCCTGCGCGACCGCCTCGGGCCGACCGTCTTCACCGGCTATGACAGCGTCGACGCCTCGGGCGAGGTTCTGGCCATGGTGCACAACGGCGAGTCCGTCGATCGCGTCGAGACCGGCCAGACGGCCGAAATCGTCTTCGACCAGACCTCCTTCTACGGCGAGGGCGGCGGTCAGGCCGGCGACCAGGGCGAGATCGAATGGGCCGAAGGGTCCGGCACGGTGCTCGACACCCAGAAGCACGGCGGCGACCTCTATGCCCACCGCATCGAGATCACGGCGGGCACGCTGGAGATCGGGACCCGGGTCCAGCTGCGCGTCTCGCCCGAGAAGCGCCTGACGACCCGCGCCAACCACTCTGCCGCCCACCTGCTGCACGCCGCCCTGAGCCACGTGCTGGGCGCCCACGTGGCCCAGAAGGGCCAGATGGTCGACGCCGACCGCATGCGCTTCGACTTCAGCCACAACGCCCCGGTCACCGAGGCCGAGCTGGCCGCCATGGAGGTCGAGGTCAACGCGGTCATCCGTCAGAATATCCCGGCCGAGACCAGGCTGATGACGCCGCAGGACGCCATCGACGCCGGCGCCGTGGCCCTGTTCGGCGAGAAATACGGCGACGAGGTCCGCGTCCTGACGCTGGGCCGCTCGCTGACCGACGAGGCCAAGGCCTTCTCGGTCGAACTGTGCGGCGGCACCCATGTCGCCCGCACCGGCGATATCGCCCTGTTCAAGATCATCTCCGAGACCGGCGTCGCCGCGGGCGTGCGCCGTATCGAGGCCCTGACCGGCGAGGCCGCGCGCCAGTATCTGCTGGCCCAGGCCGGTGTGGCCAAGGGTCTGGCCCAGGGCTTCAAGGTCCAGCCGCTGGACGTTCCGGCCCGCGTCGAAAGCCTGCAGACCTCGGTCAAGGCGCTGGAGAAGCAGGTCGCCGACCTGAAGAAGCAGCTGGCCCTGGGCGGCGGTTCGGGCGCCTCGGCCGCGCCGGAAGAGATCAATGGCATCAAGCTGATCGCCCGGGTTCTGGACGGCGTCGACGGCAAGGGCTTGCGTGGCGTCGCCGAAGACTTCCGCAAACAGGTCGGCTCGGGCGTCGTGGCCCTGATCGGCGTCACCGACGGCAAGGCGGCGGTCACCGTCGCCGCGACCTCGGACGTGACCGACAAGGTCAACGCCGCTGAGCTGGCCCGTGCGGCCGTGCTGGCGATGGGTGGCCAGGGCGCCGGCGGCAAGGCCGATTTCGCCCAGGGCGGCGCGCCGGACGGGTCCAAGGCCGAGGACGGTCTGGCGGCGGTGCGAGCGGCTCTGGGTTAACCGCTTTCCTTCTCCCCTTGCGGGAGAAGGTGGCAGGCGGAGCCTGACGGATGAGGGGTCACGCTGACGGCTGACGTCATGCGAAATCCCTCACCTTATCCGCCGGTGTGACCCCTCATCCGAGCCGCTTCGCGGCCCACCTTCTCCCGCAGGGGGAGAAGGAAGACTTCAGCTCACCGCCTTCACATTGTCGTCGGACGTCCGGTCGATCCATTTGTTGTACGGATCGACCCCGGCAAAGGTCGGCTTGACCGCCGTGACGAAGCGGAAGGTCTGGACGCCCGAGTGCAGCGGGCGGCGTTCCATCACCACCACCGACCGGTTGTCGAAGCCCGCCTTGCCCGGCTCGGCGGTGAACAGGCCGATGTCGATGCTTTCGTTGAGCGGGGCCTCGGTCTCCACACCCTTGCCGCTGGCATAGAGCTTCTTGGCCTCGACGGTCAGGGTCACGTCCCATTTGCCGTCGGCGCGACGGACCGCGCGGGTCTGCGTCGTCTTCAGGTCATAGAGGGTCACCTTCTCGAACAGGTCGGTGATCAGGGCCTGTTTGTCGGCCGGGGCGTTGGCGCGCAGGGCCTGAACGAGATCGACCGACCGGGCGTAGGGCGCGGAGTGGAAGGCATAGCGCTGCAGCAGGGACTGAAGGGCGCGGTTGACCGCCTCCTCCCCGATCTGGTCACGCAGCAGGTACATGACCA
Source organism: Brevundimonas sp. GW821-FHT02A10 (assembly GCF_059422025.1). Taxonomy (NCBI): domain Bacteria; kingdom Pseudomonadati; phylum Pseudomonadota; class Alphaproteobacteria; order Caulobacterales; family Caulobacteraceae; genus Brevundimonas; species Brevundimonas sp. GW821-FHT02A10. The sequence continues at coordinate 170,404 of NZ_JBWKWC010000002.1, forward strand.
TCGCCCCCTTGCGGTAGTGGATGTACTGCTGGTTCTCGACCCGCTCGAGCGGCAGTTCCTCCAGCCGTTCCGTGCCGCGACCGCGCAGATAGGCGTCCAGCTCGTACTTCAGGAAGCGGCGGATCTGGCTGGGTCCGTACATCTTCTCCATGACCATCAGGGCCGAATACTGGGCCAGGGTCTCGGACAGGGAGGTTGCGCCCTGCATGTCCGCGCCGATGATCTGGTGCGCCCACCACTGGTGCGCGAACTCGTGCGCCCCGACGTAGGTGACATAGTCGACCTTTGTCGGATCCGAGACGTCGGCGATGAAGCCGAGGTTTTCACTCCAGGCGAAGGTGTTCGGATAGGACTGGGCGAAGGAGGCGTAGGGGAACTCGCTGATCCGCGCCTGCCGGAACTGATAGGGCCCGAAGTGGGCGGTGTAGTAGTCCAGCGAGGCGGCCAGGGCCTGCATCATCTTGGGCACGTTGCGGCCGTGCTGGGCGTCGTAATAGACGACCAGGTCGACGCCGTTGTGGCTCTGGCGCGCGATCTGGTAGCGGGCCGACTGCACCGACAGGAAGTAGAGCACCGGCGCCTCGGTCACGAAACGCACCGTGCGGCGGCCGTTCTTCGTGACGTCCGAGCGCTGGTAGCCGGGCGCCAGGGGCGTCTGGTCGGCGTCGGTGGTGACGGTGATGTCGGTATTGACCCAGTCGGCGCCGATGTAGTTGCGGCGCGTGGCGGACAGGTCCTCGAGCTTCGCGGGACGCAGCTCGGGCGGCAGGCCGTATTTGCGGCGCTTGGTCCGGTCGGTCAGCAGGCCGCCGGCGCGGCTCATCCCGACAATCGGCGCGAACTCCATATTGTTCACGAAGGTGCCGTTGTCGGCGATCCGGGTCATGTTGCCGTCGTTCTTGAAGCCGCGCTGCTCCATCACGGTGTCGAAGCTGACGGTGCGGCGTTCGCCCGGCTGCATCGGGGTGTCGAAGCGGTAGATGCGGTAGTCGAACTCCTTCCACTCGCGCACCATTCGCGCGCCCTGGACGGTCAAGTTCTTCATCTCGAGGTCGTCGACCCAGCGCAGGTGCATCTCGCCCAGAGGCGCGCCGGTGTTGTTCTGGATCACATAGGAGCCGCGCGTTTCCAGACGCGGCGCATGGGGATGCAGGTCGAGGTCCAGCTTGACGTCGACAATGGTCGGCTGGGGCGTGGTCTCGAAGCGCAGCAGAGTCTTTTCGTACTCGGCCGACCGCTTCTCCTCGGCGTCGGAGTTCCGGTAGGTGTTCCAGACATTGGTGTTGACGAAGATGAAGCCGCCCAGACCGATGAAGGCGACCAGGGCCACGACGGCGACGACGCCGGCAGGGCCCTTCAGCAGGTGCGGCAGACGCTGGAAGCGCGGCAGGTAGCGGGTCTCGGTCCCGCGCCGCCACAGACCGTATGCCAGCACCAGCAACAGGGTCGCGCCCATGGCCCAGTAGCCGTTGGTCCAAAGGGCGAATTTCCAGGCGTCGCCCAGGCCGTTCATGTCCGACTGCGGCATGCCGACACCGGACCCGTAGCGGTAGAGGACGTGGTCAAAGCCCATGTTCGACAGGACGATGGTCGAGATCAGATAGGCCACCATGATGGCCCAACCGACGAACTTGTTGGGCGACAGCGACTGCACCACGATGGCCAGGACCGCGGTCATGGCGAAGCGGATTGTCACCGGCAGGACGTACCAGAGCAGGTACTTTTCGAGCTCGAAGTTGAAGTAGCCCTTGAAGGCCTGGATGCCGACGCCGGCGACCACGCCGACGAGCAGGATGGAGGCCAGGACCAGGATCAGGGCCAGGGTCTTGGGCAGGAGGAAGGTCCAGTCCGGCGTCGCCGAGGCGTCTATCAGCTCGTGCATCTTGCGGTCGCGGTCGCGCCAGACCAGCTCGCCCGAATAGTAGATGGCCACGATCATGGCGACGAAGCCGAACGAGCCCTGCAGGGCGGTGATCATCACCCGCGTCACCGGCAGGACGGGGGTGCCGTAGATTTCGCCCGAGACCAGGGTCACGACGATGGCGAAGCCGAGGGCGAAGACCATCAGGATGCCGAAGGCGACGCTCTTGAACACCAGACTCATTTCGAAGGCGGTGCGGGCGCGCAGCTGGGTCCAGCCGCTGGCCCAGCCATGGCTGGCGGCAGGCAGGGCGCCGGTGATCGGCTCGCGCGCGGGGGCAGTGGCGACGATCTTGCGCAGGGCGTCGGCCTTGCCCGCCTTCGCACCGCGCCCGGTTGGCTGATAGAGCCAGTAGGTCGCGGCCAGAACACCGAAGCCGACAGCCGTCCAGATCAGCTTGTTCCAGAGGAAGACGCCGGTCAGGGGCAGGTTGATCGTGTTCTTCTCGGCGGCGGTCCAGTATTTGGTCGCCAGCCCATAGGCTGATGAACCGAGCGGTTCCGCCCAGGCCATGATGTGCTCGTATTCGGGCTTGGAGCCCAGGACGCTCGAGGCGATCAGATAGGCGATCAGCACGCCCACCACCCCGATATAGGTCGCCATCATCGACTTGGTGGCTGTCGCAAGGGCGAAGAACAGGGCCGAGGTCAAAAAGAGCGCGGGCAGGCCCAGCACGGCATAGGCGTAGAGATAATCCAGCGGCCGGAACGGCCCGATGGTCTCATGGTCAATCCAAGGCGCGAGCGTGCCCGCCAGCATGCCGATGGTCACGCTGGCGAAGCACAGTGCGGAGGCCAGGAAGGCGCCCGTGAAGCGGCCGTACAGATAGTCGAAGTTCGACATCCGCGTGGCCTGGACGATGGGTCCGAAGCCGGACTGGACGTCGCGCACGATCACATTGGCCACGATCACCGTGGACCCCAGCATGAAGAAGAGCGCCATCGAGACGTGGATCGCGGCCAGGAAATAGGGCGCGTTCTTGAAGACGTTGCCGCCGGCGCTGACGCTGACGTTCGGAATGGCCAGCATGCCGAACCCGAACAGGGCGAACATGATGGCGATGACCCAGAAGGCCGGCTGGCGCAACTGGTAGCGGAATTCGAATGCGGCGACCTTGGCGAACATGATCAGTCGCCCTTACGCCGGAACTTTGCGCGAGGCGGTCAGGGTGGCGAAGTAGACGTCCTCCAGCCCGCCGGCGACGGGCTCGAAGCCTTCGCCGGGACGGCGGTCGGACAGGACGTGGATGACGGTCTTGCCCGCGAACAGGCGCGTGGAGATGACGTCGTAACGGTCGCGCGCCTCCTTGAGCGCCTCCTTGTCGATGGTCTTCTTCCAGACCCGGCCGTCCATCTCCTTGATCAGCTCAAGGGGCGCGCCCTGACGCTGGATCTTGCCGCCGGCCAGCACCGCCATGCGCGGGCAGAGGTCGGCGACGTCCTCGACGATGTGGGTCGACAGGATGATCACGACATTGTCGGCGATCTCGGCCAGCAGGTTCAGGAAACGGTTGCGTTCCTCGGGGTCGAGGCCCGCCGTGGGCTCGTCGACGATAATCAGTTTCGGATTGCCGATCAGGGCCTGGGCGATGCCGAAGCGCTGGCGCATCCCGCCCGAGAAGCCGGCCAGGGCCTTGTTGCGCACCGGCCAGAGGTTGACCTGTTGCAGCAGGCTTTCAACCGTCGCCTTGCGGTCCTTGCCCGAGGCGATGCCCTTGAGCACAGCCATATGGTCGAGCATGTCGTAGGCCGAGACGCGCGGATAGACGCCGAAATCCTGGGGCAGATAGCCGAGGGTGCGCCGCAGCAGGTCCGGGTTCTTGATCACGTCGATGCCGTCGAAATCGATCGCGCCCGAGGTAGGCGTCTGCAGCGTCGCGATCGAACGCATCAGCGTCGACTTGCCGGCGCCGTTCGGGCCCAGCAGGCCGAACATTCCGGTAGGGACCTCCAGGCTGACGTCGTCCAGGGCCTTCGTCCCGTTGCCGTAGACGTGGACGAGATTCTTGATCGACAGCATGAGACAGCCCCTTATCCAAACGCTCGAGACAGTCCTGCCCCAGCCTCTGACTTTGTCAAGCGACCTTGTCAGCCGGGAGCGCCCGCCGCAAGTTACCGACTTGTAAGGATAGCCCCGCCAACCCTCTGGCGTCGGGCGGTCGACCGGACCACTATCGCCCCATGCCGTCACCCAAACGCCTGATCCATCTGCACTGGACCCTGTTGATCGCCCTGGTCTGTGCGGTGGCGGTGGGGTTGTTGACGCCGGGCGACTGGCGCTGGCCGACGCGGGTGGCCGCGGGGTGGGACGCGGGCGTCGGCCTGTTTCTTCTGGTCACCATGATCAAGCTGGCCCGCATCCGGTCAGTGGACACGATCCGCACCCGCGCCGCCGAGTTGGATGACGCGGGTACAGCCGTCCTGCCGTTGAGCTGGATCGCGGCTGCGGCCAGCGTGGTCATCGTCATCGGCGAGACGGCCGGCGCCCCGGCAAGCGAGGCGGCGTCCAGCGCCTTCCTGACCATCGCCACTGTGGCCCTGTCGTGGTGCTTCATCCATCTGATCTTCGCCGAACACTACGCCCACGGCTTCTACGGCCCGGGCAAGACGGGCAAGGACGGCAAGATCAAGGACCGGGGTGGACTGATCTTCCCGGGTGAGACCGAGCCCGACTACTGGGACTTCATACACTTCGCCCTGATCATCGGCGTGGCCAGCCAGACGGCTGATATTCAGATTTCCGACCGCCGCCTGCGCCGCATCTCCTCGATCCACAGCGTCACTGCCTTCGTCTTCAACACGGTCATCGTGGCCCTTGCGGTGAATTTCGCCGTCAGCCTGCTGGGGCACTAGAGGCCGCAAAACGCCGTTCCGCCTTGACTTCGCCACATGAAGCGCCCATCTGCGCTGCGTCGCACAATTGCGGCCCCCGGTGCGCTCCAGCGCGTGTGGGTCTTCACCTCCCCGTCGAAGACCTGACTGTAGCAGCGGCCGGCCCTCAAAATCATTCGCTGCCCGGACACGCGGGGCGGCGCCCGATCCACCCCGAAGGCCTCACGCAGAGGCTCCGTCGGGACTGGCGGCGCGCAGCCCTTTCGGCGTTGAGCCATGGCTGATGCGCGTCGCCGCACGCGAAAGAAACGGCATTGACCACCAAGACCTTTGAATCCTTCGGCCTGAACAAGGCCATCCTTCAGGCCCTGACGGCCGAGGGCTACACCAACCCGACCCCGATCCAGGCCCAGGCCATTCCTGACGTCATGCTCGGCAAGGACCTGCTGGGCATCGCCCAGACCGGCACCGGCAAGACCGCAGCCTTCGCCCTGCCGATCCTGCATCGCCTGGCCGAGAATCGCGTCGCCCCGGCGCCGCGCACCACCCGCACCCTCATCCTGTCGCCCACGCGCGAACTGGCCAGCCAGATCGCCGACAGCTTCAAGGCCTATGGCCGTCACCTCGGCTTCAAGGTCGCGGTGGTGTTCGGCGGCGTGAAGTACGGCCCGCAGGAACGCGCCCTGCAGGGCGGCCTGGACGTCCTGGTCGCCACCCCCGGCCGTCTGCTGGACCATATGCAGCAGAAGACCATAGACCTGTCGTCGACCGAAATCTTCGTCCTCGACGAGGCCGACCAGATGCTGGACCTCGGCTTCGTCAAGCCGATCCGTCAGATCGTCGCCCGCATCCCGGCCAAGCGCCAGAACCTGTTCTTCTCCGCCACCATGCCGACCGAAATCGGCAAGCTGGCCGGTGAACTGCTGAAGGACCCGGTCAAGGTCCAGGTGACGCCGCAGTCGACCACGGTGCAGCGCATCGCCCAGTCGGTTGTGCACATCGAACAGGGCCGCAAGCGCGCCCTGCTGACCGAGATGTTCGCCGACCCCGAGTACACGCGCTGCCTGGTCTTCACCAAGACCAAGCACGGCGCCGACAAGGTCGCGGCCTATCTGGAAGCCGGCGGCGTTCAGGCTGGCGCCATCCACGGCAACAAGTCCCAGCCCCAGCGTGAACGCACCCTGGCCGCCTTCAAGGCCGGCAAGCTGCGCGTTCTGGTCGCCACCGACATCGCCGCGCGCGGCATCGACGTCGACGGCGTCTCGCACGTCGTGAACTTCGAACTGCCCTTCGTGCCGGAAGCCTATGTTCACCGGATCGGCCGTACGGCCCGCGCGGGCAAGGACGGCACCGCCGTCAGCTTCGTCGCCGGCGACGAGATGAAGCTGCTGCGCGACATCGAGAAGGTCACGCGCCAGAAGATCCCGGCCACCGACCGCCGCAACGACAAGGCCCTGGGTCTGCTCGACCAGTCGATCATGGCTTCGGGCGTGGCCTCCAAGGCCTCCATGCCTGACGACGGCCGTGGCGATCGTCAGCAGCGCGGTCCGCGCAACCCGCGTCGTGACGGCGTCAAGTCCGAGCACGGCGGCCAGCCGCACCGCGTCCGCAAGTCGCGTGACGGGGGCGGCAACCGGGGTGGCGGCGAGGGTCAACGCGACCGCACCCACCACAACGACCGCGGCGACCGTTCGGTCGCCTCGACCCAGCCGTTCGACCCGCTGGCCGCCGACCGCGCCCGCTCGGCCGCGAACGCCCAACGCCCGCAGGCCCCGCGCCCCGAGGGCCAGGCCAAGCCCGACGGCGAGTTCAAGCGCCGCCCGCGCGGCCGTCGCCCGTCCAACGGCGGCAAGGGCTACGTCGCCAAGGGCTAAGCCTCAGGCCTGACTGAAAAGAAGCCCGCCCGGTTCGCGCCGGGCGGGCTTTTTCTTTGGCGACGGCGCAGCAAAAAGGCCGGCCCTGTGAGGGACCGGCCTTTCCGTTATCGGTCGCTATCGCTGGATCAGAAGGCCCAGCGCACGCCGACCGAGGCGCCGATGCCGTAGCCTTCGGCCGTGCCGCGCAGTTGCGAGGTCGTGGCCGCGGCGGTGCCGGCGTAGGCGGTGTGGTTGCTGGAGATGTCGCTGTCCGAGAAGGCGATATAGGTCAGGCCGGTGTCGACGGTCATCGAGTCCGTGGCCTTGACCGAAACGCCGCCCGAGAACAGCCAACGGTCGGCGTCCGGGATACGGGCGGTGCGCTCGCCGTCGCGGGTCGGGGTCGGGTCATAGCCGATGCCGCCGCGGAAGGTGACGCGGTCGTTGGCGACATAGTCGAAGCCGACGGCGCCGGTGGTCACGTCCTTGTAGTCCTGGACGTAGGTGTCGCCGCCGGTCGCGGCGTAGCGCACGCGGATGGCGTCGAACTCGGACCAGCCGATGCGGTTGACCTGGGCGTTCAGGGTCAGCTTGTCGTTGACGGCGTAGCGGACCGAGGCCGAGGCGAACCACGGGGTGTTGAAGCCGGCCGTGCCCGTGCCGGTGTAGTTGCCGACGGCGATGGGACCCAGCAGGCCGGCGATGGCGACGTCGCCGTCCAGCTCATGCTCGATCTTGGAGCGGTAGCTCAGGCCGAAATTCCAGGGGCCGGTGTGGGCCTGGGCGCCGATGTTCCAGCCGTAGTCCCAGCCGTCGCCTTCCAGCGAGGAGGAGCCGTCCGGCAGCAGGGGCGACAGGTTCGGCAGGGCCGAGGTCAGCTTGGCCTTGACGTACTGGGCGTCGACGCCGACGCCGAGGTCCAGCCAGTCCGTGACCTTCATCGCGCCGACGACGCTCACATTGGCCGAGCGCAGCTCGGAGGTCAGGGCGTCATAGCGGGCGAAGGAGCTCGGAGCGTATTTGGTGGTGAAGTTGTAGGGGGCTTCGACGGCCAGGCCGACCGCGAAACGGTCGCCGATCGGGGTCGAGATGGCGAAGTTCGGCACCAGGCCGCTCTCGATCGGGTCGCCGTTGTGGTTCTGGCCCTGGACCGGAACGGTCACGCCGCCCGGATAGGTGATGGTCGAACCGGCGTTGTCGACGTCGGAATCGAGCAGCAGGCCGTGCATGCCGACATAGACCTCGCGGCCCGAGCGGGCGATCGAGGCGGGGTTCCACCACATCGAGGCGACGCCGGTGTCGGCGGCTTCACCCGAATAGGCGCGGCCGGCGCCGCGGGCCGACTGTTCCTGCAGATAGAAGGAGCCGGCGAGCGAGGGGGTGGCGACCGAGGCCAGCAGGGCGGCGGTCAGGGTCAGGCCGCCGAGGCGGGCGACGTGGGAAGCGTTCATGGAATTACCTTTTGCGGACGCCCCGGTTTCGCCCGGTGCGGCCCTGTTTCCTGGGGGATTTAAAAGGTCTGGGGAGGCCTTCGATCCCGCAAATGCGCATTCGGGCAAACCGTTGCAACGGATTTGACGATTTTGTTGCAGACCGCCGTTAGATTGGTCACTTCAAGGGCAGACTGTGCCTCCAAAGTCGCAAAAATGGGCGATAACCACCGTTTCCGTAAGGGAAACATACACTGTGACGGTTGTTGGCCGACCCTTGATCGAAATCGCGCAACCGCTACCGTTCCTGACAACTTCCGGGAGCATTTTCCGGTCGAATCCACGGGGCCGGGTCTTGAGCGACTTCATCGCCGACGACGACACGCCGAAGGACAGAACGCCCCCGCCGGCCAAAAGTCGCAACTCGGGTCATCGCGAACGTTTGCGGGAGCGGGCGGCCAGGGGCGGGATCGACGCCCTGCCCGACTATGAGTTGCTGGAGATGCTGTTGTTCCGCAGCATTCCCTATCGGGACACCAAACCCCTGGCCAAGGATTTGCTGGCCCGGTTCGGCAGTCTGGAAGGTATCGGCGCGGCGACCCATGAGGCCATCGATGATCAGGTCGCCCGCTCCCTGTCGATCGGGCGCGGGAAGCTGTCGCGGGCCACGGCGCTGGACCTCCAGCTCATCTATGACGTGGCCCGGCGGGTGGCGCGCGAACCGGCGTCGAAGCGGCCGGTGATCTCGTCGTGGAGCGCCCTGTTGGCTTATGTGCGCGTCGCCCTGCAGCACGAGCCGCGCGAGCAGTTCCGCGTCCTCTATCTCGACAAGAAGAACCAGCTGATCCTGGACGAGATCCAGAACCGGGGCACGGTCGACCATGCCCCCGTCTATCCGCGCGAAGTGGTGCGGCGGGCGCTGGAGCTGTCGTCCTCCAGCCTGATCCTGGTTCACAACCACCCGTCGGGCGACCCGACCCCCAGCCGCGCCGACGTCGAGATGACCAAACAGATCATCGCCGCCGGACGCGCGCTCAATGTCGAGGTTCATGATCATCTGGTTGTCGGCCGCGACGGCGTGGCCAGTTTCAAGCAGCTGGGGCTGATATGATCCTTTGGCCGGTCGGCGACGGGGCCGTCTTCCGCTAGCGACGCCCTGCAGGGGCTTCCCCTTCCCGACCCGCGGTGGAAGGAATGTCCGCATGACCAGACTGACCACCGACCGCCTGATCCTGACGCCCGTGGCCGTTACCGATTTCGAGGACCTCAAGGCCGTCTGGGCCGACGAGGGCTTTACCCGCGCTATCACCGGCCGCGCCCTGGGCGAGGAGGAGGTCTGGTTCCGCCTGCTGCGCGATCTGGGTCACTGGCAGGCGCTAGGGCATGGCAACTGGGCCATGCGCGCGCGCGACACCGGCGTCTATGTCGGCAGCGTCGGGGTGCTCCACTATCTGCGCGAACTGGACAAGCCTTTCGACGCCCCCGAACTGGGCTGGGGCGTGGCCACGGCCTTTCAGGGACAGGGTCTGGCCCGCGAAGGGCTGGAAGCGGCCCTGGCCTGGGCCGACACCGAACTGAAGGCGCCGCGCACCGTCTGTATGATCTCGCCCGACAACGCCCCGTCGCTGAAGCTCGCCGAGCGCGTCGGTTACCGCCCCTACGCCGACGCCTTCTACAAGGACCATCTGGTTCATCTGCTGGAGCGGCCCGCGGCCGTGTGAACCTCTTCCGCGTATGCGGGACATTAAGGTTTATCGGTCATTTTCCCTGCGAGAAGACCGCGAGACCGCCCGCATGCCCATGTCCGTCGAAACGCTGCACGCCCATCTGGCCGAAGCCTTTCCCGACGCCGAGATCGCCATCGACGATCTGGCCGGCGACGGCGACCATTATCGTGCCCGCATCGTCTCGACAGCCTTTGCGGGCCTGCCGCGCGTGCGCCAGCACCAGCTCGTCTACGCCGCCCTGAAGGGCAAGATGGGCGGGGAACTGCACGCCCTGGCCCTCGAAACGTCCGTGCCCGCAGGAGGCTGATCCCATGCGTTATCGCCCCTTCGGCTCCACCGGCGCCGCCATTTCCAACATCACCCTGAGCCTGGGCATCGACGCCGTCTCGCGCGGGCCCGAGGCCGCCGCCGAGCTGATCTATGCGGCGCTCGAGGCCGGCATCAACAGCTACCGTCTGGAAAGCGCCGACCCGGTGCTGGCCGAGGTCGTAGGCCACGCCCTGTCCTCGGTCGAACGCAAGCTGCTGATCGTCAGCCTGACGCTGGGCCGTCGCGACAGCCGCCGTCAGGACCTCGATCGTGACTTCTCGGCCGAGAGCATGACCCACGCCATCGACCGGGCCCTGCACGTCTCCGGCCTGGGCTGGATCGACGTCGCCCTGCTGGAACGTCCGGGCGAGCACGAACTGCCCCAATCCTCCCTGAATGCCCTCAAGGCTCTGCGCGCGACCCAGCGGGTCCGCTTCCTCGGCGTCTTCGGCGACGACGAGGTTATGGACGCCTATGTCTCGACCGGCGCCTTCGACGTCATCGCCACCCCGTCCAACGTCAACTCCTCGTGGAAGGTGCGCGCCCGCATTCGCGCCGCCCAGGAACAGGACATGGCGGTCATGGCCTATGACTATTTCCCCGAGGCCCTGAGCTCGAAAAAGAAGGCCACGACTCTCCACGAGCCCAAGAAGGGCCTGTTCGGCTTCGGCGGCGGTCCCAAGCGCGCCAAGGACGACCCGCTGGCGGGCGCCGGCACTTTCGCCTTCCTGCACGAGACGCCGCACTGGGACGCCGAGTCCATCTGTCTGGCCCACGTCATGAACGATCCCGCCGTGGCCACCGTCCTGGTCCAGGCGCGCGACATTCCCCGGCTCGAAGCCCTGTCGAAGATCCCTGACCGCGACATGCCGCCCGGCCTGTCCGCCCAGATCGAAATGGCCCGGGTCGGGGCGGCCAACAAGGTGGCCTGAGCCGCGTCAAAACCGCGGGCGGCCTTGACCCAGGGGGTCTTCGTCCCTAGCTGACGAGCCTCAACCAGAGGCCACTCCCATGACCGACCAGGCTGTCGCGCAAAGCGCCGATCCCGTTCACGCCTTCATCGCCCAGACGATCGCGGACCATGCCGTCGTCCTGTTCATGAAGGGCACGCCGGACCAGCCCCGCTGTGGCTTCTCGTCCCTGTCGGTCCAGATCCTCGACCAGATCGAAGCGCCCTTCGTCGGTGTCGACGTGCTTCAGGACGAAGCCCTGCGCGACGGCATCAAGGTCTTCACCGACTGGCCGACCATTCCCCAGCTCTATGTGAAGGGCGAGTTCATCGGCGGCTCGGACATCATCCGCGAGATGTTCCAGTCCGGCGAGCTCCAGGCCCTGCTGGCGGAAAAGGGCGTCGCCCTCGGTCAGGACTGATCCGGCTTGGCGCGGCCGACGCTCCAGCCGCGTGAGGATCGCGAGATCTTCACCGTGCCCTTGGCCATTCTGCCCGAGCACATCGACGCCAATGGCCATGTGAACAATGTGGTCTATGTCGGCTGGCTGCAGGAAGTCGGCACGGCCCACTGGAACGCCCGCTTCGACGAGGCGGACCGCGCCAAATGGTCGTGGGTCGCCCTGCGCCACGAGATCGACTATCTGCGCGCGCTGCAACCCGACGCGACGGTCGTGGCCCGCACCTGGGTCGGCGATCCGCAGGGGCCGCGCTTCAACCGCTATGTTCGCATCGAGGACGGCGAGGGTCGGCTGTGCGCCCAGGGCGTCTCGGAATGGTGCCTGGTCGAGGCCGCGACCCTGAGGCCCCAGCGCATTCCGGCAACGATGTTGCCCACGTTCGAGGCCCGTTAGACAAAACTTGTCGCAAAAGGCGGGGCTGGCGCTTGTCCGCGCGAAATCCTGACGTAATGGTCCCGCCGTGTTCCAGATCCCGTCCTCTCCCCGCCCGATCACCCGCGTCGTCATCAAGATCGGCTCCTCGCTGGTCGTGGATGCGAAGACACGCGCGCCGGCGGCCGCCTGGCTGAAAGCCCTGGCCGAGGACATTGCCGACTGGCGCCGGCACGGGCGCGAGGTGATCGTGGTCTCGTCCGGCGCGGTCGCCCTCGGGCGTGGCCGTTTCGGTCTGGAGAAGAACGCCCGGCTGGACGAGAAACAGGCCGCCGCCGCCGTCGGCCAGCCTCTGTTGATGCAGGCGTGGGAGAAGGCGCTCAGCGAACAGGCGCTGGTCCCCGCCCAGGTGCTGCTGACCCGCGAGGATACCGAGCGCCGCCGCCGCTGGCTGAACGGCCGCGCGACGCTGGAGGCCCTGCTCAAACTGGGCGCCGTGCCCGTGGTCAATGAGAACGACACGGTCGCCACCGAAGAGATCCGCTACGGCGACAACGACCGGCTGGCGGCGCGGACGGCCCAGCTGGTGCGGGCGGATTTGCTGATCCTGCTGTCCGACGTCGACGGCCTCTACACCGCCGATCCGCGCAAGAACCCGGGTGCGGAACATCTGGGCGTCGTCGAGGCCCTGACGCCCGAGATCCTCGCCGCCGCCGGAGGCGCGAACGCCGAGGCCGACGTCGGCACGGGCGGGATGGCCACCAAGCTGGAGGCGGCGCGCATCGCCCGCTCGGCCGGCTGCGTCACCCTGATCGTCTCGGGGCTGGAGCCTCACCCGCTGAAGGCGCTGGACCACGGCGCGCGCCATACGATGATCACCGCCCCGGCGACGCCCATCGCCGCCTACAAGTCGTGGATCGCGGGCAGTCTGGAGCCGGCGGGATCGCTGGTCGTCGACGACGGCGCCGCGACCGCTTTGGCGGGCGGGCGCAGCCTGCTGGCTTCGGGCGTCAAACGGGTCGAGGGCCGGTTCGACCGGGGCGACTGCGTCCGCATCGTGCGGCTGGAGGGCGGATCTCTGGGCGTCGGCTTGGCCGCCTACGCCGCAGACGAGATGGAGAAGATCCGGGGCCGGCACTCGGGCGAAATCGAGGGGCTGGTGGGCTATAAGGGTCCCGGCGTCGCCATCCACCGCGACGATCTGGTGCTGGATCCCGTATGACCGCTCAAGCCGTGACCACGCAGACGGAAGACGTCGCTGCCCTGATGGCCGGGATGGGCCGCCGCGCGCGCGCCGCCGCCGACGCCGTGCGTCTGGCCGGGCCGGAGACCCGTAGCGCCGCCCTGAGCGCCATCGCCGCCGCCATCCGCGACGGCGCCGAGGCCATCCTTTCCGCCAACGCCCGCGACATCGCCCGCGCCCGCACAAATGGCCTGACCGAGGCCCTGATCGACCGGCTGGCCCTGACGCCCGCCCGGGTCGCGGCCATCGCCGGAGCCGTGGACGAGATCGCCGCCTTCCCCGATCCGCTGGGCGTCGAGACCGAGCGCTGGACCCGGCCCAACGGCCTCGACATCGCTCGGGTCCGCACCCCGCTGGGCGTGCTGGCCATCATCTATGAGAGCCGGCCCAACGTCACCGCCGACGCCGGCGCCCTGTGCATCCGCTCGGGCAATGTCGCCATCCTGCGCTGCGGCTCGGACTGTCTGGACAGTTCGCTGGCCATCCATGCGGCGGTGGTCGAGGGACTGGTCGCGGCCGGCCTGCCCGCCGATGCGGTCCAGTTGGTCCCCACGCCCGACCGCGCCGCTGTCGGCGCCCTGCTGACCGGGCTGGACGGAAACGTGGATTTGCTGATTCCGCGCGGCGGCAAGAGCCTCGTCGCCCGGGTCCAGTCCGAAGCCCGCGTGCCGGTGCTCGGCCATCTGGAGGGGCTGAACCACACCTATCTGCATGCCGCCGCCGATCTCGACATGGCGCGCGACATCGTCGTCAACGCCAAGATGCGCCGTGTCTCAGTGTGCGGATCGACCGAGACCCTGCTGATCGACGCCGAGGCCGCGGGCCGCCTGCTGCCGCCCATCGCCGACGCCCTGATCGCCACGGGCTGTGAACTGCGCGGCGACGCCCGGGCCCAGGCGCTGGTCCCGGCCATGACCGCCGCCGTCGAGGCCGACTGGACCACCGAGTATCTGGCGCCCATCCTGGCCGTCCGCGTCGTCGACGGGCTGGACGCCGCCGTGGAGCATATACGCACCCACGGCTCGGGCCACACCGAGGCGATCATCACCGAGGATGCGGGGGCCGCCGCCGCCTTCCTGAACGCCGTCGACAGCGCCATCGTGCTGTGGAACGCCTCGACCCAGTTCGCCGACGGCGGGGAGTTCGGTTTCGGCGGCGAGATCGGCATCTCGACCTCGCGCCTGCACGCGCGCGGCCCGGTCGGAGCGGAGCAGCTGACCAGCTACAAATACGTCGTACGCGGGACCGGCCAGATCAGACCGTGATCCGGCCCTGAAAGGGTTCACCGGAGCTGCGTGAGGGTCTAATCCCGACGCATGTCCTCCCCCACGACGTCTGCCCCCGCGACCTCGCGCGCCTTCGCCCTGATCGTCCTGATGCTGGCGGCGGCGGTGCTGGGTCTCGCGCCTGTGCTGGTGCGATTGACCGAGACAGGACCGGCGTCGGCGGGCTTCTGGCGGCTGCTGTTCGCCCTGCCGCTGCTGCTGGCCTTCGTCGGACGGCCCGCGTCCTTGGGCGGAACCGGCATCGGCCGGCCCGGCAAATGGATGGCTCTGGCCGGGATGTTCTTCGCCCTGGACATGAGCTTCTGGCACTACGGCCTGCATCTGACCTCGGTCGCCAACGCCACGGTGCTGTGCAACCTGACGCCCGTGGTGGTGACCCTGTTCGCCTGGGTGGTGCTGAGGCAGAGGCCCAGGAGCCTGTTCCTCGTGGCGCTTGTCCTGTCGATGGTCGGGGCGGCGGCCATGGCGCTGGGGGCCGATCACTCGGGCGGGGCCGACCGGTCCCTGCTGGGCGACGCCCTCTCATTGTCGGTGACCGTCTGGTACGCGGCCTATTTCCTGACCATCCAGGCGGCGCGCAAGACCGCCTCGGCCCAGAAGGTCATGCTTTGGTCCACCGCCGTGGGCGCGCCCCTGATGCTGCTGGCGGCGCTGATCATGAGCGAGCAAATCCTCCCGACCGGTCCGTGGGGTTGGGCCGCCTGTATCGGCCTGGGCCTCGTGCATGTGGCGGGTCAGGGCGGCGTGGCCTGGGCTCTGGGCAAGCTGCCCGCCACGATCACCGCCGTCACCATCCTGGTCCAGCCGGTGGTCGCGGGCCTCGTCAGCTGGTGGGTGTTCGGCGAGACCCTGACGCCGGTGCAGGCGCTCGGCGGGGCCCTGGTGCTGGCCGCCATCATCCTGGCCCAGTGGTCCACACGCAAAACAGACGCCCAAACGAAAACGGGCGCGGGATCCGGAGATCCCGCGCCCGTCAATCCTTAGGTCCCCCCTCCTTTCGGAGAGGAAGCCGGATCAGACCAGCTTCAGGTTGACCGCCGAGGTCTTGCCGCGCTGGGATTCCAGCTCGTATTCGACCTTAGCGTTTTCATCCAGGCCTTGCAGGCCAGCCTTCTGAACGGCGGTGATGTGAACGAACACATCGGCGCCGCCGCTTTCCGGCTGGATGAAGCCGAAGCCTTTCGTGGGGTTGAACCACTTGACCGTACCGGTCGCCATATCTGCGCTCTCCATAAACGCGCTTTCCAGGCAGGCCCTCACGTAGAGGTACCCGTCAGTCCATCTGGACGGCTCGTTCAGGCGAAGGAGCGAGACATGGGTTTGGACCCCACGCACAAAATCCGGACTGCGCAGACGTTCTCTCGCGTCTGTCCACAGCGGTCAACCGGATTCCGATTCGCGCTGGAAGGGAGGTTTGCGCGCTCTCAGGGCGGCGGAGCCCCTTGCCCGGCCCGGGTTTGCGGTGACGGCCCCATGGCGCAGAGGCTGCGGGGCGCGCCGTCCAGATGCAAATGGTTCGCGTGCTCCTTGTTGTAATCGGGGGTCAGAACCGTCGAAAACACGCGGCAGGCGCCGTCTCTCAGCCGCTTGAGGAAGACCGAGCCCTGGGGTCCCGTTGGTCCCGTCCCGTTCCAGTCGTCCAGCACCGAAACCTTGCGCCCATCGGTCAGGGTCACGCCGCCGACGTCGAGCGCATTGGCGCGCGCGTGCTCGCTGGGCCGGTCGCTGATCGCCGTTGAGCCATAGATGCGACGGCAGGAGTAGGTGCCGAAGTCATTGACGGATTTTACTGAAGAACCAAAGACTTCTCGCGCCGTCGGCTGCAGGATCTGGCGATCCCAGATGACATAGCGGACCGCCAGGGGGCACTGCATGATCACGTCATTGGGGGCCAATGGCGTAACCGCCCCGCCCGTGATCCGCACCGCGCCCTGCACCCTGCAGAAGCCGCCGTCGTTACGGTCCGGGACGCGTTCGACCTCCACCCCGGCTGCGCGCAGGGTCTGGATACAGGCCTCGGTCGCCCCCTCGACCTGTTCGGCGGGGGCCGAGAACGGCAGTTCGAAATCCGCCACCTTGGCGCTGGTCGCCTGACCGACGGGATGGTTCAGATCCAGCGGCTTCCACGGCAGATCCTGGGGCGGGACAAAGGCGTTCATCAGGGCGAAGCCGGCGCAGGCGGCCAGCCCCAGCTCCCACAACAAATTCCAGAAATCGGCGAAGTCGCGCTTCATGCCGCCTCAGCTTTGACCCTCGGATGACCTACGGCAACGCTCGGAACGCCATCCGGTCGCACGAGACTGTTAAGGTTTGTCAGGCGGCCGTCCGCTCCCGGATCAGCCTCTGGATGAGGGGCACGGCGGCGGATCGGCCCTGAATCCCGCCGTTGGACAGGACGATGAAGCCCAGCCCCTTTGCCGGAGACGCCACGGTGACGGCGTGCCACAGGGTGTTGGAGCCCTCATGGGCGATGGTGACCGTGTCCCCGGCCCAGGCCTCCGGCCGCGCGATCCAGCCCAGGGAATAGGTGTCGCCGGGCAGAGGCGTGGTGAGGACGCCGATCCGCTCGGGCCGCAACCAGCCCTCGGGCGCACCGCCGATCATGGCCTGAACAAAGGTCGCATAGTCGGCGAGCGTCATATGGGCCGTCGCGGCCGGGCCGTAGAGCTGGGGATTGTCCGACACCCCGGCGGGATCGACCGGCGTCTTCGTGCCGTCGGGCGCAACGTAGTGACCCCAGGCGTTGGCGCCGCCTTTCGCATTGGTCGCGGGGGCGCCGAACCCGGCGGTGGTCAGGCCGAGCGGCTGGAAGATCTCCGAGCCCATCGCCTCTTCCCAGGGCTTGCCGCTGATCCGCTCGATGGCGGCGCCGACCAGCACATAGTTGATGTTGGCATAGGCGAAGGCGCCCTTTGTCCCGGCTGGAGGACGCGACAGGGCGCTGTCCACCACCGCGGCCCGCTGTTCCATGACGGGGCGGGGATCGGCGCGGGCGACATTGGGCGAGGCCATGGCCGCATCGGTCAGCCCGGCCTTGTGCCGCATCAGATCGTCGAGAGTGACGTCGGCGAAGGCGGGGTCGAGCGTCGCGCCGGGGAAGGCCTCCGACAGGGGCATGGCCCATTTCGCCCTCCCCTGATCGACCAGCCGGGCGAAGACGGCGGCGGTCATGGCCTTGGTGTTCGAGCCCAGGTGCCAGCGGTCGTCCAGGGTCGCCTTGTCGGTCCCGCCCGCCTGACGCACGCCCCTCACCCCCGACCACTCCAGCCCGTCGCGCGTGACGATCCCGGCCGCGATGGCCGGCGGTCCTCCGGCAAGGGCGACGGCCGCATCCAGAGCCGCATCCGGCTCGGCTGACTGTGCGAAGGCCGGGTTCACGATCAGGCCGGAGACGGCGAGCGCCCCGGTCATCAGGGCGCGGCGGTCGATCAGGGTCATGCGGCGGTCTCCAGTGGCGTCGCGGCAGACTGGACCAGAACCGCAACAGAAGCACGCCCCCGTTGCGGTCACA
The DNA here is from genome assembly GCF_059422025.1 of Brevundimonas sp. GW821-FHT02A10. Lineage (NCBI taxonomy): Bacteria > Pseudomonadati > Pseudomonadota > Alphaproteobacteria > Caulobacterales > Caulobacteraceae > Brevundimonas > Brevundimonas sp. GW821-FHT02A10. The sequence continues at coordinate 188,300 of NZ_JBWKWC010000002.1, forward strand.
TGCTTGCGGTCTGGGGCGCCCGGGCCCACTCTCGAACCATGAGCAAGAAGAACGACTACGAACGCGATCTGGAAAAGCTGCAGATCGAACTGGTCGACACCCAGGCCTGGGCCATCGAAAAGGGGCTCAAGATCCTGATCGTCTTCGAAGGCCGCGACAGCGCTGGCAAGGACGGGGCGATCAAGCGGATCACCGAGTTCGCCTCGCCGCGCCAGACCCGGGTCGTCGCCCTGCCCAAGCCGACCGAGCGCGAGACCGGCCAGTGGTATTTCCAGCGCTATGTCAGCCATCTGCCGGCCGCGGGCGAGATCGTGATCCTCAACCGTTCCTGGTACAATCGCGGCGGCGTCGAGCCGGTGATGGGCTTCTGCACGCCCCGGCAGCACGAGCAGTTCCTGAAGGATGCGCCGCGTTTCGAACGGCTGCTGGCTGACGCCGGGACCCTGATCATCAAGCTGTGGCTCGACATCTCGAAAGAGGAGCAGGCCAAGCGGCTGGAGGAGCGGATCGAGGACCCGCTGAAGAAGTTCAAGGTCTCTTCGCTGGACGGCGAGGCCCAGGCCCGCTGGGACGCCTACAGCGCCGCCCGCGACCGCATGCTGGACGAAACCCATTCCGGCCATGCGCCCTGGACCGTCATCGCCACCGACGACAAGAAGACGGCCCGGATCAACATCCTGCGCCACATCCTGCACGCCATCGACCGGCCCGGCTCGAAGGTCCACAAGCCCGACCCCGACGTCGTCTTCGCCGCCGACAAGTGCCAGGACCGTCTGGCAAAATAGACGCCCGCGATATTTTGTACGGAACCGCACAGAACCTTGGCCGTTCTGCTGCGTAAGGGCCAGCGTATTGAGTGTGACCGAAAGTCGGTTTCCGACGGACGGCGCGCGCCGCTTTCCCCTATCCGGCGACAATGCTTATCGCAACGCTGCGCAATTCACTCATTCAGAGCCTGCAACCGGAGGATCGGGCGGCCTTGATGGCCGCTTCCGTTCCGTTCGACTTCAAGGTGGGCCATGTCTTCCTCGAAGCCGGCGACCAGATCGAACACGTCTATTTCCTGGATAGCGGGATCATTTCCGCGGTCGCGGCGATGGAGGACGGCCGGACGGTCGAGGTGTTCATGGTGGGTCGGGAAGGTGTCACCCACCCGTCGGCGACGGGCCCCGGGCCGGTCCGCAGCTATTCCCGTCACGTCGCCCAGGCCGACGGCCAGTCTCGTCGGATCGAGGTGTCGAAGCTCCGCGAACTGATGAACGAGCGCCATGGACTGCGCGCGGTGATCGCCGGCTATGCCTCGGGTCTGCAGGCGGAGCTGGAACAGTCCGGCGCCTGCAACGCCCTGCACCGCGCAGATCAACGTTTCGCCAAATGGTTGTTGCGCTGCCATGACCGGATCGACGGCAACACACTGCATCTGACGCAGGAATATCTGGGCAGTATGCTCGGAGCCCAGCGTACCACCGTGAACGAAGCGGCCCAGACCCTGCAGAAGGCCGGGGCTATCACCTATTCACGCGGCAGGATCACCATCGTCGATCGGGCCGCGCTCGAGCGACTGGCCTGCGAATGCTACAACGCCCGCACCGGGGAACTGGCGGGTCTCTGAAGCCCGAACCTGAGCCTCAGCTCATTCCGGGCAGGCTGGCGAAGGTGTCGCAGGACGACGGATCGCCGCTCTCGTAGCCGCGCCGCAGCCACTGGACCCGCTGGGCCGAGGAGCCGTGGGTGAAGCTGTCGGGCGCGACCTCGCGGCCCGCGCGGCGTTGCAGGGTGTCGTCGCCGATGGCGCTGGCGGTCTTCAGTCCTTCTTCCAGATCGGCGCCGTCGACGGCGACCTGACCGTTGGAGGCGCCGGCGGCGTTCTTCGCCCAGACCCCGGCGTAACAGTCGGCCTGAAGCTCCAGCGCCACCGAATAGCGGTTGGCCGCGGCCCCGCCCCCTGCGCGCTGCTCCTGGGCCTGAACCTTGTCGGAGGTCCCGACCAGGTTCTGGACGTGGTGGCCGTATTCGTGGGCCAGGACATAGGCGCGCGCGAACTCGGCGCCCGAGGCCCCCAGCTGGGTCTCCATCTCCTGCCAGAAGCCGAGGTCCAGATAGACCTTGTTGTCCGACGGACAGTAGAACGGCCCCATCGCCGACTGGCCGAAGCCGCAGCCGGTCGGGGTGCCTTGTTCATAGATGACCACCGTCGGGGAATCGTAGCCGCGGATGCGCGACTTCCAGACGTCGTCGATATTAGTGCCGATCACATCGACGAAGCGGCCCGCCTGATCGCTGGGCGTACCGACCTGCCCCTGTTGCTCGGCCTGGCCGCCCGCGCCGAGCGCGCCCGCGACCTGCTGGGTCGTGGAGGGGTCGATACCGAACACCAGATAGCCGATCAGGCCCAGGACCGCGACACCGATGCCGCCGCCGGTGAGGGCGCCGCCGCCCATGCCGCGCCGATCCTCGACGTTGCCGCCTTCACGTCCGCCTTGCCACCGCATATCGCCGATCCCTCCCGGAGCTTCGTTCACGCTAGCGCCGAGCCTCGTGCGAGGAAAGCGCCGGGATCGAACGCCCTAATGCGGTTGGCGATCCAGCCAGCTGTCGATCTGTCCAACGCCCTGCGCCGTGGCCTGACGCCGGGCCGTCGCCGCCTCGCGCGCGGCGCGCTCCTGTTCGGGGGTCCTGAGGGCCGGCGCAGGATTGTCCGGCGTCGGCGACGGGGTCCGGCGCGCCTGCAGCTCCATCAGGGTCAGCCGGGTCTGCAGTTGCTGCTGGCGGGCCAGAGCCTCGGCGGCCTCGGCCTGCTGACGCTGACGTTCGATGGCGTAGCGCTGGGTCTCCAGACCGCTGGCGCCGGCAGACCCCAAGGGCGTCCAGGGCCGCACCTGCGCCCCGGCGGACGAGACCGACAGAGCCAGAACCGCAGAGGCGAGGACGGTCATCAGAACAGGGGTCTTCATGGCCTCGAACATGGGCGCGTTTCCATTCGTCACCAAGCGTGACCGGAACGCCCGGGCCGCAAGAGGGTTACCGTCAGCGACAAACGACCACGCCTTTGCGAGAACGCTCATGACCGCCATGACCCCTTCCGACCCCGGCTACGGCCGCGATCAGGCGCTGGAGAAGACGCGTGGCACCGGCCGTCCCGCTGACGCCGATCTGGATCCGCATACCCTGGACGTGGATCCCAATCCGGACCGCCACATCCACTTCTCGCCGGATCTGACCGACGAAGACGACGCCTCGACCGCGGCCTGATCTTCATCTTTCGGCAAGACCTGGGGCCGGTTTCGGGCCGAGACGGGCGCTCGATGTTTCAGAACTGAAACATCTCAATCTTTTCAATGTTTTCACCCCATTCGCGGAGAGTTTTTTGCATGCCTCCCGGCTGCCGGGACGGGGCCTGAAAGGACCTCGGGACACCGGCGTTTCCTCTCAAGGAGCCGAAGATGCAGATCTCCTCATCGTCTGCGGCGAGTTCGAGCATGGCCCTCCAGGCCCTGCGTGACCTGTTCCAGACGAGTTCCACCGGGTCGACCGGGCAATCCTTGCCCGGCTTCGCCTCGGAAAGCGGCGGAAGTGCCCCGCCGTCGGGCCCGCCTCCGGGCCCTCCCCCCGCCTCGATGAACGGCGGAGGTTTCAGCGCTGACACAATGTCGTCCCTGCTGGGCGCCCAAGAGAGCTCTGGCTCTTCCAGCTCCAGCTTCTCCTCCGAGGTCATCGACGCCGCCGACACCAACGGCGACGGCACGGTGAGCCTGGAAGAGCTGGCGGCCTCGCTCAGCGCCGATTCCTCCACCCTGACGGAGGCCTTCAACGCGGTGGATACGGACGGCGACGGCCAGATCACCTCGACGGAGCTGGACGCGGGCTTCAAGGCCAAGGGTCCGCCTCCGGGCGGGCCTCCGCACGGACCGCCTCCCGGACAATCCGCCTCGGCTTCGGACACGGCTTCCAGCCTGCTGTCCGCCGCCGATACGGACGACACCGGATCGCTGAGCCTGAGCGAGATCAATACGATCCTCGGCAAGGACAGCGACGACACCAGCCTGACCAGCGCCTTCTCGTCACTGGACACGAACGGCGACGGCTCACTGGCGTCGGACGAACTGACGGCAGGGATCAAGGCCCTGTTCGAGAAGCAACTGGCCGCCTATGCGGCCAACGCCAATTCGGCGACCGACAGCGCGACCAGCACGACCTCGGTCTCGCTCGCCGCCTGATGAGTTTCGGCCGCGCCTCGAACGGGCGCGGCCGTTCATCGCTTTCAGGGCATGGCCCAGACGCTCGAACGCTTGATCTCGAAATCCTCGAGCTCGCGCGTCGTCGGCACCCGATATTCAGCCAGAAACTCCAGCCCCTCCTTCGGGAAATAGGTCCGATGCGGGTCACCGATCAGGACGCGCGTCCCGTTCGCCCGCGCCTTCGCCAGCCAGGCCAGAACCCGCTCGGTCATCGGCTTTTCGTAGCAGACGTCGCCGGCGCAGATGACGTCGACCTCAGGCGGCGACCCGTCCAGAAGATCGACATCGGTGAAGTTCAGGACCACCCCGTTCGCCTGCGCATTCAGCTTCACCGCCGCGCCGCAGAAGGGGTCGATGTCGGCGCACAGGACCTCCGCCGCCCCCGCCTGCATCGCCGCCACGCCCACCAGCCCGGACCCGGTCGCGAAATCCACCACCCGCTTGCCCGCCACTTCGGCCGGGTTGTCCAGGATCCAGCGCGCCAGCCCCTGCCCGCCCGACCAGGCGAAGGCCCAGAACGGGGGCGGCAGGCCGATCTCGCCCAGCTCCTCCTCGGTCATGCGCCAGATCGGGGTGATCTCGTCGGCCAGCCACAGCGAAATCTCCGGCGTATGCGGCACGACCTGCAGCCGGGTATTGGCCAGTATGAAGGCCTCGGGATCGGTGATGCGGGTCAGGGTGCGGTCCGGCTGAAGACGGTTGAGGGCCCCTCCCTGTTGCGGCTTTCCCTCCCGAAACGGAAGCGTATTGCAGCCAAAGCCATCGAGATATATGAAACACATACGTATCGTATAGTCAGAGACACCCCATGGGCATCGTCAATATCGAAGACGAGCTGCACGAGCAGCTGCGCCGCGCCGCCAAAGCCGCCTGCCGCTCGACCAATGGCCAAGCCGCCTTCTGGATCAAGATCGGCATGCTGTGCGAGCTCAATCCTGGTCTGACCTTCCAGGAGCTTGTCGCGCGCGAGCTGAAAGCGGCGGGCGTTGAGTCCGTGGATCAGGCGGCCCGGACCTTGGCGGCATGACCAAGACCCCGGCCGAGGTCGAACTGATGGCTGAGGCGGGCGCCCTGCTGGCCTCCGTCTTCGCGTATCTGGATGAGCAGCCGCTGGCGGGAACGAGCACGCTTGCGGTCAACGACCTCGTCGAGGCCTTCATCGTCGACAAGCTGCGCGCCCGCCCCGCGTCCAAGGGCCAGTACGGTTTCGCCTTCGCCCTGAACAGCTCACGCAACGACGTCGTCTGCCACGGCGTGCCCTCGCCCGACGAGATCCTGAAGGACGGCGACATCGTCAATTTCGACATCACGCTGGAGAAGCACGGCTTCATCGCCGATTCCTCCAAGACCTATCTGATCGGGAATGTCGCGGGCCCGGCGCGCAAGCTGGTCAAGGCGACCTATGACGCCATGTGGAAGGGCATCCGGGCGGTGAAGCCGGGCGCCACGCTCGGTGACATCGGCTTCGCCATCGAACAGCACGCCAAACGCCACGGCTATTCGGTGGTCCGCGACTTCTGCGGGCACGGCATCGGGCGCGAGATGCATGAGGCGCCGCAAGTGCTGCATTTCGGCCGGCCGGGCCATGGCATGACCCTGCGCGAAGGCATGGTCTTCACCATCGAGCCCATGCTCAACCAGGGCCGCCGCACGGTCCGCACCGAGGACGACGGCTGGACCGTGGTCACCACCGACGGCAAGCTCTCCGCCCAGTTCGAGCACACGGTCGCGGTGACAAAGGACGGGGTGCGGGTCCTGACGTTGCGCGCCGAGGAACGGGCGGCGGCCTGACCTAAAGGCCAAGCTATTGACGACATAAAATAATCAGGGAACGTTGATCGCAGAACACTGATGCGGTTGAGCCTGGCGCCTCGCCCGCACATTCGGGAGGGGACATATGAAGATCGGAGTTTTCGCCGCCGCGGCGGGGTTGCTGTTGGCTGGATGCTCGGCCTCTGACTGGGCCTATCTGACCGAGATGGACACCTATCCCGACCAGACCATGCCGACCGAGTATGTCGATTGCCCGACCGGCCAGATCGAGTTCCAGCGCGGCATCAGCGGGGGTCAGGCCTATGACCGGGCGATCAACCACACCCGTCGCCGCATCGAGGTGAATTTCCAGTCGCGCTTCGGCGGTGGCAACCAGTTTTCGGCCGACCCGGGTGAGGTAACAGAGACGCTCTGGCGTTCGCCCGTCGACGGCCAGGGCGCCGGCTTCAAGTACTGGTGCGAACCCGAGTAGGCGACGACCTGCGCCCCGCCGGTCAGGCGGCCGGAGCGACGCACGGCGCGCCCGCCGCCTCGCCATAGGTTACAACCCAGGCCGGGGGCTCCGCCTCCTCCGCGCCATTGACGCGGATGCCCAGCTCCCGCGCCCAGCGATACCCCCACATCGGTCCGAACCGGGTGGCATAGGTCGCCGGACGGCCATAGGCGGGATCGCTCTGCGCCTCGCTCAGAGAGATGAACCGGTAGCCACGCGCCGCATAAAGATCCAGCAGCCGCTCGAGCGTGTCGACATTGATCCGGTTGACGTGCAGCAGAGCGACCTCGGCCGGCGCCCGCCCCAGAACCCGGGTGTTCAGACCGGCGTAGTAGTCGATCTCCACGGCGCTGAACGCGACATAGGCGTCGGCGATGCGGGCGACGCAGGCCGTATCCGCCTGCCCTAGGGCGCGCTGATAGGCCGCTTCGAACACATAGTCGGACGTGTCGATGGTCGAGGCCGCGAGCGCATAGCCATGGCGGACCGCCACGGCTTCGATGCCCGCGCGCTTTTCGGCCGTGTCGCCGGTGTGGTTCATGGGCATTCGCAGATAGCGCAGAGTCTTTCCGGCGCGCGCCATCGCCGGCCGGATCGAGGCCTCCCCCTGCACGATCTCCGTCTCAACCTCGTCGAGAGAAAGCCCGTTGGAATCGGCGTGGCTCCAGGTGTGGTTGCCCAGGTCGAACCCGTCCCGGGTCCAGCCGTCGAGCACAGCGTCTCGATCCCCGGCGTCGAGCGCTTGCAGCGTCTTCTCCACGACGAAGCCCATCGCCGGCGCCCGATGCACGCGCAGGCCGTCGAGCAGTTTCGCATTCAGGGCCGCGACCTCGGCCGACCTCATGCCGGAGCCGGGGCCGCTCACCAGCTCTCCGGCATAGGGCAGGTCATCGAAGGTCAGGGCGACCGTTCGATCCGACTGGGCGGCGACCGGCGCGGCCGAGAACAGCAGCCACAGCGCGCTGAGAACACCGGCGGCCCTCAACGAACAGCCGCCTGGCGCGACGCCGCCTGTTTCAGCACCGCCAGATAGCCGGACGCCACCTCCATTCCCTTCGCCTGCGGACGCTGGCCGATCTCGCGGTGCAGGCGTGGCAGGCTCCAGCAGGGGACGTGCATGAACAGGTGATGCTCGGCGTGGAAATTGACCCAGTAGGGGGCGATGAGGGCGCGCTCCCACCAGCTCGCGCGTGTCGTCCGGGCGGCGCGGTAAGGGTCGGTCGCCGAGCCCTCGACGCAGGCGTGTTCGGCGATGTTGCGAAGTCGCGTCACCAGCGGGAACCAGGTCGCCATCGGCAGCAGCCACAAGGCGAACCACGCCCACCAGACCCCGGCGGCGATGAAGCCGGCCAGCATCGCCATATTGAACAACAGGAAGGGCAGCACGGACCGGCCCGTGACGATGGAATCATAGTCATGAGTTCCCGCCTCCGACTTCGCCTTGCGCGCCATGGCGATGGGCAGCAGGACGCGCTGCTTGAAGAAGGTCTGGCCGGTCAAATCCCTGAAAATCTTCCGCCGCAGGGAGGCAGGCGTCACCGGAAACGGCGCCGACAGCATCAGATCCGGATCCTCCGGCTGCTGGGCGAAGCGGTGGTGCGACAGATGATAGGGCCTGTAGGCGGTCAGCGACGCCCCGATCGGCACGGCGCACAGCCAGTGGCCGAGCCAGTCGTTGAGCTTGAGGTTTTTCGCCAAGGCTCCGTGCGCGGCCTCGTGCATCAGGATGGCCAGACCCAGCTGGCGCGTGCCGATGATCATGACACAGACCGGGATCAGCACGGGCCACAGCACCCCGGCCACGACGGCCAGGGCGATGACACCCCAGGCGTGGGCGACCAGAAGCGGCCCCTTCCACGCCGAGCGCGACTGGAACGGCGCCCACTGCTCGGGCGTAAACAGGTCGGAGGGGGAAATCCTCGGCGCGGCTGACATGGGATCAGGATAGCGCCGTGCTTCCGACGGGACTAGCGTCCCGATCCGTCAGTTCAGTCCGTCATCGGAGACCGGATATGCGCCCGCTTCGCCTGATCGTTTCCACCCTCGCCCTCGCCGGCGCTCTGGTCGTTGGGCAGGGCGTGACGCCCCTCGCCTCGACCGCCCGGGCCGCCAGCTTCGACTGCGCCCGCGCCAGAGCGCCCGATGAGCGCGCCATCTGCGGCAATCGGGTATTGGAAGACCGCGACGTCGAACTGTCGGTCCTTTACGGCCTGATCCTGAAGCTGGTGCCGATGGGTTCGCGCGACGCCATTCGTCGCGAACAGGCCCAGTGGCTGGCCGGGCGCGGCCGCTGCGCCGGCGACGTCCCCTGCCTGCGCCGCGCCTATGACCGCCGCATCGCCGCACTGCGCGCCACCATCGACGAACGGGTGGTCTCGAACGGCCCGTTCTGAGAAGTCAGGCCAGCCTGACGAAATGTCGCGTTGACCTTACATTTTTGGTGTGTCATGTTCACCTGACATCAAGTCAGGAGAATGCGTCATGCTCGCAATGGGAAAATCCACGACTCCGGCGCACCGGAAATACGTCATCCGGACCCTCAGTTTCATGGCCGGCTATGTGGCGGTGAATGTCGCCGCCATCTTCGGCGCCTTCGACGAGATCCACGGCAAGCCTGCCGCATGGGTGCTGGCGCTGGTCGTTTCCGCACCCGTTGCCGGTCAGATGTGGGCCACGCTCTCGCTGATGAATGAATCCGACGAGTTCGTGCGCAGCCTGACGGCCAAACAGTTCATCATCGCCGCCGGGATCGCCATGGCCCTGTTCAGCACCTGGGGCTTCGCCGAAAGCTATGCCGATGCTCCGCACGCGCCGGGCTGGCTGATCTACCCCCTGTTCTGGGGTGTCTATGGTTTCGTCGCCCCCTTCATAAAGACCTCGAAATGAAGAACCGACTGAAATTGCTGCGGGTCGAGCGCGGCTGGACCCAGGAACAGCTCGGTCAGGCGCTGGGCGTCTCGCGTCAGGCCGTCAACGCCATCGAGACCGAGAAACACGACCCTTCGCTTGACCTCGCCTATCGCGTGGCCGTGCTGTTCGCCCGACCGGTCGAGGACATCTTCGAAAACCCGCACGGCTGAGGCCGGCGGACCCACACACCAAGGAGACCGACATGTTCTTCCTGCGTCACCGCGGGGCGTGAGCCTGCGCGTCCTGTTCATCGCCTCCGCCGTCGCCCTGATTATCGGTGCGGGCGTCCTCGCCGGTCATGCCCTGGCCGCCGAGCCTGCGACCGACCTGATCCTGCCGTCCAACACCTGACACCTGACACCTGACACCCGGCCCGACCCGACCCGACCCGAAAGTCAGGATAACCTTACAAGGATACATGAGATGTTCCACGCGGTCCTGCGCGGCGCCTGTGCGCGCCCCTTCCCCAAGGTCGCCGTCCTCGTCGCCATCATCACGGCGATCAGCGTCAGCAGCCACCATGCCAAGGCCGAGGCGCCGCAAGCGCAGGCGTCCGCATCGGCCTTCACCTCCGATCGGCTGTCGGTGGAGGTGATCGGCTCTGGCCCCGACGTCATCCTGATCCCCGGCCTCGCCTCCTCCCGCGAGGTCTGGCGGCCGCTGGCCACGCGGCTGTCGGCGACGCACCGCGTGCATCTGGTCCAGCTGGCGGGCTTCGCGGGTGAACCCTGGAGCCATGGCGACGGCGCCTTCGTCGCGCCTGAAGTCGAGGAACTGGCCCGCTATATCCGCACCGCCCACCTCGATCGCCCCGCGGTCATCGGCCACTCCATGGGCGGTCTGTCGGGCCTGCTGCTGGCCCAGGCCCATCCCGAGCTGGTCGGACGGCTGATGAGCGTCGACTCCCTGCCCTTCTTCAGCGCCATGTACGGGCCGCAGGTCACCGCCGAACAGGCCCGCCCCTTCGCCGATCAGGCCGCCGCCGGCATCCTGTCGGCCGACGAAGCCGCGTTCCGCACGCAGCAGACCCAGACGGCCGCCGGTCTCGTCCGCGATCCCGCCACCCGCACCCTCGTCGTCGACTGGTCCATGGCCAGCGACCGTGACGCCCTGGCCGCGGCCCTGAAGGACGTCATGACCACTGACGCCCGCCCGGGTCTGGCCGCCATGACCACGCCGGTCACCGCCCTCTACGCCTCGGACGCCGACGGCGGAGCGCCCGCCGCCATGGCCGACGGCCTCTGGGCGCACGAATACGCCGCCCTGCCCGGGGTGAAGCTGATCCGTGTCGATGGCAGCCGCCACTTCATCATGGCCGACCAGCCCGCCCGCTTCGACGCACTGGTCGACGACTTCCTGAAGTAGGCCTCAGTTCGGCTTGGGCATCAGCGGCGTACCGGCGAACTCGTCGGCATAGGCGGGGGCCAGCAGGCTGCGGATCGCGGCCTGGGGCACCGGCACCTGATAGGACCCTTCGGCATAGGGGCCGGCCTGATAGGGGCCGATCAGGAAGACCAGCCCGCCCGCCTTGCCCGGCTCGGTGCCGGGCGCCAGGACGATGGGGGTGTCGGCGGCATGGGGGCAGCTCCAGTCCCCCGCCGCCTTCGGGTTGAGCGTCAGGGTCACGGCTTGCGGATCGCGCTTGCGCTTCTCGACGTTCAGGGCGGCGCACAGGGCGTTGTCCAGGGCCGAGAGGGCGACGCCCGGCTTGAGCAGGCCCGAGGCCGTGACCGGCCGCTTCATCGCCTTGTCCCAGAGGACGCCGGTATAGGCCGTATTGCCGTGCGCCCCGCCGGTGAACTCATAGTCCGAGCGGGCCAGGCTGAAGAGCTTGCCGGTCTCAACCGGGGTGTCGAAGGTGATCAGGGATTCATAGGCAGGCATGCCCTGATCGCCGCCAGCCTCGGTGCGGTCCGCCTGCGCGCCCTCGACGAAGGCCTTCAGATCCTTGACCGAGTCCGCATAGAGCCGGACGTGCAGATCGGGCTGTGTCTTCACCGCCTCGGGCAGCTTCAGCTCCACCGTGGCATAGGGGGTCTCGGACTTGTAGCCGAAGGGCGCCCCGGCCGTGGCGGGCGTCTCCGTGACGGTAGCGACCGGAGCCGGCGCCGGCGCCGCGGAATTGTCCTTGTCGCGGTTGCAGGCCGACAGGGTCGCGGTGACGGCCGTAGCCAACAGCAGGGCTTTCAGGGTCGATGAGCGGGGGAGCGTCATGCGGAATCCTCAGGCGAAATGGACAGCGCCGAGCGCAATGGCGCCCAGCAGGATGAAACCGGCTTCCCGGTTCGACTTGAACAGTTTGAGCGCAAGCGTGGCGTTGTCGAGGCGAAGGCTGCGGACCTGCCAGATCAGATGGCCGGCGTAGATCAGGATGGCGGCGTAGAACAGCGGCCCCAGCCCGGCCACCCAGCCAGCGGCGAGCGCGCCTGCAACCGTCAGGCCGTAGAAGGTGGCCACGCCGCGGCCCGCCGCCGAACCCAGCCGCCGCGCCGAGGACTTCACCCCGACCATGGCGTCGTCCTCAATGTCCTGAAGCGCGTAGATGGTGTCATAGCCCAGGGTCCAGAACACGCCCCCGGCATAGAGGAACAGGGCCGGCAGGGCGTCCTGCAGGCTCCAGACGGGCTCCAGGGCGTCGTGGCCCGCGCCGGTCTCCAAGGCGGCCCTGGCGACGAAGCTTGCGGCTGCGACCGTCACGGCGGCGGCGAACCCCATCAGGGCGCCCCAGTTGAAGGTCAGACCCAGCCAGGCCTGGGGCCACCAGGTGATCCGCTTCATGAAGGGATAGGCCGCCACCAGCGCCAGCGACCCGACGCCCAGCAGGATGGCGGGCAGGTTCAGGGTCAGGAGGATCAGCAGGCTGATCAGGCTGCAACCGATGACGAAGACCCAAGCCTGTTTGACCGAAATCCGGCCCGACGGAATGGGGCGAAGGGCGGTGCGCGAGACTTTAGCGTCGATGTCGCGGTCGACGATGTCGTTGAAGGCGCAGCCTGCGGCCCGCATGAGACAGGCGCCGAGACCGAAACCGACGAACAGCCAGAGCGCATACAGGCCCGGCGTCTCGCCATAGCGGGCGTGGGCCAGGGCGATCCCCTGCCAGCCGGGCAGCAGCAGCAGCCAGATGCCGATGGGCCGGTCGAACCGCCCCAGCTTCAGCCACGGCTTCAGGGCCTCCGGCGCATGGGCGTCAACCCAGTTGCGGCTCGCGTCAGGAAGGGGGGCGTCGGGAAGCGGAGCGGAGGACATGGGGCGTTCTAGCGCGTCCCCCGCCGTTGGGAGAAGGGCGAACGAAAAAGGGGCGGACACGACTGCGTCCGCCCCTCGTTGTACTCTTACGGCAGGCGGACCGGATTGCTCACCGCGACCGCCGAACCGGGCTTCAGGCCCAGTTCCTCAAAGGTCCAGCGAAGCTCGACGCCGTCGGGGACCATGACCTTGCACACATCCGGCGACCGGCGGGTCAGGGTGATGCGGGTCGGGCCGTCGCCCTCGCCGACCTCGACCGCGAAGGACGAGGCCTCGGTGCAGCCGTTGGAATCGGCCTGGACGACCAGGGCGCCCGGCTCGAAACGGACCGCGCGCAGCACCTCGGAATCATCGCTCCAGGCGGTGGTGGTGTGCGACCCGAGACGGACCGAGACATTGTCCTCGCCGCTGCCGTCATAGATGACGCAGGCGCCCAGCAGCGGCGTGATCGCCGCCGCCAAAAGCAGGCCTTTGACGGCGCGCATTACTGGCCTTCGGCCGGAGCGGTCTGGACGACGCGGGTGGTCGGCTTGTCGGTGGCGATGATGATGCAGCCCGACAGCAGCGGGGCGGCGATGGCGATGGCGAGAGCGAGACGAAGCATTGGTATGATCCCCTTGGGCTAAGCTTGTGATCCTTGATCACCCGACGCCGTTCAAAACACACGTGAATAATCGGAAAGGGTTTCACGCCTGACGGGTCCGGGACAGGCGCCCCTTGATCCGATCCGCAACCGGCATAGCTACTGAGCCTCCTCCCCACGGACGCCTTTCATGAGCCAGCTGTTTTCGCCCCTCGCCGTCGGCCCCCTGACGTTGAAGAACCGCATCATCATTGCCCCGATGTGCCAGTATTCCGCCGTTGACGGCGTGCCCCAGCCCTGGCACGCCCAGCACCTGGGCAAACTGGCCCTGTCGGGCGCCTCGCTGGTGATCGTGGAGGCGACGGGCGTCGAGGCCGCGGGCCGGATTTCATGGGCCGACACCGGTCTGTGGAACGACGAGCAGGAGGCCGCTTTCGCGACCCTGATCCAGCAAATCCGCACCTATTCCGACACCCCAATCGGCATCCAGCTGGCCCATGCCGGACGCAAGGCCTCGACCAATCCGCCGTGGATCGAGCGCGGCGGCCCGGCCGGCGCCGACAAGGCCTGGCAGACCTTCTCCGCCTCCGCCGAGGCGTTCCGCGATGACTGGCACACGCCCGAGGCGCTCGACGAGGCCGGCATGCAGCGCGTCATCGACGGCTTCGTCCAGGCCGCTCAGCGAGCCCTGCGCGCCGGCTTCGACGTCGTCGAACTGCACGCCGCCCACGGCTATCTGCTGACCCAGTTCCTGTCGCCCCTGTCGAACCATCGGACGGACGCGTATGGCGGCGCGCTGGAGAACCGCATGCGCTTCCCGCTGCGGGTGGCCGCCGCCCTGCGTGACGCCTGGCCCCGCGACAAGGCCCTGGGGGCGCGCCTGAACGGATCGGACTGGACCGAGGGCGGCATCACGCCGGATGAGGCCGTTGCCTTCAGCCGGGCCCTGCACGATCTGGGCTACAACTATCTGCACCTGACCAGCGGCGGCAATGTCGCAACGGCGAAGATCCCCGGCGACCAGCCCGGCTATCAGCTGCCCTTCGCCGAGGCGGTGAAGGCTGCGATTCCCGAGGCCAATGTCATCGCCGTAGGCATGATCTATGACGCGCATCAGGCCGAGCAGATCGTGGCTTCAGGTCAGGCGGACGCCATAGCTATCGCCCGTGCGGTGCTCGACGATCCCAACTGGCCGCACCACGCGGCCTCGGCCCTGGGTCAGCCCGAGGGCCTGCCGGATCAATATGCGCGGGCGACCGACAGCACCTGGCCGGGCTATCGCCGGGTTCACGCCCCGGCATAACCCTCAGGTCTGGGGCAGTTGGTAGGGGTTGTTGACCGACACCTTCGCCCCGGGCTTGAGGCCCAGCTCCTCGAACGACCATTTGATCTCCACCCCCTCGTCCTCGGGAGTGGTGCAGCGGTCCTCGGAAATGCGGCGCAGGGTGATGACCGAGGCGTCGCCGTGGAAGGAGACGAACGGCTGCAGGTCGTCCTTCTTGGTGCAGCCGTTGGAGCTGACCCAGAAGACGGCGGTGTTGTTGAGCAGGGCGGCGGCGTGGATAGGCTCAAGCACGCCGGGCATCGGCGGCGGCAGCTCGGCCTGCTGGGCCTGACCCAGCCCCAGGCGCGAGCCTACGGAGGCGCACCCGGACAGGGCGGTCAGGACGAGGACCGAAACCCCACAAAGAATTAATGCGCGGATGGGCGCCATGCCCCTTACCCTCAACAGCCAGTCCCTCATTATGCGCTTAATTCGCCTCTGAAAGCACCCGAAAAGCGAGTTGCCCCCATGGCCACGATGACCACGCCTGTGAAGTCTCTCGCGGCTCTCGCCGCGGTCGCCCTGATGTCTGTCGCGGCCCCGGCCGTGGCGCAGACGGGGACCCAGACGCGCCCCCTCCCCTCGCCGGCCGCCGTCGACGCCGAGGTCCAGCGATTGATGGCCGCGACCCATTCCGAAGGTCTGGCGCTGGCGGTTATCGACGACGGTCAGGTGAGCCTCGTGCGGGCTTGGGGCGACCGCAACGCCAAGGGGGACCGGCTCCAGACCGACACGGTCATGTACGGCGCTTCCCTGACCAAGACCGTCTTCGCCTGGACGGTGATGCAACTGGTCGATGAGGGGAAGATCGACCTGGACACCCCGATCGCGAACTACCTGCCCAAGCCTCTGCCGGAATACTGGAGCGAGGATCTCGCCGACCGCTACGCCGACTATCGCGGTCTGGCCGACGATCCGCGCTGGCGGGCCATCACCCCGCGCATCCTGCTGACCCATTCAGCGGGCTTTTCCAACTTCGGCTTCCTGGAGCCGGACGGGAAGCTGAAGATCCATTTCGATCCGGGCACGCGCTACGCCTATTCCGGCGACGGCCTGATCCTGCTGCAGTTCGTGCTGGAACAGGGTCTCGGCCTCGATATCGGCGCCGAGATGCAGCGCCGCGTCTTCGACCGCTTCGGCATGCCCATGACCGGAATGATGTGGCGGCCCGACTTCGCGGCCAATCTGGCTGACGGCTGGGAAGCGGATGGCTCGGTCGAGCCGCACGACGAACGTTCAAAACCCCGTGCCGCCGGATCGATGGACACGACCATCGCTGACCTTGCGAACTTCGTCGCCGCCTATGTCCGCCGCGACGGCCTGACCCCCGCTTCGGCGGCCGAACTGGTCCGGCCCCAACTGCCGATCCGGACCGCAACCCAGTTTCCCAGCTTTCAGGACGAGCTGCCGCTGGCGGAACAGCATCCCGGTCTGTCCGCCGGCCTCGGCGTCGTCACCTTCACGGGTCCTCAGGGGCCGGGCTTCTTCAAGGGCG
The DNA here is from genome assembly GCF_059422025.1 of Brevundimonas sp. GW821-FHT02A10. NCBI lineage: Bacteria > Pseudomonadati > Pseudomonadota > Alphaproteobacteria > Caulobacterales > Caulobacteraceae > Brevundimonas > Brevundimonas sp. GW821-FHT02A10. The sequence continues at coordinate 204,365 of NZ_JBWKWC010000002.1, forward strand.
GGCACAATGACTCGACCGGCAACAGCTGGGTCTGCGTCGAGCAAAGCCGTCGCTGCGTGCTGATCCTGTCCAATGACGTGCGCTCGGAAGCGGCCTTCCCGACGCTTGTGCGCTTCATACTCGGTGAGACGGGCGTGCCCTATGCGTGGGAATACGGACCCCAGCCCGCCCTCTAGGCCCTCAACCCGCCCAGGCGAGGATCGCGGTGACGCCGGTCCAGATCAGGAGCGAAAAACCCGCCATCGCGGCATAGGCCGCCAATGCCCGGCGTGTGCCCGGGTGTTTGTGGCGTGTCGGCGCGTCCCAGTCGATCATCGGTGTCTCCTCCTGACACCCAACGCATCAACGCCGATGTCGTTCTCAGCGCCCTCTGCAGCCCGCGTCGGTGTCGAGGCCGAAGCTGGCCATCAGTCGCTTGCGGTTGCGCTCGCTGGACGTCGACATCACCAAGAAGGCAGGCTTTCCGTCGATCGTCAGGCAGATCAGTTCCTGCCGGAACGACCCGTTCGAGTCGCGCGAACCCGGGCCGCTGTCCGATTTGACCATCTGGGTCACGCCCATTTCAGACAGGGCGGCCAGAACGGAAGCGCGCAGCTCCTCGGGATCGCCGCGTATCGCACTGACCGTGCAGAAGCCGAGCCGGTCCTGTTCCAGAAAGACCGTGGAAGTGACCATATGGACACCGGGCCCCTCGTCCGGTCCGCGCGAGAAGACCGAGGGCTCAAAGAAGCGCCGCGCCGGCAGACCGGTCGCCGCCGCAGGCACGCAGCCGTGTTGCACGGCATAGCTCACTGCCCCGGTCGGCGAGAAATTTATGGACGGCGGCCGTCTGGCCGGCTCCGTCACCGGCGTGGCGCGCTGCGCCTGTATCGCCGCCGCGAGCGGATCCGCTGTCTGGGACAGCAGGGCGAGAGCCAGAACAACACCAAGCATTGAAGCTTCCCCACAACCTGCAGGACTATCGCACGCTCGCCGGAAATGAAAAGGCCCCGGGGTTTCCCCCGGGGCCCTTCCGATCTTGCGATCCGGTAGTCGACTTACGAAGCGTAGTATTCGACGACCAGGTTCGGCTCCATCTTCACCGCGAACGGCACGTCGGCCAGTTCGGGTTGACGGACGAAGCGGACCGAGAAGCCGCGGTCGCCCTGTTCGATGTAGTCGGGGACGTCGCGTTCCGACGACTGCTGGGCTTCGAGCACCAGAGCCATGTTGCGCGAGGCTTCCTTGACGGCGACGACGTCGTCCGGCTTCACGCGGTAGGAGGCGATGTTCACCTTCTTGCCGTTGACCGTGACGTGGCCGTGGTTGACGAACTGACGGGCGGCCCAGACGGTCGGGACGAACTTGGCGCGATAGACGATCGCGTCCAGACGGGCTTCCAGCAGGCCGATCAGGTTTTCCGAGGTGTTGCCCTTACGACGAGCGGCTTCGTCATAGGTCTTGCGGAACTGCTTTTCGGTCAGGTTGCCGTAGTAGCCCTTGAGCTTCTGCTTGGCCTTCAGCTGCAGGCCGAAGTCGGAGACCTTGGACTTGCGGCGCTGGCCGTGCTGGCCGGGGCCGTACGAACGCTTGTTGACCGGGCTCTTGGCGCGGCCCCACAGGTTTTCACCCATGGCGCGGTCGATTTTGTACTTGGCGCTGTGGCGCTTGGACATTCTATTCTCTTCACTTTGATGCGGCCCGGCCTCCCCGAAAGTGGGAAGACGATCTCAACGGCGGTCCACGCATCGTCCGTAGTGTCTTCGCGCCTTCGACCAGGGGCCGAATGCGGGAAAGGCGGGCTTATGACGGCCCGCCTCCCTGGAGTCAATGTCCGTATGGACTTTGGCGGGATCAGGCGACCCGGCGATGGTCCTCAAAGTCGGCCTCGGTCGACAGGATGGCCTCCGGCGCCGCGACCTGCTCGGCCTCGGGCTTGGGACGGCCCAGCAGATAGCCCTGGACCTCGTCGCAGCCCTGTTCGCGCAGGAAGATCAGCTGCTCCATGGTCTCGACCCCTTCGGCGAGGACCGGGATTTCGAGACTTTCACCCAGGGCCAGGACGGCGCGGATGATCGCCTTGGACTGCGGGCTGTCGTCCAGCTCCAGCATGAAGGACCGGTCCAGCTTGATCTTGTCGAACGGGAAGGCGCGCAGGGTGGAAAGGGACGAATAGCCGGTCCCGAAGTCGTCCATGGCCACCGACACGCCCAGCAGCTTCAGCTGGCGCAGGATGTGGGTAGTGCGGTCCAGATCGCTGATCATCGCCGTCTCGGTGATCTCCAGCTCCAGCAGGGACGGTTTGAGGCCGGTCTCGATCAGGATCTGGTGGACCAGACGCGGCAGGTCGACGTGGGCCAGCTGGATCGGCGACAGATTGACCGCGATCTTGTGCGGCTCGCTCCAGGTCGCGGCCTCGCGACAGGCATGGCGCAGCACCCATTCGCCGATCGGCAGGATCAGGCCGGTCTCCTCGGCCAGCGGAATGAACTGATCCGGCGGAATGAAGGAGCCATCGGGCTGGCGCCAGCGCAGCAGCACCTCGTAGCCGGTGACCTTGCCGGTCTCGAGGGATCCCTGAACCTGATAATGGAGTTCGAACTGGTCCTGATCCAGCGCCTCGCGCAGCCCCTGGGTCAGGCGGCGGCGCGTGCGGACGGCCTCGTCCATCGCCTCTTCATAGAAGCAGATCGACTGGGTCAGCGACCCCTTGGCCCGGTACATGGCCAGGTCGGCGTCATTGATCAGGTTCGAGGGCTCGGTCGCGTCGTCGGGATAGAGGGCGATGCCGATGGCGGCGCCGCACGACACCTCGGCGCGATCGATCTCGGTCGAAACGACGATGGCCGCGCGCAGGCGCTCGGCGGCGCGGAAGGCGCCGTCACGGTCGACGCCGGGCACGATGACCACGAACTCGTCTCCGCCCTGACGGGCGACGAATTCTCCATCCAGAAGGACCGAGCGCATCTGGTCGGCGACATGGACCAGCAGCTGGTCGCCCGCGGCATGGCCATAGAGGTCGTTGACCTCCTTGAACCGGTTCAGGTCGATGGCCAGCAGGGCCAGGCTCTCGCCCGTCTTCACCGCCGCGACGCCGCGCTCCAGCCGTTCCAGGAAGGAGGTGCGGTTGGGCAGACCAGTGAGGCTGTCGTTTCGGGCCAGATGGCTGATGCGGCGCTCCTGCGCCAGACGGGCGCGCAGGTCGCGCACGGCGAAGATGACCGCCTGGACGCCGACGCCTGTCTCATGACGGACGGCGACCTCGACCGGGATGGCGCCGTCGGCGAGGGACGACAGCTGGCACTGGATCAGAGCGCCCTCCTGCATCTCTCCGGCGCATTCGATGAAGCGTTCGACCGGCTGGTCGATCAGGGCGTCCAGATCGAAGCCGGACAGGGTCAGGAAGGCCGAGTTGGCGGCGATCACCAGACCGTCGCGGGTCACCACCATGCCGTCGACGGATCCTTCCATCAGGTCGTGCAGGCGCGAGCGCGACTGGGCGCTCATCTGGGCGTCGATCATATGGCTGGCGACACTGATGCCCAGCACGAGGAAGGCCACGCCGGCCACGCCCAAGGCCATGATCGCCGAGGCGTCGTCGGCGGTGGTGGCCATGTTGCGCGGGGCGAAGGGGAAGATTTCCATCGCCCCCATGCCGGTGAAATGCAGGGCGACGATGGCCAGAACCATCACGCCGGCGCCGATCAGATGGCTCTTCAGCGTGTCTTCGCGCGCCGCGAGATGGAAGCTGAGCGCGCCCAGGCCCAGGGCCGCGATCAGGGAGGCGGCGACATAGGGGCCGGACCAGACGACGAAGGCGTCGACCGCGAAGGCCGCCATGCCGGTGTAGTGCATGGTCGCCACCGCCCCCCCGAAGACGGCGCCGCCGACCGCCGGCGCGAACCGGTGGTTCAGGGCGCCGAGACCCATGGCCAGACCGCAGCCGACCATGGCGACCAGCAGGGAGACGCCGGTCAGGACCGGGGCATAGGTCACCGCCACGCCCGGCTGATAGGCCAGCATGGCCACGAAATGGGTGCACCAGATGGTCGCCCCGGCGGCGACGGCCCCGAGGAACAGCCAGGCCGCCTTCTGGCCGTCGAGGCGGCTACGAATGCGGTTGAACAGCCGGATGCTGGTCCAGGCGCCGACGACGCAGATCGCGGCCGCCAGCAGGACGAGCAGAAGGTTATGATCCTGAACCAGACAGGAGAGAATACGCATCAACGGCCGGGGAGAGCTGTTTCGGGGCAGCCCACCCTAGCCCTCGCTGGTTAATAAACCGCCCCAGTATGAGCGTTACCGGACGCCGGAATACTGGTGAATACTGGATTCGCAACCAAAGATTGTTTTACATTCTCGCCGTATGACTTTGGTCTCAGACCTCAGCCCTCAGGAACCCAGATATAGCCTTCAGCGGCCTTCTGAACCCGCCCGATGCCCGGGAAGGGGAAATGATGAAAGTAAACGCGCTCGCCCGATGCGGCGAGGGCGGCGAGCTCGGCCTGACGCTGCGCGGCGCCCGCGACCTTGTCGCCGTCATAGCCCATGGCCCATTCCGGATGGGCCAGCGAGACCACGAAATGGTGGGCCGTGTCGCCGGCGTAGAGCAGCTTCTGACCGTCCGAGGCGATCTCGTAGAGGGTATGGCCCGGGGTGTGGCCGGCCAGGGCGATGGCGGTGATGCCCGGGGCGACGACGGCGCCGGGCGCGAAGGCCTGAACCTTGGGCGCGATGGCCTGAACGAGGACCGCCATATCCGGATTGGCCTGCAGTGAGGCCCATTCGGCTTGCGACATGCGGATGGTGGCGTTCGGCCAGGTCAGGGCGCCGTCGGCCGTGACCAGACCGCCGACGTGGTCGGGGTGGCCGTGAGAGATCAGGACGTCGGTGATCGCGGCCGGATCAACGCCCGCTTCGGCCAGGCTGACCGTCAGCTTGCCGGCCTTGTCGCCGAAGGCCGCGCCGGCGCCCGCGTCAAGCAGGACCGTGCGGTCGCCGGTCTTGACCAGCAGGGGATGGATGCTCAGCGCCAGACCGTCCGTCGGCTGGCCGGCGGCGGTCAGCACCGCGGCGACCGCCTCCGGCGTCTGACCCACGCCGAAGACCGAGTTGTCGTTCGGCACGAGGTTGTCGCCATCGAGCAGGGCGAAGGCGTCCAGCGCCCCGATCTTGAACGGATAAACCGCATTCGACGCCACAACGGCCGCCGCCTCGGCCCTGGCCTCGGGCCGTTTGGCGTTCTCGGCCGGGGTGCAGGCGGCTGCGCCCAGCATCAGGGCGGCGACGGCGCCCATCGTGACGAGTTTCGGGGTCAGCAGTTTCATGGACGCATCCTCCAGTGACGAAAACGCCCGCCGGATCGACCGGCGGGCGCTGTATTCAAACCCTCAGGCTTCAGCCCGCTTTCGCCGCGGCGAAGCGTTCGTTGACCTTGTTCCAGTTCACGATCGGCCAGAAGGCGCCGAGGAAGGCCGGGCGCTTGTTCTGGTAATCGAGATAATAGGCGTGTTCCCAGACGTCATTGACCAGCAGGGGCACGCCCTTGTCGGGGTTGATGTCCATCAGGGAGTTGTCCTGGTTCGGCGTATTGATCACCTTCAGCTTGCCGTCGGCGAAGATCAGCCAGGCCCAGCCGGAGCCGAACTGGGTCACGCCGGCCTGTTCGAAGGCGGTCTTGAAGGCGTCCATGCCGCCGAGGTCGGCGTCGATGGCGGCGGCCAGCTCGGCCGAGGGGGCGCCGGCCTCATCGGCGGGGGCCATGCTTTCCCAGTAGAAGATGTGGTTCCAGTAGCCGCCGCCGTTGTTGCGCACGGCCTTGGGGTACTTCGACATCTCGGCGAAGATCTCTTCCAGCGACTTGCCTTCGGCCTCGGCCAGACCGTCCAGCGCCTTGTTCAGGTTGTCGGTGTAGGCCTGATGGTGCTTGTCGTGGTGGAACTCCAGCGTCTCCTTGCTGATCACCGGCGACAGGCCGTCATAGGCATAGGGCAGCGGGGGCAGGGTGAAGGCCATCGGGGAGCTCCGTGCGGCAGGTTGTGCGGTCAAGGTTGTAAGGCAGCAGATAGTCCGCCCTTTCGCCGAACCCAAGCCGAAGGATGCGATTTCGTTCCTGTTGCGAGTCGTTAGCTATTTCGCTCGGGAACAGAACTGCTCCTGCAACCATTGAGGGCTCAGGGACGGGGGGCTGCCATGACATCATGGAGGACGGCCGCGTGCGACAGTCGCTGAGCTATTACCCCCCGCGACTGAGTGAAACTCAGCTCGAACAGCTGTGCCGCCAGGTCCGCGAGGCCGCGGACTATATGGCGGACGAACAGATTCTCTGCCTCGCCGATCATCTGCATGACGCCCTGCGCACACGCCGCCAGCTGCGCGGCAAGGTGCATCACCGTATCGACGACCGGCTGCACCCCGGCGGAAACTGAGGCGGCGTCAGCCCGCCGGCAGATTGGCCTTCAGACAGTCGCGGATCTGGCGCTTCAGCGAGCCCGAGGTGTTCAGGAAATCCGCGCCCTCGGCCTCCAGCACCGCCTTGACCGCGGCGTCCAGCCCTTGCGGCAGTGCGGCAATGACCCGCTTCTCGCCCTTCACATGCAGGCAGTAGCCCAGCTCGCGGCACAGGGCGGCGAACATCTCGGCGTAATCGGGTTGGGCAGTGTCGGTCATGAGGTTTTCAGTCGTTTGGCGTGGAAGGCCACATGGTCGGCGATGAAGCTGGCCATGAAGAAGTAGGAATGGTCGTACCCGGGTTGCATCCTGAGCGTCAGGCTCTGGCCCACAGCCTTCGCCGCCTCAACCAGCAATTCGGGCTTGAGCTGGTCGGTCAGGAAGCCGTCGGCGTCGCCCTGATCGATCAGGATGTCGTCGAACGCGCCCCCTCCCCCAGGGTTTTGGGCCGCGCCCCCCGCAACCAGTTTGGCCGCATCATGGGCGTCCCACAGAGACCGGTCCTCGCCCAGATAGGCGGTGAAGGCCTTCTCACCCCAGGCGCAGCGGGTCGGGGACGCGATCGGCGCAAAGGCCGAGACCGATTTGAACAGTTCGGGATGGCGCAAGGCCAGGGTCAGGGCGCCGTGGCCGCCCATGGAGTGGCCACTGATCGACCGCGTCTTCGTCGTCGGGAATTCGGAGTCGATGAGGGCGATCAGCTCCTCGACGACATAGGTCTCCATGCGGAAATGCGGCGCCCAGGGCTTTTCGGTCGCATCGACATAAAAGCCGGCGCCCTGCCCCAGATCATAGGCCGCGTCGTCGGCGACCGCCCTGCCCTTCAGGTCCGGGCCACGCGGCGAAGTGTCGGGCGCGACGATGATCACGCCGTGTTCGGCCGCGGCCCGATAAGCGCCGGCCTTGGTGGTGAAATTGTCCTCGGTGCAGGTCAGGCCCGACAGCCAGATCAGCACCGGGAAGGGTCCAGCCCCGGGCGGGACGAAGACCGACAGGGTCATGGGCGTGCCCGTGGCAGTGCTGTCGTGCTTCAGATAGCGCAGCGTGCCGCCGTGGACGGCGTGGGTCTTGGTCGTTTCGAGAGCCATGCGGGCCCTTCTAGCGGGCGCAGAGCACGGCGGAAACCGCTCAATCCAACCGCGCCAGCCAGTGCAGGATGTTGAGCGCGAACTGCTGGTCCTGACTGCCCGGGGCGTTCATCCCCATCGGCCGTTCCGATCCGTCCGGAGCCCGGACCACCTGGGCCGACAGCATGGCCGCCTCGCCCAGCACCACGACCCGGCCCTCGCCATGGGTCAGGGCCAGGCCCTGGACCCGATCGCCGACCGGAGCCGACAGGGCGTTCAGGACCGCATCCACGTCCTCTCCGGCGTTCAGGCGGCGGCGGAGCGTCTGGAGGGTCGCGCGGTCCGGCGCCTCGCGATCCTCAGGGCGCAGGATCAGCAGGGGCGTCGCCCCCGGCGGCGGAATCAGGGACTGGCCGGTGAAGCTGTGCACCGTCTCGACCCGCTCCGCCGGCGACCGGCCGTCGAGGATCGGATGATCGCCCAGGGTCCTGTCCCCGCGCGAGAACTGAAGCTGCGGGTTCACCGTCCGGCCTTCGGGGTGGAAGGCGAAGCCGGCGCCCATGCCGACGCCGAGCCGTTCGGCCAGTCCGCGCGCCGCCGTACCGAAGGGCGCGTGGTCGGCGATCAGCAACAGGGAGCCGCCGGCGGAGACCCACCGCGCGACCGCCGCCGTCTCCGCCTCGGTGAAGGCCGGCTCGGTCGTATCGCGTCCGTCGGCCGACCCCGCGTTGGCGATGACCAGAAGCTTCACCCCCTTCAGGCCGTCGTCGGTGAAGGGCGTCACGCCCCGCGCGATGCGAAAGCCATCGGCCCGCAACAGGGCGGCGAACGGCGCGTATCGTCCCACCGCCGTGTGGAAATTCCGGTGGGCTTCGTCGATCACGACCGTGGGGCCGTCAGACGTCCAGGCCGGATGGGCGACATGGGGCGTGAAGCCCTGGTCGACGACCTGCTGGGCCGCCGCCGGACCGGCCAACCCTCCTGCGGACAGGACCGCGCAAAGGGCGAGGACGACGGGGGTGATCTGGCTTTTCATCGAACGGTCTCCCGCTTCCTGAACGCCCGCGCCCCGCCGATCCGTCGCGGCCGCTCAGCCGACGCGATGCACGGCGCAGATCTTGTTGCCCGACGGATCGCGCAGATAGGCCAGGTTGAGCGTGCCGAAGGCGCCGTTGCGCTCGCCGGGCGGGTCTTCAATGGAGGTGCCGCCGGCCGCGACGCCGGCGTCATGGAAGGCCTGCACCATCGCCGCGTCACGGGCCGCGAAGCCGATGGTGCCGCCATTGGCGTGACAGGCAGGCTCCCCGTCGATCGGCTTGCCGATCGCGAAGCCGCCCTTGTCTGTGCGCCACCAGTAGCGCCCCTTGGGATCGGGCCCCACCGAGGCCGGAATACCCAGCGCCGGCAGAACCGCATCATAGAATTTGCGCGACGCCTCGATATCGTTGGCGCCCACCGTCAGGTGCGTGAACATGCGTTTCTCCTCCCTCAGTTATCGTTGTCTCAGAACACCACGACGCTGCGGATGCTCTCGCCCGCATGCATCAGGTCGAAGGCCTCGTTGATGCGTTCCAGCGGCAGGGTGTGGGTGATCATCGGATCGATCTCGATCTTTCCGTCCATGTACCAGTCGACGATCTTGGGCGTATCGGTGCGGCCGCGCGCGCCGCCGAAGGCCGAGCCGCGCCAGACGCGACCGGTGACCAGCTGGAAGGGTCGGGTGGCGATCTCCTTGCCAGCCTCGGCGACGCCGATGATAACGCTCTCACCCCAGCCGCGGTGGCAGGCTTCCAGCGCCTGACGCATGACCACGGTGTTGCCGGTGCAGTCAAAGGTGTAGTCGGCGCCGCCGCCGGTCATCTCGACCAGATGGGCGACGACATCACTGACGTTCTTCGGGTTGACGAAGTGGGTCATGCCGAAGCGGCGGCCCCATTCTTCCTTGGTGTCGTTGATGTCGACGCCGATGATCATGTCGGCGCCGACCATCTTCAGGCCCTGGATGACGTTCAGGCCGATGCCGCCCAGACCGAACACCACGGCATTGGCGCCGGGCTCGACCTTGGCCGTATTGACTACCGCGCCGACGCCGGTGGTCACGCCGCAGCCGATGTAGCAGGCCTTGTCGAACGGGGCGTCCTTGCGGATCTTCGCCAGGGCGATCTCGGGCAGGACAGTGAAGTTCGAGAAGGTCGAGCAGCCCATATAGTGGGCGATGGCCTGCCCCTTGTAGCTGAAGCGGCTCGTGCCGTCGGGCATCAGACCCTTGCCCTGGGTGGCGCGGATCGAGGTGCACAGATTGGTCTTGCGGCTGAGGCAGGATTTACACTGGCGGCACTCGGGCGTGTAAAGCGGGATGACGTGATCGCCGACGGCCAGCGAGGTCACGCCCGGGCCGACCTCGACCACTACGCCCGCGCCCTCATGGCCCAGGATCGAGGGGAAGATGCCCTCACTGTCCAGACCGTCCAGCGTATAGGCGTCGGTGTGGCAGATGCCCGTCGCCTTGATCTCGACCAGCACCTCGCCGGCGCGCGGCCCCTCCAGATCGACCTCGACGATCTCCAGCGGACGTTTGGCCTCGAAGGCGACGGCGGCGCGGGTTTTCATGGGGAGGTCCTTTCCGTGAGTCTGGAGAGGTTCTAGCGGGCGGGCGCACGGACCGAAACCGCCTCTACAGGGAAATCAGGGCCGCCTCCCGCATGCTCAGCCCCTGGCGGCGACCTGTCGGCCCAGAACCACCACCACATTGGGGTCCATCGGCAGTCGTTGGCCCAGATAGGCGTAGCCCAGGACGACCTCGACAATGTCGCGCAACAGATAGGCCGCCATATATTTCAGGCGCGCGCCAAACCGGCGTGGCAGGGGGCGGGGATTCTGAGCCTTGATGAGCCGATAGCCCCGAGACCGGATCATCTGGCTGATCGCGTCCGGGGTCAGGGGCTTGTCATGGGTCATGTCGCCGTACTGATACCAGCCGGAGAAGGGACTCTGGCCGTTAGGGAAGCGCGCGACGACGACGCCATCGTCCCTCAGATGCTTGTCGGCGAGCGCGAACAGACCCTCGAATCCTGTCGCGCCCAGATGCTCGATCACGTCGATCAACATGATCACATCGAAGCGTCGATCCGAGGGAATGTCGGTCCAGGCGAGATAGGCCTCATGGCCCCGGGCGGCGACGGTGGTCACCGAATAGTCGAGTATCTCCAGACCTGCGATCCGGTGCCCGGTCGAACGCGCCCAGTCCATGAAGGACCCATCGCCAAACCCCATTTCCAGGACGTCCAGATCGCCCGTCTTGCCGCTCGTGCGCAGCAGGTCCGCATAGGTTTCGGGGTCTCCGCCCGAAGCGACATCCGACCAGCCCTTGAAGTCCTGATAGGTCTCATAGAGGTCTTGGGCCATGCAGTTTCCTATGGGCGAATTCCATGATCAATAAGGAGGCGACGCTCCTGATCAACCCTGGTTATTCCGACCTTCGCCCGGAGTTCCTCGCATGAACCTCGTCGTCCTGACCGGCGCCGGCGTCTCGGCGGAATCGGGAGTGCCGACGTTCCGCGGCGCGGACGGGCTCTGGGAGGGCCACCGGTTCGAGGATGTGGCGACGCCCGAAGCCTTCGCGCGCGATCCGGTGCTGGTGCAAAGGTTCTACAATCTGCGCCGCGCGGCCCTGCCGACGGTCCAGCCCAACGCCGCCCACCGGGCCCTGGCCGAGCTGGCGGCGCGATGGGAGGGCGATTTCCTGCTGGTGACCCAGAACGTCGATGACCTGCACGACCGCGCGGAAGCCGAGTTTCCGCCCGCGCCGGGGTTCGAGCTGATCCATATGCATGGCGAGTTGCTCAAGGGCCGCTGCACCCGCTCCGGCGTGGTCAGCGACTGGACCGGCGACATGGCGCCTGACGAACCCTCTCCCGATCACCCGGAGGGACGGATGCGGCCCCACATAGTCTGGTTCGGCGAGATGCCGCTCCACATGGACCGGATCGAGGCGGCGCTCTCGCGCTGCGATCTGTTCGTCTCCATCGGCACCTCCGGCGCGGTCTATCCGGCCGCGGGCTTCGTCCAGCTGGCGAAGATGGCCGGCGCGCGAACAGTCGAGATCAACCTGGAGCCCAGCCTCGGCGCCAGCGCCTTCGACGAGCGGATCTACGGCCCGGCGACCGAGACAGTCCCGGCGTTTTTCGGAAGCCTCTAGGCCTTCCCCGCCTTCTCTTTCGCCAACCGTTCCAGCACCCGACCCCGCCCCTTGGACAGGGCCGTGATCACGCCGCGGAAGGTGGCGACTTCCTGCGCAGTGAAGGCGGCGCGGCCCAGCATGACGCGCAGGTTCTGGCTCATGGAGCGGAACTTCTCGGGCGGGTGGAAGAAGCCGGCGGCGTCCAGCTCCTTCTCCAGATGCTCGTACATGCCCAGTTGCAGCTCGCCCGCGGCCGGCGGCTCGCCCTCGCGGAAGTTCGGCGGCGGCGCGTCCAGAACGAGCGTGCGCCACTCATAGGCGTTGATGGCCACGGCCTGGGCCAGGTTCAGGCTCTGGTGGCGCGGATCGATAGGGATGGTGACGATGCCCTGGCACAGGGCGATGTCGGTGGTCTCCAGCCCGGCCCGCTCGGCGCCGAAGAGGAGACCGATCTCGAGGCCCGAGGCGCGGTCGTCATAGAGAACCCTGGTGGCCTCGCGCGGGGTGCGGACCGGCTGTCGGGTCTCGCGCGGCCGGGCCGTGGTGGCGAAGACGGTGTTCAGGTCGGCGATGGCGTCCGCCACGCTCTCGAAAACCCGCACGCCCTCCAGCACCCAGTCGGCGCCCGAGGCTGTGGCCCAGGCCCGCTCCTGCGGCCAGCCGTCGCGCGGCGCGACGAGACGCAACTGGTCGAGGCCGAAATTGGCCATGACCCGCGCTACCGCGCCAATGTTCTCGGCCATCTGCGGCCGGTCGAGGATGACGACGGGAGGTACGGGACTGGTCATGATGGCGGCTTCATAGCCCCCGTCGCACGCCTGCGGGAGGGGGGATCAGTCCTCGCCGTACAGGGAAGCCCACGGATCGGCCGCGCCGCTCTGGACATCGGCGACCTTGACCGCCGGCCAGCCGACGGTGGCGGTCTCCGAGGCCTGCCAGGCCTGGATGGTCAGGTCGCGCAGCTCGGCCGCGCCCGCCGCCACCCGCTCGGTCGCGAAAGCCGCACCGCGCGCATCGCCCTCGGCGAAGGCGCCGGCCTTCTCCAGCCGGTAGAAGGGGATCACCTGGGCGACGCCCGCCTTCAGATAGGCGACGATCGAGGGCTTCATCTGGAAGCCTTCCAGAGCCGGCGCCGGCATGGCCGCCTCGACGGCGTCCAGACGGACGTTGCGGCGGATATAGCCGCCCTCGAACATGGAGTGGGTCTGTCGCGAGTTGGTGAAGCCTTCCGGGTTCGGATAGTCGCCCCAGCCGTTGAAGTGGATCGACATATGAAGCGGCTGCGACGCATCACCGACGTAGTGGGACAGATAGCCCAGATCGCGGCGGGTCAGGGCCTCGCGACGAAGACGGTCCTCGCGGTACCAGGCGCGCTTGGCCGGATCGGTCTCGCGCTGCTCGATGGCGTTGAGCACGCGCCAGTAGGCGAAGTCCCGCACCAGCTGCTGCCAGCCGTCCATGATGGCGTAGGGCAGGTATCCGGCGTCATCGACCTTGATCCCGGCGGCCAGGAGCTGGGCGTCGTACTCGGACTTCAGGGTCGGCAGGGCGTCGATCGACATGCCGTTGGCGTTCATGACGTGGCCCGTGTCGTCCAGATCGACGAAGTGGGCCGTGTCGCGTTCGCGGTCGTGCGGCTGGCCGCCGCCCTTGGAGCGGTCGGGTTCGCGCGAAATCTCGCCCACCTCGGCGGCGGCGTCCATGCCCCGGATGAAGGCCGGCAGGCTGTCCGGCAGGGCGCGCACGGCGGCGACACCCACCAGCCGGTGACCGGTCGAACCCCAGGCGTCGACCTGGGCGGCGGGGACCGCGACAGCCAGCATGGCGATGGCGGCGAGGGCGAAGCGTTTCATGACGGAACTCGCATGAGGAATGAGGCTGCCCCGGCGGTTAAATCCACGGCGCGGCGACGTCGAGCGGTTTCTTGTTTCAGCGCGATGAACCGCCCGCTTGACGCCCCGGCGCGGGGCCGCCTAACCGTGCTCTCCTGTCTTTTGGGGACCATCCAATGTCGAAGCGCCACGCCCTGATCGCCGCCGCGATCCTCGCTCTCACGTCGGCCTCGGCTCACGCCCAGACCGCTTCCGGAACCTGGCAGGTCAAACAGGAATGGGTCGCCGCCCATGAGGCCTTCCTGGCCGGCGACGCCCTGCGCGGCCGCGGCAGCGCCACCCCGGACGAGGGTGTCGCCGCCGCCTATGTCGCCGCCATGTTCCAGAGCTACGGCCTTCAAATCGCGCCGGGCATGACGTCCTATCTGCAGACGGCGAGCGTGACGACGACAAGCCCCAGCAGCCACACCACCCTGACCGCCGGCGGCGTGACCCTGACACAAGGCGCCAACCTGACGGTCCTGCTCGGCTCCGGACGCGCCAACGCCGGCGCCCTGACCCTGGGCGGCGCCGATCCGGCCGCCTTCCCGGCCGCAGAAGTCCTGCTGATCGCGCCGCCCGAAGGCAATGGCGCTCCCGCCTGGATCAACGCGGCAGCCGGCAAGGGAGCCAATCTCGTGATCATTCGCGAGACCGACTTCCTGAAGAGCCGCGCCGCCAGCCGCCCTCCCCGCCCCTCCACACGCCTGACCGAGGCCTCCCCCCGGCAGAGCCAGATCGACGCTGTGCTGGTCTCGGCCGCCGACTACGACCGCCTGGCGGCCGCGGCCGGAACGACCGTGTCCATCGATCCGGGCGCGATCCGCAGCGTCGAGGGCGTCACCACCAACGCCATCGGCTTCCTGCCCGGCAGCGACCCGACCGCCGGCGTGCTGCTGATCTCGGCCCATCTGGATCACCTCGGCGTGCGGCCCGACGGGACCATCATGCACGGCGCCAATGACGACGCCTCGGGCACGACGGCGGTGCTGGAGCTGGCCCACGCCCTCGCCTCGGGCGAGGCGCACCGGCGCGGCATCCTGTTCGTCGCCTATGGCTCGGAAGAGATCGGCGGCCTGGGCTCGACCTATTTCGGCGAGCATCCGCCCGTGCCCCTGACCGACATCGTCGCCAACCTCGAGATCGAGATGATCGGCGCCCAGGATCCGAAAATGGAGCCCGGCGTGATGATGATGACCGGCTTCGACCGTTCCAATCTTGGAACGGCATTGAGAGAGAAGGGCGCCCTCGTCGCGCCCGATCTGTATCCGGAACAGAACTTCTTCCAGCGCTCGGACAACTACTCGCTGGCGCTCAAGGGCATCGTCGCCCACACCGTCTCGGGCTGGGCCGTGACCCCCACCTATCACAGCCCTGACGACGATATCGCCCATTTGGACCTGCCGTTCATGACCCGGGCGATCCAGTCGCTGATCGAGCCCCTGCGCTGGATGGCGTCCAGCGACTTCACGCCGGAATGGGCGCCCGGCGGGCGTCCGGAGCCGCGCTAGACCGTTAACGAAAATCCTTTCCTTCGCAAAACGCTGCGATCAATTCATGCTGCATATGCGAACAAGGGCTGGCCAATTGTAAACTACGGAGCTATAAGCAATTTCATCATTGCTTGTTGGCTTGAGACTTTCTGAAGCTTAATGGCGGCCAGATAAGGTTAACGTCGGAACGGGGGTTCTGAGGTAACTTGGCTCCCCCGAATGCCGAGGTTAATTCTCTCGTCACGAGTGATGAGCGTTGCGTGGCGCTTGGCGAACTCGTCAAAGCCGCATGGGCTTATGTTTTTCGGGGCGAATTTCTGATGGCGATCAAGACGGCACTGGTGTGCGGAGCGGGCGGCTTTATCGGGGGCCACCTCGTCAAGCGCCTCAAGAAAGAAGGCTTCTGGGTTCGCGGCGTTGATCTCAAGTTCAACGAATACGCCGAGACCGAAGCCGACGATTTCGTCATCGGCGACCTGCGCGAGCAAAGCGTCGTGCGCGCAGTGGTCGATCGCAAGTTCGATGAAGTCTATCAGCTGGCCGCCGACATGGGCGGAGCCGGCTATATCTTCACCGGCGAGAACGACGCCGACATCATGCACAACTCCGCGACGATCAACCTGAACGTCCTGGACGCCTGCCACAAGCGCAACATCAAGCGCGTCTTCTACTCGTCGTCGGCCTGTATGTACCCGGCCCACAACCAGGAAGACCCGGACAACCCCAACTGCGAAGAATCCAGCGCCTATCCGGCCAATCCGGACAGCGAATACGGCTGGGAGAAGCTGTTCTCGGAACGCCTCTACCTCGCCTACAACCGCAATTTCGGCATGGAATGCCGGGTCGCGCGCTACCACAACATCTTCGGCCCGGAAGGCACCTGGGACGGCGGCAAGGAGAAGGCTCCGGCCGCGACCTGCCGCAAGGTGGCCATGGCCAAGGACGGCGACGTCCTGCCGGTCTGGGGCGACGGCCTGCAGACCCGCTCCTTCCTCTATGTCGATGAATGCATCGAGGGCACCATCCGCCTGCTGCGGTCCAATTTCGAAGGTCCGGTCAATATCGGCTCGGAAGAAATGATCGCCATCAACGACCTGGTCCGCATGGTCATCGCCATCGGCGAGAAGGACCTGTCGATCGAGAACATCCCCGGCCCGGTGGGCGTACGCGGTCGCAACTCCGACAACCGCCTGATCCGCGAAAAGCTGGACTGGGAGCCGAGCCAGTCGCTGCAGACCGGCATGGAAAAGACCTATGCCTGGATCCTCGAGCAGGTGAAGCGCCGTCACAACTACGCCAAGGCGGCTTAAGGCGACCATGCATATCCTCGTCCACGATTTCGCGGGGCACCCGTTTCAGGCGGAACTGTCCCGTGAACTGGCGCGGCGCGGCCATCGCGTCGACCACGCCTATTTCGTGGGCGACATCGGCCCCAAGGGCGATTTCGAGATTGGCCCCTCCGACGCGGAGGGGCTGAGCTTCTCGCCCCTGGGCGGCGACATCCCCTATTCGAAATCCAACTTCATCCAGCGCCGCTCGGGCGACGTCGCCTACGGCAAGGCCCTGGCCGAGCACGTGCGCAAGACGCGTCCCGACGTCATCATCTGCGGCAACGCCCCAACCGACGTGGTCCAGGGTCTGACCGTCGGACTGAAGTCACTGGACACGGCCTTCGTCTACTGGGTGCAGGACTTCAACGGCCTGGCCGCCAAACGCCTGCTGTCCTCGCGACTTCCGGTCGTCGGCGATCTGGTCGGCGACTACTATATGGAGCTGGACAAGCGCCATCTGCGCGCGGCCGACCAGGTGGTCCACATCACCGAAGCCTTCCGTCCGTACACGGACTCCTGGGGCGTCAACGGCGACCGGGTCACGGTCATTCCGAACTGGGGCGCCATCGCAGGGATCGACGTCCTGTCGCGCGACACCGACTGGGCCAGGGAACACGGCCTCGGCGACAAGCCGCGCTTCCTCTATTCGGGCACCCTGGCGCTCAAGCACAATCCCGCGCTGATCACGGCCCTGGGCCGCGCCGTGGGCGATGAGGCCGAGGTCCTGCTGGTCTCCGCCGGCGTCGGCGCCGATCAGGTCAAACGCGAGGCGGAAACCACCCCGGCCCTGACCTGCCTGCCGCTGCAGCCGTTCAACGTCTTCGATGAGGTTCTGGGTTCGGCCGATGTGCTGCTGGCCGTGATCGAGAACGACGCGGGCGAGTTCTCGGTGCCCTCCAAGATTCTCTCCTATCTCTGCGCCGGAAAGCCGATCGTTCTGGCGGCCCCCGCCGGCAATCTCGCCGCCCGGATCGTCGCCGAGACCGGCGCCGGGACGGTGGTCGATCCGTCCGATGAAGAAGGCTTCGTCGCCGCCGCATTGTCCTATTCGCAGGACCCGGAAAAGGCGCGCGTCGCCGGCGCCGCGGGCCGCGCCTATGCCGAGGCGAATTTCGACATCACGAAGGTCGCCGCCCGCTTCGAAAAGATCTTCGACGCCGCCATCGCCCATCGCCGCGGCGGCCGCACCGACCCGGCCAGGGCTCACGCAGCCTGATGACCCGCGAGCGCTCGAGACATCCGCTCCGGGGCGCCGACGATCACCACTTCACAAACAAGGTCGCCATCGCGACCCGCGCCGACATGGGTCATGCCATAGAATAGGTTACCGACAAGCGGAAAGGAGACGTGATGACGATTAGTTTCGAGTCAAGTGCCGATCTTCCAGTAGGCGAGCGTAATATTGGCAGAAGAACGCCAGAGTCCCTGATCGGAGGGTTCAGTCGGCGAGATTCCACATTTCTGTTCTACTCCCTGATAAACTCTGTTCTGAGACCCGAATTTCATATCCTGGACTTCGGCGCCGGACGCGGGGCCCAGGGGGAAACCCGCTGGACGTACAAACGCAACCTCCTGAACTTCAAGGGGCGGGTGGCCCGTGTTGTCGGCGTCGATGTCGATCCCGCCGTCATGGAAAACCCGATGCTGGACGAGGCGGCGGTTTTCGTTCCGGGAGACCCCCTGCCCTATCCGGACGCCAGTTTCGACCTGATCTTCAGCGACTGGGTTCTCGAACATGTCGATGACGGCGCGCTTTTCGCCGCGGAGATCAAGCGCCTGCTCAAACCCGGCGGCTGGTTCTTCGGGCGGACACCGAACCGGAACGGCCTGATCGCCCTGGCGGCTTCGGCCGTTCCCAACGCCTTGCACACGCGGGTCCTGAAGCGCCTGCAGCCGGAACGAAAGTCCGTCGACGTCTTTCCGACCCGGTATCGGGTGAATACGCCGGGGGCGATCCGGAAGCTGTTCCGGGAGTCGGACTGGGAGAACTACACCACCACGCTCGACACCGAGTTCATGTATCTGGCGTCGCGGAAATTTCTCTTCGAGATCGCCGAACGCGCCAGCCGGATCATGCCGTCCCTGTTCCGCCCCGTCCTTCTCGTCTGTTTGAAGAAAAGGTGAGCCCCGAACCGGGCTATCCGGCATAGAAGCCTGACGGATAGCCCGCCTCCCTTCCCTGACAAGGTTTGCGCGGTTCACCCGCAAAATACCCGAACGCCCTCCCCGAGCGACCAAGCCACAATGCCGCCTGAGATCATCTATCCCCTCGCGGGAAAACGCGTCTGGGTCGCCGGGCATGGCGGCATGGTCGGGGCGGCCATCGTCCGTCGGCTGGCGTCCGAAAACTGTGAAATCGTCACCGCCACGCGCGCCGAGCTGGACCTGAGATCGCCCGATCAAGTCCGCGCCTTCGTCGATCGCCACAGGCCGGACGCCGTCTTCCTGACGGCGGGCAAGGTCGGCGGTGTTCTGGCCAACCAGAGCCTTCCCGCCGACTTCCTCTACGACAACCTGATGATCGCGGCCAACATGGCCGAGGCGGCGCACAGGGGCGGGGTCGGCAAGATGTTGATGCTGGGCTCCAGCGCCCTCTACCCCAGGGATGCGCCCCAGCCGATCCGGGAAGAGGCCCTGCTGACCGGCCCGCTGGACCCGACCCACGAATGGTATGCGACCGCCAAGATCGCCGGCGTCAAACTGGCCCAGGCCTATCGCCGGCAGCACGGTTGCGACTTCATCTCGGGCCTGCCGACGAACATGTACGGCTCGGGCGCCAGCTTCGATCCCAACTCCAGCCACGTCCTGCCCGCCCTGATCCGCAAGGCGCACGAGGCGAAGACCGCCGACGCCGATCATATGGTCATCTGGGGCTCCGGGACACCGCGACGCGAACTGCTCAGCGCCGACGACTGCGCCGACGCCTGCGTCTTCCTGATGAACCGTTATTCCGACGCCGAACCGGTCAATATCGGGTCGGGAGAGGATATCGCCATTATCGATCTGGCCAGACTTGTGTGCGAGGTTGTCGGCTTCTCCGGCGACATCGTCACCGACACCACGAAGCCGGACGGCATTATGCGCAGACTCATGAGCGGCGAAAAACTCAAGGCCATGGGCTGGACGCCGACGATCGACCTCCGCGACGGCATCGCAGCCACCTACGCCGCATTCAAGGGCCTGTAAGACGTGAAAAAGTTCGGGATCATCTATTTTCTGATCATCACGATCTGCGCCTTTGTGCAGTTCGGACTGGGCGGCAACCCTCTGCTTGTTCTGGCCCTCTATCTGGTCGCCGCGACAGGCCTGGTGGTCGTCGCTCCGGGCGGACAGAACCTGCCGAGCCTGATCTATTTCGCCTACTGTTTGTACGCGGCCGGCTTCACCCTGCCGATCAAGACCCTGCTGCTGCAGCCTGTCCAACAGAACCTGCTGGCCCCGTATGACACGGCTCTGGTCCTGCTGGGGGGGCACGTCTGCATCACGATCGCCTACGCCATCTATCGAACCTTCCCCGCGCGGCTTGCCGTGATGGTCGCAATGGAGAGGGAGTTTTCGAGCCCCTCCTTCCTTCGCTTCATCGCCGGCTTCGGATTTGTGGTGGGGTTCGCGCTTATGGTGCTGCACACCATCTTCCGCCCGAAACTGGTCAACGGGGTGAACACGGTAGAAGGCTTCGGGGGCTTCGGCGTCTTCTACTTCCTGCTGGTCATGGGGTTCACCGCCCAGTGCGCCTTGACAGCAGGCGGCAAAAATCGCGGCTCAAACATGACGATCGCTATCCTCATGTTCGTCTGCATCTTCGGCCTTTCGCTGATTGGCAATGTGAAGAAATACGTTCTCGATGCCGGGCTCATCGTCGCGCTCGTCATCGTTGCCTACAACGTCCGCGTTCGGCCCCAGTACATCGTCGCAGGCGTAGCCTTTCTCTTCTTCACCCAGTTTATCGTTTCGCCGCTGATCCACATCACCCGATCGGAATCCTCCCAGAAGACGATTTCGGAACGTATCGATCTGACAGCCAAGATTCTGAAGCAGAACAACTACGACTGGGGCAGGATCAACCAGATCAACGACCGCGTTACCCGCGGGTTCGAACGGAACTATCGATCTTCGGGAAGCTACGTCTATCCCTCGACGATCGGCGTTGACCGTTTCACCATGCCTCTTCCCATTGACCAGGTCACCCGCGTGGGGGAACCGGGCCGGCTCGGCT
The DNA here is from genome assembly GCF_059422025.1 of Brevundimonas sp. GW821-FHT02A10. NCBI lineage: Bacteria > Pseudomonadati > Pseudomonadota > Alphaproteobacteria > Caulobacterales > Caulobacteraceae > Brevundimonas > Brevundimonas sp. GW821-FHT02A10. Next base: position 224,952 of record NZ_JBWKWC010000002.1, read on the forward strand.
GGCCGACCTTTGTCAGAAAGGTTTTCGAAAACACCCTGCCCAGCGCCTTTGTCGAAAAGAGCGCAGGCGCCTTGGGTGACGAAGTGGCCTGGGCCTACGGGTTCCGACAGGCTGGCGTCATGGGCCGCCCCGTGGTTGGCCTGACAGCAACCGCTTGGGCCGTTGGAGGCGTGGTCGGTCTGATCTCTCTGGGAATCGTTGTGCCCCTGTTGCTGTTCTGGCTCCTTGGCGTGATCGGAGGGCAGATCAACAACAATCCCTGGACGGTCGCGATGATCGTGGTCTGCGTCCTCGCTCCGGAGCAGGACCCCAGCGCAACGATCGGGATGATGCTGCGTGACATACCCATCGTCATCGTCACAATGGCGATGCTGATGCTGCTGACACGTGAGCTGCGCTCACGTCAGGCCGGCGGCCCCAGATATCCCCAACACGTAGCCCCGCAGCCGCTCGGCCGCCGGAACTGATGCTTCCCTCTCGCCTGACCAAAAACTTCTCCGCCCAGATCTTCAGTCAGGCGGTGACGCTGGGGGTGCAGTTCGGATCGGTGCCGATCCTGATCCTGGCCTGGGGGATCGAGCGGTACGGGGTGTGGGTCCTGCTCACGGCCCTGCCCGCCTATCTGAACTTCAGTGACTTCGGCTTCACCTTCATCGCCAAGAACGACATGTCGATCCGGGTCTCGGCGGGCGATCGCGCCGGAGCGATGGAGACCTTCCAGAGCATTCTGGGCCTTCTCCTCATCGCCGGCTGCGTCCTCGTGGCCGCGGCGGCCCTGCTGTTGGCCGTGGCCCCCATCGGCGCATGGTTCAACCTGGGTTCCGAAAGCCTGGAACAGGCGCGCGGGGTGCTGGGTACCCAGACGGTCTCGGTGATCGCCTATCAGTTCTTCCTGCTGCTGTCCGCCGGGGTGCGGTGCGAGGGCCGTCCCGCGACGGAGACGATGTTCGCAGCCTGCGCGCGCCTGTTCGAAGCCGCCGCCATCGCCGGCGCGGCCCTGTCGGGCGCGGGCCTTGCGGGCGCGGCCCTGGCCGGAATGTTTTCGCGGCTGCTGTCTCTGGTCCTGCTCGCGGTCTGGGTCCGTCGCAACACGCCCTGGCTGGCGATCGGTCTGAAGCACGCCACGCGGAGCCGCCTGAAGGAAATGGCCGGCCCCTCCCTGACCTATATGCTGGTGCCGGTGTCCAACGCCCTGATGATTCAGGGACCGTTGCTGATCCTGGGGGCCGTGGCCGCCCCCGCGACGGTCGCCCTGTTTTCGGTCACCCGCACCGTAGCCCGTCTGGGCACCGCCGGGTCGAACATGCTGAGTTTCGCCCTGCAGCCGGAATACAGCTTCGCCTTCGGTCACAGCGACCGGAGTCGCTATCGCCATCTGCTCAGGATCCACGCCGCCCTGACCCTGGCGGGTCTCGCGGCCTACGGGTTGTGCGTGATCTTCCTTGGAGAGCTGGGTGTGCGCCTGATCTCCCACGGCCAGCTGAATTTCTCGACCGCCCTGCTGTGGACCCTGGGCCTGGCGACGGCCTTCGAGATGGTCTGGACGAGCCTGTTCACGCCCCTGTCGGCCATCAACGCCCACAAGATGGTGTCCGCAACCCTGGCCGCCACCCTGGTCGTCGCCTCGCTGATCGTCATTCCGATCGCCAGCGCGATCAATATCGCCATCGCCCTGGTTGTGGTGCACCTGATCATGACCGCGGTCGCGGCCTGGCGTCTGGCGAGGCACAGATGGTCCGAAGCCAGCCCTGTCACGGTCACCGCCGCCGCACCGGAGACGGCATAGGGGCATCCGCGCCACAACCGTCGGTCGAGACGCCGCGACACAGCCTCAAGCCCTTGACGCCTATAACTAAAGTTAGTTCGGTGAACCCTCCCTCCCTTGCGTAGAAGACAGCGACCCATGACACCTGAACCATCGGGTTCCCATCGAATGCGCCTGCTGCACATCATCAATTCGGTGAACCCGGTCAGTGGGGGCCCGATCGAGGGCGTGTTCCGCCAGGACGGGGCGACGCGAGATCTCGGCCTGCGCGAGGTCCTGTCGCTGGACCACCCGGATGACCCCTGGGTCGCGTCCAGCCCGATCAAGGTCCACGCCATGGGCGGTCGCAAGGCCAAGGGCGGCTTCCTCGGACACTACGGCTATTCGCCAGACATGGTGCCCTGGCTGAAGGCTCACGTCGGCGACTATGACGCCGTCATCGTCAACGGCCTGTGGAACTATGCCACCTTCGGAGCCTCGCGCGTGCTGCCGCACGCCCAAACCCCCTATTTCGTCTTCACCCACGGGATGATGGACCCGTGGTTCCGGCAGACCTATCCGCTCAAGAACCTGGCCAAACAGGGCTTCTGGCAGTTTTGCGAGGGGCCCCTGACCAAGGGCGCCAAGGCCGTCCTGTTCACGACCGAGGAAGAAAAGCTGCTGGCCCGCGGCGAGTTCTGGGGTGCGGACTACAAGGAACAGGTGGTCGGCTACGGCACCGCCACGGCGCCGGTGAAAACCCCCGCCCAGGCCACGGCCTTCGCTGAAAAGACGCCGGACCTGAAGGGCCGGCCCTACCTTCTGTTCCTCAGCCGCATCCATCCCAAGAAGGGCGTCGACCTGCTGATCGAGGCCTTCGCCCGTACCGCCGCCCTCCAGCCCGATCTGCAGATCGTGGTCGCCGGTCCTGACCAGACCGGCTGGGTCGCGACCCTGAAAGCACGAGCCGAGGCCCTGGGGATCACCGATCGGCTGCACTGGCCGGGCATGCTGCAAGGTGACGCCAAATGGGGCGCCTACTATGGCGCCGAAGCCTTCATCCTGCCGTCGCACCAGGAGAATTTCGGCATCGTCGTCGCCGAGGCCCTGGCCTGCGGCAAGCCGGTTCTGATCAGCGACAAGGTCAATATCTGGCGTGAGATCAAGGCCGGCGGCGGCGGGCTGGTCGAACCCGACACCGTGGACGGGGCCGAGGCCCTGCTCCGGGGCTGGCACGCCCTGTCAGGCGCCGATCGTGCGAAGATGGGCGAGGCCGGGCGCGCCGTTTTCACCGGGAATTTCGATATGGCGGTCTCGGCGCCCAACCTGCTGCGGATGATCGAGACCTATTTCTGAGGTCGACGTCAGGGGCTCAGATCATCCCTGCGGATCCGCCTTTCGTCTCGCGCCCATATCGACCGCCGGATGTCCGCCGAAGATGCGGCCGGCTGGCACATCGCGATTGACGACCGATCGCGAGGCGACGACCGCGCCCTTTCCGACCGTCACGCCCGGGTGAACAAAGACGCCGGCCGCAATCCAGGCCTGGTCCTCGACCACGATAGGCTTGGCGAAGATATCGAACGCAACCGCGCTCATGTCGTGCGACCCGGTGCACAGATAGCTGTACTGGGAGACCACCGCATTGGCCCCGATGGTGATCTCACCCAGGGTGTAGAGCTCGGCATAGTCGCCGACCCAGCTGTGATCCCCGATCGTCAGCTTCCAGGGATAGGTGGTGCGAACGCTCGGGCGAATGATGACGCCTTGCCCGATCCGGGCGCCGAACAGGCGCAGCAGCCAATTGCGCCAGCCGTAGAGAAACTGGGGCGACCAGGCGAAGAGGGTCGCCTGCACGATCCACCACAGCTGGACCACGACCGCCGACCGCCCCCGGAAATCCGCCGGCTGTCGAAAGCGCGACAGGTCCTGAACCATTCCGTCCGTCATATCAGCTCGCGTTCAGGGACGGCCGGGCGCGGAGCCCGGAAGCCGGCAGGGTGAAGAAACCCAAGCTATATCCGGACTGTAAAGAAGCCGCTACGGCTCCAGCTCGATGTCCCAGTACAGATAGTCGAGCCAGCTCTGGTGCAAATAGTGGGGCGGGAAGCGACGGCCGGCGTCCTGAAGCTGCCAGGCGTTGGGCCGGATCGGTTCGCGGCGGATCGGCATCTGGGCCTGACGCGGGGTGCGGCCGCCCTTGCGCAGATTGCAGGGCGAACAGGCCGCGACGATGTTCTCCCAGGTCGTGCGGCCGCCCTGTGAGCGGGGAATGACGTGGTCGAAGGTCAGCTCGGTCGTCTCCGAGCAGTACTGACAGGTGAAGCCGTCGCGCAGGAAGACGTTGAAGCGAGTGAAGGCGGGACTGCGGTCCTGATCGACATAGCTTTTCAGCGCGATCACGCTGGGCAGCTGCATCTCCATGGAGGGGCTGCGGACCACCTTGTCGTAGAGAGACACCACGTCCACGCGGTCCTGATAGACGGCTTTCACCGCCTCTTCCCACGGCCAGAGCGACAGCGGGTAGTAGGACAGGGGGCGGAAATCAGCGTTCAGCACCAGCGCCGGAAAACCGGACGGCGGTCGGGTCAGGACCTGCATCAGGCCCTCCCGCTGAGCTGAGGGGGGTGTGAGGCGACAGGACTGAAGACGTGATCTCCTTCCTTATCTGTACCTCTAGCCTAGGCCCGATTCGACGACGCCGCCATGACGTTCCGACGGCGGAACGATCACGATTTCCCCCAGCTCTCGACTCGCCTTCAACCGGCCTTACGCGGACGATCAGGGAAACCCGGCAGGCTCCAGCCCCATTGCAGGGCGCCCGCGCGGAGACCGAAGCCGCAAAGGGCCGCCACGATCGCCGCCGGCCAGGGCGACAGATCCGACATCCCCAGAACGTCGGCTCTCAGCACCACATAGACGGTCGCGGCCAGCAGCGCGGCCGAGATCGTGATCTCGCGCCGCAGCAGGATCGACGGCTGGCCGGCCAGCAGGTCGCGCACGATTCCGCCGAAACAGGCCGTCAGCGCACCCATGACGATGCAGATCAGCGGCGCGGCGCCGACCGCCTCGGCCTTGGCGGCGCCCAGAACCCCATAGGCGCCCAGGCCGATCGCATCGAGCCACAGCAGGGCGCGGAAGCGCCAGTCGCGCCGGCCGATCAGCCAGATCGCCACCGAGGCCGCGATACAGATGCCAACATAGCGCCAGTCCTGAACCCAGAAGACCGGCAGACCGAGCAGCAGGTCGCGCATGGTCCCGCCGCCCACCCCGGTGATGGCGGCGAAGAAGGCGAAGGTGACCAGATCGTGCTTCTCCCGCGCGGCGGCCAGGGCGCCGGTGGCGGCGAAAACGGCGACGCCCGCGAAGTCCAGCACGGACAGCAGCCGTTGCGGGTCGGCAAGGACCTTCGCCGTCTCGGCGTCGACCAGCGGCGTCATCTCCCCTCCCCGTCCTGCGCATCCAGCGCGATCTCGCCGCGCTTGACCGCCCCATACCAGCCCCACAGCAGATGCGCGGCCACGCTCCGGTGCGGCGCCCAGCGTTCGGCCCGGATATAGGCCTGTTTCTCGGTGGGGCGAAGGGCGATCCCGTCAGCCCAGCGCATCGCCTCCTGCAGGGCGATATCGCCAGCGGGGAAGACGTCGGTGCGGCCCTCGCAGAACATCAGGAAGGTCTCGGCGGTCCAGCGGCCGACACCCTTGATCGCCACCAGCGCCGCCGTCGCCTCGGCGTCGGACAATCGACCCAGATGATCGAAGTCGATACGCCCCTCGGTCTGGGCGCTGGCGATCTCATGGGCATAGCGCGCCTTCTGGCCCGACAGGCCGAAGGATCTGAGTGTTTCGATATCGCGCGCCAGCACCGCCTCGGGCGTGACCACGCCCTCCAGGCCCTCGACAGTCCGCTTCCAGATCGCAGCAGCCGAGGCGAGCGAGACCTGCTGCTCGACAATCATCCGGAACAGACCCTCGAAGCCGCCCACCCGGGTGCGCCACTCGAAAACGGGAACACCGGCATGGGCGCGGGCAAGGGTCGGATCCAGCGCGATCAGGGCGAGGCGGGCGGCGGCGATCTGGTCTGGCGTCTGAGCGTCGGGCATGCGTCCTTGTGGGGCCTGTCCGCTTTAGCGGCAACGTCCGCGCGTCCGCCAGTGACGACGAGGTCCGGAAGCCGCTATCGTAGGCCGATGCCCGACCCGATGTTCGTCACACGCTTCGCCCCCTCGCCCACGGGCTATCTGCACAAGGGCCACGCCTTCTCGGCCCTGACCGCCTGGTCGGCGGCCCAGCAAGCCGGGGGCCGCTTCCTGCTGCGCATCGAGGACACCGACTTCACCCGCTGCCGCCCGGAGTATGAGGCGGCCGTGCTGGAAGACCTGGCCTGGCTGGGGATCGACTGGGAGGAACCGGTGCGCCGACAGTCGGAACATCGGACTGAATACGACGCCGCCCTCGAGCGGCTGCGGAACATGGGCGTTCTGTATCGTTGCTTCCGCACCCGCAAGGAGTTGATGGCTTTGGCCGGAGTCGCGCCCCATGCCGACGATCCCAACGACCCCCATGCCTTCAGCTATGGCCCGTCTTCCGCCGACGACGAGGCGGAGCGGCTGGGGCGGGGCGAGGCCTTCGCCTGGCGGCTGTCGCTGGATGCGGCGCGCGACCGGCTGGGCGATCTGCACGCCCTGACCTGGGTCGAGGAGCGGGTCAGGCCCGGCGTCCGTCATGCCGAACCCGAACGGCTGGGCGACATGGTGGTCGGGCGAAAGGACATCGGCGCGGGCTACATCATCGCCGCCGTTCTGGACGACGCCCTGCAGGGGGTGACCCATGTCATCCGCGGCGAGGACCTGATCGAGGTGACCTCGGTCCAGCGGGTGCTGCAGGCCCTGCTTGACCTGCCGACGCCGGTCTATCGCCATCATCCGCTGCTGCTGGGTCCCGACGGCAAACGCTACGCCAAGCGGGACAAATCGGTCACCCTGGCGGAGCTCCGCGCCTCCGGCGTCACGGCCGAGGCCCTGCGCGCCGAAGTCGGCCTCTAGCGCCCGACGGTCAGGTCGAGTTCGCGCGAGGCCCACATCCGGCCGCCGCCGAGATCGAGCAGGGCGCGACGGCCGACGAAGGCCTCCATCCCGATCAGGGCGTCCGGGAAGCCCGGCAGGGCGACGTCGCCGAAAACCGCCGTCTCGGCCTTCTCATAGGTCTGGTCCGCGAACGTCAGGCTGTGGACCTCGACGAGGGTCGAGGCCATGGCGCCGCCCAGAACCAGGCTGGAGCCCCGCCGCTGCTCGCGCCCGTCGAACAGCCGCGCCGAGGCCGCCGACGAACGGCTGAGCGCCAGCAGGGCGGAGGAGCCGGTGTCGATCACCGCCTCGACCTTCGTCCCCTCCACCGTCACCGTCGTCCGCAGCGCCTTGCCCGCGCGCTGGACCCCGACAGGCCGGACATCGGCCGGGGGCATGGCCTCGCGCGGCAGGAAACGCACGCGGCGACGCTCGGGATCAAGGTCCAGAATGATCTCCCCGAGCACATCCTGACCCAGGATCAGCGGCGTCCCCAGACCTTCGTCGGACGCGAGCTGCCCAAGGTCGAGAATGGCGGCCCTGAGCTTGCCGATGCGCGCGCCGCCGACGGCGATGTCCAGCGTTACCCCCTTGCCGATCTGGGCCTGGCCGCCGACGCCGTAGGCGAGGATCGGCATGTCGAAGGTCTTCACCGCGCCGAGCGTTTTCAGCCAGTCGCGGTCGACCACCGAATACTGGGCGCCGCTGTCGATCAGGGCGCGGACGGTCCGACCGTTCAGCCGGACCTCCACCGTGGGCACATTGGCCCGCCGCTCGACGAACGGCAGCCATTCGGGCTGGGCCGGAAGGGCGATCTCGGGCCGACGCCACAGCACATTGTCGCGGAACCACCAGGCGGCGCCGACCGTGGCTCCCACAGCGCCCAGCCGGATCAGAAGATCCCTTCGGTTCATTCAGCCGACCTCATGACCCAGACATGGCGGGTTCGCGAGGCCCACGCCAGCCCACAAACCTCCTTCAGCAAATATGGTCGGCGCTTTCAGGCGAAATGCGGGTGACGGCGGCGCTTCGGCTGGGTACGACCATTGCATCATGACCGACGCCGCCGCCCGCTACATCTCGACCCGTGGGGACACGACCCCGACCGATTTCGCCGACGCCCTGCTGCGCGGCATGGCCCCCGACGGCGGCCTCTACATGCCCTCGGCCTGGCCGACGCTTTCGGCGAGCGCGACGGCGCCGGGTCAGTCCTATGTGCACATCGCGAAGGCGGCGATGGCGCCCTATATCGGCGACGCCCTGCCCGAGGGGGCGCTGGACCGGGCCCTGCAGACGCTGGTCGCGGGCTTCGACGATCCGTCCGTGACGCCCCTGGTTCAGCTCACGGACGATCTGTGGATGCTGGAGCTCTGGCACGGGCCAACGGCAGCCTTCAAGGACTTGGCCATGCAGCTGGCCGCCGCCCTGTCGGCGGAGGCCCTGGCTGCCTCGGGCGAGCGACTGACCCTCGTCACGGCGACCAGCGGCGACACCGGGGCCGCCGCCGTCAACGCCTTCGCGAACAAGGCCGGGATCGACCTGATCGTCCTGCATCCGCTCGACCGCGTCTCGGCCGTGCAGCGTCGCCAGATGACGACCGTCGAGGCCGACAACGTCCTGAACCTGGCCATCCGCGGCGACTTCGACGACTGCCAGCGGCTGGTGAAGGGTCTGCTGTCCGAGGAGTCCCTGCGCGAGCGCGGGCGCTTCTCTTCGGTCAATTCGATCAACTGGGCGCGGCTGGCGGGGCAGATCCCCTACTACATCTCGGCCTCGATGCAGCTGGCTGCGGCGGGCGAGAGCCGAGCCCCGACCTTCGTCGTCCCGACGGGCAATTTCGGCGACGCCTTCGCCGGCATCGCGGCGCGAAAAATGGGCCTGCCGGTCGCCGGCTTTGTCGCGGCGGTGAACCAGAACGACGCCCTGGCCCGCGCCATCAACGACGGCCTCTATGCCCGTCGCGCGGCGGTGGAGACGGCCTCGGTCTCCATGGACGTCCAGGCGCCGTCGAACTTCGAACGGCTGGTGTTCGAGGCCTCGGGCCGCGATCCCGCCGCCACCCGCGCTGTGTTCGAGGCCTTCGCCCGCGAGGGCCAGACGACCCTGCCCGCCGACCTGCTGACCGCCCTGCGCGCCGAAGTCTCCGCCGTCTCGGTTGATGAGGAGACCACCCGCGCCGAGATCGCCTATGCCTATAAGACCTGGGGCAAGGTCGTCTGTCCGCACACGGCCGTGGCCCTGTCCGCCGCCCGGCGTCAGTTGAACGGTTCTGGTCCCGTCGTCGCCCTGTCGACCGCCCACGCCGCCAAGTTCGGCAAGGACGTCGCCCCCGTGGTCGGCTTCGATCCCGACCCGCCGCGCGTCATCCGCGAACTGGGCGACCGTCCGGAACGACTGACCGTCATCGAGGCCACGCCCGAGGCCGCGCTGGCCGCGGTGAAGGGATTCCGCCCCTAAGCAACTGCCACGCTTAAGTCTTTCGACAAATCACACAATGTCGGATACCGATGGTGAATCGCGCGTGGGGCGCATCGGCGGTGGCGGCAGTGTCAGAGAGTTCAGTAAAGCCGGACAAGGCGCTCAGCGTCGCCTGGGCCATTTCGTCGGAGAAACAGCCCGACGCCTATGAGAGCTACCGTGCGACAATCTCCGAACTCTACGACGTGTCCGGCGTCGCCGATAACGGACGCGTCGGTTTCCGCAGCCAGACCACGGCCTGGCGGTTCGGCGCGGCGACCTTCGCACGCGGCCGCTCGGTCCCCCAGACCCTGACGCGCACCGCCAGCGAGATCCGGCGCTCGGGCCTCGACCACATCAGCATCATCGTCAACCTGACGGACACGCGGGGCGACTGCGACGGGCGCGAAACCCTCGCTCCAGCCGGCTCGGTGCAGTTCCGCGACCTGTCGCGCCCCTCGGCCTCAAAGGCCGACACCATCGACACGATCAATCTGGTCACGCCCCGGACCTCGGTGCCGTCCTGGCTTCTGGGACGCAAGATACACGGCCTGGTCCTGCCGCCGAACAGCCCCGGCGGGCGCTTGGTGGCCTCGCACCTGAAGACCCTGGTCGAGGTCGCCGGCGATCTGACCGAGGAAGAAGGCGGGGCGGCCATCGAGGCCACCTTCGTCATCGCCGAACGGTTCCTGGGCCAATCCGGGCCGGTGTCGCCGGTGCATCTGGAGAGCATCCACCGCACCATCCGCCAGCGTGCGATGCAGGTGTTCGACGCCCGCGCCGCCGATCCGACCCTGAACGTCAACACGGTCGCCCTGGCCATCGGGGTGTCGCGCAGCGCCCTGTACCGCGCCTTTGGCGACATGGGCGGGGTCCAGACCTATGTGCTGCATCGGCGGCTGGACCGGGCCTATGCCGATCTGCGCGTCAACGGCGGCGGTCGTCTGGCCAATGTCGAGGAGATCGGAAGGCGCTATGGCTTCGGCTCGCGCCCACGCTTCGACCGCGCCTTCCGCGACCGCTTCGGCTTCCCGCCCACGGAGGTGGCGCCGGTTGGTTTCGTCGGGCGCGGCGCGCCACTGGCAGCCAATGAAGACGGCTATCTGGACGGCGCGGCCCACGACATCGTCGTTGACTGGCTGCGCCGCGGCGAGGCGGCCTAGACCGCTTCCGGCACCCGCCAGTAGGCCATGCGCCGGAAGAAGGCCGCCGGGTCCTTGGGCGTCACCAGCTTGGTCGGATCGTGGAAGATGCGGTCGTGCAGACGGGTCAGGGTGAAGCGCAGCGCCGCCGCCTCGCCGAGCAGAGGCAGGGCCTTCTCCTCCGCCCAGGTCAGCAGACGCACAGATTCATAGCCGCGCCGGAAGGCCTCGACCGCACCGGAAATCTCGCGCCCGTCGCCGTCGAAGCCCCAGGCCGTCAGGGCGATGGCCAGGTCATAGGCGAAAGGACCATCGCAGCCGAAATAGACGTCGATGACGCCCGAGACCTGACCGTTTTCGAACAGGACATTGTCGGGGAAATAGTCGGCATGGATCGCGCCCGAGGGCAGGTCGTCCGTGAACGGATCGCCGATCCGGTCCAGCGCCTGACGGCAGTCGGCGACCAGTTGCCGATCCTCGGCCGTCGTCGCGCCCGAGGCCGAGCGCTCCAGCAAGGCCTTCCAGACCGCCGGGCCGACCGGATTGGCGCGGCGGCCGGCGAAGCGTCGGGTCGACAGATGAAGGCGGGCCAGCGCCGCTCCGGCCCGGGCGACCTCATCCGCAGACGGATCGCGCAACCACGCGCCCGACAGCCATTCGACCACCGCCGCCGGGCGTCCGTTCAGCGCACCGATCCACGCCCCCGACACGTCCCGGAGCGGGCGCGCCGCCGGATAGCCGGCAGCACCCAGATGATCGGTCAGACCGAGGCAGAATGGCAGCGAGGCGGCGTCGGTCCGGCCCTCGAACAGGGTCAGGACGAAACGACCCGTCGTGGTCTCCAGCCGGTAGTTGGTGTTCTCCACCCCCTCGGCGATGGCGTGCAGCGACACGAACTCGCCCGCAGCCGGATAGCCGCCGACGAAGGCCCGCGCCTGATCGTCCGAAACCGGAGTGAAGACCGCCATGACCTAATGATACCCGAGAGCGGCGTGTCGCGCGCGTACGATGTCGGCGACGTCGGCCAGCACGCTTTCCGTCGTCGGCCAGCGCCCCGCGCCGCGTCCCTTGCACGACCAGACCCGGCCGTCCTCACCATAGACCTTGAGCGCATTGCGTTCGCCGCGAAGGCCGAGGAACAGCGGATCCTCAAGCTCCCGGTTGAGCAGGACCGTCGCGTCGAGGCCGGCGTCGGACTTACGGCAGGCGCCGATCTGGCGCACCGGCGAACCCGTCGGACGGAAGGCATCCGACAGGATATCGCAGGTGATCGTCCCGTCGGCCGGCGTTTCGCCGAAGGCCTCGAAAGACAGCAGCCGGACCTTGGCGGCGGCGTCGCGGCCTTCCAGATCCGAGGACGGATCTTCCTCGGCGAAGCCCGCCACCCGGGCGTCGGCCAGGGCGTCAGCGAAGTCGGCGCCCGCGCTGAGCCGATCCAGCATGAAGTTGACCGTGCCGTTGAGCACCGCCTCGAACCGGGCGACAGGCCCGGCCTCGCGCGCCGCGCGCAGGGTCTCGATCATCGGGGCACCGCCGCCGACCGCGGCCGAATAGACCAGCAGGGCCTTGTGCTCGTCGGCCAGGGCCTGAAGCCCGGCGGGGTCGCGGCTGATGGCCTGTTTGTTGGCGCTGGCGACGTCGATCCCGGCCTGAAGGGCCTCGCGGATCAGGTCGTGACCGGCCTCGCCTTCCGAGAGGGCCTCGACCAGCAGATCGGGCTTCTGCGCCAGGAAGGCGGCGCGGTCGGCGGTGAACAGATCGGACGGGGCGGCGACGTCGCGCGGCTTCTTCGGATCGCGCACCAGAACGCCGGTGACCTGATAGCGGGGATCGCCGATCAGACGGGCCAGAAGGCCGCCGCCGACAACGCCGCAGCCGGCGATGGCGACGCGGATCGGAGCGTCGGGCACCGAGGGTCCGGGAGGGGCGGAATGATCACCGACCACCGTGCCGCCGGCGCGCGCCAGACCCGCGACCTCGATCTCGACGCCACGCTGCTGGCCCAGATCGATGGCGTCATGCTGAACCAAAGCGCCGCCGTGACGACGCGCATCGTCCCAGGACGCGCGGCGATAGCGCAGCGGCTTGCCCGAGGCGGCGGCGGGGTCGCGGTCGTAAAGACCGTCCACATCCTTGACCAGCCGCACCCGCTTCAGCCCCAGTTCGGCCGCGAGGAAGACCGCCGTCATGTCCGAGCCGCCGCGTCCCAGCAGCGCCACCTTGTTGTCCGGCCGCACCGCGCCGAAGCCCGGGACCACCACCACCTGATGATCGCCAAGGGCCCGCAGCAGGGCGCCGCTCTTGAGGTCGCAGGGATGGGCGTGCTCCGCCGGTCCTTCGGCCACGATGCCCAGTTCCCGCACGGACAAGGCGACCGCGTCCAGACCGATCCGGTCGCAGGCGATGGCCGTCAGGGCCGCCGCCTGTTCCTCGCCGAGCGCCACATAGCCGGGCAGCAGATCGTTCTCGTGGTCGAGCCCCAGCAGGCGGGCGTCGGCCAGAAGCCTGTCGGTCTGGCCGCCGAAGGCAGAGACCACCGCTACCACCTTCCGGCCGGCGCGAACGTGGCCATAGACCTCCGAAGCCACCGCCGGGGCATCGGCCTGGGAACGCAGGATGGAGGAGCCGAACTTGAGCACCACGACATCGAGCGCGGCGCCCTGTTCGGCGGCGGGTTTGAGCGGGTCGGACTTCTGGACGACGGAGAGATGGGACATTTTCGGTCTCGGCAGCGGAGGGTGGTGCGGAAAAATCGGGGTTGGGATCGGGTAAGAAAAAACCCGCCCGGGGGTCCGGGCGGGTCTGGGTTGGTGCTTGTCGGGTTCGACGTGCGCTAACCTTTTCCCGCCCTGAAAGGGCCGGTGATGGTCATACCGCCGGTGGTGGTGAGCGCAGGCGTACCCGTCCGCGCCGTCACTGCGGCGGCGGTGCTAATCGAAATGGCGATGAGGCCAGAACGGGACACGGGGTGAAACCTTGCGAATAAGTTGGCCCAAGGGTGTCGGGCTAAACGCCAGCCGTCAACCCTGTGTTGGAAGTTTTTTGCGCATAGTCGGGTTACGACGAGTATAACGCGGCACAGGGAGTGACCCGTCGTGTGGGTATGCGGTGGATTTTTCCGCTTGACCTGAACCCCTGTTTTGCCTCACGATAAATCCACTCATCAAGACCGACCGAGGGATAGGCCCTTTGACGTCGGGGCAACCACCGGATTCCGTCCGAACGGTGCCAACTCCTGCGAGGCCTTTCGGGGTCGCGAGAGATGAGTGGAGCGTCGGTTTACGGCGGCGCATCCACGCATCTGTCATCGCATCGGGTCCTTGCTGAGCGGGACTGATGCGGAAGACGATGGCCTTCGATACCGAAACCACCGAACCCTTTTGTAGCGCCGACGGCGATGTGCGTCTGGACGTCAAGCCCCGCGCCTTCGTGCCGGAGCTGCGCCGCATCCGTCAGGGCAACGCCGTCGACATCAGCGTCGAAATCCCCGCCGACTTCCGCCTGCAGTCCGGCCAGCGCCTGAACCAGACCACCGTCACCGGCCGTCTGCACGGCCGTGAGGGCGCGCCCCTGGTCGTCGTCGCCGGCGGCATCTCGGCGGGTCGTTTCGTGCACCGCACCGAGACCAACGGCCTGGGCTGGTGGTCGGACGCGGTCACCGCCGGCGGGCCCATCGATCTGCGCCGCTGCCAGGTTCTGGCCTTCGACTATGCCCCCGGGACGCAGGACGCCGGTGAAGAGCCCGTCACCATCACCACCCAGGATCAGGCTCGCCTGCTGGGCCTGCTGCTGGACCATCTGGGCGCCGAGACCGTCGCCGCCGTAATCGGCTGCTCCTACGGCGGCATGATCGCCCTGGCCTTCGGCGAACTGTTTCCGCGCTGGGCCGAACAGCTGATCGTCGTCTCCGCCGCCCATCGCGCCCATCCGCAGGCCACGGCCTGGCGCGGCATCCAGCGCCGCATCCTGAAGCTGGCGGTCGAGGCCGGCCGGCCCGAGGACGGCGTCGCCCTGGCCCGCGAACTGGCCATGACCACCTATCGCACCGCCGAGGAATTCTCCGAGCGGTTCGAAACCACCGCCCCCCTCGCCGCCGGCCAGGCCTATCCGGTGTGCGAATATCTGACCGCGCGCGGCGTCGCCTACCGCACCCACACCACCCCCTCGCGCTGGCTGTCGATGTCCGACTCGCTGGACCGCCATTCGGTCACGCCCGAGGCCATCACCACCCCCGTCACCCTGGTCGGCTTCACCTCTGACCGGCTGGTGCCGATCGACGACATCCGCGAACTCGCGGCCCGCCTGCCCACCCTGTGGCGTCTGGTCGAGGCTCCGTCCCTGTACGGCCACGACGCCTTCCTGAAGGAGGACGCCCTCGTCGGCGACATCCTCCGCTCCGCCCTCAAGGATATCGACCAGTGACCCGTCCGACCCGTACCGCAAAAGACATCCGCACCATCTGCGCCCGCTCGGGCGTGGATCAGGATTCGGCGCACGGCGCGGTCATGCCGCCGCTCTATCTGTCCTCGAACTACTCCTTCGCCGGCTTCGACCAGAAGCGGAAATACGACTACGCCCGCTCGGGCAATCCGACCCGCGACGTCCTGGCCGACACCCTGGCCGAACTGGAGGGCGGCGCCGGCTGCGTGGTCACCGCCACGGGCATGGCCGCGGTCGATCTGCCGCTCTCCCTGCTGTCGCCCGGAGACCTGCTGATCGCCCCGCACGACTGCTACGGCGGCACCCACCGCCTGCTGTGCGCCCATGCGAAGAAGGGCCATTTCGAGGTCCTGTGGGTGGATCAGGGCGATCCCGCCGCGCTGGAAGCCGCCCTCGCCCTGAACCCGAAACTGGTGCTGGTCGAAACCCCGTCCAACCCCCTGCTGCGCGTCGTCGATGTCGCCGACATCTGCGTGCGCGCCCACGCTGTGGGCGCCAAGGTGGTCGCCGACAACACCTTCCTGTCGCCCGCCCTGCAGCGCCCCATCGAACTGGGCGCCGACATCGTCGTCCACTCGACCACGAAGTACATCAACGGTCATTCCGACGTCGTCGGCGGGGCGGTGATCTCGGCTGATCCGGCCGATCATGCCGAGCTCGCCTGGTGGGCCAACTGCCGCGGCGTGACCGGTGGCGCCTTCGACGCCTATCTGACGATGCGCGGCATCCGCACCCTGTTCACGCGCATCGAGCGCCAACAGGAAACGGCCGGCCACGTCGCCGCCCTGCTGGAAGCCCACCCCTCGGTGAAGGCCGTCCACTATCCCGGCCTGAAGTCGCACCCGAACCACGCGCTCGCCGCGCGCCAGCAGCAGGGCCCGGGCGCCATGCTCAGCTTCGAACTGGTCGGCGGCGTCGAGGCCGTGCGCACCCTGGTCGAGACGCTGGAGACCTTCACCCTGGCGGAATCGCTGGGCGGGGTCGAAAGCCTGATCGCCCACCCGGCGACCATGACCCACGCCGCCATGACGCCGGAAGCCCGCGTCATCGCCGGCATCACCGATGGCCTGCTGCGCCTGTCGGTGGGGCTGGAGCATCAGGACGATCTGATCGCCGACCTGGTCCAGGCCCTGGACGCCGTCTCGGTCGAACAGGCCGAAGCCGCCTAGGGCCGCGTCAGCCCGCCCGTGAAAGGCCGTTAGCGCGGTAGAATTCGTTCAGCGCGGCGGGCGTCGCCAGCCGGATCTTCGGCAGGTCGAAACCCTCGAAGGCGAGACGATCCCGCTCGCGGTTCCTCCGCGTGGTGACGGCGATGTGGTGGATCATCACCCACTTCACGCTGTCCCGCCCGCCGTCGAGCGCCCCCACCCTGCCCCGTTCGAACCAGCTCCGGCGTGCGTAACGATACAGGCTGACCGCCGTCGGCAGCTCCAGCCGGATGACCCCCGTGGCCCTCTCCAGCCGCGCCGGAAGCAGGCGGGAATAGTTGCCGTCCATGACCCAGCGCTCCCCCGCGATGGCCTCGGCATGCAGGCGCACGAACTCGTCCTTCGGCCGCTGGACCCAGTCCGTGCCCGGCTGGTGATGCAGCTGGTCGAGATGCACGGCCTCCAGTCCCCGCGCCCGCGCGATAGCCTCGGCCAGCGTGGATTTTCCGCTGTTCGACGGCCCCAGGATGATGATGCGCGGACCAAGGTCGTCGAGGGTCATGCCGCCAAGGTGGCGTCATCCGCCGCCGATGGCCAGTCGGAGCCGGGCCGAAAAAGATCGGGGCCGCCCCTTGCGGAACGGCCCCTTCAGGTCGGGAAAGGCAGGCGTCGTCAGAAGCGGTACTTGAAGCCCAGGACCACCGACCACAGGCTGGCGGCCTGATCGACCGTCGGCGTGGCGGCCGTGGTCGCATTGGCGGTCTGGTAGCTGTAGCGATACGCGGCGCAGACCGCGCTGGTGGCCGGCGTCGCGGCGCCCGTGGCCGAGGCGCACTGGGCGTTGACGATGACGGCGCCCGAGCGGCTGTTGGAATACTCCTTCACCACGCCCCAGTTGTTGTTCAGCAGATTGCCCAGGTTGGCGATGTCGACGGTGAACAGCAGGCTGTTGCCGCGGACCGGGCTGGGGATTTCCTGGGCGAACTGGAAGTCGAAGCGCTCGACATCCGGGTTGCGGCCGATGCCCCGCTTCAGGATGCCGCCCATGGGCAGGCCGAACTGGTTGACCACCGCCTTCAGACGATCGACCGAGACCTGGCTGTCGAAGAAGACGTTGACGCCGTTCGGATCGACGAAGTGCAGCGGGTTGGTCGGGTCCGGATTGTTCAGGTTCGGAATATAGGCCAGGGCGTCGTCGCGGCTGACGCCGAAGGTCGGGTTCCGGTTGCCCAGCGGGTCGCTCATCAGGAAGCTGATCGGACGGCCGGTGTGACGCTCGCCGAACAGGGTGAAGCGCGAGACCCAGCCCGGGAAGAACTCGGCCTTGTAGGCCAGGTTCAGCTTGAAGGCCCGTTCGATCAGATTGTTCGCATCGCCGCGCGCCGGGGCGTTCGGGTCCCGGTCGAAGCTCTGGTCCGTGTAGTAGGCGCCCGAGGTGCCGTTGCCGCCGGCGGTGGTGCCGAACTCGGAGATGCCGCCGTACTGCGAACCCTCCTGAAGGGCGTAGGAGACCCAGGCCTTCAGCTCGCCGAAGTCGCGACCGATTGAGAAGGCGGCGGTGCGGCTCCAGGCCTTCTGATCGGGGTTATAGGCCTGGATGTCGCCGAACAGACCGAGGTTGGCCAGGTCCGGGTTGGTGGCGACCGGCAGGCCCGCCGCCGCGCGGTTGGCCAGGACGTCGGCCGGGGTGGCGCCGGCGATCTGCAGGCCGTCGTAGCGCAGGCGGCCGTCCGGGGTCAGCTGCTGCACGCCGTTGACCGTCAGCAGGCGTGAACGGATGTCGCGGAAGGCGACGTTGTTTTCCGAGCGGCTGACCACGGCGTCGAAGCCGAGGTCGAAGCCCCAGACGGTGGTCTTGTAGGACAGGTTGGCCTTCCAGTCCGAGGGCATCTCGAACCCGGGGGCCAGGGAGTTGGTGAAGGCGTTGCGGCGCGCGGCGCTGTCGGCGGTCAGGATGGCGTTGGCCGTCGCCGAGGGGGTGGTGATGAAGGACCCGTCAGCCTTGTTCAGGTTCAGCAGGGCGTCGCCCTGGGCCTGGGAGATGACGGTCGAGGAGGCGGTGTCGAAATAGGTGCCGTCCGCCTGACGACGAATGGCGAAGGAGTTGGTCAGGGCGCCGGTCGTCGCGCCGTAGCTGTTGCCGAGGAAGACGTCCGGCACGCCGCCCGAGACCAGGCCGAAGCCGCCCGACAGTTCGAAGGTATCGCCGTTGTACTTGGCCGAGACGCGCGGCATCAGAACGTCGATGCCGTCGTAGCTCTGCTGGTTGTTATAGCCGTAGCGGGTGACGAAGTTGGCGTTCAGCGTCGGCTTCACGTCAGAGACGTAGCTGTCCCAGCGAAGGCCGTAGTTCAGCGTCAACCGGTCGGTGATGTCCCAGGTGTCCTGCAGCAGCAGGGAGTGGATCGAGTAGTTGAGGACCGCTGCGGCGTCGGTCGTATTGCCGCTCAGCGCATTGCCATACGACAGCTGGTTGGCGCGGCCGGCGGCGAAGTCCGCGACCGAGTCGAAGTAGTAGACGCCCCGGGCCTGCTGGACGAACAGGTTGTAGATGTCGACCTTGCGGTACTGGTAGCCGCCCTTGATCGTGTGGCCGGCGATGCCCGTGAAGTTGCCGATGAAGGATCCGGCGTATTCCTTGGTCGCCAGGACGTTGGCCTGACGGAACTGGTCGGGACCGAAGTTGATCGACGGCGTGCCCGAGGTGCAGGAGAAGGTCGCCCCGCCGACCGGGTTGGTCGGGTCGGTACAGATCGAGATATTGGCGAAGCCCTGGCCTTCCGGCGGCATCTGGCCGCGGGTGTATTCCCGGTAGGCGACGCGGCCTTCGGTCGAGAAGACATTGTTCCAGCGCGAGTTCAGCTGGATCGAATAGTTGTCCTCGACCTCGGGCTGGACGTACCAGTTGGTGTCCAGGCTGATCGAGGTGGTGGAGGGGCTGCGCTTCCAGACCGAGCTTTCGGCATGGCGGTAGGTCGCCGAGAGCCGCTGGCCGTCGATGATGTCATAGTCGAGCTTCAGCGAATATTTCTCGTCGATGATCGGCTCGACCTGGGCGACGGTGCCCGGCTTCAGCAGGGTCGAGGCGGCATAGCCGTTCCAGTTGGCCAGGACCGCGTCGATGTCCGCCTGGCTGGCGCCCGTCCCGGTCGAGACGCCCGGGATGCGGTTGAAGGTGTTGGCGAAGCCGGCGCCCAGCGGCCCCGTGCCGGTGGTGTCGAAGCTGGTGAACTTCTCGTACGAGGCCGCGAAGAACAGGTGATCGGGGATGATCGGACCCGACAGGAAGAAGCCGTAGTTATCCTCGTCGATCGTGTTGACGACCTTGCGCTCGCCCTGCAGCGGAACCGCCAGCACATCGCCGTTGGTGAAGCCGACGATCGGCAGGGTGTCGCCGGCGAGGTCGGTCGAGCGGTAGTTGTAGAAGGCCGAGCCGTGGAACTGGTTGGAGCCTGAACGCAGGATCAGGTTCAGGGCGCCGCCGGTGAAGTCGCCGTCCTCGACGTCGAAGGGCACGGCCTGGATCGACATCTGCTCCAGCGCTTCGAACGAGACCGGGCCGCGGTTGGTCGACAGGCCGCCGGTGTTCAGGCCGTAGCTGTCCTGCGAGCGCACGCCGTCGATGGTGATGCGGTTGGCGCGCGGCGACGAGCCGGCGATGTAGAGACCGCCCGAGGGGCCGGTGCTGCGGGCCACGAAATCGAGGCTGGCCAGCGGGTCGCGGCGGCCGATGTCGCGGATGTCGCGACGGACCGAAACGACCGATTCAATGCCTTCGCGGTCGACGGTGGTGCGCGAGCCGACGTTGGCCAGCTGGGTCGTGGTGGCGCGGCGGGCGCCCGTGACCACGACCTCGGACAGTTCGTCGACGGGGGCGAGCGTCAGGCGCACGCGCTGGGCGTCACCGACGTTCAGCGACAGGTCCTCGATGGTCTGGGAAGCGAAACGGGGAGCGACCGCCATGATGCGGTACGGTCCGCCGACGCGCAGGCCGCGCACGTCAAAGCCGCCTTCGGCATTGGTGACGATGACCTGCTCGGCGCCGGTCGGGACGTGGGTCACGGTGACGGTCGCACCGGACAGGGGCGCGCCGTTGGCGTCGGCCACCACGCCGCGCACCGCAGCGGTCGTCTGCTGGGCGTAGGCCGGCGCGGCGGCGAGCGCGAGCACCGCCAGGGCGGAACCGCCCGCGAGCATTCTGGACAAAGACATTTGAGATCCCCCCGGAGACATCCATGGCGACAAGGTGTCGCGGATGGGGTGATCTAGGCGCGCTTCGTCGACGGATTCCGCTCAGTCAGATGACGGTTTGACATCGCCGGGAGATGTTGCAGCGATGAAACACGGCCGGTTTCGGGCCGGATCATCCGTACCCTGCAGATGTCAGCCCGGCTTCGGTCGCGCCTGCATCGCCCCGGTCATCGGAATGAAGAACACCCCGACGTCGCGGCGGCTGTGGACCCGCCCCTCGGCGTCCTTGGTGTAGACATAGAGGACCTGACCGCGGCGGAAGGGCTGACCGATCGGGATAATCAGCTTGCCGCCGGGCTTGAGCTGACGGAACAGCTCGGGCGGAGCGTACTGGGCCACGCAGGTCAGCATGATGGTGTCGAAGCCTTCGGTGACCTCGGGCCAGCCGAAATAGCCGTCGCCAACCTTGCCGTGGACGTTGGAATAGCCGAGCGGGGCGAAGATCTTGTCCACCGCCCGGCCGATCGGCTCAATGATCTCGATGGTGTAGGCGTCGCGCACCACGCGGCTGAGCAGGGACGACTGGAAGCCCGAACCGGTGCCGATCTCCAGCGTCACATCCGTCGGCTTGGGCGCCGCCAGCTGGGTCATATAGGCCTGCCCCAGATAGTCCGAGAGGACCGAGCCGTGGCCGATAGCCCAGGGCTTGGGATCGGTCTCATAGGCCTGCCAGGCCGTCGAGGCTGCTTGCGCGTAGGCGTAGTGGAAATATTCGCGCGGCACGGCCTCGAAGGCAGCCAGAACATTCGGATCGGCGACGCCGTTGAAGCGGCCTTCGAGGTAGGTCTTGATCCGGGCGATGGCCGCGGGCTTGCGGGTCTGGATTTCGGTCCACTGGGCTTCGGTGATCGCGCTGGGCCGGCCCGAGGCCTCCATCGCGGCCTGGAAGGCGGCGAAGGTCCAGGGGCTGGACGCCGCCTTGACGCCGTTGACCACGGTCGAGGCGACCGGACCCGCTCCGGGCGCCGGAGCCGTGGCCGTCGGGGCTGCGGCAGGGGCCGTTTCAGCGCTCCCCTGCGTTGGATTCAGCCGGGCCTGCACATCCTTCATCGCCTTGTCGTCGCAGGCGGCCAGAGGCAGGGCGGCGAGCCCGGCAGCCAGAAGGGCGCGGCGGTCCATCAGGGTCGTCATGCGGGGCTTTCCACGGGCGAGGCCGGGTCGAGGCCCGACGGATTGAGAGAGGGTTGCGGCGCGCTCTTCATCACCGGCCGTACAGCCGGAACGCCGAACGGCAGGGCCATGAAGGCGAGGACGTAGAGACCGGCGGCGGCGATCAGCAGGGACGAGAAGCCGACATCGCGGCTCATCAGATTGGCCAGGGGCGTGGCGACCACCGAGAAGGCGCCGTTCAGCCCCCAGGCCCAGGGCAGGGCCCGGCCGTCGCCGACCGAAATCAGCCCCAGCGGGAAGGGCATGCCAAGCGCCAGCGACACGGGGGCGGCGGCCAGCACCACCGCGCCCGCGCGCATCCATAGAGGCTGGTCCAGCGTCCGCATCAGATAGTCCTCGCCGCCGATCAGCATGGCGGCGATCCAGACCAGAACCACGATCAGCCCGATGCCCGAGGCGACCTTGGGCAGGGCGCCGACCTTGCCCGCGATCATGCTGCCGAGCCCTGAGAAGATCAGCATCGAGGTCAGGACGAGCGCGAAGGCCGAAGAATAGTCGTTCAGGTAGAAGGCCGCCCGGTCGATCAGCAGGATCTCGATGAAGAGGAAGCCGAGGCCGAGCGCCGGGAAATACAGCACGGGCCACAGCCTGCGCGGCTCCTTCGCCATCCCCTTCCTGCGCACGAACAGCGCCGGAGCGGCCAGCACCAGAAGGGCGATCAGGATGGCCTGACCGAGGACGGCGACGTTCACCAGCGCCCCGATCTCCGCCTGCGGCAGGACCTCCAGACGCTTGATCAGGGTCTGTGGGTGTTCGATCCGCAGCGACGAATAGAAGGCCGGACGATCCAGCGTCGCGGGACGGATGTGGAAGGCGCCGCTGGAGGCTGAGGCGCGGCCCGCCAGCACGGCGCCGACCTCATTGGCGATGGCGTCGTCAGGGCCGGTCGAGGTCATCTGGCCGGTCTCGAACGAGACGCTCGGCAGGTCGTTGAACAGGCTGGCGCGGGCCGCGGCGACATCCATCCCGGGCGCCCAGGACACGTCGAACGACCGGGCGGCGCAGAAGGCCTTGAGCGCCGCGATATCCTTCGCCGACCACGGCGTCGAGCTGATCAGGATTCGCGCGTTCCAGGCCGAGCGGTAGATCATGACGTGGGCCGAAGGATCGGCGACGCCGGTCGCGAGCAAGGCCTCACGCGCCGTCGCGACGACGCGCAGGGCATAGACGGGGAAGTCGCGGATGGAGACGGAGATCGACACCATCCCGCCGGGCCTGAGCGCCGCCAGATAGGCGTGCATCGCCTCTTCGGTCACGCCGGTGACATTGGCGGGCGCGGCGTCGACGAAATCGGCCGAGACGTCGATGACGTCATAGCGGTTCGGTCCCGCCCGCCAGGCCGCCGCGATCGGGCCGCCGTCGAGCAGACGCACGCTCGGGTCGGAGGCCATGGCCGGCGACGGACCGAGACCTTGGATCAGGGCATCCTTCAGCACCGGCTCGCCCTCGACGCCGTCGATATTGGCGGCGCCGAGCGCCTTGGCCTCGGCGATGCGGAAGCCGCCCGACAGGCCGACCAGCAGGGTCTCGGCATGGGGCCGCAGCACATAGGGGGCGGCGCTCAGCGCGCTGGGCGCATAGGCTGCGTCGCGGCCGAACGCCTTGGGCAGGGAGGCGATGCGATTGCCGTCGCGATACAGACCATAGGTCGGCTGCGGCCCCGGGATGCCCATCAGTCCGGCGTTGTTCGACACATCGGCGTCGACCCGTTCGGTGAAGTCGTCGAGCAGGAGGTAGTGGCCGCGCGGCGCGCGGATCTCGGCGACGACCCTGGCGCCCGGCGTATTCATCGGGGCGTAGATGGCCTTGAACTCGCTGAACGCCGGGGGCGTGCCGGTGAAGAGCACATATTCGCCGCCGACCAGGGCCGCGAGCGCCAGCAGCCCGCCGACCCAGCGGCTGCGGCCCGGCTGGAACCACGGCCCCAGCGCCAGCGGAATCAGCAGAACCGGCGCCAGCAGGAAGGGATGGACCACGAACATCAGGCCCAGAGCCACGGCCGAACCGAGGCCTGCGCCGATCAGATCGTAGCCGTAGACCCGCCCGATCTCCCGGTGATTGAGCACGAAGATCAGGGAGATGTAGAGGCCGGCGAGAAAGAAGAAGGGCAGCAGGGCCGCATAATAGAGGCCGATATTCCGCACCTGATCCGGCCAGGTGGTCGGGTTCTGCAGCTGCAGCGGATTGAACGGATTGGCCGTCATCATCTGGAAGCCGAAGGCGGCGGCCAGGATCATGGCGGCGGGCAGGACGGCTCTCAGCACCACGCCCGACTTCGCCACCGTGTCGCGGAACAGGGCGACAAAGACCCCCGAAAGCGCGAAACCCGCCATGACGATGGAGATGATCCAGTAGCCGTACTCCGACCATTTCGCGACGGCGAAGTAGCGGGTCAGGGCGTTCTCGATCCCGACCACGCCGAGCGCGATCAGGAACAGGGGCATCAGGGCCGCGCGGGTGTTCACGGGCGCCTTCAATGGACGGTTCCCGGCCGGCCACGGTGATCCAGAAACTCGATCAGCAGGGCGTCGAAGCGGTCGGCCTCATCGACGAACAGGGCGTGACCGGCGGTCTCGAACACTTCCATGCGCGCATCTGCATGGGTGCGAACCAGATTCTCGCCCTGGGCTCTCAGTCGGGGCCGCACGACGTAGAGGACCGGCTTGTCGGTCGA
The DNA here is from genome assembly GCF_059422025.1 of Brevundimonas sp. GW821-FHT02A10. Lineage (NCBI taxonomy): Bacteria > Pseudomonadati > Pseudomonadota > Alphaproteobacteria > Caulobacterales > Caulobacteraceae > Brevundimonas > Brevundimonas sp. GW821-FHT02A10. The sequence continues at coordinate 249,043 of NZ_JBWKWC010000002.1, forward strand.
ATGCAGGGCGGCTCGCCAGTAGCTGCGGGGCACGTCATAGGCCAGCAGACGGCGCTCGTCGGCCTGGCTCATGCGCAAGGCCTGATCGGTCAGGCGCGCACGATAGTCCGCCCCCGGATCATGGGCGAACATGGAGGCGACGAAGGCGGCGCGGCGGCGACGGCGTTCGTCTTCGGGAAGGTCCGCGCGATCCGCCGGACTTCCCGCTCCGGGCCGCGCGACCGGCGCCGGCTCCTCGCCCACGGAATTGTCGATCAGGACCAGACCGGCGATCCGCCCGTCCCCCTGCCCCGCGACGTAGGCCAGGCTGTCAAGCACGCCCAGCGACCAGCCCACAAGAACCACAGGACCACCGGCCGCGTGGTCGATCAGCTCGCCGATATCGCGCCCGCGCCGCTCGTAGCTGTAGCCGAAGGCCGTGACCTCGCTCTCGCCCTGACCGCGCGGATCGAGCGCAAGCACGTGGAAGCGGTCCTTCAGGGCGTCGATCTGGTGTTCGAAAATCCACCCCGGCATGGTCCACCCCGGCACGAAGACGACGGTGGGTGGTCCGCCTGAAAGAGAGTCAGATCCGGGACCCGCCTCCAGATAATGAAGGCGAGCCCCGTCGCTGGTGATGAAGCTCCGGCTCTCGACAGCCCCTATCCCCGGGACCGAAGCGGCGCCCCCCGACGCCATCTCCGGACCTGCCGTAAAACCCGAGACGACCAGCCACACCGCGCCGGCGGCGGCCGCACGCGTCCAGGCCGTCAGCAGTGGTGCGCCAAAGGGCTCCATCGCCCGCATCTGGCCCTGACAATTCGCCGGTGTCGATAGCTGTTTCTTAACAGCCATTAACGACGCGAGGGGGCGTGTCCGCCACGCATCATTCTCGCTCGCGACGCGAGCTTTAACCGAAGGGCACAACCTTGTTGTCGCCGTCGTGGCCGATGTCCGCCTTACCGAGGAAGGGAATGCCGGACCGGTGACACCAGTAGCGGACGATCTCCTGCGCCGTCAGGCCGAAGTCGGGATCGTTGGGCGTCACGTCCGAGACCCGGCCCAGCCGGATGCCCGCGACCTTACGGATCGACGGCTGGCTGGTCAGGTGAAACATCATCCGGTCGACGCGATACAGCGCCTCCGACACCTCCTCGATCATCAGGACGTGGTCGGTCAGATCGGGCTCCAGCGGCGTGCCCACCAGCTGGTCGATGATGGTCAGGTTGAAGGCGACAGCCTTCTTCCTGTCGACGGCCAGCGATGGTTCCAGCCCCTTTTCGTCGCCCTTGACCAGCCAGGCCAGGGCGCGTTCGGCGGTGGCGTCATGGCGCACCGAATCCGAGGCCATCGGCCCGTGGGCCAGATGCTTGAACCCGGCCTTGTACATCCCCGCCAGCAGGGTCCCGACGTCGGAATAACCCATGTAACGCTTGGTCCGCGCGACGTCGTTCAGGCGCGGAATGACGTCCTCGACGATGCGGCAGGAGCCATAGCCGCCGCGCGCGAACCAGATGGCGTCGAAGCGCGGGTCGTTGGCGTATTCGACGAAGGCGTCGGCCCGCGCCCGGTCGTCGCCTGCGAAATGGCCGTGCTTCATGAAGCAGGCGGGGTGGAAGGTGACGGCGATGTCGCCCTCGGGATGGTGCTCGGCCATCCAGGCCTCGACCTGCTCGGCACGCTCCTTCGCGAACCGGGAGCTGACGCAGACGACGCCGATCTTGAAGGTATTGGCCATCATGCGGAGAGCGCCTCGACGATCTGCGCCACGGACCGCACCCGGGCGATGCGGGGGAAGACCAGCTTCATCGGAAAATCCTGCATGGCGGCCGAGAAGGTGGTCGAGGCGTCCTCGGCGACGATCACAGAATAGCCGTGCGACCAACCCTCGCGCACGGTCGTCTCGACCCCGAAATTGGTCGCCACCCCGCCGACGATGATCGTGTCGATCCCGCGTCTGCGCAGCAGGGTGTCGAGCTCGGTGCCGTGCAGGGCGCCCCACTGGCGCTTGGTGATCGTGATGTCGGCGAGGGCCAGAAGCCCGGGGACGATCTCCGTATAGTTGGCCGGGACCGGATCGGTGGAGACCGGGTTGTCGATCAGCCCCTGCGGGCCGTTGATCCGGCCGGGGCCGAAGCTGACGTTGACCGCCACCACCACGCCGCCCGCCGCATTGACGGCCCTGGCCAGGGTCAGGCCGTTTTCGACCACCGTCTCGCTGTCATAGGGGGCGAGTGTATTGGCGAGGATTCCGGCCTGAAGGTCGATGAGGACGAGGGCGGTCTTGCCCGGATCGATTTCAAGCGTCACGAAGCCTCCGAAAACTCATTCCGGTCGCGAACCCGCTGGCGGTTTGCGGCCAAGTCCTGTTCTAAGACCTGATGACCCACGACGTCTCCTACTTCTTCTGCGGAATCGGCGGCTCCGGCATGTTGCCTCTGGCCATGATCGTCCAGGCGCAGGGAAACGCCATCGAGGGCTCGGACCGGGCGCTGGATCAGGGCCGCACCCCCGCCAAGTTCGACTGGCTGCGCGCCCACGGCGTAACCCTGCACCCACAGGACGGATCGGGCGTGACCCGGCCTGAACAGATCGTGGTGGCGACCGGCGCGATCGAGGACACGGTGCCGGACATCGGGGCCGCCAAACGCGCGGGCGCGACCATCGTCACCCGGCCGCAGCTTCTCTCGCAACTGTTCAACACCGCCCCAACCTCCGTCGGGGTCGCGGGCACCAGCGGCAAGTCGACCATCACCGGCATGGTCGCCTGGATCCTGCATTCGGCGGGTCGCGCGCCCACGGTCATGAACGGCGCGGTGATGAAGAATTTCGCCGACGCGGACCATCCCTTCGCCAGCGCCCTGATCGGCGGACCCGACCTGTTCGTCGCCGAGGTGGATGAGTCGGACGGCTCCATCGCCCGCTATGATCCGACCGTCGCCGTGGTCTCCAACATCTCGCTGGATCACAAGTCGATGGAGGAGCTGCGCGATCTGTTCGGCGGCTTCACCGGCCGGGCGAAGACGGCCGTGCTCAACCTCGACAACGTCGAGACTGCGGCCCTGGCCCAGACCATGGTCGATGACGGACGCGCCAACGCCGTCGTCACCTTCGCCTTGGGCAACGAAGACGCCGACCTTTCGGCCCATAACCTCAAGCCCCTGCCGACGGGGATGACCTTTGACCTCGCCGAGCGGTCGAGCGGCGCCCGGTTGACGGCCACCCTCAACGTCCCCGGCGCCCACAATGTCGCCAATGCCCTGGCGGCCCTCGGCGCGGTGCGGGCGCTCGGCGTGCCTCTGGATGAGGCGGTGAAGGCGCTGGAAAGCTTCGCCGGCATCCGCCGCCGGATGGAGGTCGTCGGCACGAAGAACGGCGTCACCGTCATCGACGACTTCGCCCACAACCCCGACAAGATCGCCGCCACCCTGAAGACCCTGCACGCCTTCGACGGGCGGCTGCTGATCCTGTTCCAGCCGCACGGCTTCGGGCCGCTGAAGCTGATGAAGCATGAGTTCATCGAGGGTTTCGCCGGCTTGATGCGCGAAGACGATGTGCTGGTCATGCCCGAGCCGGTCTATTACGGCGGCACCACCGACCGCAGCGTCGGATCGGAAGACATCGCCGCCGGAGTCCGGGGACTGGGTCGCAACGCCGAGGCCCTGCACGACCGCGCCGCCTGTGGCGACCGCATTGTCGAACTGGCGAAGGCGGGCGACCGGATCATCGTCATGGGCGCGCGCGACGACACCCTGTCGGAGTTCGCGGCGGAGCTTCTGGCGCGACTTTAGCTCCGGACCCGGAACACCTGTCACGACATGATCTAAAAACCTTCATTTCCGGCAAAGCTGGCGTTAAATTCCTGCGCCTAAACGCCCCTTCGAGCAGGGGGAGTTTTGTATGGCCCGGATCGGGGATTTCATCAGCGCGGTGGCGGCCGTGTCTCCGGACACCCCGGGCGCGCAGATCTTCGATCGGTTCCAGTCGGAGCCCAACACCCTCGTCATCGCTGTCGTCGATGCGGACGACCGTCCCGTCGGCCTGATCGAGCGCAACGCCTTCACACTGAGGATGGCCGCCGAGTTCGGCCGCGCCCTCTATGCCCGTCGCCCGGCCTCCAGCCTGATGAGCGAAAGGCCTCGAATCCTGGACGCCCAGGCCGACGCCGCCATCCTGTTCCAGAGCCTGGACGCCTCGGATCTGGGCGGGCTTCTGAACGGTTTCATCGTCACCTCGGGCGGCCGCTACGTCGGGGTCGGGGCCGGCGTTCATGTGCTGCAGGCCGGCGCCGTCATCCATCGCAAGCGCGCCGAGGAGATGAGCGCCCTCGTCCGCGATCTGGGCCGCGCCGAACAGGAGGCCCGCGCCTCCAGCCGCGCCAAGTCCGAATTCCTGGCAGTCATGAGCCACGAGATTCGCACGCCCCTGAACGGGGTTCTGGGCGTCGCCGCCCTGATGGAGCGGGAGCTGACCCAGGCGAAGATGCGCCCCTATGTCCGCACCATTCTGGACTCGGGTCAGAGCCTGCTGCGCCTGCTGACCGATGCGCTGGACATGTCGCGCGCCGACGCCGGTCTGATGAGCTTCGAAACCGCGCCGGTGGATCTGAACCGCCTCGGCGAGGACCTCCTGGCCCTGTGGAGCCCCCGCGCCGACGAGAAGGGCCTGGCCCTGTCGGTGGTCTGTGACACGGCCGCCGGCGACTGGATCGTCGGCGACGAGATGCGGCTGAAGCAGCTGTTCAACAACCTGATCGGCAACGCCCTGAAGTTCACGCAGAACGGCGAGGTCGAGGTGCGCATCGAGAGCGCCGCGCACGCCGGCGATCTGGTCGTCACCGGCGTGGTCGACGACAGCGGCCCGGGCGTGTCGGAAGCCGCTGCGGCGACCATCTTCGATCCGTTCAACACCGGTCAGGCCGGGCGCGAGGGCGCCGGCGCCGGGCTGGGCCTCGCCATCTGCCGCCAGATCGTCGAGCGACTGGGCGGGAGCATCGCCGTGGATCGCTCGCCACAGGGTGGAGCCCGCTTCCGCTTCACCGTCGCCCTGCCCGAGGCCGGGCCGGAGATGCGCGCCCCTCGCGAGAAGATCGCCGAGCCGACGCCGCACGAGACCCTCCACGTCCTTATCGTCGACGACAACGCCACCAACCGCTTCGTGGCCGGCAAGATGTTGGAGCTGTTCGGCTGCACCACCGCCACGGCCGAGAACGGGCGCGAGGCGGTCGAGCGGGTTCAGGCCGAACGCTTCGATCTGGTCCTGATGGACATCAAGATGCCGGTCATGGACGGGGTCGAGGCGGCGCGGGCGATCCGCGACCTGCCGGGCGCCGAGGCCTGTATTCCGATCCTGGCCCTGACCGCCAACGCCGATCCGAAGGATGAGCGCCTCTATCTGGCCGCCGGGATGAATGGCGTGGCCCAGAAGCCGATCCAGGCCGACGCCCTGCTGAACGCTATCCGCCTCGCCCTTTCAGACGGGGTGGACGAGGCTGAAATACAGGTTGAAGCCGCCTGAGCCATAGGCGGCGCAACCGGAGCGGAAGTCGGGTATTGTAACGCTCGATGTTCCAGATCTCTCCCCCGCCGCCTGAACCCGTCGAACTTCCCGAGGTGGTGGTCACCGCCGCCCGACTGCCGCCCGCCGCGGGCGAGGCCGCCTTCTCGGTGATCCGGCTGGATCAGGAAACTCTGGACCGCTCGACACGTCTGGACGAAGCCCTGGCGACGGTCCCCGCCGTCTCCCTGTTCCGCCGCACTTCCAGCCTCGGCGCCAATCCGACGACCCAGGGCATCAGCCTGCGCGCCATCGCCCCGTCGGGCGCGGGGCGGACGCTGGTGACGCTGGACGGCGTACCCCTGAACGATCCCTTCGGCGGCTGGGTGATCTGGTCGCAGGTGGCGCCGGAGAGCCTCGAGAGCCTCGACATTGTGCGCGGCGCAGGGGCTGGCCCTTATGGCGCGGGGGCCCTGACCGGGGTCATCGCCCTGAGGGAGCGCGACGGCGAAGGCGGAATGCTGGACGCCTCGGTCGGCGAGGACGGCGGCCGTAGGCTGGCGACGGCGACCACACTTAAGAACGGCCGCGTCGCCATCACCGGCTCGGTCCTGCTGGATCACTCTGACGGCTATGTCCCCGTGCGCGGCGCGGCGGCGGGCGCGGCCGACACGCCTCTGGATCTCGACACGAAGAGCGCCGCCCTGCGCGCCGACGTCGGCCTCGATGACCTGACCGCCCTTTCCTTACGCGCCTCCGCCTATGATGAAGATCGCGGATCGGGGCTGCTGAACACCCGCTCCTCGGCCAGCGGTCAGGGCTATTCGGCGACCCTGAGCCGCACGCCGTCGAAGGGCGCGCTCGGATGGCGGGCGCAGGTCTGGCGGCGTGAGAGCGACTTTTCCAACTCCTCCGCCTCCGTCGCGGCGGACCGCTCGACCACCACTCCGGCCAATGACCAGTATGCGACGCCGGCCACGGGCTGGGGCGCCAACCTCGCCCTGCGCCAGAGCGCCCTCGACCTGTTCGGCGGGCGGCTGGAGTGGGAGCTGGGCGCCGACGCCCGCTATGCCGAGGGCGAGACCCAGGAGCGGTTCAGCTGGTCCGCCCCTCTCAACCGTTTCACCCGCGACCGCTATGCGGGGGGCGAGACCTCGGTCGTCGGCGGCTATGCCGAGGGCTCGTGGTCCGGCGGCCCCTGGCTGGTCGCCGGTGGCCTTCGCCTTGATCAGTGGAAGAACGCCGACGGCCACCGGCTGGAGCTCGACCGGGCCACCGGCGCCGCCCTGCTGGACGAGACCTATGCCGATCGGTCCGGAGAGGTGACCTCGGCGCGTCTGGCTGTCCGGCGCGATCTCGGTTCCGGCTGGACCGCCCGCGCCGCCGCCTATTCCGGCTTCCGGCCCGCGACGATCAATGAGTTGCACCGCCCGTTCCGCGTCGGCAACGACATCACCGAATCCAATCCCGATCTGGAGCCCGAACGGCTGCAAGGGATCGAGACCGGCCTGTCGTGGGATCGCGAGACGACCCGCTTCGGCGCGACCCTGTTCTGGAACCGGATCGAGGACGCCATCGTCAACGTCACGATCGGGACCGGGCCCGGCGTCATCGCCGCCCTGCCGCGCGGCGGCTTCGTGCCCGCGGGCGGCGTCCTGCGCCAGCGCCAGAACGCCGGGACCATCGAGGCGACGGGTGTCGAGCTCAACGCCGAACGGCGCCTCGACCGGATCACCCTGACCGCCGCCGTCTCCTGGACCGACGCCGAGCTCGATGGCGAGACCTCAGCCCCCCAGTTGACCGGCCTGCGTCCCGCCCAGGCGCCGGAGTGGAGCGCGACCGTCGGGATCGACTGGCGCGCCACGGATCGCCTGACCCTGTCCAGCCGCGCCCGCTATGAAAGCGCCCGCTTCGACGACGATCTCAACAGCCGAACGCTGGACGCCGCCCTGACCCTCGACGCCCGCGCCGACTACGCCCTGCGCGACGGCGTGACCCTCTATGCCGTCGCCGACAATCTGTTCGATAAGGATATCGAGGTGTCGCAGACCGCCGACGGCGTTGCCGGCTACGGCCCGCCCCGGACCCTGCGCGCCGGGATCAGTCTGAACTGGTAAGGAAAAGCGCCGCAGGAGATCGGTTTCGCATCCGCATCTATTGCAAATCGTTCGCAAGATATGGCACAGCCACGGCGTGACCGAAGCCGCCGCAAACCCGCGTTCCAAAACGCCTGAGAAGACCGCCGAGACCGCCCGCGCCAAGCCGCCGGCGATCAACAAGGCGCGCGCCTTCTGGCTGAAGCAGTTGCACACCTGGCACTGGATCTCGGCGGGCCTGGCCCTGGCCGGGATGATCCTGTTCGCCGTGACCGGCATCACCCTGAACCACGCGGCCCAGATCAAGGCGACCCCGGTCGTCTCCGATCAGACCGGGACCCTGCCCGCCCCGTTGCTGACCCGTCTGACCGAGATGCCGGAGGAGACCGCCGCCCCCGTCCCGCCCGCCGTAGCGCGCTGGGCGGCCCAGACCTTCAAGGCCAATATCGGCGGCAAGCCGACCGAGACCACCGCCGACGAGGTCTATGTGGCACTGGCCATGCCCGGCGGCGACGGATGGCTGACCATCGACCGTGCAACGGGTGAGGCCCAGTACGAAGTCACCTCTCAGGGCTGGGTCGCCTACATCAACGATCTGCACAAGGGCCGGAACACCGGATCGGTCTGGTACTGGTTCATCGACGTCTTCGCCGCCGCCTGCATCGTCTTCGCGCTGACCGGCCTGACCCTTCTGTGGCTGCATTCGCGCAGCCGTCCCATGACCTGGCCCCTCGTGGGTCTGGGTCTGCTGATCCCCGTCATCATCGCCCTGATCTTCGTCCACTGATCCTCCCCGATCCCTTCTAATTGACCGAGTAAAACGATGCGCCTCCTGCCCGCCGCCGCCCTCGCCGTCACCGCGGCCTCCGCCGTCGCCGCTCCGGCCATGGCCGCCGACCTGACCGTGACCATCGAGATCCCCCGCCTGCCGGTCGCCGCCTATCACCGCCCCTATGTCGCCGTGTGGATCGAGAACCCGGCCGACCAGAGCACCGTGCGCACCCTCGCCGTCTGGTACGAGCAGGTGAAGCCGGACAACGAGGGCCAGAACTGGCTGAAGGACCTACGCACCTGGTGGCGCAAGGGCGGCCGCGCCATGCGCATGCCGGCTGACGGCGTCTCCGGCGCCACCCGCGCGCCCGGCCGGCAGACCATCACCATCCCGGCCGCCCGCCTCGCCGGCGTCGCCGCCGGCCAGTACAACGTCGTCGTCGAGGCGGCCCGCGAACAGGGCGGCCGCGAGGTCGTGCGCGTGCCCTTCCGCTGGGGCGGAGCGAACACCGGCCGCGTCGCCGGGACCACCGAACTGGGCGCCGTCTCCGTCGCCGTCAGCCGCTAAGAGGAAGTCACAGACATGAACCGCTTTAAAGCCGGCGCCGCCGTCGTCGCCCTGCTTGCCGCCCTCGCCGCGCCCTTGTCGGCCCAGGCCCACCGCGCCTGGATCCTGCCCTCGACCACGACCCTGTCGGGCACGGACGGCTGGGTGGGCTTCGACGCCGGCATCTCCAACGGCGTGTTCGACGCCGACCACGCCGCCATGCGCCTCGACAATCTGCGCGCCACGGCGCCGGACGGCTCCAATGTCCCGCTCGAGCACCCGATGCAGGGCCAGTGGCGCTCGACCTTCGACGTTCACCTGACCCAGCCCGGCACCTATCGCGTCGGCAGCGTGTCCCAGACGGCCAACGCCACCTGGACCCTCAACGGCACGCCCGGCCGCTGGCGTGGTCCGGCGACCGAACTGACCGCCAACATCCCCGCGGGCGCGACCGACGTGGTCTCGGCGATCAACTCCAACCGTCTGGAGACCTTCGTCACCCTGGGCGAGCCGACCACCACCGTGTTCCAGCCGACCGGCCAGGGCATCGAGATGGTCCCCACCACCCACCCGTCGGAGCTTGCCGTGGGCGAGGCCGCGACCTTCCAGCTGCTCAAGGACGGCGCCCCGCTGGCCAATGCCGACGTGACCATCGTGCGCGGCGGCCTGAAGTATCGCGACGCCCCGGAAGACATCGCCGTCAAGACCGGCGCCGACGGCAAATTCTCGGTCACCTGGCCCGAGGCCGGGATGTACTGGATCAACACAGTCAACCGTCCGGGCGGCGCCCCCCAGCGTGAAGGCGGCGAAGGTCCCCGTCCGGAAGGCCCCCGCGCTGAAGGTCCCCGTCCTGAAGGCGCCCCGGCCGGTGGTCCCGGCGGCGGTCGGGGTATGGCCGGCCCGCCGACGCCCTCGGCCGCCTACACGGCCGTCGTGGAAGTCCTGCCCTGACCTTCAAGGGGTCCAAGGGAGCGCCGCCGCCGATCCTGATCGGCGACGGTTCGCCGTCTGAAGAGGACGGTCAGGACAACCGCGTCCTGATCCCGCCGATGGCCGCCCCGCCGTCCCGCCCGCCGGGCGATACCGTCTGGAGCCTCGGCGGCGAGACCATGGGCACCGGCTGGTCAGCCCGGGTCGTCGCGCCTCCCGGCGTGGACAAGGAGGCGCTGGACGCCGCCATCCGTCAGGAGCTGGACGCCGTCATCGCTGTCTTCAGCCCGTGGGAGCCCTCCAGCGAGATCAGCCGGTTCAACGGCGCCCCCGCCGGGACCTGGGCCCTGTCCCAGCCTTTCTGGACCCTGCTCGACGCGGCGATGGACATTGCCGACGACACCAATGGCGCGGTCGACCCGACGCTCGGCGCCCTCGTGGATCTATGGGGTTTCGGCCCGCCCGGACCGCGCCCGGCCGACGCCCCCCTGCCCTCTGACGAAGAGATCGATGCGGCCCAGGGCCTGTCCGGCTGGCAGAAGCTGCGCCTGAATCGCGACGCCCGCGCCGCCGTTCAGGCGGGGGGCATGAAGCTCGACTTCTCCGGTATCGCCAAGGGCCACGCCGTCGACCGCGTCTCCGGGCGCCTGACCGCCATGGGCGCGACCTCCCACCTGATCGAGATCGGCGGCGAGTTGCGCGGCGCCGGGGTCAAGCCGGACGGCCAGCCCTGGTGGGTCGAGATCGAACAGCCGCCGGGCAGTCCCGCGCCCCGCACCCTGATCGCTCTCGTCGATATCGCCCTGGCGACCTCCGGCGATTACCGCAAGGCCTTCACCCACGACGATCGCCGCTATTCCCACACCGTCGACGGCCGCACCGGCCGCCCGATCGACAACGGTCTGGCCTCGGTCACCGTGGTCCATCCTTCGGCGATGAAGGCCGACGCCTTCGCCACGGCCCTGACCGTCATGGGCCCCTATGACGGTCCCGAGTTCGCCGAGGCCTATGGTCTGGCCGCCCATTTCGTCGAACGCACCCCGCGTGGGCCGATCGAGCGGATGACCCCGCTCTACGCCGCCATGCTCGAAGACGAGCCGAAGGAAGCCTGACGTGTCGACCGATCCCGTCCACTGGATCGCGGCGTCCGTCGCGGTCGTGCTCTGGCTGATCGTCTGTGTGGCGGTCGCCGTCGCCAGCGCCCGTGCGCGCCGCGCCGACCGCGCCCGCACCGAGGCCTTCGGCGGCGGCGGTTCCGACGCCACCCTGATCGCCTACGCCAGCCAGACCGGTTTCGCCGAGGAGCTGGCCCTGATGACCGCCCGCGCCCTGACGGAGGCCGGGCAAGGCGCTCGCGTCGTCTCTTTCGCCGACCTTGAACTCGACATGCTGACGGCGGCGAAGCGCGCCCTGTTCGTCATCGCCACCACCGGCGAGGGCGACGCCCCCGACAGCGCCGGCCGGGTGCTCCGTCGTGTTCTGGACCGCGACGCCGCCCTGCCCGACCTGACCTATGGGATGCTGGCGCTCGGGGACCGGAGCTACAAGGACTACTGCGGCTTCGCCCATGTCGTGGACGGCTGGCTGATGCGCTCGGGCGCCACGCCCCTGTTCGATCTGGTCGAGGTCGACGACGCCGATCCCGAGGCCATCCGCCACTGGCAGCATCAGCTGAACGCCGTCACCGGCTCCAACGCCGAGCCCGACTGGACCCCGCCGTCCTATGACCGCTGGAAACTGGTCGAGCGCCGCCTGCTCAACCCGGGCAGCCCCGGCGGCGAGGCCTTCCACCTGGCCTTCGAACCGATCGAACACACGCCCGACTGGTCGGCTGGCGACATCGTCGAGATCGGCGTCCCTGCGCCGGAAGGCGACCGCCCCGCGGCGCGCGAATACTCCATCGCCTCCCTGCCCGCCGACGGCCGGCTCGAGCTGCTCGTACGGCTGATGCGCCATCCCGACGGCACGCCGGGTCTGGCCTCGGGCTGGTTGACGGGTCAGGCGGGGATTGGCGACGAGGTCGCCCTGCGCGTTCGCGTGAACCGCAGCTTCCACGGCCCGGCCGCCTCGACCCCGATGATCCTGATCGGCAACGGCACAGGTCTGGCGGGCCTGCGCGGCCATCTGAAGGCGCGTTCGGCGGGTGAGACTTGGCTGATGTTCGGCGAGCGCACCGCCGCCCACGACGCCTTCCATGACGCCGAACTGAAGGCCTGGCTGGCCTCGGGCGTCCTGACCCGTCTGGACCGCACCTTCTCGCGCGACGAAGGCGACGGCCGCTATGTCCAGGCCGTCATCACCGAACAGGCCGACGAACTGCGCCGCTGGATCGACCGGGGCGCAGCCATCTATGTCTGCGGCTCTCTGGAAGGCATGGCCTCCGGCGTCCATACCGCGCTGGAAGAGGCCTTGGGCGCGGATCGGGTGATCGCCCTGTCCGAGGCCGGGCGGTACCGGCGGGACGTCTACTAGCGATCCTCCCCCATCGGGGGAGGTGGCTCCGAGCGCTTGCGAGGGGACGGAGGGGGCTCAAGCCAGTTGCGGTGTCCGCTGCTGGCCCCCTCCACCGCGTCGCGGTCCCCCTCCCCCGATGGGGGAGGACTATGGGCGTCCGATCCGCCCAGCCATCACAATCGGGGCACCCAATCCCAAGCCCCGCCTGGCTTTCCGCCTTTCTCGACCCAATCGATCCAGCACACCCCAAACCCGCCGTATAATCTCCCCTGTCCCGTCGCGAGGGGAAGGCGTCCCGGGCCCGGGAGCCGGACGTGCGACGGGGTCGATCGCGGGGTTGCCGGGGCATGGAGAGCCCCGGGTCCGGAGGGCGTTCCTGGCGCCCTTCGCCTGTCGTGGGCTGAGCCATGCGGAACGGGGACGAACCGGGTAAACCTGAGGCGGCGGGCAAATGGGACCCCGCCGCTCCCGGCTGAAGAGCTTCCCTCCACCGCGGCGCTTGCGAGAACCGGTCGAGCGGAGCACGGGCGACCACGCCGAAACTCCCCCTTGGAGGCGGCGATCCGCGAGGGGCGTCGTCAACGGTACCCGGGCGAGATCGCCCGCGCTCCGCCGCTTCCCCACTTCAGCGCTATGGCGCGTGAGGGCGATGACGCACGTCTCCTCCCCACGCAGTGGGTAGGGGGACCGCGAAGCGGTGGAGGGGCCGATCCGCGTGAGGCCTAAACCTCCGCCCAGCGCCTCAGCAGGTTGTGATAGACGCCGGTCAGTTCGAGGACCGCCTGATCCTGCGGTCCCTTTTCGATGTTGACGCGCTGGGTGGCGACATCGAGCTGGAACAGGGTCTCGCGCGCGGCGTCGTCGCGAACCAGCGACTGCAGCCACATGAAGCTCGACACCCGGGCGCCGCGCGTCACCGGGGTCACCCGGTGCAGGCTCTTGGACGGATAGAGGACCAGATCCCCGGCCGGCAGCTTGACCGACTGGGAGCCGTAGTTCTCCTCGATCATCAGCTCGCCGCCGTCATAGTCCTCGGGCTCGGACAGGAAGAGCGTCGCCGACAGGTCGCTGCGGATGCGGACCCCGGCCCGGCCCTGCTGGCGGATGGCGTTGTCGACGTGGACGCCGAAGGCCTGACCGCCCTCATAGCGGTTGAACAGGGGCGGATAGAGGGTGTGCGGCAGGGCGGCCGAAACGAACATCGGATTGGCTTCGAGCGCCTGACGGACGATCAGCCCGATCTCGATGGCGACCTCCGACGTCTCGGGCAGCTGCATGTTGCGCTTGGCCAGGGCCGACTGGTGACCCGAGGTGGCGTTGCCGTCGGTCCACGGGCCCGCGTCCAGCCGCTGGCGCAGCACGGCGACCTCGTCCTTGGTGAAGACCTCGGGGATGTGGAGCAGCATGAGGAATGTCTCTTAAAGGCCGAAGAGCCCCGCTGCATAGCTGCAACGGGGCCCCTCAAGCTTTGATCTGGATCGTCCGTTAGAAGCGGACGTTCAGGGCGAGGGTGGCCGAACGACCCGGCGCCGGGTCGGCGTGGTGCACGCCGTTGGTGCGCAGGATGTACTCTTCGTCCGTCGCGTTCTGCACGTTCAGCTGCAGGGTGGCGCGGTCGGTCAGGTCGTAGGAGGCGAAGGCGTCAACGCGGGTGTGAGCCGGAGCGTAGATCGCATTCGCGCCGCCGCCGGCGCCGCCCTGATTGCCGCCGTTCGAGTCGGAGACGTAGTAGACGCCGCCGCCGATCGTGAACTTCGGCAGCAGCCGATAGGTGGTGAACAGGCTGACATTGTGCTCGGGCGTGTTGGCCAGAGCCTGGCCTTCCAGCGGGCTCGGCACGCAGACGGGCGGCACGGCGGTATTGACCGTGCAGGCGCCCTTCACCAGTTCCGAGTGCTGGTAGGTATAGCCGCCGAACATCTGCCACAGCGGGGTGATGTTGCCCGAGATGCCGAGTTCCAGACCATCGACCTGGATCTCACCGACCTGGGCCAGGTCGGTCGAGGCCGGGCCGACCACGACGTTGGCATTCTTGCGGCTCAGGTGGAAGGCCGCGGCGCTGAGCTGAAGCTGGTCGCGGAACAGGCTGGCCTTGGCGCCCAGCTCATAGCTGGTGGTGTCTTCCGGATCGAGAATGGCCTGCGCCGTGGTGGCGCTGGAGTTGCCGTCGCCTCCGCTGAGGGTCGGCGGGGTCGAGGAAGTCGAGTAGGACGCATAGACGCTGGTGTGGCGCGTCGGCTTGTAGACTACGCCGATCTGGTAGTTGACGAAGTCCCACGACGCTTCCGGCACGGCCAGACCGGTCGAGGCGACACCGTCGACTGAATAGTCGTCCCAGCGCAGGCCGAGGTTCACCAGCCATTTGTCGCCCAGCTCGATCGAGTCGAAGCCGTAGACGGCCTTGGTGTCGGTGGTGTTCGAGGTGATGGCGCCCAGCACCTTGGTGCCGGTCCAGGGATCAGAAGGGTTCGGGTTGTAGAGCGGGGCGCAGTCCACGCCGGTCAAAGGCGCCGGACAGGCCGTGCCCGTCAGGGACGTGACCGTCCACGACGCATTGTCGTTGACCTCATGAGTGAACTCGGCGCCGACGCTGAAGCTGTGCTTGAGGCCGCCCGTGTTGAACGTGCCGAACAGTTCCGTGACGTTGGCGGTCGTGTCGACCGGGTTCCAGCGCGACTTCAGACCGCGCTTCATCCACCAGGTGCTCCCGACGAGAACGGCGTTGCCGCCGTCGCCGGGGTTGGTCACGACATAGTCGTTCAGGGTCTCCGCGTAGCGGGTGCTGTTGCGAATGGTCAGGTTCGGCGTCAGCTGGTGCGACAGGACCAGGGTGGCGCTTTTGACGGTATTGGTCAGGTAGTCGCGGGCGGTCAGGCCGTAGAAGGTGTCGTAGGGGACATCCAGAATGCCTGCAGCATTCGGACGCGGAGCCGTGGCGCCGCCCTTCTTGGTGTAGAGCGGGATGCCGTAGTCGGGCATCTGGTCGCTGTCGAGATAGTTGAAGCTCAGGGTCGCGGTGGTGGCGGTGTCGATGCCGACGCCGAAGGAGGCCGCGACGCCCAGCTTGTCGTAGTCGACCGCGTTACGGTTCGCGATGTCGCCCGAGGCCGACAGGATGTTGATCCGGAAGGCGGCGTTGTCGCTGATACGCCAGTTCTGGTCGATCGTGCCGCGCCAGTAGCCGTCGGTGCCGCCGCCGAGCGAGACGTTGGTGAAGTCCACCAGCTTGGGCGACTTGGACGACAGGTTGATCGAACCGCCGCCCGAGCCGCGCCCGGAATAGGCCGAGTCCGGACCCTTGATGACCTCGACCTGCTCGAGGTTGAAGACCTCGCGCTGCTGGCCGCCCGAGTCGCGGATGCCGTCGACGAAGATGTTGTTGCCCGAGGACTGGCCGCGGATGAACGGACGGTCGGCCAGGGGCTGGCCGCCTTCGCCGGCGCCGAAGCTGATGCCGGGCGAGGTGCGCAGCAGGTCCTGCAGCGAGGTCGCGCCGATCTGTTCGATGACCTGCTGGGGGATGACCGTGACGCTGCGCGGCGTGTCGACGAGCGGAGCGACGTATTTCGAGGATTCCGGCTCGGCGCGGCGGCGCTGGCCGTGGACGTCAATGTCGCCGACCGCGGTCGACTGCTGGTCGGCGGTGCCGGTGACCGGCGCGGTCGACATCGGACCTTCTTCGGCGGCGAAGGCGGGCGCGGCGCAGAGCATGCCGGCGGCGCTGGAGGCGAACAGAAGGGCGCGAAGCGTCGAGGCGCGGTTGTCGGTCATCGGGGGAGGAGATCCGGCTTGATTGAACATGATTTTGCGATGCGGTCGCATTGCGATGGGCTCGCAATATCAAGTTCCGGCCAAGGTTCAACCTCAATTGCGAATAAATCGCATTTATGCGGGAACAATTGTGTCGGAGGCGAAACAGACCGCCTCCGACACTCTCGTAAAAGGGGAAGAAACGCTCCTAGGGTTGGCCTCTGGCCGACAGACTGTCCGCTGCGCGGATCATCTGCACGAACTCTGCCCGATCGCCGTACGGGTCGTCGCCCCGTGCGCCCTGGGCCTGGTCGAGGATCGAGGCCCAATCGTAGTTGGCCGCCATCCACGGGTCGCCGCGCAGACGCTGGCCGAAGGCGGCGACTGCCAGGGCCCAGCGGGTGCTTTCCGGTGGCTGGGCCGAAACCCGGCCCCCTGCGGCATAGGACACGACATGCTGGATCAGACGCGACGTCGGCTGACCCGGCAGCTTGTAGCGGACCTGGACGAAGCCGACCTCACCGTCCGGATCGCCGGCGCCCCACTGAAGCGCAGGTGTCGGGCGATTGCCCTCATAGCGGCGCTCGGGGATCTGCGACGGACCGCCGACGGGGGTGATCTCATACAGGGCCGTGACCGAGGCGCCGGATCCGACCTCGCCCGCGTCGATGCGATCGTTGTTGAAGTCCTCCTCGTTCAGGAGCCGGGTCTCATAGCCGATCAGCCGGTATTCGGAGACCCGGCCCGGATTGAACTCGACCTGGATCTTCACATCATCGGCGATGGGGAAGGCGCCCTTGTCGAACTGCGGCCCGAAGAGGCGACGCGCCTCGTTCAGATCATCGACATAGGCGGCGGTCCCGTTGCCGGCCTGGGCGATGGTCTGCATCCGGGCATCCTGATAGTTGCCGCGCCCGAAGCCATAGACCGACAGATAGATCCCCGTCGCCCGCTTGTCGGCGACATAGTCCTCCAGCCGCTTGTTGTCGGTGACCCCGACGTTGAAGTCGCCGTCGGTGAACATCAGGATGCGGTTGACCTTGTCCGCTCCGAAGGCGGCCTGGGCCTGGTCATAGGCGTTGGTCAGCCCTTGCGCCCCGGCGGTGCCGCCGCCGCTGGACAGGGACGCGACGGCGCAGCGCAGCTTCAGCTTCTCGGCGCCCGAGGTCGGCCCGACTGCCGTGCCGACCGCGGAGGCATAATAGGTGACCGCCACCCGGTCCTCAGGCCGGAGCCGGTCGATGATCAGGTTCATCGCCTGCTGCGCCAGCGCCAGCTTGTCGGGCGAGTTCATCGAGCCGGAGACGTCGACCATGAAGGTCAGGTTGAGCGGCTTCCGCTCGCCGGCCGGCAGCTCATAGCCCTGCAGGCCAATATGAACGATCTGGCGTCCCGGCGACCAGGGCGAGGCGGCGACCGCCGTTGTCACGGCGAAGGGTTCGGCGCGATTGGTCGGTCGGGCGTAGCCGTAGTCGAAATAGTTGATCATCTCCTCGACCCGAACGGCGTCGCGCGGCGGCGGTGCGCCGTTCGCTATGAAGCGGCGGACGTTGGAATAGGCGGCCGTGTCCACATCGATGGAGAAGGTCGAGACCGGCTCATCGGCGACCCGATGCACCGGATTGGGCGTGGCGTCCGGATAGCGTTCGGTGCTCACGGCCGAAGGCGGCGGCGGGACATAAGGCTGCGGGGGCGCGCCGGGCGCATAGGCATAGCCCGATCCGGACGGGATCCGGCTGCCCGTTACGGCGACGCCGTCCACGGAATTGACCCGCCCGGCCGCGTCGGTGGTGATCACCCCCGGGCGCGACGGAGCCGGCGGCGGCGGAGGGGGCGGCGCGGGCGGAGGCGGCGGTCCGGGCACGATCACCGGCGCCCCCTGATATTCGACCCGATCCTCCTTCTTCGTCGGCTCGATCGGCAGGGTGATCGGGGGCGGCGCCGCATGAGCGATAACCGGGCGCGACGGAGGCGGATACTGCGGGCCCCGGATGAGGTTGAAGCCCAGCGGCGCGCAGGCGGCGGGCGTCGCCTCTCCATCGACAACGGGGACAGGCGCGGGCGCGGACACCGCCCCTCCCCCCACCGGCGCGGCGAGCGACAGGCCGACGACGGCGGCCACCCCCTGTTTGAGCACAGTCGAGAGCATGGCGTCCTCCTCCGGTTATATCGTTGGTTGCATGAGGCCGACTGACGTTCGGTGAAATTGTGGCCGGGGCGCGGACCAAAAAAGGCGCGCATCGACTGTGTCGCAATGGCAATCCTTCGCCTGAACCCCCACTATGGAAGCTCGGCAGGCAGGGCAGACGATATGGCGGATCCGACGGGCGGCGGAATGGGACTGGGTCACGCGGTGGCCCTGCTGGCCGCCGCCGTGGTCGCCGTGCCCCTGTTCAAACGGTTCGGACTGGGCGCGGTGCTGGGCTACCTCGCCGCTGGTCTGGTCATCGGCCCGTTCGGCTTCCGGCTGATCGAGGACGCCGAGGCCGTGCTGCACGTCGCTGAACTGGGCGTCGTGATGTTCCTGTTCATCATCGGGCTGGAGATGCGTCCGGCCCGGCTGTGGAGCCTGAGGAAGGAAATCTTCGGCCTGGGCTCCCTTCAGGTTCTGACCTGCGCCGCCCTTCTGACCGGCGCCGCCCTTCTGGCCGGTCTGGCCGTTCCCGCCGCAATCATTGCCGGCGCCGGCTTCGCCCTTTCCTCCACCGCCATCGTCATGCAGCTGCTGGAAGAGCGGAACGAACAGTCCGATCCGCCCGGGCAACGGGTGGTCTCCATCCTGCTGTTCGAGGACCTGTCCATCGTCCCCCTGCTGGCCCTGGTCGCAGTGTTCGGCGGCATGTTCGGGACCGCCATCGAGAACCCCCAGCCGATCTGGCTGACCATCGGCTTCGCCATCGCCGCCGTCGCCGCCGTCTATGTGATCGGGCGTTGGCTGCTCAATCCGGCCTTCCGCCTTCTGGCCCGTTACGGCGGCCGCGAGGTGATGACGGCAGGGGCCCTTCTGGTCGTCCTGGGCGCCGCCTGGGCCATGGACCTGGGCGGACTGTCGATGGCCATGGGCGCCTTCCTGGCCGGGGTGCTGCTGTCGGAATCGACCTTCCGCCACCAGCTGGAGGCTGACGTTGAGCCGTTCCGCGGCATCCTGCTGGGCCTGTTCTTCCTCAGCGTCGGCATGTCGCTGGACCTCGGCGTCGTCATCCGCGACTGGCCGGTGATCCTGGGCGGGGTCGCCGCCTTCATGTTCGCCAAGATGGCCGGCGTTTACACGATCGCCCGCATCAAGTCGGGCCACGGCGAGGCCCTGAAGCGGGCGGCCCTGATGGGCGAGGGCGGAGAGTTCGCCTTCGTCCTCTATGGCGCAGCCCTGGCCGCCGGCCTGTTCGATACCCGCACCGCCGCCATCCTGTCCGCCGTGGTCATCCTGTCCATGGCCCTGACCCCGGTGCGGATGCTGCTGGCCGACCGGTTCAAGCCGAAGGACGTCGTGTCGCTGGAAGGCATCGACAAGGCCGAGGGCCTGCGCGAGCGTGTCCTGATCATCGGCTTCGGTCGGTTCGCCCAGGTCGTGGCCCAGCCGCTTCTGGCGCGCGACGTGGACGTCTCCATCGTCGATGTCGACGTCGAGATGATCCAGGCCGCGGGCAATTTCGGCTTCAAGGTCTATTACGGCGACGGCGCCCGGCTTGACGTGCTGCGCGCCTCGGGCGCCGGTTCGGCCGAAACCATTCTGGTCTGCGTCGACAAGCCCGAAACGGCCGACCGCATCGTCGAACTGGTCAAGGCCGAGTTTCCCCTGACCAAACTGTTCGTGCGCGCCTATGACCGTGGCCATTCGATCCGGCTGATCAAGGCCGGGGTGGAGTTCCACATCCGCGAGACTTTCGAATCCGCCCTGGCCTTCGGCGAGCATGTGCTCAAGGATCTCGGCTTCTCGGAGGACGAGGCGCGCGAGACAATCGAGGACGTGCGCCGCCGCGACGAGGAACGGCTGACACTTCAGGTCGCGGGCGGGCTTACGGCTGGCCGGTCCCTGTGGCGCAACAACACCTCGACCCCGCAGCCGGCGCCCTACGTCAAGCCGCGGCGTGAGGGTCAGGCGCTCAACGAACAGGCCGCCGAGGTCCTGGACGACGAACACGAGGACGACCGGGAACGGATCTGACGGCACGTTCGCCGAGCGCCGTGATGCGCCGCCGCCACAGTGGCCCGGACATATTGGTGAACGGATGAATTACGGGGAACGAGGGACCTTCTCCGCGACTTTTTCCTTCAGCTGAGGGAACCAAGTCATGCCGACCGCAAAGTCAAAGCCGCCCGTCACGCCCAATCTGCGTCTCGTCGAGGCGGAGAGCGCCATCTACGAAATGATGCGAACGCCAGAGACCACCGCCGAACGGGTCAAGCGCCTCCAGACCGAGGCCCGCGCCCTGGCCGTGGAACAGGTTGAGGCGTTCGAGAAAATCCTGATCCAGGCCGCCGAAATGGCCAAGGAGATCGCGGACGGCGGCGACGCCTATCCGGTCGGCGCCCGCGAGATCGCTTCGCGGCTGCACAGCGATCTTCCGGTCAAGGCCGAGACCATCCGCACCATCGTCGCCCGCACCCTCTAAGGTCGGATCATCTCGCTCTGGCCGGCCGTTCGCGCAGGCGCCTGGCCAGCCGGAACAGCAGAACGGCGAAGACGATCAGAACGATCGGCACGATCACCGGCGCCAGGAAGGCGACCAGCACCATAAGGAAACTGAGCACGTCCTCGATGAAGGACAGCACCGGATTGCCCAGGCCGCCGGTGGTCGCCGTCGAGGTCAGCCGCGTTCCACCCTGCACCGCGTTGAAGGCGAAGGCGGTCGGCGCGCCCACGATGATCCCCGCGATCGCGGCCGTGGTCGGGTCCAGACCCGCGAAGACGCTGGCCGCGGCGACGGCGCCGGCGATCGGGCGGACGAAGGCCCCCATGACGGTCAGGGCGTGATCGACCACCGGGATCTTGTCGCCCGCAAACTCCGCCACCGCCGCCACACCAAGAGCCGCGATGGCCGGGATCGAGCCGACCCAGGCCAGATGTTCGTTGAGGGTAATCCCGAACAGGCCGAAGCGCGCCGCAAGGGCCAGCATCAACAGCGGCAGAAACGTCCTCAACCCCGTCGCCGAGGCGAGACCCAGTCCCAGCAGGACCGGCAGCACCCAGGTTTGCATCAGGCCCGCGGCAGGGCCGAGGGCGGCGGGATCAAGATGCGGCATCGGCGGCCCTCCTTCCAGCGCAACGCGTAAAGCGGCCGGCGGATCATCCTGCGCCCGAACTTGGCTGTTCGGAACAAGCTCGCCGCCGGGTCGCTACCTCCGCACCCTCACAGGAGAGCCGCCATGGACGACCGCTTCACCCCCGCCGCCAAGGAGGTCGCCGACGACGAGCGCGCGATCCAGTCCGGGATCGATGCGAAGGCCGGGAGCGGCGGCGATGACAGGAAGGACAGCGCGGTCCAGGCCGGCGCCCGCGTCTATCCCGAACCGCCCTTTCCAAAACAGCATCAGCCCAAGCCCGGCGACGAGGCCGCGCTCGACCCCGCCCCGATGTACGACGCCCCGTTCTGGAAGGGCTCGGGCAAGCTCGAAGGGTTCGCCGCCCTGATCACCGGCGCGGATTCCGGCATCGGCCGCTCGGTCGCCGTCCTGTTCGCGCGTGAGGGCTGTAATGTCGCCATCTGCCATCTGGACGAGGCCGCCGATGCCGAGACGACCCGCGCGGCCGTCGAGGCCGAGGGGCGCAAGGCCATCGTCCTGCAGGGCGACGTCGCCGATCCGGCCTTTTCGAAGATGGCGGTCAAGGCGACGCTGGACGCCTTCGGACGCATCGACGTCGTGGTGCCCAACGCGGCCTTCCAGGAGCATGTCGAAGCCTTTGAAGACCTGACGTTCGAGCATTTCGACCGGACCCTGAAGACCAATCTCTATGGCTATTTCAACCTGACCCAGGCCGCCGTGCCGTACATGAAAAACGGCGGGGCCATCGTTATGACCGGGTCGGTGACCGGCATCATGGGAAACAAGGACCTGCTCGACTACTCCCTGACCAAGGGCGGCATCCACGCCTTCGCCCGGTCTCTGGGGACCCATCTGGCGCCGCGCGGCATCCGGGTGAATGTCGTCGCGCCCGGGCCGGTCTGGACACCGCTCAATCCGGCCGACAAGGAGGCTGGAGACGTCTCGAAATTCGGATCGCAGACGGTGATGAAGCGGCCGGCCCAGCCCGAGGAAATCGCGCCGGCCTATGTCTTCCTGGCATCGCCCCAGATGTCGAGTTTCATCACCGGCGAGGTGCTGCCGATCATCGGCGGCTACGGCGGGGGCTAGGCGAGAACGTCGTCGTAGTCTGGGTGGCGTTTGAACCAGATCACCGCATAGCTGCAGCGCGGCGCAAGCTTCATACCCTCTGCGCGGGCGTGATCAGCCAGGCTCTGCATGAACTGGCCCGCCGCGCCGGATCCGCGCAGCTCGGGCTCGGCCTCGACATGCAGGATGGCGCGCCGGTCGCCCTGGATCGAGTAGTCCGCCCATACGACGCGCAGCGCGCCGTCGGGATCGGTAAAGCCCTGCTCGAAACGCTGCTCGGCGGGCACGTCGCGAAAATCGGTCATGGAGGCGCCTCCCGGCGTTGTGCTTTGGTTCGGCAACCGACAGCAGGCGCGAGTGTTCCGGCGCCGCGACCGAACTTTTGCGATTGATGCGCGCCTGCAACGGCGCTGGCAACGGCGCCAGTCGCCGTTGCCAGCGCCCGGATCAAGGCGCCTTGTCGGACATCAGGTTGATCAGGCCGAGAATGGCCTTCACCGTGAACCAGATGTGCAGAATGAGCAGGGCAAGGCCGCAGGCCGCCATGGTCAGGATACCGATCCCGATGACGAGCAGCGGAATGCTGACGGCGATCCCGATCCAAAGAGCCACAGTCCACCAGAAGACCGACCAGAACAGGGCGATCTGGGCGTCGATATGCTGGCGCGCCAGGCCTGTGGCGGTCCCACGCCCGGCATAGGCGACGATCAGACCGACGATGACAAGGAGGTTCGCGCTGGGGATCGACAGGATGTAGAGAGCCCAGGCGATGATCGCCGCGGGCTTGCCCTCCGATTCATGGCCGCTGTCCAGACGGGGTTGGGCGTCGGTCATGTAGCGTTCCTTCGGTTCAGATCGTCCAGGTGCGTGGGTTCGCGACCGGCTTGCCCGCCGCGAGGGTCAGAATCCCCCAGGCGCCGCGCACGATCACCCACATCGCCATGGCAACGAGAACGAACACCCCAAGGTTCACGGCAATCAGCACAACGCCGACGGCGGCGGCGATGGCGGCGATCCACAGGGTGCGGGTCTGGAACTCGAAGTGGCTGCGCGCCAGGGGCTGTTCCGGCTTCGGCCGCATCCAGACCATCAACAGGCCGATGACCGCCGCCACGCCGAAGGTCGGCACCGCGAACAGGATCAGGGCATAGATCGTATAGAGGCCGGTGGCGCCCTCGAGCGGCTCATTGCCTCCATTGCGGCCGCCTTTTGCGTCGGCGCGTCCGAAGGTCCGCGCGGCTCCGGACGCCGGCGGCGCCGCAGGCGCGGGGCGGCTGAACACCGGGCTCAGCGACGCGGGGGCGACCGTCTCGACCGCCAGCGGGGTGTCGACCGACCAGGACGAGGTCGGCTCCAGAATGGTGTCATGAACCCTGGGCTCGGCCTTCGGCGTCGTGAGCCCCGGGGCCAGGATCAGGGATTCCGGATCCGGAATCGGGCTGACGTCCGGCTCCGGCGCGGCCGCTTCCGGTTCGATCACGGGTTCCGGCTCAGGCTCGGGCGTCGAACGCTCGGCCCCCACCAGCGAGGCCGGGCTGGTGAAGCCGATCAGGTCGTCGTGGGCGTGCGGATCTTCTTCCGGCTCGGGCGCCGGGCGGACCGGCGCGGCCCAGGTCGGACGCTGGGTCGCGATCGGCGCAGGCGCGGGCTCGTCGCGAAACAGGTCGGCGTCCTCGGGGCCTTGCGGCGCCCCGTCTTGCTGCGCGCCGTCCTGGGGCGAATGCGGATCGCCGGGTTCGGCCATCGAAAATCTCCGTTCGGGCGTCGACGCCAATGGGTCCGGTGGAGCCGGGCCTCATCGGCCGGACAATGGCGCTCGCCGAGCTTCAGCGCAACCGCTTCAAGGGGTTGGCGGCGAAGGCGCCGCCCTCAGCGGACCCAGGTCAGTTCGCAGCCGGGGGCGACCGCGCCCTGCAGCGCGCCCGGCTTCTCGACCCGCACCGTGACCCG
This sequence comes from Brevundimonas sp. GW821-FHT02A10, assembly GCF_059422025.1. Taxonomy (NCBI): domain Bacteria; kingdom Pseudomonadati; phylum Pseudomonadota; class Alphaproteobacteria; order Caulobacterales; family Caulobacteraceae; genus Brevundimonas; species Brevundimonas sp. GW821-FHT02A10. Next base: position 273,349 of record NZ_JBWKWC010000002.1, read on the forward strand.
GCGCACCCGACCATCCTGAAGACAGGCCAGGGCCAAACGTTCGGCGAAGCTCTCGACCAGACCGATATGGCCCTCGGCGGCGATATCGCGCGCCGCCTGGGCGATGGTCTCGTAGTTTATGGTGTCCGCCAGCCGTTCGACAGCGTGCGGCCCCATGTCCAGGGTCACGTCGATGACCAGGGTCTGGAGCCGCCCCTGTTCGTGATCATAGACTCCGATCCCCGCCTCGATGGTCAGGCCGCGCACGAAAACGGTCAGGCCCTCTCGCCGGATGGTGTCGGTGGAGGGAAAAGCGGAGACGCCAGACAGCTCTGCACTCATTGGGGATACTCGGACTCGAGGATGTCGGGGGTCTGCCAGGCCAGATGCTGGCCGCCGTCGACGGCGATCATCTGGCCCGTGACCATATCGGCTTCAACCAGCCAGACGACGGCGGCGGCGACGGCCTCGGGGCTGCCCGGCCTTTGCAGCAGGGTGCCGGCGGCCTCGGCGGCGAAGTCAGCTTCGGACTGATGGATCGAGGGCAGGGTCGGGCCCGGCCCGACGCCATTGACGCGGATGCGCGGGGCCAAGGCCTGGGCGAGGGTGCGCGTCGCCCACCACAGGCCGTTGCGCGACAGGGCGTAGGAGAAGAAGCGTGGATCGGGCTTGAGGACCCGCTGGTCGAGCAGGTTGACGATAACCGAACCGTCCGGCGCCTGTGGGGCGAAGGCTTCGGCCAAGACCACGGGCGCGCGCAGATTGGTGTCGAGGTGCTTGTCCCAGGTCTCGCGCGACAGGCCGCCGACCGCGTCGTTCTCGAAGACGGAGGCGTTGTTGACCAGGACGGACAGGGGGCCGAGCGCGTCGACGGCGGCGGGGATCATGGCGCGCACCTGATCCTCGTCAGTCAGATCGGCCTTCAGGATGATCGCGCGACGACCCAGGGCGCGCACCGATTCGGCGACGGCCTCGGCCTCTTCGGGATCACTGCGATAATGGACCGCGACGTCGTGGCCGGCCTTGGCCAGCGCCAGACAGATGGCCCGGCCGATGCGCTTGCCGCCACCCGTGACGAGGGCGGCGCGGGCCTTAGTCAACCCGACCGAACTCGATGAAGTTGATGACGCCCAGCAGGACGACGAAGCCGAGAATGATGCCGAGAGCCAGCATGGAAATGCTCCTGTTCAGATCGGGTGATACCGGGCCGGGGGCGCCGGTTCAAGCCGCAGACCGGCGCCCCGCGAAGATGAGGGGCTGCCGTTCGGCTTCGGCGCGTTGCAACGCTGTTATCTGAAGATCGAACTGAGGCCTCACCGCCCATGCAGGAAAGCTCCATCCGAGGCCGTCGCGCTTCGCCATGGAGACCCCCGCCCATGACATCCGCCCGCCCCACGCCCGACGAAGGCCGCCGCATCCACATCACCGGCGCGCCCCGCAGCGGCACCACCCTGTTGCACGTCCTCTTCCTGGCCTGTTTCGACATCGACGGCGGAGTGAAGGAAGAGCTGCGTTTGCGTCGCCCTGCGCCGCGCGACCGCCGGATCGTCTGCACCAAATGCCCGGACGAGGTGGCCTTCACCGCCGCCATGCTGAACCTCGATGCCCGGCTGCACGCCGTCTATGTGGCCCGCGATCCGCGCGATGTGATCACCAGCGAGCACGGCGGCTGGCCCGGCCGCTACTTCACCAATCTGCGCGTCTGGCGGCGCAGCGCCCGGGCGGCGGAGAGGGCGCGGGGCAAGGAGCGGTTCCACGTCGTGGACTATCACCGGCTGGTCACTGAACCCGATGTCGTTCAGGCCGAGCTGATGGCGGCCATGCCCTTTCTGAGGCTGAAACACCCCTTCTCGCGCTATCATGAGGTGGTGCGTGACCCGAGCGCCGAATGGGCGCCGGCCATGCGGTCGATCCGGCCCGTGACGCCCGAGAGCCTCGGCGCCTGGCGGCTGAGGCCCGAGCGGATCAAGGGCCAGATCGCCCGGCACGGCGACATGACCGAGGAGTTGATCGCCCTGGGCTATGAGCGCGACCGCCACTGGCTGACCACACTCAGGCCCGTCGAGGCCGACCTGACGCCGAGTATCCACCCCGAGCGGCTGGGTCTGCGCCGAACCATCAGCGAGCGCCTGCCCCGCATTCGCGACGCCTTCCTCTATCTGGCTCGCAACGCCCTGCCGATGGCCTCCGCCCGCTAGGCTCGAAGGGTCGGTCGTGCAAAGGTCGCCCGATGTCCAGAAAGCCGTGGCGCGCCGTCGTCGAGCCCTACACCCGCCCCCTGTTCTTCGCCTTCTCGCGCCTGACGCGCGGCATGACCCTGGGCGTGCGCGGGGTCGCTATCGACGCCGAGGGGCGGGTCCTTCTGGTCAAGCACACCTATGTCCTGGGCTGGTGGCTCCCCGGCGGCGGCGTCGACAAGGGCGAGACGACGCAAGCTGCCGTGGTGCGCGAGATGCGCGAGGAGGCGGGGCTGATCGCCACCGCCCCGCCCCGCCTGCTGTCGATCCATTCCAACGAGGCCTATTTCCCCGGTGACCACGTGGTGGTCTTCGCCATCGACGCCTTCACCATGGAAGACCGCACCAGCCACGGCGAGATCGCCGAGATCGGTTGGTTCGCCCCTGACGCCCTGCCCGACGACGCTCACCGTTCGACCCGTGCGAGGCTGACCGAAATCTTCGGCGGGGTTTCGGCCCCCGAAAGCTGGTGACGGAATCCGGGGCATGGTTACGTTGAAGCTTCGGGGCTCGTGGAGACGACGATGCCGATGCTCGACCGCCGCCGCCTGATCGCCCTTTCACTGACCGGAGCCGCCCTTGCAGCCGCCGCGCCTGGCCTCGCCCGGCAGGCCGCCCCGACGGCGAATGCCTACGGGTCCGATCCGCTTCAGAGCTACGACCTCTATCCGGGGCCGGACACAGGGCCGATCCTGATGTTCGTCCACGGCGGCGGCTGGAAGCGCGGCGAGAACTCCATGGTCAACGCCCTGCCCGACTATGCGCGGCGTCACGGCCTGACCTTGGCTTCGACCAGCTACCGGCTGGTCCCGGACGTCGGCGCACGGGAAGAGGCGCAGGATGTCGCGGCCGCGGTCGCGGATCTGCATCGCCGCCTGCCCGGCCGTCCGATCTTCCTGCTGGGCCATTCGGCGGGCGCCCATCTGGCGGCCCTGGTCGGCGTCGATCCCGTCTATCTGGGCGCCCATGGCATGAAGCCCTCCGATCTGGGCGGGGTGATCCTGCTGGACGGCGCCGGGTACGACGCCACCGGCCCGCGCGGGCGCGGCGTGGTCGGCCGGGCGCTGGACCAGATGTACGACAACGCCTTCGGTCCCGAGGGCAGCCCCGCCCGCGCTGAACTGTCGCCGACCCTGCGCATCCAGTCGGGTCAGGCCTTGCCGCCCTTCCTGATCTTCCACGTCGCCAGTCGCGCCGATTCGGCCGCCCAGAGCCAGGCCCTTGCTGCCGCCCTGACCCGGGTCGGGGGCCAGGCCGAGGTCATCGCCGCCCCCGGCGAGACCCATATGACCATCAACCGCAGCTTCGGCGTCGAGAACGATCCGGAGGGGGAACGCGGCGCCCGCTTCATCGCCGATCATTCCTGACGAGACCACCGCACAAGCCCCCTGCCCGTCCTCGAAATAGCGTGTTAGCTCAGCAGGATGAGCTTCAACTCCGCCATGATCCTGCTGGCCATCGTCATCGCCGGGGGCGCGACCGCCCTGCAGGCGCCGACCAACGCCCGGCTGGCTGTCGCCCTCGCCTCGCCGGTCAATGCGGCCTTTATGTCTTTCGCCATCGGGACGTTGGCGCTGGGCATCCTGGCGGCGGCCCTGCACACCAAACCCGACCTCGCGGCGGCGAAGGCCCTGCCCGCCTGGGCCTGGTTTGGCGGCCTCTACGGCTGCGTCTTCGTGATCACCGCCGCCTGGGGCGTGCCGCGTCTGGGCGCCGCCCTGACCATCACCCTGATGGTCGCGGGCCAGCTGCTGCTCAGCCTGATCCTCGACCATTTCGGCGCCTTGGGCGTGCCGCGCCATCCGATCGGCATCGGCCGTCTGGCGGGTGTGGCCCTGGTCTTCATCGGCGTGGTGATGGTGCGCCGGTTCTGAACCGATCCGGCCGTCGGGGCTTCAGTACGGCATAAGATCAGGGAGCCCCGAAATGCCCACGCTCAGCAAGATCGCCCCGTCCTTCTGGTTCGTGAAGGAGGCCGAGGAGGCCGCGAACCTCTATGTCTCCGCCTTCCCCAACTCCCGCATCGACCGGGTCTGGACGCTGGAGGTCGAGACGCCCAGCGGCCCCCCGGGATCGGTGAAGGTGGTGGAGTTCACCCTCGCCGGCCAGTCGTTCACGGCCATGGACGCCGGCAAGCTGGACGACTTCAACCACGCCATTTCCTTCACCGTGAACTGCGCGGATCAGGCCGAGATCGACCACTACTGGGACGCGCTTCAGGCGGACGGCGGCTCACCCGAACAGTGCGGCTGGTTGAGGGACCGGTTCGGCGTCTGCTGGCAGATCGTGCCGATCGTCCTGAACGAGCTGCAGTCGTCGAGCGACCGCGCCGCCGCCGGGCGGACGGCCGTGGCCATGCTGAAGATGGTCAAGCTGGACGTGGCGAAACTTCAGGCCGCCTACGACGGCGCCTGATCAGACGTCGAACCTGACGCCCTGGGCCAGAGGCAGGTCGGCTGAGAAATTCACCGTCTGGGTCTGGCGGCGCATATAGGCCTTCCAGGCGTCCGAGCCGCTTTCGCGGCCGCCGCCGGTCTCCTTCTCGCCGCCGAAGGCTCCGCCGATCTCGGCGCCCGATGGGCCGATGTTGACGTTGGCGATGCCGCAGTCCGAGCCCCAGGCCGACAGGAAGGCCTCGGCCTCGCGCACGCTGTCGGTGAAGACGCAGGACGACAGGCCCTGCGGCACGGCGTTCTGAAGCTCGACAGCTTCGTCGAAGTCGCTCCACGTCAGGACATAGAGGATGGGGGCGAAGGTCTCATGCTCGACCACCGCCGTCTGGGCCGGCATGCGGACGATGGCGGGGGTGACATAGGTCGCGCCGTCCTCGACGCGGGTCCCGCCGACCAGGACTTCACCGCCCTGGGCCACGGCGTCCGCCAGCGCCGTCTGGAAGCCTTTGACCGCCGATTCGTCGATCAGGGGACCGACTAGGACGCCGTCCTTGCGCGGATCTCCGACCGGCAGGGTCGCATAGGCCTTGGCCAGACGCGTGGTCAGGGCTTCGGCGACACTCTCATGCACGATCAGGCGGCGCAGGCTGGTGCAGCGCTGGCCCGCCGTGCCGACGGCCGAGAAGGCGATGGCGCGAACGGCCATTTCCAGATCGGCGCTGGGGGTGACGATCATGGCGTTGTTGCCGCCGAGCTCCAGCAAAGACCGGCCGAGACGACCCGCCACGGTTTGCGCGACGGCCTTGCCCATCCGCGTCGACCCCGTCGCCGAAACGAGCGGCACGCGCGGATCAGCCGACAGGGCCTCGCCAATTTCACGCCCGCCGATGAGGAGTTGGCTGAGGCCCTCAGGCGCGTCCCCGAATCGGGCCACCGCGCGCTCGAACACCGCCTGGACGCCGAGCGCCGTCAGGGGCGTTTTCTCCGACGGCTTCCAGATCACCGGATCGCCACAGACGAGGGCAAGGGCGGCGTTCCAGGCCCAGACGGCGATGGGGAAGTTGAAGGCGGTGACGACGGCGACCGGGCCCAGCGGCTGCCAGGTCTCGCGCATGTGGTGGCCGGGGCGTTCGCTGGGCAGGGTCAGGCCATAGAGCTGGCGCGACAGGCCGACGGCGAAGTCGCAGATGTCGATCATCTCCTGGGCCTCGCCGAGACCTTCAGACACGATCTTGCCGGCCTCCAGCGTGACCAGCATGGCCAGATCGGTCTTGGCGGCGCGCAGTTCCTCGCCCAGCAGGCGGACCAGCTCGCCCCGGCGCGGGGCGGGCACGCGGCGCCAGGCCTTGAAGGCCTCGACCGAGCGGGCGACGGCGGCCTCGACCTGATCCGGCGTTGCCTGGACGAGCGCACCGGCGCTCGAGCCGTCGATCGGCGAGCGGGTCGGCAGGTCGCCGTTCCAGACGGCGTCTGAGACGCCGAGGCGGGTCAGGATGGCTTTGGCGTCTGCGGCGGCGGGCATGAGGCGTCTCCTTCGGGCGGATGCCCTTACCGCTCGCGGGCCGAAGGCGAAAGCGGAACCGGCCTTCATCCCCGGGGTTCTGTCGCGGTCAGCAGAAGGAATTGCCCGATGAAGATCCGCGATGTGATGAGCAAGGACGTCCAGGTCGCCCGCCCCGGCGACACCATTCAGGACGTGGCCGCCCGCATGACCTCGGGCGATTTCGGCTTCATTCCCGTCGCCGACGGCGAACGGCTGGTCGGGACGGTCACCGATCGCGACATCGCCGTCCGCGCCGTGGGCAAGGGGCTGGGCCCCGCGACCCCGGTTTCGGAGGTCATGACCACCGAGGTAATCACCGCTCTGGACACCGCCGACCTCAAGACGGCGCTCGACGCCATGGGCGGTGACAAGATCCGTCGTCTGCCGGTGGTCGACAAACACGAACGGCTGGTCGGTGTAGTCTCGCTGGGCGACCTTTCGACCCGTGTGAAGGAGAAATATGCGGGCGAGACGCTGGAAACCATCTCCCAGCCTGGCTGATCCTTCACGTCCTCTTCACCCTTTTAGGAAACCGCGCGTCAAGCGGTGAGGCCTCACGATGTCCGCCGGATATCGGAGAAACGGCATGGCGCGCGCACAATTCCAGAAGGGCCAGAAGGTCTGGGTCGAATGCGTGGGTGCATGGGCTCACATCGAAAAGGTCCAGCCCGTCTGGGCCAAGGGCTTCGACGAGCCCGTTCGGGTCACCTATGAGATCGGCCTCGGCCGCGAGTTCCTCGCCCACGAGCTGCTGCTGCCCGTCGAGGACGAGTCGGTCGATGACATCGGCGACTGGCGTCTGCTGCGCGCCCGCAACAAGTGGCAGCTGGCCGAGGACACGCCGCATCATCCCTTCCCGGGCACCTATCCGGTCGTGGTCACCGATCCCGCCGACTGGGGCGGCTGGCGCGTACCGGGCGCCGAATATGACCGCGATCCCGATCGGATCGAGTTCCAGGCCCGGCTGATCGCAGCCGCGCCGCGCCTCATGAGCCTGGCCCAGTCGCTGATCGACGCGGTCGCGGAAAGCCCCGACGACGCCCCGCCGGAGAGCCTGGCCCTCGCGCGTCAGGCCCGCGACATCCTCAAGAGCGTGACCGATGTGCTGGCCACCCCGCCCGAAACTGTTGCGCCAAAGATTCGCGCACAGGCGGCGTGAGTCTACGTATTAACCATAGCTCGACAGGATTCCGCGACGCAGCCTAGATTCCAGACTTCGTCGAATCGCTCCGCGCTCAAGCAGACCAAGGGTCGTTAGCGCAAGCATCAAGTCCGGGAGAGCGCCTTGCGGGGCAATGAGCGCCGCATTCAGGGACCGGGCCGCCGATCATCCGATCAGGGCGGCGGGCGTGCGGCCAGCCGCACCCGGATCCTGCTTCTGGGCCTCACCCTTGTCATCGCCGCCTATGTCCTGCTGATCGCGCGCCAGACCGCCCGGCCCGAGCGCGAGGCGGACGCCCTGCGCATCGCCAGCCAGCAACAGAACGCCGAACTGTTCGCTTCGCAGATGGACGGCCGGATCGCCGCCGCCCGCGCCGGCCTGACCATCGGCGCCTCCGCCCTGGCCGCCCGTCCCGATCGGCCGCTGGACGCCGCCGAGGCCGCGCGCCTCGCCGCGCCCGACACGGCCTTCGCCATCGTCTCGGCGACCGGCGACGTCCAGGCCGCCAGCGGCGCCCAGGCCGAAAGCTTCGCCGAACCGCTCGCGTCCGGCGCCCATACGCCAGCCCTTCGCCTCGGCGCCGACCGTCGCGCCCTCCTGACCGGCAAACCCGCCGGGACGATGCGGATCGTCGCTCGCATCCCCCTGCCTGCTCCGTCGCAAGTCGAAGGCGGCCAGGCTCTCTATCTGTCGACGCCTGAAGACGACGCGGCCTCTGCGACACCCGGCGCCGCCATTCCCGCCCTCAACCATGCGGCCCTGAAGGCGGCGACCGCCCCCATCACCGCGACGCCCGCTGGCGGCAAGCCGCTGAGCCTCGTCGCCGCCCCCGTCGGCACGACCGGCTTGCTGGCCGTCGCGGCCCAGCCTGTGTCATCCGGCGGCGGCCTGCTCGGCGACATCTGGGTGCTCCTGGCCCCGCTCGGCCTCGGCGCTCTGGTGGGAGCCCTGATGTTGGCCCAGGGCTGGCGGCAAAGACGCGCCACCCGTGACTGGGCCGAGACCGAGCACCGCTTCCGTGTCGCCGTCGAAGCCGCCCGCTGCGGCGTCTGGGAATGGGATCTCGAGGCCGAAGAGGTCACTCTGTCCGACTATATGGCCACCCTTCTGGGCCTGCCCGAGGGCGGGGTTGTCCCGGCCGCGACCGTGCTGGGTCGGGTCCACCCCAAATACCGCGAGCTGGTCGAACACGCCCTGCGTCAGGCCGCGACCTTCGGCGCCTTCGAAACCACCTTCCCCGTCACCGGCGCCAACAGCACGATCCGCTGGATCGACGCCCGGGGTCAGGCGCGCGGGGAACGCGACGAAGGCGGCTTCATCAACATCCTCGGCGTCGCCCTGGACATTACCGAGGCCCGGCGCGCCAAGGCCCAGGCCCAGTCGGCCGAAAGCCGCCTGCGCGACGGCATTGAGAGCGTGTCGGACGCCTTCTCCCTGTTCGACCGCCACGGCCGGCTGATCCTGTGCAACCAGGCCTTCTCCGACGCCTTCGGCCTTGCGCCCGAGGCCGTGCGTCGCGGGGCCATGAAGGACGAGCTGAACCGTATCGCCGGCCTGGCCATCAAGGCCGACCATCCGTCCTCGGATCTCGGCGCCGGCATGCGTGAGGTCGAGATGCACGACGGCCGCTGGCTGCGGCTGGCCGAGCGCTACACCTCCGACGGCGGCACCGTGGTCACCGCCACCGACCTGACCCTGATCAAGAAGCAGGAAGCCGAGACCCAGCGCGCCGCCGACAGTCTGCGCCTGATGGTCGACCAGCTGGAGTCGAGCCAGGAGAAGCTCAGCCTGCTGGCCCGCAAATACGAAATCGCCATGACCCGGGCCGAGGCCGCCAACCAGGCCAAGTCCGAGTTCCTGGCCAATATGTCCCACGAACTCCGCACCCCGCTGAACGCCATCAACGGCTTCTCGGAGATCATGGCCGGCGAGATGTTCGGCCCCGTCGGCGACGCGCGATACAAGGGCTATGCCTCCGACATCCTGCGCTCGGGCCAGCACCTGCTCAGCCTGATCAACGACATCCTCGACATGGCCAAGATCGAGGCCGGCAAGATGACGCTGCACTATGAGAAGGTGTCGCTGAAGGAGGTCTGCGAGGACGCCATCCGCCTGATGCGCGGCAAGGCCGAGGACTCCGGCCTGGTGCTGGTGCTCGAGGCCCAGGACCTGCCCGACATCGACGCCGACCAGCGCGGCCTGAAGCAGGTGATGCTGAACCTGATCTCCAACGCCGTGAAGTTCACGCCCGAGGGCGGTTCGATCACCGTCTCGGTGGCGCAGCATGGCGCGGGCCGCCAGAGGGTGGCTGTGGCCGACACCGGCATCGGCATCGCCGCCGAGGATCTGGGCCGTCTCGCCCGCCCGTTCGAACAGGTCGAGGGTCAGCACTCCAAGACCACGCAAGGCACCGGCCTGGGCCTGGCTCTGACAAAGTCGCTGATCGAGATGCACCATGGCGTCATGGCCATGGACAGCGAGCCGGGCGCCGGCACCGTGGTCAGCTTCGATCTGCCGGAAGTTCGCCCGGCCGAGACCGGAACGGAAGCGCCACAAGCCCAGGCGGCCTGAGGCGTCCCCGGAAGCTAGTGCTGCTCGTGCGGCGGACCGGAGCGATCGCCGGGACCGCGATCGTGATCACCGTCCGGACGTCCACCATCAGGACGGCCCCCATCAGGACCACCCTTGTGCGGATCCGGCGCGCCGCCGCCGGACTTGACCCGGCGCATCAGGATGACGGCCAGGGCCTGACGGTCGTCCGGATCCAGGGTCGCCAGAACAGCGGTGGCGTCGTGCTCCAGCCGGGCCCGGCCGCGCATCTCGGCGGCGCGCGACTGGTCCAGCAGGGCATTGGCGGCGGCGGCGTCGGGATTGGGGCCGCGCATCAGTTCAACCGCCTGGCGCCGCGCCGCGCGCGAGGCCTCAAAGTCCGGCCGGGCCGCCATGGCCGAGGCGCGGAAGGTCGACCGCACCCGGTCGCGCGTCTCGGGCTCCATCCCCGCGAGAATGTCCCTGAAGCTGCTCTGACGGCCCGGCGTCTGGGCCGCCTCGATCTTGTCCTCGGCCTTGGTCTTGGTCACCCACAGGGTGACCCCGCCCGCGATGGCGAACAGGTTCAGGGCGACGGAGGCGGCCAGGGCGATCTTCAGGGCGCGCGGCGAATTCAGAAGGCTCACCCCAGAACCTCCGTGTCGTCCACGCCCGACAGGCTGGATTGATAGAGGACCGCGTCGGCCTGGGCGTCGGCGGTCAGGTGGGGCGTCAGGCTGGCGCCGGCGATCACGCCCGCGCAGGCCGCGGCGGCCCAGCCGGCGCCGAACCAGATGACCAGACGGTCCCAGACCAGACGCGCCTTGCGCGGCGACAGACCGGCGGCCATGGCCGAGGCGATGACCCGGTCGCGCAGGGCGTTGGACACCATCGGCCGCGCCGAGGCGTCGAGCGCGGCGTCCGTCTGACGCGCCTCGAACAGCATCCGTTCGGCCCACGGCCCGTCAGAGGCGATCAGGGTCTCCGCCGCCTTGCGCTCGGCCTCCGGCCAGCGCCGCTTGTCGGCGCCGTAGGCTTCGGCCAGTTGTTTCAGCCTTTCGGCGTTCATCGTCGTCATCCTTCAGCCCCCCGTCCACCGGTGTGCCTCTCGGCATTGGGCGCCATATCCGCCAACGCCTGCCGCAGCGCCCTTCGGCCCCGCGACAGCAAACTCTCCAGCGCTTCCACGCTGATCGTCATCAGGTCGGCCGCCTCGATATTGGACAGCTCCTGGTAGTGACACAAGACGATGGCCTCGCGTTGCCGCTCGGGCAGTCGCCTCAGGGCCGCATCGACCCGAACGCCCAGCTCGGCGGCCAGAAGGCCCCGATCGGGCGCCGGACCGTCGTCCGGCCGGTCGGGCGGCGTCTCGGTCGGCACCTCGCGCCGTCGCCGCAGCCGGTCGTAGCAGAGGTTCAGACCCACACGGTGCAGCCAGGTGTCGAACTTGGCCTTGCCCGGTCGCCAGCGCGGCGCCTGCTTCCAGGCCCGCAACATGGCCTCCTGGGCCACGTCCTCGGCCTCGACCGGATCGCCCAGCATCCGCTGCGCCAAGGCGAGCATGCGCGGAAGCTTGCGCGCGACCATGGCCTGGATCGCCGCCGGGTCGCCCTGACCCACGCGGCGAACCAGTTCCTCGTCGGGGTCGACGATCGATGCCAAGCCGGCCTGCTCCCTTGCTCACAGAGCGGGCCGACCGAACCATCACGGCCTTCCCCGACACGGTCTTACTCCGAAGCCGGGGCCGAGGGCGACGCCGAAGTGACGGCAGGCGCACGGTTTTGTCGGTTAACGCGGCGCTCCTGGAAGCGCTCACGCATCACGGCGCGGCCGGCCTGACGCTCGGCCGGGCTCAGGACGCCATCATGGTCAGTGTCGAGCCGGGCGAAGCCTTCGGTCAGCCTGGTCTGGACGTCGGCGATGACGATGGGGCCATGTTGGGCGACGCGCTGACCCGGGCCATGACCTTCGCCGCCGCGGCGATGGGCCATGCGCGAGCCGCCATGCTCACCGCGAGGGCCGCGATGGGCGCCGTGTCCGGGACGGGCGGCGTCGAACTCGGCGCGGCTGATCTGGCCGTTCTTGTCGGCGTCGAGGCGGTCGAAACGCCGCGTCGCCTGTTCGGCGCGGCGGGCCTGACCGGCGGCGCGCATTTCCTCGGCCGTGACCGTGCCGTCGTGGTTCGTATCGAGCGCGGTCAGACGGCTGACGCGGGCCTGAACGAACTCGGCCTGGCTGACCGGTTGGGCGCGGCGCGCTTCCATGCGCGCGTGACGCGCGGCGGGCGCGGTCGTGGCGACCGTCGTCGCCGGAGCGGCCGTTTGCGGGGCCGGGGCTGCCGCGCCGACCAGAACGGCCAGGGAAGCGGCGGCCAGTCCGCCGGCGATGATGGTCTTCTTCATACGTCGTCTCCGTCTGGGCTGAACGCCCGGATGACCCCCGTCGAAAGCTTCAACGCGAGGGAGACGACTCTCCGTCGCTGACGGGCGGCAGGGCCCTGTCGAAGGCCGCGCGCGCCTCGGCCCGAACTTCTTTCAGCCGCGCCATCAGGGTCTCGAAATCGGGCGCCCCCGCCCCCTCGGCCAGACGCTGGCGGAAGGCCAGGGGTTCCTCCTCCGGGTCAGGCCGCTCGTCGAAGGCGCAGGCGAACAGCTGTCCGATCCGCTGCTGCAGCCGCCAGGCCTCGGCCATGGGCGTATCCTCGCCCAGCTGGACCACGGTCGAGACCGACAGGGGACCGCCCTGCGGCGCCGCCGTCAGCTGACGGAACTGGCCCACGAACTCGGCGTCGACCAGACCGCCGCGCGACAGCTTCAGGTCCCAGAACCCCTGTGCCCGCCGCTCCCGGTCCATCAGGTCGCGCATGCTGCGAATGTCGCGGGCCACGTCAACGCCGGGGCGCGGGCGGCGCAGCGCCGCCTCGATGGCCTCGGTCACCCGCCGACCGAAACCCTCGTCGCTCGCCCAAGCCACCCGGGCGCGGGTCAGGGCCATGAACTCCCAGGTGTCAGCCTCGGCGGCGTAATACTCCTCGAAGGCCGAGAGCCGGACCGACACCGGCCCCTTGGAGCCCGAGGGCCGCAGGCGCATGTCGACCTCATAGAGACCGCCCTCGGCGGTATGGGTGGACAGGGCCGTGATCAGCTTCTGGGTGAAGCGGACGTTGAAGACGTCGGCGGTCCAGCCCTTGCCCTCGGAAACGGCCTCGGGCGGCGCCTCATACACGGTCATCAGGTCGAGGTCGGAACCCGCCGTCATCTCGCGCGATCCCGCCTTGCCCAGCGCGATGACCGCGACCGCGCCCGACATCGCCCCGCCCATCCGCACGGTCTCGACCAGCGCCGCCTCGGCCAGCGTTCCCATGACCGCATCGGCCAGATTGGTGAAAGCGCGCCCCGCCGCGCCCGGGCCGACCCGCCCTGTCAGGGTCTGGATGCCGATACGGAAGGCCTGTTCGCGGTGCAGGCGGCGCACCACGTTCATCGCCCCCTCGAAATCCCCCGCCTCGCGCGCCTCGGCCTCCATCTGGGCAAACAGGCCGGTGTTGGGCCCGACCGGGATCTGGAACCGGGCGTCCAGCATGGAGTCGAGCGCCGCCGGATAGCGGCCCAGCGTCCGCGCCAGCCGAGGCGCGAAGGCCATCACCCCGACGATCAGGCCGAACAGCTCGGGCTGGTTCAGAAACAGGGCCTGGACCTGAACTCCGGAATTCATGGCCGAGAAGAAGACCGCGAACCGCTTGAAGGCGGCGTCCGGCGAACCGGTCCGGGCCACAGCGGTCAGGAGGCGCGGCGCCAGCCGGGTGAACAGCTCGCGCCCGCGCGCCGACCGCGTCGCCGGGATGCGGCCGTGGTGCCAGCTGCGGATCGTGTCGGCGACGGTGGCGCGCTCGGAAAAGCCCATGCGCTTAAGGGTCTCCAGCGTCTCCGGATCGTTGTCGACGCCAGTGAAGACCAGACTGCCCCAAGGGGACGACAGGTCCTCTTCCCCCTCAAACAGCTGGCCATAGGTGCGGTTCACGCCCAGCAGCAAGACCTCCACACCACGGTCGAACTCGGCCAGGCTGGTCTCTCCGGACAGGGCCGCCACGGCGATGCGGCGGTCGGCGTCGACCGGCAGGGTGTGGGTTTGTTCGTCGTCCAGCATCTGGACCCGGTGCTCCAGGGCCCTGAGCTCGGCATAGGCGGCGGTCAGGTCGACGGCGACCTCGGTCGGGATATGTCCCGCCGCCGCCAGCGCCGCCAGGGCCTCGTCGGTGCGGCGCGCGCGCAGGGATTTGTCGCGACCGCCGAGGATCAACTGCTGGGTCTGGGCGTAGAATTCGATCTCGCGGATGCCGCCCCGGCCCAGTTTCAGATTGGCGCCCATGGCGACCAGGCCGTCTCCAGTCTTGTGGGCGTGGATCTGGCGCTTGATCGACTGGATATCGAGCACGGCCTGATAGTCGAGACTGCGCCGCCAGACGAAGGGGACGAGCGCCTCAAGAAACTCCGCCCCCGCCTCCGGGTCACCGCAGATCGCCCGGGCCTTGATGAAGGCGGCCCGCTCCCAGTTCTGGCCAACGGATTCGTAATAGGACAGGGCCATGGGCACGGCCACGACCGGCGGGGTCGAGGAGGGGTCGGGCCGTAGCCTGAGATCGACACGGAAGACGTATCCGTCCGCGGTCCGCTCCTGCAGCAAGGTCGCCGTCGCCTGGGCCAGACGGTCGACGAAGGGCTGGGCTTCCACGCCGGGCGCGAGCGCGGGCGCCAGCCGGTCGGGATCGAAGAAGAGCGAGATGTCGATGTCGCTGGAATAGTTCAGCTCGAAGGCGCCGTGCTTGCCCATGGCCAGACCGAACAGGCCGGGAACGGGGCCGGCGGGATCGTCGGCCGCCGAGATCAGCTTGCCTTTGGCTCGCTGTTCGCCCGCGACCGAGACCAGGGCGGTGTGCGTCACCGCGTCCGCAAAGCGCGACAGGGCGGCGGTGACGGCGGTCAGGTCCCAGACCCCACCGAGGTCGGCGAGCGCCGTCAGCAGGTGCAGATCGGCCTTCAATCCCCGCAGCGGCGCCCTGACCTCGTCAGGCGGCCCGGTCAGGGCGAGGGTCTCGGCGAGAATGGCTTCCAGCCGGGCCTCGGGCACGGTCTCCAGCGTCGCGCGCAGCCGTTCGGGCGCCCGCCGCGCCAGTCCGGCCAGATAGGGTGAGGCGGCGAAGACAGGCGCCAGAGCGGGCCAGGCGTGGTCCAGACAGGCGCTCCAGCCGCCCTCCTCCGCCGCGGGCCTGAGCCGCTCCAGCCAGCGTGCAGCAGCGGCGGCGTCCACGACCGGACCACAAGGGCCGATGCGGTCGCCGAGGACAGGATCGGTCACGGCGCCGGCTGCAGGACGAGGGCGACGCGCAGGCCCGGCCCGAAGCCGCCATAGGCGCCCGGACCTTCGTCCAGCTGGACCCGCCCGGCGTGGGCCTCCAGCACGGCCGAGACCAGCGACAGGCCCAGACCCGAGCCCGCTTCGCTGCGGCTGTTGTCGAGTCGCACGAAGCGCTGGACTACCCGCTCGCGGTCCTCGGCCGGCACGCCCGGACCCGTGTCGGTGACGGAATATTCGATCTCGCCCGATGACCGCCGACGCGCGCGCAGCATCACCGCCCCGCCGGTCGGGGTGTATTTGATGGCGTTGTCGATGACGTTGGCCAAGGCCTGGGCGAGGAAGGGCTGGTTGCCCTCGATCATCAGGCCGCGCTCGATCTCGGCGGAAAACTCCAGCCCCTTGTCCTCGGCGGCGGGCTCATAGAGCTCGGCCATGTCGGCGGCCAGGTCGGCGGCGTCGAAGACCTGTGGGTCCGGCGCCCCGCCCGCCTGCAGTCGCGCAATGGCGAGGACGGTGTTGAAGGTCTTGAGCAGGTGGTCGGCCTCGGTCAGGGCGATTTCCAGCGCCTCCACGCCCGAGACCTTGCCCGCCTCGGCATCGATCAGCGCGACCTCCAGCTTGGCCCGCATCCGGGTCAGGGGCGAACGCAGGTCGTGGGCGATGGCGTCGCCGGCGTGGCGGATCGAGGCCATCGAGGACTCCAGCCGGTCCAGCATCCCGTTCAGGCCGCGACCCAATTCGTCCAACTCGTCGCCCGATGCACGGACCTGCGCCCGCGCCTTCAGGTCCCCGTCGCGAACAGCCGCCACGACAGTGTTCAACCGCCCCATCGACCGTTCGACATTGCGGCTGATGATCAGGCCGCCGGTGGCGCCGAGCAGTAGCACCCCGCCCATGGCCATCCACAAGGCCTGGGTCAGGCGCGACAGGGATTCCTCGATGTCGCCGATGTCCTCGCCGACGAACAGCCGCTCCTTGCCCGACAGCAGGACCTCCTGCCCGATGCCCTGACGCTTCTGGACGCGGCCTTCGGCGTCGGTGGAGGTCAGGGGGAAGGGCTCCCATTCGCCGGCGGCGGCGGGCTGCTTCGGATCGACAGGCGATTTCGACAGGTTGCTGCTGATCTGCTCGCCCCTGGCGTCGATCAGGACATAAAGATAGGGCCCGCCCCGCACGATGCGCTCGACCAGGGCCTGGTTCAGGGCGTCGACGCCTCTCGTGCGATAGATGGCCTGCAACGCCGTCAACTCGACCACCACGTCCTTCTGCGAACGCGCACGCGCCTCGGACGCCGAGGCGAAATAGACATAGGCCAGGATGGCGCTGGCCGCCGCGGCGAACAGCGCCAGGAACAGCAGCGTCAGCCGAAAGGGCGTACGGCGAAAGAGGGACGGCAGCTTCATCGAGGCGTCTTACGCCTCCAGCCGGTATCCCGCCCCACGCACGGTCTGCAGCATGGCCTTGTCGAAGCCCTTGTCGATCTTGGACCGCAGGCGGCTGATGTGGACGTCGATGACGTTGGTCTGGGGGTCGAAATGATATTCCCAGACCTTCTCCAGCAGCATGGTGCGGGTCACCGACTGGTTGGCGTGGCGCATCAGGAACTCAAGCAGCTGGAACTCGCGCGGCTGCAGATCGATCTCGGTCGTTCCGCGATGCACGGTGCGGGCGATCAGGTTCATCTCCAGGTCGCCGACCTTGAGCACGGTCTGGACGCCGCCGGTCTCGCGACGGCGGGCCAGGGCCTCGACCCGGGCGATCAGCTCGCCGAAGGCATAGGGCTTGACCAGATAGTCGTCGCCGCCGGCCTTGAGGCCCGTGATCCGGTCCTCGACCTCGCCCAGCGCCGACAGGAACAGGACCGGAGTCTGGTCGCCGTCCTTGCGCAGGGTCTCGACCATGCCGATGCCGTCAAGGCGCGGCATCATCCGGTCCACGACATAGACGTCATAGCCGCCGCGCTGGGCCTCAAGCAGGCCATAGGCGCCGTCGATGGCGTGGGACACCTCGTGCCCGGCCTCGGTCAGGCCGCGAACCATCGCGGTCGCCGCCTCGGCGTCATCCTCGACCACCAGAACACGCATGAAGCCCTCCTGAATTCAGAATCGTCACGGACGTTAGCGCATCCGTGACGATCCTGTCAGTTAAGCCTTATTCACCCTTGGACAGTTCCAGGGGCACGAGGCGCGACGAGCCGCTCACAACCACGGTCAGAAGCACGTGGGTGCGGCCGGCGGCGCGGGCGGCGTCGACTGCGGCCTTGAAGTCCTGCGGGGTGTTCACGTTGCGGCCGAAGGCCTTGGTGATCACCGTGCCGGCGGGCATGCCGAGCTCGCCGGCCTTGGAGCGCGGCGCCACCTCAGTGACCACCAGACCCGTGGTGACGTCATCGGCGAGGGAATAGCGACGCTTCAGCGCAGGGGTCAGGGGCGAGAGGTTGATACCCTCGACCGTCAGGCCGGATGGTGCGGTCGGCCCCGGCGTCGGCGCGCGCGGATTGCCTTCATCGTCCTCGGGATAAAGCTCCGATTCGGACGGACGCTTGGCCGATTTGACCGTCACCGTCTGACGACGGCCGTCACGGAACAGCTCGATGCGCAGATCGCTGCCCACCGAGACGGCGCCGACGGCGCGGGTCAGGGCATTGCTGGTCTCGACCGCCTGCCCATTGACCGAAATGATCACGTCGCCTTCACGCACGCCGCCGCGCTCGGCGGGTCCGCCCTCAGTGACGGCCTGGACCATCGCCCCCTTGGCGTCGGCCGGCAGACCGACCGCGGCCTTGAGATCGTCGGACAGGTTGCTGATTTGGACACCGATATAGCCACGCTCGATGGCGCCGCTGCGGATCAGTTGGTCGGTGACGCTCTTGGCCGTGGCCGCCGGGATGGCGAAGCCGATGCCGACCGAGCCGCCGGTCGGCGAGAAGATCGCCGAGTTCACGCCGATGACGCGGCCGTAGATGTCGAAGGTCGGGCCGCCCGAGTTGCCCCGGTTGATGGCGGCGTCGATCTGCAGATAGTCGACATAGGCGCTGGAGCGGTCCTGCAGGTCGCGGCCGCGGGCCGAAACGATGCCGGCCGTCGCCGTGCCGCCGAGACCGAACGGATTGCCGACCGCCACGACCCAGTCGCCGACGCGCGGATCGGCCTGTTCCTCGAAGCTCACGAAATTGAAGTCCGAACCGTCGACCTTGATCACGGCGAGGTCGGTACTTTCGTCGCGACCGACCAGGGTGGCGTCCAGCGTCCGGCCGTCGGTCATCTTGACCTTGATCGACTTGGCGTTGGCTACGACGTGGTTGTTGGTGACGATATAGCCGTCACGCGAGATGAAGAAGCCGGAGCCGGCGCCCTGGGCCAGTTGCGGCTCGGCATCAGGCTCGGCCTGCTGTTGCTGCTGACCGGGGCCGGGAATGACCAGACCGGGCAGGCCCGGGATCTGGAAGCCCTGAATGCCCTGCGGCCGTTCAACCGGGGTCTCGACCTCGATCTGGACCACGGCCGGGGCGACCTGCTGGACGATGTCGGCGAAGCTGAGGGGCGCGCCCTGCGGCGGGGCGAAGGCGAGGCCCGCTGCCCCCGCCGATGCCACCAGCTGCCCAGGACGGGTCTCGGCATGCGCGCCGGGCCATGAAATGACGCCGCCGGCGGTGGCGCCCGCCGCAACGATCAGGCCGGCCGCAGCCCCCAGAATGAACTCTTTCCGCTTCAGCATCGTCGTCTTGCGATCCTCTTTCGGTCTCGTGTGGAGACCGTTTCGCGTTGAGATATAGGCCCGTTCCAGCCGAAGCCACAACGCCGCCGAACGGATCGTTGATCGCGCCCGACGTCAGTCGTGGGACGAAGTTGCGTCAGGATCGGGGCGAACTCCTTCCGTGTGGAGAAGTTCCTCCAGACGCCGTTCCTCATCGGGCGAAAGCGGGGCCGTCACGGGCTTCTTGCGCAACGACAGGGCGATGAAGGCCGCACCCGCGACGAGCACCAACATCAGGGGCCCAAACCACAGCAGCCAGGTCGCGGCCTTCACCGGCGGCCTGAACAGGATGTAGTCGCCCCAGCGGCGGACCAGGTCCTCGCGGATCGATTCGTCCGTGGCCCCCGAGGCGATCTCCTCTCGGACGAGGCGGCGCATGTCGGCGGCGATACCGGCGGGGCTGTCGGCGATGGATTCGTGCTGGCAGACGACGCAGCGAATGTCCTGAAACAGGGCCTGGGCCCGGGCCTCCTGCGGAGGGGATGGCAGCGGCTGGTCGGGCGCGGCAGCGGGCTCAGCCAGAACGGGGCTGGCGAGAAGTGCGAAAACGAAGGCGATCGCGGCGGTTCTCACGCGGCGCTCTCCACGGCCTTTTTGCGTCCCGCGACTCCGATGCGGAGACGACGATCGAGCAGGGACAGGACCCCGCCGAGAGCCATGACCAGAGGCCCGACGAAGATCAACCGCGCCCACGGGTTCCAGTAGACCCGAACGGTCCAGGCGCGGGCGGCCTGAGGCGTCGACCGGCGCTCGCCCAGCACGACATAGACGTCGTCCAGACCGCGGAAATCGAGCCCGACCTCGGTCGTGGTCTGGCCGCCGGCGGGGAAGAAGCGGCGCTCGGCGATGACGGTCCGCTCTGGACCACCGTCGGTCGGCGTCACGGTCAGATGGCCCTGCTCGGCCAGATAGTTGGGCCCCTCGACGATGCGGACGTCGTCCAGCCGCACGGAGTAGCGGCCTGCGGTCACACTGCCGTCGAGACCCAGAGGCGCGGCGGCCTCGACCTTGAAGCCGGTCTCGATCACGGCGCCGAGAACGAACAGGCCGAGCCCCGCGTGGGCCAGGGTCATGCCCCAGGCGCCGAGGGGCAGGGCCTTTGCCCGGCGCCCGACCTCGGCCAGGGGAACGCGGAACAGCCGCACCCGCTCGACCACCTCGGCCAAGGCGCCGAGGATCAACCAGGCGCCGATGGCGATCCCGCCCGCGGCCATCGCCTTGCGGGGCTCGAACGCCGTCCAGCCGGCCAGCGCACAGAGCAGCGCCAGACCCGCCGCCACCGCCAGCCGTTGCCCCGCGCCCTTAAGGTCGCCGCGCTTCCACGCCAGCAACGGCCCGGCGGGCAGGATCAAGAAGGCGACCACCATCAGGGGGGTGAAGGTCAGGGCGAAATAGGGCGGGCCGACCGAGATGGTGGCGCCCGTCGCGGCCTGCAGGATCAGGGGATAGAGAGTCCCCAGCAGAACCGTAGCCGCCGCCGCCGTCAGGAACAGATTGTTGAGCACCAGCGCGCCTTCACGGCTGATCGGGGCGAACAGGCCGCCTCCGGTCAGCTTCGGCGCCCGCCAGGCGAACAGGGCGAAGGCGGCGCCGGCCGTGACGCCGAGAATGCCCAGCAGCATCAGCCCCCGCTCCGGATCGACGGCGAAGGCGTGAACGCTGGTCAGGACGCCGGAGCGCACGAGGAAGGCGCCCAGCATGGAGAAGGTGAAGGCCAGAAGGGCGAGAAAGACCGTCCAGCCCGCCAAGGCTCCGCGCCGCTCGGTGACCACCGCCGAGTGCAACAGAGCCGCGCCCGCCAGCCAGGGCATGAAGCTGGCGTTCTCGACCGGGTCCCAGAACCACCAGCCGCCCCAGCCGAGTTCGTAATAGGCCCAGAAGGAGCCGAGGGTGATGCCGATAGTCAGCAGCACCCAGGACGCGAGGGCCCAGGGCCGAACCCAGCGGCCCCAGGCCGGATCGACGCGGCCTTCGATCAGGGCTGCGACCGCCAGTGAGAAGGTCACCGAGAAGCCGACATAGCCCGCGTAAAGAAGCGGCGGATGGAAGGCGAGCGCCGGGTCCTGAAGCAGGGGATTCAGGGACGCGCCCTGGAACGGCGCCGGGTCCAGACGGGCGAACGGATTGGAGGTGAAGACGGCGAAGGCAAGAAACAGACTGCCCAGCGCGCCCTGCACCCCGACCGCCGAGGTCTTGAGCCCGAACGGCAGGCCGCTCGCCCGTGCAAGGGCGGCGCCGAAGCCGGTCATGACGAGACACCACAGGACCAGAGAGCCCTCATGGCTGCCCCAGGCGCCGGCGACCTTGTAGAGCATCGGCTTGTCGGTGTGGCTGTTGTTGGCGACGTTGGCGACCGAGAAGTCACTCGTCATGAAGGCGAAGATCAGGGCCGCGAAGGCCAGCGCCACCAGACAGGCCGAGGCGATGGCCGCGCCCTGCGCCGCGCCGGCCAGAACGGGCGAACGACGGATGCGTCCGGCCGTCGCCATGGCGGTCTGCAGCACCGCCAGAACGAGGGCCAGGATCAGGGCGTAGGCGCCGAATTCGCTGATCACAGGGCGGCGTTTCCAGTGGAGGCCGTGGAGGGCGCCGGACGCCATTCGCCCTTGGCCTTCAGCTTGTCGGCCACTTCGCGCGGCATGTATTTCTCGTCGTGCTTGGCGAGGACCTGATGGGCGACGAAGGTGCGGTCCGGTTGGAACGCCCCCTGCGCCACGATCCCCTGCCCTTCGCGGAACAGGTCTGGCAGGTCGCCGTGATAGATCACCCGGGTCGTGGCCATATTGTCGGTGACGGCGAAACTGACATCGGCGCCGTGGCGCTGCACGCTGCCGGCCTCGACCAGACCGCCCAGACGGATGTCGCGGCCGGCCGGAGCCTTTTCGGCGGTCACTTCCGAGGGGGTGAAGAAGAAGGTCACGCTGTCGTTCATCGCCCACAGGGACAAGCCGACGGCGAGGGCGAGGATCGGGGCCACGGCCGCCACGACCCACAGGCGACGGCGCGCCTTCGGTGATCGGGGAAGCCAGCTCATGTCCGGGAGGGTCCGCGCGCGGAGGAAAACTCGCGGCCGTATAGCGGGGCGCGGCAGGGGCCGAAAGAGGTCATCGGGCCGCGCCTGTACCGCCCGCAGCCAGACGTTTCTCCAGCTCGGCGCGGCGCGGATCGGCCGGGTCCAGAGCCTTGATCAACGGGGTCCAGAGCGTCAGCGCTCCCGCCCGGTCGCCGCGCGTCAGGGCCGCGTCGCCGAGGAAGTAGAGAGCCCCCAACTGGCCCGGATCGCGTCTCAGGGCTTCCCGGAATGCCGCCTCGGCGTCGGCGCCGACCGCCCCGTCCTGCGACCGGACCAGGCTCTCGCCCAGTCGCGACCAGGTGCGGGGATCGTCGGGGTTCAGGGCCAGGGCCCGACGGAAGGCCGAGGCCGCGCCGACCGGGTCCTCGGCGGCGAAACGGGCCGCGCCCAGCATGGTCAGGATCTGGCGGTCGTCGGGGCGCAGCTTCGCCTCGCGGGTCAGGACCGCCGCCACCTGTTCGGCCTCCAGCGGCTCGGCCGAGGCGCCCCAGGCGTCGACGCGGCGGTCGTAGGTCTGGTCGCCATAACCCGGCTTGCCGATTCCCCAGTAGAGGCCGAGCGCCGCGACAGCCGTCAGGGCGACTCCGCCCAGAACCCAGCGCCGGTCACTTGGCCGGGCGCGCAGTTCGACCGGCCCGCTACGGGTGGCCAGAAGGCGACGGCCGGCCTCGGCGCGAGCGGCGATCCAGGCCTCTTCGGTCAGCAAGCCGCGGGATTTCAACCGGTCCAGCTCGGCCAGCTCACGCGCCGCCGCGTCCGGTTCGACATCGACCACGGCGTCCACGCCGCGCCGCGCGCCGGTCAGCACCAGCAGCGCCGCCATCGCAGTCGCCAGTGCGGTCATGATCCAGAAGGCCGTCATGGAGCCGGTCTAGCGGATCGCACGACCGGCGGCGAGAGGCACAGAGAGCCGCAGATTCAGGCGGAGAGTTTCATCGTCGCCGGACCGCCCGCGACGGCCGTACGGCGGCGGATGGCCCGCGCCTCGGTCAAGGCGGCGATCTGTTCGAGGAAGTCGGCCGCCATACCGGCCCGGTCGATGGCCGCCGTCTCGTCCGGCGCATCGCCGGCGTTGACGTCCTCGATGATCAGGTCGGCATAGCTGCTCAACTGGACCGTCAGGCTCTGGATCAGCGCCGAGCGCTGGGCTTCGCAGCCGAACGGTCCGGCCAGATTGCGGACCATGCCCACCATCTTCACCGCGTCATGGGCCGCCTGCACGATCGCGGGATCCAGCACGACCTCCAGATTGGGCGCATTGCGGGTCATCCGGCCCGAGGTCTGGACCTTGTGCATGGGCACAGCCTTGTCGACCAGCTTGCTCACGCCGCTGAGCAGTTCGCCCAACCGCTTGCCGACGCGGACGCGCACCTCGCGCAACCGCTTGCCCCAGTCTCCCTCACGGTCGACCTGGACCGTGGCTTCGAGCTCTTTCAGGACGTCGGCGCACCACTGGAGATCGGCGCAAAGGCCCTCGATCGCGCCCCCGGGCTTGAAGGCGACGATGCGGGCGCAGCGCGCCTCCATCCCGACGACCAGCCGGTCGACGAAGACCGCCAGTTCGCTCTCGGACAGGAAAGCCCCGCGCGCCGCAGCGGTGGAGGTGTGGACCATCAGCCTGAGGATCAGCGAGGCGTCGGCCAGGTGGGCGAACAGAATGTCCATCAGCCGCTCTGCGCCGTCCGGCAACATTTCGGAAGCGTCGCGAACCAGAAGCCTCAACTCGGCGACCTGGTCTCCGTCCGGGCGGCCAACCCAGGCCTGGAGCGACGGCAGGGCGCGATAGACCAGTCCGCCGAAGTCACAGCAATGGGCCAGATCCTCCAGCCCCTGTTCCCGTGCGGCGGGATCGCCGAGCGACAGGGGCCAGACGTCGTCGGGGCGGTCGCGCACGGCGGCCGCGGCCGTGGCGCACAGCCGGGCGCAGACGGCAGCGGTCCGGGCGGCCTCGCGCTCGTCGTCGTCATCCAGCAGCGGCAGGATATTGGGTTCGCGGCTCGAGGCGATCTTCCACAGACGTGGCAGGACGCCCGGCGGGAAGGTGGTGGCCTCCACCCCGTCGGCGCGCGGACGGAACAGGGGCGTCAGGGCGGCGAATCCCCGGGCGCGACGCACGCGATCGATGGTTTCGGCGGCCAGCATCTCTTCGAGCGCGCGCGCCTTGCCGCCCGGCATGCCCGAGACGGCGAGCGTCAGCTGGCGCAGCGTCCGGTCAGGAACGCCTTCGACCACCTGGGCCAGAGCCATGCGATGCGCGACCGAAAGTTCGGTCATCCAGCCTCTACCCCACGTAAACGCCTGTACGCGTCCAGAATAGGGTTAGCGGGTTAACGGATTACGTAGGAACCTTAACGGGTTAGGCCTCAGCCGCGGGCAACTCAAGGATGGCTTTCAACCCGCCCAGATCGCTGGACGACAACGTCAGCCGGCCGCCGTAGGCGCGGGTCAGGTCGTCGACGATCGACAGGCCCAGACCCGAGCCGGGCGCGCCTTCGTCCATCCGCTGGCCGCGCTTCATGGCCGTCTCGCGCTGGTCCTCGGGCAGGCCGGGGCCGTCGTCCTCGACCACCACGATCATCTGGCCCAGACCGCTGGGACCGGCCGAGACCCGGACCCGGCGCTTGCACCATTTGCAGGCGTTCTCGATCAGGTTGCCGAGGATTTCCTGCAGGTCCTGACGCTCGCCGAGGAAGCCCAGTTCGTCGGGCGCACGCCAGTCGATCTCGACGTCCTTGGACTGGAAGACTCGCTCCAGCATCACCGCCAGTTCGTCGATGACCTCGCCCACGGGGGTGCGTTCGCCCAGGCCATGGGCGGCGCGGGCGGCGGCGCGAGCGCGGCGCAGATGGTGATCGACCTGGCCCTTCATCACCTCGGTCTGGCGACGCACGAGGTCGCCGAGCCTGTCGCGGTCGCTCTGGGGGTCCGAGGCCTCGGCCAGCATCACCGACAGCGGGGTCTTCAGGGCGTGAGCCAGGTTGCCGACGTGGGTCCGCTGACGCTCCACGACCTCCTGATTGTGATCCAGAAGCTGGTTTACCTGCTCAGCCAGGGGCGCGATTTCAACGGGGTAGGAGCGTTCGATGCGCGCCGCCTTGCCCTTGCGGACATTGGCGATCTCGTTCCTGAGCCCGAACAGGGGGCGCAGGCCGATCTGGACCTGCAGGAAGACAGCGATCACCAGCCCGAGGCCGAGGATAAGCAACGCCGTCCAGGTGAAGGTGGCGAACTGGCGCGTATCGAGGTCGATGTCGGACCGGTCAATGCCGGCCATGAAGACCAGGGGCGCGGCGCGGTCGGGGATCGACTTCAGACTGGCCGCGACCCGCAGCGGCTGGCTGTGCGACGGCCGCAACACCCCGTTCAGATCGTTGTAGGTGATCAGGATGCCGAACTCGGACTTCAGCCGCGACGGCAGTTCGGGGTCGATGAACAGGGTCTCGCCCGCCAGCGAAGGCGACCGCTCGACGACGCGCAGGCCGCCCTGTTCGTCGAACTCGGCGATCATCCAGTATTTGCCGGACAGGCCCCGGAGCGTGGGGGCGTCCTTGATTTCGTCGACATGAACACCGCCGCCGGGTGTGGCGGTCGTGGCCAGCACAACTTCATCGATGGTGTCGCCCAGCATATAGCCGAGCCGGCGCAGGGCGCTTTCCTGATATTGGCTGGTCAGGACCCCGCCGGTCAGGATCAGGGCAAGCGCAATCCAGCCGCAGGCCAGCAGGATCAGACGACGCGTCAGGCTGCGGCCGGGGCGGCCGAACCAGCGGCCCCAGTCCTCGAAGATCGACGGCTTCGAGGGCTCTACGGAGGGTTCAGCAGGCGTTTCGCTCACGCCGCTTCGGATTCGCCGGCAAGCGGCGTCAGGCGATAGCCGAGGCCGCGCACGGTCTCGATCCGGTCAGACCCGACCTTCTTGCGCACCCGGCCGATGAAGACCTCGATGGTGTTGGAATCGCGGTCGAAGTCCTGATCGTAGAGGTGCTCGACCAGCTCGGTCCGGCTGATGACCCGACCCTGATGCATCATCATATAGTGCAGCAGGCGGTACTCCAGCGAGGTCAGGCGCAGGGGCTCGCCGTTGACGGTGGCCCGGGCCGCGCGCGGGTCCAGACGCAGGCCGCCGCACGACAGGGTCGCCGAGGCGATGCCCGCCGAGCGGCGCAGCAGGGCGCGCAGACGCGCCAGTAGTTCCTCAGTGTGGAAGGGCTTGGTCAAATAGTCGTCGGCGCCGGCGTCGAAGCCCGACACCTTGTCCGACCAGGCGCCGCGCGCCGTCAGGATCAGCACCGGGGTGGTCTTGCCGTCACGGCGCCAGCGCTCGAGCACCGAGACGCCGTCGATCTTGGGCAGGCCGAGGTCCAGCACCACGACGTCATAGGGTTCGGTGTCGCCGAGGAAGTGGGCCTCTTCGCCGTCGGCGGCGTGATCGACCGCATAGCCGGCGTCGCCAAGAGCCTGCTTCAGCTGACGCGACAGATCGACGTCGTCCTCGACCAGAAGAATGCGCATTCAGTTAGCTCCCGAAAGCCTTACGTTCAATTTCCGCTGGCCGAGACGGAGATCTGGAAGATCCGCCCATTGTCATCGAAGACGAAGACATAGGAGCCGCCCTGCATCCCGCGAGAGCCAACGAAGCGGGCGCCGCGCGCGCGGGACTGGGCGATGGACTGGGCCTGGGCCTCGCTGATCTGACGGCCTTCCCGGCCCTGATCGCGCGACTGCTCCTGACGCGGGCCACGGTCGTCGCCGCGATGGCCACGGTCCTGCGCGGACGCAACGCTGAAGGGCGCGGCGGCGACAAGAAGAGCCAGGGTGATGGCGAGAGCGCGGGTCATGATGAAGGCGTTATGCGTCAATGGCCCTGAACGAGGCCTGAACGGCACTGTAAGGCGGTTTTCCGCGATGTCGAAGGGGTTCGCGCATCCCACCAAAGTCCGTCTTGCGCATTTGTCATGCACATGAACCGAACCTGACCAGGGCTGTTCAGGTCGGGCTCAGCCGGGGGGTGGTTATCTGCAGTCATCGCTGGCCACCCCGGCCCCCGACGAACAGAAACACCGAGGAGTGATCCGATGTTCAAGAAGATGATTGTCCCCGCCCTGGTTCTGGCCGCCACGTCGGCCGCCGCCATCCCCGCCGCCGCCCAGTCCTATCACGGCCCGTACGGCTCGAACCACGGCCCGAACCGCCCGCCCGTCGTCTCCACCGGCTACGGCAACTGGCAGTCGATCAACCAGCGCCAGGTCCAGCTGGACCGCCGCATCGACCAGGGCGTCCGCAACGGTTCGCTGAGCCGTCGTGAAGCCAGCCGCCTGCGCAGCGAGTTCAACAGCCTGGCCCGTCTGGAGGCGAACTACCGCCGCGGTGGCCTGTCGAGCTGGGAACGCGCCGATCTGGACCGTCGCTTCGACCGTCTCGAAGCCCAGATCCGCTACGAGCGCCACGACCGGGATAACCGTCGCGGCTAATCCGGACCATCCGGTCTGGAATCAGAGGGCGCGATCCGAAAGGATCGCGCCCTTTCGCTATGAGGTCAGGGCTGTAGCCGCAGCCGGCTTTCGATCACGGTGATCGCCTGCCCCCGGATCAGCACACGGTCGCCCGCGACCTCGGTCTCGAACAGGGCGCCCCGGCCCGGATAGACCTGCCGGAAGCGGACGCCCGGACGCCCCAGCCGCTCGGCATAGAGGGGCGCGAGAATGCAGTGAGCGGAGCCGGTCGCGGGATCCTCATCGATGCCGCATCCGGGCCCGAAGAAGCGGTCGACGACATCAACGTCATCCCGATCCGACATCGCCGCGATCACGACCTGACCGCCCTCCCCGGCCTCGCCCTGCAACCGCGCCAGGGCCTTATAGTCGGGTGCGCACGCCCGCACCGCCGCCGCGTCGGTCAAAAGCGCCACCAGATAGCGGCCCGCCCAGATCTCGACCGGCGCGACGCCCAGGGCCTCTGCCAGCCCCTCGACGGGACCAGTGCGGCGCGGCGGATCGGCCGGAAGATCCATTTCGAAACCGCCCGCGACCTTTCGCACGCCCAGCCGCCCCGACCGGGTATCGAAGCTGACGGCCGCCAGTTCCGGGTCGATCTCGGTCATCAGGGCCGCGCCGGAGGCAAGGGTCGCATGACCGCAGAGATCGACCTCCATCGCCGGGGTGAACCAGCGCAGGCCGAAACGGGCGGGATCAGCCGTCTGGCGCAGGAAGGCCGTCTCCGACTGGTTGTTCTCCATGGCCAGAGCCTGCATCCAGCCGTCGGCGGGCCAGACCTCGAACGGCTCGACCACACAGGCCGGATTGCCCATGAAGGGTCGGTCGGCGAAGGCGTCGATAGTCCACTGGCGCATCGTGTCAGCCCTCGACCACCACCACCTCGGGCCAGCGGGTCCTGATCTTGGTCGCGACCTTCGCCCAATCCTTCGCCAGCGGACGGTCAGGATTGGGGCGAACGATCAGATCGAAGGCGTCCTCCAGACCGAAGGGGGCGACGGCGGTGATGCTGTCATCGGCCTCCAGCCGCACGCCGACAGCGAAGGCCGGCGCCACGAAGCGCGGCAGGGCCTCGGCGGTATTGGCGATCGGCGGGTAGTCCTCGCCGAACTTGCCCTTGAACCAGATCGGCACCCGGCACTGGTTGCGGGCCTCAACCCGGCTGCGCAGCGGCTCCTCGAAGGCGGCGGCGACGCGCTTGATGACCACGTCCTCGGCATCCCAGCTGGTGTCCGGATCGAAATAGCCGAGATCGAAGTCGTTGACGCCGTAGCCCGGTTCGCGGCCCGTCTGCGCGTTCCAGACGCTCTGATAGACCGAGCCGGAGAAGATCAGCCAGTCGGGAAGGTCGAGGTCGCGGACCGTGGTCATGACCCGCATCAGGTCGGGATAGCCGCGGACGATCTCGATCAGCCGTTGTTCAAGATCGCTCATCGTCCCCTCACCGGCCAGCCGTGATCGAGCGGTCCGTGTCCGTGACCCAGGCCGGGCGCACGGCGGATGGCCTCGGCGACATAGGCCCAGGCCTCGGCGACCGCGACCTCCAGCGGCAGGCCCTTGGCCAGACCGGCGGCGCAGGCGCTGGCCAGGGTGCAGCCGGTGCCGTGGGTCGAGCTGGTGTCGATGCGCGGCCCCTCCAGCAAGGTCTCGCCGGACGCGGTCATCAGGACGTCGATCACCGTCGGCCCATCGACGTGGCCGCCCTTCATCAGCACGGCCTTCGACCCCATGGCCAGCAGAGCCTCGCCGGCGCGGCGCTGGCCGTCCAGATCGGTGACCGTCAGCCCGGTCAGGGCCTCGGCCTCCGGCGCATTGGGGGTCAGCAGGGTCGCGCGCGGGATCATCAGCGACTTCACGGCCTCGACCGCGTCATTGGCCAGCAGCGAGGCCCCGCCCTTGGCCACCATGACCGGATCGACGACCACGGCGGCGGCCGACGTATCGAGGATGGCGGCGACGCGTTCGACCGTCTCGGCCGTGCCCAGCATACCGGTCTTGATCGCATCGGCGCCGATGTCGTCCAGCACCGCCCGCGCCTGCTGTTCGATCAGATCGAGCGGCAGGGGGAAAACCCCCGTCACCCCCAGCGTATTCTGGACCGTGATGGCCGTGATGGCGGTCGCCGCATAGGCGCCCAGCATGGTCACGGCCTTGATGTCGGCCTGGATCCCGGCCCCGCCGCCCGAGTCCGAGCCGGCGATGATCAGGACGCGCCCCGGTCCTGCTTGGGCGGGCTTTTGGAAGGATTCGGCGGTCATGCCGTCCTGATGCGTCAGCCCCAGACCAAGGGCAAGAAAATCATATATTGCATTATGGCTATATAGCTGATTAGCTATTCACATGCACGACGCCCTTCTCGCCCTGTCCGAACCGAACCGCATGGCCATCATGGGGCTGTTGCGCGACGGCGAACGTCCCGCCGGGGACTTCGTCGCCGCCCTGCCGATCAGCCAGCCGGCGGTGTCGAAACACCTCGGCGTGCTGCGCGCCGCCGGACTGGTGACCGTGCGCAAGGACGCCAACCGCCGCCTTTATCGCCTCAACCCCGCCCCCCTGGCCGAGCTGGACGCCTGGCTCGCCCCCTACCGCCGCTTCTGGACCGACAAGCTCGACGCCCTCGAAGCGCACCTGGACAAGGAGTTTCCGCAATGACTGATACTCTCGTTGAAACGCTTCCCGGCCCCGACGGCGGCACGATCCGCGAGGACGGCGACGGCTGGATCATCGGCTTCGAGCGCCGCCTGCGCCATTCGCCCGAGCGGGTCTGGAAGGCCCTGACCACGCCGGAAGGCCTCGCCTGCTGGCTGGCCGAGGCGGACATGGAGACCGTCCCGGGTGGCAGGATGGAGCTGAACTTCCGCCAGCCCGACAACGACTTCATGCCCGACGTGCCGGAGAAGCGCCGCCAGTTGAACGAGGTCCTGACCGTGCGGCCCTACACCCTGTTCGAGCACACCTTCGGCAGCAACCCGGACTCGGTCGTCTCCTGGCGGCTGGAGCCCGACGGCGACGGCACCCACCTGATACTCGCCCACCGCGTACCCTCGACCTGGGAGAGCGGGCGAAAGAACGTCCTCGCCGGCTGGCAGCACCATATGGAAGGGCTGGAAGACGCCATCAAAGGCGTGCGCCATCCGTGGAGCTGGGACCGCTGGTTCGCCCTGCGCGACGCCTATCAGGCACGACTGGAGAACCCGAAGGCGGGCGACGACAAGCCTTACTCCAACGACTGGCGCACCGCATGACCGCGCCGATCGCCAGCGCCGGTATGTTGATCCGCCGCCCGGTCGCAGAGGTGTTTCGGGCCTTCGCCGATCCGGCGGTAACCACTCGCTTCTGGTTCACCGACAGCACCGGCGCGCTTGAGCCCGGCGCCGCGGTTGACTGGACGTGGGCCATGTACGGCGCCTCGACCGAGGTGATCGTGAAGGCCGTCGAGACCGACCGTCGCATCCTGATCGATTGGGACAACCGCTCCACCCCGACCGAGGTCGAATGGCTGTTCGAAGCGCGCGGAGACCACACCTGGGTCACGGTCGAGAACCGGGGCTTCACGGACGACGCCGAGGGGGTCGCCAAAGCTCTGGATTCCACCGGCGGCTTCGCCCTGGTTCTCGGCGGCGCCAAGATCTGGCTCGAGTACGGAATCGAGCCGCGCTTCGTCGTGGATCGCCATCCCGACCATCACGCGGAAGGCTGGAGCGAATGAGCACGCCGGTCGAGGTGCACGTCGAGAAGCGCTTCCGTCATTCGCCGGAGCGGGTCTTCGACGCCTTTCTCGATCCGGCGACCGTCGGCCTGTGGCTATTCCATACGCCCGAGGGCGTGATGGAGAATACCGACTATGACCCCGTCGTCGGCGGCGCCTTCGCCATCTTCGAGCGGCGCGGCGAAGACCTTGCCCGCCACTTCGGCCGGTTCGTAGAGATCGAAAGACCCAACCGCATCGTCTTCAATTTCTGGGTCGATGAGGCTCCGGAGGAGCCGACGCGTGTCACCGTGGCCTTCGCCGCCGAGGGAGACGGCTGCGTCGTCGTCCTCAGCCACGACCTCGCCCCCGCCTGGGCCGCTTACGCCGACCGGTCGGCCGCCGGCTGGTCCATGATCCTCGACAACCTCTCGGCCGTCGCCGACGCCAACCGGAGCTGACCCATGATCACCGCCGCCGCCCCCTTCCTGATGTTCCAGGGCGATTGCGAGGAGGCCCTGACCTTCTACGCTGACGCCATTCCCGGCGCCGCCATCGCCGCCCTGCACAAGGGACCGGACGGCAAGGTGGCCATGGCGCGACTGACGATCGCCGGGCTGGAGATCATGGCCAATGATTCCCCGCCGATGCACGACTTCACCTTCACCCCGTCCACCTCGACCTTCCTGACGGTGGAGGCTGAAACCGATGTCGACGCCTTGGCCGAGGCGCTCGGCGCAGGCGGCAAGACGATGATGCCGGCCGGAAACTATGGCTTCTCGAAACGGTTCGCCTGGGTGCAGGACCGGTTCGGGGTGTCGTGGCAGATCAACCTGCCGAGCTGACGGCCGACCACAGCTTCAAGGCCTGAACCGTCTCGCGCACATCGTGGACGCGGACCATCCTCGCCCCCCGCCGCGCGCCTTCCAGCATCATAGCCAGCGATCCGCCCAGCCGGTCGGCGGGATCGGTCGCGGTCTCGTCGACGCCGAGGATCGTCCGCTTGCGGCTGGCGGCGTAGAGCACCGGATAGCCCAGCTCGACCAAGGCCTCCAGCCGCGCCGTCAGGGTCAGGTTGTGGGCCGTGGTCTTGCCGAAGCCGATGCCGGGATCCAGCCAGATCTTCTCGCGCGCCACCCCGGCCTTCACCGCCGCCTTCGCCCGCCCGGCCAGATAACCGACGACCTCTCCGACCACGTCGTCATAGACGG
Source organism: Brevundimonas sp. GW821-FHT02A10 (assembly GCF_059422025.1). Lineage (NCBI taxonomy): Bacteria > Pseudomonadati > Pseudomonadota > Alphaproteobacteria > Caulobacterales > Caulobacteraceae > Brevundimonas > Brevundimonas sp. GW821-FHT02A10. Next base: position 305,767 of record NZ_JBWKWC010000002.1, read on the forward strand.
GCGCCGCCTGCATGGTGCGCGGCTCGCCCTGCATATGCATCAGGACGATGTCGCAACGCAGGGCCGCCGCCGTCGCCAGACTGTCGGGCAAAAAGCTCAGGGCCGAGACGTCGTTCCACATCGTCGCCCCGGCGCCGACCGCCGCGCGGGCCACCTCGGGCTTCAGAGTGTCGATGCTGATCGGTCCGGCCCAATGCGCGCGGACGCCCGCGATGACCGGCAGGGTGCGGGCGATCTCCTCGGCGACATTGACAGGCTCGGCGCCCGGCCGGGTGCTCTCCCCGCCGATGTCGAGGATGTCCGCGCCCTGTTCGACCAGCGACAAGGCATGCGCCACAGCCGCCTCCACCGTCGCCAGCCGCCCGCCGTCCGAGAAGCTGTCGGGCGTGACGTTGACGATGCCCATGACCTGGGGGCGGCTCATTGGGCTTTTCCTTGCGGATGAGGGGTCTCGCCGCGCGCCAGCATGTCGACGAACCGTGCGATGGCCTTCTGCCTTCCCGCCTCGGTCTTCAGGGCCTGAAGCCGGAAGATCAGGGCGAACCGGTTCTGGGCGCTGAGGCTCTCAAGCGTGGCCTTCGCCTCGGGCACGACCTCGACCGCCGCCAGAAGATCGTCAGGCAGGGTCGAACCCTTGATGCGATAGGCGGCCTCCCAGCGGCCATCGGCCTTGGCCGCCTCGATGTGCGTCTGGCCGTGACCGGTCATCCGCCCCGCCTCGGTCAGGCGCGCGACGTTGTCGACATTGACCTGGCTCCAGACGCTCTTCTTCCCGCGCGGGGTGTAGCGCTGCAGGAAGCTGGCCTCGTCAAAGCTCTTCTTGATCCCGTCGATCCAGCCCCAGCACAGGCAGACGTCGATGGCCTCCTTCACCGTGATCGAGGCCACGCCGGACTTCACCTTGTAAATCCGGATCCAGACCTCGGTCTCGCGGTCGTGGTTCCTGGCCAGCCAGGCCTCGAAAGCGGCCTCGTCCACAAAGGCGTGGACGTGCTTGGGATCGACAACGACGGCCGCCATCAGCCGCGCCCGCCGATCAGCCCGCCCAACGCCTCCAGATAGGCGGCGAAGGCCTGACGGCCCTCGTCGGTGATCGAGACCCGGGTCAGGGGCTTGTTGTTCACGAAGCTCTTGGCGACGGCGACATAGCCGGCTTCCTCCAGCTTCTTGATGTGGACAGAAAGATTGCCCTGGGTCGCCTCCAGCACCGTCTTCAGCTCGGTGAAGTCAGCGACCTCGGCGTCGGCCAGATAGACCATGATCCCCAGCCGCATGCGGCCGTGGATGACCTCGTCGATCCGTCCGAGATCGTTCAGCCCCATGGTTCAGGCGGCTTTGCGCGCATTGAGGGCGCCGCGCAGCATGACCCAGCCGGGCAGAGCGAACAGCAGGAACAGGGCGACCGTGCAGATACCGAGATAGATCGGAGCCTGACGCACCGTCAGACCCAGCGCCACCGCTGTCAGCCAGCCGCCGATGGAGACCGCCAGCATCCACGGCGTCCGCTTCAGGGTAAAGGCGACAAACCAGGCCGCAGACTGCAGGGCGAAGATCACCGCCGCATAGTAGAGCCACACCGCGAAGTCGTGATCGCGCGCGGACCCGACGCCGAAGACGATGATGATCGCCAGATTGGCCATGCCAGTGGCGCTGAAGGCCGCGTTCAGGGTGCGGGTGACCATCGGACCCGGCTTGGGGATCTTGCGGTCCTCGAGGATCGCCCAGGTCAGGACGACGAAGAAGGCTACCGGCACCGCGACGACAACAGCGAGATTGGCGAGGTCCGGCCAGCGGATCCAGCCGGCGATCTGACCGATGTGGAACAGGCACTGGGCGCCGTAGAGCAAGCCCCCCGCCAGATAGGCGACGCCCAGCGTCAGATGCCCGCCCGGCCCTCCGCCCGTCACCACGGAACGCAGGAAGGCGAGATCGGCTTCGGGCGTAGACTTGTCTGACATGAGGGCGATTCCTGATGCGGCCGGCGCCTCCATCGGATGGACGCGCCGGCCGGGGTTGGCAAGTTCTTGAGCCGCCTATTCGGCGGGCGCCAGTTCGGCGTCGGGCTTGCGCCGCCAGGGCACGCGCCGTCCGTTCAGCCAGCGCCCCATGAAGCTGTGGCGGATCAGCAGCTCGTAGCTGGCGAGGCTGACGGCGATGACGCCCGCGACCACGACCGTCAGCTTGATCGGCCAGGGCGCGGCCCAGTCCTGGATCAGCACCTGTCCGGCCATGACCAGCGGCAGATGGACGATGTAGACCCAGTAGGAGGCGTCGGCGAGGTAACGCCTCAGGGCGCTGTGGCCGGAGAAAAACTTCAGCGCCAGCCCCACCGCAGCAAAGGCCGAGGCGAAGGTGGCGACGCCGAGCGCCGCCGCGGCCATGGCCTTGGTCGCCGGATCGGTGACCGGGACGATGGACGGCGCGGGACCACCGGCCAGCATGAGCAGGGTCGCGCCCGCTCCGACCGCGAGGCCGAGGTTGACCGGCGCCCAGCCCTGTAGCTTCGCCAGCAGATCCCGACGACGGTCCAGCAGGAAGCCGAAACCGAAGACCGTGCCGAAGCCGACCGAGGCGGACAGGTTCGGAACCAGTCCGCGATCGGGCGTCGGGATGCCGAAGAAGGGGACCCAGTTCGGCTCGAACCACAGGGCGACCGCCAGAGGCGCGGCGAGGAGAACCGCGCCCCAGGGCGTGGCCAGTCCGCTCATCAACCCGTCGACCGTCCGCCCCCAGCCGCTGTCGCGGTCCAGCATCGCGAAGGGCGCGCGCAGGATCAGGACGGCGACATAGAGCAGCATCAACACCCACAGGAACCAGAGATGGGTCAGGGGGATGGTCAGCCAGGTGTAGGTCGGCGGCGGAGGCGGGGGGCCCATCGGAGCGCCGGCGGCCTGACGGATCGCATTCCAGATCAGCACGGCGATGATCGCCGCCATCACCGGGGTCCAGAAGACGCCCAGCGGCCCGCCGATGCGGATGAAGCGGTCCTTGAGGAAGCCGCCCACGCCGCGTCGCCCCAGCATCAGATGGGCGAACAGGCCGGCCAGCAGGAAGAAGGTCGCCATCCGGAAGATGTGGATGGCGAAGAACAGCACCCCGGCCCCGACCGACTGCTGATCGTCACTGACGATCCAGATCGGCGCCGGAATGAAGGACATGGAGGCGTGGAGCACCACGCCCAGAAGCAGGGCTCCGCCCCGCAACGCATCGAGGCCATGCAGGCGCTCGGATCGATCGATTTCGGATGCCGACATGGCGACCCCTCCCGTTTCGGACGAGGTCGTATCTCATAGACTTGTTTATAATGCAAACATGTCCATCAGAAAGAACCCGCCGAGGCTGGAGCCATCGACGGGTTCTGGAAGGCTTTAGTGGACGGTAGGGACGTCGACCGTGACGCCGTCGGCGACCGGAGTGACCGGCACGGAGACGGAGGGGCCGGAGTTGGGGAAGTTGTTCTCGTCGCGGTTCGGCGCGGCGCCCTTCTCCAGCAGGTCCTTGATCTCCTGACCCGACAGGGTCTCGTACTCGAGCAGGGCCTGGGCCAGCTTCTCCAGATCTTCGGCCTTGTCGGTCAGGATCTGGCGAGCCTCGTCCCAGCCTTCGGTGACCAGACGCTTGACCTCGGAATCGATGATCCGGGCGGTCTCTTCACTGATGTTCTGGCTGCGCGCGACGGAGTGGCCGAGGAAGACCTCCTGCTCGTTCTCGCCATAGGCCACGGTGCCCAGGATGTCCGAGAAGCCCCACTGGGTGACCATGCGGCGGGCCAGCTTGGTCGCCTGGGTGATGTCGGAGGAGGCGCCGGAGGTGATGTTTTCCTTGCCGAAGATGATCTCCTCGGCGACGCGGCCGCCGGCCATGATGGCGATGCGATCGACCATCTGCTGGTACTTCATCGAATAGCGGTCGCCTTCCGGCAGCTGCATGACCATGCCCAAGGCCTGGCCGCGCGGGACGATGGTCGCCTTGTGCACCGGGTCGGCCATCTTGACGTTCATGGCCACGATGGCGTGGCCGCCCTCGTGATAGGCGGTCAGGCGCTTTTCTTCCTCGTTCATGGCCATGGATTTGCGCTCGGCGCCCATCATGACCTTGTCCTTGGCGTCCTCGAAGTCACGGTGGGTGACCATGCGACGGTCCTTGCGGGCGGCCATCAGGGCGGCTTCGTTGACCAGATTGGCCAGGTCGGCGCCGGAGAAGCCCGGGGTGCCGCGCGCCAGGGTCTTGACGTTGACGTCGGCGGCCAGCGGCACGTCCTTCATGTGGACGCGCAGGATCTTCTCGCGACCGTTCACATCGGGATTGGGCACCACGACCTGACGGTCGAAACGGCCGGGACGCAGCAGGGCCGGATCCAGAACGTCGGGACGGTTGGTCGCGGCGATCAGGATGATGCCCTCATTGGCCTCGAAGCCGTCCATCTCGACGAGCAGCTGGTTCAGGGTCTGCTCGCGCTCGTCATTGCCGCCGCCCAGACCGGCGCCGCGGTGACGACCGACCGCGTCGATCTCGTCGATGAAGATGATGCAGGGGGCGTTCTTCTTGGCCTGTTCGAACATGTCGCGCACGCGGCTGGCGCCGACACCGACGAACATCTCGACGAAGTCCGAGCCGGAGATGGAGAAGAAGGGCACGCCCGCCTCGCCCGCGACGGCGCGGGCCAGCAGGGTCTTGCCCGTACCGGGAGGGCCCACCAGAAGGGCGCCCTTGGGAATCTTGCCGCCCAGACGCTGGAACTTGCCTGGATCCTTCAAGAAGTCGACGACCTCCTGCAGTTCTTCCTTGGCCTCGTCCACACCGGCGACGTCGTCGAAGGTCTTGCGGCCCTTGTGCTCGGTCAGCAGCTTGGCCTTGGACTTGCCGAAGCCCATGGCGCCGCGCGCCCCGCCCTGCATCTGGCGCATAAAGAAGACCCAGACGCCGACCAGCAGCAGGATGGGCAGGATGCCGATCAGCAGGGCCTGCCACCACGACTGGCGGGTGGTCTTGACGTCGACCTGGGCGCCCGACTCGCGGATCGCCTCGATCAGCGCCTCGTTCTGCGGCAGGGTGGTGGCGATGAAACGGGAGCCGTTCTGGAACTCGCCGTTGATCTGATCGCCCTTGACCACGACCGCCTTGACGTTCTTGGCCCCGACCTCGTTCACCAGCTTGGAATAGGTGATCATCTCCGGCCGGCTCGCGGCGGCGGCGGCCGGGCCGCCCTTGGCCGCGGCGAGTGGACCGCCGCTCTGGCTCAGGGCGGCGTATCCCGCCACAAGCGCCAGCAGGATCAAGCCCCAGATCGCCAGGTTACGCAGGTTCATTGTCGTTCTCGGTCCTTCGGCAAGGCGATCAGCCTAAGCCGCGATGGTGGTCTTTGTGTGAAAATAGGTCAGCGGGCGGCGTTTCGCCATGGATCGTTCGAAAGAGGTCGGCCTCCTGCGTCGTTTCGCCCGACATCGTCCCGAGGAACAACGCCAGACGGCGCGCCGACAGGGCCCGGACCTCGGCCTTGCGCCATGCCAGAACCAGACCAGCGCCATCGTCCCGGATCAGCACGGGCAGGGCTCCCCGCGCCCAGGACGGAACGCCTGCCACGACGGTCCGATCGGCGTCGGACAGCCCATTCAGTCGCCCTGCCGCGGCCGTGACCGTCCAGCCGGCCTCTGCGATCACGATCTCGTATCGCCCGTCCCAGACAGCGGCCCGCCCCGGCGTCAGGAGCGCATCGTCCGACGCCCGGCGACGGAACTCTCCCGGCTCGCGACCGACAAGGATCTTGTCGCCGTGCGCCTCGATACGAGCCCCGGCCAGGCTCGCGTCGAAGTCCTCTCCTGACTGCAGGCGCACGATCAGGCGCTCAAGCCTGTCACGGTGAGGCGGGGCAGACGTCCCGGAGGCGGACAGAAGGGCGGCGGCCAGAACCGTCGGCCCAATTCCTCTCCAGACCTGAAACCCCTCTCCTAGCGGAAGAGGGAGAGGCCTGGCGCGGCAGGCGACGGGAGGGTGAGCGGTTCCGCCGTCGGAGGTCCCCTCCCCGGCCGCCAGCGCCTGCCTCGCCCGGCTGCGCCCGAACCGCGCATCGGCATTGGCCGGATCCTCGATCCAGATCAGCCCCCTGCCCCGCAGCAAGTCCCGCAGAGCCTCGCGACGCTCACCGAGCAGCGGCCGAAGCAGCATCAGGCTACGCCCCTCGGGCCAGACCGGCGACGGCGACCATTCGCGCAGCCGCCCCAGCGTCGAGCCGCCCGCCTCGACCGGACGCGAGCGCATCCAGTCGCTCTCAAGGATATCGTCGGCGGTATGGGCCAGAAGGATGACCCTGGCGCCCGCCGCCCGCGCCGCCTCGGCGATCAGCCGATGCCGCGCCGACCGCGCCGCCGCCGTCAGGCCGGTCACGGGCTTGCCGCCCTCCCAGCGCCGTTCGATCCAGTCGACGCCGCGACGCGCACAGGCTTCGGCGCAGAACCGGCTCCAGTCGCGGCTGTCAGGGTTCAGGCCGTGATCGACCGTAACGGCCACAAGGCGCCGGCCGCTGCGCTCCGCCCAGTCGGCGGCGATCTCCAGCAGGGCAAGGGAATCCCCGCCGCCCGAAAGGCCCAGCACGATGGGAGGCTCCACCTCACCCATCAGCCGGGCGTCGAGCCGGGTCTCGACCCGCGCCGCCAGACCTGGGTCCGGCGCGGCCACGGCGGTCAGGTGCAGCGGGCCTGGGTGCGGATCTGACCGGCGATGGTCTTCAGCTGGGCCGAAGCCGCGGCGGCATAGCGCCGGTTGAACTCGCCGAGCGCCGCACAGGCCTGTGGATTGCGGTTGGTCGACGCCAGGGCGCGGGCCAGTTTCAGCGTCGTCTCGCCGGCCCAGGGCGTCGTCGGCCAGCCGTTCAGGGCGCCGGCATAGGCCTGAACCGCGCCGTTCATGTCGTCGCCGGCGCGGCGCAGGTCGCCGAGGCGATAGCCGGCCTCGGCCGACTGGGGCGTGGACGGCCAGTTGGTGATCAGCACCTCATAGGCCTGACCTTGCGCGGCCGCATCGGTCAGGGCGCGGGCGGCGGCCAGATCGCCGGCGGCGTTGCCGGTCGGCGACCGCCCGGCCTGTTCGGCCTCGGCGGCGGCGGCGGCAGCGGCGGCGGCCCGGTCCTCGATCGCCTTGATGCGAGCGTCGCTGGCGTTCAACCGGGTGCGCAGGGCGGCGTTGTCCCGTGTCGCCTCGTCCAGCTTGAAGGCCGTTTGTTCGCCGTCACGGGTCAGCCGCTGGAGGCTGGCCTCCAGATCCTGCAGACGGCGGTCCATTTCTCCAACCTGCCCCTGCAGGGCGACGACCTCGGGATCGGGCTCGACCAGAACGGGCTGGCCGACGGCGTTCCTCTGGGTCACGGCGCGCTCGAGGCGGCGCACATTGCGGTCCAGAGTGTCGAGACGGCGATTGTCCCATTCGACGGGCGCCAGGGGCTGGACCTGGGATACGGCGACGCCGCCGCCCACGATGCACAGACCCGTGGCGGCGAGCAGAAGATTGCGATGGAAGGGCTTCATCATGGCTCTAGTGGTTTCACCGTTTCGGGGCCTTCGCAAGGCCGGGCCGGGGCGTCCCGGAACGAAAAGGGGCGCCCGCGTCGCGAGCGCCCCCGATGTCGTCACATCCTCAGGGGATTACATCCCGCCGGAGACGATCGCGGTATGGCCGTTGCGGTTGCGGGCCCAAGATTCCTCGCTCGAACCTTGAGCAATCGGACGCTCCTTGCCGAAGCTGATGGTGTCGATGCGGCCGGCAGGCACGCCGCGCTGCACGAGGTAGTTGCGCACCGATTCCGCACGGCGGGCGCCGAGGGCCAAGTTGTACTCGCGGGTGCCGCGTTCGTCGGCGTTGCCTTCGATCCGGACGGTGATCTGCGGATAGCGCAGCAGCCACTGGGCCTGGGCGTCCAGACGCGGATAGGCCTCGGTCGAGACCTGATAGGAATCGAGGTCGAAATAGACGCGATCGCCGACGTTGACGACGAAGTCCTGTTCCGAACCCGGGCGGGCGGCGCCGGTGTTCGAGCCGCCGATGTTGCCGGTTCCCGTGCCCGGATAGATCGGGTTGCTCGGGCCCGTCGGCTGGTTCGGGACAGCCGTTTCGACAGGACGCTTCGGCGTACAGGCGGCCATCGAGGCCATCACGAGGCCGACGGCGGTCAGCTTGATCAGGTTGGTCATGGTCGTCATCGCGGGTCGTCTCCTTGGTTTTGCCCTCGGACGCCGGATCGGCGCTTCAAGCTCTGCCTTTAGCGGGGCAGGTGGCGAAATGGTGGCGCTTCTGGTTCGGGTAACGCACTGTTGAGGGGTTCGGCTCCGCCCGTGAACTGATTTCACCTGACGGAGGTGTCCGAACCTAGGACGGGCAGCTGTCCGGACCTTGGCTGCGACCGAGGTTCACGGGAGCCGCGTCCAGCAGCGGCGACCAGGCGGGGTCGGAGCCCCGGCCCTGATAGCCCGACTGGGCGATCACCCGGCCCGAAAGGTCGACCATCCACAGATTGGTGTTCCCGCCCCGCGTCTGGCGCGAGAACATGATGTAGCGGCCGTTCGGGGCCCAGGACGGGCCTTCCTCGAAATAGCTGGACGACAGGCTGCGCTCGCCCGAGCCGTCCGTCCCCATGACACCGATCGAGAACCGGCCGCCCGACGACTTGGTGAAGGCGATCAGGTCGCCGCGCGGGCTCCAGGACGGGGCCGTATAGCTGCCGCCGCCGCGCGAAATCGGCCGCTGGCCCGAGCCGTCAGCGTTCATGATGTAGAGGCGCGGCGTGCCCGACCGGTCCGAGTTGAACACGATCTGGCGCGCGTCCGGGCTGAAGGACGGCGAGGTGTCGATGCCCGGATCCGAGGTCAGGCGGCTGAGCTGACGGCTGCGCAGATCCATCACATAGACGTCGGTATTGCCGCCCCGGATGATCGAGAAGGCCACCTTGGACCCGTCGGGCGAATAGCGCGGCGCGAGAGCCTGACCGTCGAACTCGCCGAGGCTTTCGCGGCGGCCGGTCGACAGATTGTAGAGGTAGATGCGGCTGTAGTCCTTGCCCAGCGCCATATAGGTGATCTCGTCCGGGTTGGACGAGAAGCGCGGCGTCAGGATGATCTCCTCGCCCCCGGTCAGGAAGACGGGATTGTAGCCGTCCTGATCGACGATCGCGAGCCGCGACAGGCGGTTCAGCTCGGTGCCGCTCTCGGCGACATAGATGATGCGGGTGTCGAAGAAGCCGCTCTCGCCGGTCATGCGCTGATAGACGACGTCGGCGATCTTGTGCGCGACCCGACGCCACTGCTCGGGCGTGGCGGTGAAGTTGTAGCTGACCAGCTGGCACTGCCGGTACGGATCGTACAGGCGGAAGCCGTAGTCGTTGCGGTTGTCCGGACGCGGCGTCACAGATCCGTAGAGCACCGCCTGGGCGCCGATCTGGGTCCACTGCGGGAAGTTGGGCGCATTGTTCAGCGTCAGCCCGGTCTCGATGAAGCTGCGCGGATTGATCGCCTCGAAATAGCCGGAGCGGGTCAGGTCGCCGGTCAAAACGCCGGAGACTTCCGAACCATTGGGGCCGCTGAACGGCGCGATGGCGATCTGGAAGGGTTTCAGAACGCCCTCGTCGACGACGACGTCCTGGGTCGGGGCGGCGGCGGGGCCCTGGCCGGGAACCTGGGCCTGAACCAGCATCGGGGCCGACATCGCCACTGCGGCGACGGTGACCAGAAGAGTTTTCAGACGCATGGACGGCTCCCTCGTTTACCTTGCGGCGCGCCTGATCTAGCGCAACCGTCGCCCCCACGGCCAGCTTGCCCGGGAATAGGGCGACCGTTTGGCGAAGCTTGAACCGCCCGACAGCTCAGAGGTTGCGGCATTGGCGCGCGGTCTCGAACCGGAACGGAATTTCCTGGGGCGTGAAGCCCGCCGGCACGTCGAACGGAGACGTCGCCCTCAAGGCCTGCAGCAGGCTGTCGGAGGCCGCCCGCCACGCCGGATCGTTACGAGCGCCCTCGACGACCGGCGTACCCTGGATACGGCCCGTCGCGTCAAGCCGGACCCGCACCCGGATCACGATCTCGTCGCCGCCCGGCAGGTCGCAGACGACCCGCACATTCCAGTTCGGCGTGATCTGACGCGCCAAAGCGCTGAGCTGCGGTCCCGACGCCTGGGGCGCCGCACCCGTCCCTTGCTGCCCCGTCGAGGGCCGGCCGGGATTGTTGTTGGGGCGGCGCGGCCCCTGCTGCAGGGCGCCGAGGTCCAGTGCGGGCTCGTTGCGACGCGGTGTCGCAGCGGGGGGCGTGTTGCGGGGCGGCGTCGGCCGCGCGGGGGCCGGCGGCGTCGGACGGGTCGGTGTGGGGCGCGGCGTCGGGGCTGGCGGCGTGACCTTGGGCGGAATACGCGGCGTCGGCGGCGCGGGCGTCGGCGGCGGCGTCGGAGCGGGCGTGGGCGCCGGCGGTGCTTCCACGGCTTCGGTCGGAGCGCTGGCGCCGTCCTCGGTGATCAGTTCCTCGGACGGATTGTCGGCAGGCGCGGCCTCAATGACCTCCGAAGACAGGATCGACACCGGCACTGACGACGGCATCGGCACGGGCAGGTCTTTCTTCGGCCAACTCACGAAGGCGAGCGCCAGCACGCCGACATGCAGCGCAATCGATCCCAGAATGGCGGGGCTCGGTCTGTTCACGTCAGCCTTCGGAATCCGGCGCCGTGTCGGTGATCAGGTTCAGCTTGGTGAAGCCCGAGGCGGACAGACGCGCCATCACCCGCGCGACCGCCTGATAGGGCGCCCGGCCGTCGGCGCGCACGAAGATCGGTTTTTCGTCCTTTTTGGCGTCGCCCACGGCGTCGGCGACACGCGCCGTCAGCTGGTCGTATTCGGTCGGAGTCTTGTCGAGGAAGATCGCCCCGTTCTGGTCGATCGACAGGGTGATTGGCGTATTGTCCGTCGGCACGGCGCTGGCCTCGGTCTTGGGCAGCTCGACCGGCACCCCGACCGTCAGCAGGGGCGCCGAGATCATGAAGATGATCAGCAGCACCAGCATGACGTCGACCAGAGGCGTGACGTTGATTTCGCTCAGCGGCCGCTTCTTGGCGCGGCGGCGTCCGCGCACGTGGCCCTGTCCGGCCCCTCCGCCCATGGCCATGTCAGTCGGCCCGGCGGATGGAGAATTCGGACGGCGGCGGGGCCGGCGGCGGCGGGGCGCTCGGCACGCCCAGACGGCGGGCCACGGCGGCCTGCAGATCGTCGGCGAAGCTCTCCAGACGGCCCGAGAACTTGCCCGCGTCGATCGAGAATTTGTTGTAGGCGATATAGGCCGGGATGGCCGCCGCCAGACCGACGGCCGTGGCGAACAGGGCTTCCGAAATGGCCGGGGCCACCGTCGTCAGATTGGTATTGCCCGCCGAGGCGATGCGCCCGAAGGCGTTCATGATGCCCCAGACCGTGCCGAACAGGCCGATGAAAGGCGAGGCCGTGGCGACCACCGACAGCACGCCCAGACCGTTTTCGACGCGCTGGCCCTCGCGGGCGATGATCGAATCCAGCGACCGGTCGATACGGCTGATCAGCAGATTGCCCTGCTGTTCCGTCAGGGCGCCGCGCGCGCGGGTCTCGCGCCAGTCGGCCAGGGCCGTGACCAGCATGCGCGGCAGGGCGTGGTTCGGCTGGGGTCCGGCTTCGGCCGCGACGTCCTCCAGCGATCGGCCGGAACTGAGCGCCTTCTCAAAGGTGTCGGCCTGGCTGTTCAGGGCGGTGAAGCGGAAGCCCTTGTCGATGATGATAGCCCAGGACCAGACCGAGGCCCCGGCGAGACCCAGCATCACGAGCTTCACGACCCAGTCGGCGGTCATGAACAGGGTGACGGGGTTCAACATTCCGGCGTCAGCGGCGGCAGTTGCGGCGGCGGGGACTGTCATCGTCGGGCGGGTCCTTGGAGGCAATGGCGTCCGGCCTATCGTGCGGGCCGGCGTGACCATAGTGTGGCGCTTGTCCGGCTCTAGCGGCCAGACGTGACAAGGTCACTAACGCTCCCCTCACCGGTGCGTGAGCATGGCTTCCATATATCCGCGCAGGAAAGTGGCCGGATCAGCTCTTCAGCCAGGGCGTAACGCTGTCGACGAGAGCCTTGGTCGGCCGCCGTGGCCGTCCGTCCAGATGGATGCAGACGGCCGTCACCTCGGCCCGGCACAGCACCTCCCCGTCCCGTTCTACGCTCTGGGAGATGATCAGCCGGGGCCCCTTCACCGCATCATAGGTGGTGCGCACCACCAGGGCGTCGTCGATCCGCGCGGGCTTCAGATATTTGATGTTCATCTCGGCGACGACGAATGCCATGGGCTCCGCGTCATCCAGCAGTTCAGCATGGCCCTTGGCCGTCAGCCGCATGAAGTCCGACCGCCCACGCTCGAAATAGCGGACATAGTTGGCGTGATAGACCAGACCGGTGAAGTCGGTGTCCTCGTAATAGACCCGGACCGGCAGCAGATGGTCCCGGCCCTCGAAGCGGCCTGCGGTAGGGGCGTCGGGGCTCATGGCGTCGGTCCGGGCGGTGAGGGAGCGGCAGGAAACTGCGGACAGTCCTGGCTCACCATCTGCTGGAATTCGCCCTTCAACGGGTCGTCACTGAGCAGCAGGCGGTTCGGGCGCGAGACGAAGCCAGTCGCGGGCGCCGCACGATCCGCCGCCAGATAGCCGCAGACGACCCGTCCGTTTCCGGCCTCGATCAGCCGGATTTCGGCGCGGGGCCCCAGTTGTTCGCGCGCCTGACGCAACACCCGCTCGGAGGACGGTTCCTGGGCGAAGCCGGGCCGGGCGCCCTGCGAAATCGCCCACAGGCTCAGCGCGCCGAGCGCGATGACCACGACGCCCAGACCTCCGATCACCTTCTGAACCGACAGCTTGCGCGTCATTCGCCCTCCAACCCCGCCAGAATGCAGGGGTTCGGCGGCGAGGGGAAGCGTCCGCTATCGCACCCGCGAAACGATCGTCCAGTTCGGCGCAGGCGTGGCCCGGGCGCGCGACAGGACCAGGCCCAGCGACACCAGCCAACCGACAACAAGGGAGGCGCCGTACCCGACCACCGGGGCCGGATAGTTGCCGAACAGATTGCCCGCGACCAGTCCGATCCACAGGCCCGCGAGACCGGTCGCCACAGCGTGTTCTCCGCCCTTCGCAGCCCTGATCGCGAACGGCAGGGGCAGAAGGATCAACATCAGACCCGCCGCGATACCGACGGCGGGATTGGCCGCAAACGCTTCGGGCACGATGCGCTCGACATGGGCCACGGCCGGCAGCGCATCGGCGCGGGTCCAACTCCAGACGGCGGCCGCCAGCGCCATCAGCAGGGCCGTGACATCGGGCGCCGCGACCCTGCCTCGCACCACAGCCAATGCGATCAGCGCGAGCAGCAAGGCCGTCGCCGAGGCCGCGTCCGGCTGGATCGCCAGCACCACCGCAAAAGCCCCGGTCAGGGCTCCCGCCCACCAGTTGGTCCGCGTGGCGGCCAGAGCCCAGACCACGAACGGCAGGACGATCGAGGCCGGCTGAAGCACGACCGGTCCAAGGGCGATCCAGCGATGCACGCCCGGTCCGGCGTCTCCCAGCGTTGCGAACAGCAGGGCCAGACAGACGCCGATCAGCACCGCCGCCGCCTTCGCTCCCGGCCGCCAGGGATTGAAGGCCAGCCCCAAGGCGATCAGGGCGCCGACGGCCAGCGCCCCTGCCTGAATGATCAGGGCCGAGGGCGGACCGCCCGCCAGCCGGATCGCGACCAAGCCGACGACGGCGGTCACCACCGCTTGAGCGGCCACAGCACCGACCGACCGCGCGTGATCCAGAGGAGAGCCGCTCACTCGAACAGATCACCCACGCCCGAAACCGGCGGCTTCGGCGGTTCGGTCAGGCCGAGGTGGCTGTAGGCGCGGGCGCAGGCCATCCGGCCCCGCGGGGTGCGCTGGATGAAGCCCTGCTGCAGCAGATAGGGCTCGATCACATCCTCGACGGCGTCGCGCGCCTCGGCGATGGCGGCGGCCAGGGTGTCCATCCCGACCGGCCCGCCGCCATAGTGCTCGATCAGGGCCTTGAGGAAGCGGCGGTCGTTGGAATCCAGCCCTGCCTCGTCGATCTCCAGCCGCGCCAGCGCCCGCGCCGCCACCAGTTTCGTGACCGTCTTCGCGCCCTCGGCCTCGGCGAAGTCGCGCACCCGGCGCAGCAGACGACCGGCGACACGCGGCGTGCCCCGGGCCCGCGATCCGATCTCTCGCGCGCCCTCGTCGTCGATGCTGACGCCCATCTTGCGCGCCGCCCCGGTGATGACCCGCACCAGTTCTTCGGGGGTATAGAATTCCAGCCGCAGCGGAATGCCGAACCGGTCGCGCAGAGGCGTAGCCAGCAGCCCGGCTCGCGTCGTCGCCCCGACCAGGGTGAAGGGCGCCAGATCGATGCGCACCGAACGCGCCGACGGCCCCTCGCCGATGATCAGGTCCAGCACATGGTCCTCCATCGCCGGATAGAGGATCTCTTCGACCTGCGGGGCCAGCCGGTGGATCTCGTCGATGAACAGGACGTCGCGCGGTTCGAGGTTGGTCAGGATGGCGGCCAGGTCTCCGGCCTTGGCCAGAATGGGCCCCGAGGTGGCGCGGAAGCCGACGCCCAGCTCCTTCGAGACGATCTGCGCCAGGGTCGTCTTGCCCAGACCCGGAGGCCCAAACAGCAGGACGTGGTCCAGTGCCTCGCCGCGTGCTCGGGCGGCGTCGATGAAGACCTTCAGATTGCCCTTCGACTGCTCCTGCCCGACGAACTCGGCCAGCGTCTGGGGCCGCAGCGCCCGGTCATAGGCCTCGCCGGGCGCGGGCTGGGGCGAGATGATGCGGTCGTCGGTCATCGGCCGAGTTCCTGCAGCCCGGCGCGGATCACGGCTGACAGATCAGCATCCTCGCCCAGACGGATCAGGGCCTGATCGACGGCGCGGCGGGCGTTGACCTCGGCGATGCCCAGACCCAGCAGGGCCGAGACGGCCTCGCCGGCGATGCTGGGCGTCGGTGGCGCGACCTCGACGTGAACGCCGGGCGCCGTCGGGGTGAAGGTGACGTCGCCCAGCGGCTTGCCCTTGAGCTCGGTGACGATACGCAGAGCGAGTTTCGGCCCGACCCCGTTGGCCCGGCCGATCGCCGCCTTGTCCTCGCGCGCCACGGCGCTCGCCAGCTCGCCCGGCGGCAGGACGTCCAGCACCGACAGGGCCGCCTTGGGGCCCACGCCCTGGATGGCCAGCATGGTGGTGAAGGCGCGGCGTTCGTCACGGGTCAGGAAGCCATAGAGGCGCGGTCCCGCATCCTCGCTCCACTGCGAATGCACATGCAGGGTCGCCTCGTCGCCTGGCGCGGGCAGCCGCCCGAGCGTCCGAGATCCACAGGCCACCACATAGCCCACACCCGCGCAGTCGATCAGGCAGTGCCCCTCCTCGACCTCGGCCAGAACCCCTCTCAGACGACCGATCATGCTGCGCCCCTCAGGTTTTCGAGCAGGGTTCGCTTGCGCAGTTGCGCATGGGTGATGGCGACCGCCAGCGCATCGGCCGCATCGGCCTTCACATCGCCGGACGCCGGCATCAGCCGCTTCACCATGAAGGCGATCTGGCCCTTGTCGGCATGGCCGGCGCCGACCACGGCCTTCTTGATCAGATTGGGCGAATATTCCGCGACCGGCAGGCCGCAGCGGGCCGGGGCCAACATGACCGCCGCCCGGGCATGGCCCAGTTTCAGGGTCGAGGCCGGGTTGACGTTGACGAAGACCTCCTCGATCGCCGCCTCTTCGCAGGCGTGGGCGGCGCAGATTTCGCCCACCGCTTCGAGCAGATGCAGCAGCCGTTCGGCGAAGGGCGCGCGCTCGTCCGGCGCCACGACGCCATGGGCGATCCAGCGCAGCCGCGAACCCTCGGACACGATCACCCCCCACCCCGTCCGGCGCAGGCCGGGGTCGAGTCCGAGGATGCGGACGGGGCCGTTCTGAATCATCGCGTTCGTCATTCGTTCCGTTCATGCCTCAAACGGAGTTACCGAACAATGACTGGATGCTGGCGCTGGCCTAGGGACCCGCTACTGTCACCGGAAACAGGGAGACGGGGATCATGAGCAGTGCAGGCGCCAGTGCGGCGGTGGCCGCTTCGATGCGGGCCGAGAAACGCATCGTCCAGACGCTTCGCAACGCCAATGCGACCTCGCCCGAGACGGCCGTCGCCCTCGCCGAAGGCCGTCTGATCCAGCGCGGCGCCCTGCGGCGTCTGATCAAGCGCAACGCCGTCATCGAGGCCGCGCCGAACACCTTCTGGCTCGACGACGCCGCCTATGACGAGATGAGAAAGTTGCGCACCAGCCGGATCATCCTGACGATGTTCGGCCTCGCCGCCCTTCTGATCATCCTGGCCACCGTGACCATCGCCAAGGCCGATACGCCCCAGACCCCGGCGCTGCGTCCCGATCAGGTCGAGTTCCGTGGCCTCTACAAGGAGCTGGTCGAGACCAACACCACCCTGTCCGAGGGCAGTTGCACCCTGGCCGCCCAGCGCATGGCCGCACGCATGGTCGCCGCCGGTTATTCCGAGGCCGACGCCCGCGTCGTCATCCCCGAGGACCAGCCCAAATTCGGCTCCCTGATCGCCACCCTGCCCGGCACGGACGCCTCGGCGCCCGCCATGCTGTTGCTGGCCCATATCGATGTGGTGGAGGCGCGGCGCGCCGACTGGGAGCGCGATCCCTTCGTCCTCGTAGAGGAGAACGGCTTCTTCTATGCGCGCGGCGCTTCGGACGACAAGGCCGAGGCCTCCGTCTGGGTCGACAGCCTGATCCGGTTGAAGCAGCAGGGTTTCCAGCCGCGCCGGACCATCAAGATGGCCCTGACCTGCGGCGAGGAAACCAACGACAACTGGAACGGCGTCCAGTGGCTGCTCGAGCACCATCCCGGGATGCTTCAGGCCGGCTTTGCCTTGAACGAGGGCGCGGGCGGCCAGCTCGACGCCAACGCCAACCGCATCGCCCTGAACGTCCAGGCGGGTGAGAAGGTCTATCAGGACTATACGCTGGAGCTGACCAACCCCGGCGGCCACTCGGCCCGGCCGAGGAAAGACAACGCCATCGGGGCCATGGGCGCCGCGCTGGACCGGCTGGTGCAGCATGACTTCCCGCTTGAGCTGTCACCGGTCACCCGCGCCTATTTCACCGCCATCGCCGAGACCACCCCCGCCAGCGCCGCCGACCTGCACGCCCTGACGGCCAGCCACGTGCCAGACGCGGCGGCAGCCGCCCGGCTCGGGGCCGCCAATCCGGTGTGGAACGCCATGATGCGCACGACGTGCATCCCGACCCTGATCAACGGCGGCCATGCGCCGAACGCCCAGCCGCAGAAGGTCACGGTCAACGTCAACTGCCGCATCCTGCCCGGCCATTCGATCGCCGAAACGCAGGCCGAGATCGCCTCGGCCCTCGCCAATCCGGCCATCACCATCAAGACCATCGGCGAGCCCAGCCCGACCGCGCCGGCTCCGCCCCTGACCCCCGCCATTCTCGATCCGATCAAGGCGGCGGCGGCGAAGCTGTGGCCCGGTGTGCCGGTTGTCCCGACCCTGTCGACGGGGGCCACCGACGGCCGCTTCACCAATGCGGCGGGAATCCCGACCTATGGCGTCACCGGCATGTTCACCGATCCGGATGGCAACGGCGTCCACGGCCTGAACGAGCGACTGCGAGTCCGCTCACTCTACGAAGGCCGCGACTTCCTGTTCGAGCTGATCAAGCTCTATGCGGTGCAGGAATAGGAGAGACGCGGCTCAGCCGTGCTTCTCGATGTAGGCCTCGGGGTCCTTGTTGACCGGCTTGATGCCCATCAGGTGATCGGCCTCGAAGGCGGCGAACTGGACGGCCAGCTCATGCCGCTTGGTGATCGGGGCGTTGCGGCGGAAGTCGGTCAGGCCCTGACGTTCCTCCTCGCCCATATGCTTTGAGTTGACGATATTGGCCTTGCCGACCGCCTCGATCCATTCGGCGGTGCCGATCGTCAGTTTGTTGGCCGCCTTGACCGCGTCGCGCAGCTTGTTGTGGTCCTCGATGGCGTCCTCGGTCTCGCCCTCGACCGTGCCGTCCTCGGCGTCATTGGCGCCTTCGCCGCGCTTCAGAAGCTCGGGATAGAAGAACCGCTCCTCGGCCTCGGCATGGACGTCCAGAAAGGCCGACAGCCGGCCCCAGACCTTGGTCAGGGCGTCGATGTCCTTCGGGTCGATCTGTTCCAGGATGGCGAACAGCCGCCGTTGCTCGGCGTGGTCGTCGAGGATCAGCTGGGTGATGTCCATGGGCGGGGTCCTTGCGTCAGAGCCCGGCTTTAACCCGGGCCAAGCTCTACGGTTCCCGCCCCGATGGTCTCAGCCGACGAGGGCCTGAACCGACCCGTGGCTTTCCGTCGCCGCCGGACGGCCGCCGCGCTCGCGACGGGCTGCATCCAGAGCCGCCGCCGACATCGCGGCCTCAGCGCGGGCGCCTTCGACGTCCGCGCGCAGGGCGGTGATCTGCTGCAGCCAGCCCTCGGCCTTGGTGTGGTGGTCTTCCTGAACCGCCGCCAGCTTGGCCTGGATCTTCAGCATCCGGTCCTCGGCGCGGGCGATGGCCTTGTCGTGGGTCGAGGCGGCCTTGGTCAGGGTCTCGGCGCGATCCACGGCGGCGAGGCGGGCGACCTCCATCCCGGCCAGACGCTGGCGCGTGTCCTCGACTTCGCTTTCCAGACCGCGAATGCGCTCCAGGGCGCGATCCAGGCTGATCTGCAGCTGCTCGCCCTTGCGCTCGGCGCCGTGCGACCCGGCCTGCAGCTCGCTCAGGCGAGAGGCCTGTTCGGTATTCAGAACCTCCAGCCCGTTGGCGCGGGCGGTCGCCGTATCCAGACGCGACGACAGCGAAGCGATCTCGGCACGGGCGGTCTCGGTCTGGTTTTCCAGCACCCGCATGTTGCGGGCCGTCTCGCTCTGTTCCGACGCCGCGCGGGCGCGTTCGGTGGCCAGCAGGCCTTCGCTGGCGGCGGACGAGCGGGCCAGGGATGCGACCTCGGCTGAAACCTCTTCCATGCGGCGGCGCAGGACGGTGTTTTCCTCCAGCACCAGGGCGTGGTCGCGCTGGGTCTGGGCGCGGCCGTTCTCGGACTCGGTGCGTTGGGTCTCGGCCTGCTTCAGCTGGGTGCGCAGGGAGTCCTGATCCTGTTCCAGCTCGCGGATGCGCTGGGTCGCTGCGCGCTCGGCGATCTCCAGCGCATCGACTTTCGACGTGGCCAGCGACAGGTCGCTGCGCAGGCGGTCGGTCTCGATGCGGGCTTCCTGCAGCGAGGCGGACTGTTCGCCGTTGCGGGCGGTCAGGTCTTCGACCCTGGCCTCGGCCTCGCTGAGGGCGGCGGCCAGCTTGCGGGCCTCGGCGCTGGCGGTTTCCAGACGCTCGGCGGCCTCGCCGTGCGCGACGCGCAGATTGATCAGCTCGACGTGATTATCGCGGCGCGAGCGGAACTCGGCTTCCAGCGGATCGCGCAGCTGGACCAGCAGGCTTTCAAACGTCCCGAACTTCTGGGCCATGTCCGACAGTTGGTCGAGGCTGTCCTGGATGGTTTCGAACCGTTCGCCGATGACCCCGGCGGCGTCCTGGCCCACGGCGGCTTCGGTCTGATTGGTCGCAGTGGCGCGTTCGCCCTTGCCGTTACGCGACAGAACCCGGTCGATCCTGGACAGCATCGTCTGCACTCCGATTGGTGGACAACCTTCGGGAGGCGGCCTCCTGACAAGGCCTTCAAACGAATCGGACTCCCGGCGCCCCCTTCAACCAAACGTTAACTTCCGCCTTCCGACGAGTCGATACGGGGAACCCCGCGCGTCTGGGGACAATCGGACGCAGGACTGGACAGTCCGCTCCCCGTATCACAGGCGGAAATTGACCGAGAACCGAACCATGCCTGCGGTGGGAACGCCATCGATGGTCCGGGGCCGGAGGCGCCCGCGGGCGGCGCCCGTCACGGCCGCCTGACCAAAGCCGACGCCGGCCGGCGTTTCGCTCCGGATCCAGCAGGATTCGATAATACCCTCGGCCGACACCGGGCATTGCAGCTCGACCCGTCCGGCCTTGACGCCCTTCTCCATGGCGAGACGCGGAAAGGACGGCTCAGGATGGACGATCCAGGCCGGATTGACGACGACCGCGCCCTCACGGGCCAGCCTGCGGCCCGACGTCTCCGGCGGCTGCCCCGGCAGGGGCGCGACAGGCTCTTCGTTCGCCTCGGGCAGGTCGACGACGACGGTCGTTTTCCACCACTTGTCCAGCACATGCCCCAGCGGGCCGAATCGGAGCACCAGGATCGGCAGCCCGGCCAGAGCCACGGCAAAGGCGATGGCCCCGCACCAGGCCAGAAGCCCGACCCAGTCGAAGCCTCGTCGTGCGGCGGCGCCCGGCCCTTGCGGCTCCGGCGCCTCCCGCTCCGCGATGTCGCCCCCCGGCGTCGTCACCCGGCGTATTTCGCCAGGTCTTCGTCCGAGATGTCCTCGTTGGAATAGACCGAGGAGACATCGTCCTCGGCGTCCAGCGCGTCGAGCAGCTTCATCAGGGTGCCGACGGCCTCGCCGGTTACCGGCACTTCCGACTGGGGCTTCCAGACGATGGCGGTCGACTTGGCGTCGCCCAGCACCTTGGACATCGCCTCGGCGACGTCGTTCAGGTCCTCGAAGGTCGTCCAGATGGTGTGGCCCGGCGCGTCCTCATAGATGTCGGGCTTGACCAGGTCGCTCTCGACATCCTGGGCGCCGGCCTCGATGGCGGCCTCCATGACGGCATCCTCGGTGCCGGCCTCGGCCGGGTAGATGATCTGGCCGACCTTGTCCCACATGAAGGCGACCGAGTTCATCTCGCTCAGCGCGCCGCCGTTCTTCTTGAAAGCCGCACCGATGTTCGAGGCCGCGCGGTTACGGTTGTCGGTCAGGGCCTCGACGATGATGCCGACGCCGCCGGGGCCCCGGCCCTCGTAGCGGACCTCTTCCATCGTATCGACGTCGCCGCCGGCGGCCTTGTTGATGGCGCGGGCGATCACGTCCTTGGGCAGGCTTTCCGCCTTGGCGTTGTTGATGGCCAGACGCAGGCGCGGGTTCAGGGCCGGATCGGGCATGCCGTTCTTGGCCGCCACGGTGATGTCGCGCGACAGTTTGGAGAACAGCTTGGAGCGCACCGCGTCGGCGCGACCCTTGCGGTGCATGATGTTCTTGAACTTGGAATGGCCGGCCATGAAAGTCTCTTGGTAGTGGGCGCTATGCTCGCAACGCGGTCGCTCGCGACTTGAGCGCCGGTGGCGTTGGTTCTGACCGGCGCGTCTAGCCGATGCGCGACCGACTGTCACGACAGACCCCGTTGCGCGCGAACCACGGAACCGCCAAGTCAGACACGGATTTAGGCATCACCACGCATTCAGGCACTGGCGCTCAAGTAGCGAGGCTCCGCGAGCCGAGCGATAGCGCCCACAAAGAAGAGCTCTTTCCCATGACCGGACCCGATTACGCCGCCGAAGCCGCCGGTTACGAAGACGACGATCTCGACGAAGCCGACATCATCGAATGGTATGAGGCGCGGCCCGTCACCGTCTCGACCGCCGTGGCTACGGGCTCCATCGTCGCCGCCTTCGCGCTCGGCGTCGTGACGGCCGCCGGCGCCGTGCTGCTGGCGCGCTACCTCGACGAGGACTGAGACCGCCTCAGTCGGCCTTCAGATTGTCCACCACGGCCTTGAGCTTGGGCGGCAGCGGCTTGGGCCGGCGGGTCTCGGCGTCGACGTAGACGTGGACGAAATGACCGATGGCCGCAGGAACGCTGACGCCGCGGCGAAAGACGGCGAAGCCGTATTTCACGCTCGAGGTGCCGACGTGGTCGACCTTGATCCCGACCTCGATCACGTCCGGAAAGGCCAGGGACGAGGTGTACCGGCAGCCGCTGTCGACCACCAGGCCGATCGATTCCGTCAGGGCGTCGGCGATGATCAGATGGGCGTTCACCGCCGAGTCGACGAACTCATAGAATTTGGCGTTGTTGATATGGCCGTACTGGTCGTTGTCGGCCCAGCGGGTCGAAACCGTGTGGTAGGCCTTGTAAGTCGCCCGATCGGCCAGAGGCCCTTCTTCCCGGATCGCCATAGGTTCCTCGTCCTCTTTTTTAGTGCGCCAGCGCTCGGCCCGCGGGGCCTCGCTACTTGAGCGCAGGGGGTTTCTTGCCTCTGGCGGGACAAACCGGGGGACGCCCTGCCAGCGGAGCTGTTCGCGGAACGACGCTCGGGCTTGGCCGACGTCGCGTCAAGCGCCTATCGAGAGGTCATCGATCACGAGGCCGCCAGATGACGATCACCACCCGAGCCGCCGTTCTCCGCGCCATGGGCGCCGCCCATCCCTATGCCGACAGTCGTCCGTTGTCGGTCGAAACCGTGACCCTTGACCCGCCCGGCTCCGGCGAGGTGCTGGTGGCGATCAAGGCGGCGGGCTTGTGCCACTCCGATCTCAGCGTCATCAACGGCGACCGCCCTCGCCCCCTGCCCATGGCGCTCGGGCATGAGGCCGCAGGGATCGTCGAGGCGCTCGGCGACGGGATCACCGATCTCGCCGTCGGCGATCATGTGGTCATGGTCTTCATGCCGTCCTGCGGCCACTGCAACCCCTGCGCCGAGGGCCGCCCGGCCCTGTGCGAACCCGGCGCCGTCGCCAACGGCAAGGGCGAGCTGCTCTCCGGCGGCAAGCGCATCCACCATGAGGGCGAGGCGCTGAACCACCACCTTGGCTGCTCGGCCTTCGCCGACCGCGCGGTCGTCTCGCGCCGGTCGCTGGTCAGGGTCGATCCGGAATTGCCGCTGGATGAGGCCGCCCTGTTCGGCTGCGCGGTCCTGACCGGGGTGGGCGCTGTCGTGAATACGGCGGGAATCCGCGCGGGCCAGAGCGCCGTGATCGTCGGTCTCGGCGGCGTGGGTCTGGCCAGTGTGCTCGGCGCCCTGGCCTCGGGCGCCTCGCCGGTCGTCGCCGTGGACCTGTCCGAGGACAAGCTGGCGCTGGCCCGCACCCTGGGGCCCGTCCAGACCGTCAACGCCGCCGATCCGGACGCCGTCGAACAGGTGCGCAAGCTCACCAACGGCGGCGCCGACTTCGTCTTCGAAATGGCCGGCTCGGTCCGGGCGCTCGACGCCGCCTGGCGCATGACCCGGCGCGGCGGAACCACCGTCACCGCCGGCCTGCCCCCGCCCGACGCCGCCCTGCCCGTCAATGTCGTGTCGCTCGTCGGCGAGGAGCGGACGCTGAAGGGCTCCTACATCGGCACCTGCGTCCCCAGCCGCGACATCCCCCGCTACGTCGCCCTCTATCGTCAGGGCCGCCTGCCCGTGGACCTGCTGATGAGCGGCAAGATTCCGCTGGAGCAGATCAATGAAGGCTTCGACCGCCTGCACGCCGGTCAGGTCGTGCGCCAGATCGTCACCTTCGAGCCCTGATCCCGCGCTCAGTCCCGGCGTGACACCCCGGAACGGATCGGGCACAAGCGCCCGATGCCCGCCGAATCCGCCTCCCTCGCCAAACCTGCATCCGCGGGCATGGATGACGCGCGCGAGCTGCTGCACCGCGTCTGGGGCCACCCTGACTTTCGCGGGCTTCAGGCCGATGTCGTCGCCGAGGCCTTGGCCGGGCGCGACGTCCTCGCCGTCCTGCCGACCGGCGGCGGCAAGTCGGTCTGCTACCAGATCCCGGCCATCCTGCGCCCCGGCCTCGGCCTCGTCGTCTCCCCCCTGATCGCCCTGATGACCGATCAGGTCGAGGCGCTGAAACAGCAGGGCGTCGCCGCCGCCCGCCTCGATTCCGGCGTCTCCATGGACGATCGCTCGGCCATCTGGCGCGCCGCCCGCGCGGGCGAGCTGGACCTGCTCTACGTCTCCCCCGAAGGTCTGGCCCAGCCGCACCTGATCGACCGGCTGCATGAGCTGCCCCTGTCGCTGATCGCCATCGACGAAGCCCACTGCGTGTCCCAGTGGGGCCACGACTTCCGTCCCGATTACCGGACGCTGGGGAAGCTCGCAGAGCTGTTCCCTGGCGTGCCGCGCATCGCCGTCACCGCCACCGCCGACGCCCGCACGCGCGAGGACATCGTCCGCTCCCTGCGCCTCGACGCGGCCGAGGTCTTCGTCGACAGCTTCGCCCGCCCGAACCTGCAGCTCTCGGCCGTGCGCAAGGAGAATGCGTCGCGCGCCCGCACCGACGCCGCCGTCATCGATCTGGTGCGTCAGCGGCGCGGCAAGTCGGGCGTCGTCTACTGCGGCTCGCGCGACGGGTGCGACCGCGTCGCCCAGGCGCTCAGGGACGCCGGGACCAACGCCATTGCCTATCACGCCGGCATGGGCACGGACGACCGCGACAAACGCCTCGCCCGCTTCCTCGCCGAGGAAGGCGCCGTCATGGTCGCGACCATCGCCTTCGGCATGGGGGTGGACAAGGCCGACGTCCGCTTCGTCATCCACGCCGATCCGCCCGGCTCGCTGGAGGCCTACTGGCAGGAGATCGGCCGGGCGGGACGCGACGGCGAACCGGCCGAGGGCATCACCCTTTACGGCCCTTCCGACATCGCCTGGAACCTGCGTCGCCTCGACAGCCGCCCCATGCCCGAAGAGGTCAAGGCGGTTCAGGTGGGCAAGGCGCGACGCCTGTTCGCCATGCTGGACGGAGCGATCTGCCGGCCCCAGGCCGTGCGCCGCTATTTCGGCGAGACCGATGCGGGCGTCTGCGGTGTCTGCGACGTCTGCAGCGATCCGCCCGCTCTCTATGACGCCACCGTCCAGGCCCAGAAGGCGCTGGCCGCCGTCCAGCGTCTTGGCGGGCGTTTCGGCCGCAACCGCGTCATCGATCACCTGCTGGGCAAGACGAAGGACGTCCAGCCGTGGGAAAGCGACCTCTCCACCTGGAGCATCGGTCAGGACGTATCGCAGAACGGCTGGCGCGACATCGTCGACCACCTGCTGTTCGAGGGCCTGCTGCTGGAAGACCCGAATGACGGCAAACCGCTGGTCGGGCTGGGCGACCCCGAGGCCGTCCGCGCCGTCTACCGCGGCGAGCGGGCCATCGAAGTGCGTCGCGTCCCGGCCGCCTCCCTCACGGGCCGGGCCGAGCCCCGCCGGGCCCGCAATGACCGCAACGCCGCCGTCGAGGCTCTGGACGCCGACGTCCGCGCCCGCTTCGAGACCCTGCGCGCCTGGCGTCGTGACCGCGCAGCAGAACAGCACGTCCCGCCCTATGTCATCTTCCAGGACAAGACCCTGCTGGAAATCGCCATTGTCGAGCCCGGCTCCCTCGACGCCCTCGGCGCCGTGTCCGGCGTCGGCCAGTCCAAACTGGATCGCTATGGCAAGGGGTTGCTGGAGGCCCTGCGGGCCGCAGGCTGACGCAATCAGCCTGGGCTGCCGGCGTCCAAATGACGAAAGCTTAACTGGCGCATCGCCCGCCCGCTTGCCACCTCCCCCGCCTGACACTGGTTGAGGGATTCGAGATGAAACGGCTTCTGGCGACGGGCGTGGCCTGTCTGGCGATGGCGAACGCCGCACAGGCCCAGGTCTCACAAGCTGTATCCGCAGAGGCTCCGCCCCCGGCGCCTCGCCCCATGGACCAGCCGCGCGACTGGTCCGCGACCCTGACCCAGGATGCGACGGCCCTGCACGACCTGATGGTGGACAGCCACCCCGGCGCGCAGGATCCCCTCAACCCCGCTTTCCGCCCCCGCCTGGATCATGGCCTGACCGTTGCGCTGGAACGGGCGCGGACCACCACCGACGCCGGCGGATGGTGGTGGGCCCTGCGCGCCTATGTCGCCGACTTCGAGGACGGCCACGTCGCCATGAACGTGACACAGCCGAACTTCGGGTTCGCCACGCGCTGGCCGGGCTTCCTGACGATCTATCGCGGCGCCGATCAGGTGGTCTCCGACCGTGACGAAGGCGACGCGACGACCCCGCCGCTTGGAGCCAGACTGATCGACTGCGATGGCGTCGCGGCGGATACCCTGGCCGAACAGCGGATCGGCCAGTTCCGGGGACGCTGGTTCCTGGAATCCCAGCGCGTCCTTTACGGCGACTGGCAATTTCTCGGGTCGCAGAATCCCTGGATCAACGAACTGCGCCAGTGCCGGTTCGAGGTCGATGGCGCGACCCGCAGCTATGCCCTGAGCTGGCGCGCGACCCCCGACGATCTGAATGCGCGCCGGGCCAGACTGGCGCAGCGCGCCCATCCCGACTTCGGGCTCAGGCCGCTCGACGACGGCGGCTTCTGGATCTCGACGCCATCGTTCAACGGCGATCCGGCGAGCGAGGCGCACGCCAGCCTCACCGCCCTGATGGCCGACCTGAACGCCCGGCAATCTGCCCTGCGCGCAGCCCCATATCTGGTTCTGGATCTGCGCGGCAACGGCGGCGGCACCTCGGGCTGGGGCGAACTGATGGCGCAGGTTCTGTGGGGCGACGACTGGATGGGCGCCCATGTCCAGTCCGGTTCGGACGCCGTGGACTGGCGCGCCTCGGACGGCAATATCGCCCGGATTTCGGAGCTCCTCGCCCAGTTTCGCGCCTCGAACAGTCAGGCCGAATACATCACCTGGGCAGAAACCACCCTGAACGGCATGAAGGCGGCCAAGGCCGCCGGCCAGCCCTACTGGCGTAGTGCAAACGGGGAACCCTCAGGTCAGGAGACGGCCGCGCCGCCTCCCGCGCCCCGACTGTTGGCGGGTCAGGTCTATGTGCTGACGGATTCGCTCTGCGCCTCGGCATGCCTGGACACCGTCGACATCTGGAAGGCGGCCGGCGGCATACAGGTCGGGCGCGAGACATCCGCAGACACCGTCTACATGGACATTCGCGAGACGGTCCTGCCCAGCGGGCTGGCCAGCATCGCCTTGCCGATGAAGGTCTATCGCGGCCGGGTGCGAGGCAATAATGAACCTCACAAGCCCGCCCATGTCTTCGAAGGGGACATGGCGGATGACGCGGCCGTGCTGGCCTTCATCCGCGGGATCCAGCCGGACTGACCCTCAGTCCAGAAACCGGTCCAGCGCCGCATAGAAGGCCGTCGGCCGGTCCAGCATGACCATATGCTCCGCCCCCTCGATCCGCTCGAAGGTCGCCGGCGTCCGCAGGCTGGCGTAGCTGGCGCGGAACAGGCCGTCGACATGGGCGCGCGGCGAGGCGTCATCCGGGCTCCAGCCATAGACGACCGTCACCGGCGCGGTGATGTCCGGCAGACGATGGCGCAGGTCGGTGGTCATGACCTCGTACAGGCTCTGGGCCAACATCGCCCGGTCGCCGCCCTGCCAGCCCATCGAGCTGAACAGACTGTTCGACGCCCCACCCAGTTGATCGCCGATGGCTGTGCCCTGTTGCCGCAGCGCCTCGTCGCCGAGGAACATCAGGGCCTGATAGGCGATCCGGGCCAGGGGCTCGACGTCGCCGACCGTGGCGCCCTGGCTGATCAGCGACGGGAAGAAGGGGGCGGCGTCCACCACCATCACCCGGCCGATCTGGCCGGGGGCGTCCGCCGCCATCCTCAGGGCGATCAGCCCGCCCATCGAATGGCCGATGACCGCCGGACGATTCATGTGCTGCAAGGCGATATAGCGCCGGATCTCGCCGGCCACGGGGCCGATGATGGTCCCCTGGGCGTTGGCTCCAGCAGGAATCTGCCCAAAGCCGCGCAGTGAGACCAGGTGGACGCGATAGTGGTCATCCAGCCGATCCGCCGTGCGGCGCCAGACCTCGCTGGTCGAGGCCAGGCCGGGGATCAGGATCACGTCCGGCCCCTGCCCTCGGGTCTCGACAACAATCCGGTCGGACTGGAACACAGGCGGATTCCCCGCCTGGGGCGCGGGCGGAAGCGGCGCCCGGGCCATGGCCGGACCGGCCATGAAGACGAGGAGAAGGAGTAGCCATCGAGTCATGGGCTGACGTAACGCGCGAAGATGGCCGAAGTCGCTCAATCCCATATTTCGACGGTCTCCAGGCGCTTGCAAACCGTCCCGCACAGGGATGATATTCGCTTCACGTCAGGGAGAGATGGGGAAACACCATATGAAGACGATACTGCAAATCGCGGCGCTCACGGTCGGCCTCGTCGTCGCCGGAACCGCCTCAGCCCGGGATGCGGCCCAGAGTACGGGGCCCGCGGCGACACCCGCCCAAACCGCTGAACCGGCTCCGGCCCCGCCTCCGGCTCCGGAGTCCGCCGAGGACTGGAACCCGTTCTCGCGCAGCGACGTGAAGATCTATCTGACCGACGTCAAAGGCTTCGTCACCACGGATGGCGTGATCAGCGCCACCGTGGCCAAGGTCCCGCTGACCGGCGGCGCCAGCGACTACGGCTACTCTGCCGATCAGATCGAGGTGCGCTGCTCGGCCAAACAGTCGCGGCTCGTCTATTCGATCGAATACGGCGCCAATGGCGTTCAGACCGACCGCTTCGACGAACCCGAGGAATGGGCCGTCTACGCGCCGGACACGCGCGACGCCTATCTGGCCCAGCTGGTCTGCGACGGCGACCGCACCACGAAGAGCTACCCCTCGATCAAGGCTTTCATCGACGGCGGACGCCAATAGGGCGACACTACGGAGGCGATCCGCAGGTTCAGCCCGCGGATCGCCTGCCGGTGATGATCAGACGTCCACCGCCGCGTCCAGGGCGTTAGCCTGGATGAACTCGCGGCGCGGCTCGACCACGTCGCCCATCAGCTTGGCGAACAGGTCGTCGGCGTCTTCCTGGTGCTCGACCGAGACCTTCAGCAGGGTGCGGGCGTTGGCGTCCAGCGTCGTCTCCCACAGCTGTTCCGGGTTCATCTCGCCCAAACCCTTGTAGCGCTGGATGGCCAAGCCCTTCTTGCCCGCGTCGAGCACGGCGTTCAGCAGGTCGATGGGGCCACGGATGGTCGTGGACTTGTCCTTGCGGCGATAGACGGCGGGCTTGTCGAATACGCCATCGAAGGCATGGGCGCGTTCGGCCAGACGGCGGGCGTCCAGCGAGCGCAGCAGAGCCTCTTCCAGCACGATCGTCTCCGACACAGCGCGGCGGACGCGGTTGAAGACCACCGCCCCCTGCACGCCGGGCTCGCCCGACCAGTCACCGTCGCCCTCTTCGGCATAGAGGTTCAGGCGGGCGGCGGCTGCGGCCGGGTCCCCATGGTCCTCGGCGAACAGCCCGGCCAGGGCCGACTGCTCCACCGCGAAGGCCGGAGCGCGCTGCGACAGACGGTCGGCCAGGGCCTTGAACGCCTTGGCCTCGCGCACCAGGGCCTGCAGGTCCTGACCCGTGCGGCGCTCGCCGGTGGCCAGATCCAGTTCGGCTTCCGACGACCCTTCCTCGATGAGGTAGGAGTCCATCTCCGCCTGATCCTTCAGGTAGCGGGAGTTCTTGCCCTTGGAGACCTTATAGAGCGGCGGCTGGGCGATATAGACGTGCCCGCGCTCGATCAGCTCCGGCATCTGCCGGTAGAAGAAGGTCAGCAGCAGGGTCCGGATGTGGGCGCCGTCGACGTCGGCGTCGGCCATCAGGATGATCTTGTGATAGCGCAGCTTGTCGGCGTTGAAGTCGTCGCGCCCGATGCCGGTGCCCAGCGCCAGGATCAGGGTCCCGATCAGCTCGGACGACAACATCCGGTCAAAGCGCGCGCGCTCGACGTTCAGGATCTTGCCGCGCAGGGGCAGGACCGCCTGGTTCTCACGGTTGCGGGCCTGTTTGGCCGAGCCGCCGGCGGAGTCGCCCTCGACGATGAACAGTTCGGACTTGGCCGGATCGCGTTCCTGGCAGTCGGCCAGCTTGCCGGGCAGGCTGGAGATATCCAGCGCCGACTTGCGCCGGGTCAGGTCGCGGGCCTTGCGCGCCGCTTCACGGGCGGAAGCCGCCTCGATGATCTTGGCGACGATGGCCTTGGCCTCGACCGGGTGTTCCTCGAACCATTGCGACAGGCCCTCGGTGCACAGGCCCTCGACGGCCGGGCGCACTTCGGACGAAACCAGCTTGTCCTTGGTTTGCGACGAGAATTTGGGATCCGGCACCTTGACCGACAGGACGCAGGTCAGGCCCTCGCGAGCGTCTTCGCCAGACGGCGCGACCTTCTCCTTCTTGAGCGCCCCCGAGCTTTCCATATAGGCGCCCATGACCCGCGTCAGGCTGGTGCGGAAGGCCGACAGGTGGGTGCCGCCGTCGCGTTGGGGGATGTTGTTGGTGAAGCACAACATCGTCTCGTGGTAGGAATCATTCCACCACAGGGCCATGTCGATCTCGATATTGTCCTTCTTGCCGCGAATGACGATCACGTCCTTCAGCAGCGGTGTCTTGGACTTGTCGAGGTGGCGCACGAAGGCCTCCACGCCGCCCTCGTAGTGCAGCAGGATGTCGATCGGCTCGGCGCCGCGATGGTCCTGCAGCTTGATGACCACGCCCGAGTTCAGGAAGGCCAGTTCGCGCAGCCGGTGCTCCAGCGTCTTCAGGTCGAAGTCGATGTGGCTGAACGTGGTGACCGACGGATAGAAGGTGACCTGGGTGCCCGACAGGACCTTGCCGTTGTCGCGCAGGGGAGCGTCGCCCGTGACCTTCAGGCTCTCGACCGTGTCGCCGCGCTCGAACTTCATCTCGTGGCGTTTGCCGTTGCGGAAGATGACCAGCTTCAGCCAGTCCGACAGGGCGTTCACCACCGAGACGCCGACGCCGTGCAGACCGCCGGAGACCTTGTAGGAGTTCTGGTCGAACTTACCGCCGGCGTGCAGCTGGGTCATGATGACCTCGGCCGCCGAGACGCCTTCCTCGGCGTGGATGTCGACCGGGATGCCGCGGCCGTTGTCGGTGACGGTGACCGAGCCGTCAGCGTTCAGGATCACTTCGACCAGATCGGCGTGACCGGCCAGGGCCTCGTCGATGGCGTTGTCGACGACTTCATAGACCATGTGGTGCAGGCCGGAGCCGTCGTCGGTGTCGCCGATGTACATGCCGGGGCGTTTGCGGACAGCGTCCAGCCCCTTGAGAACCTTGATGGATTCCGCGCCGTAGGCGGCTTCTTCGGCCGTATCTTCGTGACGGGCGTTTTCGTTCTGGTCGGTCATTCAATCGTCCGGAGACGCGGGCGTCCAAGGGGATGGCGAACGGCCATCCGGCCCGCAGGGAAGAGCTTTCAGAGACCCGCCGATTCAGGCGGATTCGATCTGTCGTTTATATAGGAAAACCCACACGAAAAGCGAGGGAAAGCGGAGGGTTCAGCCCTCGGTCGAAAGGCTTCCACCCTCGACCCGGACGAAGCGCGCACGGCCCTTCAGATCCTCGAACAGAACGGCCTCGGTGCCGGTCATGAAGGCCTGCAATTCCAGGGCGACGATCTCGTCGAACAGGGCCGCGCGACGGTTGGCGTCGAGGTGAGCCGGAGCCTCGTCCAGCAGCAGGACGGGCGAAGCGCCGCCCTCCGCTTTCAATCGCACGATCTGGGCCAGGATCAGGTTCAGGACCAGCGCCTTCTGCTCGCCCGAAGACCCCTCGGCGGCGGGCCGGTTCTTCTCGCGATGCAGGGCCGTCAGGTCGGAGCGGTGGGGACCGTACAGCGACCGGCCGGCGGCGGCGTCGCGCCCACGCGAGCGCACCATGCCCTCGCGGATCACGGCGGCGATCGCGGCCTCGTCGGCGCCGGACACGGCCAGCCCCTCAGCTTCACCGGAGAGGCCCAGATCGGCCTGGGGGAAAGGACGGTCGCCGCGCGCGTCGATACCCGCCTGCAGGGCCTCCAGAGCGGTCGCACGGGCCATCGCCGCGCGAGCGCCGCTGTCGGCCAGCCGCAGCTCGAGCGCATCGAGCCACAGGGGGTCGGCTTCCCGGCCTTCCGCCCCGTCGGTCAGCAGCCGCAGCCGCTCGCGCAGGGCCTTCTCATAGGCCGAGACCGTCGCCGCATGGGCGGGGTTCGCCGCGAACACCAGCCGGTCGAAGAATTTCAGCCGCTCGGCCCGGGCGTCGGAGAACAGCCGGTCCTGCTCGGGCGTCGCCCAGACGGGCCGCAGATAGTCGAGCAGCCGCCCCGGCGGCGCCGTCTCCCCGTCGATGCGCACGATGCGCCGCGCCGCGCCCGCCGACTGAACCCCGGTGCCCAGCTTGATCTCATCCCCATCGCCTGCGTCCAGCGTCAGGGCCACGGCCCAAGCCCGGCCGCCGGCCTCGCCCGGTTCGCGCCGCCCCATCTCGACCGCCGTCGCCCCGCGCAGGCCGCGCCCGGGCGTGAACAGGCTCAGCGCCTCCAGCAGATTGGTCTTGCCCGCCCCGTTCGGCCCATGCAGCACCACCGGCCCCGCCCCCACGGGCAGGGTCGCGCTCGCATAGGAGCGGAAGTCGGTGAGGGTGAGGGCAGTGATCAAGAGTACCGGACCCGCCAGCGCTCAAGCGTGTCGCACAGGATTTCGGGCGACATCTCCCACCCCGAGCCGATATCCTCGTCCATCGTCCGGTGCATGACCGCGCCCATGCGCATGGCTTTCCACCAGGAGACGTTTTCACGGATAGCCTCCTCATCGTAATTCCAGCCGACGAGGGGATGCATCCGATCCGGCAGGCGCTCGATCCGGAACCGCTCGACGTCCGCCCAGCGCACCTTCACCCTGAGATCCTGCGAGAGAACCTCCAGCCCCCACGATGAAAGAAAAAGCCGCTCGTTCAGGATCAGGCTGTGGATCGAGGCCCCGATCAGGAAGAGCATCATAAGGGGGAAGACGCAGAAGAGCGCGGCGCGGTAGTCCCAGAACCAGACGCCGATCGACCAGAGCATTCCGATCAAACCCAGCTGAATGGCCAGCCCTGCGCCGCCGATCCAGATTCCCGAAGTCCGTCGCCACAAGGGCTTGCGAATGACGAGGACCTCGGGGCTTTCAGCCTCAGACACGCAGCGGCATCAGAACGTACTGCACGCCCGGATCGCCCGGATCGAGGACCAGGGTCGGGCTGGCCGGGTCGGCGAACATGAAGGTGGCGTTCTCGCCGGTGATCTGGCCGGCGACGTCCAGCAGGTAGCGGGCGTTGAAGCCGATCTCGAAGGGCTCTTCGGAATAGCCGATCTCGACCTCCTCGACGCCCTGGCCGGCCTCCATGTTGCGCACCGTCAGGGTGACGCGGTCCAGTTCGAACGCCAGCTTCACCGACCGGCTCTTTTCAGCCGAGATGGTGGCCACGCGGTCGACGGCCTTGGAGAACATGGCGTTGTCGATGTCGGCCTGTTTGTCATTCCCCTTGGGAATGACCCGCATATAGTCGGGGAAGGCGCCGTCGATGACCTTGGAGGTCAGGCTGGCCTGACCGAACTCGAAACGGATCTTCTGCGGCGAGACCTGAACCTCGACGGGGCCGGTTCCGTCATCCAGCAGACGACGGACCTGATCGATGGTCTTGCGCGGCACGATCACGCCCGGGCCGCCTGCGGCGCCCTCGGGAGCAGGGGTCTCGGCCAGGGCCAGACGGTGGCCGTCGGTGGCCACGGCGCGCAGCAGCGGAATGCCGTTGTCGGCGACCGTGTGCAGGTACAGGCCGTTCAGATAGTAGCGCGTCTCTTCCGTCGAGACGGCGAACCGGGTCTTGTCGATCAGGCGGGCCAGATCCTCCTTCATCAGGCTGAACCGGGCGCCCGAGGCGTCGGTCGACATGACGGGGAAGTCGCCCGCCGGCAGGACCGGCAGGTTGAAGCGCGAACGCCCGGCCGAGACCGTCAGCCGGGGATCGTCGCCGTTATAGGTCAGGGAAACCTCGGCGCCGTCCGGCAGCTTGCGCACGATCTCGAACAGGGTGTGGGCCGGGGCGGTGATCTGGCCCTCGACCTGGACCACGGCGTCGGCCCGGTCGATCATCTCCATGTCCAGATCGGTCGCGGCGAACGACAGGCTGTCGCGCCCGGCGCTGAGCAGGACGTTGGACAGGATCGGAATGGTGTTGCGGCGCTCGACCACGCTCTGCACATGCCCGAGGGCCTTCAGGAGCGCGGATCGTTCGATGGTCAGCTGCATATCGTCTTATCGCCCGGTCGCGACGCGGAATCGCAGCGTCGCCTTACAGATTGGCCCGTGACACTAGCGGATTGGGTGAAAGGGGCAACGGGTGTCACCCCCTATCCCCCATCAAGACCCCTGATCAGTCCGCCAAAGCGACCGGATCGAAGGGCTCCGAGCCGGTCAGGGCCTGTTTCGCGCACTCGGCATGGGCGGCGAAGCCCTGCTCCGCCGTAGCATCCCAGAGATTTTGCACCGATATCCGGACCGCGTGAGGATCCGAAGGGGCGATACCCTCACCGCAGCGAAGGCACTGCCATTCCATTCAGCCCCGCAGCTTCCGCGTCAGGGCTTCCACGTCGCGGGCGATCTGGTCGTCGGCGGGCAGCAGTTCCTCGATCTTGCGCACGCCGTGCAGGACGGTGGTGTGGTCGCGCCCGCCGAAGCGACGGCCGATATCGGGATAGGAGCGGGTCGTGTGCTGCTTGCACAGATACATGGCGATCTGGCGCGGACGGGCGATGGCGCGGGTCCGGCGCTCGCTGAGCAGATCGGCCTGCTTCATGTTGAAGTGTTCGGCGACGGTCTTCTGGATCTCGTCGACGGTGATGCGGCGCTCGGGACCGCCACGCAGGGCGGCGCCCAGCAGGCCGGCGGCCTCATCCACGCCCAGGCTCGACAGGCGTGAACCGGCCGCGGCGGCCAGGGTGTTGACGGCCCCTTCCAGCTCACGGACCGAGCCGGGGGTGCGGTCGACCAGTTGCTCCAGCACTTCGCGGGGCGCCTCGCCCTGGACCACGCCCATTCTGGCGAAGGCGGCCAGGCGGTTCTGGGCGACGGCGATCTTGAGAGCGCGGTCGGCGGGCTCGACCGGGCAGGTCAGGCCGGCGGACAGGTGGCTGCGCAGGCGCGGCTCGACTTCCGACAGGGCGGTGGGCGGACGGTCCGCCGACAGCACGATCCGCTTGCCGTCCTCGATCAGGGCGGTGAGGGTCGAGAGCAGCTCTTCCTGGGTCGAAGCCTTGCCGCCCACGAACTGGACGTCGTCCAGCAGCAGCATATCGGCCGAACGCAGGCTTTCCTTGAAGGCGGCGGTCGAGCGGTCCTGCATGGCGCGCACGAAGGTCGACAGGAAGCGTTCGGCGGTCAGATAGACCACCTTGGCCTCGGGCTTGAGGCGCTGGGCCTCCCAGGCGATGGCGTTGAGCAGGTGGGTCTTGCCGTAGCCGTAGGGGCCGCAGAAGAAGACCGGATTGAAGTGACCGTCGGCCCAGCTGGCGACCTGTTTGGCGATGGCCAGGGCGAAGGCGTTGCCCTGCCCTTCCACGAAGCTGTCGAAGGTCAGGCGTTCCTGCAGGCCGGCGGCGCGCACGGCGCGGGCGCCGTCGGCGACGGGAGCCACGGTAGCGACCGGAATGGCAGCAGCGGCGACAACGGTGTCAACGACGCCCTGAACCACGGCGGTCGCCGGGGCCGGTGAGCCGACCTCGGCACGGCAACGGACCTCCAGACGACGAGACAGGCCGTCCAGGCCCAGCCACAGCTCGTTCATGCGACGCAGGGCGTTCTTGCGCACCCAGTCACGGGCATAGGCGGTGGGGGTGACGAGGATCAGCTGGCCGGCGCCGTCGGCGCGGACCGCCGAGGGCGCGATATAGGAGCTGAAGGGGCCTTCGCCGATTTCCGCGCGCAGACGGCCCGCCGCCTCCGTCCAGATCCGATCCGGGTCCGTCATGCTCGTCACTGCCAAGCCCCCCATCGTTAAGCCACCCGCCATAAAAAAGTCATCCGATCCCGGCGTCCTTCTGACGTCGGTCACACACCCTCATCCCCCACGTGGGTCCGGCAAATTCAGGGACGCATTGTCCTGTCCCGCGAAGCGTGTGCTTCAACGGGCCGGGTGCGGCCTATCGGTTTGACGTCTCCCGCCGACTGGAACCTCGTTCCCGCCGTCTTCATCCGTGTGGGGATGGAAGTGCGTTAGAACCCAAAACTTACGCTCGGCGGCGGGAGGGTCAACGCTGATTCGAACGTCGATTCGTACTTAAATTGTTTGACTCCGCTAAATCCAAACCCGGCTTGGGGAAATGCGGATTTCACCCGACAGGCGAGCATGGATTCTCCTGTGAACAGTTAGCGACAGACGTGCAAACGGCGAGGCAACCGAAGCTGCCTCGCCGTTGAATTCATTGGATTTTACAATGACGGTTCGAAAAAATCCGATCCGTATGCATCCAGACCGCAAGCTTGACCGTAGGGCATCCTACGAAAGTTAACGGACCCGTTTAACGGGCGCCGGAACCTGTATCAGGCAGCCGACATCTTCTTGAGCTGGGCAGCCAGGCGGCTGACCTTGCGCGAGCCCGTGTTCTTGTGAACCACGCCCTTGGTGACGGCGCGCATCAGCTCGGATTGAGCGGTGATGAAGGCGTCCTTGGCGGCGCCGGCGTCGCCCGCCGTGACCGCTTCCTGGAACTTGCGCAGGAAGGTGCGGACGCGCGTGCGGCGCGCCTTGTTGACTTCGGTGCGGGCGGCGATCTTACGGATCGCCTTACGGGCGCCGGCGTTGTTGGCCATCGGTAAACCTATGAGACGGAAAACGCCGCGGAGCACAGTGTCCACGGCGCGGAAATCTGAAGAGGCGCGGCTATAGCTGAACCCGCGGCAGGGGTCAACGCGAGTCCGTCGCTGTCTTGCGATCATATCGACCGCCCCCGCCTTGGAACAGTCCGCGGAGCCGGACCGGGGCCTCCGGACTTCACCCGAGACGCCCCTCAGGATGGCGAGGGGAGCCCTTTCGGGGTCTGGTGCGTTTCCGTGCCCCGGGGGCTGTTCGGAAGGAACCTTGAGATATGAAACGCACCGCTCCCGTTCTGGCCGCCGTCGCGGCCCTGCTGGCCGGGCCGACCCTGGCCCAGCAAAGCAGCACACCCGCGCCCGCGCCGGCCGACAACGTCTCGGCGCTGCTCGGAGCGCCCGCCCCCACCCCGGGCTCACAGACCCGGACCCAGGCCGCCGCCTCAACCAACGCGGCCCTTGAGTTGAAGGGCGAGACCAACGCCCCGGCTCCGGATTCCGAGCAGAACCCGGTCGAGGTCTCGATCACCCAACGCCTGAACGCCCAGGTGGCCCAGCGCAACGAACTGGCCGACCAGACCGACCAGGCCAACGCCGCCGCCTATTCCGAGGCGGTTCATGAGTACAAGGAACAGAAGGCCGACGTTCAGGCCGAGACCGAGCGTCAGCAGATCGACGCGCAGATCAACGCCCAGTCGCGCGCCGAGTACAACGCCGAGCAGGAAGACCGCTACCAGAAGGCCATGGCCGACTGGCGCGCCACCGTTGCGGCCTGCGACCGTGGCGACACCGCCCGCTGCAACGCCGGCTCGATGCCGGCCCGCCCGGGAAGCTGAGCCGGCCTAGGAGCCCTTGAACTCCGGCTTCCGCTTCTCGACGAAGGCCGCCATCCCCTCCTTCTGATCGTCGAAGGCGAACAGGGAGTGGAACAGGCGGCGCTCGAACTGCACCCCTTGCGTCAGCGTCGTCTCGAGGGCGGCGTTGACCATCTCCTTGTTGGCCATGACGGCCAGCGGGCTCTGGGCCGCAATGCGGGCGGCGATCTTGCGCACTTCGTGCATCAGCTCGGCATGGGGGAAGACGCGCGAGGCCAGTCCTGCGCGCTCGGCCTCGGCGGCGTCCATCATCCGGGCGGTCAGGACCATGTCCATGGCCTTGGACTTGCCGACCAGACGCGTCAGCCGCTGGGAGCCGCCGATGCCGGGCGCGACGCCCAGATTGATCTCCGGCTGGCCGAACTTCGCCTTGTCCGAGGCAACGATGAAGTCGCACAGCATGGCCAGTTCGCAGCCGCCGCCCAGGGCAAAGCCGTTGACCGCCGCGATGATCGGCTTCCTGAACCGGGTGATGCGGTCGTGACCCAGGGCGAAATAGTTGTTCGCATACATCTGGGCATAGGTCTGGTCCGCCATCTCCTTGATGTCGGCGCCGGCGGCGAAGGCCTTTTCGCCCGATCCGGTCAGGATCAGGCAGCGCACGCTGTCGTCGCGCTCCACCGCATCAAGGAAGTCGGCCAGATCCTTGAACAGGGCCGAGTTCAGGGCGTTCAGCGCCTCGGGCCGGTTCAGGGTCACCACCGCATAACCGTCGGCGTGGCGTTCGATCAGGATGTTGTCGTAAGCGTCGGACATCGGGGGCTCCTTATATGCGCCCTGCATACAAAGGCCGACGGGGGCGCGAAACCCGCGATCGTGCAAGCGAGGCCGGCGAATGTGCGGCCCTATCCCTCCCACTCGAAGACATCGGTGATCGGCACGCCGAACACCTTGGCGATACGGAAGGCGGCCTCGAGGCTGGGCGAGTATTTGCCCTGCTCGATGGCGACGATGGTCTGGCGGGTCATGCCGATCCGCTCGGCCAAAGCCGCCTGGGTCATCTCGGCCGCATGGAAACGCAGCTCGCGGATGCGGTTTTTGATCGGAGGGGGCGCCGCCATCAGAGGGCGCGCCGATGCAGAACGAGCACCGTCGCCGACTTCAACATCTCGGCCAGAACGATGGCCAGCAGCAGGCCACCGGCCATGACCATGGTCGGGTTCAGCGCGCCAGCCGGAACAAGTCGATAGTTCCCGAGCGGCAGACCCACGCCGATCACCACCGCGCAGAGCAGGGCCACGACCGCGACGGCCACGATCAACAGACCGTAGGCCAGCGTCGCCGCCCGTCCCTCGATCAGCCGCTCCCGTTCATCGACCACGGCCCAGGCCAGAGGGTGGTCACGCAATTGCATGAGGACCGAGAGGCCGAACTGGGCCGCGAGGCTCACCGCCACCGCCTCGACGAACAGAGCCACCGGCCAGCGGCCGAGTTCGTCGCCGAGCAGCGCATGCCATCCGACCAGCGCCGCATAGCCGCTCCAGATCGCCGCACTGACGATCAGACTGATCCAGGCCTTCTTCTCCGAGACGGTCATCAGCGCAGTCCCCGCAACAGCATCAGGGTCACCCCGGCCCGCACCAGTTCGGTCAGGACCAGACAGGCCAGAAGCACATTGGCGAGGGCCACCATCAGATTGCCGTTGACCGAGAAGACCGCGCGCCCGCCCACCATATTGTCGTCAACCACCCCGGCCAGCCAGGAGGCGGCAGAGACGCAGAAGATCAGGCCGATCAGCGCCATCAGGGCGATGTGGCTCGCCTTGAGCGCGGCGTGGATCTCGCGCTCGTCCTTCATCTTCCGCTCGGCCCTGGGCGTGATCGCCGTGGCGATGAAGGTCAGTATCGCCTCGATCAGCACCACCAGGATCAGACAGCCGAGGAAAGCGATGCTGAGCGTCGCGGTGAAGTGGTCGTCCGTCCGCCAGCCGGCGGTCAGATGCCGGGCCACGAACCAGAAATACCAGCCCCACACCGCCACGCTGGAAACGATGCTGACCCACAGATGCTTTTCACGAAACGACATGAGGCCTCCTCGACCGCACGGTGCGGCGGCGGAAAGCGGTGTCTCATGGAGCAGACATAGAGTCTAGTATTTTTTACATTAGGTCGGATTTTTCGGACATCTCCGCGAGCGGTAAATCAAACACCAGCAGGCCGGGCGCCCCGAGCGGCAGCTGCGCCGCGACCTCTCCCGACGGGTCGATAACCGAAGTAGGCCCGAGCGCCAGCCGCCCGTCCCGTTCGCCGGTGACATCGGCGGAGAGCATCCACAACCCGGTCTCGCGGCAGCGTTCGCCCCGGATTGCGTTGTGCCGGTCCTTCCAGAGCTCTGCCGCCTCGCGCCGCATCATATTGTTGGCCGGGCAGAGGATCATGCAGGCGCCGAGACCGGCGACCTCGCGAGCGGCCTCCGGGGCGGTGGTGTCGTGGCAAATATTGATCCCGAAGGTCAGGCCCCCAACCGAGAACAGGCCGGGGTCGTCGCCTGGCGTGAAACAGGCCTCGCCCTTGAGCAGATGCCGTTTGCGATAGCGGCCGACGAGGACGCCGCGCTCCACCACCGCCGCCGTATTGAACAGTCGCTCGCCGTCCGTCTCGATCAGGCCGAAGACGATCATCGGTCCGGACTTCGGCAGGCGATCCAACGTCGCCCGGAACGCCGCCGACGACAGGTCGAGCGCATGACGCCGCGCCTCATCCTCCGTCGTCAGATAGCCCTGAAGGAAGCCCTCGGGCAGGCAGAGCAGGGCAACGCCCTGCGCCGCTGCGGCTTCGACCGTCTCGATCAGCCAGGCCAGGGCGCCGTCGAGGTCGCCAATGAACTCCGGGGTCTGGGCGGCGGCGATCCGGACCGTCCCGGCAGGCGGCGCGGTCAAAGCCCAGCCATCTCGCCCAGCTTGAGCACCGTGTTCCAGTTCCGGCCGGTGCCCATGCCCAGCATCTTCGGCGTGACCTTCTTGAAGATTTCCGAGACGCCCTGACCGTTCGGGAACCAGAAATAGAGAACGCCATCCACCGCCTGGACATCCTCCCCATCGCGGCACAGGGCCTGAACGGCGTCGAGCGCGCCTGACTTGATCCCGTCCTTCATGACCATGGCCACCACCTTGGCGGGGTGAGCCTCAGCCTCCTTCGGAAACGGATTGGCGGCGATCAGTTTCGCCCACTGATCGGGCGTGCGGGCCATGGCGGCGATCTTCAGATCGAAACGGCGCGCCATCTCCGTCTCGATCGCGTCTTCCAGCGCCGCCGTCGCCATGCCGCTCTCGACCACCAGATTGCCGCTGGCCTGAAGCGTGCGCGGGTTCTTCAGCCCCATCGCCTCCGCCATCGTCCGCTGCTCGCTGACCGGCGCGCGGACGCCGCCGGTGTTCATGCCGCGGAAGAGGATGATGCGGTGGGTCATCGAGGCGGCCCTACTTCTTCTGGCAGCTCGGGCAATAGAAGGTCGAGCGCCCCGCCTGGACGATACGTTTGACCACGCCCGTGCAGCCTTCGCCGAGGCAGGGCTGGCCCTCGCGGCCATAGACGTCGAACCGGTGCTGGAAATAGCCCTGCCCGCCCTCGGCGTTGGCGAAATCCTTCAGCGTCGAACCGCCCGCCGCGATGGCGTCGTTGAGCACGTCGCGGATCACCGAGGCGAGGGTTTCCAGCCGGGGCCGCGAGACCTTGCCCGCCGCGATCAGGGGCGAGATCCGGGCGCGGTACAGGGCCTCGCAGACATAGATATTGCCCAGACCGGCGACGTTCCTCTGGTCGAGCAGCGACACCTTGATGTTCTGTTTCTTGCCGGCGAAGACCTCGGCCAGATGGGCGGCGGAGAAGCTGTTGCCGAGCGGCTCGGGCCCCATGGCGGCGAACCACGGATGGGCCTCGGCCTCCTCTGTGGGTATGAGGCCCATGAAGCCGAACCGGCGGGCGTCGGCGAAGCCCACGCGGGTCGCGAGACCGTCCTTCACCGCGCAGAAGCTCATATGCTCATGCTTGCCCGCGATGGGCGCCGGCTCCTCGAACTCCCCGATCTGGGTCCCGTCCAGGGTGAAACGGCCGGTCATGCCGAGGTGGGTCACCCAGGTCTCCCCGGTCGACAGCCGGGCCAGCAGATATTTGGCGCGCCGGTCGATGGCGGTGACGGTCGCCCCCTCCAACCGCTCGACGAAACGGTCGGGGAAGGGGAAGCGCAGATCGGGGCGATTCTGTCGCACCCGGGTCAGACGGGCGCCGACCAGAACGGGCTCCAGGCCGCGTCGGACCGTTTCGACCTCGGGAAGTTCAGGCATGGCCTCTCCTAACCCGCTGAGACGTCGGAGAGAAGCGCCGAGACAAGCGTGACTGTAACCGTTCCGGAGCCTGAACGACCCTCACATCCCTGCCGCAAAACCGAGGCGGAACCGCCACGCCGCCGTGACCTTGCCGACGCCGATCCTCGCCAGACTGCGCCCGTCCTTTGAGTTGGGGATATCGATCCGGGGGGAACGATGGACGCCGAATATACGCGGGCGCGTGCGCCCTTCACTTCCGCATGGGCGACGCCTTCTCTGGCGACGCTGCACAGCGCGATCCGCGAGGAGGCCGGGCGGCTGCGGCTGGCCGTCGGCGTGCGCGTCCGTTGGTCGGAGCCGACGACCCTGGCCCTGATCGCCGTCCTCGGCCTGTCGGCCTATTTCATCGCCTTCCCCGGCGTCGACCTCGCGGTCAGCGACGCCTTCTACCGCGTTGGCGACGGCTTCTTCCTGTCGCAGGAACCGGCGCTGAAGGCGCTGCGCAAGAGCTCCACCTGGGTCATGGGTCTGATCCTGCTGGCCGCCCTGACCGGGGTGGCGATGCGTCTGTTCCGCGACAGCGAGCGACGGACCCTGTGCGCACGCCGCTGCGGCTTCCTGCTGATCGGTCTGGCGCTGGGACCGGGACTGGTGGTCAACACTTGGCTGAAGGGAAGCTGGGGCCGGGCCCGGCCGATCCAGACCGATCTGTTCGGCGGCGAGGCCGGTTTCACCCCCGCCTGGACCCTGTCGCAGGCCTGCGCCCACAACTGCTCCTTCGTCTCCGGAGAGGCGGCCTCGGCGGCCTGGATGGTGGCGGGCCTGATCCTGCTGCCACGCGACTGGCGGGCGAAGGCGGCGGCGCCCCTGATCGCCTATGCCGTGGCCCTGTCGATGAACCGGCTGGCCTTCGGCGGCCATTATCTGTCGGACATCCTGTTGTCCTGGGCGATCACCGGACTGGTGCTGGCGGTCCTGCACCGGGTCATGGTCGCCTGCCCCTATGCGGCGCGTCAGGCGCGGGCCGGAGCCTTCGCGACGGCCTGACGGTCAGTGGCCGGGACGGACCCGGTAGGGCTGGTGGCACGACTTGCAGGTATCGCTGACCACCGCCAGCTGGGCCTTGAAGGCCTCGGTGTCCTCGGTCAGTTCGCCCAGCCTGTCGGCGGCTGCGGCATAGGCGGCGGCCTTGGCCTCGAAGTCGGCGCGATTGGCCCAGATGGCCGGCGAGGCCGTGGTCTCGCCCGGCATGTCTGTCGCGCTGGTCCCGGCGGGGAACAGACCCGGCAGGGCGTGAGCCCAGCGCGCCAGGGCCTGGGCGCTGAACGACAGCTGGCGCGGATCCGGCGTGGGCGAGGCCGCCGCCGCATTCATGGTGCTGAAGGCCACGGCTGACAGGTTGAAAGCCGCCTTCCTCGCCGCGATGGTCTCGGTCGCCGACGGTGACGCCGAGGTCTGGGCCCCCGCCGCCCCCGCCGCGCACAACAGGGCGATGACGCTGGTGACGATGATGCGGCGCATGGCGGTCTTCCTCGAAACGGATGTGGGACAGTTCGCCGCAGCGGCCTCGACGTCAAGGGATCGGATCAGGTGATCGGCCCTCATACAGCGCCGCCGTTGCCAGCGGGGGCGTTTCCGGCTTACCTCCGCGCTCAAAGAGGGACCTTATGACCGATACCCCAACCGCCGCGCCCGGCGTATCGCGCGTCAAGCGCGTCGAACTCACCATCCGCGCCCTGATCCTGGGCTGTCTGCTGGCGGTGATCTTCACCGCCGCCAACACCTATCTGGGCCTGAAGGTGGGCCTGACCTTCGCCTCGGCCATTCCGGCTGCGGTCATCTCGATGGCGATCCTGCGCGCCTTCAAGGGCTCGACCATCTGGGAGAACATGACTGTCCAGACCGTGGCCTCGGTCGGCGGGGCCATGAGCTCCATCATCTTCGTCCTGCCGGGTCTGGTCATGGTCGGCTGGTGGATGGACTTCCCGTTCTGGGAGTCGGTGGCGATCTGCGTCCTCGGCGGCGTGCTCGGCGTCACCTTCTCCATCCCGCTGCGCCGCGCCTTGGTGGTCAACGCCAACCTGCCCTACCCCGAAGGCGTCGCCGCCGCCGAGGTGCTGACGGTCGGCTCCCCCGGCGTGGACCAGAGCGAAGAAGCCGTGCGCGAGAACAAGGCCGGCCTCGGCGTCGTCATCGTCGGCGCCATCGTCTCGGCCGCCTTCGCCTTCCTGATCGCCGCGCGCGCCTTCGCCGGCGAGACGGCCAAATTCCTCAAGCTTCCCGCCTTCCTCGGCGGCGGAGCCACCGGCGTCGGCTTCGGCATGCAGTTCGCCCTTCTGGGCGCTGGTCACCTGATCGGCCTGACCGTGGGTCTGGCCCAGCTGTTCGGCCTGATCCTGGCCTGGTGCATCGCCGTGCCGCTGCTGACCTCGCCCGACGTCGTGGCCTTCCTCGGCTCGCATTTCGGCATCCATTCGCTGGCCGCCACCCTCGCCTCGGCCCCGGCCGAGGAGCTGGCCTCCAAGGTCTGGCGCAATGAGGTCCGCTTCATGGGCGCCGGCGTCATCGGCGTCGCAGCCATCTGGACCCTGATCAAATTGCTCGGCCCGCTGGTCGGCGGCCTGACTTCCGCCCTCGCGGCCCAACGGCGCCGCGCCGGTGGCGAGGTCCTCGACCGCACCGAACAGGACATTCCGATCGGCATCGTCGGCGGCCTGTCGATCATCGCCCTCGTCGGCATCGCCACGGTCCTGGCCCTGTTCACCCAGGGCACGCCGCTGGCCGCCAGCGCCCCGATCCTCGTCATCGGCGGTCTGGTCTATGTGATCGTCATCGGCTTCGCCGTCGCCGCCATCTGCGGCTATATGGCCGGCCTGATCGGCTCGTCGAACAGCCCGGTCTCGGGCGTCG
The DNA here is from genome assembly GCF_059422025.1 of Brevundimonas sp. GW821-FHT02A10. Taxonomy (NCBI): domain Bacteria; kingdom Pseudomonadati; phylum Pseudomonadota; class Alphaproteobacteria; order Caulobacterales; family Caulobacteraceae; genus Brevundimonas; species Brevundimonas sp. GW821-FHT02A10. Next base: position 350,425 of record NZ_JBWKWC010000002.1, read on the forward strand.
GCATCATCGCCATCGTCGTCGCCTCCCTGCTGATGCTGGTGGTGATGGCGATCGCCAATGTCCCCGCCGATCCGTCCTTCGTGGCCTTCGCCCTGATGGTGACCGCGGTCGTCTTCGCCGTCGCCGTCATCGCCAACGACAACCTTCAGGATCTCAAGACCGGCCAGCTGGTCGAGGCCACGCCCTGGCGTCAGCAGGTCGCCCTGATCGTCGGCGTCGTCGCCGGCGCCCTGGTCATCCCCTTCATCCTGAGCCAGCTGAACGGCGCCTTCGGCTTCGAAGGCGGCCCCAAGGGCATCGCCGACGCCCCGCTGGCCGCCCCGCAGGCGACCCTGATCTCGGCCCTGGCCAAGGGCGTCATCTCCGGCGAGCTGCGTTGGGACCTGATCGGCGTCGGCGCCGTCATCGGCGTCGTCATCATCATCCTCGACGCCATTCTCGAGAAGGCGACCAGGGGCAAGATCAAGCTGCCGCCTCTGGCCGTCGGCATCGGCTTCTACCTGCCCGCCGCCGTCACCACCATGCTGGTGGTCGGCGCCGTGGTCGGCTGGTTCTACGACAAGGCCATCGCCGGCACCAAATACGCCGACGTCGGCCGCCGCATGGGCGTGCTGCTGGCCTCGGGCCTGATCGTGGGCGAGAGCCTGTTCGGGGTCCTGCTGGCGGGCGTCATCGTCGGCACGGGCAAGGAAAGCCCCTTCGGCCTGATCCCCGAAGGCTCGGCCTGGCCGGCCATGCTGGCGGGCGTCGTCGCCTTCGCCGTCCTGAGCTTCGTTCTCTACGGCTGGATCAAGCGGGTCTCGGTCAAGGTCGCGGGCTAACCGCTTCCAGCCACCGCGACGACAAGGGGCGCATCCGCCGGATGCGCCCCTTTTTCGTTAGGGAGCCTCGAAATCCACCACGATCGGCTCCCGGCCCAGCAGGCTCATCACCCGCCGGAAGGCCGCCTGGTCCAGCGCCGTGGTCGCCGTATTGATCAGGGGGTGGAAGTTGACGAGGGCCGCCTCATGCAGTCGCTTGTCGAGGACGAAGGTCACCCGCCGGTCGAGATCATTGATCAGCCCCAGCGCCGTCACCGAGCCCGGCCTCACGCCCAGGGTCTCGTACATCAGGCCCTCATTGCCGAAGGACAGATTGCCCGTCGCCTCCAGCGCCGTCCTCGCCCGCTTCAGGTCGATGACCGTGTCCTGGGCCGCCGAGATCAGCCACAGCCGCCCCTTCTTGTCCTTCAGGAACAGGTTCTTGGTGTGGACGCCCGGCAGGTCGGCCTTGAGGTCGAGCCCCTCCTCGACGCGGAACACCGCCGGATGGTCGTGAGTAAGCTGATCCACGCCATTCTCCGCCATCCAGGCCAGCAGGCGATCACGATCGTAGGCGGGAACAACAGGCGTGTCGGACATGGTTGAGGTCGGGGCGGAGGACGGGCTAGGAATGGCGCCTGTCCCGCTTACAGAACGGAGCCCGGCCTTGGAACTGGAATGCTATCCGATGACGGCGACGCCGCCGGACCTCGTGCCCGGCCGCCAGTCCCGCAACTGGATGGACGCCTTCATCTCGCGCCACCCCTATCGCTGCCTGCCGCTGAACATGGCCAATACGACGGGGTGGGAGATCCTCTGCCCCTTCGGCTTCACCGCCGAATGGAACGGCGGGCCGCAGCAGTCAGATATTACCATCACGCCCGACCGACCCCAGCCGACGCTGAGCCATTTCGTGACCTCGCACTTCTCGCGCGGCGTCCTGACCATGCATCCCCAGTATCTGTTCCGCACGCCGCCCGGCTGGGGGATGCAGTGCTCGGGATCGCCCAACCATGTGAAGGACGGCATCCAGCCCCTGGTCGGGTTGATCGAGACCGACTGGCTGCCCTTCCCCTTCACGATGAACTGGATCTTCACGCGGCCGGGCCGGATCAAGTTCGAGAAGGGCGAGCCCTTCTGCTTCATCACCCTTCTGGAGCACAAGAAGATCGAGGCCTTCCAGCCGGTCATCCGGACGCTGGAATCCAATCCGGTCATGGCCGGCCAGTTCGAGGCGTGGAACCGCCAGCGCACCGACTTTAACACCCGCCTGGCCTCGGGCGATCCCGACGCGGCCAAGGAGGCGTGGCAGCGCTTCTACTTCAAGGGCGAACTGCCCGAGGACCTCGGCAACGCCCCCGCCAGCCACTCCAACAAGCGCCGTCTGAAGTCGCCGAGGATCGGGTAGAGATCCTCCCCCATCGGGGGAGGATTTTGAGGCTTACGAACCCGCCCGCGTCACGCGCGGCCCAAGGTTGGCGATGACCTCGCCGGCGTCGAAGGCGTTGGGGTCGCCGGCGGGCTTGGCGCCGCGGCCCATGACGATCTCCGAGGAGGCTTCGTAGCGGTCGATCTGGCGGACGTCCCAGTCATTGAAGCCCGGACCCCAGCCACGGCCCCACGGGCTACCCCAGGGGCTCCAGCCGCCGTTGCCGTAGAAGCGCCAGGACGGGCCCCAGTAGCCGCCGTAACGGCTGCCGTAGAAGGGATCGCTATAGGGTCCGACGCCGCCCAGGGTCTGGTAGCGGGTGTCGCGGTCGGTGGCGCGGTTGACCGTGGCGAACCAGTCGAAGCCGTTCTGCTTGGTCAGTTCGGCCGAGCGCAGCAGCAGCCCCATCTCGACCTGTTCGCGCGAGGTCACGGAGTTGCCCGCGAAGCTGACCCGGAAGCGGTCGTTTTCCAGCCGCTGCTCGGCGTAGCCGCCGCGCGCGCCGCCGGTGCCGACGGGCTGGTAGGGCGTCGATGTGGCGCAGGCGGCGAGCGCCAGGCTCGCGGCCGCCGCGAGCAGAACCGGTTTGAGGAAACGCGTCTTCATCACTGAACTCCCATGGCGGCCGCACGACCGCCTTTTCTGCTCAACGGGTGATAACCGTATCCGTTCCGGACCGGTAACCCCTTACAATCGTGAAACAATCAGAACCGCGGCAAGCAAAAGCAGGACGCCGACGAAAATCCCGAACCCGCGCCGGAACCGGGGCTCCGACAGGCGGCGGGCCAGCGCGGCTCCACCTAGACCGTAAGCGCTCATCGCCAGCACGTCCATGCTGATGGTGGCCATCGCGAACAACAACAGTTGCGGAACGATCGGCCGCTGAACGTCGAGGAACGGCGGCAGGACGGCGGTGAAAAACAGGATGGCCTTGGGGTTGGCGATCTGGACCATGAAGCCGTTCACGATGGCGCTGCGGTCGCGCACCGTGACGATCGCTTTTGGCTGGCTTTCGTTGGCGAAGGCGCCGCGCAGCGCCTTGATCCCCAGCCAGGCCACATAGAGGGCGCCGCCGATGGCGACCAGTTTGAACACCTGCGGAAAGGCCGCCACCAGCGCGCCCAGACCAAGCGCCGCCGCCCCGAACCAGACCAGGGTCGCGGCATTCATCCCGACCACGCTCTGCAGCGCCGCCGCCCGGCCCCGCTCCACGCCGACGGCGACCTGGAAGACATTGGCCGGTCCAGGGGTGATCGCCATCACCGCCATGACGCCGAGAAAGGCGCCGTACAGATGCGGATCGACGGGAAGGCTGTTCATGCGCGGGCTTTCAGCCACGCCGGGTCTTCAGGTCAAGCGCGCAAACGAAAAGGGCCGACCTTTCGGCCGGCCCTGACTCCGGATCGAGGTGGGGGCCTCATGGCGATCCGGAGGACTGATCCCGTTCCAGTTCTGGGGAGAGTGGAAGGTCTCAGGGGTGCGTATGCGGCGTGTGATTCGCATGCGCGTCAGCGGCGGCGGCTTCTGCGTCCGCCTCCGCATCCCGGGCGGCCTCTGCGGCCTCGGCCTTGTCGTCGTCGCCGGCCTCGGCGATCGCGTCCATCGCCTGATCGACGCCGTACTGGGCCATCAGGCCGTAGGTGACCATCTGCTCCGGGTCGTTCTGGGCCCAGGCGCCGTTGCGGGCCATGCCGGTCGCGCCGGTCAGGGCCGCCTGAACCTCGGGGGTGTCCAGGGCCTCATGGACCAGGGCGTCCACGTCGATATTGGCCAGGGCCTCCGAGGCGATCTGGCCGGCGTGCTGGCTGACCACGGCGGTAAAGACGGCGACCTCGGGCTGGTACTCCGACCACAGGGTCGCGATCTTCATTTCGCGCTGGGCGTCGGTCAGGGACTTGTCGTCATTGATGGCCTCGGCGCGTTCGCCGAAGGCCTCCATCCGGGCCTCGAAGGCGCTGGCGGCAGCCTCGATGGCGGCTTCGGACGGGGTCTTGCGCTCATCGGCGACCGCCTGCGTCAGGGGCAGGACGGCGAGGGCGGCGGCGAGGCTCAGGATCTTGATCATGGCGCGGCTTCCTTGCGGGATATGTCGGGAAAATCCTCCCCGAACCCCGCTACCGCAAGTTACTTCGCGTTAAGGCGCCGGCGGGGTCGCCGCCGGAACTGAAGTCGTGGCCGCCAGATGGTGGTCGCGGATCATGCCGGGCATGTCGCGGACCTGCTGCACGGCGGCGCGGGCCCGGGCCTGATCGTCCGGCGCAACCGGACGGCTGGCGATCAAGGCCGCGACCATCTCGGCGAAGGCGTCGGCCTTGGGCTGGTATCTGGCGACGATGGCGTCGGTCGCCGTCTTCAGGGCGGCGGCGTCGGCGCCGGAAGCGGTCTTCGCCGCCTCAAGCTCTCTCGCCATATCGTCCATCTGGGTCTCGAAGGCGGCGGCGGCGGCCTCGACCGCCGCCTCGTCCGGAACCGCCGTCGTCGCCGGGGCGACGGCCGACGGCGCCGTCCGCACAGGGCCGTCATCCTGAGCCAACGCTCCCGTCGCCGTCAGGACGGTCAGGGCGGCGGCGAGGCTCAGGATCCGGATCATCGGGCGCGTCCGACTACTGGGCCGGGGCCGGAGCCGGCGCGGCGGCGGCTTCTTCCATCTGGGCGCGCATCATGGCCGGCAGGTTGCGCAGTTGCGCCATGCCCGCGGTGAGCTTGGCCTGCATCTCGGCGCGCCGGTCTTCCGGAGCGGCCGCGATTTCCTTGCCGGCGAACGCTTCGAGCTCGTTCGCGAAGGTGTCGACTTCAGGCTGGTACTTGGCCTGGATGGCGTCGAGATCGACCTTCTTCTTGGCGGCGTCGGCGCCCGAGGCGGTAACGGCGGTCTGCATTTCGGCGGCCATGGCCTGGACGTGGGCGCTGAACACCTCGGCCTTTTCCTCGAACGCGGCCTCCTCGGGCGAGGTCGCCTCTTCCGCCGGAGCCGCCTGCGGAGCCGGAGCGGGCGCCGTCTGGGCGAAGGCCGGAGCCGAAAGGGTCAGGGCGGCCGCGGCGGCCAGCAGGGTCAATTTACGCATCGCAGGTCTCTCGAATGGAGATGAAAGGAGCAGGCACTTTCTGTCGGCGTCAGCCCCGCGCGTTGCGCTTGGCCAGCACTCGCAGACGCAGGGCGTTCAACTTGATGAAGCCTGCGGCGTCATTGTGGTCATAGGCCTGGACGCCCTCTTCGAAGGTCACCAGATCCTGATCGTACAGGCTGTAAGGGCTCTCGCGGCCGATGATCGAGACATTGCCCTTGTAGAGCTTGACCGTCACCGTGCCCGACACCTTCTGCTGGGAGTAGTCAATGGCCGCCTGCAGCATCTCGCGCTCCGGGGCGAACCAGAAGCCGTTGTAGATCAGCTCGGCGTATTTCGGCATCAGCTGGTCCTTCAGGTGCATCGAGCCCCCGTCCAGCGTGATCGATTCCATGCCGCGGTGCGCGGCCAGCAGGATGGTGCCGCCGGGAGTCTCATAGACGCCGCGCGACTTCATCCCGACGTAGCGGTTCTCGACCAGATCGAGACGGCCGACGCCGTTGTCGTGGCCCAGCTCGTTGAGCTTGGTCAGCAGGGTCGCCGGCGACATGGCCACGCCGTCGATGGCGACCGGATCGCCCTTCTCGAAGGTCATGGTGAAGACGTGCGGCGTGTCCGGCGCGTCCTCGGGCGAAATGGTGCGCTGGTGAACGAACTCGGGGGCCTCGACCGCCGGGTCTTCCAGCACCTTGCCCTCGGATGACGAGTGCAGAAGGTTGGCGTCGACCGAGAACGGCGCCTCGCCGCGCTTGTCCTTGGCGATCGGGATCTGGTTCTTCTCGGCGAAGTCCAGCAGGGCCTCGCGGCTACGGTATTCCCACTCGCGCCAGGGGGCGATCACGCGGATGTCGGGCTCCAGGGCGTAATAGCCGATCTCGAAGCGGACCTGGTCGTTGCCCTTGCCGGTCGCGCCGTGACAGACGGCGTCGGCGCCGACCATGCGGGCGATCTCGATCTGGCGCTTGGCGATCAGCGGGCGAGCGATGGAGGTGCCCAGCAGATACTGGCCCTCATAGACGGCGTTGGCGCGGAACATCGGGAAGACGAAGTCGCGCACGAACTCCTCGCGCAGGTCGTCGATGAAGATGTTCTCGGGCTTGATGCCCATCTTCAGCGCCTTCTCGCGCGCCGGGCCCAGCTCCTCGCCCTGACCCAGGTCGGCGGTGAAGGTCACGACCTCGGCGTTATATTCGGTCTGCAGCCACTTCAGGATGATCGAGGTGTCCAGACCGCCGGAATAGGCGAGGACGACCTTCTTGACGGGCTTGTCGGAAGCTTTGGACATGGCGGGACCTTCGGGAGAGCGGCAGGCAGGCGCACAAGGCGTGTTTGCGGGCGCTTAAAGGACCAGACGCCCCCCGATGCAAGGGCCGGAATGCGGCGAAGGCTTCTAGAGCAGGTCCGCGATCGCCGCCCGGGCGGCCGCGCCGAGGGTCTGGTGCTTCAGCGCATAGGCGACATTGGCGCGCAGCAGGCCCACAGCGTCGCCGCAGTCATAGGTCGTGCCCTCGTATTCCAGGGCGTGGAAGTCCTTGACCTTCATGAGCCGCGCCATGGCGTCGGTCAGCTGGATCTCGCCGCCCGCGCCGGTCTGCTGGTCGGCCAGCAGAGGGAAGATGTCGGGTGTCAGCACATAGCGGCCCGAGATGAACAGGTTCGACGGCTCGGTGCCGAGCGGCGGCTTCTCGACCATGCCGGTCATGCGGTTCAGCCGGCCGTCCTGACCGTCCAGAGCCACGATGCCGTATTTATAGGTCTCGCCCTCGGGGGCCGGCTCGACCACGACGATATTGCCGCCGGTCTTCTCATGGGCGGCGATGGCCTGCCCCAGGGCGGGCGTATCGGCCATCATCAGCATATCGGGCAGGATCACCGCGAAGGGCTCGTCGCCGATCAGGTCGCGGGCGCAGAAGACGGCGTGACCGAGGCCCAGCGGCGCCATCTGGCGCACGAAGCTCATCTCGCCCGGCTTGGGCAGATCGGCCTGGACCAGCTGCAGGATGTCGTCCTTGCCCTTGGCCTTGAGGATGGCCTCGATCTCATAGGCGTGGTCGAAATAGTCCTCGACCGCCGACTGGCCGCGGCCGACCACGAAGATGAAATGCTCGATCCCGGCGGCGCGGGCTTCCTCGACGATGTGCGACAGGATCGGCCGGTCGAAGACATTGAGCATGTTCTTCGGCGTCGTCTTGGCGGCGGGCAGGACCCGCGTTCCGAGGCCGGCGACAGGAAGCACGGCCTTACGCACGCGAGGATTTGCAGACGACATCAAGTTCCAGCCCGGGGAGTTCTTCTGACAGCCGAACGATCATAGGCCGGTTTGCGTTGCCGGTGGAACCCGCCCCGCGCGCCGCCCCTGTTCGGCGAAGCGTCGTTACTCGACCGTGACGGACTTGGCGAGGTTTCTCGGCTGATCGACGTCGGCGCCCTTCACCACGGCCACATGATAGGCCAGCAGCTGGATCGGGGCGGACATCACCAGGGTCGAAACCAACGGATCGCTGGCCGGGGCCGTGACCACCACCCGCGCGCCGACAGGGGCGTGTTTGGCGCCTTCCGGATCAGTGATGAAGACCACCTGCCCGCCGCGCGCCATGACCTCACTCATGTTCGAGGCCGACTTCTCGAAATAGGAGTCATAGGGCGCGAGGATGATGATCGGCGTCTTGTCGTCGACCAGGGCGATCGGCCCGTGCTTCAGTTCGCCGGCGGCATAGCCCTCGGCGTGGATATAGCTGATCTCCTTCAGCTTCAGTGCGCCTTCCAGCGCCAGCGCCGACATCGGACCGCGGCCAAGGAACAGCACGTCGCGGGCCTTGGCGATGTCGACGGCGATCTCCTTGAGCGCGTCCTCCAGACCGATGGCCTCGGCGATCAGGCGAGGGGCCTCCAGCATCACCTTGACCATCCGCTCTTCCTCGGCGGCGTCGATCATGCCGCGCGACTTGGCGGCGGCGACGGCCAGGGCGATCATGACGCTGACCTGGGCTGTGAAGGCCTTGGTCGACGCCACGCCGATCTCCGGTCCGCAGTGGATCGGCCAGACCACATCGACCTCGCGGGCCATGGTCGATTCCTGGGCATTGACCACCACCGCGCTCTTCATCCCCTTGGCCTTGCAGTAGCGCAGGGCGGCCAGGGTGTCGGCGGTCTCGCCCGACTGGGACATGGCGATAACCAGCGAGCCCGGGCGCAGGGCCGGCTGGCGATAACGGAACTCCGAGGCGATCTCGACGTCCACCGGCAGGTCAGCCAGCTGTTCGATCAGATATTTGCCGATCACCCCGGCGATATAGGAGGTGCCGCAGGCGACGATCTGGATCCGCTCCAGCGCCTTGAAGTCGAGATCGCCCGGCATGGCGGCGCGCGAGGTCAGGGCGTCGACATAGGCCGCGATGGTGCGCTGGCAGCCTTCGGGCTGATCATGGATCTCCTTTTCCATGAAGTGCCGGTAGTTGCCCTTCTCCATCATGACGGCGGAGGTCGGCACCACCTTGACCGGGCGGGCCACAGCCGCGCCCGAGGCGTCGAAGATGCGGGCGCTGTCGTGGTCGATGGCGACGTAATCGCCCTCTTCCAGATAGATGACGCGGTTGGTGAAGGGCCCGACGGCCAGAGCGTCCGAACCCAGGAACATCTCGCCCTGCCCCTCGCCCACCACCAGCGGACTGCCGCGGCGAGCGCCCAGGATCAGATTGTCCGCGCCCTCGATCAGCACGGCCAGGGCATAGGCGCCCGTCAGCCGGTCCAGCGTCGCCTTGAAGGCTTCCAGCGGCGCCAGGCCCGTCGCCAGCTCGGCGTCCACCAGCTGGGCGATGACCTCTGTGTCTGTATCGCTTTCGAAGGTGCGGCCGGTCGCGGCCAGTTCGGCCTTCAGCTCTGCGAAATTCTCGATGATGCCGTTGTGGACCAGCGTCACCCGGCCAGCGGTATGGGGGTGGGCGTTCCTGACGTTCGGCGCGCCGTGGGTGGCCCAGCGCACATGACCGATGCCGTTCCGGGCGACCAGGGGCTGTTCGGCCAGCACGGCCTCGAGGTTCTTGATCTTGCCCTGGGCCCGGCGGCGCTCGACCTTTCCGTCCACGACGGCGGCCACGCCGGCCGAGTCATAGCCCCGGTACTCGAGCCGCTTGAGGCTGTCGATCAGCCGGTCCGCGACGGGCTGGGTCCCGACGATGCCGATGATGCCGCACATGATATTCGCTCCACGGGGACTGAACCCAGCTCGCCTCTATGGGATATTAGGACTCCACGCTGCTAAAATGGCGTTTCGGATGATTTCCGGACCCGGATAAGAAGCGGGCGCGACCACAAGGAGACCCGGCATGGGCGACAGAAAATATTTCGGCACCGACGGCATTCGCGGCAAGGCCAATGTCTCGCCGATGACCGCCGAGGTCGCCCTGCGCGTCGGCCTCGCCGCCGGACGCCTGTTCATGTCGGGCGACGATCGCCGCCATCTGGTGGTCATCGGCAAGGACACCCGGCTGTCGGGTTATATGCTGGAGCCCGCCCTCGTCGCCGGCTTCGCCTCGGTCGGCATGGACGTACGCACCTTCGGCCCCCTTCCGACGCCGGGCGTGGCCATGATGACCCGCTCCATGCGCGCCGACCTCGGCGTGATGATCTCGGCCAGCCACAACGACTATGCCGACAACGGCATCAAGCTTTTCGGCCCCGACGGCTACAAGCTCTCCGACGAGATCGAGCTCAAGATCGAGGCCCTGATGGACGCCAGCCTCGACGCCGGTCTTGCCCCGTCCAACCGCCTCGGCCGGGTCAAGCGCCACGACGAGGTCCCGGCCCGCTATATCGAGATCGCCAAGTCCGCCTTCCCCAAACGCCTCAGCCTCAAGGGCCTGCGCGTCGCCATCGATTGCGCCAACGGCGCCGGCTACAAGGTCGCGCCGACCACCCTGTATGAGCTCGGCGCCGAGGTCTTCCCCGTCGGCGTCGAACCGAACGGAACCAATATCAACGCCGACTGCGGCTCGACCCATCCGGCGACCCTGGCCGAGGCCGTCAAACGCTACCGCGCCGACATCGGCATCGCCCTGGACGGTGACGCCGACCGGGTCATCATCTGCGACGAGAAGGGTCAGGTCGTCGACGGCGACCAGATCATGGCCCTCGTCGGCCTCGACTTCGCCCGGCGCGGTCGTCTCAGCGGCGGCGGCGTCGTCGCCACCGTCATGTCCAACCTCGGCCTCGAGCGCCGCCTCAAGGCCGAGGGCCTGACGCTGGAGCGCACCAAGGTCGGCGACCGCTATGTCATGGAGCGGATGCGCGAGGGCGGCTTCAACATCGGCGGCGAACAGTCGGGCCACATCATCCTGCACGACCACGCCACCACCGGCGACGGCCTGATGGCGGCCCTGCAGGTGCTGGCCGTGCTGGTCGAGAGCGGCAAGCCGATGAGCGAACTGGCCCGCCAGTTCGATCCCGTGCCGCAACTGCTGGAAAACGTCCGCTTCACCGCCGGCAAGCCGCTGGAAAGCGCCAACGTCAAGGCCGCCATCGCCGAGGCCGAAAACGCCCTCAACGGCACGGGCCGCCTTCTGGTCCGCCCCTCGGGCACTGAGAAACTGATCCGCGTCATGGCCGAGGGCGACGACGAGGCTCTGGTCAAACGCGTAGTGGCGGACGTCTCGGCGGCGGTGCGTTCGGCGGGGTTATGAGGCCGGGCCTCCTGGCGGCGGTGACGTGCCTCGCCATACCTATGGCCGCCTGCGACTTCCCTCACGGCCTTTATTCGTCGGGCCGTCTTTCAACGCCCATGGATGAAGGGTGCGTCACAGCTGCACTCGCTTCTGTTCCCGGCGTCACCCTTATCAGCCAACACGATTTCGCCGACGAGAGCTATGAACTCTGGCCCGCTTCAGGTCGGGTCCAGATACGATCCCACGGCTGGATCTACGGCTTCGGATTTGCGCACCCGGCGATCCTTCAGATTCGAAGCGATAGCCGTGGTCGCATAGACTACTTCAACGGTCTTCAACGCCTTGGCCCCGGGTTTTCCGCCAAAGAGACGACGGCGTTTGAAACCGCCATGCGCGGGATCGACGGCGCGTTGCAGGCGCGCTGCGGCCTGACGCGGGACCTTGAAATACACCGACGCTAGAAGGCCTCTACTTCCCGCTCGGCAGGAAGGGCGAGAAGGTGATCACCGTGAAGGTGTCGCGGATATGCGGCCGGGTCTGGACGGATTTCGTGACGAAGGTCCCGATGTCCATTTCCTTCGGCAGCTGGAACTTGGCCAGCAGGTCGTACTGGCCCGAGGTCGAATAGACCTCCGAGACGTTCTCGACGTTGTCCACCATGTCGGCGGCGACATCGTTGGCGTGCCCCAGCTCGCATTTGATGAAGACGAAGATGGCGGTCATCATGGCGGCGGCTCCTCCGGCGTTTGGAGCGTCTCTAGCGGATGGTTGCGTGACAGACGAGATCGATCTGGAGGCGGAGTACAACAACCGCGCCCGCGTCCCCGATCACATGGAGGCCATGGGCCGGTGGAAGGCGACGGCTGAGGCCGCCCGCGCCGCCCGGCCGCCCGAGACCATCGCCTACGGCCCCGGCCCGCGCGAGGTCATGGACTTCTTCTCCGCCGGACCTGACGCCCCCGTCGCCGTCTTCCTGCACGGCGGCTACTGGCAGGCGCTGGACAAGGACTGGTTCAGCGGCCTGGCCCCGGCCCTGCTGCAGCACGGCGTCAGTCTCGCCGTCCCGTCCTACGACCTCGCCCCCAATGTGCGGCTGGGCCGGATTCTCGAACAGGTCCGCACGGCCGTCGATCTGATCCGCGGCCGCACCGGCAAACGCCCGATGGTCTTCGGCCATTCGGCGGGCGGCCATATGTCGGCGGGCATGCTGTCCGAGGGCCGCGCCTCCGCCGCCCTGGCCATCTCCGGCGTCTTCGACCTGCGTCCGCTGGTCGGCACCTCGATTAACACCGCGCTCGATCTCAACCTCAACGAGGCCGCCGCCCTGTCGCCGGTCTTCTGGCCCATCCCCAACGGCTCGACCCCGGGCGGCACGGTGCTGGACTGCGTCGTCGGCGGCGACGAGAGCCCGGAGTTCCTGCGCCAGTCGAGAATGATGGCCGACCACTGGGGCCAGAACGGCGTCGAAACCCGCTACGAGGCCCTGCCCGGCCTCAACCACTTCACCGTTCTGGGTCCGTTGCTCGATCCCGACAGCGCGCTGGTGAAGCGGATCGTCGAACTGGCGAAACAATAAGTTCCGCGTGCAAACCTTCCCCGCCGACCACCGGTTGCGATAGGACACCTCCAGCCCCCGGACCGACCCGGTCCCACCAGCCAGAGCCTCCCGATGCGCCATAACCGCCTGACCGTCCTGACCGCCCTCGAAGCGCAAGGCGTCGCGCCGGTCTTCTATCATCCGGATCCCGAGGTCTGCCTGAACATCATCCGCGCCTGCGCGCGCGGCGGCGCTCCCGCCGTCGAGTTCACCAACCGGGGCGACTTCGCCGCCGACCTGTTCGGCGAAATCCATCGCGAACTGATCCGCACCGACCCGCAGGTCGTGCTCGGCATCGGCTCCATCGTCGATGCCCCGACGGCCGCCCTCTATATGTCGCGCGGCGCCCGCTTCGTGGTTTCGCCCTGCTTGGTTCCGGAAGTGGCCAGGGTCTGCAACCGGCACATGGTCGCCTATTTCCCGGGCTGCGGCTCGGTGACCGACATCGGCGAGGCCCAGGAGCTGGGCTGCGAGATCGTCAAACTGTTCCCCGGCTCCAGCGTCGGCGGCGCCGACTTCGTCAAGGCGGTGCTGGGCCCGATGCCCTGGACCAAGATCATGCCGACCGGCGGCGTCGACCCCGATGAAGCCTCCATCGCCAAATGGTTCGGCGCCGGCATCGTCGCGGCGGGCATGGGCTCCAAACTGATCACCGACGCCGCCATCAAGGCCAAGGACTGGGCCGGCATCGAAGCCAATGTGAAGATGGCCGTCGACAACATCGCGGCCTTCCGGGCGAGCAAGAAATAATCACCGTCATCCTCGGGCTCGTCCCGGGGACCCATGGTAGCGACGGCGTGCAGGCGTCGACGTTCCGCTCGCTGACATCTGGGTCCTCGGGACGAGCCCGAGGATGACGGATTGTGTTGTTACCGCTTGCGGAACCGGCTCGCTTCCGCCGCCAGGTTCGACCCCCAGTCGGTTTCCTTGACGTCCGGCTCGGCCACGAACGGCAGCTCCCCCGCCAAGCCTCTCATCGCGAGCACCAGCGGCAGGGCCAGATGCGGCAGGAGCCTCAGCGGCTTCCTCTTCTTGTCGGTCACGTCCCAGCCCTCGGCCTCGAACGCCTCGACCATGTCCGACGGCGACAGCCGCTCGATCCGGTCCCAGTCGGCGGGCTTCTCCACATCGTCGGCCGCGTCCAGCGACAGGCCGAACAGGGCGACGGACAGGGCGTCGATCTCGTCGCGGCCCTCGGGCACATCCGGATCGGCGAAACGCGGCTTCATCAGCGCCTTCAGCTCCAGATCGTCGACGCCGGGCAGGTCTCTGAGGGTTCGCAAGGTCATGGCCGACGGTTTAGCGCTTGACCGCGGGGACGAACAGGCCGCCATGCAGGCGATGGCAACAGAAACCGTCTACATCGTCCAGGCCTATGTCCAGGGACGCGGCAAGGCCCTGAAGGCCGAACCCCAGGTCGGCTGCAAGACGCCCGAGGAGGCCCGTCGCAAGGCCGAGCGTCTGGCGCCCCTGCGCCTCGGCGTCGTGGCCTTTTCGGTCTCGGCCGATACCGAGATGGGCGACTATGACGAGAACCCGACCATCCTGTTCAAGGCCGGCCAGCTGCCCGAGATGTTCGACTGAGACGACCGGTCGCAGCGGCAGACTCAACATTACAGCGTCGTAACTTCCGACCCGCGTTCTTGCTGATACGGTCCCGCGTCCCCTACGCCGCCGGAGTTCAGCCCATGTCCCGTCTCGCCCCGCTTCGCGGACTCGTCTTCGGCTGTTCCCTGCTGGCCCTGGCCGCCGGAGCCCCCGCCATGGCCCAGACCCCCGCGCCTGCCGCCGCCGGCCTTGAAGCCTTGACCCCGCCGCCGCTGAACTTCACCCACCGCACCCTGGCCAACGGGCTGAACGTCTACGCCATGCCCGATGCGACGGCCGGCACGGTGACGGTCCAGCTCTGGTACGATGTTGGCGGCAAGGACGACCCCGAGGGCCGCTCCGGCTTCGCCCACCTGTTCGAGCACATCCTGTCGAGGAAGACGGTCAACCTGCCCTACGGCCAGATCTCGACCATGGTCGAGAACGCGGGCGGCTCGCGCAACGCCTCCACCGGTCAGGACACCACCAACTATTACGAGACCGTCCCGCCGCAGTATCTGCAGCAGATGCTGTGGACCCACGCCGAGCGGATGGCCCGCCCGGTGGTCGACCAGGCGGTGTTTGACGCCGAGCGTTCCATCGTCAAGGAAGAGCTGCGCCAGCGCGTCTATGCCCCGCCCTACGGCCGCCTCGGCGTCTTCATCATCGGCGACAACGCCTATGACGACCACATCTATCGCCGTCAGGTGATCGGCTCGATCGAGCAGCTGGACACCGCTACCCTGCCCGACGCCCTGGCCTTCCACGAAGCCTACTACCGTCCGGCCACCGCGACCCTGATCGTCTCGGGCAATTTCGACCCGGCCCAGCTGGATCAATGGGTCGACCAGTATTTCGCCGGCATCGAGAACCCGGCCCGCCCGGTCCCGCATTTCGAGCGCCCGGCCTTCGTCAAACGCACCCAGCCGCGTTCGATCGTGGCTTATGCGCCCAACGTCCCCCTGCCCGCCATCGCCGCCATCTGGCAGGGCGTCCGCGCCTCGGACCCCGACGGCCCCGCCCTGGAGGTGATGAGCGCCATCCTGTCGCGCGGCGAATCCAGCCGCCTGTATCAGGCCTTGGTCTATGACAAACAGCTGGCCGCCTCGGCCTATCTGCGCGCCGGCGGCGATGACGAGGAAGGCGGCTCCATCACCGCCCAGGTCACCGTCGCCCAGGGCAAGTCCATCGATGACGCCGAGGCCGCGCTCAATGCCGAACTCGACCGCATCCGCAACACCGCCGTCACCCCGGCCGAACTGCTGGAGGCCCAGACCGAACTGCTGTCACAGGAGCTGCGCGGCCGCGAAACCGCCTCGGGCCGCGCCTTCTCGCTCGGTTCGGCCGTCATCGCCGAGCACGATCCCTCCGCGCCGGACAAACGGGTCGCCGCCATCAAGGCCGTGACCATCGCCGATGTCCAGCGCGTCGCCCGCCAGTATCTCGACGACAGCGGCCGGGTCTCGATCCGCTATCTCGACGAAAGCCAGCGTCCGGAAGGCACGCCCGACTTCGACCATCAGACCGGCTGGAAGAACCCGACGCCCGTCCCGACCTTCCTGACTGTGCCGCCCGCCATCCTTCCGCCCAACGCCCTGAAGCCCGAGGGTGAGCGCGAGGCCCCGCCGCCGCTGGGCGCCGCCCGCCCGGCAGTGGCCCCTGTCATCGCTGAACGCACCCTGCCCAACGGCCTGCGGGTCATCGTGGCGAAGTCCACCGACCTGCCGATCATGAACGCCCAGCTGGTCATCGCCGGCGGGGCCGCGGCCGATCCGGCGACCCGCCCGGGTCTGGCCTCCATGACCGCCAACCTCGCCACCCAAGGGGCCGGCGGCCGCACCGCCCCCGAGATCGCCCGCACCCTCGAAGCGCTCGGCGCCAATATCGGCGGCGGCGCCGGGGCGGATTCCACCACCCTGTTCGTCTCGGCGCCCAAGGCCTCGGCCGAGGCCGTCGGGGCGGTCCTGTCCGACGTGGTGCAGAAGCCGACCTATGCGCCGGAAGAGCTGGAGCGGTCGCGCGTCCAGTCCGTCAATGCGCTCCGCGTCGCCCTGCGCCAGCCGGGCCCGCTGGCCTCCCAGGTCCTGAACCGCATCGCCTATGGCGCCGCGCCCTACGGCGCGCCCTCGGGCGGCACCGTGGCCTCGCTCGGCGCCATCAGCCGTGACGAGATCGTCGGCTTCCATGATGCGTGGTGGCGGCCCGATAACGCCGCCCTGATCATCACCGGCGGCATGACGGCCGAAGAGGGCTTCGCCTTCGCCGAACGCACCTTGGGCGGCTGGGCCAAGCCGGCCAACGCCGTCCCGACCGTCGGCGCCCGCGCCGGCGAAGTCCAGGCCCCGCGCGTCGTGGTCATCGACCTGCCGGGTTCGGGCCAGGCCGCTGTCTCCGCCGCCGTGCGCGGTCCGAACCGCTCGGATCCGTCCTTCTATCCGCTCGCGGTCGCCAACGCCGTCATCGGCGGCGGCCAGAACGGTCACCTGTTCCAGGAAGTCCGGGCCAAGCGCGGCCTCAGCTACGGCGCCTATTCGGCGCTCGGCTCGCGCGTCGACAGCGCCCTCCTGACCGCCTCGACCCAGACCAAGAACGAGAGCGCGGCCGATGTGGTCGAACTGGTTCTGGCCGAGCTCGACCGGCTCAAGACCGAAACGGTCACCCCGACGGCGGCGACCGACCGCGAGACCTTCCTGACCGGCGGCTTCTCGCGCTCGATCGAAACCACGGGCGGTCTGGGCGGCTTCCTCGCCGAGGCCGTGACCCTGGGCCTGCCGCTCGATGAGAGCACGGCCTATGCGACCAAGATCGACGCGGTGACGCCCGAGACGATCCAGTCCGCCGCTGTCGCCACGCTCGGCTCGGACCGGGCCTATGTCGTGGTCGTCGGCAACGCCTCGATGTTCATCGACGCCCTGCGCGCCAAACATCCGGATCTGGTGGTCATCCCGGCCGCCTCGCTCGACCTCGGCAGCCCGACGCTGGGCCTCTGAAAACCCGGGCGCTGAGGTCCCGCCTCAGCGCCCGAAATGCTCCAGCAGGAAGGCCGCCCTGGCGCGGTCAACGTCCCGACAACCGAAGGCTTGCGTCGCCTATCATTTCCATAATACTGGAAATATGGAATCTATATTCGCCGCCGAAATGCTGTCCGCCCTCGGTCACCCGGGTCGGCTCGCCGTCTTCCGCCTGCTGGTCAGGGCCGGCCCGACGGGACTGGCGGCGGGAGAGGTCGCGCGGACGCTCGACATCCTGCCCAACACCCTCTCGGCCAATCTGAACATCCTCGCGCAGGCCGGACTGACCGCATCCCGCCGCGACGGGCGGTCGATCCTCCACGCGGCCCGTTTCGACCAGATGCAGGGGCTTCTCGGCTGGCTGGTCGAGGACTGCTGCAACGGTCATCCGGAGATTTGCGCGCCCCTCGCCGAGACCGCGCGGGTCTGTTGCGAACCTGCGGCGTGACCACCGAAATCCTCGCCCACCCGACCCCGCTGGGCTTCGACCTGCCCCGGCGATTGGCGGACGAGGCCCTCAGCTCGGCTCTGCTGCTGACCGTCGTCGCCGGCTCCGGCGTCATGGGTCAGCGGCTGGCGAACGGCAACGACGCCGTCGCCCTTCTGGGAAACAGCCTCGCCACCGGCTGCGGCCTCATCGTTCTGATCTGGATCTTCGGCCCGGTCTCCGGCGCCCACTTCAATCCTGTCGTGACCCTGACCGCCGTCCTGCGTCGCCACCTCGATTACCGGAGCGCGCTCGCCTATGTCGTCGCCCAGACCTTTGGCGCCGTCGTCGGCGTCTGGATCGTCCATCTGATGTTCGGTCTGCCACTGCTTCAGGTTTCGACCCACGTCCGATCTGGCGGCGGTCAGGTCCTCGCTGAGGCGGTCGCGACCTTCGGGCTGATGGCGACCATCCTCGGCACATCGCGTTTCCGGCCCGAGACGACCCCGGTCGCGGTCGGCCTCTACATCACCGCCGCCTACTGGTTCACGGCCTCGACGTCCTTTGCCAATCCGGCGGTGACCCTGGCCCGATCCCTGACCGACACCTTCGCGGGCATCGCGCCCGCCAGCGTCCCTGCCTTCATTCTCGCCCAGATCGCCGGCGCCCTGGTGGCCACGGCCGTGTTCGGCTGGCTTTTGACCCCACGGAAACTCTCATGAGCGACCCGGAATTCCCTGTCGTCATCTTCCACAACCCCGATTGCGGAACCTCGCGCAACGTCGTCGCCATGGTGCGAGCGGCGGGCTACGAACCGGAGATCGTCGAATACCTGCAAACGGGCTGGTCGCAGCACCAGCTCCTCGACCTCGCGGCGCGCGCGGGTCTGGGTCTGAAGGCCCTGATGCGGACAAAGGGAACGCCGGCCGAGGCGCTCGGCCTGCTCGCGGACGACGTGACCGCCGCGCAGATCGTCGAGGCCATGCTGGCCCACCCGATCCTCGTCAACCGGCCCCTCGTCGAGACGCCGAAAGGCGTGAAACTGTGCCGTCCGTCGGAGGTCGTGTTCGACCTGCTGGAACGGCGACCGGACGTCTTCGTCAAGGAAGACGGCGAGATCGTCCGGGTCTGAACTCAAAACGGGCGGCGGCCCCCGGTACGCCATACGCGACACACGTCGGGCGGGCCGCCGCCGTCGATTACGTCAGGACGACGATGGCCACCCGACGGTTCTGGGCGCGGCCTTCGCGGGTCGTGTTCGGCGCGACCGGGGTCTCGGCGCCGTAGGAGATGGTCGACATCCGGTTCAGGGCGATGCCCTGACGGCTGAGCGACCGGCGAACCGCCTCGGCCCGCTGGGCGCCGAGTTCCTCGTTGTATTCCGGGCTGCCGGTGGAATCGGTGAAGCCCTGGATTTCGAGATAGACGTTGCGGTTCTCGCCCTTCAGACGCGTGGCCAGTTCGGCCAGACGCTGTTCAGCCTCCGGCGACAGGTCGTGGGCGTCGGTCGGGAATTTGACCGAGTCGTCCGACAGCACGACCTGATAGAGGAACTTGCCCTCGGCCAGCTTATGCGCGTCATTGGCGCGCTGAAGCGCCTGACCCGCCGTGCCCTCGACCTGGGCCAGATGCTGGTCGGTGGCGTCGACGCGGGCGTCAACCACGGCCACATTGTCCCGTACGAAGCGATGGGAGGCGCAGCCGCTTGCGGTGAGCCCCACCATCATCACGACACCGGCCATGGCCACCGCGCGGGGGGTGAAACGCCCCTTGAAGGTGGTGACGGGCGCGGCGCCCATGAATGTCGATCTGATCAAGATCAGTCTCCTTATTCCGGCGGGGCGCGACGTCCGCGTGAATGCGCCCGGTCAGGTGCAAGGTCGGAATCGGCCTCAGAATGACCGGGAAAGGGCCGGATTACGTCAGCTTGACCATAAGATTTTCAGTGACTTGGGACCTTTCGCGAAGCGAAACGCGCGAGGTCGCCGCCACGTTCCTGACGCGCGCGAATGATCTTTTTTTCGCGTGTCGACGCCGCCTTCAGAGAGACAGGACGCCACCCGGGCCGGAACGCGACCCGGAACCCGGCGCCGTCGTGCGATCGCCGTGGCGGCCAGCGTCGGCTTCCACCTGCTTCTGGTCGCCCTTCTCCTGCCTTTCGCGACCCACGCGCCGCCCCTGGCGATGGACCCGCCGGTCGTCGTCACCCTGACCCGGCCAGAGCCGCCGCCCGTCGCCCCGCCCGCCCCCACGCCGGGCTCCGATCCCGGCGGCGGCGCTCCCGCCGAGAAGGCCGAGAAACCCACGCCTCCAAAAGCGCCCGAACCCGCCGCCCCCCTGCCGGCGCCCAAACCCGTCCCGGCGCCTGTTCGCCATCGTCCGGCCCGCACTCCTCCCCCCACGGTCCCGACGGTCGTCGCGGCCGCCGCCCCGGCCTCGACCGAGGGCCAGATTTCGGTCGTCGGCGAGGCCCAACTGGCCGGAGCCCTGACCGCCGGATCGGGTCAGGGCACAGGCCCCGGCGACGGGTCCGGCCTCGGCTCCGGCAATGGCGCGGGTCCGGGCAGCGGAACCGGCGGCGGCCGGTGCGACATGGTCGAACGCCTCCAGACCGTGCTGCGCCGCGACGCCAATATCCGCGCCGTCGCCGCCAGCGCCCATTCGTCTCTCTCCGGAGGTCGCGGCGCCCTGCTGGTCTGGAACGGCGACTGGCTCAGGAACCCCGGTCAGGAGGGCAAGGGTCTGGCCGGCCTGCGTCAGGCTATCGCCGTCGAGGTCGCCTTCGCCCCGGCCGCCTGCCGCGCCCAGGTCGTCAACGGCTTGGTATTGATCCGCCTCGGAGACGCTCCCGGCGATCCGCGTCTCGCCCTCGGCGCGGGCCGCTGGCGCTGGTCCGACCTGCTGGGCCTCTGACGAGCGAAGATCACCGTTCGACGACGGTCGCGGATTCGTAAACGGTCGTTTCCGAAACTGCGCCTTTCAGAAACAATGTGTTTCGACCGTTTCTATTTCCGATCCTCAGGGTTCGGGTAGCTTGGCCTCACACCGGTCGCGGCGGCGACGAAAGCCCCTCCCCGGTGAGTACCCAAGCTTCGTCCCCCAACTCTGAAATCAGGATCAGAACCATGCCCTTCGTGAACGCCGCCGACGGTACGCCCATCTTCTACAAGGACTGGGGCCCGAAAGACGCCCAGCCCATCGTCTTCCACCACGGCTGGCCCCTCAGCGCCGATGACTGGGACGCCCAGATGATGTTCTTCCTGGCCAAGGGCTTCCGCGTCGTCGCCCACGACCGCCGCGGCCACGGCCGCTCGGGTCAGGCCTCCGAAGGCCACGACATGGACACCTACGCCGCCGACGCCGCGGCCGTTTATGAGGCCCTCGACCTGAAGAATGCGGTCCACATCGGTCACTCGACCGGCGGCGGCGAAGTCGTCCGCTACGTCGTCAAACACGGCGCCGGCCGCGTCGCCAAGGCCGTCCTCGTCAGCGCCGTCCCGCCCCTGATGCTCAAGACCGAGGCCAACCCCGGCGGCCTGCCCATCGAGGTCTTCGACAGCTTCCGCGCCGGCACCGCCGCCAACCGCGCCCAGTTCTTCCGCGACGTCGCCGCCGGCCCCTTCTACGGCTTCAACCGCGAAGGCGTCGAACCGCAGGAAGGCGTCATCCAGAACTGGTGGCGGCAGGGCATGATGGGCTCGGCCAAGGCCCACTACGATGGCATCAAGGCCTTCTCCGAGACCGACTTCACCGAGGACCTGAAAGCCATCACCGTCCCGACCCTGGTGCTGCACGGCGACGACGACCAGGTGGTGCCGATCGCGGACTCCGCCCCGCTCTCCGCCGCCCTGGTCAAGGGCAGCCAGCTGAAGATCTACCCCGGCTTCCCGCACGGCATGCTGACCACCCACGCCGACGTCATCAACCCCGACCTGCTGGCCTTCATCCAGGCCTGATCCCCGACTTCCGCGCCCGCTCTCCGGAGCGGGCGCCCCTCCCCATCCTGAAAGTCCCCCCATGTCCGACCTCGACCCCGAAATCACCGACAACCGCGAGACCCACCGCTACGAGCTGGTCGTCGACGGCCAGACCGCCGTGGTCCAGTACAATGAGGTCGCCGGCGGCCTGCTGATCTCCGAGACCCTCGTTCCGGTCCCGCTCGAAGGCCGCGGCATCGCCAGCCGTCTGGCGAAACACGTCCTGACCGACATCCGCAACCGCGGCCTCGTCGTCCTGCCCACCTGCCCCTTCTTCGCCGGCTATATCCAGAAGCACCGCGAATGGGCCGACATCGTCCACCCCCACTACCGCACCGCGCTCGGCCTCTGACGCATCTTTCTGAGGGCGGATCACGCAAGCCTCTTGCGTCTTCCGCCCCTTGGCTTCACCTCGGCGGCAAGCCTTCCCTGTGAGCCGACGATGTCCGAAGAATTCTACCGCATGCGGCGCCTGCCGCCCTATGTGATCGCCGAAGTCAACAATATGCGTCACGCCGCCCGCACCGCCGGCGAGGACGTCATCGACCTCGGCATGGGCAATCCGGACCTGCCCCCGCCCGCCCACGTCATCGACAAGCTGATCGAGGTCGCCCGCAACCCCGACGCCCACGGCTATTCCCAGTCGCGCGGCATCCCGGGCCTGCGTCGCGCCCAGGCCAACTATTACGCCCGCCGCTTCGGCGTCGACCTCGACCCCGAGACCGAGGTCATCGTCACCATGGGCTCCAAGGAGGGTCTGGCCAGCCTCGCCACCGCCATCACCGAGCCCGGCGACGTGGTCCTGGCCCCCAACCCCTCCTACCCGATCCACACCTTCGGCTTCATCATCGCCGGCGCCGCCATCCGCAGCGTCCCGACCACGCCCGACGAGAAGTATTTCGAGGCGCTCGAGCGGGCCATGGCCTACACCGTGCCGCGCCCCAAGGTGCTGGTGATGAACTATCCGTCCAACCCCACGGCCGAGACGGTGGACCTGGCCTTCTATGAGCGCGTCGTCGCCTTTGCGAAGGCCAACGACCTCTGGATCATCTCCGACCTCGCCTATTCCGAGCTCTATTACGACGGCAAGCCGACCGTCTCGATCCTTCAGGTCCCGGGCGCCAAGGACGTGGCCATCGAGTTCACCTCCCTGTCCAAGACCTATTCCATGGCCGGCTGGCGCATGGGCTTCGCGGTCGGCAACAAGCGGTTGATCGCGGCCATGGCGCGGGTGAAGTCCTACCTCGACTACGGCGCCTTCACCCCCATCCAGGCCGCCGCCGTCGCCGCCCTGAACGGGCCGCAGGATATCGTCGAGAAGAACCGCGCCCTGTATCACAAGCGCCGCGACGTCCTGTGCAAGAGCTTCACCGCCGCCGGCTGGGAGATCCCCAAACCCGCCGCCTCCATGTTCGCCTGGGCCCCCCTGCCCCCGGCGCTGGCGCATCTGGGGTCGCTGGAGTTCTCCAAACAGCTCCTCACCCACGCCAAGGTCGCCGTCGCCGCCGGCGTCGGCTACGGCGAGAACGGCGAGGGCTATGTCCGCATCGCCCTGGTCGAGAACGAACAGCGCATCCGTCAGGCCGCCCGCAACATCAAGGCCTTCCTCAAGGCCCGCGGCGTCAACGGCCCTTTCGGCGACGAAGCGTAGCGGAGGCCGACTTCACCTCCCCATCGCCGCCGGGCGATGGGGAGGACAGACCACGCAGCGGTCAGGAAGGGGCGACACGATGCGTCAGGTTAGCTCAGGCATCTCGTTGCCTCTTGGCGGCGAGCTCGACGAAGTCGCTGACTGACATGAGCCACTGCTGTTGAGCGGGCTGATAGGTGGTGTGAATGCCAGCCGGCAAAATGAGCTGAAGTCTCTCCTGTTGCATTTCGTCCGTCTGGTTGACCGAAATACCCGGCTCCAGCGTCACCAGATGTTTGGCCTGAACGCGCGCGCCTTCAGAGAGCACTTGTCGCCAACGGTCCTTACAACTTGACTTCGCCCCCAACAGAAGGAGCCGTTCTGTTGGGAAGGTTGCGTCGTGGTAGGCCCTTGAACCGGGGAACAGGAAGTCTGGCTTGCGCTTCCCTTCCGTCTGGGCGCCGCGCTCAAACTCCAATCCAGACTCAGCGAACAGATATTGGAGGTGGTTTTCGAGCGAATAGCCTGCTCTCGATTTTCTCCTGTTCTGGACGCTCAGAGAAAACTGCACAAAGCCATCGACATCTGTCTGGCCGCCGTTGGCGAACCCCTGATCCAGTCGCTCAGCGATCAAGTGCCTTTCGAACGTGTAGAAGAGAAGTTCTTCCAGCTCGAGCCAGCTCATAAGGGTGCCGTCGGGGTCAGCGAGGATATTGGCTTGGCCGAAAAGCTGTCGCGCGAAAGCCGAAAAGACGGCTGTGGTCGGAAAGCGGTTGCCAAATTTCTTGACGAGTTTGGACAGATAGGTCGCGTCCTCAACGCTCGCGTCTACCCCGATCAGGCCCAGAACGTATCTGGCTGACAGACCAAGCTCGACGTCGTCATTGCCGCGAAGATCGCGCTCCACGGCCTCGTCACCGCCAATAGTGAGGCCGAAAAGCCAGAGGAGCTGCTTCTCTATGGTGCTCCCGCTCGAACAGAACAGAAGCGTCAGGCTCTCATCACGGCCACACAGGACAAAAAGGGTATCTCCCGCATTGGCCCTGTAGACGATCGGCTCAGCGGCAACCGGGTAATACATTCGAGGTTCTGGCTCCCGATGAGCCTTCCCGCGTCGGCTATCATACCAGGTGACAGCCCCCTCAAAGACCTGCGGCTCCTCGTCGTCAGCGAGCCACACGTATTTCGCGATGATGGACCGCTTCTCCGTCGGCACCCCGAGAAAGGTCTGAAATGCATCCACGCCCTGAAGTTCATGGCCGCGAGACACCGAAGGGTCGACCTCGGTTCCGGACAGCGACTTCACGCCCAAGCCGGCAAAATAACTCGAGAGATGACCGCGCTTCATCAACTGCCCCTGATGGCCAGTCCGGTCCTGTCGGATTTCAACCACCCGACCAGTTCGTCCGTCAGGTCATCTAACGTCAACCGCTGCCGCCCCTTCAAAGCGCACTCCCACACCGTCCCGACCCGCCACCCATCGGCCAGCAGCTTCGCTTCCGCTGCCGCATCCACCGCCCGGTTCCGCCCGATCTTCTCCCGCCAGAACTCCGGCCGGGTCGAAGGCCATTTGAACAGATGACAATCGTGGCCGTGCCAGAAGCAGCCGTGGACGAAGATCACGGCCCGGTATTTCGGCAGGCACAAATCCGGCTTGCCCGGCAGCTTGCAGTGCAGCCGGTAACGGAAGCCACGCGCGTGCAACGCCTTGCGGATGGTCAGTTCCGGCTTGGTGTTCTTGCCCCGGATACCGGACATCATCCGGCTACGGGTCGCCGGATCGACGACGTCAGCCAACGGCGGCTTTGGGTTTCTTGCCGAGGGCCCGGAACAGGTGCGGCTTCACATGTTCGGCGACGGCCTTCACCGCCGGGACAACCACTGAGTTGCCGAATTGGCGATAGGCCTGGGTGTCCGACACAGGGATGATGAACTCATTGCCCTGGGCGCTGTCGAAGCCCATCAGCCGGGCGCATTCGCGCGGCGTCAGACGACGCGGGACCGACTGCCCTTCCCGCTTCACCAGGATTTCCGACCCGTCCTTGTAGTAGCGCGCCGACAGGGTGCGGGCGACGTCGCCGGGCCCGACCAGACCGAAGCCGAAGCCATTGCCGGCCGCTTGGTGCTTTTCCTTGTAGCGCTGCAGATAGTTCCACAGGTGATCGGTCAGGGTATATTTGTCCGAGACCCGGCCCGAGTTGCCGACGGTGAACCGCTGGTCCGGAACTTCCGATCCATCGCCGGGATGCAGGATGACTTCCAGCTTCGGCGCGGCGTCGGGCATCTTCATATCCGCGAAGCGGAAGGCCTGATCCTCGCGGAAGCCGACGATGAAAATCCGCTCGCGATGCTGCGGCGTCCAGTAGCGGCCGTCGATCACACGCCAGTCTATCGTATAGCCGAGATCCTGGAGGACTTCCTTGATCGTCTGGAAGGTCTTGCCTTTGTCGTGACTGACTAGGTTGCGGACGTTCTCCAGCAGGAAGGCCGCCGGCTGGTGGTGTTTGATGATCCGCGCCACGTCGAAGAACAGAGTGCCTTGGGTCTTGTCCTCGAACCCGTGGGCGCGGCCTAGGGCGTTCTTCTTGGACACGCCCGCGATCGAGAAGGGCTGGCACGGGAAGCCGGCCAGCAGCACGTCGTGGGCCGGGATGTCCTCGACATCCACCTTGGTGATGTCGCCGTTGATTTCGTGATCGTCGTTCGGGAAGTTCGCCGCGTAGGTCTTCTGGCTGTACTTGTCCCACTCGGAGGTGAAGACACATTTCCCGCCGATCGACTCGAACCCCCGTCGCAACCCGCCAATCCCGGCGAACAGGTCGATGAAGGTAAAGTCGGCCACGTCCGTGCCTGCACCAACTCCGGCGTGGACCAGCTCAAGCTTCGGTTGGGCGACAGCAGGTTTCGCAGGCCCCTCGATATAGCCGAGATCGACAGCCTTATCGGCCACCGCCCGACCCGCCT
This sequence comes from Brevundimonas sp. GW821-FHT02A10, assembly GCF_059422025.1. Taxonomy (NCBI): domain Bacteria; kingdom Pseudomonadati; phylum Pseudomonadota; class Alphaproteobacteria; order Caulobacterales; family Caulobacteraceae; genus Brevundimonas; species Brevundimonas sp. GW821-FHT02A10. The sequence goes on from NZ_JBWKWC010000002.1 coordinate 376,572, forward strand.
GCTTCACCATGATCGCATACTCCGACACGGCTGATTCCCGCGTTTATCCAGGATGACAGAGTGCCAGGTTTCCGCCAGGAGAACAAGAAGGGAACAAAATCAATCTCCCGCCTTACCCCTCAAACCAGCCGCAACCCCACGCCTTCGCCCGGGCCTTCCGGGGCGATGCTCATTTCCAGGGTCTCGCCATGGAAGTCGAGGCCGACGATGGAGGCGGTGACGCGGCGGCGGATCTCGGCCAGACCGGTCTTGCCGCGCACTTCCAGATACCAGCCGTCGGCGCGATTGTCGGCCCAGACGGCGCGGGCCAGCCAGGCGCCGGAGACCTGCGGGATGGCGACGGCGCTGCGCAGGCGGGCGACGAGGTTGAGCGGCTCGCGTTCGGGCGCGCTCAGGGTGACGTCGCCGACCTGAAGACGGGCGTCGCTGACGTCGAGGACGATCGCCGCGATCTCGGCGGGGCTGAGCGTCAGTCCGGGCGGGGCGCCGGGGTTCAGGACGACGCCGTTGGCCTCAAGCGCCTGAAGCGCGTGCAGGCCGCGCATCCCCATGACCGGGGTGTCGGGACCGAAGCCGGCTTTGGCCTTTTCCGGCGAGGTGAACAGGGCGGTCGGCTTCTGGCCGTCCGAGAGGGTGACGCCTTCCAGAATGAAGGGGCGGTCGACGCCCAGAACCTGACCCTCGGGCGGGACGCCGTCCGTGGGGACGACATAGACGACCTCGAACAGCAGGGCGTGTTCGAACACCGCCTGTCCCTTGACCGGGTCGGCGAGAAGGGCGGCGAGGGCCTTTTCGAGCGTATTGGGGGCGGGGGTCGGAATATAGGGGGCGACCATGATCAGTCCTCGTCCATCTTGAGGGCGGCGATGAAGGCTTCCTGCGGGATCTCGACCTTGCCGAACTGGCGCATCCGCTTCTTGCCGGCCTTCTGCTTCTCGAGGAGCTTCTTCTTGCGGGTGGCGTCGCCGCCGTAGCATTTCGACGTCACGTCCTTGCGCAGGGCGCGGACGGTTTCGCGGGCGATGATCTTGCCGCCGATGGCCGCCTGGATCGGGATGACGAACATATGGGGCGGGATCAGCTCCTTCATCTTCTCGACCATGCCGCGGCCGCGGGTCTCGGCGCGGGCGCGGTGGACCAGCATCGACAGGGCGTCGACGGGCTCGGCGTTGACGAGGATCGACATCTTCACCAGGTCGCCGACCTTGTAGTCGGTGATCTCGTAGTCGAACGAGGCATAGCCCTTGGAGATGGATTTCAGCCGGTCGTAGAAGTCGAAGACCACTTCGTTGAGCGGCAACTCATAGACCACCAAGGCGCGCGAGCCGACGTAGGACAGTTCGACCTGTGAGCCGCGGCGGTCCTGACACAGCTTGATGACGCTGCCGAGGTATTCGTCGGGGGTCAGGATGGTGGCCTTGATCCACGGCTCGGCGATCGACTCGATCTGCATCACGTCGGGCAGGTCGGCCGGGTTGTGCAGGTCGATCTCGGTGCCGTCGCGCAGCTGGATCTTGTAGACCACCGAGGGAGCGGTCGCGATCAGGTCGAGGTTGAACTCGCGGCTGAGGCGCTCCTGAATGATCTCCAGATGCAGCAGGCCGAGGAAGCCGCAGCGGAAGCCGAAGCCCAGGGCGGCGCTGGATTCCATCTCATAGGTGAAGGAGGCGTCGTTCAGGCGCAGCTTGCCGATGGCGGCGCGCAGGTCCTCGAAGTCGGCCGCGTCCACCGGGAACAGGCCGCAGAAGACCACCGACTGGACTTCCTTGAAGCCTTTCAGCGGTTCGGCGGTGGGCTTCTTCTCGTCGGTGATGGTGTCGCCGACGGCGGCGTGGGCGACTTCCTTGATCTGGGCGGTGATGAAGCCGACCTCGCCCGGGCCGAGCTGGTCGACCGGGGTGTTCTTGGGCAGGAAGACGCCGACGCGGTCGACCAGATGGGTCGAGCCGGATTGCATCATCTTGATGCGCTGGCCGGCCTTGAGCACGCCGTCGAAGACGCGGACCAGAAGGACGACGCCGAGATAGGGGTCGTACCAGGCGTCGACCAGCATGGCCTTCAGCGGGGCGTCGAGCTCGCCCTTCGGCGCCGGCAGGCGGGTGACGATGGCCTCCAGCACCTCCTCGATGCCGATGCCCGACTTGGCCGAGGCCATGACGGCGTCCGAGGCGTCGATGCCGATGACGTCCTCGATCTGCTGACGCACCCGGTCGGGCTCAGCCGCCGGCAGGTCGATCTTGTTCAGGACCGGAACTATTTCGTGATTATTATCAATGGCTTGGTAGACGTTTGCGAGCGTCTGCGCTTCAACGCCCTGGGACGCATCCACGACCAGCAGCGAGCCCTCGCACGCCGCCAGCGACCGCGACACCTCGTAGGCAAAGTCGACGTGACCGGGCGTGTCCATCAGGTTCAGGACATAGTCGAGCCCGTCTTTGGCCTTATAGTTCAGGCGCACGGTCTGCGCCTTGATGGTGATCCCCCGCTCCTTCTCGATCTCCATATTATCGAGAACCTGAGCCGACATTTCCCGCGCGGTCAGGCCGCCGGTAAATTGAATCAACCGGTCGGAAAGCGTGGATTTGCCGTGGTCAATGTGGGCTACCACACTGAAGTTGCGGATTCGGGAAATTGGGGGCGTCGTCATTGTGCGGCGCGGTTAGCATGGAGGGCGTCGGAACGCCAATCTTCGGCTAAGCGACAGGCTTCGAAGGCCCGATCTGGAACCGGTTCCGGCACGGATTACAATCCGGTAATGGCGAAGCTGGCGTTTGAGAACGGGCTGCGAACGCGGTAAGGCGAGTGAACCCGGAACGTCAGCTCGACGTTCTCGCCTCGCTTCCCCCGGGCGGGCGCTTATCGACAGGACGACTGACCCATGGCCCTCACGACCATGACACGGACCCGCAGCGCCTATGCGGGCGTGGCCCTGACGGCGACTTTGGCCCTGTTGGCGGCCTGCGGCGGCGGCAAGGAAGACGCGGCGAAGAAGGCGCAGCAGGAACAGGCGGCGGCCGGCCAGACGGTGACGGCGGCGACCGCGACCCTGACCAGCCTGCGCCGCAAGGTCTCGGCCTCGGGCAGCGTCTCGGCCTGGGAAGAGGTGCCGGTCGGCGCCGAGACCGGCGGTCTGACGGCGGTCGGCCTCTACGTCGATGAAGGCTCGTACGTGCGTCAGGGTCAGCCGCTGGTACAGATGAACGACGTCCTGCTGCGCGCCCAGCTGCGCCAGCAACAGGCGCAGGTCCAGACGGCGGAGGCCAATGTCGCCCGCGACGACGCGGCCCTGTCCCGCGCCCAGCAGCTGAAGGAGAAGGGCTTCCTCAGCCAGGCCTCCCTCGACACCTCGCTCGCCAACCAGCGCGCCTCGGCGGCCAATCTGGCCTCGGCCCGCGCGGCCCTGTCGGAGACCCAGACCCGGGTCAACCAGGCCACCATCCGCGCGCCCGTCTCGGGCCTGATCATCAGCCGCAGCGTGACCAAGGGCCAGATCATCTCGGCCGGCAGCGAACTGTTCCGCATGGTCCGCGACGGCCGTCTCGAACTCGACGCCCAGGTGCCCGAGACCGAACTGCCGCTGGTCCGCGCGGGTCAGGGCGCGGTCATCACTTCCGAACAGGCCAACGGCCCGGTCAGCGGCAGCGTGCGCATCGTCACGCCCCAGGTCGACGCCCAGACCCGTCTCGGCATCGCCCGCGTCACCCTGAGCCCCGGCAGCGGCCTGCGTCCGGGCATGTTCGCCCGCGCAGAGATCGACGTCGGCGACGCCCCGGCCCTGACCATTCCGGCCGCGGCCGTGGTGTTCCGCGAAGGCAAGCCCGGCGTCTATCTGATCGCCGCCAACAACACCGTCCGCTTCACCCCCGTCACGACCGGTGACCGGTCGGGCCAGACGGTGGTGATCACCAACGGCCTGCAGGCCGGCGCCCGCGTCGTGGTCCAGGGGGCCGGCTTCCTCGGCGACGGCGACCATGTGACGGTCAGCGCGGCGCCGGCCGCCGCTGCGCCTGCCGCCGCCGCTCCGGCCGCCCGCTAAGGACCCCGGCCATGGGCTTCCAGAACATCTCTTCCTGGGCGATCAAGAACCCGATCCCCATCGTGCTCATGTTCATCGTCCTGACGGTGGCGGGGCTGACCAGCTACTTCAAGCTCAGGACCAACAACTTCCCCGACATCGACCTGCCGGTCGTGGCGGTGACGGTGATCCAGTCGGGCGCCGCCCCGACCGAGATGGAGACCCAAGTCACCCGTCTGGTCGAGGACTCGGTCGCGGGTCTGGGTCAGGTCAAGCACATCCAGTCCGTGGTCAATGAGGGCGTCTCCACGACCTCGATCGAGTTCCAGCTGGGCGTGAACCTGGAGAAGGCCACCAATGACGTGCGCAACGCCGTCGCCGGCGTGCGCCAGAACCTGCCGGCGGACGTGCTGGAGCCCATCGTCCAGCGCATCGAGTTCAGCGCCATCCCCTTCGCCAACTATGTGGTTCGCGCGCCGGGCATGAGCCCCGAGGAGCTCAGCTGGTTCGTCGACAACACCGTGGCCAAACGCCTGCTTTCCGTGAAGGGCGTCAGCCAGATCAGTCGTGACGGCGGCGTCAGCCGCGAGATCCGCATCAAACTGGACCCCGACCGTCTGGAGGCCGCCGGCGTCACCGCCGCCGCCGTCTCCAACCAGCTGCGCACCCAGAACATCAACCTGCCCGGCGGGCGGGGCGAGCTGGGCGGCGCCGAACAGGCGATCCGCACTGTCGGCTCGGCCAAGACCGTCGAGCAACTGCGCGAGACCCTGATCCCGGTCGGAAGCCGGTCGGTGCGTCTGGCCGATCTGGGCGAGATCACCGACGAATGGTCCGAACAGCGCGGTCGCGCGCGCTTCAACGGCAAGGAGGTCGTCGGCTTCGGCGTGGCTCGCGCCATCGGTTCGTCCGAGGTCGACGTCTATCACAACACCCTGAAAGAGATCGAGAAACTGGACGCCGAGCGTTCGGATGTGACGATCGAACAGGTGGCCAACACCACCGACGACGTGATCAATAATTTCCATGCCTCGGTCGAGGCCCTGCTGCTGGGCGCCCTTCTGGCCATTCTGGTGGTTCTGGTCTTCCTGCGCGACTGGCGCGCCACCCTGATCGCCGCCATCGCCATGCCCCTGTCGCTGATCCCGACCTTCTGGATCATGGACATGGCCGGCCAGTCGCTGAACGTCGTCTCCCTGCTGGCCCTGTCGCTGACCGTCGGCATCCTCGTCGACGACGCCATCGTCGAGATCGAGAACATCGTCCGCCACATCCGCGACGGCAAACCGCCCTATCCGGCCGCCATCGAAGCCGCCGACGAGATCGGCCTGGCGGTCATGGCCACCACCGCGACCCTGGTGGCGGTGTTCGCCCCCACCGGCTTCATGCCCGGCATCGTCGGTCAGTTCTTCGTCAGCTTCGCTATCGCGGCCTGCGTCAGCGTGCTGTTCTCCCTGCTGGTCGCCCGAACCCTGACCCCGCTCATGGGCGCCTATCTGCTCAAGCGCGACCAGGGCAAGGAGCACAAGGATCCGTTCTGGATGGCGCCCTATCTCCACGCCCTGGAATGGGCGCTGGGCGATCGCGGCAAGGTAGTTCCGGCCGTTGCGGGTCAGGCTCCAAACGCCAACTTCGATCTGTCGCGACCCACGCGCAAGCCGCCTTTCATGAAGCGGGTCCGCGCCCGCTTCTGCGACCATCGTCTTTGGGTGATGGGGATGGGCCTGCTGTTCTTCATCTTCTCCATCTTCCTGGCGACCCGTCTGCCCGGCGAGTTCATTCCGGTCGAGGATCAGTCGCGGTCCAGCCTGACGATCCAGCTCCCGCCCGGCACGACGCTGGACGAGACCGACGCCGCCGTGCAGCGGATCAATACCGAGCTTCTGAAGCGACCCGAGGTGAGATCCGTCTATTCCTCCATCGGCTCGGCGACGGTCAGCTTCGGCCCCGGCGGCGGCTCCGGCGCGGGCGAGGTGCGCAAGGCCAATCTGACCGTCAACCTGAAGCCGCGCAGCGATCGCAAGCTGAGCCAGCAGGAGTTCGAGAAGGACTTCGGCCCGACACTGCGTCAGACGCCGGGCGCCCGGGTCCAGTTCGGCGGCTCCGGCGCCGGCGGCGCGGGCATCATGCAGGTCGCCCTGGTCAGCGATAACCCCACCCTGCTCGAGCCCGCCGCGGCGCGGCTGGAGCGCGAGATGCGCGGTGTTCAGGGCCTGTCCAACGTGGTGTCGTCCTCGGCCCTCGTCCGGCCGGAACTGCTGATCACACCCAAGGCCGACGTCGCCGCCCTGCAGGGTGTTTCGACCCAGGACATTAGCCAGGTGGCGCGTGTCGCCACCCTGGGCGACGCCGACCAGTTGCTGCCGAAATTCAACCTTGGTGACCGTCAGGTGCCGATCCGCGTCATGCTGACCGAGGAATCCCGCACCAAACTCGGCGTGCTGGAGAACCTCAAGGTGCCGACGGCCTCGGGCGCCGTCGTGCCCCTGTCCGCCGTCGCCGACATCAGCTTCGGCGCCGGTCCCAACCAGATCGACCGTCTGGACCGGCTGCGCGTCGCCAACATCACCGCCGAGACCTCGGGCACGACACTGAGTGTCGCGACCGCCGCTATCAACGAACTGCCGGCCATGAAGGAACTGCCCCAGGGCGTTCGCCAACAGCTCACTGGCGATGCGGAATCCAACGCCGAACTCGGCGCGGGCTTCGCCTTCGCCATCTTCACCGGCATCCTGCTGATGTACGTCGTGCTGGTGCTGCTGTTCGGCAGCTTCTTCCACCCGATCACCATCCTCGCGGCCCTGCCCGTGTCGTTCGGCGGCGCCTTCTTCGCCCTGCTGATCACCGGCAAGTCGATGTCGATGCCGGCCCTGATCGGCATCATCATGCTGACCGGGATCGCGGCCAAGAACTCCATCCTGCTGGTCGACTACGCCATCATGGCCATGCGCGGCGGCATGCCCAAGCGCGAGGCCTTGATCGACGCCGCCCACAAGCGGGCCCGGCCGATCATCATGACCACCTTCGCCATGGGTCTGGGAATGCTGCCGATCGCCGCCGCCGTCGGCGAGGGCACGGCCTTCCGCTCGCCCATGGCCATCGCGGTCATCGGCGGCCTGATCACCTCGACCGCGCTGAGCCTGCTCTTCGTGCCGGTGGTGTTCAGCCTGATCGACGGGGTCAAGACCCGGCTGGAGCGCCGCATGGACAAGTGGTTCGGCGGTCAGCACCACCACCACCCGGCCGAGGAAGCGGAAACGCCGGCGGAGTAATTTCTGATCCTTCTCCCCTTGCGGGAGAAGGTGGGCCGCGAAGCGGCTCGGATGAGGGGTCGTACCGACCTCTCAGTCCGCCTTCGCATCAACCGCGCTGACCGTCCTCGACAGCGCGCCCCCTCATCCGTCGCGCTCCGCGCGCCACCTTCTCCCGCAAGGGAAAAGGAAGATGCGTGGCTCAACCCCTCCCCGGCTGCGCCAGTCGAGAGGACATAAAAAGACCGGCCGGGGTCGCCCCCGGCCGGCCTCTGAGTTCCGTCCTCTTTTCGGGACGATCAGTATTTGACTTTGAGGGTCACGCCGTAGGTGCGGGGCTGGCCGAGGTAGGCGTCGTAGGTCGCCGTATCGAGGGCCGGGTTGTAGTAGGTGCCCGCATAGGCGCCCGTGGTCTGGACCGACGACTGGAAGGCGGTGCCTTGCAGCGGGGCGGCGTAACCGACCTGGATGTATTCCTTGTCGGTCAGGTTCTGGCCCCAGACCTCGAGGGTCCAGCGGTCGTCTTCCGAACCGAAGGTGATGCGGCCGTTGACCAGGGTCATGGCGTCCTGCTGCTTGTAGGGCAGCAGGTCGGAACCGGTGTTGTAGTCGCTGGTGTATTTGGCCGTCAGGCTGGCGCCCAGACGCAGACCGTGACCGATCGAGCGCTGGAAATTGACCGAGCCCGTGCCCGACCATTCTGGCGCGAACGACGGGGTGCGGCCCGGCAGCAGCGACAGTTGCGGGAAGTTGGCGGGGTTGGCCAGATCCGCGGCGACGAAGTTGCCGTACTTCGCATCGGTGTAGGTCAGACCGCTGGAGAAGCTCAGGCCTTCCACCGGGGTGAACCACAGGAAGTCGGCGTCGAAGCCGCGGCTCTTCAGCTCGGGGATCGATTCCACCACGAAGGCGGTGCCGAGGAAGGTGTTGAGCTGGAAGTCCGAAACCTTCTGGTCGAAGTAGCTGACGTTGAACAGGACCTTGCGGTCGAACAGGGTCGCCTTGAAGCCGGCTTCGTAGTTGTCGACCAGTTCCGACGGGAAGAAGGTCGAGGCCAGCGGAGTGATGCCGTTCTGCACGCGGTCGAGGTTGTAGCCGAAGCTCTTGTAGCCGCGCGCGTAGGACACATAGGTCATCAGCGACGGGTTGAAGCGATAGGCCGCCTTGATCGTACCGCTGAGCTCTCCGTCGCTCTCTTCCTGGTGCGTCGCACGGCTCTCGAAAGCGCTGTTGGCCCAGGGCAGGCACATGGTGCCGAGGATCGACGAACCCGCGGCACCCAGGACCCCGACGATGGCCGCCGAGTTGGCCAGGGCCGCGTTACAGGTGTTGGAGTTGCCGTTCTGGTTGGTCTGCAGCGCGTCCATCGACTTGGAGTCGTAGGTGTAGCGCAGGCCGACAGTGATATCGAACTTGTCGGTGACGTGGAAGGTGTTGTTGGTGAACAGCGCCAGCGAGTCCGAGTCCTGGCTGTACTGGTCGCGGACGCCCTGGCCGACGATATAACCGATGCCGCCGCCCGAAACCGCGCCACCGGTGCCCAGGCACTGCTGCAGGCCGAGCGCCGTCTGGGCCACGCGGGTGAAGCAACCGATGTCGTTGGCGCTGACCGGGAAGGCCGGAACCGCGCGGTTCAGGTTGGCCGACAGCAGGAAGGACAGGAACGGCGTGTAGTCGGCGCCGAAGACGTAGCTGTCGGTGCGGTCGATGTGCTCACGCGTGGCGAAGGCGCCGACCAGCCAGTCCAGCTTGTCGGTCTGGCCGGCCAGACGGACTTCCTGGGTGATGTTGCCGACCCGGTAGCCGTAGTCGCCGTCCGGGTTGCGGTACAGGATGTCCGCGCCGGTGTAGTCGATGTCCTGGCCATTGACCGAGTCCCACTGACGCCACGAGGTGACGGTGGTCAGGGTGGCCCCGCCCAGACCGGTCAGGTCGAAATTGCCTTCCGCCGAGATGCCGCGGTCGGTGATTTCCTGTTCGGTGCCGCGGTTGGCGTAGCCGGTGCGCGAGAAGGGCAGGCCCGAGAAGGTCGCGTTCGGCGGGCGTTGGCCGGTGCCGGTCGAGAGGCCGTCGATGAAGGGATAGGTCTGGCCGGTGCGGACCTGGGTGCCCGTGCAGCAGTATTCATCGCGCTTGGAGTAGTCGGCGATGATGCGGATCGAGGCGTTGTCGTTGGGCAGGATCAGCAGCTGGCCGCGGGCGGTCCAGAAGTCCTGGTTCTGATCGTCGGTCTGGGTGCGCGGGCCATCGCCGGTATCGACCGGGTTGAAGCCGTCACGCGTGCGCTTGGCGGCGTACAGGCGGAAGGCGACCTGGTCGTTGATCGGACCGGTGACCGAGGCCGAGACGCCCAGGGCGTTGAAGTTGCCGGCGGTCAGTTCGCCGTTGAAGCCCGGGGTGAAGGACGGGGCCTCGGTGATGATGTTGACGACGCCGGCCGAGGTGTTCTTGCCGAACAGGGTGCCTTGCGGGCCCTTCAGGACCTCGATGCGCTCCAGCTCGCCCAGGTCGCCGAAGCCGACGCCGTTGCGCGAGCGATAGACGCCGTCGATCACGACGCCGACCGAGCTTTCCAGACCGGGGTTGTCGCCGACGGTGCCGACGCCGCGGATACGGACCGTGGTCGAGGCTTCCGAGGTGGTCGAGGTCACGGTCATGCCGGGCGTCAGGATCTGCAGATCCTTGATGTCCTTCACGCCCGCGTTGTTCAGGGCTTCCTGGTTCAGCGACGTGACCACGATCGGCACATCCTGCAGGCTCTGTTCACGCTTCTGGGCGGTGACGATGATGTCGTCGACCGAGGCCGCCGGACCGTCCTGATCCTGGGCGGAGGCGATCCCGGCGAAGCCGAAGACGGCGGCGCCGACGACGGCGGCGGACGTGGTGGTGCGAAGAATTTGCGTAAGACGCATGGACGGCTCCCGGCTCAATGGCCCGACAGCCCACATTGGGGACAGTCGCGGCGTTTCCTGTTCCCGATCCTCGCCCTCTTTGTGGGACGATGGAGTCTTGAACCCTTGGCCTAGTCCAAGCCGGGTAAAGCAACAAGAAGCTGTGCCCCCGCCGCGCCGCCTTTCAGGCGAATTTCATCTCGCATGTCAGCGTCGTGTGACGCAAAAGCGACAAATATCCATGACGCTAGGTCAATATACAGATCGCCTTATGCAGTATCGCCGTCGGTTTCGGACAAAACCTTGCGCGACGTAAAGTTGGCGACCGACAGTACGAGCGCGCCGACCAAAGCCGAGAGCAGCGACCCGCCCAGCACCCCCAGCTTGACCTCGACCTGTTCCGCGGAATCAACCGCGCCGGGAAAGGCGAGGGCGCCGATGAACAGGCTCATGGTGAAACCGACGCCGCACAGCAGGCTGACGCCATAGACCTGAAGCCAGGTCGCATCGGTGGGCCGGGCGCCGAGCTTCAGCTTCGCCGCCAGCCAGGCCGCGCCGAAGACCCCGATCTGCTTGCCGACGAACAGGCCGAGCGCCACGCCCAGCACCAGGGGCGCCGCCGCCTGCTCCAGCGACAGGCCCGCAAAGGAGACGCCCGCCTTGGCGAAGGCGAACAGGGGCAGGACCAGCCAGGAGACATAGGGGTGCAGGTCGTGCATCGCCTCCTTCAGTGGGCTCTGACGATCCTCGCGGCGCGGCTTGATCGGCACGATGACGGCGAAGGCCACGGCGGTCAGGGAGGTGCTGATCCCGGCCTCGACCGTCAGCCACCAGACGGCGGCGAACCCCATGACCCAGAAGGGGGCGGGGATGCGGCGGCCCCCGGACCAGATGGCCCCGGTCACGAGCAACGCCAGCACGCCCAGCAGCGGGATCAACTGGACCCCCGAGCTGAACAGGGCCGCGATCAGGGCGATGGCGCCGAGGTCGTCGACGATGGCCAAAGTCAGGAGGAAAACGCGCAGCGAGGGCGGCAGCCCCTTGCCGACCAGGGCGAAGACGGCGAGCGCAAATGCGATATCGGTGGCCAGCGGCACGGGCCAGCCGTTGTGCGGTCCGCCGAGAAGACCCGCGACGGCCAGATAGACCAGGGCGGGCGCGACCATCCCGCCCAGCGCCGCGATGACCGGGGTCGCCAGCTTCTTCGGATCGCTGAGCTCACCCTTGAGGATCTCGTATTTGATCTCCAGCCCCACCACGAGGAAGAAGATCGCCATCAGACCTTCCTTGATCCAGTTGGAGATCGTCTCCTCGAGACGCAGCGGACCGATCTGGAGGACGTGATAGCTCTTCAGCCAGTGGAAATAGTCACCGGCCCAGGGCGAGTTGGCGACGATCAGGGCCGCGACGGCGGCAAGGCCGAGGGCCACGCCCGAGGCGGTCTCGGTCTTGAGGAAATCCAGTGTGAATCTGCGCGCCACGGGGGCCTCCTGCGAAGGGGTCTGTTCCGTGGCGCCAGGTTACCGACGGGCGCCGGACCGGATGCTTCCGCCCTGCCAAACTGAAGCGGAGCGGCGCCGGCCTGACCCGCGCGGCGGGCCTGATCTCTGGGGGCAGCTTACCGTCTCCGACGCATGACGCCAATCGACGTCTCCCGCCCGTTGACAACAATTAGATGTTTAGCTAAACGTCACATCATGAGCTCGGTCTTCAAAGCCCTGTCGGATCCGACGCGTCGCCGCGTGCTGCAACTGCTGCGCGCCGGGCCGATGAGCGCCGGTGACATCAGCGATCCGTTCGACGTCTCCAAGCCCACGATGTCGGCCCACTTCGCGGTGCTGAAGGAAGCCGATCTTGTCCATGCCGAAAAGGTCGGCAAGGCGGTCATCTATCATCTGAAGCTCTCGGTGCTCGAAGACGCGCTCCTCGGCTTCGTCAACTCTTTCGAGCCGGGCGTCGCAACGCCGGCGGTCAAGGATTCCGGGAAATGAACAAGGACATCGTCAAGAGTCTGGCCATTGCCGGCGGGCTCATCGCTGTGGCCCTGGCCTCGACGGCAGCGCGGAACGCAGACCTCATCGACGGGGAAACGGTGACCCGCATCATCATGGCGGCGACCGGGCTGATGCTGGTGTGGGTCGGAAATCGAATGCCGAAGGCCTGGGTTCCTGCGGAGACCGCGCGCCGGGTCCACCGCCTCGGCGGCTGGTCGATGGTGCTGAGCGGTCTTGTCTACGCCGCGCTCTGGGCGTTCGCGCCCGTCCCTGTCGCTCTGGCGGGCGGATGCGCGGCGGTGATCGCCGGCATGCTCGTCACGATCGGCTACTGTCTGTCCGTACGGCGCCAGGCGGCCTGATCCAAACCTCGCCTGACTGGGGCTGACGTCGACCCGCCTCGCCGCGGCCGCGCCCCGATCCGCCAATTTTGTCCTCTCGTGCGAGTGCGGCTCGCGCGCGATCCCTCCTGCCTGGAGCTCAATCCCATGCGCCTTCTCTCCACCCTGCGTGTCGCCCTTGTCGGCGCCGTCCTTGGCCTCACATGCCTTCTTCCAGGCGCGGCGACAGCCCAGACCTCCCGGCCCTCCGCACCCAAACCTGCGCTCTGGGTGCTCCGCGATGCAGATTCGACTGTCTATCTGTTCGGCACGATTCACTTCCTGCGGCCGGACACGGACTGGAAAACCGCACCGGTGTCCGCGGCCCTGGCGGAGGCCCGGTCCCTTGTTCTGGAAGTGGCCGACCCTGACGACCAGGCGGCCGTCGTACCGCTGATCCAGCAGTACGGAATGTCGCCACAGCAACCGCTGTCGAGCCTCCTCACAGCGGATGAATTCCAACGCCTGGACCACGCCGCCGAAACCCTCGGCGCATCGGCCGCGCAAATGGAGCCGATGCGACCCTGGCTTGCCGGCGTGATGCTCTCCGGCGCCATTCCGGCGCGTGGCGGCTTCGACGCAGCCTCGGGTGTCGACGTGTCTCTGCGGGCTGAGGCCGCGAGAGCCTCGCTGGCCATTCGCGGGCTGGAGACCCCGGCCGATCAGATCCGCATGCTTTCCGGCTTTCCGGAGGACGGACAACTCGCCTTCCTTCGGAACACGCTGGACAGCTTCGATCAGGCGCCCACCGAATTGGGCCAGCTCGCGGAGGCCTGGACGCGAGGCGATGTCGACAGGATCGCCGACATCACACTGGAGCCGATGAAGGCCCGCAGCTCCACCCTCTATGAGACTGTGATCGTCGATCGAAACCGCCGCTGGGTCAGCGAAATCGCCGGGATGCTCGAGGGTTCAGGCACGACCTTCGTAGCGGTCGGCGCCCTTCACCTCGCGGGGGCCGACAGCGTCCAGCGCCTGCTCGGCCAGAGAGGACTTGAGGTCGTCCGCATCCAATGATGTCGAGCCCGCGCAGTCGCTTCGCCATTGCGCCCCAAACCGACAGCGTCCATCTGCACCCCATGCCCCTGACCTCCGCCTATCGCCCCGAACCGCGCTTCTTCGATCTGGGCGAGGAGTTCGCGGATGCGGTCGCGGCGGCAGACTTTCCCGAGACCCGGCTGCGCTATCGCAACGACCGGGCCGCGACTTCGGTCGGGCTGGAGGGGCTGTCGGACACCGAATGGATCGCGGCCTTCGGCCGGTTCCAGCCCCTCGCGGGTCAGCCCGGGCCACTGGCCATGCGCTATCACGGTCATCAGTTCCGCACCTACAACCCCGACCTCGGGGATGGGCGCGGCTTTCTGGCGGGGCAGCTGAGGGACGACCGGGACCGCCTCCTCGACCTGGGCACCAAGGGTTCCGGCACGACCCCGTGGTCGCGCGCCGGCGACGGGCGGTTGACGCTCAAGGGCGGGGTGCGCGAGGTGCTGGCGGCGACGATGCTGGAGAGCCTCGGCGTGCCGACGTCGAAGGCGCTCAGCCTGATCGAGACCGGAGAGGCGCTGGAGCGCGGCGACGAACCGTCCCCCACCCGCTCGGCCGTACTGGTCCGGCTTCAGCACAGCCACGTCCGCTTCGGCACCTTCCAGCGCGCCGCCTACTTCCAGCGCGCCGACCTGATCGAACAGCTGGTCGAGCATGTCCGCGCCCTCTACCACCCCGAGGTCGCGCAAGGGGACGCGCCCGGCCTGCTGGCCGCCATCGTCGAGGCCTCGGCCCGGCTGACGGCGCGCTGGATCGCTGCAGGCTTCGTCCACGGGGTGCTCAACACCGACAATCTAAACGTCACGGGCGAGAGCTTCGACTACGGCCCCTGGCGTTTCCTGCCGTCGTACCAGCCTGGCTTCACCGCCGCCTATTTCGATCAGACGGGTCTCTATGCTTTCGCCCGTCAGCCCGAGGCCGTGTTCTGGAACCTGACCCAGCTGGCCGGCTGTCTGAAGCTGGTCGCCGATGCGGGGCCGTTGACGGATGTGCTGAACGGCTTCGGTCCCGCCTATATCCGCGAGCTGCGCGCCGCCTTCCTGATGCGGCTGGGGGTCAGGTCGCTGGGCGAGGCGGCGGACCAAAGACTGACCGACACGACCCTGGCCCTGCTGCGCGAGGGCGGTCAGGCGCCGGGCGCCGGCCTGCGCTGGGAGCCGCTCTTCTTCGACTGGTTCACCGGCTTCAGCTCCTCGGCCCGGGCGCTCGCCGGACCGCGCGCCGGCCTCTATCAGGGCGAGGCCTTCGACGCCTTCCGCTTCGCCCTGTTCGAGCATGAGCCGGACCGGCCCGAGCGGCTGGAGCATCCGATGTTCGCCACGGCCGAACCGGAAGAGATGCTGATCGACGAGGTCGAGACCCTGTGGGCCGACATCGCCATGGGCGACGACTGGTCGGCGTTCGAGGCGAAACTCGACCGGCTGGAGACGGCTCGTCAGGCGTGGGGCTTCACAACGCCCTGAGCGTCACCATATCCGCCCCCAATCCGGCAAGACATCCGGACAGGACCGTACGGCGGCGTAAAGCCTACATTACGAATCCTTATGCATACTGTCACGGTTCGGCCCCGGAGAGGGTCGATGAGGCCGCCTGTTCAGTAAGCGTACGACCGGATCGAGACCGCGTCTCTGGCCGCCGATCTGTCGCCTGAAACACACGTTGATCGGCTAAGTCATCAGTTGATGTCTACGGCTGATGACATTTTTCGGTATCTGCGCCATATACCTCTTGCGCAAGCAGGGCGGCGATCCGATATCGCGACTGTTGCAGATTACCAGTTCGCTTTCGCGTACGCTTCCTCCCCCCCGTTTCCTCCCCGAATACCCCTCTCTCCCTCAGGTCCCGCTATGGCCGCTACCTTCACGCCCGCCTCCGTCTCGCGCCCGCTGACCGCTCGCGAACGCACCGTCGCCACCTGGCGCAACCTCGCGCTCTGGACCCTGCAGGGCTGGATCGCGATGTTCTTCATCGCCGCCGGCTACGCCAAGATCACCGAGCCGATGACCAACCTCGTCGCCCTGATGAACTGGCCGGCCCTGGTCAGCCCCGCCTTCGTGCGCGGCCTGGGTCTCGCAGAGATCGTTCTGGCGCTCGGCGTCCTGGCCCCGCTGGCCTCGTGGAAGATCGGTCGCCCGATCCTGGTGGTCGCCGCCGCCGGTCTGGTCGTGCTGGAGACCATCATGCTGGGCGTCCACGCCTTCGGCCTGGATATCAGCCTGGCCCTGGTCAACGTCTTCCTGCTGGCGATCACGATCCCGGTTCTGCTGGGTCGTTGGGCGCGCTGACCCCGACGGACCGGCAACGGTCCGAACAGAATTTCACCTGATCCCAGTCGCGCGCCCATTTCCGGCGCCAGACAAACGGTTTGCCGCAGGAGACGCAGGTCTTCTGCGGCAAGTCGCGTTTTGATACGCCTGCGCCATTGACGTGCTTTCGCGCCATCGAAGCGAAAAACCTTCCCTTTACGTGCGCGTCAAGTTATGACGCTTCCCATGTCGACCGCCGACGATCATCGCACCTATTCCATTCGCCAGCTGTGCCGCGAGTTCGGGGCCACGGCGCGCGCCTTGCGCTTCTATGAAGACAAGGGCCTGTTGACCCCTGCGCGCAAGGGCCAGACCCGCGTCTATGACGCCCGCGACCGCGCCCGGCTCAAGCTGATCCTGAGGGGGCGCCGCATCGGCTTCACCCTTCAGGAGATCCAGGACATGCTGGATCTATACGACCGCAACGACGGCAACATCCACCAGATGGCCATCGCCCTGCGTCGCCACCGGGCCCAGATCGAGGCCCTCAAGCAGCAGCGCGAGGATCTGGACGGCGCCATCGAAATGGCCGAGGCCGCCTGCGCGGCCATGGAAGAGCGGCTGAAGAACATCCGCCCCGACCTTCTGCCGGGCGCCGAGGAATACGAGTCGATCGTCTCGGCGCGGATCGACCACGACCACCACCACTCCGACTTCGCGGGCCACCCCGCGCGTCACCCCTTCAAAGCAAGAGTGTAATCCATGGCTTACAAGGCGCCTGTCCGCGACCTCATGTTCATCCTGAACGAGGTCCTGGAGATCGATCGCTATACGAACCAGAACGGTTTCGAGGACATCTCCTCGGATCTGGTTCAGCAGATCCTCGAGGAAGGCGGCAAGTTCGCCGAGGAGGTCATCGCTCCGATCAACAACCCGGGCGACAAGGAAGGCTGCCACTGGAACGACGGCGTCGTCACCGGTCCGAAGGGCTGGAAGGAAGCCTATAAGGCGATGGTCGAGGCCGGCTGGCCCGCCCTGTCGGCCGACCCGGCCTACGGCGGCCAGGGCATGCCCGCTGTTGTCGGCATGGCCTTCGGCCAGTTCACCGCCGGCGCCTCGGCGGCCTTCTCGATGTATCCGGGCCTGACGGCCGGCGCCCATGCGGGCATCCACGCCAACGCCTCGGAAGAGCTGAAGGCCAAATACCTGCCCAAGATGACCACCGGCGAGTGGGGCGGCACGATGAACCTGACGGAGCCCCAGTGCGGCACCGACCTGGGCATGGTGCGCACCAAGGCCGTGCCGCAAGGGGACGGCACCTACAAGATCACCGGCCAGAAGATCTGGATCTCGGCCGGCGAGCACGACTTCGCCGACAACATCATCCACACGGTTCTGGCCCGCGTCGAAGGCGCCCCGGCCGGGATCAAGGGCCTGTCGCTGTTCCTCGTGCCCAAGATCTTCGTCAACGAGGACGGCTCGCTGGGCGAGCGCAACGGCGTCCGCTGCGGCGGCCTCGAGCACAAGATGGGCATCCACGGCAACGCCACCTGCGTCATGGACTATGACGAGGCGACCGGCTGGCTGATCGGCGAAGAGGGCCGCGGCATGAACAACATGTTTGTCGTCATGAACGAGGCCCGCCTCGGCACCGGCCTGCAGGGCCTGGCCATCGGCGCCGCCGCCTATCAGGGCGCCGTGGCCTTCGCCAAGGACCGCCTGCAGGGCCGCGCCCTGACCGGCCCGCAGAACCCGAACGGCCCGGCCGACTCGATCATGGTCCACCCCGACGTGCGCCGCATGCTGCTGGAAGCCCGCGCCTTCGTCGAAGGCGGCCAGGCCTTCATCCTGTGGACCGCGCTGCAGGCCGACCTGCAGGAATCCGCCGATGAAGCCACCGCCCAGAAGGCCAAGGATTACATGGGCCTGCTGACGCCCGTCCTGAAGGCCTATCTGACCGACAAGGGCTTCCACGTCGCCTCGCTGTCGATGCAGGTCCACGGCGGCTCGGGCTATACCGAGGAGTTCACGGCCAGCCAGTATCTGCGCGATGCGCGGATCACCATGATCTATGAGGGCACCAACGGCATTCAGGCGCTCGACCTCGTCGGCCGCAAGCTGCCGTCGCAGGGTGGCCGCGCCATCATGAGCTGGTTCGCCGACATCGACGCCTTCGTCGCCGAGAACGGCGCCGACAACGCGGTGAAGCCCTTCGTCGACGGCCTCGCCGACGCCAAGGCCAAGCTGCAGGACGGCACCATGTGGCTGATGCAGAACGGCCTGGCCAATCCGGACAACGCCGCCGCCGCCTCGACCGACTATCTGAACCTGTTCGGCATCACCGCCCTGGCCTACCTCTGGGCCCAGATGGCCAAGGCCGCCCAGGCCAAGATCGACGCCGGCGACACCGACCCGTTCTATGTCACCAAGCTCCAGACCGGCCGCTACTTCGTCGAGCGCATCCTGCCCGACGCCGCCGCCCATCTGACCAAGATGAAGACCGGCGCGGACGTGCTGATGGCCATGCCGGCCGAAGCGTTCTGATCTGAGTGCGTAACTGATCCCGAGGCGATCCCGGCGAAGCCGGGGTCGCCTCAATCATATTATCGAGCTCTGGCGACAGCGACCGGGGCCTTGCCCGCTGGAAACGCCATGAACGTCATCACCACCCCCTCCCCCGACTTCATGCTGGAAGAGGAAATCACCCTCTTCTCGGACAGTGTCGGCAAGTGGATCGACGAGCATGCGCCGCCGGAGAAGGTCCAGCAGTGGATCGCCGACAGCTCCGTCCCGCGCCAGCTGTGGAACGACGCCGGGGACGCGGGACTTCTTACCCTCGCGATGCCCGAGGAAGACGGCGGCTTCGGCGGCGACTATCGCCACGAGGTCGTGCTGATGCGTCAGCTGGGCTGGAAGGGCGCGGACCATTTCGGCATCTCGCTGCACAACGCCATCGTCGCCCCCTACATCTGGCACTACGGCACCGAGGAGCAGAAGAAGCGCTGGCTGCCGCGTCTGCAGACCGGCGAACTGGTCGGCGCCATCGCCATGACCGAGCCGGGCGCCGGGTCCGACCTGCAAGGGGTCAAGACCACCGCCATCAAGTCCGGCAACGGCTATGTCGTGAACGGCTCCAAGACCTTCATCACCAACGGCCAGCTGGCCAATCTGATCATCGTCGTCGCCAAGACCGACCCGTCGCAGGGCTCGAAGGGCACGTCCCTGATCGTGGTCGAGACGGACGGCGCGGAAGGTTTCGAGCGCGGCCGCAACCTCCACAAGATCGGCATGGAGGGCAATGACACCTCCGAGCTCTTCTTCAACGATGTGAAGGTCCCGGCCGACAACATCATTGGCGGGGTCGAGGGCCAGGGCTTCATCCAGCTGATGCAGCAGCTGCCGCAGGAACGTCTGAACATCGCCGTCCAGGGCGTCGCCGCCGCCGAGCGCGGCCTCGAACAGACCCTGGAATACGTCAAGGGCCGCAAGGCCTTCGGCAAGTCGATCCTCGAGTTCCAGAACACCCAGTTCAAACTGGCCGAGGTCAAGACCAAGCTGACCGTGGCCCGGGTCTTCGTCGACCACTGCATCGGCCTGCACCTCAAGGGCCAGCTCGACGCCACGACCGCCTCCATGGCCAAATACTGGGTCACCGACATCCAGGGCGAGGTCATCGACGAGATGCTCCAGCTCCACGGCGGCTATGGCTATATGAACGAATACCCGATCGCCCAGCTCTACAAGGACGCGCGCGTCCAGCGTATCTACGGCGGGACGAACGAGATCATGAAGGTTCTGATCGCAAGGTCGCTTTAGGGCGTATGTGCTTTTGTCATCCCCGACGAGCGCAGCGAGATCGGGGACGGGCACGCTTTACACATCCAAGGCCCGGTCAGCTTGCTGAACCGGGCCCCAGCCTGACCTTCGCCTCGCCGTACAGGTCAAGCCAGCGCGGGTTGTCCTTCTCGACCAACGCGAACTTCCACTCCCGCAGCCAGCGTTTGATGCGCTTCTCGCGCAGGATGGCCTGATCGACATATTGGTGCGTCTCGTACCAGACCAACTGTTGGATCTCGCGTTCGGCCGTGTAGCCCGGAACCACGCCTTCCTTATGCTCACCCACTCGCCGGATCAGGTCGTTGGTCATTCCAACGTAGAGCCAGCCGCATGGGCCGCTGGCGAGGATGTAGACATAGAAGGTTCGGGGCATCACGCATCCTCCCGGCGCAACCCTTGCGGGTTGTCCGGGAGTGGTCAAGTTGTATGGCTCTCCCGTCCCCGATCTCGCTGCGCTCGTCGGGGATGACAAAGGCAGCGCTGTAGCCTTGTCCTCCCGGGCGCAGCGGAGCGAAGACCCGAGACGGGGATGACAAGCGGTGCAATAGCGCTAACCTCGACCCATGGAACCCCTTTCGCCCGTCTATCTCTCCGCCATCGCCGCCCAGACCGGGGGCCTCAGCGCCTTTCTCGGCGGGTTCGCTGCGACGTTTCTGGGGACACTGCTGGCGCTGAACGTGAAAGGCCGGACGGGGTCGCTGGCCATCGGGTTCTCGGTCACCTCCTCGGTCGCCTTTATCGTCGCCGTGGTCGGCTCGACCGCCACGGTGGCGGCCCTGCATCCGGACGGCCCGGCGGGTCGCATGGGTTCGGCCGGGTTCGCCCAGGTCGTCATGTCGATCGGTTTCGTCCTGGGCCTCTATGCGCTGCTGATCAGCCTCGGCCTCAGCGGCTGGTCGCGCTCGAAAGGCACGGGCTGGACCACCAGCATCGCGGCCGGGCTCGGCGTGATCCTCGTCACCGGCATGGTGGTGAGCATCGGCTGAGGCGGCTAATAAGCGCGACATGATCCGCCTCCACGTCACCTCCGACCTCGCCGCCAACGCCGCCGTCGCCCCGACGCTCGACCAGTCGCGCTATCTGACCAACGTCATGCGCCTGTCCCCGGGCGATGAACTGCTGATCTTCAACGGCCGCGACGGCGAGTGGCGGGCCAGCGTCGCGGAGACGCACAAGCGCGGCGTGGTCCTGAAATGCGAGGCGCTGACGCGGGCGCAAACGGTCACCCCTGACCTCGAGCTGATCGTGGCCATGGTCAAGAAGGCCCGGGTCGAGACCATCGTGGAGAAGGCCGCCGAACTCGGCGCCGCCCGCGTGCGGCTGACAGTCACCCGGCGCACCAATGTCGACAGGGTCCGCCTCGACCGGCTCGACGCCATCGCCGAAGAGGCCGCCGAACAGACCGGGCGGCTGGACGTGCCCTCGGTCGACGATCCGATGAAGCTGGAGGCCATTCTCGACGGGTGGGATCCGTCGCGGAAGCTGATGTTCTGCGACGAGACCGGCGGCGCGCCTGCCATCCCCGCCCTCACGGCGGCGGGTCCGGGACCGTGGGCCATATTGATCGGTCCTGAGGGCGGTTTCTCTCCCGAGGAAGGCGAGCGGTTGCGGTCCCTGCCCTTCACCACCGCCGTCTCGCTCGGCCCACGCATCCTGCGCGCCGACACCGCCGCCATCGCCGCCATGACCCTGTGGCAGGCCGCCGTCGGCGACTGGGAGCGTTAGCGCTTCGCCCGATTCAATTCCAGGTTGCCTTCACATCACAATCATGGCGATACTCTCTGCGGGAGATCCGCTCCTCCGGAGAGACCAGAATGAAGATGAAACACGTCGTTTTGGGCGCTGCCTTGATCGCGTCCACCTTCGGCGCCGCCGCCTCGGCGAGGGCGCCCGGTCTTATGTATTATCGGACGTTCTACAGCGACGCGACGCTCACGACCCAGGTCGGCTGGTATGTGGACGGATGTTCGAGCGGCAATGTCGTGAGCACACCGGTCCATGGCACGACCTCGCCGTACTACACGCTGGAGGCGGTCGGCGATTGCCCGGGCGGCTACTGGTAAGCTGAAAACCGGCCCGCCAGCTCCAGAGTTGGCGGGCTTCGTTCTCAGCGCTTCGTATATCGCGTCGCAGACAGGCTGTCCGAAACCGCGCTGACCTTGGTGTCGATGAAGCCGCGTTCGCGCATCAGCGCCCTCACCGGCGCCTCGCCGAAGGTCGCGGCCTTGCCCTTGCCGTGGATGATCCAGACGGGAGCGACCGATCCCGACGAAGCCTCCAGCGCCTGCGTCAGCGCGGCGGCGTCGGTGGCGTGAACGATAAGCAGGGCGGCTGACCCGATCTCGGCGCGCCCGGCATCCGCCAGAGCCTCGGCCAGCTCAGGCCCACTGACATCGCCCGCCGTCCAGACCGTGACGCTCGGCTTCAGACCCAGCTTGTCTTTGAGGGTCGGCAGGGGCTTCTCCAGGGCCGCCTTCCACTTCCCCGCCTCGACAGCGCCGAGCGCCAGTTCGAAAGGCCCGCGCGGCCCCTGTCCGGTCAGGGACTCGCCTTCGACCGCTAGCCCGGAAATGCCGTCGCGCGGAATCGTCAGGGAGAAGGGCGCGCGGAGCAGGACGCCCTGGCTCTCCAGAAGCGCCTTCGCCTCCTCGGTGCGCCCGTCGTAGGTCGCCGTCGTCACCGCCTCGCGTCCCATGACCTCGCCTCCCTGCCAAACCGACTGACATTCCGGACCGCCAAACCAAAGCAGCGTCACGGGCGGCCTGCAACAGGCCTCAAAAATCGACCTCGCATACCGAATCCCGTCGGCAGGGCGTTTCAACCTCGAAAACGGCTTTCGACCCGACGCCGCTTCCCGTCGGGTTAGACTGCCCGCTCGTTTCAAGGGGTTGGGAAATGGCAGGATTTGGCAGTCTGTCAGTGCTTTTTTCAGAAGCGGACCAACATCTTGCCGGTCCCTCTTGAGCATGGCCGTATTCCCGCCCATCTAGCCGCGACAGGCGCCGCGCGATCCGGGGCGTCGAGGGGATATGCATGTCTGCTTCCGAGCCGCTGACCAAAGACCAGCTGATCGCCGTCATGGCCGACGGCGCCAAGCCGAAAGACCAGTGGCGCGTGGGCGCCGAGCACGAGAAGTTCGGGTTTGACCGCTCGACCCTGCGCCGTCCGGCCTATGAAGGTCCCGGCGGCATCCACGCCATGCTGACCGGCCTGCAGCGCTTCGGCTGGAGCCCTGTCGAGGAAGGCGGCCATCTGATCGCCCTGGAACGCAAGAACGCCGAGGGCTTCTCCGCTTCGGTGTCGCTGGAGCCGGGCGGCCAGTTCGAACTGTCGGGCGCCCCGCTGCTGACCATGCACGACATCTGCAACGAGACCGGCCAGCACCTGATGGAGGTCAAGCAGGTCGCCGACCAGATCAACCTCGGCTTCCTCGGCGCCGGCTTCGATCCGCTGTGGACCCGCGAGGACGTGCCGGTCATGCCCAAAGGCCGCTATGACATCATGCGCGCCTATATGCCGAAGAAGGGCAAGCTCGGCCTCGACATGATGCTGCGCACCTGCACCATCCAGGCCAACCTCGACTTCTCCGACGAAGCCGACATGGTGGCCAAGTTCCGCACCTCGCTGGCGCTGCAGCCGATCGCCACGGCCCTGTTCGCCTGTTCGCCCTTCATCGAGGGCAGGCCGTCGGGCTTCCTGTCGGCGCGCGCCAATGTGTGGACCGATACCGATCCCGACCGCACCGGGATGATCGACTTCGTCTTCCAGGACGGCTTCGGCTTCGAGCGTTACGCCGACTATGCGCTCGACACCCCGATGTATTTCGCCAAGCGCGACGGCAAATATATCGACGCCTCGGGCCAGTCGTTCCGCGACTTCCTGAAGGGTCAGCTTCCGGCCCTGCCCGGCGAGTTGCCGACGATCAAGGACTGGAACGACCACCTGACCACCCTCTTCCCCGAGGTGCGGCTCAAGTCCTATCTGGAAATGCGCGGCGCCGACGGCGGACCGTGGAGCCGCATCTGCGCCCTGCCCGCGCTCTGGACCGGCATCTTCTACGACGCCCCTTCGCTCGCCGCCGCCTGGGACCTGTGCAAGGACTGGGACATCGCCGACCACGAGCGCCTGCGTCGCGACGTGACCCGTCTGGGCCTCAAGGCCGAGGTCGCGGGCCGCTCGGTGCGCGACATCGCCGTCGACATGGTCGCCATCGCCTCAGCCGGCCTCAAGGCGCGAAACAAGCTCTCCGGCGGCATGGTCGACGAGCGCGGCTACCTCGCCGAGCTGGAAGAGATCGCGGATTCGGGCCTGACCCCAGCGGACCGTCTTCTGGCCCTCTACCACGGCGAATGGCAGGGCGACGTCAGCCGCATCTACCGCGACTTCGCCTACTGAGGCCGAGACCTACTGAATCTTAGGGACGGCCTGCGACAAGGGGGCATGTCCCTTCGCGCGATCCTGTCGACCGTGACCGACCCCGACACCCGCCGGATGACCGGCGGGATCGCCCTGACCTGCCTCATCGCCTTTGCCTTCATCGCCAGCGAGATCTGGTCTCGCTCCTTTCCCTACCGCTCTGCCCGGGCCGCCGTACGGGAAGCGCTGGCCGATCCGAACGTCCAGGTGGACGGCGCGCGGATCGTCTACCTGCCTTCCGGCCTGGGTTACGGCCGGGCCGATCAGGCTGTGTGCGGAACGGTGCGCGGCACAGGTCTGGCCTTCGCGGTCGCGGAGGAAGAGCCCGGCGGGCGGCGCAACCGGGGCGTCTCATGGGCGGCCAGCGGCGAAGGTGTCTTCGGCGTGGCGATCGAGGGTCGCGTGGTCACCGACCGGGACCTCGCCCTTCTGGCCCTATGCCACGATATTGGCGCTTGAGCCCGGCGCGGTAATCGCTAGTTTGCGCCTCGCTTCCGCGGGCGTGATGTAGTGGTAGCCTGAAAGCTTCCCAAGCTTTTCGTGCGGGTTCGATTCCCGCCGCCCGCTCCAGCCTTCCCCTTCAAGATCAGCTCTCCAGCGACGCCAGATACTGGTGGATCTGACTGACCACGGCAGCGCCCTCGCCCACCGCGGCTGCGACCCGCTTGGTCGATCCCGCACGGACGTCGCCGATGGCGAAGATGCCCGGCCGGTTCGTCTGCAACGGCCAGGCAGGAACAGCTCCGGTCTCGACGAAACCCTTGTCGTCCAGGCCGACGCAGGCCTCCAGCCAGTCCGCGTTCGGATCGGCCCCGACAAACAGGAACAGGTGCCGCATGGGGCAGACATGGGTCTCGCCCGAACGCCGGTCGCGGAAGACGGCCCCGGTCAGGCCGGCGTCCTGATCCCCCTCCAGAGCCGTGATCTCGGTGTGGGTATGGATACGCACATTGGGCAGGGCCGCGATCCGGTCGATCAGATATCTGGACATCGAGGCCTCCAGCCCCGGACCGCGGATCACAAGGTTCAGAGCCTTCACCTTCGAGGCCAGGAAGACCACGGCCTGCCCCGCCGAATTGCCGCCGCCGACCAGCGCCACCTCCTCACCCGCGCACAGCCGCGCCTCGACCGGCGAGGCCCAGTAGGAGACGCCCGAGCCCTCGAAGGGGCTGAGGTTCTCGATTCCGGGGCGGCGATAGCGGGCGCCGGTGGCCACGACCACGGTACGGGTCTGGACGGTTTCGCCGTTGGACAGCTCCAGCCGGTGCGGCAGGTCCGCGCCCTCCGCCGCGCAGTCGAGCCGCGCGACCTCCAGCGGGATGGCCAGTTCGGCGCCGAACTTCAGGGCCTGATTGTAGGCGCGACCGGCGAGCGCCTGACCCGAGATGCCGGTCGGGAAGCCGAGGTAGTTCTCGATCCGCGACGAGGCGCCCGCCTGACCGCCGATGGCGCGCTGGTCCAGCACCAGAACCGACAGGCCTTCGGAGGCGGCATAGACGGCGGTGGCCAGACCGGCCGGTCCCGCCCCGACCACGGTCACGTCATAGACCTTCTCCGGATCCAGCTCCGGCGTCATGCCCAGGCACAGCGCCGCTTCGGCCTCGGTAGGGCGCTTCAGCACCGTGCCGTTGGGACAGACCATCAGCGGCAGCTCGTCCGGGTGCACCCCCAGCCGTTCGACCACGGCGCGGCCCTCGGCGTCGCTGTTGGCGTCCAGCAGGGTGTTGGGATAACCGTTGCGGGTCAGGAAGCCCTGCAGGCTGCGAAGGTTCGCGTCGCCGGGATGGCCGACGAGGATAGACCCCGCCACACCGCCCTCGATCAGTCCGACCCGGCGCAGGATCAGGGCGCGCATGACGACCTCGCCGACCTCGGCCGAGCCGATCATCAGGGCGCGCAGATGGGCGGCGTCTATGGGGGCAGCGGTGCAGCCGCCGACGCCCGCCCTACCCTCGGCAAGGGAGGCCCGCCCGGCCAGCTGGCTGACCTCGCCCGAGAACTGGCCCGGGTGATGGGACACGATCGCCTGCTCATGACCGAGACCGTCGCGGCGCACCACATCGATCGCGCCTTCGAGAACCAGCCAGACGGGGCTGCCCATCTCGCCGAGCGCGAACACGATCTCGCCGGGCTCGAACCGCCGGAGCGGACCGCTGGCGAAGCGCCGGGCGGTCTCCATGGCAGCCGGGTCCAAAACCGGGAATCTCTGGGCGTGACGTGTGTCGGTCTCGGTCATCTGGCAATCCCCGGAGCGTCCCGGACACAGGCCGACAGGACCCGGGAACCGTGTCGCGGAATTCGCGGGTGCGTCAACCGCCGCCCCGCGTTTCGAGCGACGTTCGCGGGATTCGAACCAAAGTTATGAGGCGCGATGGCCACGGCCAAGCTATGCCTTTGAAGGTCGGAACCAACCGGCGCACCGGGACCCACCGGCAAGGGGAGGCGAACAGCATGGACGGTCGCGCGGCGAGAGGGATGGTGTTCGCCATGCCGGTGTCCATCGTCGGCTGGCTTTTCATCTTCGCGGTCGCCAACGCCATCCTGCACCGGTTCGACATCTGGTTCTGAGCCGGGCGCCTTCTGGCCCGCCCTACTCCCGTTCGACCTCGACGCCGCGCGCTTCCAGCATGCTCTGGACGCTGTCGTCACCCGCCAGATGGGCCGCCCCCACCGCCACGAAAGCCGTGCCCGAACCCGCCAGCAGGGTCTGGATCTGGTTGGCGAAGCCCGCGTTCCGGTCGGTCAGCAACGCCTTGTAGATATCCGGCGCCTCGGCCTTCATGTCCTGATTGGTGACCCGGTCCAGCGCCGCCACATCGCCCGACGCCCAGGCCTCGACCATGGCATCCAGCTCGGTGGTCGCATCGTCATAGTCCTTGAGGGTCGAGCGCAGGAACTCCAGCTGGATGTCCTGCGGCAGGTTGGCGAGGATCAGCACCTGCTTCTCGATGGTCTCGAAGCCGTGGATGGGTTTGCCTGCCGCCTCGGCCCGGGTCTTGAGCGTGAGTTCGACGCCTGAAGCCGGGTCGTAGCCGGCTTTCTTGAGCGGTGCGAGCGACAGGGTCAGGCCGGCGTACCAAGGTCGGAAGATATCCATCTGGGGGCCCGTGACGCCCAGGACCCGGGCCGCCGCGTCCAGTTGAGTCATCTCCTCGGGGGTCAGCAGGCTGGACAGGGGGGTGGCGGGCGAGACGCCGTATTGCTGGATCAGGGGTACGATGGCTGCGACGTCATCGGGATTGGAAATCTCGAACCAGATGTCCGAGGCGCTGTCGAAGGCCGCCGTCACCTTCGGCGATTCCCATTGGGTGTTCGGACGCAGCACATGGACGGTGCCGAACAGATAGATGGTCGAATCCGCGTCCTTGACGACCCAGAGAGCGGGACCGGCATCGGCCGCGGGCTCGGCGGCGACGGCGACGGGCGCCGCGGCGATCTCAGCATGGGCGCGGCCGGCAAAGGGCGCCAGCAGGGCGGCCACGAGGGCCAGGCCGAGGGCGGTTCCGGCAGCCAGCTTCGCCAGTCGAGCGACGGGAACGGTCTTCGGCGGGTGGCGAAGGGTCATGGTCTCACTCCGAAAAGATGGATTCGATAGGCTGGTCGAAGACCCGTGCGATCTTGAAGGCGAGCGGCAGGGAGGGGTCGTAGCGACCGGTCTCCAGCGCATTGACAGTCTGGCGCGAGACACCGAGGTGCTCGGCCAGATCGGCCTGGCTCCAGTTTCGCTCGGCGCGCAGGACCTTGAGGCGATTGTTCATCTCAGCCCCGCGACCGCGACAGCCACCACCAGGCCCAGACAACGGCATAGCCCGCCAGCATGATCAGCAGCATGGCGAAGGCGCCCGTGGCGGCATAGGCGGCCGGGTCGGTGCGGCCGGGCAGGAAGGACGGGATCGAGACCGTCGCCGCCTGCTCCAGACAGGCCAGGATCACCACCACCCCGCCCACAGACATGCCGGCGGACCCGCCCCAGTACCAGGCGGATTTGTGCGCTTCGCGCGCTGCTTCATCGATGGACTGCATCCAACGGGCCCCGACGACGAAACCGCCCAACATCGCGGCTACCGCAAAGATGGCCATGATCCAGAACGTGGCCGGATTCGCGCCTATGCCCGCCCCTTTGGCGTCCAGAAAACCGACCACGACGGCGGCGATAAAGACCGTGATCAGCAGCGCCACGGCGCCGATGACGGACTGAAGAATGAGCGTGCGCTTGACGCTGGCCATGGAAAGCATCCCGGTCTTTGTGACAAGGGTCTTTTACAAGGCCGCCAAATGAAGTCAAGCGACCTTGTCACCGACTGATCAGATCAGCTTGCGGTCCTCGTCGGAGGCGATCAGCTCGGGGCGGCTGATGCTGCGCGGCGACTGGTCGATGGCGGTCAGCTCGGGCAGATCCTTGCCTTCATGGTCGACCTGCAGGTCCTCGAAGCGGCGGGCCTGAACCATGACCTGGCTTTCAAGCGAACCGACGAACTGGTTGTAGCGGCCGACCGCTGCGTCCAGCGCCTTGCCGACCGAAGCGGCGTGACCGCCCATGGCCGAGAGCCGCTTGTAGAGCTCCTTGCCCAGACGGGCGACCTCGTCGGCGTTGCGCGACTGCTCCTCGGCGCGCCAGCCATAGGCCACGGCCTTGCACAGGGCGAACAGGGTGGTGGGGGTGACGATGACCACGCGCGATTCCATCGCCTGGGTCATCAGGTCCGGCTCATGATCCAGCGCGGCCGAGAGGAAAGCGTCGCCGGGCACGAACATGGCCACGAAGTCCGGGCTGGGCTTGAACTGGTCCTGATAGGCCTTGGACGACAGCTGGCGCACGTGGGTCTTCATGCTGGTTGCGGTGCGCAGTGAGGCGGCGCGAGCCTGGGCCTCCTCGTCGCCATCCGAGGCGTCGGCGAAGGCCAGCGACACCTTGGCGTCGATGACGAACATGCCGCCGCCGGGCAGTTTGACGATGAAGTCCGGGCGCGACTGACGGCCTTCGTCATTCATCTCGGACGTCTGTTCCGTGAAGTCGAACCGGCCCGCCATGCCGGCGGCCTCCAGCACATTGCGGCAGGTCTGTTCGCCCCAGCGGCCGCGCCGGCCGGTATTGCCGCGCAGGGCCTCGGTCAGACGCCGCGCTTCGTCGCGGGTGGCGGTGGAGGCGGTCATCAGCAGCGACAGCTGTTCCTTCAGCCCGCCGGTCTCTTCGTTCCGGGTCTTCTCCAGAGCGGTCACATGCTCCTCGAACTTGGTCAGCTGTTCCGAAACCGGCTTCAACTGCGCCTCAATCCGCTCGCGGGCGAACCGGTCCTGGGCCTGGAAGGTCTCGGTGGCGCGGGTGACCATCTGGTCGGCCACCGCCTGGGCCGACTGGGCCGCCTGGGCCTTCATCAGATCGGCCAGGGTGACGCGGCTCTCTTCGATCAGCTCGATGCGGTTCTCGGCCGTATCCAGCGCCGCCTTCGCCTTCTGCCAGCCCATGAAGGCCCACAGAAACGCAGCGCCCA
The DNA here is from genome assembly GCF_059422025.1 of Brevundimonas sp. GW821-FHT02A10. Classification (NCBI taxonomy): domain Bacteria; kingdom Pseudomonadati; phylum Pseudomonadota; class Alphaproteobacteria; order Caulobacterales; family Caulobacteraceae; genus Brevundimonas; species Brevundimonas sp. GW821-FHT02A10. The sequence continues at coordinate 406,138 of NZ_JBWKWC010000002.1, forward strand.
GAGCAAGGGCGAGCAAGGCAAGGATCGGGATCAGCATGTTCATGCTCCGTTCCTAGACGGAGTCGGGGCCGGCGAAAAGAACCCGAGACAAACCTAGGCCGGCCGTCGCGCCCGAAGCGCCTGGACGATGGTGCCGTCGTCGAGCCAGTCGAGGTCGCCGCCGACCGGGACGCCGCGCGCCAGAGAGGTCACCTCCACCCCGCTGCCGGTCAGCCGTTCGGCGAGATAGTGGGCCGTGGTCTGGCCGTCGACCGTGGCGGGCAGGGCCAGAACGACTTCACGGACACCGCCCTCCCCGGTCGCAGAGCCGGTCTCGTTGCCCGCCTTCGCCCGGCCGACCAGTTCGGCGACGCGCAGGGCGTCAGGCCCAATCCCGTCGAGCGCCGACAGAAGGCCGCCCAGCACATGGTATTTGCCGCGGAAGGCTCCCGACCGCTCCATGGCCCACAGGGCGCCGGCCTCCTCAACCACACAGATCAGGCCGTTGTCGCGATTGGGGTCCGAGCAGATCGAGCAGGGATCACGCGTATCCGGCGTGCCGCAGACCGAGCAGGACACGACCTTTTCCGCCGTCTCGGCCATGGCGGCGGCGAGCGGCAGCAGCAGCTGTTCGCGCCGCTTGAGCAATTGGAGCGCCGCGCGCCGAGCCGAGCGCGGGCCCAGCCCCGGCAGCTTGGCCAGCAGGGCGATCAGGCGTTCGATCTCGGGTCCGGCGGAGGCGGCCAATCAGAACAGCTTCGGCATGCCGGGGATGTTCATTCCGGCCAGGGGTCCGGCGGCCTGACGCATCAGTTCGCCGTTGATCTCATCCAGCTTGCGCTTGGCGTCGGCGTGGGCAGCGACGATCAGGTCGGCAAGGATCTCGCCCTCGCCGGGAACCAGCAGGCTGTCGTCGATCTTCACCGAGGTGATCTCGCCGGGGCCTTTCAGGGCGATGGTGACGAGGCCGCCGCCGGACGTCCCTTCGGAGGTGGTTTCAGTCATTTTGGCCTGGGCGTCCTGCAGCTTCTGCTGCATTTGCTGGGCCTGTTGCATCAGGGCGTTGAGGTCTTTCATGGCCCCTAGATAGGACGAAGCCGCCCTTGGCGACAGAGGGGGAGAAACCTGAGGCGCCGCTCTTGCCAAATCGGCGGCGTTCGCCCAGCGAAACCCAGAATTGCCAAATCCTTGCTTGCAGTGCGGTCAAGGACGCCTATTTTGCAACCACGATTGTTGCTGTTTAAATCAGGACGCCTTCCAATGGCCTATGACGCCTCCACCCGCGACGCCGCGCTCGATGAGACCGCGCTCGCCCAGCTGTTCACCGAAGCCCGCACGCGCAACGCCTTCAGCGACCGCCCGGTCTCGACCGAGCAGCTGCAGAAACTCTATGAGCTGACCAAGTACGGCCCGACGGCGGCCAACAGCACCCCGGCCCGCTTCCTGTTCATCACCTCGCCCGAGGCCAAGGCGCGCCTGGCGCCCTTCATGTCGGAAGCCAACCGTCCCAAGACCCTGTCGGCGCCCGTCAATGTCGTGGTCGCCTTCGACAACGACTTCCACGAACACATGCCTCTGCTGTTCCCGCACAATCCTGGCGCAAAGGACTGGTTCGGCGACACCGAGGCCCGCAAGGGACCGGGCGTGCTCAACAGCTCGCTGCAGGCCGGCTATTTCATGATCGCGGCGCGGGCGCTCGGCCTCGACGTCGGCCCGATGATCGGCTTCGACGCCGCCGGCGTGAAGGCCGAGTTCCTGGCCGACAGCAGCTGGGTCCCGTCCTTCGTTATCAACCTGGGCTACGGCACTGACGAGAACCTGTTCCCGCGCTCGCCGCGCCTCGACTTCGACACGGCCGCGAAGATCATCTGATCGTGCCGCAACGCTGACGCTTCAGGGCGGCGGGGCTTTGGCCTCGCCGCCCTTGTCGTTTGGGGTTCAGTCGTCGTCGTCCTCGTCGCCGGCTTCGTCCGGGATCGAGGGCAAGGCGACCTTGGGGGCCTCGACGATGCTGGCGATGACCGTGCCCGGGAAGGCGGCCATGATCGAGGTGACGAACGGGTCGGCCTCGACCTCGGCGCGCAGTTGGGCGCGACCGCGCTTCTCCTGCTCGATCAGGGTCTCGCCGCCGCCCTGACCATTGGCGGCGATCAGCCAGGTGCGGCCGGTCCATTCGCGCAGACGCGAGGCCAGACGCCGGGCCAGGTCCAGCGGCGCGCCCTCGACGCTTTCATAGACAATGGCGCCGGGCTTGAACGACACAGGCTTGACGTAGCGCTGCACGTCCAGCTGAAGCCCGATCTCGCGCCTCTGGCCGATCAGCTCGACGGTGGCCTCGAAAGTCTGGGGGTCCGGCATGGCGGGCTGAGCCGCCGGGCGAGGCGCCAGCGCGGCCGAAGCCCCGCCGCCTCCGCCGCCGCCGCGCGACGGACCGCCACCGGCGCCGCCCCCCGATCCGGGAGTGAGCGGCTCGCCGTTCTGCAGCTTCTTGAGCGCATCCTCGGGCGCCGGAAGATCGGCGGCATAGGCCAGACGCACGATGATCATCTCGACCGCATCGGCCGGGCTCGGCGCGCGGCGCACCTCCTCCAGCCCCTTGAGCAGCATCTGCCAGGTGCGCGACAGGGTCCCGGCCGAGATGGCGGCGCCCATGGCCGCCAGGGTCTTGGCCTGATCGGCCGGTAGGCGGGTTGCGTTCGGACCCAGCATCTTGGCCACCGAGGCGGCGTGGCAGTGCTCCAGCAGGTCGTTGGTCACCTGAATGGGGTCAGCGCCGTAGCCGTACAGCGTCCGGAAGGTCTCCAGCGCCTCGGGCGTGCGGCCGCCCATGATCTGTTCAAACAGGGCGATGGTCTGGGACCGATCGGCCAGACCCAGCATGTCGCGCACGATCTCGGTCTTGACCGTCTCGCCGCGCTCGCCCTGGACCAGAGCCTGATCCAGCAGCGACAGACCGTCGCGGACCGAGCCCTCGGCGGCGCGGGCGATCAGGGCCAGGGCGTCGTCCTCGACCTTCATCCCCTCCTTGCCGGCGATGCGCGACAGGTGCTCGACCAGAACCTCGGGCTCGACGCGGCGCAGGTCGAAGCGCTGGCAGCGGCTGAGGATGGTCACCGGCACCTTGCGGATCTCGGTGGTGGCGAAGATGAATTTGGCGTGCGGCGGCGGCTCTTCCAGCGTCTTCAGCAGGGCGTTGAAGGCCTGGTTGGACAGCATGTGCACTTCGTCGAGCACATAGACCTTGTACCGGGCCTCGACCGGGCCGTAGCGGACGCTCTCGAGGATATCGCGGATGTCGTTGACGCCCGTATGGGACGCCGCATCCATCTCCATGACGTCCATATGCTGGCCGGCCATGATAGCGGCGTCGTGGACGCCATTCGCGCTGAGTTCCAGCGACGGGCGGTCGATGACCTCGGTCTGGTTGTTCAGGGCCCGGGCCAGCAGGCGGGCGGTCGTGGTCTTGCCGACCCCGCGAACGCCGGTGAGCATGAAGGCGTGGGCGATCCGGCCCGTGGCGAAGGCGTTGGTCAGGGTCCGGACCATGGCCTCCTGGCCAATCAGGTCCTCGAAGGTGCGCGGCCGGTATTTGCGGGCCAGAACCGTATAGGCCTCACCCTCGCCCTCGACGGGCGCAGGGGTGCTGACCGGGACGGGCGGCGGAAGGGGAGCCGGCGCGGCGGCGGGCGCAGGCGCCGGCGCACCGAACATGTCGTCGGTGTTTTCGTCCCGCTCGGGAAGGTCTTCCTCCCAGGGGGGCTCGCCGGAATCAACGTCCACATCGCTCATGCGACCGTCTTACCGCGATCGGCACGGATCGCGAACACGAGCGGGGGTCAATGCGCGATTTTGATCTCGGACTGGGCGGCGCCGATCGTCTCGTCCTCGCCCTGCACGAAGGCGTGGACAATCTGGATCTCTCGCCGCACCTCGGCCCAGGCTTCGGGCCTCATACGGCTGATCTTGCTGTCGTGAATGTCGGCCAGGGCGAAGATCTGGTTGAGATGGTTCAGGAACTCCGGATCTCGCACCGTCAGGAGCGCGATCACGGCCTTGAGCAGATGGTCGGTGGCTTCCGCCTTGGCGGCGGTGTCGGCGGCGTTCATGCACGGGCCTCCTTGGGGTCAGCCCATTGCAACCCCACGGAGCGCATTCCCGTTCCCGGAACCGTACGCTTTCGGACCTTACGGGGTCAGATCGCGCGGCAGCTGCCCGCCGTTGTCGACGATCTTCTGGATCACCTGTTTGTGCAGCCAGATGTTCATGCTGGCAGAATCCGACTTGTCGCCGGTGTAGCCCAGCTCATCGGCCAGCTCCTTGCGCTCGGCCAGCGAGCTTTCCAGCCCCAGCAGCTTCATCAGATCCACGATCGAGGTGCGCCAGTTCAGCTTTTCGTCGCGCACGCTGTTCTTGAAGTCGAGGATGCCGGCCACATCGACCGGCCCGGGGGTCGCCGCGGGTTGGGGCGCGCTGGCGACGGAGGCGTCGATCGGCGGAATGGCCGATGGGGCGGGTGTCGGTGGCGCGACCTGGCCCGGGACCGGCGCGGCGGTGGAGGGCGCATCCTTCTTGTGGAAGATGCCGCCGAGAATCTTGCCGAGAATGCTCATGGTCCGCTCCTGCCGTCCGCGTGTGACGTTGAGCGACAGGAGCGAACGGGACAGCGACGGGTTCCCGGCGTCAGGTCTTGCCCGGGGCCCAGGTCGGGGCGCCGGGTCGGGGCTCAGCCCTCGCCTTCGGGGAAGTCGGCGCCCTCGGTGACCTCGGCCCAGGCGTCGAAGTCGGTCTTCATCAGCTGAATCTTCTGGCGCCCCATGGCCAGCGCCGTCTTGCCCAGCAGCAGGCGCAGCGGCGGGTTGTCGGCCTCGACCGCCTGGATGATGGCGGCGACGGCGCGCTTGGGATCGCCCGGCTGGCTGCCGGAATAGCCGCGAATGGCGGCGCGGCGGGCGCCGGCGGTCTCGGCGTAGTCGTCGATGGTGATGCTGGACTCATTGGCCGAACGGCCGGCCCAGTCGGTGCGGAAGCCCGAGGGCTCGACGATCAGGACCTTGATCCCCAGAGGCGCGACTTCGGCCGACAGGGCTTCCGACAGGCCTTCGACCGCGAATTTGGTGCCGTTGTAGTGGCCGACCGCCGGGAAGCCGCGCAGGCCGCCCATGGAGGAGATGTTGACCACCGTGCCGGAACGCTGGGCCCGCATGCCCGGCAGGACCAGCTGGGTCATGCGGATCAGGCCCCAGACGTTAATCTCGAACATGCGGCGGACCTCGGCCTCCTCCGCCTCCTCGATGGCGGCGAAATAACCGATGCCGGCGTTGTTCACGAGGACGTCGATACGGCCGAACCGGGCTGAAGCCGCCTTGACCGCCGCCTCGGCCTGACCGGCGTCGGTGACATCCAGCTTCAGGGCCAGAACATTGTCACCGCCCGCCGTAACCAGATCGGTCAGATCGTCAGGATTGCGGGCCGTGGCGACCACCCGATAACCCTTGTCGATCAGGGCGACGGCCAGTTCGCGGCCGAAGCCGGTCGAACAGCCGGTGATGAACCAGACGGGGGAAGCGTTATCGGTCATGGGAGGTCTCCGGGAAGGAGACGTTCAATTGGGAAGGCGGCCAGCAACGTTCAACTTGGCTGTAGAGCCCGGAGCGGAAAAAATCGGGGTCGCGAAATCATCGCCGGAACCGTCCGGCGAAGCGCCTCAGTAGGCGTTGACGCGCTTCACCAGCATGGGGACGGTGCGGACGATCAGCATCAGGTCGCTGCGGAAGGACCAGCTGGCGGCGTACTGGCAGTCGGCGTCGATGCGGCGCGCCATACAGTCCAGATCGTGGATCTCGCCGCGCAGGCCCTGGACCTGGGCGAAGCCGGTCAGGCCGGGGCGCACCGCGAAACGGTCGGCGTAGCGCGGCAGGAGGGCGCCGTAGTGGGCGTCGTGGGCCAGGGCGTGCGGACGCGGCCCGACCACCGACATGTCGCCGGTGACGATGTTGAACAGCTGCGGCAGCTCATCGAGGCTGGTTTCACGCAGGAAGCCGCCGATGCGGGTGACGCGCTTGTCGTTCCGGCTGGCGTGTCTGATGACGTCGCCGTCCTCGGTCACCGTCATGGTGCGGAACTTCATGATCCGGAACACCTTGCCGCCCTGGCCGGTGCGGCGCTGGCGGAACAGGATCGGACCCGGCGACTCCAGGGCGACGGCGGCAGCGATGGCGAGCAGGGCCGGGGCCAGGACGATCAGGGCCGTAAGGGCGCAGAAGACGTCGAACAGGCGCTTGAGCATCATCGACAGACGGCGGCGGGCAGTGATGACGGGGGCAGCGCCCGGCGCCGAAGCGGCCGAACGGGAGGTGGGACGCAGATCGGACGACACGGTGTCGAACATGCCCCTCTCTAACCCCTCACGCGCCAAAACCAGTTACCGACATGTTAAGCCGCGCCCGATGGTGCAGTGCAAGACGAATCCCGCGAGCAACGAAAAGAACGAGGGTATGTTACAATTGGAGCACAGTTCTCGCACAGCAAAGCCTCTGAAAAAACAGGAATTTTCAGCCTTGCTGTCCCATTTTTGGAATGCCGCGTGAAACAGTTCCGGATGGGCTCAAAACCTTAATGTGAAGCATGGCGGGCTTAACCACGCCCTTTACGAATATCTCAATGTCGTGACCCCAGGATGACCCTGTGTTGGGAGTTCTGTCTGATGCGGGCATCCGCCGAAAAACTGCATGTCGGGTTCGAGGCCGCTCCGGCGGTCGCCGCGAAGCGCCGTCCGCGCATCGCCCTGACTTCGCCCCTGATCGCCTTTGGCGCGGCCGCGCTCGGCTCGGTCGCCGTCTGGGTCGGCGTTTTCAAGCTCATCCTGGGCTAAATCCTCGCCTTCAGCCGTGGGCGACCCGGGCGTGATTGCGCTAGGGTAGGCCATGGACCCGATTTCCGAACGCCTGCGCCTGCGCCACCCGCAGAAGATCGATCTCTCGCTGGACCGGATGCGGACCCTTTGCGCGGTCCTCGGCAATCCCCAGCTGCGCCTGCCCCCCGTCGTCCATGTCGCCGGCACCAACGGCAAGGGTTCGACCGTCGCCTTCATCCGCGCCATGGCCGAGGCGGCGGGCCTCCGGGTCCACGCCTACACCTCCCCTCACCTGGTCCGCTTCAACGAACGCATCCGGCTGGCTGGACAGCTGATCGAGGACGCCCAGCTCAATCCCATTCTCGACCGCATCGAGGCCGTCCGCGGCGTCGAGGCGACCGTGTTCGAGAGCACCACGGCCGCAGCCTTTGTGGCCATGTCCGAGACCCCGGCGGACCTGGCCGTCATCGAGGTCGGTCTGGGCGGGACCCTGGACGCCACCAATGTCATCGAACGCCCGCTGCTGAGCGTGATCACCCCGGTCGACATGGATCACGCCGAGTTCCTTGGGACATCGCTCACCGGCATCGCCGCCGAGAAGGCCGGTATCCTCAAGGCCGGCGCGCGCGGGATCGTCGCCCGCCAGTCGGAAGAGGCCATGGCGGTGATCGAGGCCGTGGCGGGATCGTCCGTGAACGGACAGCCCTCTCCCCTGACCGTCATGGGGGTGGATTTCGACGCCTGGGGCGAGCGCGGCGGCATGGTCTATCAGGATCAGGAGCGGTTCCTCGACCTGCCCGCCCCGACCCTCGTCGGGGGGCATCAAATCGACAACGCGGGGCTGGCCGTGGCCGCCGCCCTCGAACTCGACCTTCCGGAAGCCGCCATCGCCGAGGGCCTGCGCACGGCCGTCTGGCCCGCACGCATGCAGCGGCTCACCACCGGCCCCTATGGCGAGAAGGCCCGGGCGGCGGGCGCCGAGCTGTGGCTGGACGGCGGGCACAACCCCCATGCCGCGCGAGCTCTGGCCGCCGCGATCGCCCTGCGCGAAGCCAAGGCGCCGATGCCGCTCGCCCTGATCGTCGGCATGCTGGCCAACAAGGATTCCGCCGGCTTCTTCGAGGCCCTGAAGGATTCCGGCGCCCACGTCTTCACCGTCGCCTTCGACGGCGCGGCGGCGGATCCCGAGGCCCTGGCCGCCGTCTCGCGTGGCCACGGACTGGGCGCACAGGCCGCACCCTCCGTCGCGGCGGCGCTGGACCGGGCGCTGAGACTCGGCGCCGGCCGTATCGTGATCTGCGGCTCGCTGTATCTGGCCGGAGAGGTTCTGGGCGCCGCGCCGGAAACCTGGCCGAAATAACGAAAACGCCCGGCGGTCGCATGACCGCCGGGCGCTCGAAATCAATCAGCCGTCAGAAATCAGGCGGCGGTCGAGGCCTTGATGCCGCTTTCGGCTAGCCATTCGACGATCTTGCCCTTGGGCATGGCGCCGACCTTCAGCGAGGACAGCTGGCCGTCGCGGAACAGCATCAGGGTCGGGATGCCCTTCACGCCCAGCTTGGACGGGGTCATCGGGCTGTCGTCGATGTTGACCTTGGCGATGGTCACCTGACCGTTCAGCTCGTCGGCGATCTGTTCCAGAGCCGGGCCGATCTGTTTGCAGGGGCCGCACCACTCCGCCCAGAAGTCCACGAGGACAGGGGTCGAGGATTTCAGGACGTCGGCGTCGAAGCTTTCGTCGGTGACTTTTACCGTCGCCATTGCATGGCTCCTTGGGGCGCTATCGCTTGCGACGCGGTCGCTCGCTGCTTGAGCGCGGGGTTGATGTGGTGGTCGGGAGTGACCGTTGGTGCAGATGTGGGGTGATTCCCGCAGAGTTCAACGGGGGTTCGCGCCCGCCAGCGCTGCCTCCATCATCTCTGCGGGGACCGGCATCAGCTTCGGCCCATCGGTCCAGACGAGAGCCGCCTCGACCGCGCGTTCCGGATAGAGCCGCTTCAGCACAGCCGCATAGACCGCCAGCTGCAGCACATAGGCCGGGTCGGCGCTCTCGATGGCGTCGGGGGCCGGGCGGTTGGACTTGTAGTCGACGACCAGCACCCGCTCGGGCGTGATCACCAGCCGGTCGATCCGGCCCGAGATGGAGACGCCGTTCAGACCCGGCGCGGATCCGGTCAGGGCGACCTCGGCCCGCGAGCCGGGGCCGAAGACCGGTGCGAAGCGGGCATCGTCCAGAACCCCGAAGGCGGCGGCGATCATCTCGGCCCGCTGCGCGTCATCCACGCCCCGCTCGCGCGCCAGCATCCGCACGGCGGCGTCGGGGCGGTCGGCGGGCGCGATCTCTGGCAGACGCTCCAGCAGCCTGTGGATCAGGTCGCCGCGCCGGAACCGGCCGAGGCCGCCCGTCTCCGCCAGAGGCGAGGGCGCGGGGATGCGCAGGACCTCGTCCATCTTGGACGGCGCCGCCAGCCGGGCGCCGGGCTCGGGCGGGGGTGCGGTTCGCGCCCAGTCGGGGACCACGGCGGTCACAGCCTGTTCGGTCGCCGTCAGCGGAACCGTCTCCGGGTCCACGCCGTAGCGCAGGACGCCGTCACCGATATCCCGCACCGAGCCAGCTTGCGTCTCGCCCAGCCTCTGGACCGTCTCGGCGATCACGCTCCACCAGCTCTTGTCCTCATAGCCGACGTCCGGCCGCTTCAAAGCGCGGCCCATGACGATCAGCCGGTCGCGCGCCCGGGTCAGGGCGACATAGAGCAGGCGCAGGGCCTCGGCGTCGGTGCGGTCGATGCGCGCCTGCCGCGCCCGGGCCGAGGCCTCGCAGTCGTCGCCCGCCCGGCCCGGACACATCAGCCAGCCTTCGCCGAGTTCAGGCCGGTTCTGGTCGAACAGGGCCGGCATCAGGGTCGGCCCCTGCGGCTTGGATCGGGAGGTGGTGTCCGGCAGGATGACTACCGGCGCCTCCAGCCCCTTGGCGCCGTGGACGGTCATGACGCGGACCTCGTTCCTCGCCCCTTCCATCTCGCGCTTGACCTCGACGTCCGCCGCCTCGAGCAGGGACAGGCAGGTCTCCAGATCCGTCCCGCCGCGCTGTTCGGCGTTCAGGACCTGGGCCAGGGTCTCGTCGATCGCCTCCTCGGCCTCGCGCCCCAGCCGGGCCAGAATGCGGGCGCGGCCCGACTGACCCGTCTCGTCGATGCGGTTGAGCACACCGGAGAAGAAGGCGAAGGGGTCGCGATCCCGGTCGTCGAACGCCGCCTGCAGGAGGTCGCGCGCCCGCGTCCACTGCGGATGCTCATGCGCCCGCCGCTTCAGCTCGCTCCACAGCCCGCGTCCTTCCCGCCCTCGGGCCTCCGCCAGCGGATAGAGGCTGTGAGCGTCGCCGAAATCGGTCACGTCACACAAGGGGCTGCGCAGGATTTCGGCCAGCGACAGATCATCCTCCGGATAGAGGGCGAACCGGGCCAGGGCGATCAGGTCGTCGAAGACGATATGGCTGGACAGCTTCAGCCGGTCGGCGCCCGCCACAGGCACGCCCTCGGTCTTGAGCGCCCTGATGATCTCCTCGAAGGTCGCATCGCGGCGGCGGACGAGGACGAGGAAATCGCCGTACTTCGCCGGCCTCAACGTCGCGCCGCGATCATGGACGGCGGCGCCGGTCTCAACCTGACGCTTCACCTCACGCGCCAACGCTTGCGCCAGACGTTTGCGACCGCTGAAGCTGCCCTCCTTGTCGACCGGGGCGTTCCAGGCGGGGCGATCCTCGGCCGCCGGATCCTCGAACAGGGGCCAGAGGTCGACCGCGCCGCGCTGCCCGACACGGGCGGCGCTGTGGACGGTGATGTCGCCGGTCTCGCCCGCCAACGCCCGGGTCCGCTCGGGTCCGACGAAAGCCGCATCCACGAAGGCCAGCACATCCTCTGTCGAGCGGAAGGAGGTTTCCAGCGGGACCTGCCGGAACTGGCCGCCCGCGTCGCGGATCTGGCGCTCATAGGCCTGGGCCTCGATCAGCAGCCGCTCGGGCCGGGCACCCTGGAAGGAATAGATCGACTGCTTCTGGTCGCCGACGACGAAGACGCTGCGTGCGGGAGCGTTCTCCGGGACGGCCCCGCGACGGTCGGCCCCGGCGCCGACGAAGAACTCCTCGGTCAGGGCCTTGAAGATGTCCCACTGGTCGGGCGCCGTGTCCTGGGCCTCGTCGATCAGGACGTGTTCGATGCCGCCGTCCAGCTTGAACAGCACCCAGGCGGCATTGGCCTTCTTCGTCAGGAGCTCGACCGTCTTCACCACCAGATCGGAGAAGTCGAGCGCGCCGCGCCGTCGCTTGGCGATCTCGTAGAGGGCCGCATGGGCCTGGGCCAGGGTCAGGGCCCTGACCGTGTCGTCCGCCACCCGGGCGGCGCGGAGGCTATCGCGCACAGACAGATATTTGAGCTGCAGATCGACCAGGAACTCGACGGCCCAGGGCGGCGCCGACTTCGTGCCCATGCTCTTTCGCGGCTCGCCCGCCGTGGTCAGGAAGACGGGCGCCATGGCCGCGACCGACCAGTTGGCCGGAGAGACGGCGTCCATCGCGGCCGCCACCTTCTGGTCGTTGGCCGAGCCCGTGGCCATGCCGTCTGCGACCCGCTCCCACTCCGAACCGTCGATCCAGTCGAGGAAATCGCCTTCGATGTCGTCGGGCGTCCGTTCCGGATCGGCGCCGGTCAGGGCGTGCGGCCCGGGCGCTGCGCCCGCCAGCCAGCGCGCCACATAGTCGGTCAGGGCCCCACGCTCGGCCTCGATCTTGCCCAGCAGGTCGTGGAAGGAGCCCCAGTCCAGTTCGACCGCGAAATGGGCATAGGCCTGGCCCAGACGGCCTTCGGGGTCCTTGAGCGCCTCGCGCGCCAGATCCTCGCGCGCCTCGTGCGACAGGGCGATGGCCGCCTCATTCTCCAGCACTCGGAAGCCGGGCGAGACCCCGGCCTCGAGCGGGAAGCGTTTGAGCAGCTTTTCGCAGAAGGCGTGGATGGTCTGGATCTTCAGTCCGCCCGGCGTCTCCAGCGCACGGGCGAACAGGCGGCGCGCATCGGACAGGTTGGCGCCCGTCAGGGCCGCCGGATCGCGGCCGTCCAGCTTGGCCAGCTCCTCACTCAGCCGGCGATCGTCGGCGACGGCCCAGGCGCCGAGCTTCTCGAACAGCCGCGCCTGCATCTCGGCGGCGGCGGCCTTGGTGTAGGTGACGCACAGAATCTCGCCCGGCTCGACCTGACGCAACAGCAGCCGCGCCACCCGGTCAACCAGGGTGGTGGTCTTGCCCGAGCCGGCGTTGGCGGTGACGAAAACCGACAGGTCGGGATCGGCGGCCGTGACCTGATGGGCGCGGGCTTCCTGGAGCAGATCCGTCATTCCGACGCCTCCCCTTCCTCGCCGCCAACCACGTGCCATTCCCAGACGCGGGCCAGATGGTCGTAGTTGCCGCCGAAGGTCCCCATGAACTGGGGCGCCAGCCAGGAGGCGTAGGGCGTCGTCTCCTCATCGAAATGAGCGACCCATTCCTTCAGTTTTTCGAACGCTTCGTCGGCGAGGGCCGCGGCCTCCAGAGGCTGGTTCTTCGAGGTCTTCGAGGCCTCGACCACCACGCCCGGAACCTTGCGGCCCGTGACCCGGACATAGAGCAACTCGGTCGCCTCCGTCGGCGGGGCCTCGGCGAAACCGCCGCCGGCCAGGATGGCGGCGGTCAGGGTCAGCTGGGGCGAATAGCCCTGGGCTACCTGTTTCACGCTGGGCGTGCCGCCGGTCTTGAAGTCGATGACGGCGGCGCCCGTCGCATCCAGCTCGATCCGGTCGGCGCGGGCGGTCAGGACGAAGTCGCCGCCGGGCGCGGGGAAGCTGACCCGCCCCGACTGTTCGATCAGCAGTGTCGCGCCGCGCGCGCGTCGCTCGCGTTCCCAGTCGGCCAGCCAGAGGGCGCAGTTCCGCGCCAGCGGCGCCTCGCGGGCCATGGCGTGGTCCTCGAACCCGGCCTCGATCATGGCCTCGCGGATGAAGCTTTCGATCTGAACGGCGCAGTCCGACGGCAGGGCCTCGGGCCAGGTCACGACGATACGCTCGATGGCGGCATGGATGGCGTTGCCGCGCGCCATGGCCTCGGCGTCGGCGCCCGGCCGGTCGAGCTTCCTCAGGCCGAGGATGCGTTGGGCATAGACGGCATAAGGGTCGCGGACCCAGCGTTCGACGCCGGTCACCGGCATCTCGCGCGGGCGGCGATCGACGGGCGGCGTCGGGGCGGGACGGCGGGCGTAGCGGGCGGGACCGGGCGGGGGAGCGTCCAGCGCCCGCGCGATCCCGGCGGCGGCCACGGGCCGTTCCAGCACCACAGGCGTGGCATCGCTATTGGCGCCCCGCGTCAGCATCTCCAGCCGCCACAGCCAGCGCGACTTGACCGCCGGCTGGCCGCCGCGCCGGTCGACGTGGACCAGAACGGCCTCATCGGCGCAGGCGGCCTGGACGAAGTCCTGCGCCGTCTGACCCAGACGCCGCTCAGGCGGCGGCAGGCCCAGGGCTTTCCGCATCGGCCGCGACAGGAAGGGATCGGTCGGCGCGGGTCCCGGCCAGACGCCCTCCTCCAGCCCGGCGAGGATCATCCGGTCGGCCCGCACCAGCCGCGCCTCGATGGCGCCGAGGATGCGGAGGGACGGATGGGTCGCGCCCCCGGTCCGGACCGTAGCGTCGGCCAGCAGGCTCTGGATCAGTTCGGCCAGTTCGGTGGGCCGGACCGCGCCCAGCGCCGCCCCGCCTTCGATCAAACCGGACAGGACCGAGGCCGCGCTCTCGCCGTCGGGACCCGCCCAGGCGTTCTGACCGGCCAGGGCCTCGACCAGTCGCGTCAGGGCGACGGCGGCGGCCTCCAGCGAGGCGGCGGGCGCGAAGGCGGCGACGGCCTCGGCCGATAAGGCCTCAAGCCGGTCGCAAAGTTCGCGCGCCTGCCCCAGCCGCTTGAGCCGATGTTCCGACGGCGGCGCCTGCCCTTCGCGCGGCTCGGCGGCGCGTTGCAGATTGCGCTGCAGATCGGTCCAGCGGCGGCTGCGCGGACCGCGCAGGGCGTATTTCTCGAAGGCGCGGACGGCGCTCGCCGCCTCCTCCATCTCGATCCGGACCAGCGGATGTTTGAGCAGGGCGAGGAGGGTCTGGGGCTTAAGCGGATCGGCGATCCAGCGGGCGGCGAGGTCGATCAGGACGCCGGCAGGCATCCGCGACAAGGGTGCGCCGGATGAGGAGTCCGGGACGATTCCCCACCGCTCCAGCCGCGCCGCAACCCGACGGCCCAGATCGAGGTCGGGGGTGACGAGGGCGCAGGTCTTGCCGGGAACCTCCAGCGTCTCGCGCATCATCAGGGCGAGGGTCGCCGCCGCATCCTCCTCGGCGCGCAGGGTCATGACGCCGAGGTTTTCCAGCCCCAAGGCGATGGGATCGGCGCCCTGCACCGGCGCCGCGGCCTCGCGGATGCGCCGGATTTCGTCGCGCCAGTCGCTGGTCGCGCGGGCCGGGCGCAGGGCCTCGTTGACCAGCCGCGCCCGTGCCAGACCGCGCGCCTGCACGGGCGCGGGCGTCGGCGGCTGGAACCACGGACGGACGGCTTCGCGCTCCACCTCCGCGAAATCGAGCAGCCGCCACAGCGCGTTCTGCGGATGCTGTTCCTCATCGCCGAGCGTCGCCCAGACGGCAGGGTCGAGGTCCATGTCGAGGCCGGGAATGACCACACAGCCCTTCGGCGCCTTCGCCACCGCCTTCAGCACCGCGGCGGCGGCCGGGGCAGAGCCGGTCGAACCGGCGGCGATGACCGGCCCGGTCGGCGGAGCCTCGTCCCAGCGCCGGGCCAGAAGCCGTAGCAGTTTCGCGCGCCGTTCGGCCGGGTCCATCAGCCCGAGCCGCGCCAGCCGGTCGGGCCAGGCCTGAACCGCCAGACCCAGAAACTTCGCCGACACCTGCCAGTGCTCGGCCAGATCAGCCTGAACCAGCCCGCCGATCGCCGACAGGTCCGCGATCTCCTCGATCTGGCAGGAATCGAGGAAGCCGGCGAAGGCGTCGGCCAGCTCCAGCGCCCGCAGCGGCGTCAGGGTGTCCTCGAACTCGTCCTTCAGGTCCTCGGCGATCATCCGCGCCATCTCGAACCGGCGCGTCAGGGGGGCCATGGCAGGCGGCAGGTCGAGACCGATCTCACCGGGCGCGAAGGGAGGCTCGTCCTCCTCCAGATCACCAAGTGGCCGGACCTGCGGCAGCAGGATCGGCTTGTCGCCGCTGAGCCGGGACAGGGCCGCGCCGAAGGCCCGGGCCGCGCGCCGGTTGGGCAACAGGATGACGGCGTCGCTGAGGGTCTCGGGCGGGGCGTCGCCCAGCCAGTCCAGCACCCCGGCCGCCAGATCCTCAAGAAAGGGTCGATGGGCCGGGATGGTCAGCCAGCGTGGGCCCCTTCCAGCGAACGGATCGAACCGACCTGTCATCGGTCCCGCGAAAGGCGCGCCTCGGCGACGTCGCGGGCCTCGGGATCGCCGACATGCATCCAGTCGCCCTCCATGACGAGGCCGTACAGCCGTCCCTCCGCCTCCCAGCCGCCCCACAGGCCGCCGCCTGCCGGGAACAGGCCGAACTCGGTCTCCGGATACGCAAAGATCGGACGCGGATCGACGATGTGGACGCCCATATAGTTGAGCGGGGCGCTGGCCGCGCCAGCCGTGCGCCGTGCGGTCAGCCTGCCGTCGTCCGTCTGCATGAAATCGCCGGCGCCGTCGAAGCCGGTCGTGCGCGCCATATGCGCCAGCAGGAGCCGGCAGCTCATCCGCTCGGGATCGAAGCCGGCGCAGAGGTCGCGGATCGCCCTGGCCGGCGGTTCCTGATCCTCGATCCAGACACTGTCGATATTGGCCACGAGAATGGGCGCCTCGCCCAGATGCGCCGCCGCCGCCTTGATCCCGCCGCCGGTCTCCAGCGGCAGGGCATGCTGGCGTTCGTCGGAGATGACGATCTCCAGCGGGCCATGATAGCCGCCCAGATGGGCGATCAGCCGATCGGCGAAGGCGTGGGCGTTGACCACGGCCCGCTCCACCCCCGCCTCGGCCAGACGCGCCAGCGTATGGTCGATCAGGGCCTTGCCGCCGACCTCGACCAAGGCCTTGGGCCGGTCGTCGGTCAGGGGCCGCATCCGGGTGCCGAGTCCGGCGGCCAGCACCATGGCGGTCTTCGGAACGACGCTCATTTGCGGCTCTCCGTCGGGACGTATTTATCGAACCAGGCCGCGACCGTCTCCAGACCGGGCTGTTTCAGATTGGCGTTCAGATGGGCCCACATGCGCGGCATGAAGGCGGCGTATTTCGGCTTGTGATCGCGCACGATCAGCCGGGCGAAGATGCCGAGAATGCGCGCCTCGTTCAGGGCCGCCAGACCGGCATAGGCCTTCATGAACTCGACCCGATCCAGCCCGGGCCGCAGGGCGAAATAGCGGTCGAGCGCGAGCGTCTCCAGCGCCGGTGAGACGTCGCGCCGCGCGTCCTGAAGCAGGGAATGCAGATCCCACGAGGGGTGGGCTCGGACCGCATCCTGGAAGTCGATCATCCCGACCCGGGCGGCGCCGTCGCGTTCCGGCAGCCAGATAAGGTTTTCGGCGTGATAGTCGCGGTGGGCCATGACGGAGGCGCCCGCCTCCCCCGCCGCCGTGATCGGCGCCCAGGCCTCGGCCCATTCCTTGAGGGCCGTCTCGTCGAACGACAGGGCCGGATCCAGCTTCGGCAGCCATTCGACGAACAGGTCGGCCCCGCCCTGAAGCGCGGTGGCGTCATAGGTCAGCAGCGGCCAGTCGCCGCCAGGGCCCGACAGCACCTCGGGCGGATTTCCAGCCTCGTGCAGACGGGCCAGAGCCTCGATGGCGGCCAGATAGAGCGGCGTCTCGTCCTCGCCGGCCTCGATGACCCGGGCGAACAGGGCGTCGCCGAAATCCTCCAGCACAGCCAGCCCCTCGGGCGCATCGAGCGCCGGCATGGCGGGCGCCGACAGGCCCAGACCGCGCAGATGGTCGGCCACCGCCGCGAAGGCCTCGACCCGACCGGCGGACAGGCGGGCGACGGCGTTCCAGCCGCGCGCCTTGCGCTCCTCGGGTGTCCACGCCGGATCGCAGGGCGGGCTCTCGGCCGCTGCGACCTGGTCCATCAGCATCAGGGAGCTCCCGTCCGTCGCGGTCAGCCGCTCATAGCGCCGCGTCGAGGCGTCGCCCGGCAGGGGGGCACGCGCGGCGTCCCCAAGGCCGGCGGCCTTGAGGAAGTCGAGACGCTGAAGCTCACGGTCAGGCGAAGACATGGTCGATTCTCGTTTCCCACGATCCTGCGGCAAGAACGGTCGCAAGACGACCGGCGGTTTCGGGATCGTCGCCCTCTTCAGAAAGGGTGATGCACAGGCGGTTGTCGCCGATCAGCCAGCTGACGTCCTCGCCCAGCCGTTCTGGCCATTCGACGATGGCGACCCCGTCGTCGAGCGCCTCGTCCAGACCGATCTCGAAGGCCTCATCCGCGCGGGTCAGGCGGTAGAGGTCGAAATGGGCCACCGGCGGCGTGGTCTCATAGAACTGGACCAGGGTGAAGGTCGGCGACGGCACGTCCTCGTGCGGTCCGGTCAGGGCGCGGATCAGGCCGCGCGCCAGGGTCGACTTGCCCATGCCGAGCGGCCCGTACAGCAGGACGGCGTCGCCCGGCTGCAGCAGGGGCGCGATACGGGCGCCGAGCGCCGCCGTGGCCTCGGCGTCGGCGAGGCTGATCGTATGGGAAGCGCTCACGCGAACTCCGCGTCCGGCTGGCTGGGCAGGACCCGTTCGGTGAAGGCCTTCAGGGCGTAGGTCGCCTTCGTCGCATCGATGTCGAGCCGGGTCGGCGGGATCGGCAGGCCGACCTTCAGCTGGAAGGCCTTCTTGCGCTTGTTGAGCAGCTCGTGGAACAGGGTGATGTCGCGCAGCTCCTGCGAGACCTTGTCGAACAGGTGGAACAGGGTCGAGGTCGGGCCCGCCACATGGATCGGAATCACCGGCGCCCCGTATTTGCGCGCCATGGACGCGGCCGTCGCGGCCCACTCCGGATCGGTCACCGAGCCGTCCTTGCCGACACGGGCCAGACGGCCTGCCGGGAACATGACCACGCAGCGCTCGCCTTCGAAGGCCTGTTTCGCAGCGTCGAGAGTGGCGCGGGTCTTCTCGCGGGTCCGCTTCTCGACCACCCATTCGACCGGAATGACGATCTCGCCCAGCCGGGGCGAGACGCGCAGGGCGTCGGCGTTGGCGAAGAAGATGGCGTCGGACCGGCGCTGTTTGATCGCATCATAGACGGCGACCCCGTCGGCGATGCCGGTGGGGTGATTGCAAACGATGATGCAGCGCCCGTTCGCCGGAATCCGCTCCAGGTTCAGGGTCGAGACCTTCAGGTCCAGCAGGTCGGACATATAGTCGAACGCGCCCTGGCCCGAGAGTCCCTTGACCCCCTCGGCCATCCGCCGCGCGGCCTTGTAGTTCAGAAGCTTGTAGAGGGCCGGACGCACGATCGGCCAAGCCCAGGACCGCGTCAGACGCGGCGCGCGCTCGGCGATCAGCACATCGCAGATATGGGAGTCAGCTGTAGCGGGAACGGAGGAATCCATGCGCGCCGGTTGTCGCCGGATCGGGGCGCGGGAGCAAGCTACCAGAGCACCGGGACGCCTATCTCTTTGAAGAAGTGGTCGGACGTTATGATGGTGAGTTGGTTCCGAATGGCCTGGGCGGCAATGATCCGATCAAAGGGATCCCGATGCTTACTTTTTATCTCGGCGGCGTGACGAGTATCCGCCGTAATAATTGGAACCTCAAACAGGGGGGCCAAGCGCTCCACCATGTCACTTCCTCGCAGAGCATAATCGAGACCCTCGAGTAAGTTCTCGGCGCAATCTAGTTTTCCCATGCCGAATTTCAGCGCCATTTCGTATGCCGAAATCGGACTGATTGAGAGATGACTTCCCTTCGCGTTGAGAGCGCTGGCAGCCTTTTTTGAGAGTCGCGGGCTATCGTTAAACCACCAGATCAGGGCGCAGGTATCCACTAGATATCTCATGCCCGCTGTATCCAATCCGGCGCTCTCGACGTGCGATGGTTACACGCGCACAGACCTACGCGAACCACTGCAGACAGTTCATAACAGGCAACTTTCGCGCCGGGGGCGACGGTGCTACGCCTGCCGCATCAGTTCTCAAGGACACGCTCGATGCGTTATCGCTCCCTGCTCTCCGGCGCCTGCGCCGCTCTCGCCCTGACGACGGCCTCGATGGCCATGGCCGAGGCGCCCGCCGCCGTTCCCGCCGCCGCGGCTGCGGCCCCCAGCGACGCCTTCACCTACAACGACATGATCGGGCTGAACCGGATCGGCGATCCGCAGGTCTCGGCCGACGGCCGCTGGCTGGTCTATGCGGTCACTGCGACGGACATCGCCGCCAACAAGCGTTCGGGCAGCCTGTGGATCAAGGACCTGCAGACCGACGGCGAGGCCCGCCGCCTGGCCATCTCCGACGACGGCGCCAACTCGGCCCGCTGGGGCTCGGACGGCCGCCTGTATTTCCTGTCCTCCAAGTCCGGGACCAGCCAGGTGTGGAGCGCCGCCGCCGACGGGACGGGCGCCACCCAGGTCACCCGCCTGCCGCTGGACGTCAACGCCTATCGCCTGAGCCCCGACGCCTCGAAGATCGCGGTGTCCCTGGCCGTGTTCGGCGACTGCGCCGACCTGCAGTGCTCGGTCGACCGCTTCAAGGCCAACGCCGAGAAGAAGTCGACGGGTCAGGTCTATGACCGGATGTTCGTGCGCCACTGGGACACCTGGGCCGACGGCACCCAGAACCATCTGTTCGTCGTCCCCACCGGCGGCGGCGACGCCGTCTGGGTGACCAAGGGCTTCGACGGTGACACCCCCTCCAAGCCCTTCGGCGACGAGAGCGAATACACCTTCACCCCCGACGGTTCGGCCATCGTCTTCTCGGCCCGCCACGCCGGTCATTCCGAGCCGTGGAGCACGAATTTCGACCTCTATCAGACCCACGGCCTGACCACCGGCGACGGCAACTTTACCAACCTGACCGAGGGCAACAAGGCCTGGGACACCGGCGCGGTCTTCTCGCCGGACGGCAAGACGCTGGCCTATCGCGCCATGGCCCGCCCGGGCTTCGAGGCCGACAAATATTCGATCTTCCTGCGTGACGTCGCCACCGGCCAGACCCGCCAGCTGGCCGCCGACTGGGACCGCTCCGCCGACGGCCTGCAGTGGTCGAAGGACGGCGCGACGCTTTACACCACCGCCGGTGACGTCGGTCAGACGCGTCTGTTCTCGATCAACGTGCGCTCGGGCCAGGTCGTGCCGATCACCGGCCCCGGCCACGTCGCAGCCTTCGTCCAGACCCCCTCGGGCTTCATCTTCCAGCAGGACAGCCTGACCGAGCCGGGCGATCTCTACGCCAAGACCTTCCGCGGCCGCGAAATGCCGCGCCGCCTGACCCATGTGAACCCGTCGCTGGACGAGAAGGTCTTCGGCGCCGCCGAGCAGTTCACCTTCGCCGGCTGGAACGGCGAAGAGGTCCACGGCTATGTCATCAAGCCCGCCGGCTATGTCGAGGGCCAGAAATACCCTGTCGCCTTCCTGATCCACGGCGGGCCGCAGGGCTCGTTCGGCAACGGCTGGTCCTACCGCTGGAACCCCGAGACCTATGCGGGCGCCGGCTATGCCGTCGTCATGATCGATTTCCACGGCTCGACCGGCTACGGCCAGGCCTTCACCGACGCGATCAGCCAGCACTGGGGCGACCGTCCGTTCGAGGACCTGCAGAAGGGCTGGGCGGCCGCACAGCAGAAGTACGGTTTCCTCGACGGCTCCAACGCCTGCGCCCTGGGCGCCTCGTACGGCGGCTATATGATCAACTGGATCGCCGGCAACTGGCCGAACGAATTCAAGTGCCTGGTCAATCACGACGGCGTCTTCGACACCTTCGGCATGGGCTATTCGACCGAGGAGCTGTGGTTCACCGAGTGGGAATACGGCGGCACGCCGTGGGATCACCCCGAGGGCTATCAGAAGTTCAACCCGGCCAACCACGTCGATCAGTGGAAGACGCCGATGCTGGTGGTCCAGGGCGACCGCGACTTCCGCATCCCGACCGCCCAGGGCCTGTCGACCTTCACGGCGCTTCAGCGTCGCGGCATCGACAGCCGCCTGATCGTCTTCCCCAACGAGAACCACTGGGTGCTCAAGCCTGCCAACAGCCTGCAATGGCACAACGAGGTGTTCGGCTGGCTGGACAAATACCTGACGCCCGCCGCTCACTAGGCCCGGGGCGAGCCCCGACACGAAAAAGGGCGCTGCCGTGAGGCAGCGCCCTTTCTTTTTTGGCCTTGTGGCCGGGCCTTACAGCGCGGGACGGGGCGTCGCGGCGCGGTTGGTCCGCGGGGTCATGGCTTGAGTCAGGCGCTGGTGCTCGCCGGCGGTCATGCAGCGCGTTTCAGCCCAGCGCTCGCCCGAGGCGCGGGCGGACAGGACCTGATCGGCGGTGACGAAATTCGGCTGGCCGCCGTAGTTGCGACGGAAGGCGGCCTGGGTCAGGGCGTCGCGTTCGCAGACGGTGACGTTGATCCGACCGCTCGTCTGGGTCGAACCCCCGGCGAAAGCAGGCGCGGCGGCGCCGAGAAGGGTCGCGGCGGCGACGGCGAAGGTGGCGAAACGGTTCATGGCGGGCTCCTCCCAAGGCCTGAATTACGTCAGGGTTCGGAGAATAATGCGCGCTTCGTCGCGTTTGTAAAGATAATGCGACAACGACAATACCAAAGTACGACAAATAGTCTTCAAGCGGATCATTTCAGAGCCATCGGCCGATCAATCCGCTCCCCCGATGGCGCCATTCCCGGCCTTGATGCGTTGATGCGGTTCGCCCCGGATCGACGATTTGCCCAACGACTTGAAAAACAGCCTGAACTGGAACGGTTTCCAGCAGCACGCCCTGGTTCCCGCCGGAGCGAGGGCGGCGCAATGGCGCGACTGGATCAAGGACAATGACCCCGTCTACCGGTCCTTCCGCCGCCCGGGGCCGACAGAAAAAATCGTCGGCGGCGTGGTTCTTTTGATCGTCGCGGCGATCGTGATCTTCCTGCTGCTGTTCGACTGGAACATGCTGCGCGGCCCGATCGGCCGGTGGGCCTCGGTCAAATACGAGCGCGAGATCGCGCTTCAGGGCGATCTGGACGTGAAGCTGTTCAGCTGGACCCCGTCGGTTATCGTCCGTGACCTCAAGGTCGGCGGCCCGACATGGGCCAGGGAAAAGGACACCGCCGATATCGAGCGCATCGAGGCCTCGGTGCGGCTGCGCAAACTGCTGGCCGGCCAGATCGAGATGCCGCTTCTCTCCTTCACCCGTCCGGAGGTCGTGCTGATCGCGACCAGGGACGGCAAGAACAGCTGGACCTTCGGCAAGCCCAAACCCGACACCGGCGAAGGCATGAAGCTGCCGGTGATCCAGCAGCTGATCATTTCCGGCGGCCATATTGTGCTCGACGAGCAGAAGCGGGGCCTGACGCTGGACGCCTCGGTCAATGCGCGCGAGACGGCCAACGAGGGCGACACGGGCTTCGTTCTGGACGGCAAGGGCAGTCTGAACCGCTCGCCCCTGACGCTCAGGATCGAGGGCGGCCCCTTCATCAACATCCGCCGCAACAAGCCCTATCATTTCACCGCCAACCTCTCGGGCGCGCGCTCGCGACTGGTGGCGGACGGGTCGATCACCCGGCCGTTCGACCTGGGCCAATTCCAGTCGACGCTCAGCCTTCAGGGTCAGGACCTGAACGACCTCTATCTGCTGACCGGCATCACCCTGCCCAACACCCCGCCCTATCGCCTTTCGGGCGCGCTGAAGCGGGATGACAGCACCTGGACCTTCAACGACTTCTCCGGCCGCGTCGGCGCCTCGGACCTGAGCGGCGACGTGAAGGTCGAGGCCAAGGGGCGGTTGCGCGTCGACGCCCAACTGGCCTCGCGCAACCTCGACATCAACGACCTGACGGCCATCCTGGGCGCGAAGACCCAGACCAATGCCGCGGGCACCAACACCACCACCGTCAGCTCCGGCGCGCCCGGGAAGCTGCTGCCCGACGCCACCCTGCAGGTTGACCGGCTGCGGTCGATGGACGGGACCCTGACCTATCGGGCGGCGACGGTGAAAGCCAACGACCTCGACATCCGCGCGGTCAATCTGGGCGCGAAGCTGGAGGCGGGCATTCTCAACCTCGACCCGGTGTCGTTCAACTTCAACCGCGGCGAGCTGAACGGCACGGCGAAGATCAACGCCACCCGCGACATGCCCTACAGCGCCATCGACTTCCGCCTCGCCGGCTATCCGCTGGAATCGATCATACCGATCACCAACGGCTCGCCGCCGATCACCGGCCGGGCGCTCGGCCGGGTGAAGCTCGAAGGTCCCGGGAACTCGATCCACCGCTTCGCCGCGGCGTCGAAGGGGTCGGCGACCCTGATCGTGCCGCACGGCGAGATGCGCGCCGCCTTCGCCGAACTTCTGGGCATCAACGCCTCGGCGGGCCTGCTCAAGCTGCTCAGCGGCGACCAGTCCAAGAGCGATATCCGCTGCGCGGTCGCCGACTTCAACGTCTCGAACGGCGTGGCCCGGGCCCAGACCTTCGTCATCGACACCGATGTGGTCCTTGCCAAGGGGTCGGGGACCATTGACCTCGGTCAGGAGACCCTGAACCTGAAGATCGACGGCGACTCCAAGAAGCCGCGTCTGCTGCGCCTGTGGACGCCGATCTATGTGCGTGGCCCGCTGACCGCGCCTCATGTCGCGGTCGATCCGGTCGCTGTGGTGGGTCAGGGCGGTCTGACGGCCATCCTCGGCGCCGTGGTCGCGCCGGTCGCGGCCCTGTTCGCCTTCGTCGATCCGGGTCTGGCCAAGGATGCCGACTGCGGCGCCCTGATCCAGCACGCGGGATAATTTCGATCCCGCTTGAGCCGAAGCGCGCCGCCGTGCGTAGCTGCGATTCGATGGACATGCCCAAAGAGACTCCATGACCCGCAGAGGCATTCTCGCCGCCGGCCTCGGCTCCTTCGTTGCCGCCTGTTCGCCTCTGGGCATGCTCAACACCCTCGGTCCGCGCGACCGGGGTGTTGGGCGAGTGGCGCGCGACCTGAGCTACGGCGACGATCCGCGTCAGAAGTTCGATCTCTACGGCCCATCGTGGAAACACGGCGAGCCGACCCTGCCGGTCATCGTCTTCTTCTACGGCGGTGGGTGGGATTCAGGCTCCCGCACCCTCTACGGCTGGGCGGCCCAGGCCTTGGCGGCCAAGGGCTTTCTCGTCGCCCTGCCCGACTATCGCGTGGTGCCCCAGGTCGTCTTCCCGGCCTTCATCGAGGACGCCGCCCAGGCCACGGCGAAGGTGGCCGAGGTCTGTGGCCAGTACGGCGGCGATCCCGCCCGGCTCGGCGTCGCGGGTCATTCGGCGGGCGCCCATCTGGCGATGATGATCACGCTCGACCGGCGCTACATGGCCGCCGTCGACCAGCCCGACCTGATCAGGGCCGCCGCCGGCCTGGCGGGACCCTATGAGTTTCTGCCGTTCGACGTCCCCGCCTCGATCAACGCCTTCGGACGCGCGCCCGATCCGACCCTGACCCAGCCGGTCACCTTCGTCCGCGCCGACGCCCCGCCGCTGTGGCTCGGCCACGGCACGGACGACACCGTGGTCCACGATGAGGACACCATCATCCTCAACGACCGGATGCACGCCGTCGGCGGACGCAGCGAGGCCAAACTCTATCCGGGCCTCAACCACGCCGACCTGATCGCGACCTTCTCACCCCTGTTCAGGAAGAAGGCGCCGGTGCTGGATGACGTCAGCGCCTTCTTCCATCGCGAGCTGGGCTAGAGTCGGGACACGACGCTGTAGTCCATCGCCGTCAGGTCCTCGATCAGGCCCGGTCCGGTCGGGTTCCAGCCGAGCGCCTCGCGGGTCAGGACGCTGGAGGCGGTCATGTCGACGCCCGCGAACATGGCCATCCAGCCGAAATGGGCCGGGGCCTCCTCTGGCGTCAGGCTGACGACCGGCAGGTTCAGACCCGCGCCCAGAGCCTCGGCAATCGCACGAGCGGTAACGCCCTCCTCGGCGACGGCGTTGTAGCGGGCATTCTTCGCGCCCTTGTCCAGCGCCAGCCGGTACAGTTCGGCGACGTCAGACACGTGTGCCGCCGACCAGCGATTGGCGCCGTCTCCGACATAGGCTGAGACCCCCTTCTGGCGGGTGATCTCGACCAGAGGTGTGATCAGCCCCTGTTTGACCGTGTCGTGGACCTGCGGGAGACGGATCACACGCACGTCGACGCCTGCGGCCTTCAGCACCTCCCCGGCCTCTTCCGAGGCGATGCGAGGGTTGGGATGCGAGCGGTCGAAGCGGTCCTCCGTTGCCGGCTGCCCGTGCTCACCGGCGCCCATGCCGACGCCCGAGGTGATCAGCAGCGGCCGGTCGGAGCCCTTGAGCACCTCGCCCAGGGTCTCGATCACGCGCCGGTCCTTCTCGCAGTTGGCGACGAAGTTGGAGAAGTCGTGGTCGAAGGCGGTGTGGATCACGGCGTCGGCGCCCTCAGCGCCGGCGCGCAGGCTGTCCAGATCCTCGATGTCGCCGCGGTGCGCTTCGGCCCCGGCGGCGGTCAGGGCTGCAGCGCCGGCGTCCGAGCGCGTCAGACCCAGCACTGTATGGCCCGCCCCGATGAGCTCGGGCACGATCCGGGACCCGATGAAGCCGGTCGCACCGGTCAGGAAAACACGCATGAGAAACTCTCCGTCTTGCTCGACGAGCCTTCTGGGCGCAGATTTAATCCTGTTAAAGTAGTGACATTATCCCGGTATAATGACCACCCGGATCGCCATATGACCGCTGAAGCTCCCAACCGTCTCGGAGACTATCTCAGGGGCCGCCGCGCCCGGATGGACCCTGCCGCCCTCGGCTTCCCGGCCGGTCGCCGTCGCACGCCGGGCCTGCGCCGCGAGGAGGTCGCCCAGCGCGCCAACATCAGCCCCACCTGGTACACCTGGCTCGAACAGGGTCGGGGTGGCGCGCCCTCCGCCGATGTCCTGAACCGGATCGCGATCGGCCTGATGCTGACCGAGCACGAGCGCGAGCATCTATTCATCCTCGGCCTGGGTCGTCCGCCCGAGATCCGTTATCGGGCCGTCGACGGAGTCACCCCGCGCCTGCAGCGGGTGCTGGACGTCATGACCCACAGCCCGGCCATCGTGAAGAACGCCACCTGGGACGTCGTCGGCTGGAACGCCGCGGCGGCCGCCGTCCTGACCGACTATTCGAAACTGCCGCCCGAGCGCCGCAACGTCCTGCGGCTGATCTTCTCGGACTCCCGCGTCAAGGCGGCGCAGGAGGACTGGTGGAAGGTCGCCCGCTTCGTGGTCGCCGCCTTCCGCGCGGACGCCGCACGGGCCGGGGCGGGCGCGGAGATCGACCGTCTGGTCGAGGAGCTGTCACGCCAGAGCCCGGAGTTCGAGACCCTGTGGAAGGAGGTCGACATCGTCGCCCACGGCGAGGGTTTCAAACGGCTGCACCACCCCGAACTGGGCGTGCTTGAGCTGGAGTTCTCCACCTTCGCCGTCGAGGGCCGCCCCGAGCTGGCGATGGTCGTCTACAACCCGGTGAATGACGTGGATGCGGAGCGGATCCGGGCGCTGGTGGCGTCACAGGGATAAGCCCCTCCACCGCTTCGCGGTCCCCCTCCCCACTGCGTGGGGAAGAGACTCCTGCGCTCAAGCAGAGAGGCCCCGCGGACCAAGCGTTAGCGCGGCGGCGAAGCCGCCAACAAACAAGAAAGGCCACGCTTCGCGTGGCCGTCTCGCCAAGGTCATCTTCTTCCGTTAGAGGAGGCCATGACAGAAACGATGACAGCACAGGCGGCTCTGGACCGCCTCGAAACCCTCTACACCCAATCCGTCGCCAGCCTGCGCGGCGCGGTTCGCCACTTCCTCGCCACCGGCGAACGGGCGGACGCCGAGGCCCGCGCCAGGGGCCTCTTCTCCTATCCCTCGCTGAAGATCAGCTGGTTCGGCGACCGCCCGGTCGACCTGCCCATCCGCGCCTACGCCCGGATGTCGCGTCAGGGCGTCTACGCCACCACGATCACCCGGCCAGACCTGTTCCGGTCCTATCTGCTGGAACAGCTGACCCTGCTGGAGCAGGACTATGGCGCGACCTTCGAGGTCGAACCGTCGGAGCAGGAAATCCCCTTCCCCTATGTGCTGGACGGGTCCGACGTGGTGCTCAACCCGTCGCAGACGGCGGCCATCGCCCGCTATTTCCCGACCACGGATCTGGCCCATATCGGCGACGAGATCTCCGACGGCCTGTTCGATCCGGACGAGGACTTCCCCCTGTCGCAGTTCGACGGCCTGCGCACCGATTTCTCCTTGGCCCGGCTGCGCCACTACACCGGAACCCCGGTCGAGGACGTTCAGTCCTATGTCCTGTTCACCAACTACAACCGCTACGTCGATGATTTCGTGCGCTGGGCCTGCCAGCAGTTGCGCGATCCGGACAGCCCCTATGAGACCCTGTCCTGCGCCGGCGGGATGGTCATCACGCGCGACACCGCCGATCCAGAGGCCGCCGTCATGGACGCCGCCTGGAAGAAGCACCAGATGCCCGCCTATCACCTGACAGCGCCGGGCGCGACGGGCATCACCCTGGTCAACATCGGCGTCGGGCCGTCGAACGCCAAGACCATCTGCGACCACCTGGCCGTCACGCGGCCGCACGCCTGGTTGATGATCGGCCACTGCGGCGGCCTGCGCCCGACCCAGACCATCGGCGACTATGTTCTGGCCCACGCCTATCTGCGCGAGGACCATGTGCTGGACGCCGTCCTGCCGCCGGACATCCCGATCCCCTCGATCGCCGAGGTCCAGCGCGCCCTCTATGACGCCGCCAAGATCGTCTCCGGCGCGCCGGGCGAAGAGGTCAAGCGGCGCCTGCGCACCGGCACGGTGGTCACCACCGACGACCGGAACTGGGAGCTGCGCTATTCCAAGTCGGCGCTCCGCTTCAACCAGTCGCGCGCCGTGGCCATCGACATGGAATCCGCGACCATCGCGGCGCAGGGGTATCGCTTCCGCGTCCCCTACGGGACCCTGCTGTGCGTCTCGGACAAGCCGCTGCACGGCGAGATCAAACTGCCGGGTCAGGCCAACCGCTTCTATGAGGGCTCCATCTCGGAACACCTTCAGATCGGCATCCAGGCCATCGACATCCTGCGTCAGGAAGGCTCGCGCCTGCACTCCCGCAAGCTGCGCGCCTTCGACGAGCCGCCGTTCAGATAAGAGGCGCTAACGCTCGGTCCGCGGGCCCTCGCTGCCTGAACGCGGGCCCGTCAGGACGCCGGCGCTCTCAGCAGATACAGGCCGAAACCCAGCGCCCCCTCGCCGAAGTCGAACATCAGCTTCAACTGATGCGCCCGGCTCCGGATCGAGGCGGCCGCCGGGTGGTCGGGATGAGTGTCCAGCCAGGCCTCGACCGCCGCCATCATGGTCATCCGGTAGCGGTTCCAGAGCTCGGGCGAAGACACCTCGGCCGAGACCACCTCCAGCCCCGCCGCCTCCGCCGCCGCCTGCCAGCCCGCGTGGTCGGCATAGGTGTTGTTGAGCTCGACGATCTGCCTCAGCGGTTGCGACGGCTCGGTGATCCAGACCAGATCGCCCCACAGCAGCCAGCCGCCGGACGTCAGGCGTCGCCCAAGGCCTTTCAGCATGCCGCGCGGGTCACGCACCCCGCCGCCGATCGGCTCGGTCGTCCCCAGGGCCACGATCAGGTCGAATGGCCCGCCGGCCTCCAGCACCACGTCGGAGCGCGCCTCGTGCAGGATGATCTGGCAGGAGGCTTCCGAGGCCTCGATCCGCGACCGGGCCAGTTCGGCCATGGCCGGATCCAGCTCGACCGAGGTCACTTCGAATCCGAACACCTCGGCCAGGGCGATCGCGACCGCCCCGTTGCCGCTGCCGATGTCCAGCACCCGCGCGTGAGGAGGCAGATCCGTCGCCGCGACCGCCGCTTCCAGCGTGGCCATCTCGACCGCGTTGCAGACGTCGAGCGCCTCATAGGCGATGCGGTGAAAGGTCGGTCGCATAGGCCAGAGTAACCTGCGCCGCAGGGTGTCTCCAAGAGGCTCTTGAAAAGCACTTTACATCCCAAAGTGAATGACGTACCCCTGCGTCATCAACCGAGGGGAACAAGCCCGTGACCGCCACCGTCTATTCAGATCCGTCGCCCGCCGCCGCCGAGCCGACACTGGCCGTCTGCGCCGGGCGCGTCATGGTCCTCGCGGGCTCGGTCTTCGCCGCCGCCAACCTGTTCCAGTTCGGAGTTTACAGCGGCCTGCTGCACCTGCATCCGGCGACCCTGTCGCTGAGTTGGCCCATCGCCCTCGCCGTCTTTTTCACCGTCCTGGCCCGGCTGCGCGCCGGTGGCGGCGCCAATGTCCGCCGCGTCGCCCTTTGGTCGCGCATGGCCATCGGCGCCCAGATCCTGATCGCCCTGGCCCTGTTGGGCCTGAGCGTCATCCGCCACGACTTCACCCTCATGTACTGGACCTCGCCGGTCGGCCTGATGATCTACGGCCTCGCCTGGATGACGGCGGCGACGCGCGGCGGCCGCGGCTGGATGATCGCTCCGTCGCTGGGCGCCTTCGTCAGCGCGGGCGTGGTGATCTCCCTGCTGGGAACCGCCCCGGCGTATCTCGCCTACACCTGCGGTCTCATCGCCTTCGTCCTCATTCCCGGCCTGTGCCTCGCGATGTGTCGCAAGGCCTGAATCGCTCTAGAGAAGATCAGAACATGACCGACGACACCGACAACCAAACCAGCGGCGGGGCCGCCGACCTCGCCTTCCTGCGCGGCCTCGCCGAGGAAGGCGCGAACGCCCCGCTGGGCGGCGGCCGCATCCTGATGGCCGCCGGGATCGTCTACGGCCTCGCCAGCCTGAGCCAGTGGGCGGCGATCATGGAGCTGGCGCCCTTTTCGGTGCGGCAGAGCAACTGGATCTGGCTGGCCGCCACGGCGGTCTTCCTGACGCTCGTCGTCCTCGACAAGATCTTCTGGTGCCCGCCGACCGGGGTGAAGACCGCCGCCAACCGCGCGGCCCGCGCGGCCTGGTCCTGCGTGGGCGCGGGCATCTTCGCCGGCATCGCCTCCATGGCGGCGGTGAGTTGGCGGCTCGGCGAGGCGGGTTCGGTCCTGCTGTGGCTGCTGCCCTCGCTGATCATGGTCTTCTACGGCCTCGGCTGGGGCGTCTGTGCGGCGATGTTCCGGTCGCAGCGACTGCTATGGCTCTGCATCGGCTCCTTCGTCGCCGCGCCGGTTCTGGGCTTCATGACGAACTCCCCGGCCCTCTATCTGGCCTACGCCCTGGCCCTGTTCGTCCTGATGGCCGTGCCCGGCTTCCTGCTGATGCGCGCCGCCCGGAGCCCGGCAGCCTGATGGCCGACGATTTCGACATCGGCCGGATCGACGACGTCATCCACGGACGGGTGCGTCTGGGCATCATGGCCGTGCTGTCAGGCGTGGACAGCGCCGACTTCAACACCCTGAAGGCCCGACTGCAGACCACCGACGGCAACCTCTCCGTCCACCTCAGAAAGCTGGAAGAGGCGGGCTTCGTCGCGGTCGAGAAAAGCTTCCAGGGCCGCAAGCCCCTGACCCAGGCGAAGATGACCGAGGCGGGCCGCACCGCCTTCCTCTCCTATCTGGACGCCATGGCCGGGCTGGTGCGCGACCGCTGACCGGCCCTATAGAGCGGGCATGAGCACCGATCGTCTGCGCCGCCTCGAGACCCTCGACAACCTCCGCGACTACGGCGACTACGCCGTGGCCGGCGGCGGCCGCATCAAGTCGGGCCGGCTGATCCGGTCGGCCCATCAGGCGCGCATCAGCGACGCCGATCTGGTCGTACTGGGCGAATACGGCTTCGGGACCATCGTCGACCTGCGCCGTCCGATCGAGCGTTCAAAACAGCCCTCACGCCGCTATGCCGGTTTCGACGGCCGGGTGATCGAGAACGACCTCGACGCCGTCGGAGAGGCGCCGCACATCACCTTCCTGAAATCGGCCGACCTGACCCCGGATTCCGGCCGCCGCTTCATGACCGCCCTCTACGGCGAAATGCCCTTCGCCCCCTCGCATCTGGAAATCTTCAGCCAGTATTTCGGGGTCCTGGCCGAAAGCGATCGCCCGGTCCTGATCCATTGCGCCGCGGGCAAGGACCGCACCGGCATGCTGGCCGCCCTGACCCACCACCTGCTGGGCGTCAGCCGCGACGACCTGCTGGAGGACTATCTGCTGACCAACGTGGCCGTGGATCTTGAGGCCCGCGCGCCGGACATCGCCCTGCAGATGCAGAAATTCACCGGCCGCCTCGCCGCCCCCGACGCCGTGGTGGCCTTCATGGGTGTGGAAGCCGCCTATCTGGACGCGGCCTTCAAGGCCATCGACGACCGCCACGGCTCGCTCGACGCCTATCTGGAACAGGCTTTGGGCGTCGACGCCACCCGCCGCGAGCGCATCGCGGAGCGGCTGACCGCATGACGGAACCGGTGCGTCCGGTCCAGGCGCGCCGCAGCCTGCCCTGGGTCCCTCCCCTGACCGTCGCCGCCGGGATCGCGAACCGCGACGGGGCCTTGTGCCTGCTCTCCGATCCGACCGTCCCGGGCAGCCGCTCGGTCGTCGCGGTCGACCCCGATCGTCTGACGGTCTTCGAGCAGGCGTCCGGCGCGCTGTTCGCCCCGCTCGACTTGCCCGACTGGCGCGGCGGCGGCGTCATCGGACTGGCCGCCTATGACGCCGGCGCCCGGGCCGCGACCGGGCCGCGCGAGACCGTGTGGCCCGACCTGATCCTGGCCCGCTATCCGGCCATGGCGGTGTTCGATCATGACGCCCAAAGCCTGACCCTGGTCGGCTGGGGAGCCGACGCCGCCGACGCCGAGGTCGCCTGCGACACCGCCGAAGCCTGGATCGGCGCGGCCGTGACACCTGCCCGGCCGGAAGCGCCCGCCACCGCCCTGACCCCGGACGCGCCGCCTCAGGCCTATCGCGAGGCGGTCGCCGAAGTCGTCTCCCGGATCGCCGCCGGAGACCTGTTTCAGGCCAATATCGCCCGGGGCTGGAGCGGAGCGCTGGGCGCGGAAGCCGACCCCTTCGACGTCTTCCTGAGGCTGACCCTCGACGACGAAAAACGCCGGATGGCTCCCTACGGCGCCTTCTGGCGGATCGGCGACCGGGCCCTGGTGTCCAACTCCCCCGAGCTCTTCCTCGCCCTCGACAGGGCGACCGGCCGGATCGAGACCCGCCCGATCAAGGGCACCCGACCACGCCATCCCGACCTCGCGGCCGACGCCCTCAACGCCGCCGAACTGCGCGCCAGCGCCAAGGACCGGGCCGAAAACCTGATGATCGTCGACCTGATGCGCAACGATCTGGCGCGGGTCTGCCGTCCCGGCTCGGTCGTCGTTGAAAAGCTGTTCGAGATCGAGAGCCACCCCACCGTCCACCATCTGGTCTCGACCGTCAGCGGGACCCTCGCGCCCGGCATCGGTCCGGCCCAGGTGCTGGAAGCCACCTTCCCGCCGGGCTCGATCACCGGGGCGCCCAAGCACCAGGCCATGAAGGTCATCGCCTCGCTCGAGCCGCCGCGGGGCGCCTGGTGCGGCTCCCTGTTTGTGATCGACGAGAATGAGGACCTGACCGCCTCGGTGCTGATCCGCACGGCGTCGTTCACGCGCGCGGGAGAGCGCTGGACCTTCCGCACCCAGGCGGGCGCCGGCATCGTCGCCGACAGCGACCCGGAGGCCGAGTTTCAGGAAACCGGGGCCAAGATCAGCGCCCTCAGGCAGGCGCTGACGGGGCGCACCCTCACTTCGTAGGGCAGTTGCTGCAGCCGACCTTGTCGACGCGACGCGGGCGTTCGTAGAAGACGCTCGAGAATTTGGTCACCGACGGCATCAGATATTTGACCGGCGAGGAATAGTCGTAGGTGGTCTCGGCCATCACCGCGCTCTCGCCGTTGGCGATCATGTCGGTCGGCACGGTCACGATATCCTGGGGCGTATAGGGGGCGATCCCGCTGCCCCGGCTCCAGTCGACCCTGGCCACGCCCTTGGAGTCCCGCGTCACGCTCGAGACGCGCGCAGTCAGGGTGGTGGCGGAGAAGGGCTTCATGACCAGGGCGCCGATCGCCAGGACGTCGTCCAGTTCGTCCATGGTGACGACATCCGTCTGGGCCACCAGATCCGCCACCGCCGATGCGCTGTGCTGCAGCCGCTTCTGGGACATATAGCCCTGACAGAACTCGGCCAGACCGAAATAGAAGGCGATCATCAGAGGCGCGATCAGGGCGAATTCGACGGCCGAAACGCCCCGCCGGTCGCCGGCCAGACGCATCAGGAAGCCGGCCGGGCGCTCACGCTTCGGGCTGGATGAACGCTTCCCGGTCATTGGTTATAGGGCTCGTTGCGGAAGGTGGCCGTCGCCGTCAGCATGGTCGCGCCGCTGTCCTTAAGCTTCGACAGCGACTGGGCCATGAAGGGCGTGACCAGCGGCTGGGCGTACCAGACGCGGATCAGCATCAGACTGCCGGGCTGGCCGGTGACATAAACCAGGCCGGAGCTGTCGAAAGTCTTGCCGTTGGCCAGCGGATCCGGCGGATTGGCGGCGCGGAACTGGGTGATCTCGCGCACATCGACGTTGGCGCGAGACGCGCAGTCGTTGCTGAAGATGCTCATCCTCGAGCACAGGGCCGTCTTGAACTGATCGGCCGTCAGCTTGGAGTTCGCCGCCTGACCGGTGCGGATCAGACGCCCCGTTTCGACGGTGGCGTTCTCGAGAATGGAGTCCGTCACGAAGATCAGCCCGATCTCCATGATGGCGAACAGCATGAAGAAGAACGGCAGGGCGACCATCGCGAATTCGACCGCCGAAGACCCGTCGCGCGAACGGCGGCCTTCAGAGAGCGAGCGGAGGCGACGCAGACGCTTCATCGGGCGCTTCATCAGGTTCAGGGCGTCGGGGTCGCCGAGGCGCCGTCGCTGGTCGAGCGGATGCTGGGCGAGCAGGACGAGGCGCAGGCCATCTCCGTGACCTGGGCGCCCCGCCAGACGCGGACCGAGCCCGACTGGCCGCCGGTGACGACGATCTGGTTCTGGAACAGCACGCGGCCGATGGCGTCCACGGCGGTGACCTGGGTCGTGCCATAGCCCTTGCCGGTGACGAACAGGGTATTGGCGTCCACCACCGTCGCATCGGCGATCTGGGGATTGGCCACGATCACCGAACTGATCGAACCGCGCACCGAAACCCGCTGCATGGTGTCGACGGCCAGGTTCATCGGCGCGGACTGGGCCCATGCCTGCGAGACTTGGGCCGATCCGGCGACCGCGAGGACCGCGACGGCGACGACGGAAGCAAGACGGCGGGGAGTGACGATCATGGCGATATATCCTGCGCGCAAGGCCCACGCACGAAACCGGGCGCGCGAGACCGAGCGCGACCATGCCTCCGAAACCTCAATAAAGTCTGAAAACACAGGCCGGTTCGAAACCTCAGATTTTAAGTAAACAAGCGGTAACCATGTCTTTCTACCTGAAGTGATATTTCGTTTTACTTGCGTTTAACCCAGCCACCCTACATTGATCAGGTGAATGGGGGATCCAGCGGGCGAAACCGATGGTCCCACGGCGGACAGGCGACCCCAGCTCGCTACTGAAAGGAAAAGACCATGACCAAGTTCATTTCGAAATTCGTCCAGGACGAGTCGGGTGCGACCGCTATCGAGTACGGCCTCATCGCCGCGCTGATCGCCGTCGTCATCATCACGGCCGTCACCACCCTCGGCACCACGATCTCGACCAAGTTCCAGGCCGTGACCGACGGCATGAACGGCAAGGCCCCGGCCGCCGCGTAAGGCACGGACCTCAAGTCTTGAAATCGGCGGGGGCCGGGACGGAAACGTCCCGGCCCTTTGCTTTTGCGCGATGCCGTCACGCGCTGTTTGGTTCCGGCCTCGCGAAAGTTTTTTACAGTAAACGCCGCAGTAACCACTCCCAACGACGCAGTCTTAACTGCTTCAGCGCATCATCCTCGTGTGTTTGGGGGTCAAGCGGGCAACCGGTCTCCCCCCAGCCATTGTTGCTCGCAAAACCGCTTTTCAAAGGGATATCATCATGACCAAGTTCATTTCGAAGTTCGTTCAGGACGAGTCGGGCGCCACCGCCATCGAGTACGGCCTCATCGCCGCTCTGATCGCCGTCGTCATCATCTCGGCCGTCACCACGCTCGGCACCACGATCTCGACCAAGTTCCAGGCCGTGACCGACGGCATGAACGGCAAGGCCCCGGCCGCCGCGTAAGGCTCGGACCTCAAGTCTTGAAATCGGCGGGGGCCGGGACGGAAACGTCCCGGCCCTTTGCTTGTCAGGCGCCGCCTTTCCCGGCGGAGCCGAAACCCGGCCTTAACGTGATGTCCGCATACTGGTCCCCATGGAAACCGTGACCCTGCTGCTGCTCAGCGTTCTTCCCTGCCTGGCGATCGCCGCGGCGCTGAGTGATCTGACGACGATGAAGATCCCCAACTGGATCTCCGGTCTGCTGATCCTCGGCTTCTTCCCGGCCGCCTTCATGGTGGGCCTGTCCCCCATGACCGTGGTCGCTCACGTCGGGGTCGCCTTCGTCGCGCTTCTCGTCGGCATGGGCCTGTTCGCGATGCGGGTCATCGGCGGCGGAGACGCCAAGCTGATGGCCGCCGCCTGCCTGTGGATGGGCCTGACCGGATCGGCGGCGTTCGTGCTGTGGACCGGCGTCGCGGGCGGGGTCTTCTGCCTGCTGCTGCTCTTCGCCCGCAGCCAGCTGCGGCCCTTCATCTTCGGCGCACCGCAATGGATCGACAGCCTGCTGGAGCCCAGGGGCGACATTCCCTACGGCGTCGCCATCGCCATCGGCGCCCTGCTGGCCTTCCCTTCCAGCGCCCTGTTCACGGCCTTCGTCGCCGGACACTAGGCCGCGCCGGAAGGCGTCCCGGGGCCGCGAACGCCGCCCTCCAGACAAAACCCGGCATTTAGGCGCTCGTTAACACGTGGCGTTCATTCTCCTTAATGGCGCGTCGTCGGTGGGGACCGATTCCGTTTGCCCGACTGTGCCGGAGACCGTCGATGAAGCCCGCCCGTATCGCCGTCATCTGCGTCGCCGCCGCGGCCGCCATCGGCCTCGCCTTCGTGGTGCGCGCCATGGGCTCGTCGGGCAAGCCGGTCGCCGTGGCCACCGCCGCTCCCGCCGAAGCCGTCCGCCCCATGGCCAGGGTCCTGGTCGCCGCCCGCGACCTCCAGCCCGGAAAGCGTCTGGAAGACGGCGACATGGCGTGGAAGGACTGGCCGGTCGACGAGGTCAATCCGGCCTTCATCACCGACGGCACGACCCCCATCCCCGCTCCGCCGACCGCCGATGAGGCCAAGGCCGCCGCCGGAACCCTTGAAGGGGCGCCCGCAGCCGCCGCCAAATCCGGCAACGCCATCGCCGCGGTCGCCCGCGCCGCCAACGACGCCGCCACCGGCGGCGCCAAGGCGGACTATGTCGGCTCGGTGGTGCGTGAACCCATTCTGGCCGGAGAGCCCATCGTCGGACGCAAGATCGTCCGCGCCGGCGACAGCGGCTATCTGGCCGCCTATCTCGAGCCCGGCATGCGCGCCATGGCCATCCGCGTAACGGTGGAGACCGCCGCCGGCGGCTTCATCCTGCCCGGCGACCGGGTCGACGTCCTGATGACCAAGGCCGCCGCGACCGCCGGCATCGACAACAGCCAGGGCTCCAAATTCACCTCCTCGACGGTGATGCGCAACATCAAGGTTCTGGCCATCGACCAGACCACCCGCGCCGGCGACGACGAACAGTCGGTGGTCGGCGCCACGGCCACGCTGGAGGTCGGCCCCGCCGACGCCGAAGCCCTGGCTCTCTCCAAGTCCGAGGGCGAGCTGTCGCTGGTCCTGCGTTCCTACGCCGACACCGCCGGACCGTCGGGCCGCGTCCAGGCCCCGCGTCAGTCCGCCGCCATCCGCGTCTTCCGCGGCGGCGCTCCCGAAGTGATCGTGGTCCAATGAAGCGTCTCATGCACCCCATCAAACGCCCCGCCCGCCTTCTGGCGGTCCTGGCTTCGGCCGGCCTGACCGGCCTGGCGCCGCTCGCCGCGCCGGTCGCGGCGCTCGCCTCCGATGCGGACGGCCGGTCCTCGGTCCAGGTCGGCTCGGCGCCGCGCCTGATCAACCTGCCGCGCGGCTCGTCGATGGCCATCGACCTGCCGACCGACGCCCATGACGCCATCGTCTCCAACCCGACCGTCGCCGAGGCCCTGACCCACAGCTCGCGGCGCTACACCATCATTGGCGTGGCTCCGGGCCAGACCGACGCCGTCTTCCTCGACGCCGCCGGCCGCACCATCCTGTCACTGCGCATCCGCGTCGATGCGGGCGTCTATGCGCTGCAGGACACCATCGACCGCGTCGCTCCGGGCTCCCAGGCCCATGCCGAGGCGCTCAACGACAGCATCGTCTTGACGGGGATGGTCACCACGCCCAGCGAGGCCGACCGCATCGTCCAGCTGGCCCGCGCCTTCGTCTCGGCCCCGGAAAAGGTCATCAACATGATGACCGTGGCCGGTTCCGACCAGGTCACTCTCAAGATCCGGGTGGTCGAGGTCCAGCGCAATGCGGTCAAGCAACTGGGCGTCAATCTGAAGGCCATCATCGCCAATGCGGCGGACGGCCTCGGCTTCACCCAGGCGGCGACCTTCGGCGTCAACGGCAGCCTCCTCGGCGGCGGCGTCATCAACTATTCCGACGGCACGGGCGAGGGCGTCACCGGGGCCCTGGGCGCCTTCGAGCGCGCCGGCCTGATCCGCACCCTGGCCGAGCCCAACCTGACCTCGGTCAACGGCGAGGGCGCCAGCTTCCTGGCCGGCGGTGAGTTCCCGGTCCCGACCGGCCGCGACAAGGACGGCAACGTCACCATCGAATACAAGCCCTACGGCGTGCGCCTGTCCTTCCGTCCCGTCGTCCTGTCCGGGGGCCGCATTTCGATGCAGGTCTCGGCCGAGGTCTCGGAACTGACCAACGAGGGTGGCTTCACCCTCGGCGCGGGCACGGTCTCTTCCGTCACCCTGCAGGGCCTGCAGGTCCGTCGCGTCGAGAGCACCGTCGAAATGCCCTCCGGGGGCGCGATGATGATCGCCGGCCTGCTAAAGGAAAGCTCGCGCCAGACGATCGATTCCCTGCCCGGCGCCGGCGGCCTCCCGGTGCTCGGCGCCCTTTTCCGCTCGCGCGACTATACCTCCGGCGAAACCGAACTGGTGATCATCGCCGAGCCCTATATCGTCAGCCCGACCTCGCCCGGCCGAATGCAGACCCCGGCCGACGGCCTGCGCTTCGCCGGCGACCTGCAATCCACCCTGTTCGGCCAATTGAACCAGGCCTACGGCACGCCTGCCCCGACCACGGTCGGCGGCGCGGGCTGGCAGGGGCCCGTCGGCTATGTGATCGAGTGAGCCGTCCGATGAAGAGCACCTTCCTTCGCACCCTGTCCTTGCCGAAGCTGGGCCTCGCCCTGGCCCTGCCGCTCGCCCTCGCCGCCTGCATGGGCGATCCGGCCGGCGGCCTGGGCCCGACCCCGCTGACCCCGACGTCGCGCTTCACGCTTCAGGTCGAGCCGGACATCGACCGCATCGCCCTGGCGGTGCACGAGACCGGCCTGTCGGGCGCCCAGCAGAACGCCCTCGCCGCCCTTTCCGGCCGGTTCGGCGTGCAGGGCGGCTCCGTGCTGCGCATCGAGGCGCCCTCGGGCGGCGATCCGGTCTCGGCCGAATTCGCCTATCGTGTGAAGGCCGCCCTGGAGACCATGGCCGCGCCCGGACAGGTGATTCAGGTCGTGGGTTATGAGGCGCCCGATCCCCGCGCCCCCGTCGTCGTCGGCTTCGAGACCGTGCGCGCCGTGGTGCCCCGGTGCGGAACCTACTGGGGCAGCATGACCCGGACCGAGGCCAATGAAAGCGCATCGAATTTCGGCTGCGCCGTGAACGCCAACCTGGCGGCCCAGATCGACAATCCGCGCGACATCGTCACGCCGCGCGGCATGACCCCCGTCGATACCGGACGACGCGCCGTCGTCTATGACAACTACCGCAAAGGCGAAGCCACCGCGGCCCCACAGGAAGAGCTCGTCGCGAACCGGCGGATCTCTCAGGCGGTGAATTGATCCGATCATGAGTAACGCCTTCGCCCCCCGGAGCTACGAAGCCTTCGAGGACGAATTCGATCTCGACGCCGAGTTCGCGCCTCAAGCGGGCGGTCCCGACGTGCGCGAACCGCTGCAGTTCACCGCGCCCGCCGCCGGCGCTCCGGCGCCTGCGCCCGCTGCGGTCAGCGGCCAGATGCCGGTCGCCGCCTCAAACTTCAATCCGGTCGGCGAGATGCTGGCCGGCGCCGCCTCGGCCCTGACGCCGGCCTCGATGGGCGCGCCCCATGCGGCCGAGGTGTCGGTGCCGCGCATCGCCATCCACGTCTTCGCCGAGCGTCAGGACACCCTGGCCGCCGCCGAGCGCGCCGGTCAGGACCGCCGCCTGTCGCGCGCCACAACCCAGATCCGCGTCGGCGGCGTTCCCGCCGCGGTCGAGGCCTATCACCACGAGCCCACGCCGCCGCTGATCATCGTCGAATGCCTGGCGGATCCGCACACCCTGCTCCAGCAGGTCGATATGCTGGCGGAGGTCTGTGACGCGGGCACCAAGGTCGTCGTCATCGGCGCCACCAACGACATCATCCTGTTCCGCGAGCTGATGCGTCGCGGCGTGTCGGAATATCTGGTCGCCCCGGTCCAGCCGCTGCAACTGATCGCGGCCATCGGCGGCCTGTTCGCCGACCCGGCCCAGCCCTTCGTCGGCCGTTCGATCGCCTTCGTCGGCGCGCGCGGCGGCGCCGGCGCCTCCTCGGTCGCTCACAACACCGCCTATGCGATGTCCGAGCGGATCGGCGCCAACACCGTCATCGTCGACTACGACCTGCCTTTCGGCACGGCCGGCCTGGACTTCAACCAGGACCCGTTGAACGGCGTCGCCGACGCGCTCGGCCAGCCCGACCGTCTGGACGCCACCCTGATGGACCGGATGATGGCCCGCGTCACCGACAAGCTGTCGCTGTTCGCCGCCCCCGCCACCCTCGATGTCGACTGGGACATCTCGCCCGACGCCTTCGAGGAAGTGACCAGCCGCATCCGCTCCACCGCCCCCTTCGTGGTGCTGGACCTGCCGCACCTCTGGTCCGGCTGGATGCGCAAGACGCTGATTTCGGCCGACGAAGTGGTGGTCGTGGCCACCCCCGACCTCGCCTCCCTGCGCAACGCCAAGAACATGATCGATCTGATCAAGTCGGGCCGCCCGAACGACGCCCCGCCGCGTCTCGTCCTCAATCAGGTCGGCGTTCCCGGTCGTCCGGAGATCCCGGCCAAGGACTTCGGCGCCGCGCTCGGCGTCCACCCCAGCCTGATCATCCCCTTCGACGCCAAGCTGTTCGGCGCCGCCGCCAACAACGGCCAGATGATCATCGACTCGGGCGCCAAGTCCAAGGCCGCCGAGGCCTTCCAGACCCTGGCCCAGATCGTCTCGCGCCGCGAACTGCCCCAGATCGCCGGCCCCAGGGGCAAGGCCGCTCCCGCCGCGACCGCCGCCTCGGGCAAGCCGGAGAGCAAGTCGCTCTTCGCCGGCATGTTCAAGAAGCGCTGATCCGCCGTGTTCGGTAAACGCACAGGCCAGCCCTCACCCACGGCGCCGTTGCAACCCATGGCCCAGCCGGCCATGGAGGCCGCGCCCGCGTTCGGCGGCCAGTCCGGCCAGCCGCAGCAGGGCGTCCAGACCCAGGCCTTTGCCTTCAGCGCTGATGAGACCGCTCCGGCGGCGGCTGGTTTCGCCCAGGCGGCTGCGCCCGCCCCGTCCGGTCCAGACCGGCTCGACGCCCTGGCCGCGCGCCCCAGGCCCGCCGCGCCCGCTCCGGCGCCCAAGACCGCGGGCGGCCCCGGCCCGCGCGCCACGGCCGGCTTCGAACAGCTGAAGAAGGCCCAGCCGGTCGCCGAGATCGTGCGCGAGCAGAGCGACTATTACCACGCCACGAAGACCACCATCTTCAATGCGTTGATGAACACCATCGACCTGTCCCAGTTGGCCCAGCTGGACACCAAGGCGGCGTCGGAAGAGATCCGCGACATCGTCGCCGAACTGGTGGCGATCAAGAACGTCTCCATGTCGGTCGCCGAGCAGGAGCATCTGGTCCAGGACATCGTCAACGACGTCCTCGGCTATGGCCCGCTCGAGCCGCTGCTGATGCGCGACGACATCGCGGACATCATGGTCAATGGCGCCGGCCGGGTCTTCATCGAGGTCAACGGCAAGGTCCAGCTGACCAATGTCCGCTTCCGCGACAACACCCAGCTGATGAACATCTGCCAGCGGATCGTGTCCCAGGTCGGCCGTCGCGTCGACGAAAGCTCCCCGATCTGCGACGCCCGCCTGCCCGACGGCTCCCGCGTCAACGTCATCGCCCCGCCACTGGCCATCGACGGCGCGACCCTGACGATCCGGAAGTTCAAGAAAGACAAGCTGACGATGAAGAACCTGGTGGAGTACGCCTCCATCAGCCCGGAAGGGGCCCGCGTCCTGGGCGTCATCGGCGCCTGCCGCTGTAACGTCGTCATCTCCGGCGGTACGGGTTCGGGCAAGACGACCCTGCTCAACACCCTGACCGCCTTCATCGACCCGACCGAACGCGTCATCACCTGCGAGGACGCCGCCGAGCTGCAGCTGCAGCAGCCGCACGTGGTCCGCCTGGAAACCCGGCCGCCGAACCTGGAAGGCCAGGGCGCCATCCACATGCGCGACCTGATCAAGAACTGTCTGCGGATGCGCCCCGAACGCATCATCGTCGGCGAGGTCCGCGGTCCCGAGGCCTTCGACCTGTTGCAGGCCATGAACACCGGCCACGACGGCTCGATGGGCACCCTGCACGCCAACTCCCCGCGCGAGGCTCTCGCCCGGATGGAGTCGATGATCACCATGGGCGGCTACGGCCTGCCTTCGAAGACCATCCGCGAAATGATCACCGGCTCGGTCGACGTCATCATCCAGGCCGCCCGCCTGCGCGACGGCTCGCGCCGCATCACCCACATCACCGAGGTGGTCGGTCTGGAAGGCGACGTCATCGTCACCCAGGACCTCTTCGTCTACGAAATCACCGGCGAGGACGAGCACGGCAAGGTCGTCGGCCGTCACCGCTCCACCGGCATCGCCCGCCCGCGCTTCTGGGACCGCGCCCGTTACTACGGCCTGGAACGCGAGCTGGCCGAAGCCCTCGACGCGGCGGAGTAGAGTTCACGCCATGCTGCCCATTCTCGCCGCCATCCTCGCCTTCGTGACCATCGGCGGTCTCGGCTGGGCGCTCGTCGGCGGCGACGATTCCTCGACCGCCGCCCTCAAGCGCGCGCAGGGGCTCGGTCAGCGCAATC
This sequence comes from Brevundimonas sp. GW821-FHT02A10, assembly GCF_059422025.1. Lineage (NCBI taxonomy): Bacteria > Pseudomonadati > Pseudomonadota > Alphaproteobacteria > Caulobacterales > Caulobacteraceae > Brevundimonas > Brevundimonas sp. GW821-FHT02A10. The sequence goes on from NZ_JBWKWC010000002.1 coordinate 448,616, forward strand.
CGGCCAATGCCAAGAAGCTGGCCGCCGCCGCCGCGAACAACACGCCCGAGGCGCGCCGCAAACAGATCGTCGATCAGCTCAAGGAAGCCGACCGCAAGGAACGCAAGGCCCGCATGACCATGGCGGCCAAGCTGAAGCACGCCGGCCTGACGATGAACATCCGCACCTTCTGGATCGTCAGCGGCTGCCTCGGCGTCTTCGGCCTGCTGCTGCCCCTGCTGCTGGGCGCCAACATCTTCATCGCCCTGGGCGCCGCCGTCATCTTCGGCGCCGGCCTGCCGCGCTGGGTCGTGGGCTTCATCGGCAAGCGCCGGATGAAGAAATTCTCGATGGAATTCGCCAACGCCGTCGACGTCATCGTGCGCGGCATCAAATCGGGCCTGCCGGTCCATGAATGCTTCAAGATCATCGCCCGCGAGAGCCCGGCGCCCCTGGGCCCGGAGTTCCAGATCCTGGTCGAGGGCATGGGGGTCGGCCTGACCCTGCCCCAGGCGCTGGAGAAGATGTTCGAGCGCATGCCGACGGCGGAGCTGCGCTTCTTCGCCATCGTCATCGCCATCCAGCAGAAGACGGGCGGCAACCTGGCCGAGGCCCTGTCCAACCTGACCACCGTGCTCCGCGCCCGCCGGATGATGGCCGAAAAGATCAAGGCCCTGTCCTCGGAAGCCATGGCCTCCGCAGGCATCATCGGCGCCCTGCCCCCCGTGGTCATGGGCCTCGTCTTCATCACCACCCCCGCCTACATGATGCTGCTGTTCACCGACCCGCGCGGTCAGGTGATGCTGCTGGGCGCGGGACTCTGGATGTCCGCCGGCGTCTTCGTGATGAAGAAGATGATCGCGTTCAAGTTCTAGGCGGGAAAGATCATGGTCGCCTTCCTCACCAGCCCGCAGAACCTGCTCTCCATCCTCGTGGGGGTGCTGGCCTTCGCCACCCTGTTCACCCTGCTCTCGTCCGTCGGTGGCGGGGCCAGGCTGGAAAACCGGATGAACGCCGTCGCCGTGCGCCGCGACGAGCTGAAGCGCCGTTCGCGTCAGGCCCTGGCCAAGGAGGGCGGCCTGCGCCACACCGACGCCGGCTTCCACAAGGATGTGGTCGAGAAGCTGAACCTGGCCAAGATGCTGGAAGACCCCCAGGTCATCGAGAAACTGGCCCAGGCCGGCTACCGGGGCCCCAAGCCACTCAACCGCTTCTACTTCTTCCGCTTCGCCTCGCCCTTCATCTTCTTCGCCTTCGTCGCCTTCTATCTGTTCGTCTTCAACGATTTCGGCCTGCCGCTGATGGCGCGGGTCACGGCGACAATGGCGGCGGCGGTGATCGGCTTCTATGCGCCGAACATCTATCTCTCCAACATGATCGCCAAGCGCCAGCAGTCGATCATGCAGGCCTTCCCCGACGCACTCGACCTGCTGCTGATCTGCGTGGAATCCGGCATGTCGATCGAGGGCGCCATCCAGAAGGTCTCGCAGGAGATCGGCGGCACCTCCATCGAACTGGCCGAGGAATTGTCCCTGCTCTCGGCCGAGCTCAGCTACCTGCCCGAGCGGCGTCAGGCCTATGAGGGTCTGGCCAAACGGACCAACCACGCCGGGGTCAAGGCGGTCACCACCTCCATGGTCCAGGCCGAGCAATACGGCACGCCGCTGGCCGCCGCATTGCGCACCATGGCCAAGGAAAACCGCGACCTGCGCATGGCCGCCGCCGAGAAGAAAGCCGCCGCCCTGCCGGCCAAGCTGACCGTGCCGATGATCCTGTTCTTCCTGCCGGTGCTGTTCGTCGTGATCCTCGGTCCGGCGATCATCAACATCCAGGACACGATGGCGAAGAGCCACTAGGGCTCAGGCGGCGATCAGGCCGCCTCGATCGCCTCGGCCGCCGCCTTCAGGGCTTCGCCGACCTGGACGTAGGCGTCCTTGATCGCCTTGCGGTGCTTGTCGTGGAAGAACTCGCCACGGAAGCCGCTGAGCCAGACACCGTTGGCGACGATACAGTTGCCGGGCACCAGCTCCTCGATCTCGAAATAGCGCATGGCGTTGAACTGCCAGCCGCGCCGCTCGTGCCAGATCAGCTGGGCATAGGGACGCCAGTCGCCGACCTTGCCGACCACCTGCCGCTCGGGCATGCCCGGAATAGCCTCGGTCAGGCTGATGGAGCCGCCATAGCCGATGCGGCCTTCGGCGCCCGTCTCGATCGGATTCCACTGACTCCACGTCGCCAGATCGCCGACCAGGCTCCAGATCGTGTCCGAGGTGGCCTGCACCCCGATGCGGTTTTCGATGCGTGTCGAACTGTCCATTTCCGGTCTGTGGCACGACAGGCGGGCGGAAGGAAGACGGGTCGGATGTCGCGGTCAGCGATTGCCTTCCGGCCCCGGCTGGGAGGCGGGGGGTTCCGACGCCACCTCCGCCCCAACCCCGGTCGAGACGGCCGCCGCCCTCAGCGCCGCGCTGCCCAGGCAGATCAGGAAGGCCAGGACCAGCAGGGCTGCATTGGCCGCGAACGGCCCGAACCCGGCCAACTGATAGAGCGCCACCCCCACCACCGGCGGGACCAGATAGCTGATGCCTGCGATCGACATCATCAGCCCCGCGACCGCCCCCTGCTCGGCCGGCCCGACCGCCAGCGAGGCCCCCGCCGTGAAGCCCGGCCGGGCGAAGCCGACGCCCATCGACACCACCGCATAGCCGACGACGACACCGTAGAAGCCGGGCGCGAAGATGCTCAGCAGATTGCCCGCCAGCGCCATTCCCGCCCCCCAGCGCATCAGGGCGCGCGGCTGCAGCCTCAGCAGGGGGATCAACCCCCACTGCACCATCAGGGTCGCCGCGGCCCCGGCGAACATGGCCGTGGCGATGAAGGGCTGGGCCTGCAGCGTCGACAGGCCGGTCTTCGCCATCTCGTCGATGACGTGGAAACCCAGCACCGAGATATTGATCGCCTGCGCGCCCGTCACCAGCAGGCCGTAGATCAGGAAGTCCCGCACCCGGGGGTCCTTCCACAGGCCCCTGCCGTCATGATCCGGCTGGCCCGTCGGCGACGGGACCCGTGTCACGCCCCCGCTCGGCAGTTTGCGCAGCACCCAGACGAAGGCCACTGCGGCGACGGCGGCGAAGACATACATCGGCCCGGCCAGTCCTACCACCGGCAGGATCAACAGGGGCGCCAGGGTCGGCCCGATCACCGTGCCCAGACCTTGCGCCGAGGCCAGCAGCGACATGGCCTGGGTCCGCTCCTCCGGCGCCGTGCGGTCGGCGACATAGGCCTGTGAGGCGATCGGCGCGGCCGAGCCGAAGACGCCGTAGATGGTCCGCCCCACCGCCATCAGGACGAAGGCCGCGACCGGCCCCAGCCAGTGCTCCAGTCCCGAGGTGGCGGCCAGACCAAACCCGGCCATCGAGGCGCTGAACCCGGCCATGCCGATCAGGATGACGCGCTTCCTGCCCAGCCGGTCGGACAACCGCGCCCAGACCGGCGACGTCAGGGTCCACATCAGGGCGGAGATGGCGAACACCCCGACCACCAGCGTATCCGCCAGATGAAACTGCCGCCCGATCGCCGGCAACACCGCCTGCAGCGCCATGTTCCCGGCCGAGGCGATAAGGCTGACCGCGCACAGCATGATGAAGGCCGGGGACCGGGGCGGCATCGACATGGTCAGTCGCCGATCAATGTCAGACTGGGCCGCGTCCGCCGCCCGTCATGCAGCCCCAGCCGCGCCTTGACCTCCAGCAGGTCGGCCCCGGCGGGCACGATCAGCAGGGCCTTGGGATTGGCGGCGTTGACGGCGATGACCGCATTCTTCGGGCAGACGTCGAAACAGTCGGTATGCTTGACCGTCAGCTCGGCCTTGCGCCCCTTGCCGGCCTTCGCGCTCTTGGGCGGCTTCAGATAGCGCTTCAGCGCCTTCTTCAGGGATACGTCGCCATCGGGCCCGAAGCCGCCGTCCAGCTTCTTCGAGCATTTCTTGCAGACGAGGACGACGTCCTTCCACTGGGTTTTGGCTGTCTGGATGGGTTTGTCGGCCATCCTCCGGAGATCGCTGACTCGCGAGATCGACGCAAGCGCCTTGCGCGATCCGTCGCCGAAGCTTCATGATCGGCCGTCCCTCCCGGAGAAGCTCATGACCCGCCTGAAATCGCGCCTGCTCACCCTCGTGATGACCTCGGCGCTGGCCCTTGGAGCGGGGGCGGGTCAGGCCCAAACAGCTGGACAGAGCGCAGCGCCGGATATGCTCGCCGCCGACGTCGCGGCGGCCGTGGCGCAGATCAATCCCGAAGTCATCGAGTGGCGCCGCCACCTGCACCAGAACCCCGAACTGGGCTTCGCCGAGGTCAATACGGCGGCCTATGTCGCCGAACACCTGCGAGCCATGGGTCTGGAGGTCCGCACCGGCGTCGGCAAGACGGGCGTGATCGCCGTCCTGCGCGGCGGCCTCCCGGGCGATCACGTCGTCGCCCTGCGTTCGGACATGGACGCCCTGCCGGTTCAGGAAGCGACTGGCGAGCCCTTCGCCTCAACCGCCACCGGGACCTATATGGGTCAGACCGTGCCGGTCGCCCACGCCTGCGGCCACGACGCCCATATGGCCATGCTTCTGGGCGCCGCCGAGGTCCTGTCGAAGATGAAGGACCGCATTCCGGGCACCGTCGTCTTCATCTTCCAGCCCGCCGAGGAAGGCGCCCCTCCCGGCGAACCGCTGGGCGGCGCGGCCCTGATGATCAAGGAAGGCGCGCTCGACAATCCCAAGGTCGAGGCCATCTTCGGCATCCACGTCGTGCCCGGAAAGACCGGCACCCTCTTCTACCGGCCGCAGGGCTTCATGGCCGCCTCCGACCGCATCGACATCACCCTGCACGGCAAACAGACCCACGGCGCCTGGCCCTGGCGCGGCGTCGACGTGATCGCGGCGACCAGCCAGGTGATCGAGACCATCAACACCCTGACCGCACGGACCATCGACCCGACCGTCCACCCGACGGTCTTCACCATCAGCACCATCAACGCCGGGGTCCGCTACAACATCATCCCGGACCAGTCGGTGCTGTCGGGCACCCTGCGCACCTTCGACATCGCCTCCCGCGACGATCTGGTGAAGCGGGCCGAGGCCGCTGTCGACCATGTGGCCGGCATCTATGGCGCGACCGCCGACTTCTCGATCCGTCAGAACGCCGCCCTGACCTATAATGACCCGGCCCTGTCGACCTGGCTGGCCCCGGTTCTGGAAGAGGCGGCCGGCGCCGGCAACGTCAATCCGGCCAGCCCCCCGACCACGGTCGCGGAGGACTTCTCCTACTTCCAGGGCCAGATCCCGGGCGTCTTCTACCACCTCGGCGGCACGAAAATCGGCGAGGACCCGTCCACCGCCGCCCCCAACCACTCGCCCGGCTTCGACGTCGACGAAAGCGTCCTCCCCGTCGGCGTTCGCGCCCACGTCATGACCGCCATCCGGTTCCTGCAACGGCCATAGTGCGTTACAGGCGGGCCAAACCTTCAGGAGCTCCGCCATGATCACCCGTCTCGAACCCGGCGCCCGCATGAGCGAAGCCGTGATCCACGGCGACACCATCTACCTCGCCGGTCAGGTCGGGGAGCCCGGCGACGACGTCGTGGCCCAGACGAAGACCTGTCTGTTCGAGATCGAGCGCCTGCTGGGCCTGGCGGGTTCGGACAAGTCGAAGATCCTGATGGCGACTATCTGGCTGGCCGATATCGCCGACTTCGCCGCCATGAACAGCGTCTGGGACGCCTGGGTCGATCAGGCCAACCCGCCCGCCCGCGCCACTTCGGAAGCGAAGCTGGCCGCGCCGGAATACCTGGTCGAAATCGTGGTGACGGCCGCGAAATGAGCGCCCAGGACAACGATGCCGAACTCGAACGCTTCAAGGCCCAGCGGGTCACCGCCCTGTTCCGCCTCGACCTGATCGAGAAGGGCGCCCAGATCAACTACGAGGACGGCACGCCTGTCGACATGGCCTCCGAGAAGGCCCGTCTTCAGGAAGTCGTCGCCGACATGGACCGCCGCATCGCCTGGATCGAGGCCAAGTCTCCGGACAAGCCGCACTAATCGCAGGTGAAACGGAACGGGAACATGCTATAGGTCCCGGGTGACGCCGCCTTCCGCGACATTGCCGCCCCTGTTCGCCGACTGGTTCGCGAAGCGTGGCTGGAGCCTGCGCCGACATCAGGCCGAGATGATCGCGGCGGGCGTCGCCGGACAGCACGCGCTCCTCGTCGCCCCGACCGGCGGCGGCAAGACCCTGGCGGGCTTCCTGCCCAGCCTGATCGAGCTGGCCGAGCGCGGCCCGCGTCCGGCCATCGGCCCCGGGTCGGGCATCCACACCATCTACATCTCGCCGCTCAAGGCCCTGACCACCGACGTCGAGCGCAATCTGATGACGCCCATCCGCGAGATCGGGCTGAACATCCATGTCGAGAGCCGCACCGGCGACACCAAACAGTCCAAGAAGCAGCGCCAGCGCGACTTCCCGCCCGACATCCTGCTGACCACGCCGGAACAGCTGGCCCTGTTCTGCGCCTGGGATGGAGCGCGCGCATACTTCGCCGACCTCAAATGCATCGTCCTCGACGAGGTCCACGCCATCTGGAGCGGCAAGCGCGGCGACCTGCTGGCCCTCGGGATCGCACGGCTTCAGCAGTTCGCCCCCGGCATGCGGCGCGTGGCCCTGAGCGCGACCATCGACGATCCCGACCTGATCCGCGACTGGCTGAGGCCGCACGTCCCCGAAGGCGACCTGCAGGACGTCACCCTGGTCAAAGGCGATCCGGGCGCGCCGCCGGTCGTCGATGTGCTAGTGTCCGAGGGCCATGTCCCCTGGGCCGGGCACACCGGCCAGCACGCCATCCCCGAGGTCTACGAGGCCATCAAGCGGTCGGGCATGACCCTGATCTTCGTCAACACCCGCTGGCAGTCGGAGTTCGTCTTCCAGCAGCTGTGGGAGATCAACGACGACAACCTGCCCATCGGCCTGCACCACGGTTCTCTCGCCGCAGAGCAGAGGCGCAAGGTCGAGGCGGCGATGGCGCGGGGCGATCTGCGCGCCGTGGTCTGCACCTCGACGCTGGACCTCGGCATCGACTGGGGCGACGTCGATCTGGTCATCCAGCTGGCCGCGCCCAAGGGGGCCTCGCGGCTGGTCCAGCGCATCGGCCGCGCCAACCACCGGCTGGACGAGCCCTCGCGCGCCCTGATGGTGCCCGCCAGCCGCTTCGAGATGCTGGAGTGTCAGGCCGCGCGCGAAGCCGTCGCCGAGAACGCCTTCGACTGGGAGCCGCACCATATCGGCACCCTCGACACCCTGGCACAGCACATCATGGGCCTGGCCTGTTCCGAGCCCTTCCGGCTGGACGACCTCCACGCCGAGATCACCACCTGCGGCCCCTATGCCGACCTGCCCTATGAGCAGTTCGAGGAGGTCGTCGATTTCGTCGCCACGGGCGGCTACGCCCTGCGGTCCTACGACCGCTTCGCCCGGATCGTGAAGGACCGCGAGGGCCGCTGGAAGGTCCGCAACGCCGACACCGCCCAGCGCCACCGCATGAACGTCGGCGCCATCGTCGCGGCGGGAACCCTGAACGTCCGCGTGGCCTCGCGGCGCGGCGCCGGGGCCACCAAACAGCTGGTCGGCGGCCGCAAGGTCGGCGAGGCCGAGGAGTGGTATTTCGAACAGCTGACGCCCGGCGACACCTTCCTGTTCGCCGGCCAGATCTGGGCCTTCCAGGGCATCAGCGGCACCGACGCCCTCGTCACCCACGCCCAGGACAAGGACCCGAAGATCCCCTCCTGGGGCGGGTCGAAATTCCCGATGTCGACCTCCCTCGCCGACCGGGTCCGCAATCTGATCCAGAACCGCGACCACTGGCGCGTCCTGCCCCCGGACGTGCAGGAATGGCTTGAGCTGCAGGAGGCGAAATCCGCCATCCCGACGGCGGACCAGATGCTGATCGAGACCTTCCAGCGCGGCAATCGCCACTTCATGGTCGCCTATCCGTTCGAGGGCGGCCTCGCCCACAACACCCTGGCCATGCTGCTGACGCGGCGGCTGGACCGGGCCGGCGTCGGCCCCCTCGGCTTCGTCTGCACCGACTATTCGATCGCCATCTGGTCGATCAAACCGATGACCTCGACGGTCGACGGCGGGACGCTCGACTACGACGACCTGTTCCAGCCCGACATGCTGGGCGACGATCTGGAGAGCTGGCTGGAGGAGAGCTTCATGATGAAGCGCACCTTCCGCAACTGCGCCCTCATTTCCGGCCTGATCGAGCGCCGCCAGCCGGGGCAGGAGAAGACCGGGCGGCAGGTGACCTTCTCGACCGACCTGATCTACGACGTCCTGCGCCGCCACCAGCCCGACCATCTGCTGCTGCGCACCGCGCGGGCCGACGCCGCTGCGGGCCTGCTGGATGTGGCGCGACTGGGCCAGTTGCTGACCCGCATCTCGGGCCAGATCCGCACCAAGGCGCTGGAGCGTCCGTCGCCCTTCTCCGTTCCGGTTCTGGTGGTCATCGGCCGCGAGCGGGTCGGGGGCGGCGATGCAGCCGACATGATCCTGAAGGAATCCGCCGAGGCCCTGATCGCCGAGGTCATGGACGACGCCCCGCCCGAACTTCAGGGTGCGGCGTGACGGCGGCGGCAAGAGTTGAGGAGTGGCGGATGGTTCTGGCGCCGAGGCGGAGCGGATGCGGCGGGCTGGCGGTGCGGATCGCCGGCGAGCGCTGCGTGCTGCGCTGTTCGGGCGCCATGCATGTAGTCGAGCACGACGTCCTGATCGTCGCCGACCTGCATCTGGAGAAGGGTTCGGCCTTCGCCGTGCGCGGCCAGATGCTGCCGCCCTATGACTCAGCCGCCACCCTCGCCCGGCTGGAGGCCGAGATCGCCGAGGTGAACCCCGGCCGCGTCGTCCTGCTGGGCGACAGCTTCCACGACCGCCGCTCCATCCCGCGCATGGCCGACAGCGACCGCGAGACGCTGGAGCGGCTGGCCTTCGGCCGCGACTGGCTGTGGCTGGAGGGCAATCACGACCGTGAGGCCCTGGGCGCGGATCTCGATCGCCTGCCCGGCTCGGTCATCGAGACCCTGAACCTCGGCGCCTTGCGGCTGGTGCACGAGCCGCAAGCAGGCGATCAGCCGGGCGAGGTTGCGGGCCACCTGCATCCCGCCGCCCGCGTCGCCGCCTATGGCCGGGGCGTGCGTAAGCCCTGCTTCATCACCGACGGCAGCCGCATCATCCTGCCGGCCTTCGGGGCCTTCACCGGCGGCCTGAACGTGCGCGATCCGGCCATCGCCGACCTGTTTTCGACACCCCCGCTCGCCGCCGTCCCGGGCCGGGACGAGGTGCATGCGATCGCGTGGAAAAGCCTCGTCTAGCTCTTCAGACGCCAGCCCGAACGGAACACGAGCCAGCAGGCGAAGGCCATGACCACGGTCAGGACCGCGGTCATCACCGCCCCGATCATCAGACTGCCCTCGGCGTGACCGATGAAGCCCGAACGGAAGCCGTCGATCAGATAGAAGAAGGGGTTGAAGTGGCTGATGGTCGCGAACGGCCCGGGCAGGTTCTGCACCAGATAGAAGGCGCCCGACAGGAAGGTCATCGGCATGACCACGAAATTCTGGACCGCCGCCAGCTGGTCGAACTTCTCGGACCACAGGCCCGCCAGCACCCCGACCATCCCCATCAGCAGTGAGGCGATCAGGCCGAAATAGAGGATGGTCGCAAGATTGGCGACGCCCAGCTTCGCGAACGGCAGGACGCAGACCGCCGTCACCAGACCCACGGCGATGCCGCGCGTCGCGGCCCCCATGGAAAAGCCGATCGTCAGCTCCAGCGGGCTCAGCGGCGGGGTCAGGAAGTCGGTCGAAGTGCCCATGATCTTGGCCTGGATCAGGCTGGACGAGGCGTTGGCGAAGGCGTTGCTCAGGATCGCCATCATGATCAGGCCCGGGGCCACGAACTCGGCGAAGGGCGTGCCGTCGATCGGCGGCCGTGACCCCTTCAGGGCCACCACGAAGACCAGCATGTACAGAAGCGTCGTCACCACCGGCGCCGCCACCGTCTGGGTCCCGACCTTCCAGAACCGCCGGACCTCGCGCAGGTAGAGCGTCTGCACCCCCACCCAGTTGACCCCATTGTAACGGCGCGGCGTAGGCAGCCCGGACGGGCGGGTAGAGGCGAGATCGGTCATGGAGCGGGAAATGCGCCTGACGGCGGCGCTTCGCAACCTGTCGCCCGCACTCCGTCGATGATTTTCAGCGAGCGAGCGGGCGCTCCGCGAGCCCCGGGCTCAAGCAGGCCGCAAGGCCGTTAGCCCCAGATAACGATGATTCAACATCTGGTTTCTGTGGACGGACTGATTCGCACATCTTGCGTCTGTTAACCGCTCGTTTACGATTGGTGGTAGGTCGCGGGCCCTGGAGGAAGGGTTCGCCACTACATATTGAATCCTGATCCCCCCGGAGGGCGAGATGACCGCAGGCTGGACCGAAGACCGCGTTGGCGCGCTGAAGAAGCTCTGGCTGGAAGGCCAGTCGGCCAGCCAGATCGCCAAACAACTGGGCGGCGGCGTCACCCGCAACGCCGTGATCGGCAAGGTGCACCGTCTGGGCCTGTCGGGCCGCGCGACCCCGTCGCAGCCGGCGCGCACCACCACGACCGCCTTCCGTCCGGCCAAGACCCGGACGACCCCGCCCAAGCAGGACTACGGCCAGCCTTCGGCCCCGCGCCGTATCGAGGCCGTCCAGCCGCGCCCGACCGCCCCGGTCCCGCCGACCCCGCTGCCCGTCGTCGTCGAACAGCCCGGCACCGCCACCGTCCTGACGCTCGGCGCCCATATGTGCAAATGGCCGATCGGCGACCCGTCGTCGCGTGAGTTCAGCTTCTGCGGCCGTCGCGCCTCGGAAGGCGTCTATTGCGGCGAACACGCCCGCGTCGCCTACCAGCCCCAGGTCAAGAAGAACGGCACCAGCGAACTGACCCGCTCGCTGCGTCGCTATATCTAAGAGGGGCGCGCTAACGCTCGCCGCGCGGCGGCTCGCTGCTTGAGCGCAGCGAGCCGCCGTCTCTTTACGGGATGCTTCCGCCTGACGTTTTCGGCGGACACACTCCACCCCGCGCATGGCTCCCCAGTCAGCGCGGGCTCGGGGCGGGGCTGCGGTTATCCGGGTTGACGCAGCCCCATCGCCCTTTCCGGCGCCCCTTCAGGCGGGCGCATAGGTCAACCGGACCACGTCTCCGCCCACATGATCGCTGGCCACCAGATCCAGCGCCGGCACAGGCCCTGTGAAGAACGGCCGTCCCTCGCCCAGAACCACCGGGTGCACATAGATCTGGTATTCGTTGATGAGCCCCATGGCGGTCAGCTGTCCCGCCAGATCGGGTCCCGCGACCTCGATTTCGCCGTCCAGCCGTTCCTTCAGATCCCGGACTGCCGTTCCGAGGTCACCCTCGATCAGGGTGGCGTTCGGCCCCACGGTCGTCAGCGTGCGCGACGCCACCCATTTCGGCGTGTCCCGCCAGGCCGCCGCATAGGCGCGCTCGTCAGCGCCCCAGTCGGGCTGGTCCTCTTCCCAGTAGCGCATGAGGTCGTAGATCTTGCGGCCGTAGAGGCTGGCCGCCATCCCGCGCATGTGCTCGATGAAATGCCGGAACACCACGGGATCGGGCGCGAACCGGTCATGGTCCACATAGCCGTCGAGCGACTGGTTCAACCCATAGACAAGCTTCGCCATGACGATCTCCGTGCGGAACGGAGTTCTAACATCGGCAAGGGCCTGACGCAGCCCCGTGCGGCCTGACGCCTCAGGCGGCCATTTCGCCTTGCCGCCTCAGGCGGCGGTGGCGGGCGCGTGGTCGGTGACGAACAGGGCGTGGGCGGCGTCGACGGTGCGGGCCTGACGCAGGCTTTCGCGCAGTTCCGGCGAACGCACGGCGCGCGACACCGCGGCCAAGGCGCGCAGGTGGTCGGCGCCGTCGCGCGGCGGGGCGAACAGGGCGAACATCAGATCGACCGGACGATCGTCGACCGATCCATAGGCGACCGGCGTATCCAGACGCACGAAGACGCCGAACACGCGTTGCAGGCCTTCAATCCGGGCGTGCGGAACCGCGACGCCCGAGCCGAGGCCGGTCGAGCCCAGAGCTTCACGCTCCAGCAGCGCGTCCATGACGCGGGCCGCATCCAGGCCCATGGCCGAGGCGGCGGTTTCGGCGACGACCTGAAGGGCCTGCCGTTTCGACGACGCACCGCTGCGCAGGACGATTCCGTCCTCCGCCAGCAATTCACCGATGTCCATGACTATCCCCGACTCGATACTCTCTCGTCCCCGATGGGGCGGGCGGGCTTTAGCCGCTCCGCCGCATCAAGGAAAGCCTTCAACTGACAGCTAACACTAAGGGCTTACGGAAGCGTGCCCATTGGTCTTGGCCCCGTTGGCCTTGCCGTTCGATCCACCGTTCAGGCCGGGAGAGGTCCGTTCGGGGTCGATCCAGCCCACATTGCCGTCCGGCCGGCGATAGACCACCGACAGACCGCCATGGGCCGCATTGCGGAACAGCACGACCGGATAGCCGGTCATGTCGAGCTCCAGCACCGCGCGTCCGACCGTGATGGTGCGGATTTCGGCCTCGGTCTCGGCGATGACCATGCCGACGGGCGGCGGTTCGTCCGAGGTTCCCGTATCACCGAACACCTCATCCTCGACGGAATCCGGATTGCGCAGCACGATCGAGCGGGCGACCGAGGCCGCGGCCATTTCGGTCTTTTCGGGCGACAGGCCCTTGGGCCCGATATGGTGGTCCTTGAGACGGCGCTTGTAGCGGCGGACCCGCTTCTCAAGCTTGTCGAGACTGTCGGTGAAGGCCGAATGCGCGTCCCCGCCGTGACCGGTGGTCACCAGAGACTGGCCGGACGCGAGGCGGACCCAACAGTCCACCTTGAACCCATAGCCATCCTTGGAAACCACGACCTCGGCGTCCTGACCGCCGCGTTCGAAGTATTTACCGACTCCCTCTTCGAGTTCCTGGGAGATGCGCGAGCCTAACGCTTCGCCGACATCCACTTGCTTGCCGCTGACTTGGACTTGCATGCCAGTAGAACGCTCCCGACTGATTTTGGTGTCAATCGGGATCACCGTTTTGTGGTCGGGTTTTCAGACGCCCGTCAGGCGAACTTGAGCATCCGGCGACGCTGGACCGAGGACGGAATCCTCAAGGCTTCCCGATACTTGGCGACCGTGCGGCGGGCGATGTCGATGCCGGCCTCGTTCAGCAGCTCCACGATGCGGTCGTCGGACAAAACGTCGCCCTCCCGTGCCTCGTGGTCGATCATGGATTTGATCCGGTGCCGGACGGCCTCGGCCGAGTGGGCGGCGCCGTCGCCGGTGGAGGCGATGGAGGCGGTGAAGAAGAATTTCAGCTCGAACACGCCGCGCGGGGTCGAGACATATTTGTTCGAGGTGACCCGGCTGACCGTCGATTCATGCATGCTGATCGCGTCGGCGACGGTCTTCAGATTGAGCGGCCGCAGGAATTCGACGCCGAAGGCGAGGAAGGCGTCCTGCTGGCGCACGATCTCCGAGGCGACCTTCAGAATGGTCTTGGCCCGCTGGTCCAGCGACTTGACCAGCCAGTTGGCCTGGGCCGCGCAGTCGGCGACGAAGGCCTTCTCCGTCTCGGTGCGGGCCCCGGCCGAGACCGAGGCGTGATAGCGTTTGTCGACCAGCAGCTTGGGCAGGGTGTCGGTGTTCAGCTCAACCTTCCAGCCGCCGGCCGGATCGGGGCGGACATGGACGTCGGGGATCACCGTCTGGGCCGTCTCGCCGCCGAAGCCCGCGCCCGGACGCGGCGTCAGGGCCTTGAGCTCCGAGATCATCTCGGACAGGTCTTCGGAATCGACACCGCAGGCCTGACGCAACCCTTGCAGGTCGCGCCGCGCCAGCAGTTCCAGATTGTCGAGCAGGGCGGCCATGGCCGGATCGAAGCGGTTGCGCTCGATCAGCTGCAGCTTCAGGCACTCCGGCACCGAACGGGCCATGATCCCGGTCGGCTCGAACCCGTGGCAGACGGTCAGGACCGCCTCGACCCGCTCCAGGCCGCAACCCAGACGGTCGGCGATCTCGGCCAGTTCGCCACGCAGATAGCCGCCCTCGTCAACCGCATCGATCAGGCTCAGCGCGATGGCGTGGTCGGTGGCGTCGAAACCGGCGGACGAGGCCTGGGCCTGCAGATGCTCCCACAGGGTCGCGGCGCGCTGGTCCGGCCGCTCGCCGGCCTCGCCGTCGGAGAAGGCCGATCCGCCCTTGCCCGCGTTCGACCAGTCCGACAGTCCCGGCTGGGCCGCCTCGTCCGACAGGCGGTCGACGGTGCGTTCGCCCGGCGTCGCATCGCCATAGACGTCATTGTCGCCCGCATCGACCGTCGCGCTGCGCTCGGAGACCCCGGCGTCGGAGAAGCTCAATTCAGAGGTGTCGGCGGAGGACGCGGCCGCGGGGATCTCGTCGCCGCTCTCGCGCGCCGGCCCGGCCTCGGTTTCGTCGCGCTGCAGCAGCGGGTTCTTCTCGAGCTCGGTCTCGACGTATTCGTCCAGCTCCTGGTTCGACAGTTGCAGCAGCTTGATCGCCTGCTGCAGCTGGGGCGTGATGACGAGCCCCTGCCCCTGTCTGATCTCCAGCCTCTGACCGACCACCGCCGTTCGTCTCCCCATTCGGGCGTCTGGCCCGGAACTTGCTGGGGCCAGAATGCAGGCAAGGGGTTAACGGCGCGCGAACGCGCGAACGCCGTGCTGTTTACCGTGTCCGTTTCTCCGGATTTCATCGTTCGACGGCAGGATGGCGTGGAGAACCCCCGTCACAGGTCCCTCCAACCATGCTGATGTTCCGCCCGCTCCAGCGCTACGCCGACTTCAAGGGTCGGGCGAGCCGGACCGAATACTGGCTGTTCATGACGCTGCAGGCGGTCTTCTATCTGACCTGCGTCGTCCTGGCCGCGACCTCCCTGTCGAAGGGGCTGAACGGCGTGCTCGGCCTGTTCGGCTGGCTGGCGGTGGCCCTGATCGGTATGCTGGCCTTCGCCCTGCCCAACTATGCGCTTCTGGCCCGCAGGCTGCACGACGCGGGCTTCTCGGCCTTCTGGATAGCCCTGCTGCTGCCCAATATCGCCACCCAGTTCGCGACCTTCAGCGCCATGGGAAGCATGGTCCGAACCGCACGGGCCGGGGGTCTGGAAGCGGGCGCCGCCGGTTACGGTCCGGTCGAGCAGGCCCTGGCGGCCGGCTTCGGCCAGGTCGGGCTGATCGCCATCGTCGCCTCGATCTGCAGTTTCGTCCTGTTCGTCATGACGGTCTGGCCCGGCCAGAGAGGCCCCAACCGCTTCGGTCCGGACCCGAAGGATCCCGATGCGACCGCCTCCGGTCCCGACCGTTTCGACGAGGACCGTTGGGACGCCCTGATCGCCGAGGCCAAACGCGGCGATCCAGACGTTCCCTACAAGCCTGTTTTCGATTTCGGCCCCGGCCCGGTCACCAGCCCGTCGGTTCCGGAGCCCGCGCCCTTCCCGGCCCAGCCACAGGGATGGTCCAACCCCGCCTGGGATCCCGGCGTCGCCCCCTCACGACCGTTCGGCCGCAGAGGATCCTGAAGGATCAGCCGTACAGGTCGCCCAGATAGACGCGGCGTACTTCCGGATCGTGGATCACCTGGTCGGCGGTGCCTTCGAACAGGACCTCGCCGCCCGACATGATCGAGGCGCGGTCGATGATGTCCAGGGTCTCGCGGACGTTGTGGTCGGTGATCAGCACCCCGATGCCCTCGCCCGCCAGATAGCGGATCACCTGACGGATGTCGGCGATGGCCAGGGGGTCGATGCCGGCGAAAGGTTCGTCCAGCAGCATGAAGGACGGACGGCCCGCCAGCGACCGCGCGATCTCGACCCGGCGCCGCTCGCCGCCCGACAGGCCCGAGGCCGGGGCGTGACGCAGATGGTCGATATGTAGCTCTTCCAGCAGCCGGGTCGTCTCGACCTCAATGCCCTTGCCGCTCTCGCGCAGCTCGACCACGGCCTTGATGTTCTGCTCGACCGTCATGCCGCGGAAGATCGAGGCTTCCTGCGCCAGATAGCCCAGCCCCATCCGTGCGCGCTGGTACATCGGCTGTTTGGTGATGTCCTCGCCGTCCAGCCAGATCGAACCGCTGTCGGCCGGGATCAGGCCGGTGATCATATAGAAGCAGGTGGTCTTGCCGGCGCCGTTGGGGCCCAGCAGGCCCGCGACCTCGCCACGCTGCACTGTCAGGGAGACGTCGCGCACCACCTGCCGCGCGCCGAAGGCCCGGGCGATGTTCTTGACCCTCAGGCCGCGCGTCGGCTCCGCCTCGGGGGCGAGCGTCTGCGCGATCCCGGAGGCGGGATCGTTGACGTTGAGAGCGGAGAGTTCCTTGCGCGCCAAACCGGGCCTTTCAGTCGGAACGGAGCCGAAGGCTCAGTTCGATCCTTGCGGATAGAAGACGCCCTGGATGCGGCCGCCGCCCATTTCGGCCGACTGGGTGCGCACATTATAGGTCAGGCGCGAACCGGTCATGACGCTCTTGCCCTGGGTCAGGATCACGTCGCCGGTCAGGACGATGGTGTCGTTCGACACCGTATAGATGGCGTGGTCAGCGCGGATCGTCTCGGTCGGGGTGACATAATAGACATTGCCGGTCGCCTCGACGCGGGTCAGCTGGTTGTTCGGCGTCGTCGCCGTGACCGTATCGGCGCGCATCCGGTTGCCGCCCTGGGTCAGTTCGGCCCGGCCGCGCAGGCTCAAACCCTCCGGCGTGCGGCTGATCCCGTCCGCCCCGTAGCTGATCGGCGCGTCGGCTGAATTGCCTCTGGCGGCCTGGGCATGGACCGCCTGGGAGGCGAGGGCCAGACCGGCCGCGGCGATCGCGCCGGCGATCCAGGTGATTTTCGTCTTGGTCATCGTGTCATCCAGCCGACCGGGAGGGCATGAGGGTCCCGCGAACCTT
This sequence comes from Brevundimonas sp. GW821-FHT02A10, assembly GCF_059422025.1. Classification (NCBI taxonomy): domain Bacteria; kingdom Pseudomonadati; phylum Pseudomonadota; class Alphaproteobacteria; order Caulobacterales; family Caulobacteraceae; genus Brevundimonas; species Brevundimonas sp. GW821-FHT02A10. The sequence goes on from NZ_JBWKWC010000002.1 coordinate 465,636, forward strand.
GTTTTCGCCGGAGCCGTTGAAGGTCACCCGCTCGCCCTGATCATAGATGGCATAGGACGAAGCGGAAATGGTTCCAAGAGGCCCGTTCCCCTGAACACCCTTGTCCCCGGTCACGACGCCGGTCGCCGTATCGACCACGGCCTCCGGCGTGACCAGGGTGAAGCCCGAACCGCCGTCGGTGATTTTCACATTCGGGCCGATGATGACGGTGCGCTTGACCTCGTCATAAATGCCCGCGTCGGCGGTCATCTGGGTCACCTTGCGGCCGCCGAGATTGAGCCTCAGCACCGGGCCGTTCAGGCGGAAATGGCCGGTGTTCGGGTCGCGCACCGCGCCCGCGGCGCCAATCAGGAACGAGCGGCCCTGCGCGTCCTGGCCATGGAACATGGGGTTGTCGAGCCGGACCTCGCGGCTCTGGGCGGCCTTGCGCTCGACGCCCGAGATCACCGTGCGGAACACCGTCCAGGTAAAGGCGCCGCCGGCCAGGATCACGATCAGGATCGGCAGGAGCCGGCGATACAGCTGAACCCGACGCGAGCGCGCGCGCCATTTGGCCGCGGCCTGGGCCAGACGCGCCTCGTCCTCGGCGCGCCGCGCCTCGACGGCCACCTGATCCGGGGGCGTCCCCTCAGGCATGGGCGAAGATGTCCATCTCTTCCCAGCCCTCGAGATCGAGGCGCGACCGGGTCGGTAGGAAGTCGAAACAGGCCTTCGCCAGTTCGGCGCGGCCTTCGCGGGCCAGCATCATGTCCAGCTTGTCCTTGACCGCGTGCAGATAGAGGACGTCCGAGGCCGCATAGTCGAGCTGGGCCTGGGTCAGGACATCGGCGCCCCAGTCGGACGACTGCTGGGCCTTGGACAGATCCACGCCCGCCAGTTCGCGGGTGACGTCCTTGAGGCCATGCCGGTCCGTATAGGTGCGGGCCAGCTTGGAGGCGATTTTCGTGCAATAGACCGGCCCCGTCTCGACGCCGAGATAGAGCTGCATCATGGCGATGTCGAAACGGCCGAAGTGGAAGATCTTGAGCACGCCCCGGTCGGCCATCAGGGCCTTCAGGTTCGGACAATCATAGGCGGGGCGACGCAGGCGCACGACATGGGCGTCGCCGTCCCCGGCCGACAGCTGGACCACGCACAGCGGATCGCGGTGATAGCGCAGGCCCATCGTCTCCGAATCGACCGCCACCGAGGGGCCGAGGTCGAGGTCGTCGGGCAGGTCGCCTTCATGGAAATAAACGGTCATGCGGGGTTCCTTACACTGGCGATGCCGAAGCCGCCACGTCTGCCCCGCAGCTTTGCTTGACCCGCCGCACAGGCCGTCGCAACCCTTCATCCGGAGTTTAGGGGGACAAGTCGCATGAACCGTATCATGGCGGTGCTGTACGGCGCGGGCGCGCTGTTCATCGGCGGCTTGGCCCTGTCCATCGCGGCCAAGGTGACGGATCCGGGCGGCTGGGTGCTGGTGCTGGTCTTCGCGGGCGTGGCCGCCTTCTTTGTCCGGAGCGCCTGGAAGGACTGGAATGCGCCGGACGACCGAAGCCTGGCCCCGGCTCCGCGACCGGCGCCCTCGCGGGCCGTCGAGCCACTCGCCGAAGCCGTTGGCCTCGAGGACCAGATCGCGGCCCTGGCCGACGCCGGGCTGGTCCTGGCGCCCGGGCGGACGATCGAGGAGCTTCTTCAGTCCTGGGCGCGTGAAGACTACGAAGCCGATCCCTGGAATCTGCTGCTCTTCATGTACGGCAGCGAGGTGGAGGCCGAACCTTGGGGCCGCGCCTTCTGCGAGCGGGGCTGGAATTTCGACATGGAGTGTCTCGAACAGGCCGGCGACTACGCCCGGGCGTTCCAGCAGATCGTCCGCATCACGGGGCAGCCCGGTCTGGTCACCGACCTGTCGGATGATTTCAGCCCCGACGCCGAAACCGCCGTGATCCGATACACAGTGATGGGCCAGGCCCGCACCCTGAAGGCGCGGGTCGACAACGACTGGGCCGATCCCGAGGCGGTGGGGGCCTTTTTCAGGGATCTGGAAGCTGCGGCGAAGGGCGCCTCGCGCTTCTGGGCCGCCGACAACGGCCAGGCTTCGGTCCTGTTCTTCGTCACCAAGGCCGAGGCGGCGAAGATCAACGCCCTGAGCCCCGGCATCCTTCAGCGCTACGTCGATGCCTGAAGTCGGGCCTGAATCAAAAACGGCGCCGCATCTGTCGATGCGACGCCGTTTCGAGAATTGGTGCCCAGGAGAGGACTCGAACCTCCACGACCTTTCGATCACTGGCACCTGAAGCCAGCGCGTCTACCAATTCCGCCACCTGGGCCCCCTTACGTCCGCGCCGCGAAGGCGTTTCCGTCGGGAAGGCGCGGACCTCTACGGGAGCCGGGCGGGCGGGTCAATATGCTTTTGCGACAAGTTTTGCACATCGCGTTCAAACCCTTTGTCCGGCGCGTTGCGATGCAGCGAGACCTGGTCTATCCCGCCAGTCTGAGATTTCGATTGGAGCTTCCCATGTCCGCGTTCAGCCCGGGTCTGGTCACTGTGTTCGGAGGCTCCGGCTTCGTCGGCGCCCAGACCGTCCGCGCCCTGGCGAAAGCCGGCTGGCGGGTGCGGGTCGCCGTGCGCGCCCCCAACATCTCCTATGACCTGCGCCCGCTCGGCGACGTGGGCCAGATCCAGCCGGTGCGCTGCGACATCACCTCGCCCGCGGACGTGGCGGCGGCCCTCAAGGGCGCCAGCGCGGCGGTCAATCTGGTCGGGGTCCTGCACGAGAGCGGCAAACGCACCTTCGAGGCCCTGCACGTCGAGGGCGCCAAAAACGTCGCCGAGGCCTGCGTCGCCGCCGGCGTCACCCGTCTGGTCCAGGTTTCGGCCATCGGCGCCGATGCGAACAGCGCCAGCGACTACGCCCGCACCAAGGCGAAGGGCGAGGCCGCCGTGCGCGGCGTCCTGCCCGGCGCCGTCATCATTCGCCCGTCGATCGTCTTCGGCGCCGGCGACGGCTTCCTGAACCGCTTCGCCTCCCTGGCCGTCATGGCCCCCGCCCTGCCCCTGATCGGCGGCGGTGAGACGAAGCTGCAGCCCGTCTATGTCGGCGATGTCGCCGAGGCCATCGCCCGCGCCACGACCCGCGCCGACGCCGCCGGCCGCACCTTCGAACTGGGCGGCCCGGCCGTCTGGACCCTCGGTGATGTGTTCAAATATATCGTGCGCGAGACCAAGCGCGAACGCGCCCTGATCCCCCTGCCCTTCGGCATCGCCCGGATCATCGGTTCGCTGGCCCAGATCACCGCCGGCTTCGGGATCACGCCCGTCCTCACCAGGGATCAGGTCGTCTCGCTGGAGAGCGACAACCTCGTCGCCCCCGGCGCCGAAGGCCTCGCCGCCCTGGGCATCGAGCCTACCGGCCTGGAAGCCATCGCCCCGGCCTACCTCTGGCGCTACCGCAAGGGCGGCCAGTTCGCCGAAGCCCCGGCCGCCGAGACCCTGGTCACCGCTTAAAGTCCTTCTCCCCTTGCGGGAGAAGGTGGCGCGCGAAGCGCGACGGATGAGGGGTCGGACAGGCCTCTCAGGCCAGCATGCCCATGCCGGAAAACCTGCTCGAAACTAACGCCTTGCGGGCTCACAGCCCCAATCGACCGCGCACGCCTTCGCGCGACCTTACACTGGGCGTCCGCCGGTCTTTGACATCACAAACCCAGACACCCGCCCGGGCGCACGGCTTTGCACTCGAGTGCAAACCGAGTGCAATGTTCAGCCTCGAAAAAAGCCGTTCAGACTCCGCGCCCTGGGCGCGAAACCTGCTACCCGACCTTCAGCCTTGCACTTTTTGCACCCACCTTTTTTCGAGTGCAAAACCCCTTAGACCACCATCCCCATGGTCAGCAGGAACAGGCCGGTCGCGCCGATGGCGATCCGCCACCAGGCGAAGGGGGCGAAGCCGTGTTTCGACACGAAGCTCAGCATCCATTTGATCACGATCAGGCCGCTGACGAAGGACACCACGAAGCCGATGGCGATGATCCAGGCGAAGTGAAGATCGATCGAGTCCTTGGACTTGAGCAGGTCCAGACCGAAGGCCGCGACCATGGTCGGAATGGCCAGGAAGAAGGAGAACTCCGCCGCCGCCGGCTTCTCCAGTCCCAGCACCAGACCGCCCGAGATGGTCGCGCCCGAGCGGGACACGCCGGGAACAAGCGCCAGACACTGGAACAGGCCGATCAGGAAGGACTGGCGCCAGGTCAGGGCCATGGCGTCGCCGGTGTGCGGCTTGGGCGCCCAGCGCTCCAGCACCAGCAGGATCACCCCGCCGATGATCAGGGCCCAGCAGATCGTGCGCAGGTCCTCGAACAGGACCTTGGTGATGAAGTCGTGCAGGAACAGGCCGGCGATGGCCGAGGGAATGAAGGCGATCAGCACGCTGATGGCGAAGCGCCGCGCCGCCGGGTCGGTAGGCAGCCGGATCAGCACGCCCCACAGCCGCTGGAAGTACAGCGCCACCACCGCCAGGATCGCCCCCAGCTGGATCAGCACCACGAAGGCGTTCCAGCGCAGGTCGGTCAGGCCCAGCAGGTGCTGGGTCAGCAAGAGGTGGCCGGTCGAGGAGACGGGCAGGAACTCGGTCAGTCCCTCCACGAGCCCAAGGATGATCGCCGCAATCCAGTCCGCCATATGTATCCCCATGGTCCCGGTGGGAGAGCCTGATCAGGCGCCGGGTCTGGGACCCACATAGCGCAGTCGGGCGGCGATAGGCGAGCCGTCCGTGGCCTGATCCAGCGCATGACCCAGAAGCCCGACCAGACGGCCGATCAGCAGCATGTCCGAGGCGCCGTCGCGGGGCAGGTCCAGACGGCGCGCGACCAGGGCCAGGGCCAGACCCACATTGGCCTTTACGCCCGATGCCGCCTCGCCTTCGCGGACGATGGCGGCCAGATCGGCGGGCAGCTGGGCGGCCGCCAGCAGGGCCTCGGCGCGGGGATCGCCCTCGGGCCAGGCGGCGTCGCCGAAGCCGGGGACGCGACCATCGGTCGCCATACGCCGCTCGGCCGCGCCGCGCGGATCGCGCCGGGCCTCGATGACCCAGGCGATGGTCCGGGCCAGTTCGAAGGCCTTGGGCGAGGCGGTGAAGGTGGCCAGACCCGCAAGGGCCGCCCCCGCCGGAGAGGCCCCGCCGCCCGCCGCCGCCCGGGTGGCGATGACGGCCGGGTTCATGGCGTGGTCCATGATCAGGACCAGGGCCTGCCGGATGATGACGCTGTCGCGCTCCAGCACCTTCCAGCCCCGGCCCAGCCGCTGGTGGAAGAACAGGCGCGGCCCGGGCCCGGCGATGGCGTCGACCACCTCATTGAGCACCGAGGCGGCCTGGGCCTTGACCTGCTCGGGCGTCTTGCCGGCCGTGGAGGCGTCCTCCTCGGCGCGGCGGGCCAGGGAGGCGAACAGCCGGGTCCGGGCCGTGACCCCGCCGGCGCTGTCCAGCCGGGGACCGAGTCCCGCGAACGGGTTGTGCTCGCGCGCGTCCCACAGCAGCCGGGCCGCATCCTCCACGGTCGCCGTCTGCGACAGGGTGATGGCGTCCTGGCCGCGGTAGAAGAGCCGCCCGTCGGACACCAGGCTCAGGGACGACCGGATGAGAGCCTCGCCCCGCGCCGGGGCATGCTCGAAGGGCACGAAGGGCGGCGGCGTCTCGCCGGGCGCCAGCGGCGCGCTCAGTCGGGCGATGTCCCCGGCGTCGTACTGGCTGCGGCGCGGGTTGTCGGGGTCGGGCCGGGCGGCGATCCGGCCGCGGCTGACATAGGCGTACAGCGTCTGGGTCTTGACCCCCAGCCGCTCCAGGGCCTCGCTGCGACCGATCCATCGGCCCGCCGCCTGACCTGTCGCTTCCCCAACCGACGCCATACGCGATCCACGTCCTGCCTGTGGATGAATGCAGCGCTCACCATGCGGCCATTTCGTGACCGGGGCAATAAGGCCAAGCTTGCTGAAACATAAGCCCGCTCTGGATTTGCGCCGTCTGATCGGCGACAAGGCGGGATGACCGACCCGTCCGGCGAAACGCTCCAGTCAACTGTGGACAAGGCGGCGATCACGCGCCGGATCACCCGCCTCTCGGTCGGGGTCGCCATCGCCCTGATCGCGCTCAAGGCCTTCGCCCTCGGCGCCTCGGGATCGGTGTCCATTCTGGCCTCCCTGACTGACTCGACGCTGGACCTGATCGCGTCGCTCGCCACCTTCTACGCCGTGCGCTGGGCCGCAGCCCCGCCCGACGAGGAGCACCGCTACGGCCACGGCAAGGGCGAGGCCATGGCCGCCCTGGTCCAGGCCGGTCTGATCTTCGCCTCCGCCGTCTTCATCGGCTGGGAGGCCCTGCAGCGGATCGTGGACCCGCGCCCGGTCGGCGCCGGAGGCTGGGCCATCGCCGTCATGATCGTCTCCATCGCCCTGACGGCGGGCCTCGTCTGGCTCCAGGGCAGGGCGCTGAAGGAGACCGGGTCCCTCGCCGTCGCCGGCGACCGCAGCCACTACGCCGCCGACCTCGCCGCCAATGTCGTGGTCCTGATCGGCGTCGTCTCCGGGACCTGGTTGAATGCACCGGGCCTCGACGCCGCCGCCGGTCTGGTGGTCGCGATCTGGCTGTTCTGGGGCGCCTTCGGCCTGCTCAAGGACGCCTCGGACCATCTGCTCGACCGGTCGGCGGGCGAGGCCGAACAGCAGGCAGTGACCGCCGCCGTCCTCGCCGATCCGCGCATCACCGGCGTCCATGCCCTGCGCACCCGCATGGCCGGTTCGACCCTGATGGTCCAGATGCACGTCGACATGGACCCCGGCCTGACGCTGGAAGCCGCCCACGCCATCGTCGAGGCCGCCGAGGCCCGCATCCGCGCCGACCTGCCCGACAGCGACATCCTGATCCACGCCGACCCGGCCGGAATCCGCCCGGTGGAACCTCCGGAGCGGCCGGAGGTTGAGACGCCGGTCGAGGGCGGCCAGACCGTCCCGCACACCGGACCTTGGTCATAGAGGGCGGCTGAACCGGGCGCGGTAAACGGCCCGTTAAGAGCGAGGGGGGCATGGAGTCGCGCATGACGGCCGTACTGTTCCATTTCCCCTTCGACCCCGGCTCGCGTTCAGCCCGGCTGGCGCTGGGCGAGGCCCGGATCGAAGTCGAGGAGACCGCGGTGCGCCCGTGGGAGGCCGATTGCCCGGTGCGCGACCTCAATCCGTCCGGCATGCCCCCGGTGCTGCAGACCACCCATCAGGGCCGGCCGCTCACCCTGTGCGAGGCCAACGCCATCATGGGCTGGGTCGAGGACCAGCAGAAGACGCCGCTCCTGATGCCCGCCGACGCAGGCGAGCGCGCCGAAGTCCGCCGCCTGACTACATGGTTCGACCGCCGCTTCACCGACGAGGTCAACGCCATCCTGCTGCACGAGCGGATGGAGAAGCCCCTGCTCCGCCTCGGCCCGCCCGAGGCGCAGGGTCTGCGCGAAGGCCGCGCGGCCCTGCGCGAGCATCTGGTCATGCTGGAAGGTCTGCTGGGCGAGCGCGACTGGCTGGCCGGCCGCCGCATGAGCCAGGCCGATCTGGTCGCCGCCGCCCACGTTTCGGTGCTGGACTACTTCGGCGAGGTGGCCTGGAAGTCCTATCCGCTGCTCAAGACCTGGTACGTGCGGCTCAAGTCCCGCCCCTGCTTCCGGCCCCTGCTGGCGGACCGGTTCCAGGGCCTGGCCCCCGCCCCGCACTACGCCGACCTCGACTTCTGAGGCCCGGCGATCCGTCCCCGCGAGGAGGACGGATCTCAGGGATCAGGCGCGTTCCACGCACATGGCCACGCCCATGCCGCCGCCGATGCAGAGGGTGGCGAGGCCCTTCCTGGCGCCCGAGCGTTTCATCTCAAACAGCAGGGTGGTCAGGATGCGGGCGCCGGAAGCCCCGATCGGGTGGCCGATGGCGATGGCGCCGCCGTTGACGTTGACCTTCGACGCATCGAGGCCGAGCTCCTTGAGCACGCACAGGCTTTGGGCCGCGAAGGCCTCGTTGGACTCGACCAGATCGAGGTCGGCGACGGTCCAGCCGGCCTTCTCCAGCGCCTTCTTCGAGGCGGGGATCGGACCCGTGCCCATGACCGCCGGATCGACGCCGGCCGTAGCCCAGGACGCGATACGGGCCAGAGGCTCGAGGCCCCGCGCCTTCGCATCCTCGGCCGACATCAGCACCAGGGCGGCGGCGCCGTCGTTCAGGCCCGAGGCGTTGGCGGCGGTGACGGTCCCATCCTTGGTGAAGGCGGGCTTCAGCTTCTCCATGGCCTCCAGCGTCGCGCCGTGGCGGATGTACTCGTCCTGATCGACGACGGTGTCGCCCTTGCGGCCCGGGATCACGACCGGGACGATCTCTTCGGCGAACCGGCCGGCCTTCTGGGCCGCCTCGGCCTTGTTCTGGGAGGCGACGGCGAACTCGTCCTGCGCGAGGCGGCTGATGTGGGCCTCGGCGGCGATGTTCTCGGCTGTCTGGCCCATGTGATAGCCGTTGAAGGCGTCCCACAGGCCGTCCTTGATCATGGTGTCGACCAGGGCGATGTCGCCCATCTTCTGGCCGGTGCGCAGGTGCTGGGCGTGCGGCGCCTGGCTCATGCTCTCCTGACCGCCGGCGACGATGATCTTCGCATCGCCGAGGGCGATCTGCTGGGCGCCGATGGCGACAGCGCGCAGGCCCGAGCCGCAGATCTGGTTCAGGCTCCAGGCCGGGGTCTCCTTCGGCACGCCCGCGCCCATCGAGGCCTGACGGGCCGGGCCCTGACCGGCGGCGGCCTGAAGCACATGGCCGAGGATGACCTCGTCGACCTCGGCGCCCGAGACGGCCGCCCGCTCCAGCGCCGCCTTGATGGCGATCTCGCCCAGCTTCGAGGCCGGCAGGCTCGACAGGCCGCCGAGGAAGGACCCGACGGGGGTGCGGGCGGCGGAGACGATGACGACGTCGGAAACAGCGGAGGCCATGTTTATTCACTCACTGCGGAAATATTGCGTGGCGTTTCTGCCGCATCCCGGGGCTTTCGTCACGCCCCATACGCCGGATTCAGCGGATGGTCATCGTGTCGCGTCCAGATGGAGGGAACGAACCGAACGGTCGTGGGCTTGATGGGGCCATGAAGATGCGTTTGCGATCCGTGTTTACCCATGTCTGCACGCCTGACGCGCTGGACATGATCGACCACTACCAGACGCGCGCCGAGCGTCTGGCGGACCTCTGGGTCCATGTGACGGGCCTGTCTCTGGCCGGCGTCGGCGGCATCGTTCTGGCGGGTCTCGCGGCGATCTACGGCGGGCCGGGAACGATCATCGCCACGGCTGTCTACGCCGTCTGTCTGATCGCCATGCTGTCGGTCTCGACCATCTACAACTGGACCAATCCCTGCGCCGCCCGGCCCGTGCTGCGGCGGATGGACGAGGCGGCCATCTTCCTGATGATCGCCGGCTCCTACACCCCCTTCACGACCCAGAGGTTCGAGGGGATGTGGTCGATCGGATTCACCCTGGCGGTCTGGCTGATCGCCGGCGCCGGTGTCGCGACCAAGCTGGTCGCGCCCCGCATCTCCGACGCCTTCTGGAGCGGGGTCTATGTCCTGTTCGGCTGGCTGGCGGTCCTGGCCCTCAAGCCGATGCTGGAGACAGTGCATCCGGTCGCCCTGGGCCTGCTGGTGCTGGGCGGGCTGATCTATACCGCCGGGGTCTTCGTCTTCATCAGCCCCCGCCTGAAATACCGCCGTGCGATCTGGCACGGCTTCGTCGTCGCCGGGGCCGGTGTGCACTGGGTCGCGGTGCTGCTGGGCGTCGTCCTCGCACCCCAGATGGCCTAACCGACTGTCAGGCCTGAGTATTCCGGTCTTGTGCAGCGCCAAATATTGCACTGGCGTCCGTCTTCGCACTGCGGGATACTGACGAAAAGATAAAGGGAGTTGATTGGCGTGGCCGACGATAAACCCCAGTCGGGGAAGACCAGGGCAGGCGACGTGGTCGTCATCAAAAAATATGCGAACCGCCGTCTCTACAACACCTCAACCAGCGCCTATGTGACGCTCGAGGACCTGGCCAAGATGGTCCGGGACGGGGTCGAGTTTGTGGTGTTCGACGCCAAGACCAATGAGGAGCTGACGCGTCAGATCCTCACCCAGATCATCTTCGAGGAAGAGAGCCGCGGCGAGGCCCTGCTGCCCGTCCAGTTCCTGCGCCAGCTGATCGGTTTCTACGGCGGCCAGATGCAGGGCGTCCTGCCCTCGTACCTGGAGATGTCGCTCGAGAACTTCTCGCGCCAGCAGGAGCAGTACCGCGCCCAGGTGGCCAAGGCCTTCTCCGGCGGCCCGACCGGCAACCTGATGGAGGAGGCGGTCAAGCAGAACATGGCCATCTTCCAGAACGCCATGAAGATGTTCCCGGCCTTCAGCGGCGCCTATGGCGCGCGGGCCGAGCCGGAAGCGCCGAAGGCGGCGCCGGAAGCCGCGTCCGAGGCCGCTCCGGAAGCCGCCAACGACCCCCTGGCCGAGATGCGCCGCCAGATGGACGAGATGCGCGCCCAGATCGAACGTATCTCCACGCCTCCGAAGGCGTCCAAGGGTGCCAAGGGCGAATGAGCAGCCGCGTCCCTCCTGTCGGGCCGGTCAGCGGCGTCGGGGGCGGCGCGGTGACCCCCGCCGTCACCCGGACCAGCAACGAGGACCGACGCGGACAGGAGCGCCGCTCGGCCGACCGGCGGGCGAAGAAGGAAAGCGCCTCGCGCGATCTGGTCCCGGTCGGCAAGGCCGTTCACCATGACCCGGCAGGCCCTGCCGCCTCAAAAGCGGCGATGACCGAAGCCCAGGCCGCCGCGGCCGGCTTCGCCGCCCAGATGCTGGGCCAGGGCGGCCAGAGAAACGGCATCAAGGGCGGCCCGCCGGTCATGGACAAGGCCCGCTCCGCCTACCTCGGCGCGGAATATGCGGGCGGGAAGGATCGCCGCCCGCCGGTCGGGACGACCAAGCGCACCGACATCTGAGGCGCGGAACCCCAATCTGGCGCGCGGTTTGCAGTGAGGACGGACATCTGTCCCGATCCTGCGGTCCGCGCCCATGTCCCTCGCTGTCAGCTCCGCCTTCCGCGCCTTCGACGTGATCGTCGTCGCCCTGATCTTCGCGGCCCTGCTCTAGAACCTGTCGCGGAATTCACTGGTCGGGGAGCCCCGACCAAGGATCAATGCGGGTCTGGAGACCGCGCATGATCCGAACATTTGCCTTCCTTGCCGCCGTCGCGCTCGCTGCGCCTGCCCTTGCGCAGACCGCTGATCCCGCCCCTGTCATCGCCGCCGAGCGGGCCTTCGCGGCGGACGGACTGGCCACCGGCGTCGACGCCTCCTTCCTCAAATGGTCCGCGCCCGAGGCGGTGATGATCAGTGGCGAGGGGCCGAAGCTCGCTCATGAGATCCTCGATCCGAACGCCGTCTTCGATCCGGCGGCGCCGTCGCTGGTCTGGTGGCCCAACTGGGCCGGAATCTCGATGTCAGGCGATCTGGGCTTCACCACTGGAGGGGTCGAGGTCGGCGGCCGCCGCACGGGTCACTATTTCACGATCTGGAAGAAGCAGGCCGACGGCTCGTGGAAGTGGGTCTATGACGGCGGTTCGGGCGCGACGGCCGCCGATGTCCCGGGCCCCGACACCGAGCCGGCCATCCTGCCCACGATGACGGAGGGCACGGAACCGGCTGGCCGCGCCATGCTCAACGTCGCGATGCTGGAATCCTTCCTGGCCCGCGGCGCCAGGAAGGATCAGAAGCGCGCGCATCTGTTTTTCCTCGCCGACAACGCCCGCCTCTATGTCGCGCCCCGTCCGCCCGCCATCGGCCGCGCGGCCTTCGCCGAGGCGCTGGACGCCTGGCCCGAGACCTTCATCTTCGGTCCGCCTGACAACGGAGGATGGTCCGACGCCGGAGACATGGCCTGGACCTATGGCACGGCCGACTGGACCCGCGACGGCCAGGACCGTCACGGCTGGTATGTGCACCTCTGGCAGAAGCAGGCGGGAGGCTGGGCCATCGTTCTGGCGCAGCTGATCCCCGCCCCTGTCGCCCCTGCGACGCCGCCCGCGACTCCGGCGCCCCCTCCCGCAAGCTGAACCGACGCCCTATCTGAGCGGCATGACCGATCTGTCCCCCCGCGAAATCGTTTCCGAACTCGACCGCTTCATCGTCGGACAGCACGACGCCAAGCGCGCCGTCGCCGTGGCCCTGCGCAACCGCTGGCGGCGCAAGCGCGTGCCCGCCGACCTGCGCGACGAGGTGACGCCCAAGAACATCCTGATGATCGGCCCGACCGGGGTCGGCAAGACCGAGATCGCCCGGCGTCTGGCCCGGCTGGCAGGCAGCCCCTTCCTGAAGGTCGAGGCGACCAAATTCACCGAGGTCGGCTATGTCGGCCGCGACGTCGACCAGATCATGCGCGACCTGGTCGAGGCGGCCCTGATCATGGTGCGCGACACGCGCCGCGCGGGCGTACGCGCCAAGGCCGAGGCGGCGGCCGAGGAGCGGATTCTCGACGCCCTGGTCGGTCCCGGCTCGGGCCCGGCGACGCGCGACAGCTTCCGCAAGAAGCTCCGCGCCGGCGAGATGGACGACAAGGAGATCACCCTCGATCTTGCCGACACGGCCTCGCCGATGCAGGGCATGGGCTTTCCGGACTCCGGGGGCGCAGGCGGCATCGGGATGATCAATCTGTCCGAGATGCTCGGCAAGATGGGCGGGCCGCGGACGAAATCGGTCCACACCACGGTGAAGGAGGCCCTGACACCCCTGATCACCGAGGAGAGCGACAAGCTGCTGGATCAGGACAGCCTGACCCGCGACGCCGTCACCCTGGCTGAACAGGAGGGGATCGTCTTCCTCGACGAGATCGACAAGGTGGCGGGCCGTCAGGATCGCGGCGGCGCCGACGTCAGCCGCGAAGGCGTGCAGCGCGACCTTCTGCCCCTGATCGAGGGCACCACCGTCTCGACCAAATACGGGCCGGTGAAGACCGACCATGTGCTGTTCATCGCCTCGGGCGCCTTCCATGTCGCCAAGCCCTCGGACCTGCTGCCCGAGTTACAGGGGCGGCTGCCGATCCGGGTCGAGCTGAAGGCCCTGACGCGCGACGATTTCGTGCGCATCCTGACAGAGCCAGAGGCCAATCTGATCCGTCAGAACCAGGCCCTGCTGGCGACCGAAGAGGTGACGCTCAACTTCACCCCCGACGCCATCGAGGCCATGGCCGATGCGGCGGTGGCGGCCAACGGCCAGGTCGAGAACATCGGCGCGCGGCGTCTGGTCACGGTGATCGAACGGGTGCTGGAAGAGACGTCGTTCAAGGCCTCGGACCTGTCCGGCCAGACCCTCACCTTCGACGGGGATCAGGTACGCGAGAAGGTCGGCGACCTGGCGAAGAACGCCGACCTGAGCCGGTACATCCTCTAGCCAATTGTAACTCACGCGCCTGTGTCCGGCGGCTGACAGTTCGCGATTGACGCTCGGGGCTGACCCGCTCCAGCTTGGCAAGGCCCGACAGGGCCGTGAAATCAGGGAGACGCCCCGTGGCGCACAAGTTCGAAGTCTACAAGGACAAGGCCGGCGAGTTCCGCGTCCGGTTCAAGTTCAACTCCGAGGTCATCTTCTCGACCGAGGGCTATTCCGACAAGTCGGGCGCCAAGCGGGCGATCGAGTCGATCAAGAAGCACGTGCCCGACGCGGAAACCGTCGAGATCGAATAGTCCGCCGGCACGGCGTGACCGACAGAGGCCCCGCGGTTCGTCCGCGGGGCCTTTTTCATTACGCCCGCCTTATGCGCCGGGCCGCTTTCGCAATGGCGCGCTTACGGGGGTCGGGAGTGATATCCGCGCGAAAGGACATCTTCCCATGTCGCGCAAGAAATCCACCTCGCCGGAGCCTTCCCCATGGAGCAGCTGGCGAGCGGCCCTGACCGTTCTGGGCGCCGCCTTTGGGGCCGCGCCACGCTCTGGATCAGCGTCAGCCGAGCCGGTCAGCCGGAGGGCCGCCAGATGATGTCGGGGGTCATTTCCGAGACCCGGCCGCGCGCCGTGAAGCCGCGTCACTATGAGGTCGTGGCCCGGGCGGGTGGCTGGAGCGTGGTTCTGAACGGCGCCTGCACCCGCCCCTTCCGCAGCCGTCGGGCAGCCGAGCGGATCGCGAGGTCGCTGCAGAAACAGGCCGACGCCCTGAACAACGAGAGGCCCCACTGATGGCCCTCGCCCTTCAGACGCCGCCCGCCGTGATCGAGGTCATTCCCGACGGCCCGCGTTGGCGGCTGCAGTCCAGCGACCGGCTGTTCAGCGGCGTCTTCACCGACCGACGGACCGCCCTGCGGCACGCCATGGCCGAGGCGGAATGCCACCCCGGCCATGTGGTGGTGATCAGCCCCGCGAGGGGATGTTGATCCCGCGCTGCACGGCGGGACGGGCCAGCGCCCGTTCCAGCCAGGCGGGGACGTTCTTCAGGCTGGCGTAGTCGACGATCTCGCCGGCCTCATAGAAGCCGATCAGGTTGCGGACCCAGCCGATCATGGAGATGTCGGCGATGGTGTAGTCGTCGCCCATGATCCAGTCGCGGCCTTCAAGGCGGCCTTCCAGCACGCCCAGCAGGCGCTTCGACTCGGCGGCGTAGCGGTCGCGCGGACGCTTGTCCTCATAGTCCTTGCCCGCGAACTTGTGGAAGAAGCCGAGCTGGCCGAACATCGGGCCCAGGCCGCCCATCTGCCACATCAGCCACTGGATGGTCTGGTAACGCAGGGCCGGATCGGTGGGCAGGAACCGGCCGGTCTTCTCGGCCAGATAGATGAGGATGGCGCCGGATTCCCACAGGGCCAGCGGCTTGCCGCCGGGGCCGTCGGGATCGAGGATGGCCGGGATCTTGCCGTTCGGATTGAGCGACAGATAATCGGGCGTCCAGCTCTCGTTCTTCATGATGTCCACCAGATGGACCTCATAGGGGATGCCGATCTCCTCCAGCATGATGGAGACTTTCACGCCGTTGGGCGTCGGCAGGCCGTAGTACTGCAGGACCGTCGGGTCCTTCGCCGGGTACTGGTTCGTGATTGCAAAGGCGGACAGATCGGCCATGGGGCTCCCTCTCGTGGCGAGCCCCTATGTCGGGAGCGGTCAGCTTGACCGCAAGTCAGTCCGGCTCGCGTTCGCCGGTCTCGACCGGACGGACGGCCAGCAGCCAGCCGTCGGCGATATGCAGCTCGGGCGTCGCCTCTTTCGTGAAGGGCAGATACCAGGTCTGGCCGCCCGCCGCCGGGCTGATCTCCAGCATGTCGTCGGCGCCGAAATTCTGCACCGCGCGGACGGTGCCGAGGACGACGCCTTCCGGATCGCGGGCTTCCAGACCCACGAGGTCGGCGAGGTAGAATTCGTCCTCGTCCGGTTCGGGGAAGCGGTCGCGCGGGACGAAGAGTTTCAGATTCCGCAGGGCGTCGGCCTGCTCCTTGGTGTCGACCTCCTTCACCCGCCCGACGATGCCGTCCTTGGACGGGCGGGCCGAGGTGACGGTCAGGGCGTGGGAGCCGTCGGCGCGCAGCAGGGGACCATAGGCCGTCAGGGCCAGGGGGTCTGCGGTATAGGCCGTGATCTTGACCTCGCCGCGCACCCCGAAGCCGCCGGCGACGTGGCCGACGAGGATGAGTTTGCCGTCGTTCTGCGCCATCGTGGCCGCTCCGTTCGATCCGTGTGTCGCCAGATAGCAGAAAGGCAGTGTTCGATCGCTCGAACACTGCCCTCCGCCACCCTCGTTCCGGCGTGAACCGGAGACGCGGGCAAGAAGCCTTAGGCTTCGGTCTTGTCTTCTTCAGCGGCGCCTTCGGCCGGAGCCTCTTCGACGCTGACTTCGGCGGAGCCGTCGGTGTCAGCGGCAGGCGCTTCAGCAGCGGCTTCTTCAGCCGGAGCTTCTTCGACGGCCGGAGCGTTCTTGGCGGCTTCGGCGGCGGCGGCGGCTTCTTCCTTGGCGCGGACGGCGGCTTCAGCAGCCTCGATCTTGGCGGCGGCTTCGGCCTCGGCGCGGTCGGCTTCGCGCTGGGCGCGTTCGGCCGAACGTTCCTGGGCCTTCTTGCCCGGGGTGCCCTTGTTCGGGTTGTTCGACTGGGTCCA
Organism: Brevundimonas sp. GW821-FHT02A10; assembly: GCF_059422025.1. Taxonomy (NCBI): domain Bacteria; kingdom Pseudomonadati; phylum Pseudomonadota; class Alphaproteobacteria; order Caulobacterales; family Caulobacteraceae; genus Brevundimonas; species Brevundimonas sp. GW821-FHT02A10. The sequence continues at coordinate 481,776 of NZ_JBWKWC010000002.1, forward strand.
CTTGACCTTGCCGACCAGGGCTTCGTCGGTGCTCTGCGAGATGAAGCGCGCGACGCGGTCGGTCGGCTGGGCGCCCTTGCCGAGCCATTCCGAGACGCGGTCGGCCTTCAGGGTGACGCGCGGCGTGGCGCCGTCCTTGGGCAGCATCGGGTTGTAGGTGCCGACGCGTTCCAGGAACTTGCCGTCCCGGGGAGCGTGCGAGTCAGCGACGACGATGTAGTAGTAGGGGCGCTTCTTGGCGCCACCGCGGGCCAGACGAATCTTCAGCATTTTCAGTCTCTTTCTTTAATCTGTAGTCTTATTTCTTGGGTGGGAAGCCCGGCAGGCCGGGCAGGCCTCCCGGAAGTTGTCCGCCGCCCAGACCCGCGAGGCGGTCCTGGATGGCTTTCATTTCGTCGGCCGAGGGTTCGGGCATCTTGCCCCCGCCCATGGCCTTCAAACGGTTGAGATCGGGGCCGCCCATCCCGGGCATGCCGCCGCCAGCGCCGCCGCCGAGACCGCCCAGCATGGCGGCCATCTGCTGCATCTTGCGCGGGCCGCCCTTGGCCATCGACTTGACCATGTCGGCCATCTGGCGGTGCTGTTTGAGCAGGCGGTTGATGTCCTGGACCTCAACGCCGGCGCCGGCGGCGACGCGCTTCTTGCGGCTGGCGTTGAGCAGGTCGGGCTTTTTGCGCTCGGCCTTGGTCATGGAGGAGATGATGGCTTCCTGACGCGCGATCGACTTGTCGTCGATGTTGGCGTCGGCCATCTGGTTCTTCATCTTGGCCACGCCGGGCAGCATGCCCATGATGCCCTGAAGACCGCCCATCTTCTTCATCTGCTGGAACTGGGCGGCGAGGTCGTTCAGGTCGAACTGGCCCTTGGCCAGTTTGCGGGCCATGGCCTCGGCCTTGGACTGGTCGAGTTCCTGCGACGCCTTTTCGACCAAGGCGACGATGTCGCCCTGACCCAGGATGCGGCCGGCGACGCGACGGGCGTCGAAGACGTCGAGCGCGTCGACCTTCTCGCCCGAGCCCATGTATTTGATCGGCAGGCCGGTGACGGCGCGCATCGACAGCATGGCGCCGCCGCGGCCGTCGCCGTCGGCGCGGGTCAGGACCAGACCCGTCAGGGGCAGGCGTTCGTGGAAGGCCTTGGCGGTGCGGACGGCGTCCTGACCGGTCAGGCTGTCGGCGACCAGCAGGGTCTCGACGGGATTGGCGATGGCCGCGACCTCGGCGACCTCGGCCATCAGACCCTCGTCGAGGGTGATGCGGCCGGCGGTATCGAGGATCAGGACATCGAAGCCCTGAAGCTTCGCCGACGTCAGGGCTCGTTTGGTGATCTGGACGGCGCTCTCGCCCGCCACGATCGGCAGGGTGGCGACCTCGATCTGTTTGCCGAGGGTGGCCAGCTGTTCCATCGCCGCCGGGCGACGGGTGTCCAGCGAGGCCATCATGACCTTCTTGCGATCGAACTTGGTCAGTCGCAGCGCCAGCTTGGCGGAGGTCGTGGTCTTGCCGGAGCCCTGCAGGCCGGCCATCAGGATGACGGCGGGGGGCGTGGCGTTGGTGTTGAGGCCGACCGGCTCCTCGCCGCCCAGCATCTCGATCAGGCCGTCATAGACGATCTTGACCACCTGGTCGGCCGGCTTGACCGAACGGATGACCTCTTCGCCCGTGGCGCGTTCGGTGGCGAAGGCGATGAAGTCCTTGACCACCGGCAGGGCGACGTCGGCCTCCAGCAGGGCCACGCGCACTTCGCGCATCGCCTCGGCGACATCCTTTTCGGACAGGGCGCCGCGGCCGGTGATCCGGTCGAAAACGCCTGTCAGCCGCTCGTTCAGAGCCTCGAACATTCACTACCTCGTCAGCCTCGCCGGGATTGGCGGGAGCCGTGATTTCCACGCCTGAACCGGCCCCCATAGCGAAACGGCCTCTGGCGACGATCACGTCGGCAGAGGTTTCTCGCCTGCCTCGTCCATCGCGAAGATGGGGACGTGCAGGTGGAGACGCAGGTTCAATTGCGTCGGAAGCGGCGGCTTATGGCGGAAAAGGGCGGCGAAGACAAGGCGGGAGGGCCGAAGCTCAGTCCACCGGATAGGTGACCTCGTCCTCGACGGTGGCGATCGAGACGGGCGGTCCCTCCTGAAAGATCACCCTGGTCGTATGGACTGCGCCCTGGCCTGACTGAAGGATAAGACAGTTCTCCTGCTTGTCCTCGCACCATCGGACCGAGGTCAAGCCACGGTCGGGAACGTTCAGGGCCTGAAAAGCCAAGGCGCCAACGAACGCGGTGTCCTCATCTTCGGCATGGAAGAACGGCATGACGTCGGTGACGGCGGCGCAGGCCGCCTCCTCGCGCGCGACTTCCGCTTCCGTCATGTCCGACACATCGGCCCGCCGCAGCCCACCGACGGCGCCGTAGATCTTTGACAACAGGATGGAATGCACCCCGCCCCCGTTTTTCGCGCGACGTGGGACGACGAGCATGACGTCCGCGACGCAGAGCCCCGGCATCTGGCTCCATCGCGCCTGCCCGAAATAGGTCAGCCCGGGAACCCCGATCCCGGTGTCCACCTGCCGGAAGCGGCTGGCGTAGTCGGACAGGGCATCGCGAGCCATGCCCTGAACCCGCGCCTCCTCCGTCATCGACGCGCAGCCGCACAGGGCACCCAGCAGGGCGGACAGAACCACCACACGTGAAATCATGATCCCCCTCCAGAGCCAAGGCATGTCAGCACGGATCGACGACGCTTCAAACATCGTCATGGACCGCACAATCCGTTTCAGCGTTAGGGTTGCGGGATGGTCAGACGGGAAACCCCTGATACGGTCCCGCTTCCACCTGCAGCCTCCCCTGCCCCAGAGACACGCCCATGCCGACTTCCTCCGCTCCTGTCGCCGACGACCGTCTGCGCGAGGAGGTTCGCAAACTCGGCGCGGTGCTCGGCGAGGTCATTCGCGATGAGGGCGGGCAGGAGCTCTACGACCGGATCGAGGCGGTGCGGCAGGCCTCGGTCGCCTATCATCGCGACCCGGGCTCTCATCCGGCCGGGCGGCTGGAACGGTTGCTGTCGGAACTGTCGCTGGAACAGGCGGTGGGGCTGGCGCACGGCTTCGCGGTCTTCTCCCTGCTGGCCAATGTCGCCGAGGACCGGGCCGGCAAGCGCCGGGCGCGGACCCAGACGGCGGAAGGGGCGCGGCCCGATACGCTGGAAGGGGCCATGGCCCGACTGGCGGCAGCGGGCAAGACGGCGGCCGATGCGCGTGATCTGCTGAACGACGGCCTGATCTCTCCGGTTCTGACGGCTCACCCGTCGGAGGTGCGGCGCAAGAGCGTCATCGACCGGATCGCATCCGTGTCGGACCTGCTGGACGCCTGCGACAAGGACGATCTGAGCTGCGCGCCGGACGTGCTGGATCGCGGGCTGCGGCGTCAGACGGTGATCCTGTGGGCGACCCGGCTGGTGCGGACCACCGGCCTGGTGGTGCAGGATGAGATCGACACCGTCGTCTCCTTCCTTGACCGCATCTTCCTGAGGGTCGCGCCGGAGCAGTTGCAGGAGTGGCGCAAGGCGCTGGATGCGCCCGACCTCAATCCCTTCATCCGCATCGGCGCCTGGGTCGGCGGCGACCGGGACGGCAATCCCAATGTCGACGGCAAGACCCTGACGGCGGCGCTGGCGACCGCGTCGCGGGCGGTGCTGCGCTACTACCTCGAAGAGGTGAATGCGCTGGGGGCCGAGCTCAGCCTGTCGGGCAGCCTCGCCCATGTCTCGCCCGAGATGGCGGCCCTGTCGGGGGCGTCGGAGGACGACAGTCCGCACCGCGCCGACGAACCCTATCGCCGGGCCCTGACCGAGATCTACGCCCGGCTGGCGGCGACCCACCAGAGCATCACCGGGACCCCGGCCCCGCGCGCCGCCCGGTTCGACGCCGATCCCTATCCCGGCCCCGACGCCTTCCGCGCCGAGCTGGCGGTGTTGCGCGACAGTCTGGTGGCTAACCACGGCCAGGTGTTCGCCGACGACAGCCTGACGCAGCTGATCACGGCGGTGGACATCTTCGGCTTCCATATGGCGACTCTGGACCTGCGCCAGAACTCCGACGTGCACGAACGGGTGGTCGCCGACCTGTTCAAGGTGGCGGGGGTCGAGACCGACTATTCCGCGCTGGACGAGGAAGGGCGCATCGCCCTGCTGTCCGCCGAACTGGCCTCGGGCCGGCTGCTGTTCAGCCCCTACTCCGCCTATACGGACGAGACGCTGAAGGAGCGGGCCATTCTGGAGGCGGCGGCGAAGGCGTTGTCCGTCTACGGGCCCCAGGCGATCCGCACCCATATCGTCTCCAAGACCGACGCGGCCTCGGACCTTCTGGAGGTCTATCTGCTGCTCAAGGAGGTCGGCCTCTACCGGCCTGAGGATCCCGGCGCCTGCCCGATCCAGGCGGCGCCCCTGTTCGAGACCATCGACGACCTGAGGGCCGCCAAGCCCACCCTGTCGCGCCTGCTCAAGGAGCCCTCGGCGCTGGCCGTGGCGAAGGCGCGCGGGGTTCAGGAGGTCATGATCGGCTATTCCGACTCCAACAAGGACGGCTCCTACCTGACCTCGACCTGGGAGCTGCACGAGGCGTCGCGGGCCTTGCTGGATGTCACCGATGCAGCGGGGCTGAAGCTGCAGCTGTTCCACGGCCGGGGCGGGGCGGTCGGACGCGGCGGTGGGTCGAGCTTCGCCGGGGTCGTCAGCCAGCCTCAGGGTACGGTCCACGGCCGCATCCGCATCACCGAACAGGGCGAGGTCATCGCCAACAAATACGGCGAGCCCGATGTGGCGCGCCGCAACCTGGACGCCCTTACCGCCGGGGTGCTGATCGCCTCGCTGGCGCCGCCGCCGGATGATGAACTGACCGCGCGCCACGGACCGACGGCGTCGAAGCTGTCCCAGGCCTCAATGACCGCCTACCGGTCGCTGGTTTATGAGACCCCGGGCTTCGTCGACTATTTCCGCGCCGCCACCCCCATCGCCGAACTGGCCGAGCTGAAGATCGGTTCGCGCCCGGCCTCGCGGACGGCATCGACCGCGATCGAGGACCTGCGGGCGATCCCGTGGGTGTTCAGCTGGTCGCAGTCACGGGTGATGCTGCCGGGCTGGTTCGGCTTCGGCAGCGCGGTACAGGGCATGGACATGGCCGAGCTGCAGGCGATGGGGAAGGAGTGGCCCTTCTTCCGCACCCTGATCCAGAACATGGAGATGATCATGGCCAAGGCCGACATGACCATCGCCCGCCGCTATGCACGACTGGTCCCCGACGCCAACCTCGGCGCGACTATCTATGGCGCGATCAAGGACGAGTGGGACAGGACGAAGGACGCCGTCCTGAGCATCACCGGCCAGTCCGATCTTCTGGGCGGACAGCCCGAGCTCGACCGGCTGATCCGCCTGCGCATGCCCTATGTCGAGCCGCTGAACCACGTCCAGATCGAGCTGATCCGGCGGCGGCGGGCGGGCGATGACGATCCTCTGGTGCGCGAAGGCATTCTGCTGGCCATCAACGGGGTGGCGGCGGGGTTGAGAAACAGCGGGTGACGGCAGGAACCCGCGACATTCTGTCCCGTTTCCCAGACCTGCAAGGAAAAGACCTGCAAGGGAAACACGTCATGTTGAAATGGGCTCTCATCTTCGCCGTCATCGCCATCGTGGCGGGTCTGCTCGGTTTCGGCGGCATCGCCGGCGCCGCAGCGGGCATCGCCAAATTCCTGGCGGTTCTGGCTCTGATCGTCTTCGCCGTCTTCCTGGTGCTGGGCTTCACCGTGGCCAAGAAGGTCACCTGAAACAACAGCTTGAACGGCAGTTCAAAACGACAAGACGGCGGTCCTTCGGGGCCGCCGTTTTCCGTTTGCGGACGGCTTTCGAAATCTGACAAAAAGGTCATGACTTCAATGTCATGACCTCGATTTAAAGCTTGGCCACACAGCCGCCCTCGAAGGGTCCGCGATCCGCTCCGGATGGGGCGCAGAAGGTCGGTCCGTCGCCGACACGAGCGACGCCTCTCAGGAACGCCCGTCATGAAAACCCTTCTTGCCTGCGCCCTCACCGCCGCCCTCGCCATCGGCGCCGGGGCAGCCTCCGCCCAGAGTTCCGCCGCGAACGCCCGCGTCTCCTTCGGCGATCTGGACCTGTCCACGCCCGCCGGCGTCGCCACCCTGGATGCGCGCATCGCGGCCGGCGCCCGCGCCCTGTGCCGCACCGCCCAGACGGGCAGCCGCATTTCCGGCGGCGCCCAGTGCACCGCCGCCTTCCGCGCCGAGGTCCTGGCCCAGATGCCGGCCGACGCCCGCGCACAGTATGCCGCCGCCGCCAGCCGCCGTGCGGTCACCCTCTGAGACCCCGCCTGACCGGGCATATTGGCGCCCGAAATGAAAAGGGCCGGCGAGTCGCCTCGCCGGCCCTTTGTCGTGTTGCGGAACCCGCGCCTAGCTGACGGGGAAACCGCGCACCTTCAGCAGGGCCGAGACATCGACGTCGCGGCCCCGGAACTGACGATACGCGTCGGCGCGGTCGGTCGTGTTGCCCGGCGCCAGCATGATCGACTTGAACCGGCCCGAGATGTCCGGATTGAAGACGTCGCCCGACTCCTCGAAATAGGCCCAGGTGTCGGCGTCCATCGTCTCCGACCAGAGGTAGCTGTAATAGCCCGCCGAATAGGCATCCGAGGTGAAGAGGTGATTGAACTGCGGCAGGCGGTGCCGCATCACGATCTCCTTCGGCATGCCGATGCGCGCCAGCGAAGCCTTCTCGAAGGCGTCGATGTCGGTCGGCGGCGTGGCTTGCGTGTGCAGGTCCATGTCGACGATGGCCGAGGACAGATAGCTGACCGTCGCATAGCCCTGGTTGAAGGTCTCCGAGGCGTCGATCTTGTCGACCAGGGCCTGGGGCATGGGCTGGCCCGTCTCCACATGCTTCATGAAGCCGTCGAGGATCGGGCGGGTCAGGACCCAGTGCTCATGCACCTGGGACGGATATTCCACGAAGTCGCGCGGCGTGTTGCCGAACGAGGGATAGGTCACCACCGAGCTGAAATAGTGCAGGGCGTGGCCGAACTCGTGGAACATGGTCTCGGCGTCGTCGAGCGAGAGCAGGACGGGCTGGCCTGGTTCCGGCTTGGTGAAGTTGTTGTTGTTCGAGGCCAGGATGACCTTGGAGCCGTCGAGCTGCGAGAACGACCGGTAGGTGGTCATCCAGGCGCCGGAACGCTTGCCCGGACGGGCGTAGTCGTCGGTGTAGTAGAGGCCCAGGAGGCGGCCGGTGGCCTTGTCGTGGACCTCGTAGGTGACGACGTTTTCCTCGAACACCGGCACGGATCCGGCCGGCAGTTTCTTGAACTGGAAGCCGTACAGCCGCTCCGCCATGTAGAAGGAGCCGGCGCGGACCGCGTTGAGCTCGAAGTAGGGCTTCAGCTCGTTCTGATCGAGGTCGTACTTGGCCTTGCGGACCTTCTCGGCGAAGTAGAGGTAGTCCCAGGGCTCGATGTCGTAACCGGCGATCGCCTTCATGTCGGCGACCTCTTCCACGACCCGCTCCTTGGCCGGGGCCCAGACGCGGTCCATCAGCGACTGCGCGGCCGCCGGGGTCTTGGCCATGGTGTCCTGCATGCGCAGTTCGGCGTGGTTCCTGTAGCCCAGCAGCTTGGCGCGCTGGTCGCGCAGGGCGACGATAGTGGCGATGGTCGCATTGGTGTCGTTGGCGTCGCCGTTGTCGCCGCGGTTCACGAACTTCTTCCAGACCGTCTCACGCATCGGACGGCTGTCGGCGAAGGTCAGGAAGGGATCGACGCTGGAACGGGTGTTCATGATGATCCAGCCCGGGACCGACTTGGCGCGCGCGGCGGCGGCGGCGGCAGCCTTGTTGGACGCGGGGAGCCCCGCGACCCCCGCCTCGGTCGGGATCACCGTCCAGGCGTTCTCGTCGGCGACGACCTTCTGGCCGAAGCTGGTGAAGGCGCCGGACAGGGCGGTGTTGATCCGGCCCAGCTCGGTCTTGCCGGCGGCGTCCAGATTGGCGCCCGAACGGATGAAGCCGTCGCGGCTGCGCACGGCCAGACGCTTCTGCTGGGCGTTCAGCCCCATGGCGTCGGCGGTGTCGGCGACGGCCTTCACGCGCTGGAACAGTTTGTCGTTGAAGCTGATTTCGTCGAAGAAGGCCGACAGGATCGGCGACATCTCGGTGTCGAGGGCGTCATAGGCGTCGCCGCCGATGTTGCCCGTCATGACGCTGTAGATGTTCGAGACGCGGTCCAGCGGCGCGCCCATCAGTTCCATGGCCACCAGGGTGTTGGCGAAGGTCGGCGCCTCGGGATTGTCGGCGATGGCGGCGACGTCGGCGCGGTTCAGCTCAATCCCTTCCAGCAGGGCCTCACGCAGCTTGGCGGGCGTCACCTTGTCCCACGGCGGCACGCCGTCATAGGGGCCGGTCCAGGGCTGCAGCAGCTCGGCCCTCGGCGCGGTCTGGGGCATGACGGCGCGGGCGATGCGGGCCTCTTCGGCGACGGTCGTCGGGTTGGAGCCGGCGGCGTATTCGCCGGCCATGCTGTCGGCCGTGCCGGGCACGGAAGCGCAGGCCGAGAGGGCCATCAGGCTGCCGCCCGCGATGAGAAGCTGGCGTCTGTGCATGAAAATCTCCGGTCGGATAGGGACATGATTTTGAACCTTAGGCGCAAGAACCGCGTCGGTCACCTGAAGGTCGTGTAACCTGGGTCGCCCGATCACGGAGCTGTTGGACGTCAGGGCCATGTCGCGCATTCCCAGCGCCCGCGATCCCGGCTAAAGCCCGGCGCATGGCGATAGGCGTATTTGACTCCGGCGTGGGCGGACTGACGGTCCACCGTGAACTCGTGGCCCGGTTCCCGGAGCGGGACTTCGTTTATTTCGCCGATCAGGCGCGTGGCGCGATCGGCGGCAAGACCGGCGAGGAGATCGTCGAACTGACCCGCGAGGGCTGCACGACCCTGTTCGACGCAGGCGCCAGCGTGGTCGTTCTGGCTTGCAACACCGCTTCGGCGGTCGCCCTGCGTCGCCTGCAGCAAACCTGGATTCCGGGACTGAAGGCGCATTACGGCCGGCCGGTGAACGTCCTGGGCATCATCGTCCCGACCATCGAGGCCGCGACCGGCCTGCCCTGGACCTACGAATCTGACAAGTCCGCCAGGGACGACAAGATCGAGGCCATCGACATCCTCGGCGTTTTCTCGACCGCGGCGACCGCGCTGAGCCGGGTCTATGAGATCGAGATCGACAAGCGGCGCGAGGACCTGGCGGTCTTCTCCGAGCCCTGCCCGGGTCTGGCCGGATTGATCGAACTGGGCGCCACCACCGAGGAGCTGAAGGTGGTGGTTCAGGAGCATGTCGACGCCCTGCGCCGCCGCATCGGCCGCCATCCGGACACGGCCATCCTGGGCTGCACCCACTATGAGATCATCGCCGACCTGTTCGCCCAGGCCCTGCCGCCGAGCACTGGCCTGATCCATCAGCCGACCGCCGTCGCCGACGCGCTTGAGCGCTACTTCGCCCAACACCCGGAATATGAACTGGGATCGTCAGCCCGCCGCGACTTCCTGACCAGCGGGACGCCCGGGCCTCAGTCCGAACTGGTCAGCCAGTTCTGGGGCGCACCCCTGACCTTCGCGGCCGCCTGAACCTCAGTCCTCGAACTCGCCGAGCTGTTCGAACATCGCCTCGGCCTCGTCGAAGGTGTCAAACATCAGCTGCTCGGGCGGATTGATCACCCAGAAGCGGCTGATCATTTGTCCGCCCGCATCGCCCTCATCCTGCTGCCACAGGGCGTGGCTGCCGTGATCCTGAAGCAGGGTCCAGACGCCGGGGCCTTCGGGATGGGCGGTATCAGGCATGGGCGCCTCCAGGGTTTGGGACGGTTGTAACATCGATCCCGGGCTTGACGAGCACCGCCGGGCGGCGCGTCGTGTCGCAGGCCCATCCGGGGAGGAACCACCATGTCCGTGAAAGCCGCCGCCTTCGCCACCGTCGCCGTGCTGGCCCTGTCCGCATTCGCCACCGCCGCCCCGGCCGAGGTTATCGAGAAGGACGCCGACCACTTCGTCCTGCGCTATTCCATGGCTCTGGAGACGACACCCGAGGACATCTACGGAGCGATAGGCGACGTCGGTCAGTGGTGGGATTCAGCCCACACCTACAGCGGCGACGCCCGCAACCTGACCCTGCCGCTGGAAGTCGGCGCCTGCTTCTGCGAGGCGCTGGCGGACGGCAAGACCTTCGAGCACGGACGGGTCGTAGCGGCCGATCCCGAGACGGGAGTCCTGCTCGACGCGCCCCTCGGACCGCTCAAGGGCAACGCGACGACGGCCCAATGGAGCCTCGGCTGGTCCGGCGTCGCCGGTGGCTGGGAAATGGTGATGACCTACGTGGTGCGCGGCCCGGGCCTGGGCGCCTTCGCCGAGGGGGTCGACGGGGTCATGCAAGGCCAGTTCAGCCGCTGGGTCCGCTTCGCCGAATATGGTCCGGACGTTCCGGATGCAGAGGCCGCACACTAGCGCCCCGTTGCGCTCAAGCAGCGAGCTGCCGCGCGGCGAGCGTTAGCGCCGCCCGAAGGGGCTCGAGCTAGGGTGCGGTTCCGGTCGTGCGCATGATCTCGGCGCGCAGCTCGGGCATACCCAACTCCTTCTCCGCCGAGGTCAGGGCCACGTCGGGGAAGGCGGCCGGGCGTTTGGCGATGGCCTTGAGGGTCTTCTCCCGCATGGCCTCGCCCTCGCCCTTCTTGAGCTTGTCGGCCTTGGTGAGGACGATCTGGTAGCTGACGGCGGCGAGGTCCAGGGCGTCGAGCGCCTCGGTGTCCACCGACTTCAGCCCGTGGCGGCTGTCGATCAGCAGATAGACACGCTTCAGCGTCACCCGGCCGCGCAGATAGTCGCGGCCCAGATCCTGGAATTTCTTGACCGTCGTCTTCGACGCCTTGGCCCAGCCGTAGCCGGGCAGGTCGACCAGACGCAGCTGGCCGTCCAGGTCGAAGAAATTGACCTCACGCGTCCGGCCCGGCTCGTTGGAGGCGCGGGCCAGCTTGTGCATCCCCACCAGCCCGTTGATCAGGCTGGACTTGCCCACGTTCGAGCGGCCGGCGAAGGCGATCTCGGGCAGGTTCGGCTCGGGCAACTGCTCGATCTTGGCCGCCCCCATGACGAAGGTCGCCGGGCGCTGGAACAGAACCCGCGCGGCCTCGATCTCTTCGTCGTCGTATTCCAACTCAGGTCGCCTTCTTGAGCTTGGCGAAGAAGGTGTCGATCGGGTTCTCGGCCTTGAAGCGGTGCATGATGAAATACTGCTGCACGATCGAGAGGATGTTGTTCCACGCCCAGTACACCAGCAGGCCGGCCGGGAAATTGGCCATGATGAAGGTGAAGATCAGCGGCATGAACATGAAGATCTGGCGCTGGACCGGATCGGGCGCGGGCGGGTTCATGGCCTGCTGCAACCACATGGTCAGGCCATAGAGGATGGCCAGGACGCTGAGCGCCAGGCTGAAGCCGCCGCCGAGGTGGGGCGAGATGAACTGGCCGATCAGGGGCGCCGTCGCCGGGTCCCACGGGATCAGGCCGAACAGGTTCCAGATGTTGGTCGGGTCGCGGTCCGACAGGTCGCGGATCCAGCCGAAGAAGGGCGCGTGCCGCATCTCGATGGTGACGTAGAGCACCTTGTACAGGGCGTAGAAGACCGGAATCTGGACGATGATGGGCAGGCAGCCCGCCAGCGGATTGATCTTTTCGGACTGGTATAGCGCCATGGTCTCGCGCTGCTGGGCCGCCGGATCGTCCTTATGCGCCGCCTTGATGGCCTCCATCTTGGGCTGGAGCTTGCGCATCTTCGACAGGCTCTCGTAGCTCTTGTTCGCCAGCGGGAACATGATGAGCTTGATCGTCAGCGTCAGCAGCAGGATGGCCACGCCGAAATTGTGGACCAGGCCGTAGAAGAACTCGACCAGCAGGAAGATCGGGCGCGTCAGGAAGAACAGGAAGCCCCAGTCGATGGCGTAGATGAAGCGGGGCAGGCCCAGCGACTTCTCATAGCCGGCGAGGATCTCGTTGCGCTTGGCCCCGGCGAACAGGTGCTGCTGCTCGACGATGGTCTGGCCCGGCTGGATGGTGTGCGAAGCGCCCAGCATCTGGGCGATGTGGATGTCGACGTGGGTCGCGTCCTCGACCTTGAACTGGGCCTTGACCGTCTCGGTCTGGGCCGGGATCAGGGCCGCCATCCAGTATTTGTCGGTGATGCCGAGCCAGCCGCCCTTTGAATCACGTTCCTCGAGCGGCTTCTTCTCCCAGGCCTTGTACTTGAGCTGTTCGGTCGAATAGCCCTTGCCGCCGTCGGTGCTGAAGGTGCCGATGGCGCCCTCGTGCAGAATCTGGGTCTTGCCCAGCGCCGGGGGCACGCCCTGGCGCTCGACCCGGCCATAGGGAGCGAGGGTCACGGCCTGGGTTCCCAGATTGGTGACCGTGTCCTTGACCGCGAACATATACTGGTCGTCGATCGAGACGACGCGGACGAAGCGCAGGCCCTGGCCGTTGTCCCAGGTCAGGGTGACCGGGGTCGCGGGCGTCAGGGTCGAGCCGTTGGTCAGGGACCAGACGGTGTTCGGGCCGGGGACGCCGCCGGGCAGGTTGGCCGCGGCCCAGCCGAACTGGGCGAAATAGGCGTGCTCCATGCCCTGCGGGCGGAACAGTTCCTCAAGGCCGGAGTCGGGCTTGATGGTGGTGCGGTATTTGGTCAGGAACAGGTCGTCGATACGGCCGCCCTGCAGCGACAGGGAGCCACGCAGGGTCGGGGTCGAGATCGGCACCCGCGCCGCACCGCCCAGGGCCTGGGTGCGGTTGGTCACGAAGACGGCGCTCGTCGGCGTCGTCTGGGGCCCGATGGCGCCGGCCGCGTTCGGCTTGACGGTCTGGGCGGTCTCGGCCGCAGCCAGCGCCGCCCGGCGCGCCTTGTTCTGGGGCTCCATGACGAAGACCTGATACAGGATCAGGATCACCACGGTGCAGATCACGAAGATCACCGTGTTGCGGGCGTTATCGAATTTCATTCGGTCAGCGGTCCTGGGAAGTTTTGTCGCGGGCAGCGGATGGCGTGTCGCCAGAAGTCCCTGCCGGAGGCGCCGGCGCGGTCGCCAGCCTTGTAAGCGCCGATTTCACGTCGTCAAGCAAACGGGGCCACTCGCGGGCCGTCGTGCCCATGCGCGCAATCAGCACATAGTCGCTGCCCGGCACGCCATGATCGGAAACGAGGGCCCGGGCAGCCTCACGCAAACGGCGTTTGGCCCGGTTGCGAACCACGGCCCCACCGACCTTGCGGGTGGCGGTGAAACCGACGCGCACGACGGGATCGCCGTCGGCCCGGTCCAGACGCTGGACGACCACGGCGCCCCGGGCCTGAGAAACGCCTTTCGCGGCCGCCAGAAACTGGGGCCGCGAAGTCAGGCGTTCGATTTTCAGAACATCCGTCATGGTTCCTCCCCCAAGGTAAGGAATCGGGGGGAAGAATACAGGCCGCTTAAGCAGTCAGCTTCTTGCGGCCCTTGGCGCGACGGCGCGCAACAATCTTCTGCCCGTTCTTGGTGGCCATCCGCGAACGGAAGCCGTGACGGCGCTTGCGCACGAGTCGCGACGGCTGATAGGTCCGCTTCACGGTCGGCTCCTCGGGTTGAATATGATCGCTACGGACAGATAAGCGTCCGCTGCAGGAGGGCGGGCGTATAAGGGGCCTGTCGGCATGAGTCAACGCCGGAACGAGCCCAAAAGCCCTTATCGCACGCAGTCGCGTGTCGGAGTTCGAATGAATCGTCTGAGGCGTTTCGCGCCCCTCATCCTTCTGGCCGGTGTGGCGGCCCTGATCTTCGGCATGGGCTGGAACCGCTATCTGTCGCTGGAAACCCTGCGCGTGCATGGCGCGGAGCTGCGCGCCTTCACCGCCGACCACTGGATCCTGAGCCTTCTGACCCTGATGGCGATCTTCACCATCGCCACCGCCAGCGTGGTGCCGGGCGTCTTCTTCGTGACCATCACCGCCGGCTATCTGTTCGGCCCGTGGGTCGGCGGGGTCTCTACCTCGATCGCCGCCACCCTGGGGGCCCTCATCGTCTATGGCGTCGCGCGTTCGGCGCTGGGCCGGTCGATGCGCGAGCGGGCGGAACAGAACGCCGGCCTGATGCAGAAGGTCTGCGTCGCCATCGACAAGGACACGTTCTGGTATGTGCTGGCCTCACGGCTGGCCGTGGTAGTGCCCTTCCACATGATCAATATCGCCGCCGGGGTCATGGGGGTGCGGCTCCTGCCCTATGTGATCGCGACCGTGATCGGCCTGCTGCCCGCCCACATCATCTATTGCTGGATCGGGGCGCGGTTGAACGCCCTGCTGGCCAGTGACCCCAATCCCGACTTCCAGGCCCTGTTCGGCCAGTTCTGGGCCCCGATGCTGGGCGTCTTCATCCTGGCCGTCGTTCTGCCTTTCGCCCTGAAGGGGGTGCAGACCCGATTCACAGCGAGGTCGCAAACGCCCAAGGTCGCCCCATGAAGCGTCACAGCGGCGCGATCCTTGCAGGACCGGACGCATGAGTCTGGGTGACGATCTGGCCAGCAAGGTGCGCGAGCGCCTCAGGATTCCCGCCGACTGGCGCGAACGGCTGACGCCGCATGCGCCAGACGGCCTGTCGTCGCGCCTGCTGCTGCTGACCGTCGCCTTCACCCTGGCGGTCGAGGCCCTGATCATCGCTCCCAGCGCCGCCTCCTTCCACGAGCGCTGGCTCTCGGACCGGCTACAGGCCGCCGAACTGGCCTCCGTCGGGGTCGAGGCCCTGCCGTACAACGCCGTGGACGACAACACCGCCGAGAGCATGCTGCGCATCGGCGGCGTCTCGGCCGTGGCCATTTCGGATCAGGGGGTGATGCGCCAGCTCCTGCAGGCGCCACAGCTGACCCGGGCGCCGGACTTCATCGACCTGCGCCGCCGGGGCCTTGCCGCGCGGCTGTGGGACCCCGTCGTCACCCTGAGCGGCAAGCCTGATCGCTCGATCCGGGTCCGGGCCAAGCCGCGCTATCGCTCGGGCGACTTCATCGACGTGGTGGCCCCGGCCCAGCCGCTCAAGCTGGAGCTGCGCGCCTTCCTGCTGAACAGCCTTCTGGTGTCGATGCTGATCTCGATCGTCGCGGGCGCCCTGCTCTACGCCGGTCTGGCCTTCCTGGTGCTGCAGCCGCTGCGCCGGGTGACCCGGTCGATCGAAGGCTTCGCCGCCGACGTGGAGACCATCGCCCCCACCCCCTCGGACCGTCACGACGAGATCGGCCGGGTTGAGCGCGAACTGGCGCGGATGCAGGACGAGGTGCGCCAGTCCCTGCGCGCCCGCTCACGCCTCGTGGCGCTGGGCGAGGCGGTGGCCAAGATCAACCACGACCTGCGCAACATGCTGACCTCGGCCCAGATGGCGTCCGAACGTCTGGCCTCGTCCGCCGACCCGCAGGTGGCCAAGGCCATGCCGCGTCTGGAGCGGGCCCTGGGCCGCGCCGCCGCCCTGACCCGCAATGTCCTCGACTACGGCAAGTCCGAGGAACCGGCGCCGGTCCTGATCCGCATCCCGCTGGCCACCGCCGCAGCCAGCGCCGCGGAGGACGCCGGACTGGATCCGGCCGGCGTGCGCCTGACCAAGGCCATCCCGGCCCGTTTCGCCGTCGTCGCCGACAGCGACCAACTTCATCGCATTCTGGTCAATCTGATGCGCAACGCCCGGCAGGCCATCGAGGCCGACGCCACCCGTGGCGCGCGCAAGGGCAAGGGCGTCATCCGCATCACCGCCGAGACGGACGGCGATACCGCGGTGATCCTGATCGCCGACGACGGTCCGGGTATTCCGCCGCGCCTGTCCGAGCGGCTGTTCGAGGCCTTCGTCAGCGGCAAGGCGTCAGAAGGCACCGGTCTGGGCCTGACCATTTCGCGCGAACTGGCGGCCAACCACGGCGGCGAGCTGAGACTGGTCGACACGGGTCCGGCGGGGACGACATTCGAGATCCGGCTGCCGAATTTGCTCTGAAGCATCTGGCTGGTCCGGTCGCGTCAGGGACCGAAACGCTGCGCGTCCCTTTCCCGAAGTCACTGACATGTCGCGTGAATGTGACAGGTCTAACCGGTCAGGCGTAGCGTCGATATTTCGGCTGCAAGGCCCTTGGTTCCCCGTCTCCCTCCCCTATAAGTCGATCCATGACCCTCTATCCGATCATTATGTGCGGCGGCGCCGGCACCCGTTTGTGGCCCGCCTCCCGCCCGTCGCGTCCCAAGCAATTCATCGCGCTCGCCGGCAACCGCTCCCTGTTTCAGGACACCGTCGCCCGGGTCGCGGCGCTGGCGGGCGATGACGGGAAGGTCGTGGTGATCGCGGGCGTATCGCACCGCGAGGCGATCGAGACCCAACTGGAGGAAATCGGCGCGGCAGGGCAGATCCTGCTTGAGCCGGAAGCCCGGGATTCCGCCGCAGCCATGGCGGCGGCGGCGCTCTGGGTGCGGCGGCGGGACCCGGAAGGGATCATCGTCTTCGTCGCCTCCGACCACTATATCCCTGATGCTGCGGCCTTCCGAAGCGCGGTGACGGAAGCCGCCTCAGCCGCCGCCCAAGGGCGGATCGTGACCCTGGGCGTCAAACCGACCGAGCCCTCCTCGGCCTATGGCTATATCAAGCCGGAAGGCGCCGGACTGTCCGTCGTGGCCTCCTTCCACGAAAAGCCCGAACCCGAGACGGCGCGCGCCTTCATCGACGCAGGCTATCTATGGAACAGCGGCAATTTCATCGTTTCCGCCAATACCCTCATTGAGGAACTGGCTGCGCACGCCCCGGCGGTTCTGGCGGCTGCGTCGTCGGCCTTTGACGCTGAAGGATCGGCGTCTCCCGTTCTGATCCTGGGCGAGGGCTTCCGCAACGCGCCGAAGATTTCCATCGACTATGCGGTGATGGAGCCGACCCACCGCGCGTCGGTTCTGGAAGTGGACTTCAGCTGGTCTGACCTGGGCGCCTGGGACGCCATCGCCGCCAGCGGCGAAGGCGGCGTCGGGCTCCATATCCTTGAGGACGCCGAACGCATTCTGGCCCGGGCGCCGGACGGCAAGGTGATCGCGGCCCTCGGGGTCAGCGACCTCGCAATCATCGTCGAGGACGATGCGGTCCTGGTCTGCGATCTGGCGCGCTCGCAGGAGGTCAAACGCCTGGTCGAGCGGATGAAGGTCATTTCGCCGCGCCACCTCGACTTCCAGAAGTCCGGACCGGAAGACCTGGAGGCCGGCGCCCGGCGCTTCGCGGACTGGGTACGGCTGCGCGCCCTGCCGATCTGGTCGACCCTGGGTCTCGGCTCCGACGGCGGCTTCAGCGAATCCCTGACCCTGGATGGACAGGCGCCCGGCGGGAACCGCCGCGCCCGGGTCCAGACCCGCCAGATCTTCGTCTATGCCCAGGCCGGCGCCATGGGCTGGAAAGGGCCGTGGAAGCCGATCATCATTTCCGCTCTGGAGCGCCTGCGAACTGCCTATCTACGCCCGGACGGCAAGACCCGCGCCCTGATCGGCGCCGACTGGAGCGTGGTCGATGACACGGCGGCGCTCTACGATCAGGCCTTCGTCCTGTTCGCCCTGGCCGCCGCGCAGCAGGCCGGGATCGACGACGCCGAACTGGAGGCCGATGCGGTCAAGCTGCGTGAGCAGCTGTTGTCCGAGGCGATGCCGAACGGCGCCATGCGCGAGGTCGGCGACCACCCGTTCCAGTCCAACGCCCATATGCATCTGTTCGAGGCCAGCCTGGCCTGGGAAGCCCTCAGTGACGACCCGGCGTGGGCCGCCATGGCCGACCGGATCGCCGGCCTCGCCATGGATGTCTTCATAGACCGCGAGGGCGGTTTCCTGCGCGAGTTCTTCAACGAGGACTGGGCGCCCGCCGACGGCGAGGACGGCCAGCTGTTCGAACCGGGCCATCAGTTCGAATGGGCCTGGCTGCTGGCGCGTTACGGCCTGCTGCGGGGCGACGCCCGCGCGAGCGCCGCCTCCCGCGCCCTCTATGCCAATGGCGTCAAGGGCATCGGCCAGCGCCCGCCGGTCGCGCTGGACGCCATGAACGACGACATGACCATCCGCAGCCACCGGGCGCGGCTCTGGCCCCAGACCGAGTGGCTGAAATCCTCGCTGATCCTCGCCGAACACAGCGATGACGGCCTGCGCGCCGCCTATCTCGAAGACGCCGCGACCGCCCTGCGCGCCCTGTGGCTGTATCTGACCGAGAATGGTGTGTGGCGAGACAAGCGCTTCCCCGACGGGACGTTCCTGGACGAACCGGCGCCCGCCAGTTCCTTCTATCACATCATCGCCGCCTTCGATCAGTTGGCCAAAACCTATGAGGCTCTCGACCTCGCCGCCGGCCGGAAGCTGACACTGGACTGACCGGCCCGTCCCGGAAGGCGATCTTCCCTGCTCCGCTACGTTCGTGATAGTCGCCGCCGCGGCGAGCGGCTATCGCAGGGGCGGCGAGATATGGCCCGATCAAGGATGGAACTGTGACATCGGTATGCGTTGACGGTATGAACCTGGCGCTCGCCAGGGGCTCGGGGATCGCGACCTATGGGCACAATCTGCTGGCCAATCTGAATGCACTGGGGGCGCAGACCCAGGTTCTGTACGGCCCCGCGACACCGCGCAGCCCGGACCCGGTTCTGAACGAGATTGCGCTCGTGGACGCCGGCGCACGCCAACGCGAGAAGGCCGGGGCCGCCCGCGCCCTGAGGACCCTGACTGCCCGTTTTGGCCGCACCGCCTATCCCGTGCCGATCACCGGCGAGGTGGTCTGGCCACTGGAAGGTCAGAGAAAGCCGGCGGCCGACCATCTCTGGAGTTCGACCGACCTCTACAATCTCGGCAATCGGGCCTTCAAACTCTACCGCACAATGACCCCGGTGCGGTTCGTCCCCGGCCAGACCGACGCGCCGAGACCGGACGTCGTGCACTGGACCTGTCCGATGCCGGTCCATGCGCCGGACGCGGTCAATATCGTCACCTTCCACGACATCATCCCCTTGCGGCTGCCCAGCACGACCCTGGACGACAAACGCGGGTTCCATCTTCTTTGCCAGAAGGTGATCGAGCGCGCCGACCACATCATCACCGTGTCCGAACATACCCGGCAGGACATGATCCGCGTGCTGGGTGCGCCGGAAGACAAGATCACCACGACCTATCAGTCCGTGACCCTCGGCGCCGAAGAGCAGGCCATGGATGACGCCGAGGCGGCGCGGCAGGTCGAGAGTCTCTTCAGCCTGGACTGGAAAGGCTATTTCCTCTTCTTCGGCGCCGTAGAGCCCAAAAAGAATATAGGCAGGCTCGTCGAGGCCTATCTGAGCCTTCGGACATCCACGCCCCTGGTTCTGGTGACGGGTCGGTCCTGGCTGGCCGAAACCGAAGTGACGCTGATCAACAACGCGCTCGAACACGAGGGCCCCGACAGAAAATCAGGCATACGCCAGCTGGAGTACCTGCCTCCGGCGCTGCTGAACCTGATCATTCGCGGCGCGAAGGCGACCGTATTCCCGTCCCTTTACGAGGGGTTCGGCCTTCCGATCCTGGAATCCATGCTGAGACGGACTGCTGTCCTGACATCGACGGCAGGTTCGATCCCGGAAGTCGCCGGAGACGCCGCCCTGCTGGTTGATCCGACCAGCGTCGAATCCATTCGTGAAGGCATCCGGGCGCTCGATAAGGACCCGGACCTTCGATCCGGGCTTGAGGCCCGCGGCCTCGCCCGAGCCGCCATGTTCGACGAGGCTTCGCACCGGACCCGGCTGGCCACCGCCTACAGGGCGGCCGGCGTGTCTCTCGACAAGGAGTCCGATGCAGCCCGATGACAGCACGGGACGCCGAGGCCGTCAGTGCGTGCGCGTCAATGGGTTCTGGCCTGACCCTCGCGCCGGTCGTCGGCCCCGCCGTCCCAGCCCCAGGTTCCGTCCGCGGCGCGCCGCCACAGGGCGCCGTGCAGGCCCGAGTTCTCTGACGCGTTCGGCTGGATGTGGATGCCGGCCGCATCCATGCCCGCGCGCAAAGCGGGGCTGAAGCGGTCGGTGTCCGCGCCGAAGCCGTCGCCCTTGGCCACCAGATTGGGCAGGTTGAACGCCGCCTGGACCGGCAGGCCCCAGACCAGGGTCCCGATCAGCCCCTTGGTGTTGTAGGCGAGGATCGACGAACCGCCGGGCGAGCCCATGGCCCCGACCAGATTGCCCTGCTGATCCAGGATGATGAGGGGCGACATCGATGACCGCGGCCGCTTGCCCGCCGCCACCGCATTGGCCGCCTCGCCACCGTCGGGACGGGTCGGGACGAAGGAGAAGTCGGTCAGCTGGTTGTTCAGGAAGAAGCCGTCGAC
This sequence comes from Brevundimonas sp. GW821-FHT02A10, assembly GCF_059422025.1. Classification (NCBI taxonomy): domain Bacteria; kingdom Pseudomonadati; phylum Pseudomonadota; class Alphaproteobacteria; order Caulobacterales; family Caulobacteraceae; genus Brevundimonas; species Brevundimonas sp. GW821-FHT02A10. The sequence continues at coordinate 502,210 of NZ_JBWKWC010000002.1, forward strand.
CATCCGTCCCGAGCCGAAGATGCTCTCGACCGTGGTGGTCATGCTGACCGCATTTCCGTCGGCGTCGATGATGACCATGTGGCTGGTGCCGCCGGGTTCATTGGTGGCGTCGCCGCCGCGGAAGATCCCGCCCGGAGGCGTGCCCGCGGTCGCCGCTCCGGTCAGACCGGACGCCAGTTCGGCGCGCCCGGCGACATAGTCCTCATCCAGCAGACCCTCGACGGGCACGCCGACGAAGGCGGGATCGCCGACATAGCGGTCGCGGTCTGCGTACATCAGCCGCTGCAGCTGGGCGAAGGCGACCCAGGACGCGGCATTATCCGGCCCCCAGGCCAGGTCCGGCGCATATTCCGACATCTCCAGCAATTGCAGCACCGCGACCCCGCTGGACGGCGGCGGCGGCACACAGATCACATAGACACGGAACGGGCGGCACAGGGCGCCGCGCTCGATGGGTTTGTAGGCGGCCATGTCCGCCATCGTCAGGGAGCCGGGACGCGGCGCCTCGTGGGTGGCGGCGACGATCGCCTCGGCGATGGGACCTTCGTAGAGGGCGCGGGCGCCGTCGCGGGCGAGGGTCGCGACGGTCTCGGCATAGGCCGGGTTCCTGATCACATCCCCGGCGACGTAACGGGTTCCGTCCGGCTTCGTGAAATAGGCGTCGGCCCAGCGAGTGTGACCCTGACCGAAATTGGCCGGCAGGGCGATCATGGAGGCCAGACGCGGGCTGACCACGAAGCCGTCGCGGGCCAGACGCTCGGCGTCGCCGAACAGGTCGCTCCAGGCCAGCTTGCCGTGATCCTTCTGGGCCATCCCGAGCATGCCGATAGCGCCCGGCACGCCCGTCGAGCGCCCGCTGAGCACCGCCTGCTGGAACGGCAGGGGCTTGCCGTCTTCGTAGAACAGTTCGGCGGTCGCGGCGGCCGGAGCCGTCTCACGCCCGTCATAGGCGGTGACCGACTTCGTCGCGGCGTCATAGACCATCATGAAGGATCCGCCGCCCAGACCCGAGGACTGCGGCTCCACCAGACCCAGAACCGCCTGGACCGCAACAGCCGCATCGACCGCCGAGCCGCCGCGCTTGAGTACGTCGAGGCCCGCCTGGACCGCCAGAGGATTGGCGGCGGCGACGAAGGGGCCGCGCGCAGGGGGCGCAGTCGGAGGCGGGGAGACATTGGCGACCGAAGCAGCCGGAATACTCTGACAATTCGCGAGTACGAGGAGGGCGAGCATCAGGACGCGGGCGGCAATCTTCATATCGTCTCTGCATCCGGAGGGTGGTGACAAACCCTTATCCCTGCGGCCCGCCGTCGCCAAGACTACGGCGGCCTGGAGCGCAGTCGGCCGCCCGCGCCCGGTCCACCTGCCGGCAGGCGAAATTTTTCTCTCCTGAAGTGCTGGCCGGACTTATCAAAGACACTGGCGACCCGTTCAAAACGCCTCTAATCAAAGGCCTTATGATGACCGTGAACACTCTCGCCCGGACCGTATCGGCGCTTGCAATCGTCGCCGTGCTCGCCGGATGTTCGACCCTTCCCCGCGACGGACCAACCGGACGATCCATTGTGGCCGGCTCGTCCAACGTGAGCCCGGACGGGGCCTATGCGATGGTCGACCTCGACTATGAGAAGAGCGAGCGCATCAAGGCCGTTCCTGCGGCCTTTCTCGGATCGTTGACGGAAGGCTCGGCGGCTGAGGGGCAGACCGGCGAAATCAGCGTTGGGGATGTGATCGCCGTTTCGATCTTCGCGCCTGGCGGTACGCTGTTCGGCGGATCATCCGGATCGTCGAACTCTTCGGACTCCGGTCCGAGAGGGTCCACCCAGGGCCTGCCGCCGATGACCGTGGATACGAGCGGCACGGTCAATATTCCGTTCGCCGGCCCCGTGCGCGTCGAGGGCCTGACCTCGGCCCAGGCCGCCGCAGCCATTCGCCGTGCACTGAGCGGCAAGGTTCCGAATCCGCAGGTTCTGGTTTCCGTCGCCTCCGGCAATTTCAACACCGTGACCGTTCTCGGGGAAATTCGCAGCCCGGGCCGGGCTCCGCTCTCGGTCAACTCCGACCGGATTATCGACGTCATCGCGGATCGCGGGGGCTCGACCCGCCCAGTCCAGGATGTGCAGGTCGTCATCCACAGAAACGGCAAGACCTACAGTGCTCCGCTCGAAGTCGTGATGAGCCAGGCGGATGAAAACATCCGGCTCGCCCGGGGCGACCAGATCGAACTGGCCTATACGCCCCGCCGCTTCAGCACCTTCGGCGCCCTGGGGGCAGTGGCCCTCGCCGAGATGGGGGCCGGCTCCCTCAACCTGACGGACGCCCTCAGTCGCGTCGGCGGGCTGGATACGAACTCCGCAGACGCCAATTCGGTCCTCGTGTTCCGTTTTGAGCGGCCTGAAGTGGCCCGCGCCCTGGGGGTCACCCAGCCTGCGGTGCCCCGCGGCGTGCCGATTGTCTATCGGCTGAATTTCGAGGACGCGACCGGCCTGTTCACGGCGAACAACTTCGAGGTTGAAGCGAACGACATCCTCTACGTCCCGCGCTCCGACTCGGCGGAGCTGGGCAAGTTCTTCACTCTCGTGCAGACCGTGTCCCGGGTCGTTTACGATATCTCGGTTACGAGCTCGCTCAGCACGAACTAACGCCGCAATATCCGTATGCGCAGATGACCTCGCTCCTACACCCTGGGGTTTCGACAGGTCCCCGCTTGCAGACGGCTCCCCGAAGCGGAACACGAGGAAGCGGGGAGCCTTGCGCCTTCACCGGGCAAGCCAGCGACGTCGTGCGACTGTGCAACCCCGGCCATATGCGTCTACAAGGCACAGGCTTCCACCGGCGAAACGTTGAAGAGACGCAGAAATTGCAAACCCATCCTGTTGTTGCGCAGGTCGAAGCCGACACAAGCTGCATCCTGGTGACACCCTCGCCTTCCACCCCGACGTGGTTGGCCGAGATCCGAAAAGTAATATCCGACGCGGGCCTGGACTCCCGCGTACTGGCGACAGCGGATGTCGATGAGGCCCTTCGGTACGCCGCGCGGAACTGGACAATTTTCCTTCCGACGTTCGATAGTCACGCAGACCCGGCAATCGACGGCAACCGTGCTCGCGACATCTCCCGGGCCCTGGCTCGCGCCGCAGATGCAGGCGGCTGGGTTAATGTCATCGACGCCAGCACCTTGGCCCGCGCAGAATCGGTCGTTCTCACGCCGGAAGCGGTCATGGACCGCCGGGTGTTCGCCCCTGATCCCCAACCCCGGGCTGGCCTTCCGCCGGCTTTGGATCTCTATCACCGCGGCCACCCTGCACCGGGCGACAAGGCGGACTGGCCGCTCGATTTCCTGCATTTCTCAAATGACGTCGTACGGGACGACTCAGGCCTCCCGAGTGTGGACATTTCAGGCTACGTCCGGATTTTTGCTTGGGGGCCGCACATCTTCCTATCTGGTGGGCGGTGGAGGGTAACCCTCCGAATCCAGGTGGATGCGGCGGCGGCGAGAGAGCATCTGGCGTTTGACTGGGGGTCATTGAGTTCGCACACGCGCCTGACGGCGTGTCCCGGAACTCCAGGCATTCACGAAGCTGTCCTCGACCACGTCTGGGAAAAGGCAGAGGTCGCGGAGCTACGAGTCAGTCTTGAGCGCGCCGCCTTTTCCGGCCGGTTGACGCTGCTGGCCATGACCGTGGAACGGCTGAACGATGGATGAGCCACAGATGCCCCCGGAACCGGGCGTTCTCGACCAACCGTTTATTTCGTGAGCCGAACGTCGTTTAGCGATAGCTGGTTGAAACTCGTGAAGCGGGCGGGGCGCGCACGCCGGGTTCGCCAGGGAGCGCAACAGCGCCCGTACTATTTCCTGGGCGAGAACGCCGCCCTCACCCGGCTGATCGACGGTCATTTCCTTTTCGTGGATCCGCAGGATCGCACCATCAGCATGCACCTGATCGCCCATGGCTTTTGGGAGAAATGGATCCATGGCGTCGTATGCAAACTGGTTCGCCGGGGCGACCGCGTCATCGAGGTGGGCGCCAATCTGGGCTATTATACCGTCGCCCTTTCAAGGCGCGCAGGCCCGCAAGGCCATATCATCGCGATTGAAGCCAATCCGCGCCTGACCGGCCTGCTGGAGCGGTCTGTCGAGTTCAATGGTTACAATGATCGGGTGACCGTCCTTCAGGCCGCAGCGACCCGCGACCCCGGCCCGGTTCACTTCAGGACCTCTCGCTCAAACTCCGGCGGAGGGCACGTGGGGCTGGCTTCAGAGTCACAGGGCGACGAGATCGACGTCGAGATCCAGGGCATCCGGCTGGACGACCTCGACGTGGACGGGCCGATCCGGTTGATCCGCATTGATGCGGAGGGGTCCGAAGCCCTGATCCTGAGAGGCGCCGAACGCCTTTTGAGTCAGCGCGACATCATCATCTGCATGGAGTGGGACGTTGTGCAGATGGGGTCGCGCGTGGATGTGCCCGAATTCATCGAATGGCTTGTCCGACAAGGCCTGCACTTCTGGCGCATACAGGAGGACGCCACCCTGACGGCGGTCAAGCCCCAAGCGCTGGCGACGCTTGAGACCTGTGATCTTATTGTGTCCCGGGAAAAGCCCGCCGGGCTGTGACCTGAAATAACGTCCGGATCACTCTCAGCCAGGCTTTCTCAGGCACAAGGAAACCGACGTCCAGACATAGCCGTCGTGGATCAAGGCGATGGATTGCGTCCGCGTGCCTTGCTCGATGGCCTCGGCAAGAGGGTAGGCGAGCTTTGCCGTTTTCGGGGTGATCGTGCCGTCAAATGCATCAACCAGATCCAGGCCGCTGGGCGCGACAATCGAGTCCATCACCATCTGTGGCGTGAAGATGATGGCGCCCGGCACACCGAGGCCATCGTCAGGGCCCGAGATACGGAACTCCGTCGAAAGCGTCATGATGCCACCTGGCTTCAGGACACGGCCCATTTCTCTTGCGGCTTGGGCCACATTTTCAACCGAACCGAAATGTTCGATCGAGCCGCAGCTGAAAATGCCATCGAACGAATTGTCCTCATACCGAAGGTCCAGTGCGTTCATGTGCTGCACAACCAGGCGATTGGGGTTCCACGCCATTCCCGGGGTGGCGTATTTTTCCGGCTCGCTGAGCATGCCGCGTGCCGCCTCGAACCAGTCCTCGTTGGTCGCATACAGGTCCGTCGCGAAGACGCGGGCTACGTGATTTGTCAGGTAGAAGACGGTGTGCTCATGACCCGCGGCCACACCCATGATCTGGGCGTCAGGCCGCAGAGCTCCGAAGTCCCGCAGCCCTCGAACGGCCTGCGAAATTTCCCAGACCTTCGCGACCTCATTTCCGACTGGATAGTTGTCGTGGTGTGGAACCCAGTGCTGAAAGACGTCGCGAACGACCGCCTGGAACGCTGGGTCCGCAAAATGCTCAAGCTGCAGCGCGCCATTGTAGGCGACAACGCTCTTCGCTGCGACTTTCTTGACCATCGTTTATCTCTCGTTCCTGCCGCCCGTATTCAAACAGGCACATATCATAAAGCCAACCGGGCTGCGGCATCACGCCCAAGCCCCGTGCGCTACGGGCTCCGCAGCCATGTATAGATTTCCACGGCTTCGTCGATGTCATTGAACATCTTCACTTCGCCGCTTTCGATAATCATCGCCCGACTGCATACTTTCCTGATCGAGACCATGTCATGTGAAGCCATTATGAAGGCTCTGTCGGATCTCTGATTGAAAAGCTCTTCGTTGCATTTTGCTGCGAAGCGCGCATCGCCAACGGCCATCAGCTCGTCGATCAGGTAGCAGTCAAACTCGATCGCCAGCGACAAACCAAAGGCCAGACGCGCTCGCATTCCGGACGAATAGTGTTTGACCGGTTGCAACAATGCGGAACCGAGCTCGGCAAAGCTATCCACTCGTTCAAGCATGTCTTTGTATGGACGCCCGTAGATCCGGGAGATGAAGCGGATATTGTCGACGCCGCTGAGACTGCCCTGAAATCCGCCGCCAAAGCCGATCGGCCAGGACGGGTTTATGGCCCAATTGACCCGACCGGCATCAACCGGGAGTATCCCGCCCAGTATCTTTATGAGCGTGGACTTGCCCTGCCCATTGCGCCCGAGGATGGCCATGCGCTCGCCGGCCTTCAGATCGAACGTCAGGTCACGAAACAGCGTCCTGTCCTTGCCGCCATGACCAACGGGATAGGATTTTGTCAGTCCCTCCACCGTCAGGCCCACGGCGCCCGGCGGCGGCAGACGCCGGGTCTTGTCGGGATGAAGGCTGGCGCCGGGGCTCACGCTCATACCTGCTGGTGTTCTCTGAGACCGGCGACGATCAGCCAGCCGGTGCCGTAGGCGACGAGCAGCGACACGAGCACCGTCAGAATAGCGAGCCAACGTTTTGGTTGACTGGCGTCGGTAGGCAGGTTCGGAGACACGACGCGGTCCAGATAGAGGCGCTGGCTCCGGGCATCGATCTCCGCGTTGTCCAGCGCTGTTCTGGCGGCGGCGAGCGCCTTGTCGGCGTACTGGCGATCGAGGTCGAGCGACTCATAGGTTCCGATCTTGGGAGCGAGCGAATCCGCATTCCCGACGACCTTGGCGCGCTCCAGTTCGATCTGACGCTCGAACGCTGCGATACGGCCGTCCAGAATGGGCAGTTGGGGGCTCTGAGGAGCCGAGGCCGCTTCCTGGGCCCTTTCCGCTCGAAGGGTCGCCACCGTGGCGAGAAGACCGCCAATGAGTTCCGAATTTTCCACCGCCGTTCGAGCCGGGTCGATGATCCGTTCGCGATTACGGAACGCGGTCAACCGAATCTGGGCGGCGGTCAGTCTGCTCTCCGCCTCGCTGACACTGCGTTGTGCATCGGCGACCGCTCCGCGATCGGACCGTTCGTTCAGCTCGTTGACCAGGCGTTCCCCGCCGTCCAGCAGGGTGTTGGCGACCAGCTGCGCGTCTCGCGGCCGAAACGCCTTGACCCGCAGCGTGCTCATTCCATTGGTGGAATTGTAGCCGACGGTCACGAACCGGGCGAACCCCTTATGCAAGCTGTCCGCCGATACCGTCTCCCAAGGCCTCGGGAACCGCGTGAACAGATCTCCCTCCGGTCGCGCCAGAACATGTCCGAGGTCTACCTTGGCCGACAAATCCCGGACCGCGTCATGAGACTCGATATACTCGTGGACCATGAAGGCGTCGGTTTGGCTGCTGCTTACGCCCACGCCCTGAAGCGCGAGTCCCAGCGAGGACGGCTGGCTCTTGTTGGCCTGCCTAACGACGAAGCGGGCCTCTGATACATACAATGGCGAGGCGATGAACAGGAAGTAGATCATCGCGGCCAGCGTCGGCAGCACGACGCACAGGAGGAACGACTTCGGAATCCGGGCCCACACGTCGCGCCACATCGATTGCCGGGGAGCCAGGCTGCCAGTCTCCGCCGGACCAATATAGTTAAGTTTTGGAGTGCTCATGATGTCCGAGAGAATGTGATTTGCCGTCGAGGCGACAGCTATTCGATTTCAAGGTGATGTTTGGCCCGCGCCAGAAGCAGGAGGCCGAGAAGGTTGAGCCCCGCTGCCCAGGAAATCGCATAGACGGGATGATAGGTGGTGGCCGTGAACTCTCCGAACATCCCCGCCCGGACCATTTCCACGGCGTGTGGAATGGGCACGAGCAAAAGCACAGTCCGGTAGGTGGGGGGAACCCAGGCCACCATTGTAAACACGCCTGACAACGGAATCATTGCGTATTGAAGCACCGGGGCGACGCGTTCGAACAGCTCGTAACGGAGCGCCAGGGCCGAAAAGACAAAGGAGATGCCGCAGCAAATCCAAGCCAGCAGGAACCATCCACAATAAAAGAGAAGGACGTTCGCCGGCGCAGAAACCTGGCCTAAAACCACCAGCGTCGCATAAACAACCATAAAAGCCAGGGTGTTACTGGCAATCTCGAGTATCGACCGAGAGAAATACAGATGAAGAATCTTGATCTGGCGATGAAAAAGGAGGCCGCCGTTGGCCTGCAGCGCGTTCATGTTCGCCCCGATCAGGTGCCGGAGTAACAGCAGGCACATATACCCTGTCATGATGAACGGCGCGACGCGGAGGCCGTGCTCATAGGCCGGCTTGATGATCGACCACATGATGATCACGCCGAAGCAGAAGACGAGGGGCTCACCGATCAGCCACAGAAGGCCCAACCCCTCGCGGCCGTACCGGGTCGTGGTTTCGCGCATCATCAGGGCGCCGATGATGCGGCCATGGTGCGCCAATGTGTCGAAAAGCTTCATGTGCCGCAAAGGTTAGTCCGCCCCGCCCACCGCGGATGCGGGGGCGGTCTGCCCAACGATAGACCTAACGCTGGGGACAACGTTGTACCGACCGAACAGATATCTGGAGTTCTATTCTGACACCCATCCGAGCGCTAGCGGCTTGTTTCGAAAGCGTCCTGACTGGCCGATTTCACAACTCATCAAGGGCGCTCTGGTTGTCAGGGTTGAAGCGGACGGCGCGCAGATAGCTGGCTCGGGCTGCTTCGGGATCGCCCTGCAGTTTCAGGATGTGACCGAGTTGCAGGTGCGCGTCGGAGTTCAGCGGCTCAATGGCAAGCGCCTCGCGATAGAGAGCCGCCGCCTTGTCCAACTGGCCCATCTCCTTGAAGGCGTGCCCGCGCTGGATCAGCAGACGCGTATTCGTCGGCGCCGACCCGATGAGCTTGCCATAGGCCTCCGCAGCCGCCGTCCAGTCCCGGCTTCTGGCGGCATGTTTCGCCCTGGCGAGGCCCTTTTTGAACAGATAGCGCTGCACGAACGACAGACGGGGCGTCGCGGCGCGCTGGGGCGCCTGGAAGTCGGGGACCGGATACCCCATGAAGCTCAGCCCGTTGCGGGCCTCTTCCGAACCCGGGTTCATCTGCAAGGCCCCGGCGAAGACCTCCGCCGCCAGATCGAGCTGATCCTGGTTCTTCAGAACATGGGCGAGATGGATCGGAGTGTCCGCGTCCGACGGATCCAGCGCCAGGGCGCGGAAGTAGGCGTGCTCGGCGGACCCGAGATCCCCCATCTCCTTCAGGGCGTGGCCGAATTGTTTCCACGGCCCGGCCTTGGAGGGCTGATAGCTGAGGAAGGCGGAATAGGCCTCAACTGCGGCAGGCCAGTTGCGCGACCGCATCGCCGCCTTGGCCGGCTCCAGCAGGGTCTGGGCATGAGCGGCATCGAGCGGGCCCTGACGCGTCAGTACCGGCATCGGCGTCTGCCCGACGGGGATTCTCGGAGCGCCGGTCGCAACGGGAGCGTGGCCCGCTGTTACGGAAGGCGCGCCATTGGACGGGACCGGCAAGGGCGCGGAAGATCGCGCGGGCGGCATCGCTTGCGGAGTGCGCGGTGCGCGATACTGCGCCAGCTCCTGCCGATGCCGGGCGGCATTGGCCTGGATTTCATTTTCGAGGGCGTCGCGGTCGCCAGCGAGAGACCGGATGCGCGCAAGGTCCGCCTTCCTCGCGGTCCTGAGCGAGTCGATTTCCTCGTGAGCCTCTTTCAGTTCGGTTCTGATCGCCTCAAGCTCAGCCACCCGGACCAGGATGTCCTGCATGGCATGCTGCTGGTCGCCGAGTCCGCTGATCGACTCGACCAGCAGGTCCACGCGCTCGTCGACAGTCTTGAGCAGGGCGCCCTGCTCAACCACATCGCGCCTGACGGCCTGAAACGCCTGGGCAGGCTCGGACTGAGAGCCCGCGATCGGCCCATCGTTCGGTCGAACCGCAGTGTCACTCATATGCTTGCTTCACCCTCACCTGCCCGTCCCTGTTAAGGCAACACATCGGCTTTTGAAAGCCGCTCCAGACGTGCGTTTCCGGGCTTTGCGAAAATCAGATTGGCGGACACCACGTCCTCGAGCCGGGCGGCGTCGATCGGGCGCAGAGCTCCACTGGATTCATCGATCGCATGAACCTCGGTCAGGCCAAGGCCGGCAAATTTTCCGAGCCAGTCCTCCACCGAAACCCGGACGCGCTGCAGGTGGGAACGTCCGAACTCCGCAATGATCCCGAGGTCAGGATTTTCGCCCACAATGCGCCCCATACCGGCGAGGACATCGGTCTCGGCGCCTTCAACATCGATCTTGACCAGAGCGACCGGCGCTTCCGCCGGGAGGGCCGCATCCAGCGTTGTGGTGTTGATGACGAACGAATCCGCCAGTTCCTCGAGCTGATAGAGGGATCCCATCATGCTGTTGTAGCCGCGGTAGAAGGTCGCCTTGCCGACCTTGTCGGATACGGCCGCGACCGTAATCGAGCAACGCTCGGCGAAGCCGTTGGCCACCAGGGTGCGGCGGGCCGCCTCGGCAGACCGGGCGTTGGGCTCGAACGCAAAGACGAACCCGTCCGGACCGACCGCCTCGGCCATCGGAATCGCCATCAGGCCGATATGGGCGCCGACGTCGACAACCCGGTCACCCGGCTCCAGCCAGCGGCGGACTACGGCCGTGGTCCCCGGTTCATGCCCGAAGAGGCCGCCCGCCAGGTAAAGCGCTGAACGGTATTCCTCCTGCCCGAGCACCACCCAGCCCAGAGGCGTCCGAACGCCCATGAAACCGTCATCCAGTGCGACCGTCTGGCGTTGGTAGACCGCGCTCGTCATGTCGTAGAGGTGCACCATGCGCGCCTCAAGAAGAGCCATCCTTGCGGACATGCCCTCCAGGGTTTCCAGGATTCTCGCGGACAGGGCGGCTTCCTGCATCACCGGGCTTCCGAAGTATTGCGTGGTGTCGCTCTGGTTGACGGCTCGATGGCTGCCCGAGCGTAGGCGGACGCCACGTCCTTCCAGCCATAGTCGCTCAGATTGTTCAGGACTGCAGCCTGGTCGGACAAGGCGCCGTCACGATCCGCGAACGTCGATACGACGAGGTTCCTCAACATCGTGACGTCGTTCGGGTCGAAGATATAGGGCGCCAACAGGGGCTGCTGTCCGGCGAACTCCCGCACGTGAGGGCCGTCGGCAATCAGGCACGGCGTCCCTACGCTGACCGCTTCGTAGAACGGGAAGGGCCCGAGGCCGCCTTCGAAGATCGAGGGGTGAACGGTCAGCGCCGCGCAGTGATAGAAGGCGGCGTGCACGTCACGGGGAAGATCGGTCATCGAAACGACATCCCCCATCAGTTGTTCGGCCTGAAGCAGCGCCGGCAGCGGCGTCCAGGTGGCCCCCCAGTGCAGGGGAGCCGTCATGAACAGCTTGAGGTCCATCCGGTCCTTGCGGATGAGCGTGCTGATAGCGTCGGCGATCAACCGGATGTTCTTCGTGACGCGGTCCTGTGTCGAGACCGCGATGTAGTCGACCTCCTCGAACGGATAGTCCTGCAGCGAAATCCAGCCGCGTTCGCGCGCATGGGCGCGGAGCATGTCGGCGGCGATCGCCCGGGTTTCTTCGGTCTTCACACCATTGCGGACGAACGGAAGGAGGTGCGCCAGATTGGGCGGCGCGTGGGGCACGACCCGGATCCGGTCCCTTTCAACGCCGAACAACGCTCCCGCCTGTTCGCCGGCGACATGCTCGGAGAAGGTCACGACCCGGTCGGATCCGCTCAGGAGCGCCTGTACCTGGTCTCGCCAGCGCACGTGATAGCCGTTAGGCCCCCAGGCGCCCTGATCGGGAACCGGGAACACCACCGGGATTCCGTCCGGGAATATGGTGGCGATCGGGGCGTCCAGCAGAAGGGCGTTCCGGAAATAGGGGAACAGCACGATCCACCCCTGGACCGGGACGGACTTGTTGGCGAACGCCGCCAGGCCTGCGAAGTCCGCGTCGTCAAGCTCTCCATTGGGCGGGGCGTGGATCGTGTAGTCGACGCCATATTCGGCCTTGAGAGAGGCAAGGTCCTGACGAGCTTCCTCGACCACCCCGTTGGGCAGCACGATCCTGAAAACATACTCACCGCCGACAGCAACACCCTCGATCATGAAACCGAGGAGCCGCGTCATGCCTTCGTTGCTCCAGCGGGCGCCGGCGGGCCACTCGGTCCAGACGCCTACGGGGATACGACCAGAAGCTTGCGGGGGAGGCGAAGCCTGGGGAGATTTCAAGGTCGGACGTCTCCCGGGGCCTGATCCGCGCCGGATGCCGCATTGGCGTAGGCCTGGGCGACCTTGTCCCAACCTCGCTTGCGACGTCGTTCGTAGGCCGGCCTCTGCAGATCGACGGCGATCTCGGGATCCGCGAGCACCGACCGGAGCAAGGCGATCATGCCCTCGATGTCATACGGATCGAACACCAGGGGCGCGAGCTCCGGTTCCGTCTCGAGCAGCTCCAGCACATGGGGGCCGACCCCCATGATGCAGGGCGTTCCGACGCTGACGGACTCATAGAAGGTCAGGGTGCCGACGATGCCTTCGTAGAACGTCGGGTGGATGGTGACCTGCGCGCAGTGGAAAAGGGCCGCGTGAACGTCTCGCGGCACGTCGGGCAGGGAGACCAGGTCGGTCTGGAATTGCTGCCGTTCCACCAGATCGGGCAACAGCGTCCAGTTCGCTCCCCAATGCATGGGAGCCGTCGTGAACAGTTTGAAGTCCTCACGGTCGCGTCGCACCATTCGCCGTACGGCCTCGGCGGCGCGACCGACGTTCTTGGTCACCCGATCCTGGGTGGCGACGAGCGCGAACGGCACTTCCTCGAAGGGGAAGTTCCGAAGGTATTCGATCGAATTGGTGGCGGCGTAGTCACGAATGATGCCTGCGGCCTGACGCACCGTTTCAGCCGTTTTCCGGCGCCCTTCAATGAAGGGCAGGATCGGCGCGAGATCCGGTGGCGCGTGAGGAACCACCCGGATCTTTTCTTCCGGCAGGCCCAGCAGATTGACGCCGTGGCGGCGCGCCACGTGCTTGGAGTGGGCGATGATCGCCTGACCGTCGGCCAGGGTTTCACGCGCAATATCCTTCCACTCCACCCATTCCCCGTTGGGGCCCCAGTAGTGGGCATAGTCCCAGCCAATCGGGAAATCGTAGGGAATGGCGTCGGGGAGCAGGACGGCCTTACGCTGCTCCAGCAGCCGCGTGCCGGTGAAGTGGGGGAAGGTGTTGATCCACCCGTCCACCTGCATCTGGGTGTTGGCCCACCGGGCGAGGATATCCTTGCGCTGTTCCTTGGGTGAAAGGTTCGCGCCGTACTGGCCGCGGCGATACTCCTCCTCGAACGCGGTGGAGGGCTCATCCACGGTCCAGTCCACGTCTTCGGTGGCCTGCAGGGTGCGGAGGTCCGCGCGGACGGTCTCGGCCATGCCGTTCGGGACCAGAACGCGGAACAGATACTGTCCGGTCTCCGCCCCGCCTTCGATCAGGAAGCCGACAATGCGCGAGATACCCTCATTGGCCCACCGTGCGCCGGGCGGCAATTCGCTCCAGACGCCGATGGGTGACCGGGAGATCTCACTCACCTTCGCCACTCCACAGACGTTCGACGACCACGGAAAGCGGCGTGATCCTGGACCGTTTGGCCGAAGGGCGAGCCTTGGCCGCGGCTGCGGGTTTGGCGCCGCCGAGGCCCGCCAGGGCGTCGGACAGTGTGTCGGCGACGGCTCCGGCGGTGGAGGCCGAGTACCAGGACGACTTCACGCCCAGACGCTCCGCGAACCGCCTGTTCTGGGGGTAGTCCAGCCCGACGAACGGAAGCCCGGCTTGCGCCGCCCGGACGATCGCTTCGTTTTCACCCTCGGCGACCGCACTGCCCCAGACCAGGTCGACACGCCGCAGGAGACGCCGGATGTCATCCTCGGACGTCAGCGTTTCGATCTCGAGCTGCGGAAGAACGCCAAGCGCGCGCGGCGCGGCTCCGGCCAGTGTGAGGGCGGCGGCGTCGGCGAAAGCAGCGGCGGCTTCACCCGCGACGATGATTCGCGGCTCCAGCCCCTCTGCGAACAACAGGCGCAGGCCGTCCAGCGCCGCCGCGACGTCGTGACGCGCATTCGGTTCAGCCAGCCACAGCACCCTCGGCTCGCCGCCGCCGGGACGATGGGAAATGTCTTCACGCACGACCGGAAGACCGGGAACCAGTGAAATCCGATCCCGACGCACGCCGGCGTAGCTGGTGATGTCGGTGGCGGTCGCCGGGTCGGTCGTAAAGACACAGGGTGACTGGCGCCACAGCCTGAAGGCCTCGGTCTGGCGGGTCCAGAAGGCGTCCTGGATGCCGCTCGCAAAGCCTGCGGGGACATATCTCTGGGCCAGGTCCCTGACATAGTAGGCCGTCGGCTTGACGGGCATGACAGCGCCCAGACCGGCGTCCGCTAGTACGATCCAGGCGTCGCAATCGACGAAATTCCAGCCCCAGTCGCGCGGCAACATGACATCGGGAATGCCGTCGACATCCACGCTGGAAGTCTTCGGATACATCCGTTTGGCGAGGTCGCCTCCGACGCGTTCCCAACCGAGATGGCGAACGACGCACCCGGCCCAGCCGGCGCGAAGTTCTTCTTCCTGTCTGCGCCAGGTTTCTTCCTCGAGGCGCGGCAGGCCGATCACGACCTCGACCGGAGAACCATCGGGATCAGCCGTTTCCGACAAGGTGATCGCCAGTTGGCGCGCCTGTCTCCGTGCGCCGAGATCTGCCACTGCCGGCAAAAGAAGTGCGATTTTCAACTGGAGCTCAATCGATCTGTTCGAAACGGTTGGTGGCCTCCGCAATAGGGGCGCGCGTCACAGTTTGCAAATCTCTCATTGACCACTTTTGATGGCGCGGCCGGGACCACTGGCCGGTCGCGGGAAAGCGGGCTAGGAGGGCATCACTAGCAGCACGCGCGATGACGAAGACCTGTTTTGCGCCGTCGTGGGAGGACCCCTTGCCTAAAGCTTTCATCACCGGTGTGACCGGACAGGACGGCGCCTATCTGACCGAATTCTTGCTCGGAAAAGGCTATGAAGTCTGGGGACTTGCCCGCCGGTCCAGCTCTGGCGGACTGCATCTGGACCGCCTTGAGTGGCTCGGAGTCCTTGATCGCGTCAACATCGTCGAAGGCGATATCGCGGACCTCTCGAGCCTGATGCGGATCATCGCCGAGGTCGAACCGGACGAAGTCTATAATCTCGCCGCCCAGTCGTTCGTCGCCACGTCCTGGCAGCAGCCACACCTGACGGCCGACGTCACGGGTCTCGGCGTCCTCAACATGCTCGAGGCCCTGCGCCTGCTGAAGAGCGACGCGCGCTTCTATCAGGCGTCCTCGTCTGAAATGTTCGGGCTGATCCAGCACGAGATGCAGAGCGAGACGACGCCTTTCTACCCCCGGTCACCCTACGCCGTCGCCAAGCTCTACGGCCACTGGATCACCGTCAACTATCGCGAGAGCTTCGGCATGCACGCCAGCTCGGGCATTCTCTTCAACCACGAGTCTCCCCTGCGCGGTCAGGAGTTCGTGACCCGCAAGGTGACCGACGGCGTCGCCCGGATCAAACTGGGCCTTGCCGACAAGCTGATGCTCGGCAACGTTCACGCCAAACGCGACTGGGGCCATGCTCGCGACTACGTCGAGGCGATGTGGTTGATGCTGCAGCAGGACAAGGCCGATGACTATGTGGTCGCGACCGGCCAGACCTGGACCGTCGATCAGATGGTCGATATCGCCTTCCAGCACGCGGGCATGAACAAGGAAGATCACCTGGTGATCGATCCGAAACTGTTCCGCCCCGCGGAAGTCGATGTCCTTCTGGGCAATCCGGCCAAGGCCAAGGCCAAACTGGGATGGAAGCAGAAGACCAGTCTCGAGGACATGATCTGCGAGATGGTCGACGCCGATATCGCCCGCCTCAAGCGCAAGGTCGGATAGGCGTCGATGACGTCTGCACCGGGGGCCACAGGCAACGGACGGCGAATGGTCGTCATCGGCGCGGGCGGCCACGCCAAGGTTGTCGTCGATCTCGCTAGAGACAATGGCTTCGAGGTGGTCGGCTGCACCGACCCGAAGGTGAATGGCCCGGCCGTCGTCGGAGCCCCCATCATCGGCGATGACACGGTGCTTGAAGGCCTCCTCGCTTCGGGGGTCACCTTCGCCGCCGTCGCGCTGGGGGCCAACAGCCTCCGTCTTCGGACCGGACGGCGGTTGCAGGCGTCGGGCTTTACCCTGCCGGCGCTCGTCAGCCCTTCAGCGACGCTCTCCCCCAGTGTCAGGCTCGGGGACGGGGTGGTCGTGATGGCCGGCGCTGTCATCAACGCCGACACCACAGTCGGAGACTTCGCGATCGTGAACACGCTGGCGGGCGTCGATCATGACGGCGTTCTGGGCCACGGGGTCCATGTCGGCCCCGGAGCCTCCCTGTCAGGCTCCGTCCGCCTCGACGATGAAGTCCTGATCGGCGTCGGCGCAACGGTTCTTCCGAACATCCACATCCGCGCCGGTGCGATCCTCGGCGGCGGCTCCGTCGCCGTTCGCGACGTTCCGGCTGGAGCCACCGCAGTGGGTTCTCCGGCCCGCATATTGAACCCTTCAGGCCAAGAGTAGACGCCGATGACCAGAATCCATGTGGCCGAGCCCACCCTCGACGGAAACGAGAAAGCCTATGTGAACCAGGCGCTGGACAGCACCTGGATCTCGTCCCGCGGCGAGTTCCTGGATCGCTTCGAGGCCCAGGTGGCGGAGATGGCCGGGGTCAGCCATGCCGTCGCCTGCAACAACGGGACGACCTCTCTCCATCTGGCCATGGTCGGACTGGGGCTTGGGGAAGGCGACGAAGTCATCATGCCCGCCCTGACCTATATCGCCACCGCCAACTGCGCCCGTTACTGCAACGCGGTTCCGGTGCTGGTCGACAACGATCCCCGCACCTTCAACATCCTCCCCGAGGCCATTGAGGCCGCAATCACCCCGCGCACCAAGGGTATCGTCGTCGTGCACCTGTATGGCCACTCCGCCGACATGGCGCCGATCCTCGAGATCGCCGAACGCCATGGCCTGTGGGTGCTGGAAGACGCCGCGGAAGCGCACGGCGCACAGTATCGCGGGCAGCCCGTCGGCGGCATGGGACAATGCGGAAGCTTCAGCTTCTTCGGCAACAAGATCATCACCACCGGGGAAGGCGGCGCGGTGACGACCGACGACGCCGAACTGGCCGCACGGATGCGGCTTTACCGCAGCCAGGGGATGGATCCCCACCGGCGCTACTGGCATCCGGTCATCGGCTATAACTACCGCATGACCAATCTGACCGCCGCGATCGGCGTGGCTCAGATGGAGCGCCTGCCGACGGCCCTGGCCAACCGGCGGCGCATTGCAGACTGGTATGGCGCGCGCCTCGCGCACCTCGGGGACCGGATCATTCGCCCCTATGAAGCCCAGGACTGCACCCACGCCTTCTGGATGTACACGGTCATGCTCGCGGAGGGAGAGGCCGTGGATCGCGACACCCTGATGGCGCGCCTCGACCAGGACGGGATCGAAACCCGGCCAGTCTTCTATCCGCTGAACCAGATGCCTCCCTACCGGGACGATACTCTGGTCGTCCCCAATGCGGTTTCCTGCGCGTCGCGCGGCCTGAACCTGCCGACGCACGAACGCCTGACGGAACAGGACGTCGACCGGGTCTGCGAAGCGGTAGAAAAGGCGCTGGCCTAGGCCGAGCAGGCCTCACACGGCCCTGAAGACCGTATTGATATATTCGTCGTCCTTTTCCCTGAGCACGACCTCAAAGCCGGTGCGTTCCGCCAGCACCTCTATCGAATCGTCGAGGAAGAAGACGGTGTGGAAGCGGGTATCGAGGTAGCGCTCCTCGTAGCAGGGCGAGGAGTGCGCCATCTTGCCGCCCTCGCCCAGAAGGGCCCGCATCCGCAGGAACTCGGCGACGGGATCCTGCAGGTGTTCGATGACATTGTTCGAATAGATCCCGGCCAGGCCCGGAGCAATGTGGCCATAGTCAGTGACGATATGGTCCTTCGGGCCACCGGGCGTGGGCTCGAATCCCCACACGTTCCACCCTTCCAGGCGGAGGTTCCGGACGGCGTCCGACCACCAGCCGGAGCCCCAGTCCAGATAGACCGGTCCGCGCTCGGGCTCCATGGACCGGAAGGTCCGGATCGTGTCGACGCCGGTGTCTCCCTCCTGGTACGACGAATAGAGGATTGCGTATTCGGTCGACAGCTCCCCCGGGGTCATGTCGAGCATCTTCGCAGGACCGAAAAGCGCATTGCAGACCAGGCAATAGTGGCGCTCAAGACGCCCGCCGTTGAACCGGCAGAGGGACTCATTGCGCTTCAGCGCCGCGTATGGCGCACGCGCCGAGCACACGGGACACTGCAGAACACGATCAACCCGGGTGCGGTCATACTCCCGATCCAGCGCCGCGTGCTTGGCCGCGACCAGATACGCCTCAATGGTTCCGATACGATCATGGGTCATCGGTGATCCCTAGCAGATTTGGGCGGTCGGCTACCCTCTCGCGTCTCCGGCCTGCGGAGATGCATCCGAGGTTTCCGGTCTGTGACGCGTCAGCCGGCCTTCCGGACGATCAGGCCAAACGAGGTCGTCGCATATCCCTGCAGCGCCAGCACGAGGTGCGGCTCCGCGCGATAGGGCGGCGTATCGATGAATCGATCCATCGGCTGGTCACCCGGCACGAAGTCGAACGGTGCGACAAAATGGCCCTGGGCGCGCAGATGCTCCGCAAAGGCTTCGAAATCACGCCGGCGGAACAGGACTGTCGCCTCGTGATCGATAGTGTCCTCGTTGGAGGAGACGTTCAATTCCGTCGTGTGCACCGCCCAACCGCCGGGCTTCAGGGTAGCGAGCGAGTTCTCGACGAACCGCAGGCCGGCTTCGATGGACCCCAGATGCTCGTAGGCGCAGGCCGACCAGCAGAAATCGAATCCCCTGAGATCGTCCGGAATCGCGTTCATGTCGCAAACCTGGAAGGAGACATTGCGCGTGAACCTGGCCTCATCGCAGATCTCCGGATGCCTGAGGCTTTCCTTGCCCGCCGCATGTTCCTGGGACCGGATCCAGCCCGCTTCCTGCGCCTGTTCGGAGACCATGTCCGTGGCCATGATTTCGCAATCCAGGGAGGCGAAGAGCGCGCTCAGGGGCTCCTGACCGACACCAAACCCCAGACCCCTCGCGCCAGGCTTGAGCACGTCACGCTCCCACAGCGCCTGGACGATGTAGACCAGCTCCCACTGCTTGCGATGGTAGCGGGGATGCCCGCCCATTCGCCGCGTCCAGTAGGCGAAACTCGGGTGTTCGAAAGACACCTGCCGGCACACCGACGAGAAGGGGAAGACGTCCCGGACGGGCTGTGATCCTTCGGCGTGCGCCAGGCGGGCGAAGACGGCGGGATCCGGCAACGACAGTTGAGTGAGAAGGAGCCGCATCTCCCGATGATGCTCGTCCATCCTTTCCTCAAGGCGGGTAAGGCGGCGCATCGTCCGGCTGGCGTTCCGATTGCCGACGAAGAAAATCCTTCTTTCCCAGATCTGACGCAGCGTCTCGATGAGCAGCCTTGAATGCGAATCGGGCATGCGGTGGAGTTCCCCGGGGGAGGTTTGGCCTTGATCGCCTCTACCTAACCGTGTCGCTCAAAAGGCGTAATCCCCTCATCCTTCAAATCGACGCAAGACTTACGGCGCTTTCCGTCCCACGGCGGGTTTTTCGATTGACCCGGTCGGGCAGGCCGGGATGCTGGTCGAAACTCACTGCGAACAGGTCCAGGGCGTGTCCAAGAAGTTTGTCGACTGGCGAGCCCGGGCGATGCGGCTGGCCCGCGCCATGGTCGTCCATGACGTCGCCTCTCCGGCCTCCGATCCGGCTGCGGGCAGGGAAGCGCCGGCAGTCCTCCCCGTCGAGGAGGATGAGGCCGCATCCGGGATGAGCCTGCTCGAGGATATCGAGACGGCGGCTCTGGCCGTCTACGCCAGACATGGCCTCCCCACTCGCTCCGGCCACTACGCCCGCTCGCGCCGCAGGGCGGCCTGGAAATTCCTCGGCGAGTCCCTGACCCCGGAAGAGCGCTGGGCTCTGGTCCTTGCCCAGGATCAAAAAGCTGGCGCGCGCTTTGCCCGGATCGAGGAACTCGGCGCGCTCACAAGTGAAGACCCGGAATTGATCTGGGCGTCCAACATCCTCGAGCGCTGCGCCCGGCTAAGGTCGCTCGTCGCCCTGTCTTCCTCGCCCGACCTCGCCGGCGCCCTGGAGGTCGCGATCGGTCTCGGGGCCGAATGGCGGAGTCACGAATCCGGGCAGATTCTGCGCGCGCACCAACCCCTGAGACTGCGTGCGCCCGAAAATGAGTCTCCCGTGGCGAACAGGAAGACAGGAAAGCGGAAATAGTCGCGAGTCCCGCGCCAACGCCCATCAGCGACTTCAGGCCGGACCGTGATAAGGGGAAAAGAATGGTGGACGCGACAGGGATTGAACCTGTGACCCCCTCGATGTCAACGAGGTGCTCTCCCGCTGAGCTACGCATCCGCCGTAGGTCCGAAGAACGCTCTCCGGACGGGAAGGCGCGCTCTATAACCCGCGATCTGTGCGGACCGCAAGGCCTTTATGGGGTGATTTTGCGCCCTCTCGCGCATCCCGTTGCGAAGGCGATTTCGTCAGCCGACGTGATGCGAAATATGTGGCCGCCCGAGGCGCTGCAGATCAGGTCGCGACGTCCGGTGCAGTTCGGCCAGTGAAGGCTTCGATGCCGGCGATGGCCTTGCCGGCATCGACCAGGGCGGACAGGGCCTCGGCCGGATCGGCGTCAAGAACACCGTCGGCGGGCTCATAGCGTTCGATATAGACCCGCAGGGTGGCCCCGGAGGTCCCGGTGCCGGACAGCCGATAGACGACGCGCGATCCGCCCTCGAACAGGATCCGCAGGCCCTGACCCGCGCTGACCGACCCATCGACAGGATCGGTGTAGGCGAAGTCGTCGGCGGCGGCGATGACGAGGTCGCCCTGACCCTGGCCCGGAAGGCTCTGGCCTGGAAGCTCGGCCAGCCGGCCCCGCAGCGCCGCCATCAGGGCGTCGGCGCCCTCGCTGGACACGCCCTCATAGTCATGGCGGACATAGTAGTTGCGGCCGAACCGGCGCCAGTGTTCCTGGATCAGCGCGTCGACCGACACCCCGCGGGCGGCGAGGATGTTCAGCCACAGGAGAACCGCCCAGAGGCCGTCCTTCTCGCGCACATGGTCCGAGCCCGCCCCGGCGCTTTCCTCGCCGCACAGGGTGACCTGGCCGGCGTCGAGCAGATTGCCGAAGAATTTCCAGCCGGTCGGGGTCTCATGGAGCGGGATGCCCAGGGCGGCGGCGACCCGATCCACGGCGGCGCTGGTCGGCATCGAACGGGCGACACCGGACAGGCCCCGCGCATAGCCGGGCGCGAGGTGCGCATTGGCCGCCAGGATCGCCAGGGCGTCGGAGGGCGCCACGAACCGGCCGCGACCGATGACCAGGTTGCGATCGCCGTCGCCGTCGGAGGCTGCCCCGAAGTCGGGCGCATCAGGCCCCATCATCCGGTCGTAGAGTTCGCGGGCGTGGACAATGTTGGGATCGGGGTGATGGCCGCCGAAATCCTCAAGCGGAACGCCGTTGACCACCGAGCCGGCCGCGAAGCCGAGCCGGCGCTCAAGAATTTCGTGGGCATAGGGTCCGGTGACCGCGCTCATGGCGTCGAAGGACAGGCTGAAGCCTGCCGCCCTGTGCGCGCGGATGGCGTCGAAGTCGAACAGGGTCTCCATCAGGTCGGCGTAGTCAGCGACCGGATCGACGACCTCGACGACCATATCGCCCACGCGGGTCTCGCCCAACCGGTCCAGATCGAGATCCTGACCGCCTTCCAGAATCAGATAGCGGTCAAGTTCGAGGCTGCGGGCATGGATGGCGCCCGTGACGCCTTCCGGCGCGGGGCCGCCGTTGGCGATATTGTACTTGATGCCGAAGTCGCCGTCGGGACCGCCGGGATTGTGGCTCGCCGACAGGATCAGCCCGCCCAGCGCCTTGTGCAGGCGGATCAGATGGCTGGCCGCCGGGGTCGAGAGGATGCCGCCACGGCCGATGATCACCCGTGCAAAGCCGTTGGCCGCCGCCATGCGGACCGCCTTGTCGATGACCTCGCGGTTCAGGAAGCGTCCATCGCCGCCGATAACCAGGGTCGCCCCTGCCTTCTCGGCCAGCACGTCAAAGACCGACTGGATGAAGGTCTCGGCATAGTGAGGTTGCTGAAACACGCCGACCGCCTTGCGAAGGCCGGAGGTGCCGGGCTTCTGGTCGGAGAACGGGGTCACCGAAATGGTCGAAATCAAAAAGCTGTCCTCACGCTGCCGGAAAGGCGGGAAGGTTTTGAACACAGCAGCCGTGGATTTGCACCGACAAACCGCCGGGAACAGCCTTTGCGGCCAAGCCCCTAACTGTGACGCTGGCCATAACCGCTTGTTTCAGAAATGATGCAATTGACCGGGGGTTCTGGGTTTCGTCGCGTACTGGGGAGTTCGCCGTGGGGGTTCATCTTCGCTGGAAAAGTCTGGGCGTCAGCGCCTGTCTGGGCGGGCTGCTGCTCCTGCCCCTGGCCGCCTGTGGCGGGGGAGGCGGAGGCACCGGGGGCGGGGTGGTCACGCCGCCCGTCGTCCCGCCGGTAACGCCGCCGCCGCCCCCGCCTCCCCCTCCGCCACCGCCGCCTCCTGCGGTCCCCTCGGCGACCTCGGCCGAATATCTGCGCAACTACGGCGTGGCCAACACCGGCGCCATGACGGCCTGGAACAGCGGCTGGACCGGGACCGGCGTCACCGTCGGGGTCATCGACACCGGCATCCAGCTGGATCAGGCCGATCTGGCCGGACGGATTTCGCCCCTCTCGACTGACATCGTCACGGGCCGCAACACCCCGACCGGGACCTCCAACCACGGCACTTTCGTCTCGGGCGTTATCGCCGCCGGATTCAACGGCTTTGGTACGGTGGGCGTGGCCTATAACTCCACTGTCCTGTCGATCCGGGCCGACGTCAGCACCTGTACAGATCCGGACGACGACACCTGCTTCCGCGGCAGCGACCTTGCCCGGGCCATCGACTACGCCGTCGGCAACGGCGCCAAGGTGATCAATCTGTCGCTGGGCGGCGATGGAACCCTGGGCGCGACCTTCGAGGCCGCCCTGCTGCGCGCCGTCAACGCCGGCGTGGTCTTCGCCATCGCCTCGGGTAACGACAGCGGGACCAACCCCGAATATCCGGGCCGCTACGCCACCGATCCCCGCTTCGCCGGCAGCATCATTGTGGTCGGGGCCCACAACTCGGCCAACACCATCGCCGACTTCTCGAACCGGGCCGGCGTGTCGGCCCAGGACTTCCTCAGCGCCCCGGGCGTGGACATCATCAGCGTCTGCGACGGGACCAGCTGTTTCCGCGGCAGCGGGACCTCCTTCGCCGCGCCTGCCGTGGCCGGCGCCCTGGCCCTGCTGATCGAGGCCTTCCCCAATCTGACCGGCAAACAGGCGGTGGATCTGCTGCTGCGCACGGCCCGTGACGCCGGCGACGCGGGTACGGACATCGTCTACGGACGCGGCCTGCTGGACCTGGCCCGCGCCTTCGCTCCGGTCGGGACCACCAGCACCCCGACATCGACCGGCGGCCTGGTGCAGGTGTCGGTCGAGCCCGGCAGTTTCATCGGCGGCCCCTTCGGCGATGCGCTGACCCGCACCACCGCGCTGGAGACCATCACCCGCGACGAATACGACCGGCTGTTCAGCACCGACCTTGGCGCCGCCTATCCGATGGCTCCGAGGCGCAGCTATCAGCCCGAGGCGCGTCAGGCGTCGCAGACGGCCCGGCTGGACTTCGCCATGCCCGACGGTACCCGGCTGAACCTCATGGCCTCCACTCCGGCCCCCGAGCCTGAGGCGGTGGTGGCGCGCGTCACCCCCTTCAACGCCCCCTGGCTGGGCGCCGAGACGCGTCAGGCGGCCATGCTGGACCTCACCGTCGGCCGTTACGGCTTCTCGGCCTGGCAGGGTCAGGGCGGCGCGCGCTCGCCGTTCCATGCGGCCTCGGGCGACGGCTTCGCCGCTTTGGCCAACGCCGATCACGCCGTGCGCGGCGCCGTATCGCTCGGCGCCCTGACCTTCACCGCCGAAACGGGCGGCGGAGACCGCACGGCGTTCCTGCGCCCGGTGGCGCGCGACGCCTCCACCTATGCCCGCGCGGCGCTGGACTGGCGTACGGCCCAGGGCGGGCTGAACCTCAGCTTCGGATCGCTCGACGAGCGGATGGGGCCGCTGGGCGCCTATTTCCCGGTCGGATCGGATCTCGCCCTGCCGTCGAGGACGACCTTCTCGGCCATCGGCGGCGACTGGCGGATTTCGAAACACGCCTGGCTGAGCGGCGAGTTCGGCGTGGGCCGCACCGAGCTGGACGGCCGGCTGCTGAGCCTGGACGGCGCGGCTGTGTCCTCGACCTGGCGGGCGTCCCTGACCGCCGACTGCCCGTCCTGGGCCCCCTGGTGCGCCAGCCTCACCTTTGAGGCGTCCCAGCCGCTCCGCATCGAAAGCGGGACCTTCTCGGCCCGGTTGGCCGATGTGCCGCTTGAGTATTTCGACGCGACCACCTTCTCGACGCGTCGCTTCTCGGCCTCGCCGTCGGGGCGGGAAATCGACTGGACCCTGCGCAGCCTGCACCGCCTGCCGGACGGCTCGGCCCTGCGTCTGGACGCCGTCGCCATCAGCCAGGAACAGCATCGCCGCGACGCCGACATGGGCTATGCCCTGCTGGCCAGCTGGGCGCGCGGCTTCTGATTGCGAAACACGGTGCGGGCCCTGCAGGGTCCGCACCGACATCGTGTGACGATTGTGACGAAAGGCGCTTGCGCCCACCGGAACGAGCCGCTAGATAGCCGCCCTCGCCGAGAGGCAGCACGCACCCGTAGCTCAGCTGGATAGAGCATCAGACTACGAATCTGAGGGTCGGACGTTCGAATCGTTCCGGGTGCGCCACTTCTCCTTCAGCGACTAAAAAGCCCCGCCATCGCAAGATGGCGGGGCTTTTTACTTTTGGGTTTCCGAGGCTTGCGGCTTAGCAGCCGGGCGCCCTCGCCGACAGGTCCGGCGACACCACCCCGACGTTCCAGTTCCAGGCCAGGTTCAGGGCCTGACGCCGGCAGACGGCGGCGCGGTGCAGGTCGAACATCCCGGGCATGAGGTCGCGCCCGGCCTCAGGCGTGGCCTTGAAGGTCAGATACGCTTCATCGGTCCCGTAGGGCGCCCACGCGGCGGCGCCGGGGGCTTCGGGGCGGCCGGTCTTCACGAAGCTGGCCCAGTAACCCACCATGGCCTGCGAAAGAGCGTGTTCCTCCGTCGTGTCCGGGATGGCCGGCCAACGCGGCGTGGTGCGGTCGATGTTGCCGAACATGAAGGGCAGTTCGGAAGCGTGGAAGCCGTGCAGATTGGCCTGATCCGCCGCCGGATAGCCGTGGTCGAACAGATAAAGGAAGGACGGCTTGCCCAGCGCCGTCTGGTCGCGCACCAGCCGCTCCGAGGTCCAGCCGTAGAGGGCGTCGCGGGTGGTGGCCACAACGCTCTCCCCGAGGTCCGATGACGGATAGAGCCGCAGGAATTCGTCGGCCAGATCGCCATAGCGGGCGCGGATCACCGCCTCATAGTCGGCGGCCGTGCGCGGCACGGGCGGAGCCAGGACCCGCAGCGAACGGATCTCGCCACTGTTGAAGCCGGCGAGGATCGGCACAGGCGCCTGTCTGCCTTGCGCGAAGACGTCGACCAGCTGGCCGGTCAGGACCTTGCCGTCCACGGCGCCGAAGGGCGAGAAGCCGGACATGGCCGCGGCGTCGGTCAGTTCCTGGGCATCCTTCCCGCGCAGCACCTGAAGGCTCGGCGCCTGAAGCGCCCGGGCCAGACTGGTCCCCGCCGCCTCAGCCGAAGGCGCGCCGTAGCGGGCGTCTTTCAGCTCGGGCGTCGAGATCATGTATGCGCTCTGGGCGATGGCGCGCTGGAACAGGCCCCGGGCGATGGGCGAGGCCATCAGATACATGACGCTGAGCCCGCCGGCGGATTCGCCCGCGATGGTCACCTGATCCGGATCGCCGCCGAAGGCCGCGATGTTGCGCTTGACCCAGGTCAGGGCCGCGACTTGGTCCATGACGCCGTAGTTGCCCGAAATGCCGACCGGAGATTCCGCGCTGAGATCGGGGTGGGCGAGGAAGCCCAGAACGCCGAGCCGATAGTTGATCGAGACGACGACGATCCCCTGCTTCGCCAGGGCCGCCCCGTCATAGAGAGGCTCCTTGCTGGAGCCCGCGACGAGGGCCCCGCCGTGAATCCAGACCATGACCGGCGCCTTGCCGGTGGTGGCCGGGGTCCAGACGTTCAGCGTCAGACAGTCTTCGCTCGTGCGGCCCAGATCGGACGAATAGATCGAGGGCTGCCCCCGGGAGGGCTGAATGCAGGCTGCGCCATAGTCGGAGCCATCCCGCACCCCCGACCAGGCCGCGATGGGCGCAGGCGGCCGCCAACGGTTCTGGCCCACCGGCGGGGCGGCGTAGGGAATGCCTTTGAAGGACTCGATACCGTCGGCGGCCCGGCCCTGCACCGCGCCGGCCGGAGCGTGGACGGTGGGCCGATCCGTCGGCGGAGGCGCGAAGGCGGTCGTCAGGACTGCGGCTGCGGCGACAGCCGCCGTCAGAAGGGTACGCACGGACATCAGGCGTCTCCGTTCGTTTGGGGTTTGCGGCCCAGCACCTTAGCCAGCCACAGGAACAGACCGATGGCGACGAGGTAGACGGGCGCCAAGGCGTAAAGGGCCAGCTGCAGGGAGTTGGGATGAGACGCATGGAAGAAGTCGCTGGCCATGCCCACGAAGGTCGGCCCGACCCCCATGCCGATGAAATTCATCACCAGCAGCAACAGGGCGCCCGACATGACGCGCTGGTTCGGCTTCACCTCTTCCTGCACCAGAGCCACCGAGGACGACAGATAGAAGTAGTTCAGGAAGGTCGGCCCGATCAGCAGGGCCAGGGCCAGTGGCCAGGACGGGGCCCAGACGAAGGCGATGTAGAAGGGCAGGGCCAGCGACAATGAGATCGCGGGCAGGAGGGCGTAGGCCTTCTTGGACTTGCGCGTGAACCGGTCCAGCAGCCAGCCCGAGACGAAGATGCCGCCGCTCATGCCGATGGCCACGACCAGGGCGTACCAGATGGCGACGTCGCCGAGGCCCATGCCCTTCTCGCGCATCAGGAACAGGACGGAGAAATTGCCCATGCCATAGGTGATGATCTGGGTGATCCCGCTGGCCAGCGCCGCCAGCACGAGCGCCGGACGCGAGAAGAACATCTTCACCGTGGCCCAGAAGGGGGCCTTGGCCGGAGCGACGAAGGGCGCGCCTGCGACCTGATCCAGACCGCCACGCTTGGGCTCCTTGACGAGGAAGGGGGTGGCGACGGCGACGATCAGGCCGACGATCCCGATGGCGACGAAGGCGTCACGCCAGCTGAAGACGGCGGCGATCGTAGCCCCGAAGGCGATGCCCAGGGCGGCGCCCACGGGCGGGCCGAGGTTGAACAGGCCCAGCGCCATGCCGCGTCGGCCAGCCGGGAAGTAGTCGGTGATGATGGCATAGGACGGCGGAACGCCACCCGCCTCGCCGAAGCCGACGGTCATCCGGGCCGTGGCCAGCTCGCCGAAATTGCGCGACAGGCCGCAGGCCATGGTCGCCGCGCTCCAGATGCCGCAGGCGACGGAAACCACCGCCACACGATTGGTCCGGTCAGCCAGCCAGCCGACGGGAATAGCGATGAAGCAGTAGAAGAAGGCGAAGTAGAGCCCGCCCAGCAGGCCCAACTGGCTGTCGGTGACGTGAAGGGTGTCCTGAATCGGCTTGGCCAGGATCGACAGCAACTGCCGGTCCAGGAAATTCAGTACATAGATGAACCACAGGGTCGCCAGGGCGATCCAGGCCCTCGCCCCCACGGATGACGTTCGGGCTTTGCCCGGCGTCGCAGTCGCCTCGATCTCGCTCATGTCGTTTCCTCGGACTGCGGGCCTTCAGACCCGTCTCTGTTCTGGAAGGGGATACCGGACTCAGCCCGGTGGGGCGGCGCCCAGTCGTTCGGCCGCACGGCTCTTGCAGATACCGATGAAGCCGAAGGCCATGAAGGCGGCCATCCGCTCCTTGATGGCCTCGAAGTCGTCGGACCGGCACAGCCCGCCCGACAGGTGATCGATCCGTCCGGTGCGCGCCAGACTCAGGGTCAGGGCGCCGGTGACGAAGTGGTAGCCCCAGAAGATGTCCTCTTCCGAACTGTCGGGCATGGCTGCCTTCAACAGGCCGATCAGGCGCAGCACCACCGGATCATAGAGCCGATCCATGACCTCGGCGCCCCACGCCGGGGTGTTGTTGATCTGGGCGCTGAGGGCGCCGAAATTTCGCCACCCCTCCCCGCCCGTCGAATAGGTGTCCAGATCGGTGTCGAGGAAGGCCCGCAGCGCCCCCTCCACCGTCGGCTTGCCACCACAGGCGATCTCATAGGCGTCCAGCGCCTCCATCCGGCGGCCGGAGGTGACCGGCGCCCGACGAGCCATGACCTTGTCGAAGACGTCCTGTTTGTCGGTGAAGTAGTAGTGGATCAAAGACTTGTGAACGCCGACCTTGTCGGCGATGTCGCGCACCGTGACCCCGTGCAGGCCGTGGCGGGAGAACAGCTCCTCGGCGGCGTCGAGGATCTGTTCCAGGCTCTCGGCGCGCTGTTCCGCCTTGCGGCGCGGGGTGCGCGTGGCGGTTTTGGCGACGGGGCGGGCGGGCGTTTTCGGGGCCGTTCTGGGGGGCGTCTCGGACATGGGCTGAACCTCAGCACGGTTCGACGCTGCGGAAAACCGCTCCGCCGTTTCCGTGGTGAAAACAGCCGCCATTTCAGGACGCTCCGTAGGTGGCGCGGAGCTGGATCTTGTTGATCTTGCCGGTCGCCGCCAGAGGCATGGCCGGGACCCGCACGATCCGGTCGGGGATCCACCAGTCGGCGACGCGGCCCTTGAGGCTGGCCTTAAGTTCGGCGTCCTCGATCTCCTGTCCCTGCCGCGGTTCGATGACCATCAGGGGCCGCTCCCCCCATTTGGGGTCGGCGCGGCCGATAACGGCGACGAGGCCGACGGACGGCAGGGCCCCGACGATCTCCTCGATCTCGACCGGGTTGATCCACTCCCCGCCCGACTTGATCAGGTCCTTGGACCGGCCGGCGAGGGTCAGGGCGCCGTTGTCGTCGATGATCGCGAGGTCGCCGGTGTCGAACCAGCCATCGGCGCCGACGGCGGGCTGTTCGGCCCCGAAATAGCGGCCGACGACGCTGTGGCCGCGCACCTTCAGATGGCCGACGACATTCCTCTGCTCCGGCAGGGCGGCGCCCGAGGCGTCCGTCAGCAGCAGGTCCATGCCCATGGGCGGACGGCCCGAACCGCGCGACACGCCGTCCGGCGTGGTCATGGGCGAGATGGTTCCCTGCGGCGACAGCTCGGTCATGCCCCAGCTGGTCTGGACGACGACGCCGAGACGGCTCTCCATCCGCTTGAGCAGGGTGTCGGGGCAACTGGAGCCGCCAATCATGACGCGGTTCAGGGTCGGGACGTCCTCGCCCGTGGCGTCGAGATGGTCCAGCAGGCCGATCCACACTGTCGGCACCCCGACGGCGACGGTGACGCCATGCGCATTGATCAGCCGCGCCAGTGAGGGCCCGTCGGTGACCCGGCCGGGCAGGACGAGGCTCGCCCCCACCGCCGGCGCCGCGAACGGCAGGCCCCAGGCGTTGGCGTGGAACATGGGCACCGCGACCAGAACCGTATCGACGTCGGTCAGGGCCATGGCGTCGGCCTGCAACGACCGGATCGTATGCAGATAGTTGGAGCGGTGGGTATAGACGACGCCCTTGGGCGCGCCCGTCGTGCCCGAGGTGAAGCAGAGACCCGCCGGGGTCCGCTCGTCGAAGTCGCCCCAGACGGCGGGACGGCCCGAGGCGGCCAGAAGCTCTTCCAGCGTGACGGCGCCGGGACCAGCGTCGCCGTCGAGCAGGATCAACCGTTCCAGACAGGGACATTCGTCCATCAGGGTCCGGGCCATGGCGGCCAGACCCGCGCCGACGATCAGGACGCGGTCTTCCGCCTGGATGATCATGGCCGCCAGATGGGCGACGGTCAGCCGGGGATTGAGGGTATGGCAGACGAGGCCCACGCCCATGGCGCCGTACCAGACCTCGAGATGATGACGGGTGTTCCACGCCAGGGTGGCGATGCGCTCGCCGGGCTTCAGGCCCAGATCGAGGAAGGCCCCCGACAGGCGGTTGGCGCGGTCGCGGATGTCGGCATAGCCGGTGACATCATCGTCGCTTTCGAGACCCGCCGTCACGATCCGCGCCCCGCCGTGCCATTTGGCGCCGTGGTCGAGGAAGCGGTCCACCGTCAGGGCGTAGTCCTGCATGAAACCGGGATCGAGGGTCATCAAAAGGCGGCTTTCGGGGAGGCAGACAGTCAAGCGAATGGCGAACTAAAAAAACGAGCGTGGGCGGGATCGCCGCCCACGCTCGCAGGCCGGCTAGAAGGTCTTGGTCAGGTTGATCCCGTACTGCCGCGGCGGTCCGGCATAGCGCAGGCCCGAGTTGATCGCAGCGATATAGGTCTCGTCGGTGGCGTTGACGGCATAGGCCGTCCAGGTCCACTCGCCCGTGTTCAGCTTGATCGAGGCGTTGACGATGTCGCGCTCCGACAGGAGATCGCCCTGGGCGGCGTTGTTGAAGATCGTCGTCCAGCTTTCGCCGATGTGGGCATAGTCGACCCGCGGCGTCAGGGTCATGTTCGGCCCCAGGGCGAAGGCGTACTGGATGCCCGCATTGAAGGTGAACTCCGGCGCATAAGGCTTGGTGTTGCCCGAGATGTTCACGCAGTTGGCGCTGGTCGGACCGGTCGAGGGGTTGCAGACGCCGGTGCGGCCCAGACGCGGATCAGCGCCGAAGAAGTCACCCATCTCCGAGTTCGAGATGGAGCCCGCGATGTCGAACGACAGCGGTCCGAACCGGCCCTGGGCCGAGGCTTCCAGACCCATCATGGTCGTGTCGCCCTGGACGTTCTGGATCCGGCTGATCTGCGGGTAGATCGGGTCGCCGATGCTGACCTGGTAGTCTTCGTAGACGGTATAGTAGGCGCCCAGCTGGGTGCGCAGGCGGCCGCCGAGCATCGTCGACTTCCAGCCCAGCTCATAGTCGACCAGGTTTTCCGCACCGAAGTGGGCGGCCGGCTGATAGAGGTTCGGCCCGTTCAACCCGCCCATCTTGTGGCCCGTCGCCACGAAGCCATAGACGAAGTTGGCGTCGTCCAGCTTCCAGTTCAGGGTGACCTTGCCGGTCAGCTTGTCGTCCTCGACCTTGTCGTCCTGGAACAGGGTGATCCCGAACTGCGGATAGGTCTGGTAGACGTCGTCATTGGTCGAAACCGAATGGGCGTAACGCGCCCCGACCTGCAGCTGCAGCCGGTCGGAGATGTCGTAGCTGATCTGACCGAAGGCCGCCGCCGTCTCCTTGGGCGTGTCGCCGTACAGATAGATATCGACCACATTTTCCGGGAAGCCGATCCGGTACTCGCCCTTGCCCGGCGTCGTCGCCGGGAACTGGGCCATGTCGTATTGGTAGTACAGCCCCAGCAGCCAGGTCAGACGCTGCTGATCGGGCGAGATCAGGTTGAACTCCTGCGACCAGACCTGTTCGTCCAGCTGGTCATAGAAGGTGTTGTTGCCAGCCGAGGTGCCGTCCAGATCCGTCGCGAAGCGCGAGGTGCCGTTCTGATAGCCGGTGATCGACTTCAGGGTCATGCCGTTGTCGAAGACGTAGCTGACGTTCAGCGAGGTCCGGACGAACTCGTCATGGGCCTCATTCGGGCCGTTCGAGGTGATGGTGAACGGGTCGTTGGTGGCCAGGGCCGGGTCGGCCATGTAACCGCCCAGGTCGATGTTGTTGTAGTCGGTCTTCCACAGCACCTTCAGGGCGTCGGTCGGCTGCCACAGCAGGCTGGCGCGCACACTGTTGGAATCGACCACACCGGGGTGGCCGCGATAGGGGCCGGTGACGGTGTAGAAGCTGTCGCGGGTCTCATGGTTGAAGGCCAGACGCATCGCGACCGTATCGGTCAGGGGCAGGTTGATGGCGCCCTGCAGCTTGATGTCGTTGTAGTTGCCGGCCTGGGCGAAGGCATAGCCGTTGATGCCGGTGAAATCAGGGTTGCGGGCGGTGATGAAGACCGCGCCGCCCGTAGCGTTGGCGCCGGCGAAGGTGCCCTGCGGCCCGCGCAGCAGCTCGAGGCTGCCGATGTCGTAATAGGGCTCGGTCTGGAAATAGGCGGGGAAGGCGGCGACGCCGTCGCGATAGGTGATCACGCCCACGCCGACGGCCGTGGTGGCCTCGGACTTGCCGATGCCGCGCACGTTGAAGAAATTGCCCTGACCGAAATTCTGGATCGTCGTGGACGGGGCCGCGAACTGCAGCTGGTCCAGCGAGGTGACGGCCTTGTTCTCGAGATCCTGACCGCTCAGGACCGTTGCGGCGACGGCGGTCGTCTGCAGGTTGCTGGTGCGGCGCTCGGCGGTGACGACCACGTCGGCGACGGTGGTCGACTGATCCTGTTCGGCGCGGCGGCTGTTGTCGGTGTCGGCCTGTTGGGCCTGAGCGGATGCGGCGGCGCACCACAGCAGCGCGGCGGCAGATGTCGTAATCCAGAGCTTGCGGCCCATGGTCAGTCCTCCCTCGATGTTTCCTCGGACGCTCTGACGGCGCCATCGAAGCAAACCCTCTCACCCTTTTCGACGCCCGTCAACATTCACTAGCCGTCCGGTGAAGATTGACCATCCGGCTAGTATTTGCTGCATTGCACCCCATGAAGGTCGGCGCAGTCCGGCCGCTGCATCTCAGGGATGAGGACCATGACCATCGATCTTTCCGGCCGCGTGGCCATCGTCACCGGCGCTGGCGGCGGTCTGGGCCGCACACACGCCCTGGCCCTCGCCCGCTATGGGGCGAAGGTCGTGATCAACGACATGTCGGCCGCCGGCGTCGAGGCCACGGTCGCCGAGATCGAAGCCGCGGGTGGCGAGGCGATGGCTTGCGTCTGCAGCGTCACTGACCGTCAGGCCGTCTCGGACATGGTCGCCGGAGCCGTCCACCGCTGGGGCTCGATCGACATCCTGGTCAACAACGCCGGCATCCTGCGCGACCGCACCTTCGCCAAGATGGACCTCGACGATTTCGAGCTGGTGCTGTCCGTCCACCTGATGGGGTCGGTCAATGTCACCAAGGCGGCCTGGCCCTTCATGCAGGCGCAAGGCTATGGCCGGGTGATCTTCACCACCTCGTCCTCGGGTCTCTACGGAAACTTCGGCCAGTCGAACTACGGCGCGGCCAAGATGGCTCTCGTCGGCCTGATGCAGACCCTGGCGCTGGAGGGCCGCAAGTCCGGTATCCACGTCAACTGCCTGGCCCCCAGCGCCGCGACCCAGATGACCGAAGGCCTCTATTCCGCCGACGATCTGAAGGGCCTGTCGTCCGGTCTGGTCAGCCCCGGCGTCGTCGCCCTGGCCGCCGAGGGCGCCCCGACCCGCACCATCCTTCTGGCCGGCGCCGGCGCCTTCGAACAGGCCCACATCACCATGACCCAGGGAATCTACGTCGGCGACGCCTCCGACGCCGCCGAGCAGGTCCAGGCCGGATGGAGTGTGATTCAGGATCGCGCGGGCGAACTCGTGCCCGACTCCGGCGCCGCCCAGTACAAGCACGAGGTCCGTCACACCCTGGAGCGCGTTCCGGCGTAGCTTCAGATAGACGTTTCCTCCGCCGCGCCCCATGGTCAGCGGATGAGCGGAATCAGGATCAGCGACGTCGCGGCGCAAGCCGGGGTCTCGGCCATGACCGTGTCGCGTGTCATGAACAACCGCGGCGCGGTGAAGCCCGAGACGCGCGAGGCGGTGCTCAAGGCCGTCGAGGCCTTGGGCTATGCCCCCAATGTCGCGGCGCGCAGTCTGGCGCTCGGCGGCCTCGACCGCATCGGCCTGATCTGGTCCAACCCCAGCGCCGGATATCTGAGCGAGTTCCTGCTCGGCGCGCTGGAGGGGGTCCGCACCCACGGCGGCCAGCTGCTGGTCGAACAGTGCGACGATGACGCCGAGAGCGAGGTCGCTGCGGTGCGCCGGCTGGCGGCCGGGGGCGCAAGGGGTCTGGTCCTTCCGCCGCCGCACGGAGAGTCCGTCGCCGCCCTCGCCGAGGCCGACCGTCTGGGACTGAAGACGGTTATAGTTGCCGCCGGGAGTTTCCGGCCCGAGACCCTCGGGGTCCGCATCGACGACCGCGCCGCCACCGCCGCCATGACCCGACGCCTGCTCGACCTCGGCCATCGCCGCATCGGCTTCATCACCGGCGCGGCCAACCAGAGCGCCAGCGCCGAGCGGCTGATCGGTTTCCAGTTCGAGGTCGACGCCTGTCCGGGCGCCGAGGCCGTCATCGAGGCGGGCGACTTCACCTATCGCTCCGGGCTGGACGCGGCGGGTCGCCTGCTGGACCGGCCCTCTCCACCGACCGCTATCTTCGCCTCCAATGACGACATGGCGCTGGGCGCCGTCGCGGTGGCGCACCAGAGAGGGCTGGACGTGCCGCGTGATCTGACCGTCGTCGGCTTCGACGACATCCCCATGGCCACGGCGGTCTGGCCGCCCCTGACCACCGTCCGCCAACCCGTAGCCCGCATGGCCGCCGAAGCCGTGGCTCTGCTGGTTCGGGGCGCGGCCGACGGCAACGTCGTCTTCCCCCACGCCCTCATCGAACGCGGGACCTCCGCCCCGCCCGCCTGACCTCCTGCCCGAAGCCGGCTTGACAACCCGCGCCCTGCCAGATGATGTTAGCGCTAACACAAGATGATCCTGGCGGTGCAGCCGGGGCGGAGGAACAGATGAGGCTGACGGACATCCTGCCCGAGGACTGGCGCGACGCGACCCTTCTGGGCCGTATCGAAGCCGCCGAGGGCCCGACCCCGGTCCTGCTGCGCGGCGGCCGACTCTACGACATCTCCGCCTTCGCTCCGACCTCGGCCGAGGCCCTGTCGCGCGCCGATTTGGCGAAAGCGACCGGCCCGGATCTCGGCGCCATCGAGGATCTCACGGTGGCCTCCGTCTGGGAGGATGGCGACCTGCGCCTCCTCTCCCCGCTCGACCTTCAATGCGTGAAGGCCTCGGGCGTCACCTTCGCCGTCTCGGCGCTTGAACGCGTCATTGAGGAGCGCGCGCGCGGTGAGGCCTCCGTCGCCGCCGGCATCCGCGAGCGTCTGTCCGAGCGCATCGGCGGCGACATGGCCAAGGTGAAGCCCGGCTCGGAACAGGCCGCCGAGCTCAAGGCCGCGCTGATCGCCGACGGCCTGTGGTCCCAGTATCTGGAGGTCGCCATCGGCCCCGACGCCGAAATCTTCACCAAAGCCCCCTGCCTGTCCTCGGTCGGCTGGGGCGCCCATGTCGGCGTCCGCGCGGACTCCCACTGGAACAATCCCGAGCCCGAGGTCGTCATCGTCGTCGATCCGGCCGGCAAGGCGGTCGGCGCGGCGCTCGGCAACGACGTCAATCTGCGCGACATCGAGGGCCGTTCGGCCCTGCTGCTCGGCAAGGCCAAGGACAACAACGCCTCCGCCTCGGTCGGCCCCTTCATCCGCCTGTTCGACGCCGGCTTCTCGATGGACGACGTCCGCGACGCTACGGTCTCGCTGGAAGTGAAAGGCCCCGAGGGCTTCGTATTGTCGGGCGCCAGCTCCATGCGCCTGATCAGCCGCGATCCGGAGGATCTGGCGAAACAGGCCTCGGGCAAGAGCCACCAGTACCCCGACGGCTTCGCCCTCTATCTCGGCACCATGTTCGCCCCGATCCAGGATCGCGACACACCCGGCGGCGGCTTCACTCACAAGGTCGGCGACCGGGTGAAGGTCTCCTCCCCGCGCCTCGGCGTGCTGGAGAATGAGGTCACCACCTGCGACCTCGCCGCGCCCTGGACCATGGGCGTTATGGCCCTGATCAAGAACCTCGCCGGCCGCGGCCTTCTGGGAACCGCCTGATGAGCAATCAATATCCCTCCCTCGCCGGCAAGGTCGTGGTCGTCACCGGCGGCGGCTCGGGCATCGGCGCGGCCCTGACCGAGGGCTTCGCGCGTCAGGGCGCCCGGGTTGTCTTCCTCGATGTCGCCGACGCGGATTCGACCGCGCTGGCCGACAGCCTGTCGGGCCTTTCCCCCGCGCCCGCCTATCGCCGCTGCGATCTGACGGACCTCGCCGCCCTGAAGGCCACCTTCGAGGCCATCGCCGCCGAGGTCGGGCCGATCGAGGTCCTGATCAACAACGCCGCCAACGACGACCGCCATTCGCTGGACGAAGTCACCCCCGCCTATTGGGACGACCGGATCGCGGTCAACCTGCGCCACCTCTATTTCGCGGCCCAGGCCGTGGCGTCGGGCATGAAGACGGCGGGTCAGGGCGTGATCCTGAACCTCGGCTCCATCTCCTGGCACCTCGGCCTGCCCGACCTGTCGCTCTATGAAACCGCCAAGGCCGGGATCGAGGGCATGACCCGGGGTCTGGCGCGCGAGCTGGGCGTGGATGGAATCCGCGTCGCCTGCATCGTGCCCGGCAACGTCAAAACCCCGCGTCAGATGAAATGGTACACCCCTGAGGGCGAGGCCGAGATCGTCGCCGCCCAGTGCCTCAAGGGCCGGATCGAACCGAAGGATGTCGCGGCGCTGGCGATGTTCCTCGCGTCCGACGATGCACGTTTCATTACAGGCCACGAATACTGGGTCGACGCCGGCTGGCGCTGAGGCAACAGTCCATCATCACAACAGGGGCCGTCAGAGCCCCATGCGGAGGAGAAGAGGCAAATGGCAGGACCCACCGGGGGCAATGGCCCCGACATCGCCGGGACCGACAAGGTCAATATGGCCTTCATCGCTCTGATCGTGGCCGTCGCCACCATCGGCGGCTTTATGTTCGGCTATGATTCCGGCGTCATCAACGGCACCCAGGAGGGGCTGAAGAGCGCCTTCAATCTGTCGGAGCTCAGCGTCGGCATCAATGTCGGCGCCATCCTGCTGGGCTGTGCGGTCGGCGCCTTCATCGCCGGTCGTCTGGCCGACCTGATCGGGCGCAAGACGGTGATGCTGATCGCCGCCGGCCTGTTCGTGATCAGCGCCTTCTGGGCCGGCGCGGCCGACAGCTCCCTGCATTTCGTCATCGCCCGCTTCATCGGCGGTCTGGGCGTCGGCGCGGCCAGCGTCCTGACCCCGGCCTATATCTCCGAGGTCACCCCCGCCTCCATGCGCGGACGCCTGTCCAGCGTGCAGCAGATCATGATCATCACCGGCCTGACCGGCGCCTTCCTCGGCAACTACGCCCTGGCCCATACGGCGGGCAGTTCGACCGCCGAGTTCTGGGGCGGCTTCCCCGCCTGGCGCTGGATGTTCTGGCTGCAGGTGGTCCCGGCGACCATCTATCTGCTGGCCCTTCTGGCCATCCCGGAAAGCCCGCGCTTCCTCGTCGCCAAGGGCAAGGACGCCCAGGCCCAGGCCGTGTTGTCCAAGCTGTTCGGCGCCGAAGCCGGGGCCCGCAAGGTCGCCGAGATCCGCGCCTCCCTGGCCGCCGATCACAAGCCCAGCTTCAAGGACCTGCTCGATCCCTCGACCCACAAGGTGCGTCCGATCCTCTGGGCCGGGCTGATCCTGGCTGTGTTCCAGCAGCTCGTCGGCATCAACATCGTCTTCTACTACGGCGCGACCCTGTGGCAGTCGGTGGGCTTCTCCGAAAACGACGCCCTGCTGATCAACATCCTGTCCGGCAGCCTGTCGATCCTCGCCTGTCTGGCCGCCATCGCCGTGATCGACAGGATCGGCCGCAAGCCCCTGCTCCTGATCGGTTCGGCGGGCATGGCGGTGACGCTGGGCGTCCTCGCCTGGTGCTTCTCACAGGCCCAGTTCGTCGACGGCGCCATGCACCTGCCCGATCAGGTCGGCCTGATCGCCCTGATCTCGGCCAACCTCTATGTCGTCTTCTTCAACTTCAGCTGGGGCCCGGTCATGTGGGTCATGCTGGGCGAGATGTTCCCGAACCAGATGCGCGGGTCGGCACTGGCCGTGGCGGGTCTGGCCCAGTGGCTGGCGAACTTCGGCATCTCGGTCAGCTTCCCGGCCATGGCCGCGGGCCTCGGTCTGCCGATCACCTACGGCTTCTACGCCGCCTGCGCCCTGATCTCCTACTTCCTGGTCCAGGCCTGGGTGAAGGAGACGCGCGGTCGCGAACTGGAAGACATGCAGGGCTGATCGAACAGCCTGTTTTCTCCATCGGGCGGCGCTCCCCCGCCGCCCGTTTTCATTTGAAGGCATCCCCATGACCGACACCCTCGAACTCTCCCACTGGATCAACGGCGAGAAGGTCTCCGCCGACCGTCCGGGACAGGGTCTGAACCCGTCCGACACCCGTGAGGTCGTGGCCCGCACGCCTGACGGCGGCGTCGCCGAGGTCGATCAGGCGGTCGCCGCCGCCAAGGCCGCTTTCGAGAGCTGGTCCGAGGCCTCGCCGGAAGTCCGT
The DNA here is from genome assembly GCF_059422025.1 of Brevundimonas sp. GW821-FHT02A10. NCBI lineage: Bacteria > Pseudomonadati > Pseudomonadota > Alphaproteobacteria > Caulobacterales > Caulobacteraceae > Brevundimonas > Brevundimonas sp. GW821-FHT02A10. The sequence goes on from NZ_JBWKWC010000002.1 coordinate 540,776, forward strand.
TCCGACGTGCTGGACCGGGCGGGGACGCTGGTCATGGAGCGCCGCGAACAACTGGGCCGCCTGCTGTCGCGCGAAGAGGGCAAGACCCTGCCCGAGGGTATCGGCGAGACGGTGCGCGCCGGTCGCATCCTGAAGTATTTCGCCGGCGAGGCCCTGCGCCTGCACGGCCAGAACCTCGCCTCGACCCGTCCGGGCGTCGAGATCCAGACCTATCGTCAGGCCGTCGGCGTCGTCGGCCTGATCACCCCCTGGAACTTCCCCATCGCCATCCCGGCCTGGAAGATGGCTCCGGCCCTCGCCTTCGGAAACACGGTCGTCATCAAGCCCGCCGGCCTGACCCCCGCGACCGCCGAGGCCCTCGTCGCCATCCTGCATGAAGCGGGCCTGCCCAAGGGCGTCGTCAACATGATCATCGGCCGCGGCGGTGTCGGTCAGGCCATCGTCGACCATCAGGACATCGACGCCGTCTCCTTCACCGGCTCCCAGAGCGTCGGCGCGGGCGTGGCGGCCGGCGCGGTCAAGCGTCAGGCGCGTGTCCAGTTGGAGATGGGCGGCAAAAACCCGCTGATCGTTCTCGACGACGCCGACCTCGACCGCGCGGTCGCCATCGCTCTGGACGGCTCCTTCTTCGCCACCGGCCAGCGCTGCACGGCCTCCAGCCGCCTGATCGTTCAGGACGGCATCCACGACAAATTCGTCGCCGCCCTCAGTGAGAAACTGAAGGCGCTCAAGGTCGGCCCCGCGCTCGACCCGACCAGCCAGATGGGTCCGGCGGTGTCGGAGGCCCAGATGGAGACCTCCTACCGCTATATCGACATCGCGAAAAACGAAGGCGGCCGCATCGCCGTCGGCGGCGAGCGACTGACGCTGGAAACGCCCGGCTGGTACGTCCAGCCGACCCTGATCGCCGACACCGCCCCGGACATGAAGATCAACAACGAGGAGGTCTTCGGCCCGGTCGCCTCGACCCTCCGCGTGAAGAGTTATGAGGAGGCACTGGCCGTCGCCAACGGGGTCGAGTTCGGCCTGTCCGCCGGCATCGTCACCTCCAGCCTCAAGCACGCCCGTGACTTCCAGCGCCGGGCGAAGGCGGGGATGACCATGGTCAATCTGCCGACCGCCGGGGTCGACTATCACGTGCCCTTCGGCGGGACGAAGAAGTCCAGCTACGGCGCGCGCGAACAGGGCTTCGCGGCGCAGGAATTCTTCACCCAGACCAAGACGTCCTACTCCGCAGGATGATCGGGCTCCGACACGGCGACTGGTCCGCCACGATCGCACTTCAGGGCGGCGCCGTCGCCGCCCTGACGAAGGCCCGCGAAGACGTCCTGCGCCTGACGCCCAGTGGGGCAACCGACATCCTCGACTTCGCCTGCTTCCCTCTGGTCCCCTACGCCAACCGGATCGCGCAGGGCCGGTTCATCTTCGACGACCGCGACATCCGCCTGCCGGTCCTGCCGCGCTTCGCGCCCCACGCCCTGCACGGCGAGGGCTGGCTGGGCGTCTGGACCGTGCTGGAACAGGCCGCCGACCGCCTGACCCTCAGCTTCGGCGCCGACGGCTGGCCCTGGCGCTATGAGGCGCGCCAGACCTTCAGTCTGTCCGACGATGGACTGCGCATCGACCTGTCGGTCATCAACCGCGACACGACGCCCATGCCCGCCGGGATCGGCCTGCACCCCTATTTCCCGCGCCATGCGAACAGCCGCCTCAACGCGCCCGCGACCGGGGTCTGGACCGGCGAAGACATTGTCCCTGACTGTCTCGCCCCTCTGACCGAGGTCATCGACTGGACCGACCGCGCGGTCGCCGACGCCCCGTTCGTGGACCACTGCTTCGAGGGCTGGTCCGGCGAGGCGCGCCTGTCCGACGCCGCCGGGACCACGACCGTCCGCGCCTCCGCAGACCGGTTGCACGTCTATGTCCCGACCGGCGAGGACTTCCTGTGCGTCGAGCCGGTGACACACCGCCCCGATGTCTTCAATCAGGGGGCGCCGGGCGAGCAGGGCTACACCGTGCTCGAGCCCGGCGGGACCCTGTCTATCTGGATGACGATCGGGCGCGACTGACGCGCTCGGCCCCTAATGGTTGTCGCGAGGGTTGCCGAACTTGTCGATGATGCGGTGATACTTGACCGCCGGCTCCAGCACGGCGCCGGTCTGCAACGGGCCGACAGTGGCGCGCTGCAGCTCCTGCCAGGGCGTCTGCGACGGCGGATACTGGAAGCCGCCTGCAGCCTCCAGCGCCGCGCGGCGTTCGGCCATCTCGGCGTCCGACACCTTCGCATCGACGCGGCGGGTCTTCAGATCGACGCGGATCCAGTCCCCCTCGCGCAACAGGGCCAGATTGCCGCCCGCAGCCGCTTCCGGCGAGGCGTTGAGGATCGAGGGCGAGCCCGAGGTGCCCGATTGCCGCCCGTCGCCGATACAGGCGATGGCGGTGACCCCCTTCTCGATCAGGTAGGCGGGCGGCCGCATGTTCACGACCTCGGCCGCGCCCGGATAGCCGATCGGGCCGGCCCCGCGCATGAACAGGATCGACCGCTCGGTGATCCCCGTCGCCGGATCGTCGATGCGGTGGTGATAGTCCTCGGGCCCGTCGAAGACCACGGCGGGGCCTTCGAAGGCCTCGGGGTCCTCGGGGTCGGTCAGATAGCGGTCGCGGAACTCGGGCGAGATCACGCTCGTCTTCATGATGGCGCTCTCGAACAGATTGCCGCCCAGCACCAGGAAGCCCGCGTCGGTCATCAGGGCCTGATCGAACGGCCGGATGACGTCGGGCAGGACGATCTCCGCGCCCTTGCAGTTCTCGCCCATCGTCCTGCCGTTGACGGTCAGGGCGCCTTCACGGATCAGTCCCTGTTCCATCAGCTGGTTGATCACCGCCGGAACCCCGCCCGCCTGATGGAAGTCCTCGCCCAGATAGGTCCCGGCCGGCTGCAGATTGACCAGCAGGGGCACGGCGTGGCCCACGGTCTCCCACTCCTTGATCGGCAGGTCGACGCCCGAGTGGCGGGCCAGAGCCGTGATGTGGATCGGCGCATTGGTCGAACCGCCGATGGCGGAGTTGACGACGATGGCGTTGTGGAAGGCGTCGGGCGTCAGGATGTCGGACGGCTTCAGGTCCTCATGCACCATCTCCACGATCCGCTTGCCGGTCTGGTAGGCGACCTGCGGCCGTTCGCGATAGGGCGCCGGGATCGCCGCCGAGCCAGGCAAGGACATGCCCAGGGCTTCCGCGAGCGAGTTCATCGTCGAGGCCGTGCCCATGGTGTTGCAATAGCCCACCGACGGCGCCGAGGTGGCCACCAGATTGATGAAGCCCTCATAGTCCAGCTCGCCGCGCGCCATCATCTCGCGCGCCTTCCAGATGATCGATCCCGAACCGATCCGCTCGCCCTTCAGCCAGCCGTTCAGCATCGGCCCGACTGACAAACAGATAGCCGGGATGTCGACCGTCGCCGCCGCCATCAGGCAGGCTGGGGTGGTCTTGTCGCAGCCGATGGTCAGGACCACGCCGTCCAGCGGATAGCCGTAGAGCAGCTCGACCAGCCCCATATAGGCGAGATTGCGATCCAGCCCCGCCGTCGGCCGCTTGCCCGTTTCCTGGATCGGATGAACCGGAAATTCCAGGGCGATGCCGCCCGCCTCGCGGATGCCTTCGCGCACCCGTTTGGCCAGTTCGATGTGGTGGCGGTTGCAGGGAGCGAGGTCGGATCCCGTCTGGGCGATGCCGATGATCGGCTTGCCCGAGCGCAACTCCTCCAGCGTCAGGCCGTAGTTCAGATAGCGCTCCAGATAGAGGGCCGTCATGTCCGGATTGTCCGGATTGTCGAACCAGGCGCGCGAACGCAGGGCCTTGGGGAGGGCTTTGGCGGGCTTTTCGGGAGTCTGGGTCACGCGGGTCGTCCTGCGCCAGAGCGGCGCGTATGAGTGAGGTTTGGTGTTATCATCCGACAAATCGGAATTTTGTCGTTCGGCGCAAACACCTGTACAGCCGGAGAAATATGGCCAGGCGCGCGATCAGAACTTCCAGAATCGGACATGAGGGTCAGCCCGAACGGGGCGATCGCGCCCTGTCGGGGCATGCCCAGATCGTCCGCACGCTCGGCGAGGACATTCTGTCGGGCCGGTTCGCCTCCGGGGAGAAGCTGCCGCCCGAGCCCGAGTTGCTGGACCGGTTCGGGGTGTCGCGCACCTCGCTGCGCGAGGCGATCAAGACCCTGACGGCCAAGGGACTGCTGGTGGTCAAGACGCGCGTCGGCACCAAGGTGTCGGACCGTGTCCGCTGGAACCTGTTCGATCCCGAGGTCCTGTCGTGGAAGGTGCGCACCGGCATGGACGCCGACTTCCGCCGCCATCTGGCCGAGATGCGCCGGGCGGTGGAGCCGGCGGCGGCGGAGCTGGCCGCCCAGCACCGCACTCCGGACGACCTCATGGCCATGCGCATGGCCATTGCCGCCATGCGCGGGGAGACGAAGTCCGAGTACGGATTCGCCCGCGCCGACCTGTCGCTTCACCTGGCTATCGGGGCGGCGTCGAACAACCCGATGATGCGCTCGATCGCCAGCGTCATCGAGACCGCCCTGCTGGAGGCCTTCACCCTCAGCCCGCCGACCCGCGCGCCCGAATTGCACCGCGAAACCGTCGACGCTCACGAACGTATCGTCGACCGCATCGAGGCGGGCGACGGCCCGGGGGCCGCCGCCGCCATGCTCGCCGTCATCGACGCGGGCTTCCGTCGGGTCGAGAGCGAGCATCAGGCCTAGAGGGCCCGATACTTGAAATTCCTGAACCGGGCCTCGCCCGATCCGCCGGCGGCATAGATGCCGGGGCGCAGCATCATGAAGCCGCCGCGAACGTTCTGGTGATAGCCCGAGACCTCCATCTGGCGGTCGAACTTGGTCCAGGTCACGCCGTCCGGGCTCGAGTAGCAGGTGACGATGTGATTATCGTTCGTCAGCCGCATATGCATGCGCCGCCCGTTCGAATGGCCCGGCCGACCGCGCTCCATGCCGTAGGTATGGGTGACGAAGCGCTTCTCGTCGAAGCCCAGGCCGGCGTAGAGGCCGAAGTCATAAAAGAGCAGCAGACCCGCAGTCACGCCTTCGTCGATCTCGATCTCGCACTCGATCTCATAGGCGTGCTCGCCCTGGACGAAGGTCAGGGGCGAACAGTCCTTGGGCGCCGTGCCCTTGGCGGCCATGTGCAGCACCCCGCCCTCACGACGGAAGCGACGGCCTTCGTCCGGGCCCGGATTGTAGAAGCTCCACTGCACCCCGAACCTGTCGGTCGAGAAGTCGTCCGACAGGGCCATGCCGTGATGCTGGCCCGGCAGATCAGCGGGTTTGGCCATCGGGTGGGACAGATCGCCACCGGTCGCGTCGGGCCAGCCGTCCGCCGACCAGACGATCTTGTCCAGCAGGGTCTGGCGGCCGAGGGTCCAGAAGGCATTCTCATAGCCGTGATAGACGGTCCACCAGTCGCCTGCGGGGCCTTCGATCAGGGTGGCGTGGCCGCGCGACCACCACTTCTCGCGCGCGGTGGCGGTGCGGACGATCGGGTTGCGCGGATGGTTCTCCCACGGGCCGAAGACGGATTTCGAGCGGGCCACGATGACCATATGGCCGGTCGGCGGTCCGGCCGTGCCGCCCACGGCGGTGATCATGTAGAAATATTCGCCGTGCTTCAGGACCTTCGGCCCCTCGGGCGAGAAGCCCTCGACGTCCCAGTCAACCGGATAGCGCCAGGGATCATAAACATGGCGGACCTCGCCGACCGTGGCCATGCCGTCGTCGGTCAGCTGGATCATGTCGCCGCCGCTGAGGAACAGATAGCGTTTGCCGTCTTCGCCGACGACGTGGCCGGGGTCGATATGGTTGGGCAGCTTCAGGTCGACCGGCTCGCTCCACGGCCCCTCGATCTTCTCGGCGTGAATGACGTAGCTGGAGCGGTATTCATCCGTGCGGGCGGGAATATAGAGGAAGAAGCGACCGTCGTGCTTGCACAGCTCCGGCGCCCAGACCGAGCCGATGTTCTTCGTCAGGGCCGCCACGACCGGTGTCCAGTTCACAAGATCCTTTGACTGCCAGATCGTCAGTCCGGGCACGGATTCGAACGACGAATGGGTCATGTAATAGGTATCGCCGTCCTTCAGGATCGACGGGTCCGGGTGGTCGCCGGCCAGGATCGGATTGAGGAAGGTCCCGTCGCCGAGATCGGCCAGACGCTGGCCCTCGATGCCCTTCGGCCAGGTCATCGACGTCCAGTCCCCGAACGAGCGCGCGGCGTCTCGGGAGAGGGGCGCCGCCGCGGTTTCCGCCGACGGCGTCTGCGCTTTTGAGAGGGTCGGCGCGGCCACGCCCAGGGCGGCCAGACCGAAGGCTCCGCGTCTCGTCATCTTCATGGCTGTTTCCTCGTCGAGCCGATTTGTATTATAAATCCATCGTAGCGCCGCGTGAGACGGCGACAAGGGGCTGGGCCGAAGAATCGCCTTCGGGGGCCGCCGATTTCGGAGAGTTGACGTCCCCATGAACCATCCCGTGATCCGCCTGCTAACCGGGGCGCTCGCCGGCGCCCTGCTCGCATCCGCCGCGCCCGCCGCCTTCGCCCAGAGCGCGGCCACAACGGCCGCCACCGCCGCCCCGGCCCCCGAGCCCACGCGCCCCATCCGGGCCTCGAAAATCATCCTGATCGGCGACTCGACCACCCAGTCGAACAGCGGCTGGGGCGGCCGGTTCTGCTCGGACCACGTCGTGTCCTTCGTCGCCTGTCTGAACCTCGCGCGCGGCGGCCGCAGCACCAGCAACTATCGGGCGGAAGGCTCGTGGGACATCGCCCTCGCCGAGATGTCCACCGGCGCCTATGTCGATACCTGGGTCCTGATTCAGTTCGGTCACAACGACCAGCCGGGCAAGCCGGGCCGCTCGACCGATCTGGTGACCGAGTTTCCGCAGAACCTGCGCCGCTATGTCGCCGAAACCCGGGCCAGGGGCGCCATTCCGGTCCTGGTCACGCCCCTGACGCGCCGTCAGTTCGTGGACGGAAAGCTGGACAATGACCTGGAGCCCTGGGCCGCCGCCATCCGCGCTGTCGCCGCCGAGACCAACACCCCCCTGCTGGATCTGAACGCCGACAGTTCCGCCGCCGTCCAGGCCATGGGCCCCAGCCTCGCCGCCGGCTTCGCCCAGTCGCCGCCCTCGCCGGTCGTCGCCGCCGCCCTGCTGACCGGCACCACGATTCCGGCCAATGCCGGCGCGCCGGTTCCGCCCGCGCCGGCGGCGGGCGCAGCGCCGGCTCCGGCTCCCACCCAGAACAATGCCGCGGTCGAGCCGATGGGCGACGCCAAATTGTCGTTCGACTACACCCACCTGGGCCCGACCGGCGCCGCCTTCTTCGCGACCATGGTGACGCGCGAACTGGCCATCGCCGTGCCCGCCCTGCGCCGCAGCCTGATCAACTGACGCATTGATAAAACGAAAGGCCGGGCCGTCTCGCGACGGCCCGGCCTTTTGCTGTTTGCGGCTCCGGACTTTCCGAAAAAGAACCGGAGCGTCCTTTTCAGACGCTCCGGCAGGACGGAAGCCCGGGGAAGTGTTCGGCTCGCCCTAGAAGACCGCGCGAGCGCCGACGAAGAACTGGCGACCGGTCGAACCGTAGTTGGTCACCACCGGATCGTCGGCGTAACCCCAGCGGTTGGTCGTCTGGTTCGTCAGGTTCAGGGCCTCGACCGTCAGGGTGATCTGCTTGTTCAGCTTGTAGGTCATCGAGGCGTCGATGTTCAGCGTCTCCTGCGAGCCCAGGAAGTCATTGACCAGCGGCGAGTCCGAGAAGCCCGGATCCGTGGTGCCCGAGGCGATCGGGTACTGGGTCACATATTCCGCGCGGTAGGCGGCCGAAACACGGGCCGAGAACTTGGGCACTTCATAGAAGACCGTGAAGTTGAAGGCGTCCGGCGAGGCGCCGGTGAACGGACCGACGCCCGTGACCAGAGGCTGAGGCGTCAGGATGTAGTTCAGCTCGGATTCGAGGTGGGTGTAGTTGGCCTGGATGCCCAGGTTCTCGAAGTACCAGGGCAGGAAGGTCAGGTTCTGCTGATAGTTCAGCTCGATCCCGCGGATGTAGCCGCCCGGCGCATCGCGGAACTGGCGAATGGCGAAGGGCCTGTCGGCATTGATGTAGTCGACCTGGTTCTGGGCCAGCGTACGGTTGGCGGCGGTCGTCGCCGGATCGGCGACGATGGCCTCGAACTCGGCGCGCAGCTCGGCGATCGCGGTCGGGTCCATGATCGAGGACAGGGTGCCGTCGCCGACCAGGGTCTGCGGGAAGCTCTCGATTTCCTTGTCGAAGATGGCGACCGAGAACAGGGCGTCGGGCTGGAAGTACCATTCGAAGCTGAGGTCGTAGTTGGTCGCCGTGAAGGGGCTCAACTGCGGGTTGCCGATGGTGATCGCGCCGCCGGTCGTCGCGCCGAGAGCGTTCGGCACGGTAAACGCGGTGACGCTGGGCGCCAGGTTGCCGAGCAGCGGACGCGACATCACCTTGGCGATGCCGAGGCGGACGATCATGTTGTCCGCGACCTCATAGGCCATGTTCAGCGACGGCAGGTCGTTCTTGTAGTTGTTGGTCGCGTTGATCGCCCGGCCGCGGTTGGTGAAGCCGTCCGAGTCCAGATCCGTATAGGCGCGACGGATGCCGACGTTACCGCGCAGAGTCCGGCCGAAGACCGGCACGTTGAAGTCGATCTGACCGAAGAAGCTGCTGTCGGTTTCCTGGACCTGGAAGGTCTGGGCGAAGTTGTACTTCGTCGAAATCCGCCAGTCGTTCCACTTGTTGACGCAGTTGCACTCAAAATCGAACAGGCTGCGGAAGGCGTCCAGATCCGGAGCGTAGAAGCTGGTCGGGGTGCCCGCCGGCAGGTCCAGGCCCTGGCCGAAGGAATGCAGGCGACCGACCTTGTCGATGGTGGTCCCGGCTTCCAGCAGGCTGGGGTTCAGGGTCTCACGCGCCGATTCCCGCTGCAGGGCGGTGGTGTAGAAGGTGTAGCGGCGCTGCGACGCGCCCCACTTCAGGGTGATGTTCTCGCTGTGGTCATAGGCGAAGTCGATCGCGCCGCCTTCGTAGTGGTTGTCCACGACCCGTTCGAAATAGCGGATGGCGGAGAAGCCCTTGACGACGTCCCACTTGGTCGGATCGGCGACGTCGAAGCCGAAGTTCAGCGACGGCATGTCACCACCACCGCGGGCGTCATAGACGAAATAGCCATCGCCCGCGACGCCAGTGCCCGAGTTCATGCGGCTGAACTCGACCAGCGAGCCCTGGGATTTGTTGACCGACCGGCTCTCGCCATAGATCGCGTGCACCCGCAGGGTGTCGGTAATCTCGTGGTCGATGTTGATCGTGCCCTGCTGGAAGTAGGTGGTGTAGCGGGCTTCGTCAGCGGCCGAACGCATATCGACATTGCCCAGCACCAGATAGTCAGCGTTCTGGCCGTTCGGGCTCAGGGCCGCATCGATCAGCCGAATCGACGGACGGCCGATCAAGGCGTTCCGCATCGCCAGACCGGTCGGGTCAGCAATGTAACCGCGCGAGGTCGGGCTGTTGTAATAGTCGTATGGCTCGAGGTTGTTCGGATTAAAGCTGAAGCCCGAGAGAGTGCCCGCGACCGGCGTCGTTCCGTACATCTGCTGGCCGCAGTCGATCCCGGCCAGGATGTCTGTCTCGGCGCGGGCGCTGCAGGACGCGTACAGGGCGCGCCGCTGGGCCGCCGTGCCGCCGACGTTGGCATTCGACATCTGGTAGGTCGCCTGGTTGGCGGTGCCCTGGGTGTTGTTGCGGTTCAGGCCGACCGGAACGATCTGGTAGTTGGTCGAGACCTGGTCCAGCTGCGAATAGACGCCGTCGAAGCTGATCGTGGTCCGGTCGCTCGGGCGCCATTGGGCGCCGAACGTCATGCCGACGCGCTCCTGGCTCAGATCCTGCTGGTTCAGGGTCGGCAGGGCCGGGATACGGATCAGCGAGCCCGGGGACACCGTCGTACCGGCGGCGGTGCCGGTGGCGTTGTTGTTTTTCAGCGTCGAACCGATCGGATTGTTGATCAGGTTGTAGGCCGCCAGGTTCGAACCGCGCAGCGCGTCGCAGTAGGAGATGTTGGTGATGTTGACGCCGGGAATGACGCCGTTGTTGCAGGAGGTGCCGATCGGGGCGGCGAAGCCCTGGCGGGTCAGGATCGAGGTGCCGGCGGCGATGTTCGGCGTGCCGGCGAAGGTAGCCTGACGATAGGTGTAGTCCGACTGCCCAGCCTGACGCTGGTAGCTGTCGATGGTCTGGTCGCGCTTGTTATAGGCGATCGAGCCCAGCAGACCGACTTCACCGATATGGTTGAAGCGCCAGCGGTCCGAAACCAGGGCGGCGACGCGCGGGTTGTTGGTTTCGCCGTTCTCGTAATAGGCGTCCTGCACCGAAAGGGCGTAGCGGGCGCCGCGATAGTCGAACGGACGGCCGGTCTGCAGGTCGACGGTGGCGCCGAGCGACCCTTCATCCGTCTCGGCCGAAGCGGTCTTCTGGACTTTCAGCGAGTTGAAGAGTTCCGAGGCGAAGGTGTTGAAGTCGAAGCCGCGCGAGCGGTTGGGGCTGTCGCCCGCGATCGAGGCGCCAGCGGTGGACAGGGCTTCGACGCCGTTCAGGCGTACGCGGGTGAAGTCCGAGCCCAGGCCGCGGACGGTGATGGTGCGGCCTTCGCCGTTGTCGCGGTCGATCGAGACGCCCGGCAGGCGCTGCAGCGACTCGGCCAGGTTGGCGTCGGGGAAGTCGGCGATGTCTTCGGCGTTGATGGCGTCGACCATCACATTCGCATTGCGCTTGGTGCTCAGGGCGCTGCGCAGGGCGCCGCGGATACCGGTGACCACGACCTCGTCGACCTGGGAGGCGCCATCATCCGACTGCGCCGGCGCCGTCTGGGCCATCACGGGTTGTGCGGACAGGACACCCATGATCAGGGCGGTGGCGGATGCGCACTGAAGAGCGCGCACGCGAAGCGTGTTCATTTCGGTTCTCCTCCCAAGACGTCCGCCTCTCTCTGGAGGCTGAACAGAATCTCGCCGTGTTTCGGCCCGGTTACTAACCCGACACGTGACACCGGTGTCAAGCCACAGACCTGAAAAGATCAAATCATATTACAATTGGGGCACTTCCCGTCGCACCAGGGACACGGGGTTAGAACTCCTGCTCAATCATCACGATGCGATGAATGTTACGCCATAATCATTGTTTAACGATGATCTGTGACCCTTTCCATCGAAAACGGGGCGGGCGTCATGAGACGGAGACTTCTGGACGAGGCGGCGGAGCAGGACCTGAGACGCGGCGCGGAGCGTGGCCGACAGGGGTCTGCGGCCATCGAATTCGCCATGATCGGCCCGATGATGATCCTGCTTCTGGCCGGGATGGTCGTCTACGGCGGCTGGTTCTGGCTCGCGCAATCCGTGCAGTCGCTGGCTACTGAGGGGGCCCGGGCCGCAGTGGGGGGTTTGGACGCCGCGGAACGCGAACAGCTGGCGCGGACCTTCGTGACGGACCAGGCCGGCGGGGCCGCCGGGCTGGACCCGACCTTCGTCACGGTGAGCGTCACCAGCGACGCCCAGGCGATCCGGGTTCAGGTCGCCTACGACGCCCACGCCAACCCGGTGATGCTGCTGGCCGGACCCCTGCCCAAGCCCCCCACCGTGATTGAGCGCTCCGCCACCGTGCGGATCGGCGGCTATTGAGATGCGCCCCCGGGGCCGCCGGAAACCGGACTTCTATCAGGGCGTGTCGGGCCGCCTCCTCGCCGACCGGAAGGGCGGGATCGCGATCATGGCCGCCGTCGCAGGCGGCCTGTTCTGCGCCATGGCGGCCGTGACGGTCGACATCGGCTCCCTCGCCCTGCACGCCCGCCAGCTCCAGGGCGCTGCTGATCTCGCCGCCCTCTCCGGCGCCCGCGATCTGGACCATGCCGAGGCCGCTGCCCGCGCCACCGCCCAGGCCAATGCCGGGACAAGCGTGATCGCGACTGTCCTGAAGGGCCGCTACGTCTCCGACCGCACCCTCGCCCCGGCCCAACGCTTCACCGTCGCCGCACCGCAACCCAATGCGGTCAGAGTCACCCTCACCAGCCAGGCGCCGCTGTATTTCGGGCGCTGGATCCTCGGGCGGGATACGCTGAAAATCACCCGCTCGGGCACGGCCGCGACCCCGGGAGAGCCACGCGCCCTGTTTTCTATCGGCTCACGGCTGGCGGCGCTGGACGGGGGTGTCGCCAATCAGCTGCTCAGCGGCCTGACGGGCAGCAGCGTGTCGCTCAGCGTCATGGACTACAACGCCCTGGCCGGGGCGCAGGTGAACCTGCTGGCCTTCTCCGACGCCCTCGCTGCGGACATCGGCGTTCAGGCCGGAGACTATGACAACCTTCTGGCCCAAGAGGTCGACGCTGGTCAGGCCCTGCGGGTTCTCGGGGCCCTCGCCGGCGGCCAATCCTCCAGCGCCCTGTCACGTCTCGGAAACGCCGCCGTCGGGACGAAGCTCAAGGTTGGCGACCTGATCGGGGCCGAGGCCGACGCGACCGGGGGTCTTGCCCGGGGGCTGGACGCCTCGGTCTCGGCCATGGATCTCGCCATGGCCATGCTGGAGATCGGTGGCGGCGACCGCCAGATCGCCCTGACCACCGCCGCCCAGACCGGGATCGCCGAGCTGAAGATCGATCTGGCCATCGGCGAACGCCCCAACCATTCGCCCTGGATCACGGTCACTTCCAAGGGCGAACCGATCGTCCGCACGGCCCAGACCCGACTCTATATCCGTGCCCGGACGAGCCAGAAGCTGTCCGGCCTCGCCCAGGTCAATCTGCCGATCCTTATCGAACTCGCCTCGTCCGAGGCGCGACTGGACTCCATCGCCTGCAAGCCATCACGCGCCGTCACTCTCGGCGTCCGGCCCGGGCTGGCGCGCGCCGACATCGGAATCATCGACGAGACAAAGCTGAAGGATTTCACACACAGCCTGACAGTGACGCCCGCGACGCTGATGTCGGTGGCCGGTCTGGTCAGCCTGACCGGCCGCGCCACGATCGAGGCCGCGGATCAAGGCTTCAGGCCGACCGCGTTCACCGACGCCGAGATCAGCGCCCGGACGACGAAGACGGTCAAGGCGACCGGTCTCGTGAACGGCGTCGTCGTCAGCCTGGTTCAGAAGCTGGACGTCACCGTCAACATTATCGGCCTGCCGCTGGGCCTTGGCGGGCTGGTCAGCGCGCTCGGGACCCTGCTAACGCCGCTCGGCCCCGTGCTGGACGCCGTGATCAATCCGATCCTCGACACACTGGGCCTGAGCTTCGGCGAGGCAGACGTGACGGTGCTCGGCGCCGTCTGTCCCGACGGCGCCGGCAGACCGGTGCTGGTGGGTTAGTCGCGCAGCAGTTCGTTGACGCCGGTCTTGGCCCGGGTCTGGGCGTCGACGCGCTTGACGATGACCGCGCAATAGAGCGACGGGCCGCCGTTCGGATCAGGCAGGGAGCCGGGCACCACGACGCTGTAGGCCGGGACCTCGCCGCGGAAGACTTCGCCCGTGGCGCGGTCGACGATCTTGGTTGAGCCCGACAGATAGACGCCCATGGCCAGGACCGCGCCCTCACGCACGATCACGCCCTCGGCGACCTCGGCGCGGGCGCCGATGAAACAGCCGTCCTCGATGATGGTCGGATTGGCCTGCAGGGGCTCCAGCACCCCGCCGATGCCGGCGCCGCCCGACAGGTGGACGTTCTTGCCGATCTGGGCGCAGGAGCCGACCGTGGCCCAGGCGTCGACCATCGAGCCCTCATCGACAAAGGCGCCGATGTTCACGAACGACGGCATCAGGACCACGTTCCTGGCGATGTGCGCGCCCTGACGGACGATCGATCCGGGCACGGAACGGAAGCCGGCGGCCTGATAGTCAGCCGCGGTCCAGTCGCCGAACTTGTTGGGCACCTTGTCCCAGAAGGGACCGACGCCGGGGGCGCCCGAGGTTGGGCTGGCCACGGCGCGTTCGCCTGCGCGCATGATCTGGTTCTCGTTGATGCGGAAGGACAGCAGCACCGCCTTCTTCAGCCACTGGTGCGTGGTCCAGACGCCGTCATCGCCGCGCGTGGCGACCCGGGCCTCGCCCGAATCCAGCAGGGCCAGGGCCTGTTCGACGGCATGGCGGACCTCGCCATGAGTCGAAGGCGAAAGCTCGGCGCGGTCGTCCCACGCCTTTTCGATGACGGCTTCCAGCTGGGCGCGGTCGAGGGTCATGCTTTGGTCTCCGCAAGATGGGCGGTGGCGAGGAAGGGGCCGAGCGCGGCGGCCCGGAAATCAATATAGGCGTCTGTCGAGGTCAGCGCTCTCGGGCCGACCAGCACCGTGGTCATCCCCAGAGCCTTGGCCGGCTGCAGATTGCGCGGCGTATCCTCGAAGAAGGCGGTGCGGGTCGGATCGATGTCGAAGCGGGCGATCATCTTCGCGAAAGTTTCGGGCGCCGGCTTGGGCAGCAGGTCGGCGTCCTCGATCGAGAACAGGCCGCTGAACAGGTCGGTCAGGCCGAGCGCTTCCAGCACCCGCCGTCCGTGTTCGGTCGATCCGTTGGTGAAGACGTAGCGAGGGCCTTGCAGACGTTCGAGCGCCAGACGCAGGCCCGGCTCGGGATCCAGCCCGTCCAGCGGCACGTCGTGGACGTCGGCAAGGAAGTCGGCCGGATCGAATTTGTAGTCCTGCAGCAGACCGCCCAGGGTCGCGCCGTGGTCGGTCAAATAGCGCAACTGCAGCGCCCGCGCCTCGTCCTCCGGCAGGCCGGTCAGCCGCACCATATAGTCAAAGATCTTGCCCGAGACCCGCTTCAGGATCTGGCGCTCGGGCGGATAGAGGGTGTCGTCAAGATCGAACAGCCAGGTGGTGATCCCGGTCAGGTCGGCGGAAAGCTCGGTCGCCGGTTCACCCGTGTCCACAGGCGCCGCGACAGGCTCCGCGGTCACGCCTTCACCAGGGTGCCGGCGCCGTGCTCGGTAAACAGCTCGACCAGCATGGCGTGGGGACGGCGGCCATCGAGGATGACCACAGCCTCGACCCCGGCCTTCACCGCGTCCATCGCCGTCTGCAGCTTGGGGATCATGCCGCCCGAGGCGGTGCCGTCGTCGATCAGCCCTTGCGCCTCGGCGACCGTCATCTGACGGATCAGCTGGCCGTTCTTGTCGAGCACGCCCTTGACGTCCGTCAGCAGCAGCATGCGCTTGGCGTTGAGCGAGCCCGCGACCGCGCCCGCGACCGTGTCGGCGTTGACGTTATAGGTCATGCCGTCCTCGGCAACGCCGATCGGGGCGATGACCGGAACCCAGTCGTCGGTCTCGGACGCGATCAGGCCGGCGATCAGCTTGGGGTCCACTTTGGTCGGTTCGCCGACGAAGCCGAGATCGACCTCGTGCTCGATCAGGCTGTCGGGGTCGCGGCGCGTGCGGGTGGTCTTCTCGACGGTCAGCAGGCCGGCGTCCTTGCCCGACAGGCCGATGCCGCGCACGTCGGCCTCCTTGCCCGCCACCGAAATCCAGTGGGCGATCTCTTTATTCACGGCGCCGGACAGGACCATCTCGGCGACGACCATCGTGTCCCGGTCGGTGACGCGCAGGCCGTCGATGAAGTTCGACTTCACTCCGGCCTTGTCCAGCATGGCGCTGATCTGCGGTCCGCCGCCGTGGACGACCACGGGGTTCACGCCCATCAGCTTGAGCAGGACCACATCGGCGGCGAATTGCTTCGCCACGGCGGTCTCACCCATGGCGTGGCCGCCGTATTTGATCACCACCGTCTCGCGGTCGTAGATCTGGATATAGGGCAGGGCCTCGGCGAGGGTTTTCGCCGTGGCCCAGCCGCGCTCTTCCGACTGGCGTTCAACTTCGTCCATCATCGGCGGGCTGATAGACGCGAAGCGTGGCGCTGTCACGGCGAAAGGCCATGAAACTCACGCCCCGCCTGACCGTTCAGGCTTCGACAAGGAGGGCGACATGAAAGAACACGACATCGACGACCACGGCCTGACCCCCGCGGACCCGGCCGAGGCCCAGCATCACGACGCGACCCTGTGTCCCGAATGCGAGGGGACGGGGTCACTGCCCGACGGCGAAACCTGTCCGGTTTGCGAAGGCACGGGCAAGGCGACGGGCCGCACGGGCGGCGGCTGACTATTCCGCCGGATCGAAGATGGCGGTGAACTCCGCCTGGGCGCTTTCGAAGTCCGGGGGACGTCCGATATCCAGCCAGTATTCGTGGATCGGATAGGCGCCGACGGTCTCTCCATCCACGTTCAGGGCGTTCAGCAGGTCGGGCATGTCATACATCCCCTCGGCGGGCACCCGCGCCAGCACCTCGGGTGACAGACAATAGACGCCGGCATTGGCCAGCCAGCGGAAAGTCGGCTTCTCCGTCAGGCTGGTGACGCGCGGCCCGTCCGTCTCCACCACCCCGTGGGGCGACTGGAAATTATGCTCGCGAACACACAGCGTTGCCTTGGCCTGATGCTCGACATGGAAGTCGATCAGTTCGCCGAAGCTCATCCGGGTCAGAAGGTCGCCGTTCATGACCAGCATCGGCTGGTCGATCGTGTCGGCCAGCAGGGACAGGGCCCCCGCCGTGCCGCGCGGATGGTCTTCCCGCAGATAGTCGATCTCGACGCCCAACGAGGAACCGTCGCCGAAATGATCCTCGATCATCTCGGCCAGATAGTTGACCGCCAGACGGAAGCGCCGGAAACCCTGGGCCTGAAGCCGCTCGATGATGGTCTGCAGCAAGGGGCGACCCGCCACCTTCAGCATCGGCTTGGGACAGTTCTGGGTCAGGGGAAACAGCCGCGCCCCGCGCCCGCCGGCCATCAGCACCACCAGATTGTCGCGTGGCGCTGCCACGCCCAGCACATCGGGGTAGAGGCCGATGACCCGCCCCTTGCCGTCTACCAACGGGGCGAGGCCGACGCCGCGATCCGACAGGGCGCGCACCGCATCCTTGTCCGAGACACCGGACTTCAGCGACACCGGGTTGGCGTTCATCACCGCGCTCAGCGGGGCGTCCATGGTCAGGCGCCGCATCAGGCCCCGCCGGATGTCGCCGTCCGAGACCGAACCGACCAGCCGCCGCTCCTCATCGACGACGAGGATCAACTTGCGCCGCACCGAATCCAGCCGCTCGATGGCGGCCAACAGCGGCGTCTCCGGGCCCATCATCTGGGCCTCGAGATTGGAGGGCGAGCTGGTCGGCAATCTGGAGGAAGCGGTCACACCGCATACTCCGCCGGGCGATACAGCTGCGGGTGCTCGCGGATGAAGTCGGCGGTGCGTGCCAGCCCCTCCTCGACGCTGACCGTCGGGGCCCAACCCAGTTTCGCCTTCGCAAGCGAGGCGTCGGCGATCAGCCGCTCGACCTCGCTGGCCGGCGGGCGGATGCGCTGTTTGTCCTCGACCACCTGAACCTCGATCCCGGCCGCCTTGCCGATCATGGCCGGCAGGTCGCCGATCCGGACCTCGCGCCCCCCGCCGGTGTGGACGGTCAGCCCCTCGATGCCCGGGACGATCCCCGCCCGCAGGAAGGCGTCGGCCGTGTCATCGACGAAGACGAAGTCCCGCGTCGGCCGGGTGTCGCCCAGCATAACCGGCCGTCCGGCCAGGGCCTGCATGGTGATCGAGGGGATGACGGCCCGGGCGCTCTGGCGCGGCCCGAAAGTGTTGAACGGACGCAGCGTCACGACCGGCGTCTCAAAGCTGCGGTGATAGCTCTCGGCCAGTTTGTCGGCGGCGATCTTGGTCGCGGAATAGGGGGACTGGCCGACCAGCGGATGGGCCTCGGTCATCGGAATGGTCTGGGCCGAGCCATAGACCTCGCTGGTCGAGGTGTGGACCAGTCGGCCAACACCCAGCTCGCGGACCGCCTGCAGCACATTGAGCGTGCCCATCATATTGGTCCGGACGTAGCTCTCCGGCGCCAGATACGAATAGGGAATGGCGATCAGGGCGCCGAGATGGAAGACGATCTCCCGGTCCTTCACCGCATCGTACACGCTGTCGCGGTCGGCCAGATCGCCGCGCCGCACGTCGAGCTCGGCCCGCACAGGCGACCGGTCCAGCCAGCCGGCGTCGCCGTCGGAGGTATAGCGCACCAGCACCCGCACGTTCGCGCCCAACTCGACCAGGCGTTCGGTCAGGCGGCTGCCGATGAAGCCGCCCGCGCCCGTGACCAGCACGCGCTTGCCCGCATAGGCCTTCAATAGATCGTCCACGCCGTCTGCTCCGTGCGGCCGCGCTCCCCGGCGGGCCGCTGTCGCGCGCATGATTCTCCGAACGTGGTTAACCGCGCGTAAGGCCGGGATCGGCATTAGTCCTTATCTCTTGAGGAGTGGCGGCATGATCGACGGCAAACGGGTGCTGGGCCTCGTCCCCGCCCGCGCGGGCTCGCAAGGCCTGCCGGGCAAGAACCTGCGCGCCCTCGCCGGCCGCCCGATGATCGGCTGGACGCTGCTGGCCGGTCAGGCCTCGACCACCATCGACCGGCTGGTGGTCACGACCGACGATGAGGCCGTCATCGCCCTCGCTGGCGACATGGGCGTCGAGACCCTGCGCCGCCCCCCCGAACTGGCGAGCGCCTCCGCCTCGGTCATGGACGCCATCGAACACGCCCTGACCGCGATCGCCGAAGACTGGGACTATGTCGTTCTGCTCCAGCCCACCTCGCCGCTGCGCACCACAGCCGACATCGACGGCGCGGTGGCCCGTTGTCATTCCCGAAACGCCCCCTCGATGATCGGGGTCTCACCCATGCCCAAGCCGCCCGGCTTCTATGGCTCGCTCGGCGCCGATGGTCTGTGGAAACGGAACGATCCGCACACGGATGAATCCGTCATCATCAACGGCGCCATCTATGTCGGACGGCCGGATATCCTGAGCCGCGACCGCTCCTTCCAGTCCGACGGGACCCTGACCTGGTCGATGCCGCCCGAGCGCGGCTGGGACGTCGACACCCTGTTTGACTTCGTGGTGTGCGAGGCCCTGTGGCCTCATGTGACGACGGGTGAGGATCTGGGCGGGGTTCGCCGCTAGGTCCGATCGACGAAGGGCTTCCTCGCCAGTCCGGCGAAGTCGGTCCGCTCCAGCACCTCAACGATGCGCTCCGCCGCATGTCCGTCGCCGAACGGCGCCGGCTGGGCGCACGCGGCCTTGCGGAAAGCAGGGTCGAGCGCCTGCTTCAGGGCCGCCGCGACCGCCTCCGGCGTATTGGCGCAGTCGATGACGCTCGGGGGCTTCAGCCGTCCGGCCTGTCGGTCCCCAACATTGACCGAAGGCGTCCCCGCCGCAGGGGCCTCGATCACCCCACTGGAGGAGTTGCCGACCACGGCGTCGCAGGCCGTAAGGGCCGCCGCATACCGCCGCGCGCCGAGGGACTCGAAGGTCAGGACCTGATCGGGCCGGTCGTCCCCGAAAGCCTTGGTCGCCGCCCGGATCGACTCGGCGCCGGCATCGGCATTGGGCAGGGTGATCACGATCTTCCGGTCCGTGATCGTCCCCAGCCCCTTCAGAAAGGCCGAGATCTGCGTCTCGGGGGAGACCGCCGCGAGGGTCTCCGGATGGAAGGTGACCACGACGAACCCCGGCTCCAGCCCGTCGGGAGCCAGACCCAGCATCACCGCCACCTCGGCCCGGCTGGAGCGGCCGAAGACGACGAGGTTGTCGACCCCGGTCGCGCCGACCGTGAAGACCCGCTCCGGCGGCTCCCCCATCTGGATGATGCGGCGGGAGTAAGGTTCGGCGGCGGTGAAATGCAGGGCCGCCAGTTTGGTGACAGCGTGACGGATGGCGTCGTCCACGGCCCCCGCCGTCCGATGTCCGCCTTCAAGATGCACAATCGGCAGGCCCAGCGGGACCGCTGCTGCCGCCGCCGCCAGCGCCTCGGTCCGGTCGCCGAGGATCATGACCGCGTCCAGCTTCAGTTCGACATAGGCCTTTGCCGCGCCCGCCAGCACCGCCGCCATATCGTCCGCGACAGAGGCGCCGTCGCCGCCCGCCAGAGGAACCGGAACTCGCGCCGCGATCGCCCGACCGTCGGCCTCGATCTCCGCGACCGTCGCCCCATGCCTCTCGGACAGATGGGTTCCGCTGACGATCAGGACGGGCTCAAGCCGCGCCGAGGCCTCCAGCCGGGCCAGCACCGGCCGCAGCAGGCCGTATTCCGCCCGGGTCGCGGTGAAGACGCCGATCCTCGCAGGGGCCTGGCTCACGCCTCAATGATCTCGTCGGTGGCATAGGCCCGGGTGGCGGGCCGGCCGATCAGGTCCCACAGCAGGCCCGGCGCCAGACCGCCGCCCGCGCGCCGCGCCGTCAGATTGTCGATGCTGAAGGCTTCGCCCGCCGCGATGGGCCGGGCCGCGACCAGTCCGCGCCGCGCCACGGCGATATTGGGGATTTCCGCGGCAACCGGCCGTTTGACCGGATCGCCCAGGGCATCGGCGACCCGCCGAGCCCCGGCGACCAGAGCCGCCATCTCGTCCGGCTCCAGCGAGGCCTTGTGGTCCGGCCCTTCCGCGGTGCGGTCCAGGGTCAGATGCTTCTCGATCACTGTCGCCCCGCGCGCCACCGCAGCCAGGGCGATGTCGATGCCAAGAGTATGGTCCGAATAGCCGGGGCGGACGCCCAGGGCCGCGTAGGCGTCCATCACGCTCAGATTGGCCTGGTCATGCGGCGCCGGGTACTGGGTCACGCACTGCATGACGACCGTTTCCGCCAACACTGGCGCGGCTTCGGACGAGCGGAACGCCTCGGCGAAGGCCGCCAGCGACGGCGCCTCGACAGCCCCCGCAACCCGTCCGAACACCACGCAGCCCAGCGCCTGTTCGACCTCGTCCATCGTCGCCATCCCGGTCGACAGCAGCAGCGGCCGGTTCATCCGGGCGAGCGCCAGCAGGAAGGGCAGGTTGGTCAACTCGCCCGATCCGACCTTAATCCGCTCCATCCCCAGATCGTCGACCAGAAGATGGGCAGAGCGGATGTCGAAGGGCGTCGACAGGAAGCGGACGCGGCAGGCGCGGGCGTGATCGACGACCCGCGACAAGGCGTCGCGGGGCAGGACCAGCCGCGACAACATCTCGGCCTGGACCGAGCCCTGGCCCGCCTCGGCCTGATAGGCGGCGGTCGGCGCGGAGGCCGTGGACAGTTCGGCGGGGTCGAAGGTCTGGAATTTGACCGTGTCCGCACCGGTCGCCGCGGCGACCTCGACCAACCGCAGCGCGAGATCCTCGCGCCCATCATGATTGACGCCGGCTTCGGCGATGATTTCGCAGGACGGGTCGGATCTCATGCCTCCAGTGCATAGGACGCTTCGCCGTCTGCCGGAAGCCACTGACGCTCATGGCCGGAACCCTCGGAACAAGAGCGCGATTTTGCCGTGTAGCTTCAGCGTCACGGTTGAGTCGCCACCGGGGAAATACCGGCGATATCGGCTCGACCTCCAATGGCAACGCTGTTAGAAGGCCTGAGGCGGTGAGACCGCCGCATGAAACAATATTGGCTGCGGAGGGCTCACACCCATGCGTATTAAGACTGTTTTTCTGGCGTCCAGCGCCGCGGCGGCTATCGCCCTGTCGGCTGGCGCCGCTTCGGCTGAGCCGGACGGCTGGTACGGCGCGATCGACGCCGGCTATCACACGATGGAAGACGGCATCAACGCCGAATCCCAATCGACCGGCAACAACTTCAACTTCGAAGTGAACGACGGCTGGGCCGCGTTCGCCCGTCTGGGCTACCGGTTCAACCCGAACTGGCGCGTTGAAGTCGAGGGCGGCTACCGCTCGGGCGACGTGGGCAAGGTCCGCGCCGTTTCCGGCACCAACGGCGTCTGCAACCTGGCGCCCGCCACCGGCCCCTGCACCTCGCCGGAAGGCGACATCGAATCCACCACCCTCATGGCCAATGTCATCTATGACTTCGGCTACGAAGCCTGGGGCATTCGTCCGTTCGTCGGCCTCGGCGCCGGTGTGAACCACGTCAACACCGACGTCGTCGGCCGCCTGCGCAACAACCGCGGCGTCGGCTTCGTCGCTGACGACAGCTCGACCAAGTTCGCCGCCCAAGCGATCGCCGGTCTGGCCTGGGCCATCTCGGACCGCGCCAACATCGACCTGACCTACCGCTACCTGACGGGTGACGCTGAGTTCGCCTCGATCACCTCGGTCGCTGCCTACAACCAAGGCACGTTCGAAGGCGACTACGACAACAGCCACACCGTGACCCTGGGTCTGCGCTACGCCTTCGGCGCCGAGCCGGTCGTCGCCCCGCCGCCCCCGCCGCCGTACGTGGCTCCGCCGGCCCCGCCGCCGGTCGCCCCGCCCCCGCCGCCGCGCCCGCCGGTGGTTCAGAAGCCCGCCGCTCGCCAGTTCGTCGTTTACTTCGACTGGGATCGCTCGGTTCTGACCACGGAAGCCCAGGCGGTCATCGCCCAGGCTGCCGCCTACTCCAAGACCGGCGCTCCGACCCGCGTCCTGGTCGTCGGCCACGCCGACACCTCGGGTTCGGCCGCCTACAACATCGGCCTGTCGAACCGCCGCGCTCGCACCACGGCTGACGCCCTGGTCGCTCAAGGCGTCGCCGGCGGCGTGATCTCGCTGGACGGCAAGGGCGAAACCCAGCTGGCCCGCGCCACCGCCGACGGTGTCCGCGAGCCGCTGAACCGCCGCGCCACCATCGACATCAACTTCTAAGCCCCGAGGGGCCTGCTCAGGCAGGCCCCGACGGTCTTCGGATGTCGAAGACTTTGAAACGCCGGCCCCGCGCAAGCGAGGCCGGCGTTTCTGCTTTAGGGGCGAACCCATCCTTGCCCAGGGCCGTGTCCCGCAGCGGGGTAACCGGAAATCCACACCCGCGACTCGACCGCCGTGCGCAGCGGAACCCGCGCCGAGCCAATGCATTCCGGGCGGGAGCGCCGGTCACGGCGTCACCTTTTCGCCCCCCGCATGACGGAATCGACATCTTTCCTACGACCCACGCGCGAGCCGCCTTGTCAGCGGCCAAGGTGGCGCTCTAGTAAGAGAGACCTCAGCGCAGAACTCAGAAAGTCCACGGGTTTGCTCGCCAGTCTCGACCCCGATTATCCGGAAGCGCCCGCCCCCGTCATGGTGGGCGCCGCGACCAACGGGCTGGTGGGGCGCCGCTTTCTGATCGTCACCGCACCCTTCGGACCTTTCGGGCGGGTTCTGGCCCAGGCGCTGCGGTCCCGGGGCGCCGACGTCACCCGAATGCTCTTCAACGCCGGCGATGTCCTGTACTGGCGTGGGCCCGGAGCGATCCGGTTCAAGGGCCGCGCCGCCCAGTGGCCCGAGCGGCTGAAAGCCCTGCTGCCCGACCATACCGACGTCATCGTCTTCGGCGAGGGCGGAGCCTACAACCAGGCCGTGTTGCGCGACGCTGCGGCCTCCGGCGTCCGGGTCTGGGTGCTGGAAAACGGCTACTTCCGCCCCGACTGGGTGACGGTCGAGCGCAATGGCGTCAACGCCTCCAGCGCCCTGCCCCGTCACCGCCTGGCCTATGAGCCCCCGGTTCCAGAGACTCCGGTGACCCGACCGGTCGGCCGCATCCTGCCGTACCATGTGCTCAACATCAGCATCTATCACCTGATCCAGCTGCCCGGGCGCTGGCTGTTCCCGCGGTATGTCGCTCCCTATACCCAGGCGCCCTGGCTGCAGTGCGCGGGGCATATTCGTCGCTATTTCGGCCTGGCCTTCCAGTCACGGAACCGTTGCGACGCCGAAGTGATCGCCGCGCGCGGCCCCTTCTTCATCGCCTGCCTCCAGCGCGAGGGCGACGCCCAGCTGCTGCGCTATTCCCGGTTCGCCGACAACACGGCCTTCCTCGCCGAGGTCATGAACAGCTTCGCGGATCATGCCCCGCCGGAGGCACGGCTCGTCGTCAAGAACCATCCGCTCGACCCTGGCCTGGTCAATCTGGGCCTGATCACCCGGGCCCTCGCGGAAGAGCGCGGGCTGACTGACCGGGTGGATTTTATCGACGGCGGCAACCTGGCCCAGCTGTGCCGCGCCTCGCGGGGCATGGTGGTCAACAACTCCAGCGCCGCCCTGTCGGCGCTCGGCTTCCAGACGCCGGTCAAGGCCTTGGGCCAGGCCTTTTTCGACTTTGAAGGCCTGACCGACCAGAAGCCTCTCGATGCCTTCTGGTCGGATCCGCAGGAACCCGACAAGGCCCTTTTCAACCGCTTCCGCGCCCACGTCATCGCGCGCAGCCAGGTCAACGGCAACTATCACGAGCCCCGCTCGATGCTCCCGACGGCCCTGGCCCTGGCCACCGTCTTCGAGACGCGCGGCGGGCCCCTCTAGCTGCCCTTCAGGCCCGATTGTATCCGGCCGGTCCTTTCGAACGTATCTTGGACGACGCCCTTTCGGCAGCGGAAGCGAGGCGTCGATCCTCCATCGTCGAGAGCCAGATCCCATGCGCGCCTTTCGCCCCAGACTGATCGCCGTCGCCGCCATCCTGGGCGCCGCCGCCTGCTCCCAGGGCGAGACGCCCGCTGCGGCCCAGGCCCGCCCCCAGACCCAGGCTCCAGCTCCGGCGCAACGCGACACCGGTCGCCGGGAGGTCGCCGTCTTCGCGGGCGGCTGCTTCTGGTCGGTCGAATCCAACATGGAGCATATCCCCGGCGTGGTCACCGCCGTGTCCGGCTATGCGGGCGGAACCTCGCCGCGCCCCACCTATGAAGCGGTCGAAGCCGGCAACGGCTATGTTGAGGCGGTGCAGGTCACCTTTGATCCCGGCCGGATCAGCTATCGTCAGCTGGTCGATCGCTTCTGGCGCACCATCGATCCCACGGACGCGCGCGGCCAGTTCTGTGACACCGGCCCCGCCTATGGCACTGCGGTCTTCGCTACTCCCGCCCAGAAGCCGACCGCCGAGGCGTCGCGCCAGGCTGCCATGGCCGTCATCGGGGCCCGGCGGTTCGTCACCCCGGTCCGTGATGCGGGCCGCTTCTGGCCGGCTGAAACCTATCACCAGGATTTTGCCCGCTTGAATCCGGCCCGCTATGCAGGCTATTCGCGATTCTGTGGCCGCGCCGCCCGACTGAGGGCGGTCTGGGGAAGCTGAAATCCCGTTCGCACAGGGATTATATCGCCGTTTTCGCGACTGTGGCCGAGGGGCAACCCTGTGGCGTCGTCATGCGACTGTCACATAACTGTCGCCCAGCGTTTCAAGAGCGGCCCTAGATGGGGCGGGATTTCGTCAGGTTAGTAACCTGGCGGTAATGGGCGCGTTCGCCCGTCACATCTGGGGATACAGATACATGATGAACCGCAAACGCGTGTTCTGGGCGACCTCCGCCCTCTTTACCGGCATGATCATCGCCGGCGCCGCCTCGGCCCAATCGACCGGCACCAGCGCCGCTGAAGCCACGTCGGTCGAAGAAGTCGTCGTCACCGGCACGCGCGGCCCGCGCGCCATCGGCCCGGCCGTCGCCCAGACCGTCGACAAGGCCCGCTCGACCATCGAACAGGAAGTCATCGGCCGCCAACAGCCGGGCCAGACCATCCTGCAGACCCTGAACCTGGTTCCCGGCCTGAACTTCACCAACTCCGACCCCTACGGCAACTCGGGCGGCAACATCCGTCTGCGTGGCTATGACGGCAACCGCGTCGGCCTGGCGGTCGACGGCGTGCCGCTGAACGACACCGGCAACTACGCCACCTACACCAACCAGCAGATCGACCCGGAACTGATCGAGCGCGCCTCGGTCAACCAGGGCACGACCGACAACGACAGCCCGACGGCTGCGGCGCTCGGCGGCATCATCAACTACCAGACCGTCCGTCCGTACGAAGAGCCCGGCGCGACCTTCACCGGTTCGAAGGGCACCTTCTCCTACGGCCGCGTTTTCGGCCGCGTCGACTCGGGCGCCTTCGGCCCCTGGGGCACGACCGCCTTCCTCGCCGCCTCCTACACGAACTACCAGAAGTTCAAGGGCCCGGGCGAACTCGAGAAGAAGCAGTACAACGGTCGCGTCTACCAGACCCTCGGCGACAACGGTGACTTCACCGCCCTGGCGTTCAACTGGAACGAAAACCGCAACAACTCCTACAACAATTTCAACAACCTGGCGACGTTCAACGCCGGCCTGCGCCCCGAGAACGACAAAGCCTGCTTCGCGCCGCTCGCCGTCGACGGCACGGCCCAGAACGAAACCACCCAGTCGACCGCCATCACCTACTTCGGCGGCGTGCTGAACAACACGAGCTGCACCAACGCCTCGGAACTGCGCAACAACCCGTCGAACACGGGCAGCCTGCGCGGTAACTTCAGCTACCACCTGCGCGACAACCTGCGCCTGACCATCGACCCGTCGTTCCAGTACACGATGGCCAACGGCGGCGGCTTCACCGTGGTCAGCGAGCGCGACGACCGCCTCGACCAGAACTCCGCCAACTCCACCACCGCCGCCAACGCCCTGGCCTGCACCAACGTTCTGGTGAACCGCACCGGCGTCGATCTGAACGGCGACGGCGACAGCTGCGACAGCGTCACCCTCTACACGCCGTCGAACACCAACACCCGTCGTTACGGCGTGCTGAGCTCGCTCATCTGGGACTTCACCGACACCCAGCGTCTGCGCTTCTCGTACTCGAACGACTACGGTCGTCACCGTCAGACCGGCGAAGCCACCCGCACCATCGGCGGCGGCCTCCCGATCAACGTCTTCGGCGGCGAGAACACCTGGGGTGATGAAAACGCCCGCGTCATCGGCCGCGACGGTTCCTACCTGCGCACCCGCGACCGGTTCTCGGAAGCCATCCTGAACCAGTTCTCGCTCGACTACCGCGGCCAGTTCTTCGACGACGCCCTGACCGTCATGGTCGGCATCCGGGCGCCCTACTTCACGCGTAACCTGAACCAGTTCTGCTACTCGCAGAACGGTTCGTCGAACGTGCTCTGCACCACCCAGACGCCGGTCGGCTTCACCACCACGACCAGCTCCACGGGCGTCGTGACCACCACGCCGGACACCACCCTGACCCAGGGCGCGAACGGCAACGTCGCCTTCGTCGGCAACACCAACCAGTACATCCGCCCGTACCAGCAGACCTTCAAGTACGACGACATCCTGCCGAACATCACCGTCGGCTATGATTTCGGCGCCTCGAACGTCTTCGGCTCGTACTCGGAACAGATCGCCGTGCCGCGGACCGACAACCTCTACGTCGCCAACCGCACGCCGAACGCCACCACGGTTCAGCCGCTGTCCTTCAACGGCGTGCAGCCGGAAACCAGCAAGAACTACGAGCTGGGCTACCGCTACACGACCTCGGCCATCGTCGCCTCGATCTCGGCCTACTTCAACGAGTACAACAACCGCGTCGTCTCCACCCTGGACAACGACCCGACCTCGCCGACCTTCGGCCTGACCGTCGACCGTAACATCGGCAAGGTTCAGACCCAGGGCGTCGAAGGTTCGCTCGGCTGGCGCGTGACCGACGCGATCTCGCTGTACGCCTCGGCGACCTACACCGACTCGGAACTGCAGGAAGACCAGGTCGCTCTGGCCTTCACCTGCCCGGCCACCCCGCCGACCGGCACCGCCCCCGGCGCCGGCTGTACCGCTGGCACGACCCAGTACTGGTACCTGCCGACCAAGGGTAAGAAGGTCGTTGAAACCCCGGAATGGCAAGCCACCTTCCGCGGCGACTGGCAGGCCACCGAAGAACTGTCGCTCGGCCTGCAGGCCAAGTGGGTCGATGACCGGTTCACCACCGACGTCAACGACGAGAAGGTCCCCGGCTACACGGTCGTCGACTTCGACGCCCGCTACGACCTGACCAACACCTTCGGCATCAAGGACGCCTACGTTCAGTTCAACGTCACGAACCTGTTCGACTCGTTCCACGCCGGCAACATCTCGTCGGGCTCCAACGCCGCGACGATCGCCGACATCGATCCGGGCCCGGGCATCCGTCCGTTCACCGGCTCGGTCCGTACCTTCAGCCTGGGCGCTCCGCGCACCATGGTCCTGACGATCGGCACGCGCTTCTAAGACGAAGCCAAACGACTGAAGACCTGGGAGGCGGTCCGGAAACGGGCCGCCTCCTTTCTTTTTGGGGCAGGACCCTCCGGGGCGAAGCGCTTGACGCGACGCTCGACCACCCGCACCCATGCCGGGTTCGCTGGAGCCGCCTGCATGAAGCCGTCCCTCACCGCCCTCGCCATCGCGCTCAGCATCGGCGCATCCCCCGTTCTGGCCCAGGATCTGATCCTGCGCGGCGGGACCATCCACACCGGCCTGCCCGGCGACGTCACGGCCGAGGCAGTTCAGGTCCGCGACGGCCGCATCTCTTTCGTAGGCAGGGCCGCCGACCTGCCCGTCGCGCCCGGCGTCCCGGTCGTGGACCTGAAGGGCGCGACCCTGTTCCCCGGCTTCACCGACGGCCACGCCCATCTGGACGGCATCGGCTGGCGTGAGCTGACCCTGAACCTCGAAGGCTCGACCTCGGTCGGGGACGCCATGGCCCGGCTCAGAGCCTGGGCCACCGCCCATCCGGAAGGGCCGATCATCGGACGCGGCTGGATCGAGACCCGCTGGCCCGAGTCCGCCAACGGGCCCCGCTTCCTGACGGCGGCCGATCTCGACGCCGCCGCTCCTGGCCGGGTCGTGCTTCTGGGCCGCGCCGACGGCCATGCGGTCACCGCCTCCTCCGCCGCCCTTGCCGCCGCCCACATCGACGAGACGACCCTGGCTCCGGCGGGCGGGGAGATCGCCAAAGGCCCCGACGGCAAGCCCACCGGCTTCCTCGTCGACGCCGCCATGGCCCTCGTCGAATCCCTCGAACCCAAGGCCGATCCCGCCGCCGTGCGCGCCGCCTATCAGGCCGGCTTCCGGGTCGAGGCCGCCTATGGCTGGACCGGAGTCCACTTCATGAGCGCGCCGTGGAAGGATATCCCCTTGCTGGAGCAGATGGCCGAGGCGGGCCAGGCGCCGATCCGCGTCTACAACTCGGTCACCCCCGACGGCGCCCGGGCCCTGTTCGCCTCGGGCCCGCGGAGCGTCGCCGACGGTCGGATCATCACCCGCGCGGTCAAACTCTATGCCGACGGCGCGCTTGGTTCTCGTGGCGCGGCCCTCTACGCCCCCTATGCGGATGCGCCCGAGACGCGCGGCCTGATGCAGACCACCGCCGCCGAGATCGTGCCCATCTATGAAGGCGCCCTGCGGTCAGGGATCCAGGTCGCCACCCACGCCATTGGCGACCGGGGCAACGGCTCGGTGATCGAATGGTATCGGCAGGCCATGGCCGAGGTCCCGCGTTCCGAATGGAAGGGCGGATCCGACATCCGCTGGCGCATCGAACACGCCCAGATCCTGAGGCCGTCGGACTATCAGGCCTTCGTCGACCTGCCGATCATCGCCTCCATGCAGCCCAGCCACGCCATCGGCGACTTCCACTTCGCGCCCGCCCGTCTGGGCGAGGAACGGCTGAACGGCGCCTATGCCTGGAAGAGCCTGGTCGACCTCGGCGTCATCGTCGTCGGCGGTTCGGATTCGCCCGTCGAGCGCGGCGATCCCCTGATCGAATTCTACGCCGCCGTCGCCCGGCGCGATCTGGAAGGCTTCCAGGGCCCTGACTGGCATCCGGAAGAGGCGGTGTCGCGTGAGACGGCCCTGAAGATGTTCACCCTCTGGCCGGCCTATGCCAGCTTCCGGGAAAACGAGCTGGGTACGATCGAGGTCGGCAAGCGCGCCGACTTCACCGCCTTCGACATCGACCTGATGACCGTCCCGGCGGCGCAGATCCCGCACGGCCACGCGGTCCTGACCGTGGTGGATGGCAAGGTGGTCTACGAGCGGGACGCCTCAGGGCATTGATCGGCATGGCCCCGCCGCTATGGTCCGGGCGGGAGTAGTTTAAATAAAACGCCGGTTACAACCGCAGTTGTGGGTGCAAATCCCGCCTCCCACAGCTCGACCCTAGGCCCGTCCCGCCTGTCCCGACAGGAAGGCCGCGTTGACACCCAGACGGGCCAGAGCCCGGCTCCATTTGGTCTCGTGGTCGCCGTCGAAGATCAGGTCCATGTCGGCGTCGGCAGTCAGCCAGACGTTCTCGCCGAGCTCGTCTTCCAGCTGGCCTTCGCCCCAGCCGGCATAGCCGAGCAGCAGCTTGGACCGGCGCGGCCCCGTGGCGACGTCGGTCATGGCCAGAAGCGCGTCCTTGGTGCCGGTCATGGCCAGGCCGCTGAAGAAGCCGACGCTGGCCTCGGGCGACATCCAGTCGTCGGTGTGCAGGACGAAGCCGCGCTCGCGGTCCACGGGGCCGCCGTCCATGACGGGGCGGCCGGCGGCGCTGTCGGGGGCCGGTATCTCCAGCTTGGCGAGAACCGACTTCAGGTCGACGGCGGGGGCGGGCAGGTCCAGCCTCAGGCCCATGGCGTGGTCGGGCTCATGCACGCAGACCAGGATCACCGCGTGTTCGAACCGGTCGTCGCCGATGCCCGGCATCGCGACCAGAAGCCGTCCGACGAGGGATTGGAAATCGTCCATGTGACGAATGATCGGTGCGAGAGCGCGCCTTTGCAAGTCACGGCCCCGTTTGCGGCTTGGCGACGCAACCGTGCGGGCCTATCTGCGCTTCTGGAGCCACGGCTTCCAACCAAACCCTTGGAGACACCCATGACCATCCAGATCGGCGACACCATCCCGGCCGCGACCCTCGGCACGCCCACGGCGGACGGCCCCAAGCCGATCACCACCGACGAGATCTTCAAGGGCAAGACCGTGGCCCTGTTCGCCGTCCCCGGCGCCTTCACCCCGACCTGCTCGGCCCGCCACCTGCCGGGCTACATCGACAACGGCGCCGACTTCAAAGCCAAGGGCGTCGACACCATCGCCTGCCTGTCGGTCAACGACCCGTTCGTCATGGGCGCCTGGGCAAAGGCCACCGACGGCGCCGAGGACATCCTGATGCTGGCCGACGGCTCGGGCGACTTCACCCGCACCCTGGGCCTGACCCTGGATGCGCGCGGCTTCGGCATGGGCGAGCGCTCGCAGCGTTATTCGATGCTGGTCAAGGACGGCGTCGTGACCGAGCTCAACATTGAGGCTGGCGGCGAGTTCAAGGTGTCGTCCGCCGAGCACCTGCTGGCGCAGCTCTGATCCGGAGACCGCCCATCCCGGCGGTCGCCGGGATGGGCGGTGACTGATGTGACCGACGTCTATTCGCCCGAAAAACGCAGCGC
This sequence comes from Brevundimonas sp. GW821-FHT02A10, assembly GCF_059422025.1. Taxonomy (NCBI): domain Bacteria; kingdom Pseudomonadati; phylum Pseudomonadota; class Alphaproteobacteria; order Caulobacterales; family Caulobacteraceae; genus Brevundimonas; species Brevundimonas sp. GW821-FHT02A10. Next base: position 572,069 of record NZ_JBWKWC010000002.1, read on the forward strand.
CGTCATGCGGCGGGTGAAGGGGAAGGACACCGCGCCCGAACTGGCTGTCCGCCGCCTGCTGAGGGAGGCCGGGATCGGTTATCGGCTGGGCGGCTCAGGCCTGCCCGGCAAGCCCGATGTGGTGATGACGGGCCGGCGCGTGGCCCTGTTCGTCCACGGCTGTTTCTGGCACGGCCACGACTGCGCGCGCGGCGCGCGTCAGCCCAAGGCCAACGCCGACTACTGGATCGCCAAGATCGGCCGCAATCGCGACCGCGATGCACGCAACACGGCCGCCCTGACCGAACAGGGCTGGCAGGTGGTCACCGTCTGGGAATGCGCGATGAAGGCGCCCGACTTCGCTCGCGACCTGATCGCGAAGATCAGACCCTCCGACAGTGTCTAGGCGGCGACGGTCTGGGCCTCTTCCGTCGCCGAGAGCACCTGCTGCAGGGCCCCGAGGAGGGCCGGCGGAGTCAGGGGCTTGGAGACGAAATAATCCATTCCCGCGGCCATACAGGCGGCGATGTCGTCCGGCGCCGTATCGGCGGTGACGGCGATGACCGGGGTCGTGGCGTTGGGGCTCGTTCCGGCGCGCAGGCGACGGGTGGTCTCGCGCCCATCCAGCTCCGGCATCCGCACATCCATGAAGATGACGTCGAAGGCGGCGGCGTCGCACTGGCGCAGGGCGGCCATGCCGTCGGCGGCGGTGGAGATGTCGCAGCCCAGCGGGGCCAGGATCAGCTCGACCGCGCGGCGGTTGATATCGTGGTCGTCGACGACCAGAACCCGCAGCGGCCGGTCCTCTTCCTCCTCAACAGCGGCCTCTGCATCCGCATCGGCCGGGGAAACGGCGTCCACGACCGGAGACGCCTCGGCAGGAGAAGCCGCGACGGGAGGCGTCAGGACCACAGGTTCGGGCGCCCCGGACAGAAGCGAGGCCAGCAGGGCCTCGGCGGCGCTTCCCGGTTCGGTGGCGGCGACCGGCGTCGTGACCGGCTCGGGCTTCGCCTCCGGCACAGGCTTCAGCGCGGCGCGGGCGACTTCGGCGGGGCGGAGGACGCGGGCGACATCGGCGCGACTGTCGGCGTCCAGAACCTTGATCACCGCCTCGGGATTGATCGCCGGGGCCAGCGTCAGCGACAGGGTGAAACAGGCGCCCTGACCCGGCAGGCTGCGGGCCGTGAGCCGTCCGCCCATCAGACCGACCAGATCGCGGCTGATGGCCAGCCCCAGGCCGGTGCCGCCGTGACGGGCGCTGATGCCTTCGGCGGTCTGGTCGAACGGGGTGAACAGGCGCGACAGCTGGGCCGCGGTCATGCCGGGGCCCGTGTCCTGGACCTCGATCAGGATGGCGTGGCCCGACGGCTCCTCGGCCCACGACTTGAGCCGCAGGGTCACCGATCCGGTGTCCGTGAACTTGAGCGCGTTGGAGACGAGATTGTTGAGGACCTGACGCAGGCGCATGGCGTCGCCGCGCACCATGGCGGGCATTTCGCTGGCGCCCTCGACCCGCAGTGACAGACCCTTGGCCTTGACCGGACCGGCCCACATACGAAGGGTTTGGGCCAGCATGGCGCGCAGGTTGAAGTCTCCGGCCTCGACCGTCATCCTGCCGGCGTCGAGCTTGGAATGGTCCAGCAGATTGTCCAGCAGCCCCTTCATCATCAGGCTGGCGTCGGTGATCAGGGCGGCGTTGGCGCGCGACGCGGAGTCGCCGGCCAGACGATCCATCTCGGCCGCGCCGGTCAGGATGGCCCCGATGGGGGTGCGCAGGTCGTGACCGATGGCGGCCAGGAAGGCGGACCGGCTGGCCATGGCGCGCTCGGCTTCGATGCCACGGCGCTCGGCGTCGATCCGGGCCCGGCTCTCGGCCTCATAGGCCTCGTTCATGCTGCGCCAGGTCGAAATACAATAGGCGATGAAGACCACCACCGAGATGGCCACCGCCGTGACAAAGGCCGGCTCGGCCCCGTTGGCGATCATGAAGAAGGGCATCATCGCCATATAGATGCAGTGCGGGGCGATGGTGATGACCAGGACCTCGGCCGAACGCGGCGAATTGACCACGCCATAGATGGCGCCGGACGCCAGGACGATGGCGGCGCAGACTCCGCCCATCGGCCCGCCGAACAGCCACAGGGCGACCGACAGACTGCCGAAACTCGCGGCGTTCAGGAACAGGACCATCCCGCCGACGACGGTGCGCAGCGGCCCCATCTTCCCCGGCTTGCCCGAGTTGAGCGGGGCGAAGACGACCAGATCCACCAGCTGGACGGCGAAATAGACGACGATCCAGGCCGCGCTGACTTCCCAGCCGAACAGGGGACTGAAGATCATGGCCGTGGCCGCGCCCATGCCGAGACGCTGCAGCAAGGCCTTGCGGCGCTGCAGGACGGCGGGCTCCCAACGCTCAGCGGTCGTCTGGATGGCAACCTCCGACATGAGTGTCCCCGGCCGAGGCGAATACGCGCCCCCGATCGCGGGACAATGACGCCTTGGCCCTAACGCTCCGTCAACGTCAGGTCGAAACTGCCTCAGAAACGCTGGAAAAGCCATCCGCGCGCAGACGGGCCGCCAGATCGCGCTTGATCCGCCCGATCAGGCCGGGCCCCTCATAGATCAGGGCGGAGTAGAGCTGGACCGCCGAGGCGCCGGCGCGGATGCGCGCATAGGCGTCCTCGCCCGAGCCGATGCCGCCCACGCCGATCAGGGGCAACCGGCCCTGCGCCGCCGCTGCCGCATCGCGCAGGGCGTTCAGGGCCCTGTCCTTCAGGGGCGCGCCGGACAGGCCGCCGGCCTCCCCCGCATCGGGCGAGCGCAGGCCCGTCCGGTCCAGGGTGGTGTTGGACACGATCAGGGCGTCGATGCCGTGGGCGATGGCGGCCTCGACGATCATGCCGATCTCGGCCGCCGTCAGGTCCGGCGCGATCTTCAGGAAGACGGGCGCCCGCCCCCCGGGCCGGCCTGCGACCTTCGGTCGCGCCTCGGCGATCCGGCCCAGCAGGTCGTCCAGCGCCTCGCGCCCCTGCAGGGCCCGCAATCCGGGCGTGTTGGGCGAGGAGATGTTGATAGTGAAATAGTCGGCCAGTCCGTCCAGCCGCTCCAGACCGATCACATAGTCGGCGGCGCGGTCCTCGGTGTCTTTGTTGGCCCCCAGATTGGCCCCGACCACCGCTCCGGGCCTGCGGTCGCCGAGCCGGGCGGCAAAGGCTTCCAGCCCGGCGTTGTTGAACCCCATCCGGTTGATGATCGCCCGGTCCTCGCTGAGGCGAAACAGGCGCGGCTTCGGATTTCCCGCTTGGGCCACCGGCGTGACCGAGCCGCACTCGACGAAGCCGAAACCGAGTTTCGACAGGCCGCCCAGCGCTTCGCCGTTCTTGTCCAGACCCGCCGCCAGACCCACCGGATTAGGCAGGGTCAGGCCCGCGATCCGGGTTGTCAGGATCGGATCGTCGGCCGCCGGCGTCGGCAGGGGAACCGCTTGCAGGGCCTTGATCGCGAGACCGTGCGCCGTCTCAGGATCGAGCTTGCGCAGCAGGGCCGCGCCGAGATCGGTGAGGCCGCTCATGCGAACACCATCGCGCCGTCGGCCTCGACCGAAAAGGCCTTGCTCGCCGTCACGGCCGCGACCGGCAGAGGCCCGTAAATGTGCGGAAACAGCGCCCCGCCGCGCGAGGGCTCCCAGACGATCGTCTCACCCAGAACCGTCAGGTCCACGGTCAGGAGCAGCAGGTTTCCACGGCCCGCATAATGCTTGCTGACAGTCTCCGCCAACTGGTCCTCGGCCGACAGATGGATGTATCCATCCGCCAGATCCACCGCCGATCCGCCATAGGATCCCGCCGCCTCGGCGAGGGCCCATTCGGCCGCGTCGATCACCTTGAAGGCCTCGGATGGATGGGCGCTCATTCGTCCGCGCCGCCGCCGAAAGTCTTGGGGATCAGATAGCCGTCATAGGCGCAGCGTCCGGCCACATCGACCTCGAACACCGCCGCCGCAGCCGTCGGGAAGCCGCCGGCCATCTTGTCCATGACGCTCGGCGAAGCCGCGCTCTCGATCAGATATTCATAAGCCAGCATGTGAACGCCGGGATTGTGGGCCAGAACCAGCAGGCAGCCGGCTTCGTCCTCCGCGCCCTCGACGAAGCGGCGAATGACGTCCTGGGGGGCGTTGTAAAGGGTCGGCTCCAGCCGCACCTCGACGTCTCCGAACGCTTCCTGAAGCACCTCCCAGGTCTCGCGCGTCCGGGTGGAGGTGGAGACCAGGGCCAGGTCGGGCCTCAGGCCCTTTTCGGCCAGGACACGGCCCATGATCGCGGCGTCGGCTCGACCGCGGTCGGTCAGCGACCGGTCGCGGTCGAGCCCGGAAGCGGCGGCGCGCTCGGTCTTGGCGTGTCGCATCAGGATAAGTCGGTGCATGGCCCGGCTTTACGGCGCTTCGGGCGTCGCATCCAGACCGTCGCCGGTCCGCGGTTTCATTTCCGCCGCCGACCTGTGGCTTCGAGACGCCGGTTGCGGAACCAGATCGGGCGTGGCCCGCACGCGCACAGCCGCCCCGCCCGGGCGGACGCGGGCATAGGCCTGACGCGAGGCCTCCAGCAGGATCACCCCGGCCGTCCCCGGCGCCAGGGTCTTGCCGATCTGTTCGATGCCGTCGGCCATGCCGAGCAGCGGCCGCCAGGGCGGCGTATAGAGGGTCTGGGACCAGGCGGTGGGCTCCAGACCGACCGAGCGCACCAGCCGCTCCAGCTGTCCCCGGGTGAAGGGCCGCCCATGACCGAACGGGGTCGCCTCAGCGCGCGCCCACAGGCCGCCCCGCGCCGCCGCCGCCAGGATGATCCGCCCGGCCGGCGCCAGGGCCCGCACGGCCTCGGTCAGCAGCAGCGCCGGATCGTCCGCCTCCTCCAGCGCATGGATCATCAGGATGCGGTCGAAGGCCCCGGCCGTGAACGGCAGGCGTTTGTCATCGACCAGAAGGGTGCGGTTGCGCCCGGCGGCGGGCCAGAGCTCCACCCCCTGCCCCCCCGGCATGGCGGCGACCACCCGACGGGCGCCGACGAAGGCGTCCAGCCAGGGCGTGGCATAGCCGATGCCCAGCACATCGCAGTTGGTCGCTTCGCCCCAGGCGTCGTCCAGACGCCGCGCCAGCAACCGGCGCACCAGGGCCCCGGTCGGCTCGCCGTAAAAGGCGCGAAGATCCTCGATGCTGCGGCGCATGACGCGCACTATATGCGTTCGGACGGCGTTCGTCGCCTTCCTCCGAAACCCTGTCGAGAACCCGCATGGCCCTGACCGTCCACCTCTTCCCGTGCCTGTCGGACAACTACGGCTTCCTGCTGCGCGACGAGGCGACTGGCATGACGGCGACGGTCGACACCCCCGACGCCGAGGCCATCCTGGCCGAGCTGGAGCGGCTGGGCTGGGGGCGGCTGGACCTGATCCTCAACACCCACTGGCATCCCGACCATGCAGGCGGCAATGCCGCGATCCAGGCCGCGACCGGCTGCGAAATCCTGGGCCCCGAAGAGGTCCGCCGCATCGCGCCTCTGGACCGGGTGCTGGCGGGCGGCGAGACGGTGATGCTGGGCGAGACGGCGTTCGAGGTCACCGCGGCCCCCGGCCATACGCTCGGCCATATCCTCTATCGCTCGGCGGCCGACGACATCGCCTTCGTCGGCGACACCCTGTTCCCGCTCGGCTGCGGCCGGTTGTTCGAGGGCACGGCCGAACAGATGTGGTCCAGCTTTTCAGCCATCACCGCCTGGCCGGACCGGACGGTCCTCTATGGCGCCCATGAATACACCGCCGCCAACGCCCGCTTCGCCCTGTCGATCGACGACCGGCCCGAGATGCTGGCCCATGCCGAAATGATCTTCGCCATGCGTGAGCGAGGCGAACCGACCGAGCCGACGACGCTGGCGGTGGAAAAGGCCTTCAACCCCTTCCTGCGCGCCCGGGACGCGGCCGACTTCGGCGCCCGGCGGGCGGCCAAGGACGACTTCAAGGGTTGAGGATGACGCCTAGCGGCGAACGGCCTGGATGATCCGGGCCGAGGACGGGCGACCCGTCAGGCCCTGGTTCGGCTGCACCGTCACGCGCAATTCCCCGCCGGAATAGGTCACCGAACTGGACCGTCCCTCGATGATGGTCACGGTCTGCAGGCCGTTAAGCTGGGCCCGCAGCGCCGGCGAGGCGGCCATGCGCAGGACCGCGTCGGTCGTCACCATCAGGGCGTCGGTGCACAGACCCTCGTCCTGTTCGCCGTCGAGCTGGACGCTGATCATCCGGCCGAGCGCACGGCTCATCAGGAAGCTGCGCTGAACCATCAGATTGGACAGCTGGATCGGTCCCAGCAGCGGACGCTCGAGCGCCGGCGCCGGGCCCGCCATGGAGGCCGGCGAGCCGTTCGGGGCCCGAACCGAATACAGGGTCATCCCGCCGTCAGGCGTGACCCGCAGAATCTGGTCGCCCGCATCGTTGCGATAGATGATGTCGCCGCGCGGGGCCGGGCGGGCCGTCAGGGCCCAGGTCTCGTTACGGCTGGCGAAGCGGAACAGGGGACGCGGCCCCGACCGGTCGAAGATGAAGCTCTCACCCGTCTCGGCGACATAGCGGCCGGTTTCGGGCTGGGTTCGGGCCGGGGGGCGGCTGAAGCTGCGCGCCTGTTCAGCCTGAGCGTTGGACCGGACCTGGGCCTCAGCAACCGCCGGAACGGTCAGGGCAAGGAGTGTCAGGACAATAAGGGTCGGGGCGACGGAGGCGACGAACGCCATCGTCGCCGAAAGCGGCCCTGTCGCCGTCTCGACCCGTTGCAACTTCATGCGCTTATCGGTGCAAGCTTGGCGCGGCGGATTTTGGGCGCCGCTGTGTTCAGCCGACCAGATACTGGCCGCCATTCAGGCTGAGGGTGCAGCCTGTGACATATCCGGCACGTTCGCCCGTCAGCCAGGACACCATGTCGGCGATCTCCTCGCCCTTGCCCAGCCGCCCGACCGGGATCTGGGCGATGATGGAATCCAGCACCTTCTGGTCCATGGCGCCGACCATCTCGGTGTCGATATAGCCGGGGGCGATACAGTTGACCGTCACGCCCTTGCGCGCGTTCTCCAGCGCCAGCGCCTTGGTGAAGCCGATCATCCCGGCCTTGGCGGCGGAATAGTTGGTCTGGCCGACCTGACCCTTCTGGCCGTTGATCGAGGAGATGTTGACGATACGGCCATAGTTGCGGTCGCGCATGCCGGTGATCACCTGGCGCGTCATGTTGAAGACCGAGTCCATGTTGACGCGGATCACATCGGACCACTGGTCGTGGCTCATCTTGTGGAAGAAGCCGTCGCGCGTGATGCCGGCGTTATTGATCAGGACGTCGATGGGACCGAGCTCGGCCTCGACGTCGGCGACGGCGCGGGCGCAGTCCTCGAACGAGCCGACATTGCCCTTGACAACCATGACGCCCAGTTCGCGGGCCGTGGCCTCGGCGGCCTCGGTATTTCCGGAATAGCCGGCGGCGACGGACATGCCGTCTTCTTTCAGCCGCTGAACGATCGCCTTGCCGATGCCGCGCGTTCCGCCGGTCACAAGCGCCACTCGAGCCATGTGCGTCTTCCTGTCCTGATTGTCTTTGCCGTCGAGATCTGCCGCCCCGACTGTCCTGCCAAAAAGCTTTAGCCCGCGCGGGGTTGCGCGAAAAGCCGGTGTTACGCGGCTTGATCCGGTTCCGCGCGGCGTGACGACGCATCGGCGGTCGGCTCGCGCCTCGCCAGCCGACCGAAATCATGTTCAGTTGCCCGTCGGAGTTGCAGGAGGGGATGATGAAGCGACAACTCAGAGGTCTGGGGGCCGTGATCGCAGCCGTGACGCTGGCGTCCGCGACCGGCAGTGCGGCCGCGACGCCTCCACAAGACGGCGGCGCCAATATCGTCATCGGCGGCGCCCGCCTGCCCCGGGCGGAGGCCCAGGCCCAGTCCGCCTATGAGGCGGCGATGCGCGATTACTCGCGTGGCTCCTACGCTGCCCTGCGGCCGCATCTGGCCCGGCTGAGGCGTGCGCTGGACAACGCCCCCAAGACCTATCCGGCCATCGAGCACGCGGGCCGGGGACGCTGGATCGTCCGCGCCGAGGACATGGGTCAGGCGATCATGCGTGGGGCTGTCGCCTCCCAGATGGCGGAAAGCGCGGAGCCCGGCGTCCGGGCCACGGTCGAGACCGGCCCGAATATCTATCCGGCGATCGCCCTGATGCTCGGCTCGGAGGCTGTCGAGCGCCATGCCTATGACGAGGCGATCGCCTTCCTCGACAAGGGACTGGCCCTTCAGCCCGACTATCTTCCGCTCACCGCCGAAAAGATGGGCGCGATACAGGGCCAGCGCCGCTGGGCCGACGCCCTGGCGGTCGGCGACGCCGCGCTTCAGGTGAGTGGGCTGGAAGGCCTTCTGGGCAGCGCGGGCGTCGGTCTCGTGCAGCGGCGGCGCGGTTTCAGCCTGATCGAGCTGAACCGACTGGACGAGGCCCAGGCGGCTTATGAGGCCTCGCTGAAGTCCGATCCGGACAGCGAGGTGGCGAAGGGCGAGCTGGAGTATATCGCCAAACTCAGGGCTGGAGCCCCGCCTTCGACGCCCGTGCCCAATATCGCCCGGCCAACGCCGGCGACCTGATCGGCCCGCCCTACTTGAGCTTCTCGATCAGGGCCATGGCGGCCGCCGGATTGCGCACCTTGGCCCCGGCGATGAAGTAGGCGAAGACGTCGCCGCGCTTCGCCCAGCCCTCGGTCTGCTTGACCACCGCGTCCAGTTCGGCCGAGGTCATGCCGGTCGGCTCATCCTCGCGGCTCGACATCAGCCGGGCGTAGGCGAAGTCGGCGGTCTCCTGATCGATCCGGGGCCAGGTCGGGCTCTCGTCATCGACGGCGTAGATGATGGCCGCGCCGTATTTGCGGGCCAGATCATAGAACTGCTCGGTGTCGAAGGTCGGGCTGCGAACCTCCAGGGCGTGCCTCAGCCGGACCCCGTCCTTCTCCTTCGGCAGCAGCTTCAGGAACCCTTCGAAATCGACCGGATCGAATTTCTTGGTCGCCATGAACTGCCAGTTGATCGGCCCCAGCTTGTCACCGAGCGCCGTCAGCCCCTGATCCAGAAACCGCTCCAGGCTTTCGTTGCCCTCGGACAGAATCTTGCGATTTGTGCAGAAGCGGCTGGCCTTCACCGCGAAGACGAAGTCATCGGGCGTTTCGTCGCGCCACTTCATCCAGGTGTCGATCTTGAACCCGGAATAGTAGGTGCCGTTGATCTCGATCGAGGTCAGCTTCGAGCTGGCGTACCCCAGTTCCTTCTTCTGGCTCAGCTTGTCCGGATAGAAGACGCCGCGCCAGGGCTCGAAGGTCCAGCCGCCGATACCGACCCGTACCGTTCCCGTCATTCGATCCTCCCGATCGTGCGCTTCTTCGGTCTAGATCGCAGGAAACGGCCAGGATCGCCACCGGTTCGCGACACCACGATGTCCGGATTCCGCGCGCGACGGCGCAAGGGACCTTTCGACGCCTTGACCGTTCGCCGGTCGCGGGCCGAAGGTCAGCCCCGGCGGTCATTCTGGCCGCCGCCCTCCCGCCCGGACACGCATGAGCGCTTCCCTCGACCGCCGCCGCCTGCTGACCGGAGCCGCAAGCCTTGGCGCCGCACTGGCCGGCTCACGCGCCTTCGCCGCGCCCGCTCGCCTGCCGGCGCTCGGCGACGCCCTCGACAACACCCCTCGCAACCTGAAGAGCTTCGATCCCGCCATCGTGGGTGACGGCCGGACCGACGTCACCCGCCGGATCGCGGCGGCCCTGACGTCGGGCGCCCGCCACATCCTGATCCCGGGCGATGCTGGCGCCTATGTCATCGATGGCTCCATGCCCCTGCCGACCGGCTACGGGTTGACGATCCAGGGCCAGACCGGCGCGGTTCTTTTGCAGAAGGCGCTGCATGAGCGGACCCTGGACGGCATCGGCGTCAACGACTGCTGGATCCGCGACCTGAAGCTCGTCGCCGACTATCCCCGGATCTACCCGGGCGACCGCGCCTTCCGGGGCGACAATTTCTATTCCGGTTCAGCCGCCGTCTGGCTGAACGGATCCAACAACCGGGTCACCGACGTCGAGATCGACGGCTATGTCAGCGGCGTCTGGCTGAGCGCCTGGAACGGACGCGAGAACCGGGCTGACAACCGGGGCAACCGGGTGGAGCGACTGCGCCTGTCGAACCTTGATTTCGGCGTCGTGCTCAAGGGTCAGGCCGGCGCCGTCGTCCGGCAGGTGCGCGCCCACGACATCACCCTCTCGCCCGGAAGCCCCAACCTCCAGCGCACCGTCTATGCGACGGGCACCGAGGGATTCCGGTCGACCAACCTGACGGTCGACGATATCCGCACCGAAAACTGCCCGAACGCCGCGCCCGTCCAGATCAAGTTCACCGACGGCTTCCTGGGATCGAATTTCGTCTCCGACCGGGCCGGCGCCCTGAACCTGATCAGCGTTCGAGGCTTCACCGTATCCGGCGTCACAGCCCGGCAGGCCCATGACCAGGGCGGTGTCGGCGCTGTGGTCGTGGGTCTTCAGGACGGCAACGGCGCGACCCGCTGTTGGGACGGAACCCTCAATGCCGTCTCCCTGGTCATGGCCGCGAGCGCGAACCGCGCAGTCACCGGGGTGGGAGACCGGATTCAGGCGCGAGGTCTGGTGGTCACCATGAACCGCCCCTCGGACAACGGCAGTCCGGACGTTTCCCTGGCCGGCCGCGACAGCAGCTGGGAGATTGAGATGTTCAACAACGGCCCCGGCTCCGGCCTCGGGGTCGAGGTGCGGCCCCGGCCGGGCGTGGTGACCGACGGCATGGAGATCGATCTGCGACGCGCCAACCGGACCCGCGACGCCCTGCGAGTGTCTCCCGGCGCGACCAACACCCGCCTCCGCTACAGCCGCGCCCAGGTCAGCACCCTCGGGGGGCGGCGGATGGTCGTGGACGGCGGCGCGGGAACCCGGATCGAGCCCGGCGCCTGACCTTCAAGTTCCGGAGCGCGGAACGAACCGCACCGAGGTAAGGGTCTGTATCGTCTCCGCATCGAGCCCGATCACCCCTTGCGTCGTCGCAACCACCGACCGGGTCCCGTCGCTGACCACCGCCCACAGACATTCGCCGCCCGCCGCATGGAAGCCGTTTTCGTCGTCGGTCCCGCAGGTCACGGTCGCCTTCAGCCCCGGCCCGCCCTGCGCCGTGAACCGCTCGACCGGCACGGGCTCGAATCGGCCGTATGTGGTCATCAGCACGCCCTGGGCGTTCTTCTCGAACCCGGCCTGGTCCTTAGCCACTGTGTCCAGCGACCCGTCGACCGGCTGGAAATAGATCAGGGCCTTCTTCGAGTCCGCCCCGAACAGACCGATGCAGACCACCCCCTCGCCGACGTCGCCGCAGCCGTCGGTATGACGGTCAGGGCTGTAGTCGAAGGCGATGCCCAGGGCCGGATCGCTGTACGTCTTCCACCCGGCCGGAACGGCGGGCCCCGTCGTGGACACAGGCGCCGGGGCAGGCGCGGCGGCGGGGGCGGCGGCAGGCGGCGAACCATCCGCCGGTTTGCGCTCACCACAGGCGGCCAGCACGGACATCAGGGCGAAGGCGGCGAGAGGGCGTCTGGACATGGTTTCGTCTCCCATCGCCAACCTCGGCCCCGCAGGGCGGCGAAGCAAGCCCGATCCGCCTCCTCTCCACCTTGACCGTCCTCCTTCGCGGGTCGAAGGTCGCCGCAACGAGACGCGGCAACCGCACCGAGGAAACGCCATGACCGACCCTATCGACCGCCGCGGCCTGCTGGCCGGCGCCGCCGCGAGCCTGAGCCTCGTGGCCTCGCCATCCTTCGCCGGGTCTCGAAATGACACCGGTGTCCAAGCCCGCACCTCTGCCGGCCGTATCCGGGGCTTCCGCGACCGCGACGTCGCCGTCTTCAAGGGCGTGCCCTATGGCGCCGACACGGCCCAGACCCGGTTCGCGCCGCCCAAGCCGCCCCGACCCTGGCGCGACGTTCGGCCCTGCCTCGACTTCGGCGCCCCCGCCCCCCAGCCCGGCGGCAACCCCGGCGCCGGCTATCTGCCGGACAGCGCCTACACCCAGGACCAGACCTCCGAGGACTGCCTGAACCTCAACCTCTGGACCCCGGCCACCGATGGCGCGAAGCGGCCGGTGCTGGTCTGGTTTCACGGTGGCGGCTTCTCGGGCTGGTCGGCCAACAGCCCCCTCTATGACGGCGCCAATCTGGCCAAGTGGGGCGACGTGGTCGTGGTCACCGTCAACCACCGCCTGAACAGCTTCGGCTATCTGTATCTGGGCCAGCTCGGAGGCGAGCGTTTCGCCGATTCCGGCAATGCCGGGATGCTCGATCTGGTGCTGGCCCTGCAGTGGATTCGCGACAATATCGAGAGCTTCGGCGGCGACCCGAACCGGGTCACCCTGTTCGGACAGTCCGGCGGCGGGGCCAAGGCCTCGGTCCTGATGGCCATGCCCGCCGCGCGCGGCCTGTTCCACCGCGTCATGACCATGAGCGGCCAGCAGGTCACCGTCGTCCCGCCGGAGATGGCCACGACCGCCGCCCGGAAATTCCTGACCAACGCCGCGGTCGAGGGCCCCGAGGCTCTGCTGACCCTGTCGAAGGACCAGCTGATCGCGGCGACGCGCGGTGTCTCGACCGGCCCGGTGCTGGACGGCCGCTCCCTGACCCGCGACCCGTTCGAGCCCGACGCCACCCCGATCTCGCGCGACGTCGCCCTGATCATGGGCAACACCCATGACGAGACCCGCTATCTGATCGGTCTGGACGACCCGGCCCTGTCCAACCTGACCTGGGACGAACTGCTGCCCGCCCTGAAGCGGTCGATCCCGAACTTCTTCGGCCCCCTGACGCCGGAATCGGCCTTGGCCTGGTACCGCGACAAACACCCGACCTATTCGCCCAGCCAGATCTTCTTCGCCATGACTACGGAGTTGCGCTCCTGGCGGGCCCAGATCATTCAGGCCGACCGCCGCGCGGTCCAGCCGGGGGCCAATACCTGGGTCTATCAGTTCGACTGGCAGAGCCCGGTGCTGGACGGCCGCATGGGCGCGCCCCACTGCGGCGACATCCCCTTCATGTTCCGCAATCATCGCGAGATGGTCTCGATGACAGGCGGCGGGCCCGAGACGGACGCCATCGCCGACGCCATGTCCTCGGCCCTGATCAATTTCGCCCGCACCGGCGATCCGAACGGTTCGGGCGTCCCTGCCTGGCCGAAGTACGAACTGCCCGGCCGGGTCACCATGCAGTGGAACACCGTCTCGAAGGCCAACTCCGATCCGCGCGGCGAGGAGCGCCGTCTGGTCGGCCTGATCCCCTACCGCCAACCGGGAACCTGAGGATCAGGCGCAGGCCTGCAGGAGTTCCGCCTCCTCCGGCATCAGTACGCGTCCCTCAGGAAGGGTCATGGCCAGTTGATAGACCTCGCGCCGGAAGGCGCGCGGGCTGCGATACGTTACGGCGGCGAAGGCGCGTTCGCCATTTGTGCCGGCGACGCCACAGGCCAACCGCGTACGCTTGTTGCCCCACCGCATGTTGCTGGTGATCCGCACCGTTCCGACGGCGTCGGGCCCCAGCGCGGCCTCGACGGCCTCGACCACGACCCGACGCTGGCCGGTCCGCTCCCAGAAGGCCATGCTGACCATCAATGTCGGAAACAGGAACAACCAGATCAGGATCGGCAAGGCGCCGGACTTCCTGATCTCCGCGATCAAGCCGACCGCTGCTTCAGCGGCGCGGCGCCGTCGGACAGGCTTTCGTTGAGATAGACCTCGGCCTCCTGGGCCGGCAGGGCGGGGGCGTAACCGAAGCCCTGACCATAGTGGCAGCTCGCGTCGAGCAGCAGCTTGGCCAGCCCGGCGTTCTCCACCCCTTCGGCGACGACCTCGAGGTTCAGGTCGCGGCCCAGATTGACCACCGACTTGACGATCTTGGCCGAGCCCTCGTCCTTGTCCATGGTCAGGACGAAGTAGCGGTCGATCTTCAGCGTGTCGAACGGCAGGCGCGCCAGATACGACAGGGACGAGAAGCCCGTGCCGAAATCATCGAGCGCCAGCGAGGCCCCGACGTCCTTCAGCTGCTGCAGGATCACCGCCGCCCGGGCGGTGTCGCGCATAATGTCGCCCTCGGTCACTTCCAGCTTGAGCGCCCCCTTGGGCAGGCCCGTCTCCTGAATGACCCGTTGAACGTCCTCGACCAGATTGGGCCGCTCGATCTCGCCGACCGACAGGTTGACGCTACAGAACAGCTTGCCGGCCAGCGGGTGGCGCTGCAGCCATTCGGCCAGCTGGCGCGCCGACTGGGTCATCATCATCAGGCCCAGATCGTTCATCAGGCCCATTTCGTCGGTCAGGCCCAGGAACTCGTCCGGCGGCACCAGGCCGCGCTTGGGGTGACGCCAGCGGGCCAGGGCTTCGAAGCCGGCGACGGCGCCGGTGTTCAGATTCACGATCGGCTGGAAGAAGGGTTCGATCTCACCGCGCACAAAGGCGTTCCTGAGGTCCGCCTCCAGCGCCAGACGGCTGAGGCTGTCGCTCTCGAGCGCGCGTCCGTAGGCGGCGGACCCGCCACGCCCGGCGCCTTTGGCCTGACCGACGGCCAGTTCGACGCGACGCAGCAGCTCGGCCGGATCGGGCGCATCGGCCCCGCCCTCGCAGGCGACCGAGCCGATCGAGACGGTCGGATAGATGTCGAAGCCGGCGATGCGCAGCGGCTGCTCAAGCGCGTCCCGCACCCGGTCGCTGGAATGGGTGATGCCGCGCTGCAGGATGACCGCGAACTCGTCCTCGCCGATCCGCGCCGGCGCGGCTCCTTCCGAGAAGGCCGCAGCCAGCCGCGAGCCCAGGGCCGACAGCACCAGATCGGTGCGTTCGTGGCCCAGGGCCTCGTTCAGCCGCCGCAGCCGGTCGACGTCGGCGACGACCACGTCATAATCGCCCGGCACGGCCAGAATATCGGAGGCGCGGGCGAGGAAGGCGCGGCGGTCCAGCAGCCCGGTCAAGGCATCCTTGTCGGCGCTCGCGAACTTGGTCTCCAGCGCCACCATCCCGGCGGCGCGCAAGCCGTCTTCCAGCCAGACGCCACGCCACAGACAGGTCTCGGACCCGCGCATCCTCAGCCGGACGGCGATTTCGGAGCCTTCCTCGCGCGGGGTCAGGATGCTTTCGGCCAGCGACCGGTCCTGCGGCAGGGTCACGGCGACGAAGGCGGCGCCCGAACATTCCGGCGCCAGCGGGCCCAGACCCAGCGGCCGGGTCGCCCCGGTGAATCTCAGGGTGTCTTCGGAAGGGGTCCAGATCCACAGCGCCGTGTCGGCCGCGGCCAGGGCTTCGATCGCCGTCGTCGCATCCCAGGCCAGTGTTCGGGATCGCGTGGGGGTCACGGGGGGCGCGCTCTTCCTTCAGGAGGACCTTAAGTCGGCCCGTTCGGCGTCTTCTGACAAGAGGCCGAACAGCAGATGATCTGCCCATGCGCCGTTAATTTTAAGATAAGCCTTCGCCTCACCCTCCAGCCGGAAGCCGGATTTCTCCAGCACGCGCCGCGATGGGGCGTTGGAGGGCAGACAAGACGCCTCGAGCCGGTGCAGCTTCAGCTGGCGGAAGGCATGCCGCGCCAGGGCCTTTACCGCCGCCGTGCCATGCCCCTCGCCCGCATAGGGACGGCCGATCCAGTAGCCCAGGGTCCCGGTCTCGGCGACGCCCCGGCGGATATTGGACAGGGTGATGGCGCCGTAGAGGGTGCGGCCGGTCGGATCGAGCACGAAGAAGGGCCAGGCGTTGCCCAGCTCCATCTCGCGCGCATAGACGGTCAGCCGCCGCCGATAGGCCGCCCGGGTCAGGTCGTCATCGGGCCAGGCCGGCTCCCACGGCTGCAGATAGTCGCGCGAGCTCTCGCGCAGATCGGCCCAGGCGGCATAGTCGCCGATACGCGGCGGCCTGAGGATCACGCCCCGACCTTCGACCACCGGGCCGGTCGCATCCGTCATCCAGTCGAGAAGGGCCATGGCGAGAGGTTAGCGTGGGGGATGACCGGAAGGGAACCCGTGAGTTTCCTCAGGCGAGTTTCAGTCGTTTGGCGAAAGCCGCGCCAGCCGGATTCGCCGCCCTGGGCCCCAGCACCGAGGTGGCGGAGAGGCCTGAAGCCAATACCCGCTGCCCGACCCGGCGCAGATCGTCCGCCGTCGTCGCCTCGATCCGGGCCTCGCTGTCCTCCGAAGACACAGGCGCGCCATAGATCAGGGTCTGGGCGGCGTTGCGGCCCGCACGGCTGGCCGGGCTCTCGTCCGACATCCACAGCCCAGCCCGGGCCACAGCCTTGGCGCGCGACAGTTCGGCGTCCGTCGGCCCGTCCGTCGCCAGGGCCTTGATCTCGTCGGCGCAGACCTCGGCCAGCTCGACGGCCCGGTCGGCGGCGGCGCCCGCATAGACACCCAGCACCCCGATGTCCTCATAGGGTTCCTGATAGGCGTCGATGGCATAGGCCAGACCCCGCTCCTCGCGCGCGCTCTGGAACAGGCGCGAGGCCATGCCGCCGCCGAGGATTTCCGTGAACAGCCGCATGGCCGTCATGTCGGGATCGGTCGCCGACACCGACGGCAGCTGGAAGACGATATTGGCCTGTTCGATCTTGCGGCTCAGCGTCGCCGCCCCGCCGGTGAAGGTCGCGGGCTCTGGCGCTTCGGCGGGCCTCGCCACGGCCGAGCCGAACCAGCGCCCCGCCAGGTCGAGCAGTTCAGCCTCATCGACGGCTCCCGACACCGCCACCACCATCCGGTCGGGCGAATAGAGCCGGGCGCGCCAGTCGCCGATGCTTTCGCGCGTGACCGGCTTCAGGCTTTCGACCGATCCCAGGATCGGCCGCCCCATCGACTGGCCGGCGAAGGCCTTCGTCTGGGCCATCTCGAACACATGGTCGTCGGGGGTGTCGAAGGCCTCGGCGATCTCCTGGGCCACGACGTCCTTCTCGCGCTCGATCTCGGCCGGATCCAGCGTCGGGCGGAAGACGAGGTCGGAAACGACCTGCATGGCCAACCCAAGAGAGCCGTCCAGCGCCCGGACCTCGAAACTGGTGCGCTCGTATCCGGTCGCGGCGTTGATCGTGCCGCCCTCGGCCTCGATCCGCTCGACGATGTCCTTGGCCCCCATGTCGCCCGCGCCCTTGAACACCAGATGTTCGAGAAGATGGGACCATCCGGACTGCGCTTCGCTCTCCCACCTCGCCCCGCCGCGCACGGCGACGGTCAGGGCGAGAGTCTTCAGGCCGGGCATCGGATCACAGACGACGCGGACGCCGTTGGCGAGGGTATGGAGGGTGGCGGTCAGTTTGAGTCTTTCGCGGACGCCGGCGCCAGTCGCCGACGGAGCATGGCCACATAGAAGCCGATCAGGGCCACCGCCAGTCCGAACCAGGTCAGGGCATAGCCGAAATGGTTGTTGGCGAAGGCGGCGGGCGGCGCCGAGGCCTGCAGCGCGCCCAGCTCCGGATTGCTGGACGACAGGGCGTAGAGGGTGAATTCCGAGGCGTCCGGAGCCCCCAGCGCCTTGGCCATGGCGACGCTGTCACGAGCGTAGAAATGATTGCCGGCCGGCGCGGGCGTCATCCCGCCCCCGGCCTTCGGCGTGCGCCGAAGCTCCACCAGCAGCGACAGGGGCAGGGTCGATTCGATCACACGCGGCCGCGCCGACACCGTGTCAGGCAGGAAGCCTCGATCAATCAGGAAGGGCTTCGCCTCTCCCGGCGCGCGACAGACCGAGACCAGCCGCACGCCCACCTGTCCCTCATGGATCGACTGCAGCTCGACATAGGGCGCGGTCGGCAGGCCCGGACAGACGATCAGGGCCTTCCTGAACTCGGGATCGGACGCGATCAGAACCTCGTTGATGGCCGCCGGCGGCGTCTTTGCGGCCGCGTCGGCCTGATCGATCAGGCCTTCCTTCCAGTGCAGCCTCTGGACCTGCCACACGCCCAGCCCGATCAGCAGGACGAGGCAGGGAAGGACGGTTAGCGTCAGGATCCACGGGAAGCGCTTCACAGTCAGCCCTTCGTCCGGTTCTTCATCTGCAGCGCGATCATCAGCCCCTTGCCGGGCCGCATCAGCCCCAGCGACAGGATCAGCGACATCGGCAGGGCGATCAGCAGCATCAGCCAGATCGGCGGGTCGAGCGCGATCTGCAGATACAGGGCCGTGAACACCACGATACCGCCGGCGATCTGCATGATGAAGATGGCCGCCCCGTCGCCGGTGTTCAGCCGGGTGAAGTCGAAACCACAGGTCGCGCACCGCTCGACCACCTTGAGGAAGCCCTCGAACAGCGGGCCCTTGCCGCAGTTCGGACAGCGGCAAAGCAGACCGGCCCGGATCGGGTCGATCCGGGCCGGTGCAGGAACCTCAGGTTCGGCGTTCATTTGTCATCCCCGCGAAAGCGGGGATCAACCGAAGATGACGTAGACGAAGGCGAACAGGAACAGCCACACCACGTCGACGAAATGCCAGTACCAGGCGGCGGCCTCGAAGCCGAAATGCTGTTTGGGCGTGAAGGCGCCGTTCAGCAGACGGATCAGGCAGACGATCAGGAAGATGGTGCCGACCAGAACGTGGAAGCCGTGGAAGCCCGTGGCCATGAAGAAGATGGAGCCATAGAGGCCCGAGTTGGCGGCCTCCTCGTTGAAGAACAGCTTCTCGGCGATGATCTCGTGGTACTCGTACGCCTGCACGCAGGTGAACAGCAGGCCGAGCGCGATGGTCAGGGCCAGGGCCAGTTTGGCGCCCTTGCGGTCACCGACCTGCAGCGCGTGGTGAGCCCAGGTCACGGTGCAGCCCGAGAGCAGCAGGGTGACGGTATTGAGCAGCGGCAGCTGCCAGGCGTCCAGAACCTCGATCCCCTTGGGCGGCCAGGCCGACCAGGCCTTGGCGGTGTCGGCCCAACCGGCGACTTCGGGAATGTGTTGACGTGCGGTGTGGAACACCGACATCTCGAAGAACATCCAGAAGAAGGCCGCGAAGAACATGATCTCCGAGGCGATGAACAGGACCATGCCGTAGCGCAGGCCGATGGCCACGACCGGGGTATGGTCGCCCTGGTTGGCTTCCTTGACCACATCGGCCCACCACAGGCCCATGCCGCCGAGCGTCAGGACCAGACCGACGAAGAACGGCCAGTGGGTGCCGGCCTCGAAGCCGAACAGGCCCTTCATCCAGATGACCGCGCCGAGCATCATCACCACGGTGGTGGCCGAGCACCACAGCGGCCAGATGCTGGGATTCACGAGGTGATAGTCGTGATGCGGAGCGGCGTGGTTGTCGGCCATCTACAGGATCTCATTGAGAACACGAAAGTCGTCAGCTTCAGGCTATAGCCGATTTTGACGGTCCGTCGAGCGGGGCGCGGGGCAAAAATGAGGCGAGCGTTGCTGCAAGCCCGCAGCCTCAGCCTTTTGTCGGAATCGCCAGCCCCGTCTGGCCATTGCCCAAGGCCTGCGGCGCGCCGTCCTTGGCCGGATAGAAGGTGTAGCTCAGGGTGATTTCGGTCGCCCCCCTGGCCTCCCGATCCGTCGCCAATTCAGGCGCCACGAAATACTGGACCGGGAATTTGCGGGTCTCGCCGGCCGCGATCGTCTGGGAGTCGAAACAGAAGCACTGCAGCTTCTGGAAATAGGGTCCAGCGTATTCCGGCACGACGTTGTAGGCGGCCCGCGCCTGGATCGGCTGGTCCGAGGTGTTGGTTACGTCGAAATAGGCCAGGCCCGTTTCGCCGATCCGCACCCGCTGCAGCGTCTGTTCGGCGACAAATTTCATCGGCAGGTCGCGCACATTGGTGTCGAAGCGGATCGTCACCATCCGGTCCAGCACCTGGTCCGGCGCTTTCTCGGCCCGGCGCACCGTGCCGTCGAAGCCGGTGACCTGACAGAACATCCGGTAGAGGGGCACTGCGGCGAAAGCGGCGCCGGTCATGCCGATCACGGTCAGCAGGCAGATCGCGGCGATCATCCGCGCCCGTTTGCTCGCGGGCTGGC
This sequence comes from Brevundimonas sp. GW821-FHT02A10, assembly GCF_059422025.1. Taxonomy (NCBI): domain Bacteria; kingdom Pseudomonadati; phylum Pseudomonadota; class Alphaproteobacteria; order Caulobacterales; family Caulobacteraceae; genus Brevundimonas; species Brevundimonas sp. GW821-FHT02A10. The sequence goes on from NZ_JBWKWC010000002.1 coordinate 592,135, forward strand.
TCATCGGGCCAGCGTCGAATCGTAGGTCTTCTCGGGGTGCATCGGGCCGGCGGCCAATGCGGCCTGCTTCTCCTGCTCGGCCTTCTGGTTGGCCTGCATCCTCAGGAAGGTGGTCGAAAACAACAGGACCACGAAGGCCGCCAGGGCCAGGCCGATCCAGACGTTGCGGCGACTGCGGGCCGCGAACTCTGCGGGGGAAAGCTGGATGACCATCGTAAGCGGCGTCCTACAGGGAAACGGGCGGCAGGCTGGACAGGTTCTCGACGAGCAGCGCCGCGAACAGGGCCATCAGATACAGGATGGAGAAGGCGAACAGGTTGCGGGCCGGTTTCGACGCCTGTTTGACGTCGTACAATGCGGCCTCTCGCCCCACGGTGTCGGCCTTGTCGGGCCCCTCGGCGCCGACCGGATCCCCGGCGCGCGAGCGGAACAGACGCCAGGCGAGACCGAGGAAGCCGAGCCCGCCGACCACCGACACCGCCAGATAGATCCAGCCGCCCAGACCGGTCAGACCCGGCGCGATGGCCACCGGCACGAAGACCAGCGAATAGAGCAGGATCTGCAGCCGCGTCGATTTCGCGCCCCGGGCCACCGGCATCATAGGAATGCCCGCCTTGGCGTAGTCGCCGGCGGAATAGAGGGCCAGCGCCCAGCTGTGCGGCGGGGTCCACAGGAAGATGATCAGAAACAGCAGCCAGGCCTGCCACGGAGCCGACCCCGTCGCCGCGGCCCAGCCGATGACCGGCGGCAGGGCGCCCGCCGCGCCGCCGATGACGATGTTCTGGGGCGTCCGGCGCTTCAGCATCACCGTGTAGAAGCCGGCGTAATAGACGATGGTCAGGGCCAGCAGACCGGCCGCCAGCCAGTTGGTGTTCATGCCCAGCAGCATGACCGAGAACAGGCTCAGCACCGCCCCGAAGGCCATGGCGTCGTTCTTGTTGACGCGGCCCGCCGCGACAGGGCGACCGCGCGTGCGCCGCATCAGGGCGTCGGTCTCGCCCTCGATGGCCATGTTGAGCGCCCCCGCCGCGCCCGCGCCGACGGCGATGCACAGGATGGCGATGGCCGCGACGAACGGATTGATCGACCCCGGCGCCACCACCAGACCGGTCGCGCCGGTGAACACCACCAGCGACATGACGCGCGGCTTGAGCAGCTGGAAATAGTCTTCCGGCTGGGCGGTGGAGAGGACGGGGGTGGCGGCGATCTTGGTCACGCGGGTCTCTTACCCCCGGATCCGGGGCGCTGGAAGAGAAGAACCCCGGCGGCGCGGCGGCCACCGGGGTTCCGTGTTTCGCTTCGACCTTCGCTCCCGCTTCCGGGAGCGCCGGTCTCAGTGCTCGTGCTCGTCCTTGACCACCGGCAGTTCGTTGAACTGGTGGTAGGGCGGGGGCGAGGACAGGGTCCATTCCAGCGTCGTGGCGCCTTCGCCCCACGGGTTGGCGACGCCCGGACGACGACGGATGGCGGCCTCGGCCAGCATGATCAGGAAGACGCCGACGCCGACGATGGTGATCACATAGCCGATCGACGAGACGTGGTTCCACAGGGTGAAGGCGTCCGGATAGTCGATGTAGCGACGCGGCATGCCCTGAAGGCCCAGGAAGTGCTGCGGGAAGAAGATCACGTTCACGCCGACGAACATGATCCAGAAGTGCGCGCAGCCCAGGGCTTCGTTGTACTTCACCCCGAACATCTTCTCGAACCAGTAGTAGAAGCCGGCGAAGATCGCGAACACCGCGCCCAGCGACAGGACGTAGTGGAAGTGGGCGACCACGTAATAGGTGTCGTGCAGGCTGTAATCGATGCCGGCGTTCGACAGGACCACGCCGGTCACGCCGCCGACGGTGAACAGGAAGATGAAGCCGATCGCCCACAGCATGGGCGTCTTGAAGCTGATGGAGCCGCCCCACATGGTGGCGATCCAGGAGAAGATCTTCACGCCCGTGGGCACGGCGATGATCATGGTCGCCGCGACGAAATAGGCGCGCAGGTTCACCGACATCCCGACCGTGTACATGTGGTGCGCCCACACGATGAAGCCGATGAAGCCGATGGCGACCATGGCGTAGGCCATCGCGAGATAGCCGAAGACCGGCTTGCGCGAGAAGGTCGAGACGATGTGCGAGATGATGCCGAAGCCGGGCAGGATCAGGATGTATACTTCGGGGTGACCGAAGAACCAGAACAGGTGCTGGAACATCACCGGGTCGCCGCCGCCGGCCGGATCGAAGAAGCTGGTGCCGAAGTTGCGGTCGGCCAGCAGCATGGTGATGGCGCCGGCCAGAACGGGCAGCGACAGCAGCAGCAGGAAGGCGGTGATCAGCACCGACCAGGCGAACAGCGGCATCCGGTGCAGGGTCATGCCCGGGGCGCGCATGTTGAAGATGGTGGTGATGAAGTTGACCGCGCCGAGGATCGAGGAGGCGCCCGCGACGTGCAGGGCGAAGATGGCCAGATCGCCGGCCGGTCCGGGGGCGCCCTTGGTCGAGAGCGGCGGATAGATGGTCCAGCCGCCGGCGATGCCGTGGCCCGAACCGCCGTCCGAGAACATGGAGATGATCAGCAGCACCCAGGCGGCGACCAGCAGCCAGAACGACACGTTGTTCATGCGCGGGAAGGCCATGTCCGGCGCGCCGATCATGATCGGAACGAACCAGTTGCCGAAGCCGCCGATCATGGCGGGCATGACCATGAAGAAGATCATGATCAGGGCGTGGGCGGTGACCACGGCGTTATAGCCGTGCTTGGACTGGTCCACGAGACCCAGCAGGTTGATCGAGGAACCCTCGCGGAAGATCTGGATGCCCGGCTCGGCCAGTTCCCAGCGGATCAGGCCCGACAGGGCGCCGCCGACGATGCCCGCCATGATGGCGAACAGCAGATACAGGGTGCCGATGTCCTTGTGGTTGGTGGACAGGAACCAGCGGGTGAAGAAGCCGGGCTTGTGGTCATGAGCGTCGTGGGCGGCGTCGTGCCCGTGCGCGTGATCGTCAGCAGTGATGTCGGTGGCCATGATCTCTTCCAGGCTCGCGATTACTGGGCGGCCGGCGCGGCGGGCGCCGCGGCAGGAGCGGTTGCGGGGGCGCCGGTGGTCGCGCCCACAGGGGCGGCGGCGGCTGCGGGTTCGGCGGCGTCAGCAGCAGCCGTGGCGGTGGTCGCGATGGCGGTCGCGGCGGCAGCGGCCGCATCATCCTTCTTCGTCATCGAACCGCCCTTGGACACGACCCACTGTTCGAACGCCGCCTGGGAGACGACGTGGATCTCGATGGGCATGAAGGCGTGGTCGTCGCCGCACAGCTCCGAGCACTGGCCGTAGAAGACGCCTTCACGCTCGGCGCGGAACCAGGTCTCGTTGACCCGCCCCGGGACAGCGTCGGTCTTCAGGCCGAAGGCCGGCAGGGCGAAGGCGTGGATCACGTCGGCGCCGGTGACCAGCACCTTGACCACCTTGCCGACCGGCACCACCAGCGGCTCGTCGGCGGCCAGGCGATACAGGTCGTGCGGCATGCCGCGCTTGGCCAGCTCGGCCTCGGGCAGGACGTTGGAAATATATTCGGGGATGCCTTGGTCCGGATATTCGTAGGCCCAGTTCCACTGGTTGCCGGTCGCCTTGATGGTCAGGTCGACGGGCGGAGTGTCGTGGTAGGCGAACAGCAGCCGGAACGAGAACAACGAGATGCCGACCAGGATCAGCACCGGGACCACGGTCCAGACGATTTCGATGGCGGTGTTGTGGCTCCAGCGCGCGGGGACCGGATTGGCCTTCTTGTTGTAGCGGATCACGATCCACACGATCAGCGCCAGAACGAAGACGCAGATCAGGGTGATGATCGGCAGCAGAATCGCATTGTGGAAGAAGATGGCGTCCCGCTTGAGCACGGAGGCCGCCGGCTGCAGGTCGATCCCGCCGGGCGTAGGCTGACCCAGACGATCCTGCGCCCAGGCCGGCGCGGACATAAGCGCCACCGCCGCGGAGGCCATCAGCCCACCTGCGGTCCTGCGCATACGCGCCATGTTCTGCCCCAGCCCCAATCCCATGCGGAACCCCCATAAACCCATTTGCAACAGGCCTTTGCGAGCGACTCGCAACGCCCGCCGCGCTCTCTGAACACGGCGCTCTGCCGGTCCTTATCGGCTCGTTTCGCGCTTGCCAAGCGGTCGGGGCCGCGAAGAAGCCACACAGTCATCAGGGTCGATCATTAAATCGCATACATGTTTAAACAGCTACCTTGCGACGCACGATACCTTGCCATAGTCTCTCTTCATCGAAGGAGGACACGACGTGCCCGAAACCATAGAGATCCAGTTGAAGAAGGGGGTGCTGGGACTGTGCGTCCTGGCCCTCCTGAAGCGAGGCGACAGCTACGCCTATGAGATCGCCAGCCGCCTGTCGGATGCGATCGACATGGGCGAGGGCACCATCTACCCGCTGATGCGGCGGATGCAGTCCGACGGGCTGGTCGAGACCTATCTGGTCGAATCCAGCGCCGGCCCCTCGCGCAAATATTATCGTCTTTCCGATGCCGGTCGCGAGGCGCTCGCCGTCCAGACCGCGGACTGGAAGACGTTCACCGACGCGGTCGATGCGGTCCTCAACGAGGCCCCGCTGACGCCCGTGCCCGAAACCACCCTCACGACTGGAGACGTCAAATGACGCGCGCCGACTTTCTCGCCCGATTGAAGCGGGGCCTTGTCGGACTGCCGACCTCGACCGCCGCCGACATCCTCAACGACTACGAGGCCCATTTCGACGACGGCAAGGCCGCCGGCCGATCCGAGGCCGAGGTGGCGGATGCGCTCGGCGATCCCGACCGTCTGGCGCGCGAACTCAAGGCCGAGGCCGGGGTCAGGCGCTGGACCCAGGAACAGACCCCGTCTGCCGCAGCCGGCGCCGTCTTCGCGGTCCTGGGCCTGGGCGCGATCGACATCATCATCCTGCTGCCGATCCTGATGGGCGTCATCGGGACCCTGTTCGGCTGTTTCGTCGCGGTCGTGGCCCTGTTCGGCTCGGGTATCGCGGTGATGGTCGCCGGTCCCTTCGCCGCCTTCCCTGGCGGCGGCCTCGCGGCCTTCTTCATCGGCCTGGGCCTGATGGCCTGTGCCGTCACCGTCGGCGCCCTGCTGTCCATCGCCACCATCCTGCTGGTGAACGGCCTGATCTGGTTCGCCCGCCTGCACTACCGGCTGCTCAAGCCGGCCCTTGAACCCCACGCTGTCAACTCGACCTCGGGAGATCCGGCATGATCCGCACCCTTCTCGTCATCGCCGGCGCCGCCTTCGTGCTGGCCCTGGCCTCCATGGCCGGCGGCGTCGCCATCGGCGGCCGCGACATGGCCGCCCACGGCTGGAACTGGACCTTCCCCGGTCACGGCGACGGCGGCGACCTGATCATCAGCCGTCAGGACGGAACACACGCCGAAGAGGTCACCCGCACCCTGGCCTGGGCCGGCGGCGACAAACTGGTGGTCGACCTGTCCGCGGACGTCGAATACGTCCAGGGCGACACCCCCGGCATCACCGTCCGGGGCCCGGCCGACCGGGTCGACAAGGTTCGCATCGAGGGCGACCGACTGGTCTGGACCGGCGAAGAGAGCCACCACGGCGAAACCATCGTCTTCGGGCGCCGCGCCAATGGCCGGGGCATCTGGGTCGACAGCGGCGAGGTCCACATCGTGGTCACCGCCCCGGCCGTGAAGATCTTCGACCTGCGCGGCTCCTCGGACCTGACCGTCCGCGCCTACGACCAGCCGACCCTGACGATCGACTCTTCCGGCAGCGGCGACTTCAGCGTCTCAGGCGTCACCAAGGCCCTGGACCTGACCATGACGGGGTCGGGCGACGGCGACCTGACGGACCTTCTGACCACCGACGCCAATGTCGACATCTCCGGCAGCGGCGGCGCCCGGGTCGCCCCGACCGGCGCCGTCGTGGCGGACCTCTCCGGCTCCGGCGACCTCGACCTCGCCACCCCGCCGGCGACCCTGCGTCAGTCGATCACCGGTTCGGGCGACGTCCGCCAAGACTAACCGCCCCGACACGTGACCTGCCGATCCCCCTTCCGCCCGCCGGGAGGGGGATTTTCTTTTGGGCTCGGCCCGGTCCGCCCACTTCCCCGTGACGAACCGCCGTCTGCGTCCTATCTATCGTCCATGACCGTCCACACCTCCCCGCCCCCGATCCTCGAAACCGCCGGGGTCGACCCGTCCGAAGCCCTGTCCATCCTCGAAAGCGCTCTCGTCGGCGCCGACGACGGAGAACTGTTCCTCGAGCGGTCGGAATCGGAATCCCTGGTGTTCGACGACGGCCGGCTGAAGTCCGCCGCCTATGACGCCTCCGAAGGGTTTGGCCTGCGCGTCGTCGCCGGAGAGACGGCCGGATACGCCCACGCCAACGAGATTTCCGCCGCCTCCCTGCGCCGCGCCGCCGACAGCGCCTCCCTGGCCAAGGCCGGCCATGCGGGCGTGACCGCCGAAGGCCCGCGCGCCACCAATCAGAAGCTCTATGACGAGGTCGACCCTCTCGCCTCGCCCGCCTTCTCCGACAAGATCGCCCTGCTGGCCGAGATCGACGCCTGGGCCCGGGCCCGCGATCCGCGCGTGGTCCAGGTCTCGGCCTCCCTGGTCGGCGAGCGCCGGGCCATCGAGATCCTGCGCGCCGACGCCATGACGGTGCGCGACATCCGTCCGCTGGTCCGGCTGAACGTCTCGGTTACCGTCGAGAAGGACGGTCGCCGCGAAAGCGCTTCCGCCGGCGCGGGCGGCCGTGCAGGCTTCGAGGCCTGGGTGGCCCCGGAACGCTGGCAGGCCCAGGTCGACGAGGCCCTGCGTCAGGCCCTGGTCAACCTCGAGGCCGTCGACTGCCCGGCGGGCGAGATGGACGTGGTCCTCGGCGCCGGCTGGCCAGGCGTCCTGCTGCACGAGGCCATCGGCCACGGCTTCGAGGGCGACTTCCACCGCAAGGGCTCCTCGGTCTTCACCGGGATGATGGGCAAGCGGGTCGCCGCCCCGGGCGTGACCGTGGTCGACGACGGCTCCATCGCCGGTCGCCGCGGTTCGCTCAGCGTGGATGACGAGGGCACCCCGACCTCGCGCACCGTCCTGATCGAGGACGGCATCATGGTCGGGCTGATGAACGACCGGCTTTCGGCCCGGCAGCTGGGCCAGCGCGCCACCGGCAACGGCCGGCGCCAATCCTTTGCCCACATGCCCATGCCGCGCATGACCAACACCTTCATGGAAGGCGGCAAGGACAAGCAGGCCGATATGATCGCCTCGACAAAGCGCGGCCTCTACGCCGCCAATTTCGGCGGCGGACAGGTGGACATCACCAACGGCAAGTTCGTTTTCCAGTGCACCGAGGCCTATCTGATCGAGGACGGCAGGATCACCGCGCCCGTGCGCGGCGCGACCCTGATCGGCGACGGCGCCACGGCCCTGCAGAACGTCACCATGATCGGCGACGACTTCGCCTTCGATCCGGGCGTGGGCGTCTGCGGCAAGGCCGGACAGGGTGTCCCCGTCGGCATCGGCCAGCCTTCGCTCAAGATCGGCGGCCTGACCGTCGGCGGCACTGCGGTCTGAGCAAACACCGCTCCGGAACCGGTCGGGGGCGGCCGGGTTTCGCAATCGAGACGCCCCGTGAAGGCGCCGTGAGGGCGTGAAGGGATCAGGCCGATGACCGGCAAGGAAGTGCTCGACTATCTCAGCCAGCCCAGGGCCCGGTGGATCATCGCCGGGGTCGTGGTCGTCGCCGCGCTCGGTCTGGGTGGGCTGATGCTGGCGGGCGGCGATGACGAAGCGCGCGCCGCCGGCGGCCCCGGCCTCAACATCTCGGTCGTCGCGCCGGTCGAGCCCGACGTCGCGCCCGGCGGCGTCATGGACGTGGGCCAGCTCAACAATGGCTTCGACGGCAAGATGCCCGAAGCTCAGCCGGCGGCTGATGGGCCCGCTGTCGCCGACGACTATTACGCCGAACAGCCCGCCTATGTGGAGCCGCGCGTCCAGCAGATGCCGCCGCCGCAGCCGGGGCAGGAGGTCCATCCCTACGTCGACCGCGAATCGGCGCCGCCGCCTGCGTCCCGCCCCGCGCCGCGATCGGAGCCCGCGTCCAGCCCCGGCCTGTTCTACTGAAATCTAGCGCTGATCTTCACGCCAGATCGGACCGTTAATCTCCAGCCCCTGGGCCTCCAGCTGGTCCAGCACCCCGCCGGGCTCGGCGAGGATACGCAAGGGCGCCACGCCCATGGTGACGCCGGGCTGGGTCAGGGCCAGTTTGGTGGCATCGGCCCACTGGCCGCGCAGGACGGGTGCGATCTCCGGATCCCCCGACGGCCAGCACAGGTTCAGCGCCTGATCCAGCGGTGTGGCCAGAACCTCGGGCACCTTCAGCGACCGCCACGCCTCCAGCCGCGCCTGCGCCCCCGCCTTGCCCGCTTCCGCCGCCCGGATCGAAGCCTCCAGACAGGGCAGGTAGATCTCCGGCGGCTGGGTGATCAGATTGTCGACCAGTTCGTCGCCGCGGACGACGCCGATCGGTCCGCCGTCGACATGGGCCCGGCGCGCCGCCCGACGCACCGCATCCGACGCGCCACGTCCGTTGCGGTCGAACCCGGTCTCCTCCATCAGATCCAGGCTCATCACGACCGGGCTCTGGGTGCGCCAGATCTCGGTCCGCTCCCCGGCCTTCAACGCCTCCAGCCGGGCCTGCCACTCCGGCGACAGATAGTCCGCTGTGGTCTTGCCGTCCGGAAGGCGGGAAATGGTGCGGATGCGCCAGATCAGCCGGAAGAGGTCGCTCAACGACGCCCGCCCCTCCTGCGGATAGAGGATGCGCTGCGACCGGGCGGTCGCCGCCTCCAGCGCCTCGGGCCGCCATTCGAAATCGCGCGGCACCCCGCTGATCGCCCCGACCAGAATGACGGTGCTGTCGCCGCTGGTAATCTCCCACATCGGCGCCCCGGCGCGACGGGCGACCACCACCACCTCATCGACGGTGTCGACCTGCTCGTCCTGCGGCGGGGTCTGGGCCATCGCCAGGGGCGCGGCGGCAAGGCCTGCGCAGAGCGCGAACACTGAAATCAAACGTCCGAATGTCATCATGTTCGAATAATGGCCCGATGATTACAGAACATCCACATGACTTTCCTGTAATGATGGAGACGATTTAATCCACCTTTCAGCCTTGTAACTGGAGACGGATCGCCTGTCCCTCCAAAACCCTCATCACCAAAGAGGGGAACCCCAGGCGATGACCAAGACAATCCTGCTGGCCACTACGGCCCTTATCCTGAGCGCTGGCGGCGCCTTCGCGGGGACCGATCCCCAGGTCGCCCAGGCCCCGGTGCCGACCGGCCCGACCCAGGCCGGCCCCGGCGTCGCCCCCCTCGCCGATGCGACCCAGCGCGGCGTCCTGGTCTTCACCCCGGACTTCTTCGCCGAGCAGCGCCCGAATACGGCCCTGGACATGGTCAACCGCGTCCCCGGCTTCTCGGTCGACGACGGCTCCGGCAGCCGCGGCTTCGAGGGCGCGGTCGGCAACGTCCTGATCAACAACGCCCGCCCGGCGTCCAAGAACGACACCGGCTCCAACGTCCTGTCGCGCACCCCGGCCAACCGGGTCGAGCGCATCGAACTGGTCCGCGGCGGCGCCGCCGGCATCGACATGCAGGGCTATTCGGTCGTCGTGAACGTGATCCTGAAGAGCGGGACCAGCCACCAGTCGATCGTGACCTTCAACTCCACCCTGTTCGAGGGCGGCCAGGACATCTACGGCGGCAGCTACCAGTTCACCGCCACCAACGGCGACCGCAGCTGGGGCGTGACCCTGAGCGACGGCATGGGGATGAGCGATTCCAACGGGGTCGGTCGGGTGATCCGCCGCGACGCCAACGGCGCCGTCACCCGCGACGAACATCAGTTCACCGACGGCTATGGCGGCGGCAACAGCATTCGCGGCAACTATGCGGGCCCCTTCGCCGGCGGCAAGATCGACCTGACTGCCCGCCTCGGGACCAATGACTGGCACGGCGTCCAGACCCAGACCTCGGCGACCGTGCTGCGCGACAGCCGCGACGATCAGGACAGCACCTCGGGTGAACTGGGCCTGGTCTACACCCGCCCGCTGAACGCCCGCTGGACGGCCGAGGCCCGGCTGATCCACCAGTACGAGGACTTCGACAACACCTCGACCAGCAACGCCACGTTCAACAACGTCGCCGATCCGGAACAGGCCTTCAACGCCAGCGGCAACTCGTCCGAGAGCATCCTGCGCGGCCTGGTCCGCAATGAACGCTCGCCCGCCCTGACCTTCGAGGCCGGCGCCGAGATCGCCTACAATATGCTGGAGGTCGAGCAGGCCTTCACCATCGGCGGGACCAACATCCCCCTGCCCTCGGCCTCGGTGAAGGTCGAGGAGACGCGCGGCGAGGCCTTCGGCAAGGCGACCTGGCGCATCCATCCCGACCTGACCCTGGAAGGCGGCCTGCGCATGGAGGCCTCGACCATCAGCCAGTCGGGCGACGCCGATCAGGAGAAGAGCTTCTTCTTCGCCAAGCCGCGCTTCCTCGCGACCTGGACGCCCATGCCCAACAACCAGCTGCGCTTCCGTTTCGAGCGCGAGCTGGGCCAGCTGGACTTCGGCGACTTCGCCGCCTCGGCCGACCTGAACGACGGCAACGTCTATGGCGGCAACGTCGATCTGGAGCCGGAACAGCGCTGGATCTCGGAACTGACCTACGAGCGCCGCTTCTGGGGCGAGGGTATCGTCTCCATCGGCTATCGCCACGACAAGATCATCGACGTGATCGACAGCCTGCCCCTGCCCGGCGGCCTGTCGGCGACCGGCAACATCGGCGACGGGACCCTGGACCAGCTGTCCGTCAACATCGTCGTCCCGATGGACAAGCTGCACATTCCCGGCGGCCGCTTCACCTTCCGCAACGACTGGAACAAGACCGAAGTCACCGACCCGACCACCCAGGAAAGCCGTCCGATCTCGGGCGTGCGCGCCAGCCAGGCCAATATCGGCTTCTCGCAGGACATCCATTCGTGGAAGACCCAGTGGGGCATCAACGTCCTGCCGCGTCTGGGCCAGAAGTCATTCTATCCGGACCAGGTCTCGGGTTGGCGCGGCGCGGGCTACTATGAGGCCTTCATCGAGTACAAGCCGACCACGACCATCTCGATCCGCGGCCAGCTGAACATCTGGGACGATTTCGAACCCTACCGGACGGTCTACTCCGACCGCGCCGCCGGGACGGTCCTGTTCACCGAGGATCGCCAGATCGACCCGCGCACCTTCTGGTCCTTCCGGGTCAGGAAGACGTTCTAGAGGGGTCGCTGCGCGAGGCCCTAACGTGAGCGACGGGGTCGCTCGCTGCTTGAGCGCAAAGAAGAAGGGCGGCGCCTCTGCGGAGGCGCCGCCCTTTTCATTTCAACCGATTTTGAGGAGCGCTACTTCACGCCCTTCATCATCCACTTCAGGACCGGCGAGCCCAGCAGCAGCAGCACGCCGAAGCCGACGCCCCAGATGCCGATCTCCTGGAAGACCTTGGCATAGGTCGCCAGCGCCAGTTCCGGGTTGGTGACCACGCCGCCGACCGTCTCGGTCGAGGTCGATTTGGCGACCAGGCCGGCGATGATGTGGGCCAGGGCCGAGGCCATGAACCAGGCGCCCATCATCATCCCGACCATCCGCGGCACGGACAGTTTGGTGATCATGGACAGGCCGACCGGCGACAGCATCAGCTCGGCGATCGAGTGGAGGAAGTAGGCCAGGAACAGCCAGATCAACGGCACCTTGAAGGCGCTGTCGGCCTGGGTGTTGGCGGCCCACACCAGCAGCAGGAAGCCGGCGCCGACGCCGACCAGGGCCATGCCGAACTTGACCGGCACATTGGGCTCCAGACCCTTCTTGCCCAGCCACACCCACAGACCGGCCATGATGGGGCCGAAGATGATGATGGTGCCGGGGTTGAAGGTCTGGGTCATGGCCGCATTGAACCAGCCGGGGATTTCGGTCGACTGGTCGGCGAACAGGGTCAGGCTGGAGCCCGCCTGTTCGAACAGGGCCCAGAAGACCACCGAGAACATGGTCAGCAGCAGAGCCGCCAGCATCTTCCAGCGCCCGTCGCCCTTGATGAAGATCACTGAATAAGCCAGCAGGCCGATGAAGACGGCCGGCACGAGATAGAGCAGCGAGGCCTCGACCGCGTCGTGCTGCTGCACGATCAGCCACATCGGCACGACGAACAGGATGCCCAGGATATAGATCCAGGCCTCGCGCGGGATGCCGAAGGTCTTCTTGTCCAGCTTGGCGGTCGCCGGCGGGTCGGCGCGGTTGCCGAGCCAGCTCTGGCCCAGCCAGAAGGTTACCAGACCGGCCAGCATGCCGATACCGGCGAGGCCGAATCCGTATTTCCAGCCGTATTTGATGCCCAGCCAGGCGCAGACCGCCGAGGCCAGGACCGAACCCAGGTTGATGCCGACATAGAAGATGGTGAAGCCGGCGTCGCGACGACGGTCGCCCTGTTCATAGAGCGAACCCACCACGGTCGAGATGTTCGGCTTCAGGAAGCCGACGCCGACGATGATCAGGGCCAGGGCGAAGAACAGGGTCGCCTGACCGGGCAGGTCGACGACCTTCTTGATCTCATAGCCGCCCGGCGCGATCCGGGCCGGGAAGCCGGCGGCGGCGTTCTCGGCCTGGGCGCGGGCGACCGTCGCCTCGGGCGAGGTGGCGGCAGCGGCGGCCGGACCGTCCGCAGGAACCGCGGCCGCGGCCGGATCGGTCACGGTGGCGGAGGCCGGAACGGCTGCAGCCGAGGGCGCGGCGGCTTCGGCCTGGGCGGTTTCAGTCGCCGTGGGCAGGTTGGTGACGCGCACCCCTTCCGGGCTGATGTGGATCGGAACCCGCTTGTCGCCATCCGTGATGAACAGCTGGCGGTTGGTGTCGCGACCCTCGACCGCGATCGGATATTCGCGGCCCTGGTACTGGATGAACTCCTTGCCGCCCGATCCCTCGAACGCCATCAGGAAGTGACCGGCCACCAGCAGAAGCGCGCCGATGGTGACGGCCTTTCGTGAGCCCAGGAAGCGGTCGGCGATGGCCCCGCCGATGACCGGCATCAGATAAACCAGAGCCGCATAGGCCGCGTAGATGCCCTGGGCGTTGTTCGCGTCGAACAGGAAATGCTGCGTCAGATACAGGACCAGCAAGGCCCGCATGCCGTAGAAGGAGAACCGTTCCCACATCTCGGTGAAGAACAGGATCACCAACCCCCGTGGGTGACCCAGAAACTGTTTGTGAGGCGCCTCAACAGCCCCTCCCCCATCCGTCATACTCAAGCGACTGCTCCTTCAGGTGCGCCCATCCGGCGCGATTGGGCGCATAAGCAGCACGCCGGGAAAGACCGGACAAGTCTTAAGGATGAATCCGGACCGTCGCCTCAGTGTCGCATGCGGCCGTCCGCAACCCCTCCGCTCAGTGGAAGTCGCGCGATCCGGGCAGGATGCGCACGTCGCGGGGGTGGCGGCGGCGGTTGGGGTTGCTCGGCGAATGTCCCGATCCCGGAGCCGGGTCAGGCGCGATCTGACCGTCCTCGCTGATGTGGCCCAGCATGGGGGTCCAGTCGGTCAGATCCTCGACCACCAGATGGCTGACGCCCTCGGCGCGCTGGACGCGCCCCTTCGCCAGGATCATCCGCGCGCCCATGGCGACGGGGCGCAGGCGTTCGAAGACGTCGGGCCAGACGACCAGATTGGCCACCCCGGTCTCGTCCTCCAGCGTCAGAAAGACCACCCCCTTGGCCGAGCCCGGCCTCTGGCGCACCAGCACCACCCCGCCGACCGCGACCCGCCGCCCCGCCGGGGCCGACTGATAGGCCAGAGCCGTCAGGGCCCCGGCCTGCGTCAGCCGCTCGCGCAGGAAGGACACCGGATGGCCCTTCAGCGACAGGCGGATGGTCTGGTAGTCGCCGACCACCTCCTCGCCGGGGCTCAGTTCGGGCAGGGCCTCGGGCGGACGGCCGTCGGCCTCATTCAGCCCCATGGCCTCGAACAGGGGCGCGCCCGACGCCGGCGGGGCGCCGCGTGCGGCCCACAGTCCCTGCCTGCGCGACAGTTTCAGCGACCCGAAGGCGTCCGCTTCGGCCAGCCTGTCCAGCGCCGTCGGCGGCAGTTTCGCGCGCAGCCGCAGATCCTCTAGATCGGCGAAGGGGGCGATGGCGCGCTCGGCGGCGATCTTCAGGGCCCAGTCCTTCTTGAACCCATCGATGGCGCGCAAGCCGAGGCGAAGGGCGCAGCGACGTCTTGCGGGACGGGACTCAAGGGTCGCATCCCAGTCGCTGGCGTTCACATCGGGATGCCGCACCTCGACCCCGTGCTCGCGTGCATCTCGAACGATCTGCGCCGGGGCGTAGAAGCCCATCGGCTGACTGTTCAGCAGACAGGCCGCGAACACCTCGGGATAGAACCGCTTCACCCAGGCGGAGACATAGACCAGATGGGCGAAAGAACAGGCGTGGCTCTCGGGGAAGCCGTATTCGCCGAACCCCTTGATCTGGTCGAAACAGCGTTGGGCGAAGTCGGGTTCATAGCCGCGCGCGATCATCCGGCCGACCATCATTTCTTCGTACTTCCCGATGGTGCCCATGTGCCGGAAGGTGGCCATGGCCCGGCGCAGGCCATTGGCCTCTTCGCCGGTGAATTCGGCAGCGACCATGGCGATCTTCATGGCCTGTTCCTGAAACAACGGGACGCCCAGTGTCTTTCGCAGGACATTCCTGAGCTCGTCCGGGTCGCCGCCCACAGGTCCGGGCATCTCGAAATCGTAGACCTGCCCCAAAGCCTCGACCGCCCGGCGTTCCGTGCGGCGCTTCAGATACGGATGGACCATCCCACCCTGAATCGGTCCGGGCCGGACAATCGCCACCTGCACCACCAGGTCGTAGAAAACCTTGGGCTGAAGGCGCGGCAGCATGGCCATCTGGGCCCGGCTCTCGACCTGAAAGACGCCGAGAGAATCCGCCTTCTGGAGCATGGCGTAGACGCCCCGTCTTTCCCTCGGCACGGCAGCGGTATCAAGCAGGCGGCGGCCATAGGTCGTCTGGATCATGGCGAAGGCCCGCTTCATCGCGGTCAGCATGCCCAGAGCCAGAACATCGACCTTCATCAGCTTGAGAAAATCGATGTCGTCCTTGTTCCATTCGATGAAGGTCCGATCGGCCATGGCCGCATTCCCGACAGGCACGATCTCGACCAGCGGGGTCTGACTGAGCACGAAGCCGCCGACGTGCTGGGACAGATGGCGGGGAAACTCGATCAGCTCGGCGGTCAGTTCGAGCGCCATCCGGAAGCGGGGATCGTCCCGATCCAGACCCGTCTGATCGACGTGCTCGTCCTTGACCGATGAGCCGTAGGAGCCCCAGACCGTGTCAGCCAGCCGCGCCGTCACATCTTCGGTCAGGCCTAGCGCCTTACCCACGTCCCGGATCGCTGAGCGGGGGCGATAGTGGATGATGGTCGCCACAATGCCCGCCCGGTCGCGGCCGTACCGGTCATAGACGTACTGCATCACCTCCTCGCGCCGCTCGTGCTCGAAGTCGACATCGATGTCCGGCGGCTCTGAGCGTTCCGAGGAGATGAAGCGCTCGATCAAAAGGTCCTGATCGAGTGGGTTCACATTGGTGATCTTCAGACAGAAGCAGACCACGGAGTTGGCGGCAGACCCCCGCCCCTGACACAGGATCTCTCGCGGCTCCTCGCGCGCCCACGCGACGATGTCGTGCACAGTCAGGAAGTAATTCGGATAATTCAGCGTCTCGATCAGTGCGAGTTCCTTGCGGATGGTCGCCTGAATTCGCTCAGGAACCCCTTCCGGCCAGCGTTCGTCAGCACCCTTCCACACACGGTTCTCAAGCCAGGCCTGCGCCGTCCAACCCTTTGGCACCGGCTCATCGGGGTACTGGTAGCTGAGCTCACGCAGGGAGAATTTGCACGCGGCGACCACCTCCATGGTCCGCTCCAGCGCCGCCTCATGCCCCCTGAACAGCCTTGCCATGGCGGCCGGGCCGCGCAGGTGGCGTTCGGCGTTGGCCTGGAGCCGGACGCCGGCGGCGTCGATGGTGGTCCCCTCGCGGATACAGGTCAGGACGTCCTGCAGGGGGCGGCGATCGGGGCGATGATAGAGAACGGCATTGGTGGCGATCAGGGGGGCGCCGGTGCGCTCGGCCATAGCCGCCAGCCGGTTCAGCCGCGCCCGGTCGTCGCCGCGCCACAGGGGCTGGGCCGCAAGATACAGGGTGTCCGGCCAGCGTGTGCGCCAGTCCTTCAGCCGCGCCTCGAAGGCGGTGTCCGGGACGATGGGCGCGACGGCGAGCGCGATCATCCCCTCCCCGAAAGTGACCGCCTGATCAAAGGTCAGCCGGGTCTCGCCCTTGGTGGTGCGGTCGACGGGATCAGGATCCGGCGCGGGATCGGTGGCTTCCGGGCGGGCCTCACCGCCGGGGAAGTCGACCACGTTCGAGGCCGGCGCATCATCTTCCGCTGCCGCCGGAGCATCGAGGATCTCGCTCTTGCCCAGCGTCAGCAGGCGGCACAGGCGGCCATAGGCGGCGCGGTCGCGCGGGAAGACGATCAGCTCCGTCCCGTCGAGAAAGCCCAACCGGCAACCGACCACCAGCCTCAGATCCTGCTTTTCCGCCTCCATCAGGGCGCGCACCATCCCGGCCAGCGTATTTCTGTCGGCGACGCCGACGGCGGCGAGGCCCAGCGCCTTGGCCTGCATCATCTGCTCGCCCGGATGCGACGCCCCCTCCAGAAAGCTGAAGTTGGTCATGACGCCGAGCTCGGCGTAGTCGCCGGACAAGCCTTTCGAGGGCGCGCTCACGGGAACATTCCGTGCATCCACCAGGACGGCGATCGCTCGTCGTCCGCGCCGGTGTATTCGCGGCCATAGAGACCTTCCCGGAACAGCCAGTAACGCAGGCCCTGCTCGTCCTCGACCCGGTAATAGTCGCGGGTGCGGGCTTCGCGATCACCGGGCGGCGGCCGCCACCATTCGGGCGACAGGCGTTCGGGACCGTCGGCGCGGGCGACGCGGCGCGCCAGACGCCGCCAGGTGAAAAGTGCCGGCGCCCCGTCGGGCAGTTCGGCGATGGCCTCGACCGGCTCGGGCGGGTCGAGCAGCAGGAGGGGGCGATGCCGCGGATCGGCGTCAGCGACCTCGGCGTCCGGACGCACCGTCTTTTTCAGTCCAAGCGCGGGTCGCCAGCGCTCGGCGCGTTCGGGCAGCCATGAGCCCTGCGGCTCCGCGACCCGCACCGCCCCCTCGCCCAGCCGGGCCGATAGCCGGTCAATCAGGGCGGTCAGACTTTCGGCGTGACGCGCCGCCGCCTCGTCCTCCAGCGAGACCTGATGCGCCTTCAACGGTTCGGTCAGGTCGGCCGAGAGCATCAGGGCGTCGACGCCGAAGCCGAGATCCAGCCGCTCAACCCCACGCTCGCGGAACAGCCGCATCCAGATCGGGACGTCGCGCCCCGGCAGGCCCGACTTGATGGTCAGGGACGTCGTCCGGCCGTCGGTGCGGAAGCCGGTCAGGGTCAGAATCCGGGCGCCCTGCCCCTCCTTTTCGAGGGCGGCGGCGAGGTCGGCGGCGAGTTCAGGCAGCCGACCCTCGACCCCGGCGATATCGCACAGGGGTTCGGCATGCGCCTCCCACGCCCGGTATTTCGGCGGCGGGCGCGTCGGGATCAGGGCCTCGGCGGCCAGACCCAGGGCCTGATCCAGCCGCTGGACCAGGCCGACCCCCGCCCCGTCGCGGAAGCGGCGGGCGAGGCCGGCGCGCGGCATGTCATAGAGGTCGCCGATGCGTTTCAGCCCGAACCGCCGCGCCTGCCTGAGAGCTCCCGCCTCGATGCGCAGGGCTTCTACGGGCAGGGGCGCAAGGGCCGCCTTCGTCGAACCCTCAAGAACCACCGCCTGCTCACGCCCCCAGCGGGCCAGACCCCAGGCGGCGCCGGGGGTCGGGGCCAGGGCGAGACGGGCGCGGGCCCCCGCCTCGGCCAGCCGCGCCTCCATTCCGGCCAGAAGCGCCGCCTCACCGCCGAACAGATGACCCGCTCCGGTGACGTCGAGGAACAGGCCCTCCATCCCCTCCTGCACGCTGTCGACGACCACCGCCGGCGACCAGCGCTCGGCCCAGACGGCCAGTCGTTCCAGCGCCGCGCGGTCGGCGGCGAGATCGGCGGGACGACAGATCAGGGACGGCAGGACGGCGCGGGCGTCGGCCTGGGTCTGGCCCGCCGACAGGCCCGCGGCCCGCGCCGCCGCGTTCAGGGCATGGATGACCGCGCCCCGCGCCGTGCGGGCGATCAGGGCGAAGGGCGGCCCATCGTGGGTTCCAGCGGGTTGCTCAGGCGGCGAGACCCGTCCGGCCCCGTTCGCCCAGACCGTCACCGGCCAGTCGATCAGCCAGACGGAGACGATGCGTCTCATCATCCTGCTCCAGTTTCCAGACACCCGGCCGTTCGGACCGGCTTCGGGTCAGTTCGACGGCGAGGGAAAAGCCGCCCGGGGCCCGGAGGTCGTCCGGGTTGGCCGCACTCTTCAGGGTTGTGACCCGCCAACGACGACGTGCGGCGCTGAGCCCGCCCTCGGTCTGCCTGAGAAGAACGCCGACCGCCGCCCCGTCACGGGCCGCGAACTCCAGCCGCCGGGTCTGGGCCAGGGATGCCGCCTCGACCGTGGCCAGGACCGCCGAAACCGCACCGGACCTCAGGGCCTGCTCCATGATCCACAACAGCTCGCCCTCGGTCCGGCCCTCCGTCAGGATCAGACCCGTCCCTCGCCCATCCAGCCCCGCACCGCGGAAACCGGGGCCGTAGGGCCGTCCCTGCTCGACCGACCATCGTCGGCATGACGCCAGAAGCACCGGCCGCGCATCGGTCGGCGGAAGGCGAGACAGGGCGAAGGCGAAGGCCCCGGCCATGTCCCTGCTTGCGACCGCACACACCTCTTCCAGTCCCTCGGCGAGCGCAGGCCAGGCGGAGAGGACCGGAAGGATTTGCAGGGGCGGGGAAATGGACATCGGACGGGCTGAACCTCAATGTTCATTATTTGTTCCGGCCGCTCCAGAGTCAAATCCCGAATCGTTTCGCGTGAGAGAGAAACGGTTGTGCAATCTATAGTTGTTATAAAACGTCTCTTGCGGTGGCCCGGCGCATGCAGCGTGGAAACGCCGACACCCCCGCCGTCCCGCATCGGGAAGGATCCGTCCAATGAGCCTGCGCCCTTTCGAACCCGACGACTATCCCGCCGTCAACGCCCTGCACCATGACGTATGGTGGCCGGAGCGTTCCGCGGCCGGCTGGAACTGGCTCGCCGCCAATCCGGCCCGGCTGGACATCGGGGCTGCGTCGGGCTGGGTCGTCCCGGGACGGGACGGCCAGGCCGCCGCCTTCATGGGCAACCTGATCCAACGGGTGTGGAAGGACGACCGGCGGCGGCACGTCGCGACCGGCTTTTCCGTCATCGTGCCCCCGGCCGTGCGCGGCCAGAGCCGCCCCCTGATCCGGGCCGTTCTCGACCAGCCGAACATCGCCGCCGGCTGTACGCTGAACGCCAATCCGAAATCGGCGCCCCTCTACGCCCGCCACGGCATGCGCGCCTGGCCGGCGCGGATCAGCAGCCTGAAACTGTCCTGGATCGTCGATCCGGTCGACTGTCTGCGCGGCCGGCTGCTGCGCGAGGCGGTGAAGCGGGCGCCGCATCTGGCCGACCCTTACCGAGAACGCTTTCTGCGCTCGGACCATGCCTTGGGCCGGGTTCGCCCGCCCCGGTTTCCGTCTCTGGTCTCGGCCCTGACCGACCTATCGGACAGCTCACCCTATGACGATTTCTGGCGCGCGCTGAGGGCCGAGGGCCGGGCTGTCGCGGACCGTAGCCCGGAAGTCCTGCGCTGGCGCATCGCCGATCCGGACCAGACCGAGCCGCCGTTGCTGCTGGCCTATACTCGCGACGGCGCCGTGACCGGCTATGCGATGGCCATCCTGGCCAAGGCGACGCCGATCGACCCGGTGTTTCTGGAGATCCTCGACCTGGTCGCGCTCGAGGACGAGCCCCACGCCATCCCGGCTCTGATGCGCGCCCTGATGGATCAGGCGCGGATCCGCGGCGCGGCCAAGGTGCGGCTCCAGGTCGTCAATGAGGAGTTGAAGCGTCGTCTGGGGGCCTGGGCCCTCGGCGCGCGACAAGAGGGCGGCTGGGGCCACGGCCACATCCGTTTCCGCGGCGACGCCGGGTCCGGCGATCTCGCCACATGGTCCCCGACCCCCTTCGACGGCGACCATGGCTTCTGTCAGCGCCCGGCCCCGCGTCGCGGCGCGCGGCGGGCGGCGGGCGCCGATCTGCGCCTTTAGGGGCGGGCCTTCAGTTCGTCGCGGATTTCGGTCAGCAGCAGTTCAGTCGGCGTCGGGGCCGCAGGAGCGTCCGGGGTCGGATCGGCCGCGTTCTGGCGGCGCAGCTGGTTGATGCCCTTGACCAGCATGAAGACGACGAAGGCCACGATGGCGAACTGGATCACCGTGTTCAGGAAGGCCCCGTACTGGATCGAGACCTTTTCGATCTCCACGGTCGCCGGGTTTTCGGGCCGCAGGACCCACTCCAGCTTGGAGAAGTCGATGCCGCCGGTGATCAGGCCGATGGGCGGCATGACCACCTGATCGACCAGGCTCTTGACGATGGAGTTGAAGGCCGCGCCGATGATCACACCGACCGCGAGGTCGACGACATTGCCCTTGATGGCGAACTCGCGAAATTCGGAAACCAGGCTCATCGGTCTGTCCTTGTCAGTCAGCAAAAATCAGCCGCCAGAGCGGTTGCTGAAGACAATGGAAACCGTTTTGCCTGCGTTTTCAACCCGCAGGCAGCAGGATCAGGCGTCGCCCGAGGCGTTGAGCCGCTCGCGCAGCTCCTTGCCGCTCTTGAAGAAGGGCACCGACTTGGCCGGCACGTCGACGGTCTCGCCTGTGCGCGGATTGCGGCCGGCGCGGGCCGGTCGCGAGCGCACGGAGAAGGCGCCGAACCCGCGCAGCTCCACGCGGCCGCCTTCAGCCATGGCTTCGGTCATCCGACCCAGCACGACATTGACCACCCGCTCGACCTCAGCATGAGTGAGGTGGGTGTTCTCGGCCGCCAGCTTCTCGATCAACTCTGACTTGATCATCCGTTTTCAAGGCCCCCGCCCTGTCTTGTTTTGCCCTTCCAGAGGCGTTTGAGCCGTCAGATACGCGACAGCGGGTTCCACACTAACCCTCGCGTGGCTGGTGAAAAAGCCCTCATGAGCAAAAGGGGTCGGCAAAGATCATTAATTGTACGCAATCAGACACTGGCCATTGATGCTTGATCGGCAAAGAAAAAGGCGGCCGGATCGCTCCGACCGCCTCCATTCTTTCAACCAGAAGGACTGAACTCAGTCCTTGCCGGCCTTCTCGCGCAGGGCCGCGCCGAGGATGTCGCCGAGCGAGGCGCCCGAGTCCGAGGACCCGAACTGCTCGATGGCTTCCTTCTCGTCGGCCATTTCCAGCGCCTTGATCGACACCGAGACGCGGCGCGAGGCCTTGTCGATGGCGGTGATCTGGGCGTCGACGCGGTCGCCGACGGCGAAGCGTTCCGGACGTTGCTCGTTGCGGTCGCGGCTCAGGTCCGACTTGCGCACGAAGCTGGTGACCGGAGCGTCGTCTTCACCGAACTTGACCTCGATGCCGCCCGACTCGATCGCCGTGACGGTGACGGTGACGGTCTGACCCTTCTTGTAGGTGTCGCCTTCGCCGACCGGATCGCCGCCGAGCTGCTTGATGCCCAGCGAGACACGTTCCTTCTCGACGTCGACGTCCAGGACCTTGGCCTTGACCATCTCGCCCTTGCGGTAGCGCTGGATGGCTTCTTCACCCGAGACCGACCAGTCGAGGTCGGACAGGTGCACCATGCCGTCGATGTCGTTGTCCAGGCCGATGAACAGGCCGAACTCGGTGGCGTTCTTGACTTCGCCCTCGACGGTCGAACCGATCGGGTGCGAGGCCACGAAGGCGTCCCACGGGTTGTCCTGGGCCTGCTTCAGGCCCAGCGAGATGCGGCGCTTGGAGGCGTCGACGTCCAGGACGACCACGTCGACTTCCTGCGAGGTCGAGACGATCTTGCCGGGGTGGACGTTCTTCTTGGTCCAGGACATTTCCGAGACGTGCACCAGGCCTTCAACGCCGGCTTCCAGCTCCACGAAGGCGCCGTAGTCAGTGATGTTGGTGATGCGGCCCGTGTACTTGGCGCCGACCGGGTACTTGGCTTCCACGCCGTCCCAGGGGTCCGACTGCAGTTGCTTCATGCCCAGCGAGATGCGTTGGGTGTCCGGGTTGATCTTGACGATCTGGACCTTGACGGTGTCGCCGACGGCGAGGACCTGCGAGGGGTGCGAGACGCGCTTCCACGACATGTCGGTGACGTGCAGCAGGCCGTCGATGCCGCCCAGGTCCACGAACGCGCCGTAGTCGGTGATGTTCTTGACGACGCCGTCGCGGACTTCACCCTCTTGCAGCTGGCCGACCAGCTCGGTGCGCTGTTCGGCGCGGGCTTCTTCCAGGATGGCGCGACGCGAAACGACGATGTTACCGCGCGGGCGGTCCATCTTCAGGATCTGGAACGGCTGTTCCTTGCCCATCAGCGGGCCGACGTCGCGGACCGGGCGGATGTCGACCTGCGAGCCCGGCAGGAAGGCCGAGGCGCCGCCCAGGTCGACGGTGAAGCCGCCCTTGACGCGGCCGACGATGGCACCGTTGACCGGCACGCCTTCGGCGAAGACGACTTCCAGACGGGTCCAGGCTTCTTCGCGGCGAGCCTTGTCGCGGCTGATGACGGCTTCACCCAGGGCGTTCTCGACGCGCTCGAGGTAGACTTCGACGTCGTCGCCGACCTTCGGGATCACGGCGCCTTCGCCGATGCCGAATTCACGGGCCGGGATACGACCTTCGGTCTTCAGACCGACGTCGATGATGATGATGTCCTTTTCGACGCCGACGACGCGGCCGTGAACGACCTGGCCTTCGCCGAGGTCGCGGCCCTGCAGTTGTTCGTCGAGCAGCGCGGCGAAATCGTCGCGCGAGGGGTTGTGGGTGTCAGACATGAAGCTCTGATGTTTCCGAATGGGTTATGGCGCGTGACCGGACGGCCCCGCGCGAGGTGGAACAGAAGTTGGGAAGTCGGTCTGGGACACGAGGTCTTCTTCAAGACCAGAGCGCCCGCGGAAGCCGAGGATGGAGCGTTGGATTTGTCCGTTAGGGCCGATGGCCTAACGGGCGCGCGCCGCCTCGACGATACGGCGGGCCGCATCGAAGGCGGTCTCTATATCCATATCGGTCGTATCCAGCAAGACCGCGTCCTCCGCCTGGACCATGGGGGCGGCGCCCCGGCCGGCGTCACGCTCGTCGCGCCGGACGATATCGGCCAGCATTTCGTCGAAACCGATGGCGTCGCCGCGCGCGGTCAGCTGTTTCCAGCGGCGGGTGGCGCGGGTGTGAGGCGTGGCGGTGACGAACAGCTTGGCCGTCGCGTCCGGAGCGATGACCGTGCCGATGTCGCGCCCGTCCAGCACCGCACCGCCCGGCTGGCGCGCGAAGGTCTGCTGGAGATCGAGAAGCGCGGCGCGCACGCCCGGATGGCCGGCGACACGGCTGGCGGCCTCTCCGGCCTCGCCCGTGGTCAGGCGCGGATTGTCGGAAAGGCCCGAAACCTCCAGTGAGCGGGCGGCGGTCTCGGCGGCGGCGGCATCATCCAGCGAGCCGCCGGCATCCAGCACCTTCAGCCCCACGGCGCGGTACAGCAGGCCGGTGTCGAGATGCGGCAGACCGTATTCGGCGGCCAGGCGCGCGGCGACCGTCCCCTTGCCCGAGGCGGCGGGTCCGTCGACGGCGATGATCAGGGAGGGCGTGGTCACCGTTAACCGATAGACCCGCCGAGGCCGTTCATCAAATCGACGAAGCCGGGAAAGCTGGTGGCGATCATGTCAGGTTCGTCCACGGTCACGGGCGCGGCGGCGGCGAGGCCGAGGACCAGATGGCTCATGGCGATACGGTGATCGTGGGCCGTGTGGACGGTCGCGGCTCCGGGAACGGGACCACCGGTCACGAGGAAGCCCTCGGGCTCCTCCTCGACCGCGACGCCGCAGGCGCGCAGGCCATCGACCATCAGCTTGATGCGGTCGCTTTCCTTGACCCGCATCTCGCCGACGCCGCGCATGACGGTGACGCCCTCGGCGAAGGCGGCGGTGGCGGCCAGGATCGGATATTCGTCGATCATGGAGGCGGCGCGCTCTTCCGGCACGACCACGCCCTTGAGCGCCGAATGGCGGGCGGTGATGTCGCCGACCTCTTCACCACCGCTTTCACGACGGTTGGCGATGGTCAGGTCCGCGCCCATCTCGATCCAGGTGTCGAACAGGCCGGTGCGCAGCGGATTGAGCATGACGCCCTCGACCGTCACCGACGATCCCGGAACGATCAGCCCCGCCGCCAGCGGGAAGGCCGCCGAGGACGGATCGCCGGGCACGGCGACCGCTGTCCCGGTCAGGGGCTGGCCGCCCTTGAGACGAATGATCCAGCCCTCGCCGGCCTCTTCGACCTCCACCACAGCCCCGAAGGCGCGCAGCATCCGTTCGGTGTGGTCACGGCTCTTTTCCGGCTCGGTGACCGAGGTGACGCCCTCGGCGTTCAGCCCGGCCAGAAGAATGGCCGACTTGACCTGGGCGGAGGCGACGGTCTGGACATGGTCGATGGCCGTCAGAGAGCCGCCGGTCAGGGTGGCGGGCAGCAGACCGGCCTTGCCGCTCCAGTCGAAGGTCGCGCCCATGCGGCTCAGATGGTCGGTGACCCGGCCCATGGGACGGCCGCGCAGGGAGGCGTCGCCGTCGAAGGTCGCGGTGATCGGATAGCCCGCGGCGGCGCCCATGAGCAGGCGCACGCCCGTGCCGGCGTTACCGCAGTCGATGACAGAGGCGGGACTTTCGAAGCCGCCCTTGCCCGTCACGCGCCATTTGCCGCCCCCCAGACGCTCAACCGTCGCGCCGAAGGCCTCGGCTGCGCGGGCGGTGGCCAGGACGTCGTCGCCTTCCAGCAAACCCTCGACCTCGGTGACGCCGGTCGCCATGGCGCCCAGGATCATCGACCGGTGGGACATGGACTTGTCGCCGGGCGCGCGCACCGTTCCGGTCAGGGCCGAGCCGGGCTTCGAGGTCAGATGAGAGACGGAAGACACCCGCTTGGGCTCCGGAATGAAGACAAATGGAGGGGGCGGGGCCCCGATCGCAGCCGCATCGCAGCCGCCGGGACCAAAGAGGGCTTTTGACAGCGAGCCCCCACAGTGGCAAGGGACGCGACCGAAATCCCCACACCCAATCAAAGGCTCCCCTCACGTGGCCGATCCCCAACTTGGCGCCAAGCAGGTCTGTCCGAACTGCCAGGCCAAATTCTACGACCTGAACCGTCGCCCCGCCCACTGCCCGAAGTGCGACACCGAATTCGATCCGGAAGAAGCGATCAAGCTGCGCAGCCGTCGCGGCCGTCCGGGCGGCTATGCCGCTGACGACGCCGAGGATCAGGTCGACGAGAAGAAGGTCTCGGACGACGAGGATGAGGAAGAAGACACCGCAACCCCGGAAATCGACGAGGAAGGCCACGAGCCGATCCTGACGCCCGATGACGAGGATGATGTGGTCACCGATCCGTCGGAAGAAGCCGGCATGGGCTCCACCGACGGCGACGACGACGTCCTGGCCGACGACGATGACGACTCCGTTCCCTTCATCGAGGACGAAGACGACGACGCCTTCGACGAAGACATCGCCAAGGGCGGTGACGATGACGATCTCTGATCGAACAACGGACTCCGGAAGTCGCCGAACGGCGGACTTCCGGAACATCCGGAGGCGGTGAAAATAAATCCGGAATCGGGGTTGATCGGAAAATCACCCTGACATACTAACGCCGCCTCGCCGGGGACCACAGGGAACCGGACGACACCGACCGAAGGCGCAAAACCTTCGGATTGGGGCTTTAGCTCAGCTGGTAGAGCGCTTGCATGGCATGCAAGAGGTCAGCGGTTCGACTCCGCTAAGCTCCACCAAATTCCTGGGGGCCGACAGCATCGCTGTCGGCCCCCTTTGCTTTTCGGGAATGATCTAGACCGGCCGCCCGCGATCGAGCGTCAGCACGGTCTCGGCCAGGGCCGCGACATCGCGGTCGTCGTGGGAGACCACGATCATCGGCGTCTTCACCGTGTCGCGCAGTTTGATCAGATAGGGGATCAGGGCCTGACGCCGACCATCGTCCAGACCCGCGAAAGGCTCGTCCAGCAGCAGCAGGCGCGGACGGGGCAGCAGGGCCCGGGCGATGGCGACGCGGCGCATCTCCCCGCCGGACAGGCCCGCGGGGCGACGATGCTCGAACCCCTCCAGATCGACCAGCTTCAGGGCCTCGCCGACCGACATGGGGTTCCTGGCCCAGCGCGCGCCGAAGGCGACATTGCCCCCGACCGACAGATGCGGGAACAGCCGCCCGTCCTGGAAGACATAGCCGAGGCCGCGCTGATGGGCCGGAGGGGCCAGTCCCATGGCCGTGTCCACCAGCGTCCGGTCGTCGACCGTCAGCCGCACCTCCTCGCTTGGAATCAGCCCGGCCAGCCCCTGCAACAGGGTGGTCTTGCCCGCTCCCGAGGGACCGACCAGCGCCACAGCCTTGCCCGAAGCCTCGAAGGCCGCGTCGAGATCGAAGTCGCCGCGCCGGGCCCGCACCCAGAAGGACAGGCTCATGCGCCCCTCCGGGCCAGGGCGCGGCGGTTGATCCATTCGGCGATCACGAGCGCGCCCACGGAGACCAGCACCGACAGCAGGGCCAGCCGCAGGGCCGCCTCTTCGCCGTCGGCGCGCTGCAGCACCGAATAGATGGCGACCGGCAGGGTCTGGGTCTCGCCGGGGATGGAGCCCGCGAAGGTGACGGTGGCCCCGAACTCACCGAAGGCCCGGGCAAAGCCCAGCACCGCCCCCGCGACCAATCCCGGCAGAGCCAAAGGCAGAGTGACCCGCCAGAGGACCTGCAGGGGCGGTGCGCCCAGTGTGGCGGCCGCCTGTTCCAGCCGCGCATCGACGGCCTCCAGCGACAGCCTCAGGGGCCGCACGACCAGCGGCAGGGCCATGACCCCGGCCGCGAGCGCAGCGCCAGTCCAGTGGAAGGCCAGGGTCACGCCGAAAACCTCATGCAGCCACCCTCCGACGGGACCACGCACGCCGAAAATGATCAGCAGGACCAGACCCGTCACGACCGGCGGCAGGACCAGAGGCAGGTTGACCAGGGCCTCCAATAGCCATTTGCCGGGGAACCGCCCCCGGGCCAGCAGCAGGGCCAGCCCCAGGGACACGGGAATGACGCCCACCAGCGAAGCCGCCGCCACCTTCAGCGACAGCCACAGGGCCTCGGCCTCGAACGGACTTAAGGGTGCGAACAGCGGACGGCTCCCATGACCGGCTTCGTCATTTCCAGGCCTGCCCGGACAGGGGCTCAAAGCCATGACGGCGAAAGACCGCGCCCGCCTCCGGCGTCTGCAGCCAGCGCAGGAAGGATCGGGACGCCTCCGGAACGTTCGGGAGCATGGCGGCCGGATAGACGATGACCGGCTGTTCCGCGGCGGGCGGTTCCAGCACCACCCGGGCGCCGGCGAAGTCCGTGACGTCGCTACGGTAGACGATGCCCAGCTGGGCCTCGCCCCGGGCCACGAAGCCGCGCACGGCCCGGACATCGGCGGCGGTGACGATGGACGACTGCAGGCCGTTCCAGTCACCGCGCGTCTGCAACCATTCCCGGGCATAGGCGCCGGCAGGGACGCTCTCGGGATCGCCGATGACCAGCTTTCCGCCCGTGCGCTTCAGCCAGACGAGCGGATCGCCCTCGACCTGTGTGCCGGGCGCCGCGATCAGGACCAGCCGGTTCCCCAGAAGGCGGGCCAGGCTTCCGGCGTCGATACGGTGCAGCCGGTCCAGCCGCGCCATGGACTCTTCATCGGCGAGGATCACCATGTCGGCAGGCGCTCCGGCCTCGACCTGCCGCGCGATCTGGCCGCTGGCGGCGAAAGACAGGCGGACGTCCTGCCCGGTCTTCTTGCGCCAGATCTCGCCCAGTTCGGTCAGGGCATCGGTCAGGGAGGCGGCGGCGAATACCGTGACCGGCGCCACCGTGTCCTGCGGGCCGGGCGAACAGGCGGCTGCGCCCGCCGCCAGCAGGGCGATCAGGGCGGAGCGGCGCGAGATCGGGCTCATGGATGATGCGCCGCTGCGGCGGGCAATCGCACCACCTCGACCGAGGTCACCTGACGCACAGATCGTGCGGGCCGGACATCGCCCTCGGCGACCAGCCGGAACGGCCCGTCCCCCGCGGCCAGGGGCGCCCCATCGACCGTGTCGGCCAGGATGATCCGGTTCGGCCGCGTCCCGGGATCCAGTTCGGCCAGGCCAAACACGACCGCATAGCCGTCGGTGGCCCGCACCACGACCGCCTGGGCCAGGGCCGGTCCGCGCAGGTCTGGACCCGTCTCCGCCCCCGTCGCCTTCAACACATCGATCAGCAGCGGCCCTTCAAAGACGTGGGCCTCGCCATGGATCGTCAGCGGAACCGGGACCCGGGGCAGGGCGGCAATAGCCGGCGCTTCCAGCGTCCGGACCACGCCGTCGGCTCCGGTCAGGCTGATGGACTGGGCGGCCGCCGGTCCCGCGAGCGCAAGGCAGGCGGCGATGAGCGCGAGGATCGGGGCGCGTTGGGACAGAGGCGGCATCTAGACTCCGGGGCGCAGGATTTCGACGACCGCGCCGAGCGGCGCCGCGGGGGCGAACGGGGGACGGCGGACCAGAACATCGGCCTGCGCCATGACCGAGACGAGCGAGGAATCCTGATTGGGGAAAGGCGTCACCCGCCGCGCGCCGTCCCGTCCCGTCTCGATCCGGGCGCGCATATAGTGGTCGCGCGGGCCGTTCGACGGCAGGGGCTCTGCGAGGATGGCGGTTTCGAACCCCGTCTCGTCCGCTCCGCCCTGCAACGCCGACAGCAGGGGGCTGAGGAAAAGTTCGGCGCAGACGAGCGCGGAGGCCGGATTGCCCGGCAGACCCAGCACTGGCCGGCCGTCGGGCAGGAGGGCGAACCAGACCGGCTTGCCCGGCCGCATGGCGCAGCCCTCGACATAAAGCTCGGCCCCCATCGACCGCAGCGCCGGCTTGACCCGGTCATGATCGCCGACCGAGGCGCCGCCGATGGTGACCAGAAGGTCAAAGGTCACGCTGCCGATCAGGGACAGGATGTCCGCCTCGTCGTCGCGGGCGGGCCTCAGCGCCTTGGGCACGCCGCCCTGCCGCGTCACGAAGGCGGCGAGCGCCGGAGCGCCCGCATTATAGATCTGATGCGCGCCGGCGGCCCGGCCCGGCTCCACCAGTTCGTCGCCATTGGGCAGGATGGCGACCCGCGGCCGCCCCCCGCACACCAGCCGGGCCCAGCCGGCCGAGGCCGCCAGCGCCAGCCGCCAGGGATTGAGCCTCAGTCCCGCCTCCAGCAGGACCTGTCCCTCGCGGAAGTCGCCGCCGCACGGACGAACATAGCTTGCCGGACCGCGCCCGGCTTCCAGCACCACGGCGTCGCCGTCCCGCCGCGCCTGCTCCTGGACCACCACATAGTCGGCCCCCGCCGGCAGGGGCGCCCCGGTGAAGATCCGCGCCGCCTCTCCCGGTCCGATCGCCAGATCGCCCTCTCCCCCCGCCGCGCTCTCGCCGACGATGCGCAAGCGTGCCCCGCGTGCGACATCCGCGACCCGCACTGCCCAGCCGTCCATCGCTGAGGCGTCGAACGGCGGCTGGTGTCGCAGCGCCCTTACAGGCTCGGCCAGCCGACGCCCGTCCGCCTCGCCGAGCGGCACGGAGGTCGATCCCAGCGGCTTCACCGCCGCCAGCATGGCCGCCCGCGCTTCCTCCACGGTCGGCAGGCTCATGCGCGGGTCCAGTCGCCCGAGGCGCCGCCCGACTTGGCGACCAGAGCCACCTGTTCGATGACCATGCCGCGATCCGCCGCCTTGAGCATGTCGTAGAGGGTCAGAAGGGCGACGCTCGTCGCCGTCAGGGCCTCCATCTCCACCCCGGTCTGGCCCTTGGTCCGCACGGTCGCCGTGACCTCCAGACCGGCCTCGTCCAGCGTCGGTTCGACCGACACCTTGACCGAGGTCAGCATCAGGAGATGACACATCGGGATCAGGTCACTGGTCCGCTTGGCCGCCATGACCCCGGCGATCTCGGCGACCGCCCGCACATCGCCCTTCCTGCCGCCTCCCGACAAGGCCAGGGAGAGGGTCTCCGGCGCCATGACGATCCGTCCGCGCGCCGTCGCCTCGCGCGTCGTGTCGGCCTTGCCGGAGACATCGACCATCCGGGCGCGGCCGTCGGCGTCGATATGGGTCAGTCGGGACGGTTCGTCCGGCATCATCGCTCCAGCAGCCGGGGCATCAGTTCGACCATGTTGCAGGGCCGGTGGCGGCTGTCGAGCTGCCAGCGGATGACCTTGTCCCAGCCGTCGCGCACCGCCCCGTTCGAGCCGGGCAGGCAGAAGACGAAGACCCCGTCGATGATCCCCGCCGTGGCCCGCGACTGCAGGGTCGACAGGCCGACCGTGTGGTAGCTGACCTGATGGAAGATCACCGAGAAGCCGTCGATCGTCTTGTCGAACAGCGGCTCCAGCGCCTCTGGCGTAACGTCCCGCCCGGTCAGTCCGGTGCCGCCGGTGGTGATGATTACGTCGGCCGCCCCGGCTGAGATCCATGCCTTCACCTGCGTCCTGATGGCCCCAATGTCATCGGGGACGATGCCCCGCGCGGCGCAGACATGCCCCGCCTCGACGATCCGGTCGGCGAGAATTCGGCCCGAGGTATCGCTCTCCTCGTCGCGAGTGTCCGATACGGTCAGGACGGCGATCCGCACCGGCGTCAGCGGGACGTCCAGAAGCTTGCCGGCCGGAGCGGGAAGGATGTCGGTCATAGGGTCTCCCAGCGGGCGAGATCGGCGTGGTCCTGATCGCGCGGCTCGATCCAGCGCGCGCCGTCGGGCCCCTCTTCCTTCTTCCAGAAAGGGGCGCGGGTCTTGAACTGGTCCATCAGGAAATCGACAGCCAGCAAGGCCGCACGGCGACGTTCGGCCGCGACGGCGACGAAGACGATGGGCTCCCCCACCGCGATCGGCCCCCAGCGGTGGACGGCGAGGACATCCTGAACCTCGAACCGGTCGCGCGCCTCGGCCTCGATCCCTTCCATCACCGTCTCGGTGAAGCCGGGATAGGCATCCAGCACCAGCCGCTCGATCCCGGCATCCGCACGGGTCAGGCCGGTGAAGCTGGCCACGGCCCCGGTCGCCTGACGCCCGTGCGAAAAGGCGTCGAGCAGCTCGCCCGGCGAAAGGGGCCCGGTCTGAATGCGGATCATCTCAGCCCCCGCTGACCGGCGGCCCGAAGGCGATCTCGTCCGAGGCCGTCAGCGGCAAGTCATCGCCGCGCTCGCTCCGGTGCAGCATCAGGGCGTTCTTGATCACCAGGGTCGTCGGGTGATCCAGCCGGTCGGACAGGCCGGGATGATCCTCGACCAGCTTCGTCTTCAGCGCGCCCAGGGTCGGGACGTCGACGATGTTCTCGCTCCAGCCGGCCAGGTCGCGGAAGACGCCGAACAGTTTCACCGTCGCCATTTCAGCCTCCCGTCATCGACATGGGCCGCGCCACGGCCGGAGCGGCGCCCGGCCGGTCGATGTGGAAATCATGCCCCTGCGGCTTGCCGAGGATGGCTGCCCGAATGGCCGCATGCAGAGGCGCGTCGTCGTCGGGATGGTCACGCAGCACCGGCCGCAGCGCCACGCCTTCCTCGCGCCCCAGACACAGGACCAGATCGCCCGTGCAGGTCACCCGCACCCGGTTGCAAGCCTCGCAGAAGGTGTGGGTCATCGGGGTGATGAAACCGAGCACGCCACCCGTCTCCTCGACCCGCACATAGCGGGCCGGGCCCGCCGTGCGCCGGGCCAGAGGCGTCAGGGTCCAGCGCGCCTCGAAGTCCGCGCGCACCTCGGACAGGGGCAGATACTGATCCATGCGGTCGGCCTCGATCTCGCCCAGCGGCATGGTCTCGATCAGGGTCAGTCCCATGCCGCGCCCATGCGCCCAGCGCGCCATCCCGGCGAGCTCGCCGGCGTTGTCGCCCTTCAGGGCCACAGTGTTGATCTTGATCTCCAGTCCCGCGCCCTGAGCTGCGTCCAGCCCCGCCATGACCCGCGCCAGATCCCCGCCCCGGGTGATCCGCCGATAGAGGTCGGGGTCGAGCGTATCCAGAGACACATTGATCCGCCGCACGCCGCAGGCCGCCAGATCGTCCGCGTGTTCGACCAGCCGCGTCCCGTTGGTGGTCAGGGTCAGCTCTTCCAGCCGCCCGCTCGCCAGATGGCGCGACAGGGACCGGACCAGATCCATGAACCCCTTACGCACCAGAGGCTCCCCGCCGGTCAGCCGCAGCCGCCGCGTCCCCAGATTGATGAAGCCGGTGCAGAGCCGGTCCAGCTCCTCCAGCGTCAGCAGATCCCGGCGCGGCAGGAAGGTCTGCCGCTCGGCCATGCAATAGACGCAGCGCAGGTCGCACCGGTCGGTCACCGAGACCCGTAGATAGTCGATCCGCCGGCCGAAGGGATCGATCAGAGCCGGCCGGGCGGACGTCGCTGCCATGGCGGCGGACGGGACGGACTGGAACAGAACCGTCATGCCGATCGCCCTCCCCCTCTCATGATCCGAACCTTTCGCACCGAATGCGTCCGACATCGCATTTCCGGCCCTCGCATGAAACCTCAAGCCTTGTGAGTGTGGGCCTGCGCTCTGACGGGTTCGTTGAAAGGCCGCCCGAGGTTTCATCTTCCGCTCACGCTCGCAGAACGGTTGTTCCCGGGAACCATCTTGTTCTCGTCGAGCGCGCGCCCCGTCCTCAACGGTTGCCCGGTGGCGCGGGACACGGCAGAGAGGAGCCATGCCAAACCAGCCCCCCGTCGATCCTGCCACCCTGGACAGACGATCCTCACGGGCGGATGACCTGATCCAGGCGTTTCTGGAGCAGATGGCGGTCTCGGGGATTGCAGGCGCGACCGCACGGGCCGTCGCCGCACGCGCCGGAACCTCGGCCTCCGCCATCCACTATCACTTCCATTCCCTTGAACAGTTGTACGGCGCCGCCCAGCAGCGCGCGATCGGCGAGACCCGTGTCTGGCTGCGCGAGCGGCTGGCGGAGGCCGCCGCGGGCGCGCCCTGGACCCCGGCGGGGTTTCCGGCCTTCGCGACGGCGGTGATCGACGACTGGTGCGCCCGCAAGCGCGTCCTGGCCCAGGCCGAGGCCTGCGACACCGTCGCCCTGGCCTGGTGGACCTCCGGGACGGCGGCCCAATGGATGGGCCTTTGGGAGACTTTCTGGGCGACCGCCCTGTCGCGCTTCTCCCTCTCCGCCGATCTGTCGCCCGTCGCCGCGGCCGTCCTGCAGTCCGAGCGTTTCGGGCATCTGGTCCGCTGGCGGACGCTGCATGACCGCGCGGGGCTCGAGGAAGTCTGCACCCGTCTGACCGCCCGCCTCTCGGGCGACCCGGAGCTTCTGGCCCGCCCCGCGCCCTGGCGAGACGCCGCCGAGGCCCTGTCGCAGCGAAAGACCGTCTTTCCGCCCCTGACGGGAGCGGCGGCGCGCATCGCCGGGGCGGTGGTGTCTGCGGTGGATGTGGCTGGAGAAGGCGCCCTGACCCACCGCGCGGCCGCGCTCGAGGCCGGCCTCAGCCTGGGAGCGGTGACCCACCACTTCCCCACCCGCGCCGCGCTGATGACGGCAGGCTACGCCTCGGTCTATGAGGGCATCCTCGGCAGCGCCGAGCGTTGGGGCGCCATGACGGCCCGGCACGACGACCTCGACCGGCACATCCTGTCCTTTCTGGAGATGGGCAGTGCGGCGCCCGGAGTGCGGGCCTTCGAGACCTTCTTCTTCGCGGCCACCCGGGATCCGGCCCTGGCCGATTTCGCCGCCCGGGTCCGCTACAGCCGGGGCGCCACGACGTTGAGCTATCTCGGGCCGGTCGCGCCGCAGCTGACCCGTATGGACGCGCTGCTGCTCTCGCACTGGATCACCGGGGCGGCGCGGCGGATCCTCGCTGACCCGGAAGGGGCCCCTGAAGTGCGGCAGGCCATCCCGGTCTTCGCCCCGGCGCTGTTTCCACGCGCCTGACCCTCCCGGGCGTCCCGGTTCCGGGCGCGTCCGGTTTCCGCGGTGAGAGGTTTAAACGCAAAACGCCCT
>NZ_JBWKWC010000003.1:0-540834 GCF_059422025.1 Brevundimonas sp. GW821-FHT02A10
TCGCCCGCAGTTCTACTTCCGCACCACGGACGTGACCGGCATCGTTCACCTGAAGGAAGGCGTCGAAATGATCATGCCCGGCGACAACGCCGAGCTGAACGTCGAGCTGATCACCCCGATCGCCATGGAAGAGAAGCTCCGCTTCGCCATCCGTGAAGGCGGCCGCACCGTCGGCGCCGGCGTCGTCGCCAAGATCATCGCCTAAAAGATACAAGACACAGTAGCTTACAGAGCGGCCCCCGGAGCAATCCGGGGGCCGTTTCTGTTTGTCCTTCTCCCGCAAGGGGAGAAGGATCACGCCTGACAGGGGATAACCGCGGTTAAGGGGCGTCTGTCCTGGAGCGGGACCTTGCGCGGGCCCGACCCTTGCAGGCATGTCTGCTTATCGGACGTTAATGTTTTGGTAAGCATCATGCGGCGCGCGCTTCATATTGGCCTGTTCATCGGCACCCTGATCGGAATGTGCGCCTGCGCGGCCGTCGACGGGGCCGACACGGGCCGGACGGGCGCCTATGGAAGCGTCGAGGCGGGCCGTACCGGCGGCTGACGCGATTCCGGAACGGGCGGGCAGGGGAGACAAGCCCTCCGTCTTCGGATCGCCGTTCGGGGCGCCGTTCAAGGAAAACGTGGCGGAAACGGCCGACATCGGCTAGGAACGAACAGCGGACGCCGACTGTTGCGCCGCGCTGGTTCTCCTCCCCCTAGATGTTACTCATCGCCATCGTCGTCGTTCTGCTCCTTGTGGTGCTCAACGGCCTGTTCGCCATGACCGAACTCGCGGTCGTGTCTTCGCGCAAATCCAAGCTGCAGAGCCGGGCGGAGAAGGGGGATCGGGGCTCCCGGGCGGCCCTGAAACTGGCCGAGGAACCCACCCACTTCCTGTCTGCGGTCCAGGTCGGCATCACCCTGATCGGGATTCTGGCGGGCGCCTATGGTCAGGCGACCATCGCGGGCGAGCTGGACAAGATCCTCGAGAAGGCCTTCCCGGCCCTCGTCGCCTATACCGAATTCTTCGCTACGGCCGTGGTCGTCGTCTGCATCACCTATGTCTCGCTGATCGTCGGCGAACTGGTGCCCAAGCGAATCGCCCTGATCTTCCCTGAAGCGGTCGCGTCCAAGATGGCGGCGCCGATCTCGACGCTGGCTATCATTCTCAAGCCGTTCGTCCTGCTGCTGACGGCTTCGACCTCCGGCATCCTCAAGCTTCTGGGCGTCAAGGACCGGGACGGTTCGGACGTCACCCAGGAGGAGGTCGAGACCATGATCGCCGAGGGCACCTCGGCCGGTCTGATCGAGCCTGAAGAGCAGGTGATGATCGAGGAAATCCTGCGCCTCGGAGACCGTCCGGTCCGTGTGGCGATGACGCCGCGCACCGACGTCTACTGGGTGGCCATCGACGACGATCCGGCCGTGCTGCGCGAAGAGATTCGCGTCTGCCCCTATTCGCGTATCGTGGTAGCCCGCGACGGCGATCTGGATCACCCCATCGGCGTGGTTCACAAGAAGGACCTGCTGGACAGTCTGCTGACGACGGGGGAGATGGCCCTGGGCGATCATGTCGCCGAGCCCGCCTTCATCCCGCAGTCGACCTCGGTGCTCAAGGCGCTGGAGATCCTGAAGGGCACCCATGTCCACATGGCCTTCATCGTCGATGAATACGGCGCCTTCGAAGGCGTGGTGACGGCCACCGACATCCTGGAAATGATCGCCGGCGACTTCAACGAAGGCCACGACGACGATCATTCCTTCGTGGTCGAGCGCGCCGACGGCAGCTGGCTGGTGGACGGCCGCACCGATCTGGACGAGCTGTGCGACCTGCTGGGCGAGGATTTCGGCGAGAACGAAAGCTTCCATACCGTCGCGGGTCTGGTGCTGCACCAGCTGTCGCGCGTGCCCGATGAGGGCGAGGTGCTGCAGCTCGGTCGATTCGAGGTTGAGGTCGTCGATATGGACGATCGCCGCATCGACAAGCTGATCTTCAAGCAGGTCGTGAACGCCGAGGACGAGAAGAAGGCGGTCGCCGAGCACTACGAGGGCTGATCCTGTCCGAATAAGGCGGATTGTCCTTGAAAACGCTCTACCGGTGGGGCATACGCCGCGGTCTGGCGAAGGCAAGCGCCGCCGGGGAAACCCACGGCGCGCTGTCTTTCATAGAGGAGCTTAGCTCAGCTGGTAGAGCACCGGTCTCCAAAACCGGGGGTCGTGGGTTCGAATCCCCCAGCTCCTGCCATTTCCCCCCTGTCGCCGCCGGATGGGCATCCCCATCTGGTGCGACAGGGTAAAAACGTTTGAAGAGACCATTGATGGCCAAGTCCCCCGGCAAGCCTACACGCCCCGGCTTCCGTCCCGGCAAGGCGCCGGTTGCTGCGGGCGCTCCGGCGACCGTGACGATCGATTCTGCGGCTCCGAAGAAGAAGGCGACCTCGCTGCCGCAGTTCGCCAGCCAGGTTCGCGCCGAGGCCCGCAAGATCGTGTGGCCCAGCCGCAAGGAGACCTGGATCACCTCGGTAATGGTCTTCATCATGGTTCTCATCGCCACGCTGTTCTTCTGGATCGTGGATTCCGGCCTGACGTTCCTGTCGCAGGTCATTCTCGCCATTGGCCAATAAGGAGACGCGCACATGACTGATGCAGCGCCCGACACCAAGCCCGCCAACCCGCGGCACAAGTGGTACATCATCCACGCCTATTCGAACTTCGAGAAGAAGGTCGCGCAGCACATCCGCGACCAGGCCAAGCAGCGCGGCCTGGAAGACAATTTCTCTGAAATCCTGGTTCCGACCGAGGATGTCATCGAGATCCGTCGCGGCCGCAAGGTGAACTCGGAACGCAAATTCTTCCCGGGCTACGTCCTGGCGAAGATGGAGATGACCGACGACGCCTACCACCTGGTCAAGGACACCCCGAAGGTCACGGGCTTCCTCGGCGCCGCGGGCGGCACCAAGCCCCTGCCGGTCACCGAGCGTGAAGTCCAGGCCATTATCGGCGCCGTGGAAGAGGGCGTCGAGCGTCCGAAGCCCACCATCCGCTTCGACATCGGCGAGACCGTCAAGGTCATCGACGGCCCGTTCGCCAGCTTCGACGGCCAGGTCGAGAGCGTCGACGAAGACGCCGCCCGCCTGCGCGTCGCCGTGTCGATCTTCGGCCGCCCGACCCCGGTGGATCTGGAATACAATCAGGTCGAGAAGACCGCGGCCTAAGCTCCGGTCCGACTTCGAGATTTGCGGCGGCGGCTCCCCGGAGCCGCCGTTTGCATTTGGGCCCCGTGTTTGCTACACGCGCGCCTCCCTTGCGTAGCAGGGGCAAATCCGTGGGAGGCAGCCATGCCAGACCACGGCTCACCGGCTCCGGATCACGTTCCGGGGTCATTCACAGGAGAGACCAATGGCCAAGAAGATCCTCGGCTATATCAAACTGCAGGTGCCGGCCGGTTCGGCCACGCCTTCGCCCCCGATCGGCCCGGCTCTGGGTCAACGCGGCGTGAACATCATGGGCTTCGTCAAGGAGTTCAACGCGCGCACCGAGAAGGAAGTGAAGGGCACCCCCCTGCCGACCGTGATCACGGTCTATCAGGACAAGTCGTTCACCTTCGTCACCAAGACCCCGCCCGCGACCCACTACATCAAGCAGGCCGCCGGCATCACCTCGGCGTCGAAGCTGCCGGGCCGTGAAGTGGCCGGCAAGATCAAGCGCAGCCAGCTGCGTGAGATCGCCGAAAAGAAGATGAAGGATCTGAACGCGAACGACCTGGACGCCGCGACGAAGATCATCGAAGGCTCGGCTCGCGCCATGGGCCTCAACGTGGTGGAGGGCTAAGCACATGGCCAAGCAAACCAAGGCTTTCAAAGCCCGCACCGGCGATACCCTGACCCCGATCTCGTTCTCGGACGCGATCAAGGCCGTCAAGGACAACGCCAAGGCCAAGTTCGACGAGTCGATCGAGATCGCCGTCAACCTGGGCGTCGACCCGCGTCACGCCGACCAACAGGTCCGTGGCGTCGTCAACCTGCCGTCGGGCACCGGCCGTGACGTCCGCGTCGCCGTCTTCGCCAAGGACGCCAAGGCTGACGAAGCCCGCGCCGCCGGCGCTGAATACGTCGGCGCCGAGGATCTGTACGAGCAGATCAACGGCGGCCTGATGGACTTCGACCGCGTCATCGCCTCGCCCGACATGATGGCCCTCGTCGGCCGTCTGGGTAAGGTGCTGGGTCCGCGCGGCCTGATGCCGAACCCCAAGGTCGGCACCGTCACCCCGAACGTCGCCCAGGCCGTCAAGGACGCCAAGGGCGGCGCCGTCGAGTTCCGCGTCGAGAAGGCCGGTATCGCTCACGGCGGCATCGGCAAGGTCTCCTTCACCCAGGAAGCCCTCGAAGCCAACGTGAAGGCCTATGTGGACGCCCTGAACCGCGCCAAGCCGGCCGGCGCCAAGGGCACCTACATCAAGCGCATCAGCCTGTCCTCGACGATGGGCCCGGGCTTCAAGATCGACCCGGCCTCGCTGGCTTAAGTCGAGCTTCCAGCTCAGAACTGATTACGGCGGCGGAGAGCAATCTCCGCCGCCGTTTTCGTTTGGGGCTGAAGGCCGCCGATCACCAGGCGGCCGTGAAGCGCGCCTTCGGGTGTTTGTGCTGCTCGACCTCATCCGCCATGGCGATGGCGTAGTCGGCGAAGCTGATGCGGCTCTCGCCCTTGTCGTCAGTGACCAGCTGGTCGGTCCCGAGGCGGAAATGGCCGAGGCGCGGGCCTTCCTCGATGACGGCGGCGGGCGAGAAGAAGGTCCAGTCGATATCCGTCCCGGCCTTCAGCGCGTCGAGGAAGACGATGCCGCCCTGGGCGAAGACCTTCCATTCCTCGGGGAACTCGGGCGTGTCGATCAGACGGACGCCGGGCGCGACCTCAAGGCTGGCGGCGCCGCCGGTGACCAGCAGGCGAGGGACCCCCGCCGTCGTCAGGGCCGACAGGAGGGTGGCGGCGGGCACGTCGAAATGCAGGGCGCTGACCACGGCGTCCGAGCCTTTGATCAGGGAGGCGAGGGCGGTGGCGTCGGAGGCGTCACCCTGAACGGCGGTGACGCCGTCAGCGACCGGGATGGCCTCGGGCTTGCGGGCGATAGCGGTGACCGAATGGCCGCGCGAGGCCAGCTCTTTGGTGATTTCCGATCCGGCGCGACCGCTGGCGCCGAGGACTGCGATCTTCATGGAATGAACTCCGTGGTTTCCAATAGTGACCAAGTGAGATATGGAGATCGACCATGCAAGAAGGCACCGAAACCTCATCTGGTCACCCGCAGGAAACCCGTCCCGAACCTGGGTTGGCGTGGGACGTCTATGCGAAGAACTGTCCGACCCGGGTCCTGCTGGACCGGATCGCCGACAAATGGACCGTGCTGCTGCTGACCACGCTGAAGGGCGGTCCGATGCGGTTCAACGCCCTGAAGCGGCGGGTCGAAGGGGTGTCGCAGAAGATGCTGAGCCAGACCCTTCGCCAACTGGAGCGCGACGGTCTGGTCAGCCGGTCGGTGGAGGCCACGGTGCCGATCTCGGTCACCTATGCGATCACGCCGCTGGGCCACACCCTGGTCGCGGCGCTGCAGCCCATGGTCGACTGGGCCGAGAGCCGCATGCCCGAGGTTGTCGAGGCCCAGGTCGCCTTCGACCGGCGGGCCTCACTGACGTGAAACCTTCGCACTACGGTGGCGAGACCTGGGTTAGGTGAGAGACGTTTCGAGGCGAAAGGTCGCAGGCGACCTGACGTAACAGGGGATGCCGATGCTGAGCTGGTTCCAGGCGCTGATGCCGAAGGAAGACAATTTCTTCCGTCTGTTCAACGCCCATGCGGCGACCCTGACCAAGGGCGCCGACGCGATGCGGCACATGCTGGACGGCGGGAACGAGGTTCCGGCCTGGACGGCGAAGATCGTCGACCATGAGGACGAGGCCGACAAGATCGCCGCCGAGGTGCTGCTGGCGGTGCGCCGCAGCTTCATCACCCCCTTCGACCGCTCCGACATCCGCGGCCTGACCGAGTCGCTGGATGACGCCATCGACCAGATGCAGAAGACCGCCAAAAGCGTGACCCTGTACGAACTGCGCGAGTTCTCGCCGCAGATGCGCGAACTGGGCGACATCGCCGTGCGCTGCGCCGCCCTGACGGTCGAGGCGGTCTCCCTGCTGCCGACCATGCAGAAGCATCAGGACCGGGTGAACAGCCTGACCGAACAGCTGTCCCAGCTCGAGAACGAAAGCGACATCCTCTACGACCAGGGGATGAAGGCGCTGTACGCGGCGCAAAAGGCCGCGCCGACGGCGCTGGACTTCGTCATCGGCGCCGACATCTACGACCATCTGGAGAAGGTGATCGACCGCTTCGAGGACGTGGCCGACCGCATCAGCGGCATCCTGGTCGAGCACCTCTAAGGTGGACCACGCGCTCCTGATCCTGGTCTTCCTGATCGGCGTCGCCCTGCTGTTCGACTTCCTGAACGGCCTGCACGACGCGGCGAACTCGATCGCGACCATCGTCGCCACCCGCGTCCTGCCGCCGGCCTTCGCCGTGGGCTGGGCCGCCTTCTTCAACTTCATCGCCTTCCTGTTCTTCGGCCTGCATGTGGCCGGGACCATCGGCAAGGGGATCATCGATCCGCACATCATCTCGGATCAGGTCATCTTCGGCGCCCTGATGGGGGCGATCACCTGGAACGTGGTGACCTGGCTGGCGGGCATTCCCTCGTCGAGCTCCCACGCCCTGGTCGGCGGCCTGCTCGGCGCGGGCGTGGCCAAGGCGGGGCCGGGCGTCATCGTCCTGTCGGGCACGCTGAAGACCGTCGGCGCCATCTTCCTGTCGCCGGCGCTGGGCTTCCTGCTGGCCCTGCTGCTGGTGCTGATCGTGTCCTGGCTGTTCGTGCGGACCAATCCGGCGGTCGCCGACAAGGTTTTCCGCGTCCTGCAGTTCTTCTCCGCCTCAGCCTATTCGTTGGGACACGGAGGAAATGATGCGCAAAAGACCATGGGAATCATCGCGGTCCTGTTGCTGTCGCGCGCCCCGGCGGGTACCGAGTTCAGCGTGCCGCTGTGGGTCGTCCTGTCCTGCCATTCGGCCATCGCGCTGGGCACCCTGACCGGGGGCTGGAGGATCGTTCACACCATGGGGTCCAAGATCACCCGCCTGACGCCCCAGCAGGGCTTCTGCGCCGAGACGGGCGGGGCCATCACCCTGTTCCTGGCGACGGGTCTGGGCATCCCTGTGTCGACCACCCACACCATCACCGGCGCCATCATCGGCGTGGGCGCGGCGCGTCGGGTATCGGCCGTGCGCTGGGGCGTGGCCCGCAGCATCGTCTTCGCCTGGTTCGTGACCATTCCGGCGGCCGCAGCCGTCGCCGCGGTCGCCTACTATTTCGGCGGGCTCTTCCTGACTTGAGCGGCAAGGCGGTCAAACGGTCCGCCCGATCCGAAACCCGACAGGTCGCCGCCCTGCCGTGGCGCATCGGCGCGAGCGGCCGCGAAGTCCTGATGATCACCTCGCGCGAGACGCGGCGCTGGGTCATTCCCAAGGGCGGGCGGATGGTCGGCAAGACCGATCCCCAGGCCGCCGCCGTCGAGGCGATGGAGGAGGCAGGGGTGCAGGGCGAGATCGCCCAGACGCCCATCGGCGCCTTCCGCTACGCCAAACGCCTGCGCGGCGGGGACTCCAAGATCTGCGTGGTCGCGGTCTATCCGATGAAGGTCCTGATCCAGCTGGGCGCCTGGCCCGAGGCGGCCGAGCGCGAGCGGCGCTGGATGTCGCTGGAGGCGGCGGCGGGTTCGGTGATGGAGCCGGACCTGGCCGATCTGATCCGTGGCTTCGCGAGCGCGGAGCTCGACGACCAGATCTGATCCTGGGCGGATAGTGGCGGAAGCGGTTGATCTTTCCCGCCATCGCCTGTATGAGCGCGCCTTCTCCGTCGAGACCCTTCCTGAATTGGGGTGGTTTCGGCGGTCCTGTCCGAGAACTTCGGGGCGTGGGGGCCACCCATGCCGTAACTGTCAGAGAGCCCTCTGACGCCGTGGGGAGATGGGGACGCGAAATCTGGATTGCTGTCGGCCCGCCTGTCGGGATGACGGCCTCAGTCGCATCCTTCGGACAATACGACCGGCCACAACGTCTCGCAGCGATGCGGAACGCTTTGGCCAAACGTCGTCCGGGAATAAGCCCGGGCGGCAACACCAAGACTGGAGACCGCAATGGACCGCGCACAAAAGGCCGAGTCGATCGAAACGCTGAAGGGCGTTTTCGCTGACGCCGGCGCCGTGGTCGTGACCCACAACCTGGGTCTGACCGTTGCGGAAATGGAAGACCTGCGTGGCAAGCTGCGCACTGCCGGCGGCGCGTTCAAGGTGGTCAAGAACCGCCTGGCGCTGAAGGCCCTGAACGTCGAGGAAGGCTCCGCCTACCACGGCCTGTTCAAGGGTCCGGTGGGCATCGCCTACGCCCCCGACGCCGTCACCGCCGCCAAGGTCACCGCCGATTACGCCAAGGCCAACGACAAGTTCGTCGTCCTGGGCGGTTTCATGGGCGAGACCGTTCTGGACGCCAATGGCGTTTCGACCCTGTCGAAGCTGCCGTCGCTGGACCAGATCCGCGCTTCGCTGCTCGGCCTGCTCAACGCCCCCGCGACCAAGGTCGCCGGCGTCGTTCAAGCCCCGGCTGCCCAACTGGCCCGCGTGTTCAACGCGTACGCCACCAAGGACGCCGCGTAAGCGACCCCGCTTCCATCTCTGCAAAAATCCAAACCAACCCAATCCTCCGAAGGAAATACTGAAATGGCCGACCTGTCCAAGATCGTCGAAGACCTGTCCTCGCTGACCGTCCTCGAAGCCGCCGAACTGTCCAAGCTGCTGGAAGAAAAGTGGGGCGTCTCCGCCGCCGCTCCGGTCGCCATGGCCATGCCCGCCGGTGGTGGCGCTGCCGCCCCCGCCGAAGCTGCTGAAGAGCAAACCGAGTTCACCGTCGTCCTGCTGGACGGTGGCGACAAGAAGATCAACGTCATCAAGGAAGTCCGTGGCGTGCGTTCGGACCTCGGTCTGAAGGAAGCCAAGGACCTGGTCGAAGCTGCTCCGGCCAACGTCGTCGAGAACGTCTCCAAGCAGACCGCCGACGAAATCAAGAAGAAGCTGGAAGAAGCCGGCGCCAAGATCCAGATCAAGTAAGATCGGACTTTGGTCCCTCCTTCGGGAGGGCTCAGACTTCAGCGGGCCCGGCGAGCGATCGCCGGGCCCGTTTGCATTTGCGCGGGTGGCGTCGGGCGGAGCGGGTCACCATCTGTCCTCTCCAAGACAGGAAGGACGACCTCCATGAAGATTCTGATGGTTCTGACGTC
The DNA here is from genome assembly GCF_059422025.1 of Brevundimonas sp. GW821-FHT02A10. NCBI lineage: Bacteria > Pseudomonadati > Pseudomonadota > Alphaproteobacteria > Caulobacterales > Caulobacteraceae > Brevundimonas > Brevundimonas sp. GW821-FHT02A10. The sequence goes on from NZ_JBWKWC010000003.1 coordinate 9,359, forward strand.
GCACGATGAACTCGGCGACACCGGAAAGAAGACCGGCTTCTGGATGGAGGAGTTCGCGGCGCCCTATTACGCGCTCAAGGACGCCGGGGCGGACATCGTCCTGGCCTCGCCCAAGGGTGGTCAGCCGCCGCTGGACCCCAAGAGTGACGACGCCGACGCCCAGACAGACGACACGCGTCGATTCAAGGGCGACGCCGAGGCTCAAAAGCTGCTGGCCCATACTGTGACCCTGGCCAGTGTGGACGCCGCCGATTTCGACGCGGTCTTCTATCCGGGCGGCCACGGCCCACTGTGGGATCTGGCGGAGGATACGAAGTCCATCGCCCTGATCGAGGCCTTCGCCGGGGCCGACAAGCCCGTCGCCGCCGTCTGTCATGCCCCCGGCGTGTTCAAGAACGTCAAGGCCGCAAACGGCGAGCCGCTGGTGAAGGGCCGTGCAGTCGCCGGCTTCACCAACTCCGAGGAAGAGGCTGTGGGCCTGACCGAGGTGGTGCCGTTCCTGGTCGAGGACATGCTCAAGGCCAATGGCGGTCTCTACGCCAAGGGGCCGGACTGGGCGTCCTTCGTTCAGGTCGACGGCAAGCTGATCACCGGCCAGAACCCGGGGTCGTCGCGAGAGGCGGCAGAAGCCCTGCTGACCGCGCTCAAGGCCTAGGAAGACAGGCGGCCCCGGCGAACCGTCGGGGCCGTCGCTTTACCGCCTGCGCGGCGCCCAGATGTCGGCCAGACGGTCCGGCGTGCCCGCATTCCGCTCCAGACGCGGATAGCGCAGGCCCTCGTGGTAGTCGAAGCTGACGGTCCGGTAGCGCGTACCGTTCCTGAGCAGCAGGACGATGGGGTCGGTCGAGGTCTTGGCGGCCGTGACGGCGTCACGCAGCACATCGGGCGTCGCCGCCACCTCATTGACCGCGATCAGGTCCCAGCCGGCGCCCAGGGGGGCGTTGAAGGCCGGGCTGCCCCAACGGATGTTGGACAGGCGGCTGGTCGGACCTGAAAGGGTGAAGCCGAGCGAATACTGGAAGTCGGTCGCCCAGCCGGACATGACCTTCTTCTCCAGCGCCGTCAGGGTGTCGGTGTAGGTCAGGAAATAGCCGGCGCGGGTGATGCCGTCGGTCGGGGCCTTCGCATCGGGGCCGACCGCATCCAGCCGTCCGCGCAGGAAGGTCGACCAGTCGTGGGCATAGACGCCGTTCAGGGCCGCCACGACCTCCTCGAACGTATAGCCCCGCGGGGTGTAGCGGCCGTCCTCGACACCGAAGAAGGCCCTGGCGAAGTCGTCGAGTGACTTCCTGTTGTCGGTGCCTTCGCGGATCAGGGTGTCGGCATCCAGCCACATCAGCTGGCTCTCGCGGTAGTAGTCGCCGGTGCCGCGCATCCATGAGGTCCACAGGCCGGGCACGCGATAGCCCAGCAGGTTGTGGTTGTCGGTGTCCTGAAGCGCGCGCCACTCGCGGCCGGGCTGGTTCTCGTAGAAGGCGGCGACCCCGGCCAGCAGGATCTTCTCTTCCTCGATGGTGTGGATGCCCGAGCGGGCGGCGAGGACGTGGCCCCAGTATTCGGTCTGGCCCTCATAGACCCACAGCAGGGTGTTCTGGGTCGGGACGTTGTAGTTGGCGGTCAGCTCATCCGCCGGCCGCATGAATTTGCCGTTCCAGGAGTGGGTGAACTCGTGCGGAATGGTGGCCCGGCCGCCGGCGTTCTTGTCCCACTCGGTGAAGAAGCCCGGATTGCCGGTATTCTCGGACGAGCGGTGATGCTCCAGCCCGATGCCGCCCAGCTGGTCCGACAGGGCCATCAGGACGTCGTAGTGGTCGAAGTGGCGCGCGCCGAACAGGCGGTCGGCCTGGGTGACCATGTTCTGGTAGAGGCCGATCTGCTCGTCCGTTATGGCGAGGTTGGCGGCCTTGTCGGCGACGATCTCCATGTGGACGGCCTCGCCGTTCGGATCGATGTCGACGCGGCGGTGATTGGCGCCCGCATACATGGGGCTGTCGACCAGGGTGTAGAGGTCGGTCGGCTTGAAGGTCGCGAGACCGTTCTCGAAGCTCTCGGTCTCCAGCGCCGTACCGTAACCCCAGCCCGCGGGCAGCTGGACCGAGGGGGCGAAGGTGATCCGGCGCGAATAGTGGCCAGCCGGATAGAGCAGGGCCTTCTCCCACTGCATGTTGACGATCGACGGCGTTATGGTGACGCGCCAGTTGGCGTTGTCCGGCTGGGTCAGCCACTGGAAGGTGACCTCGATCTCGGTGACGCCCTCGGGGATGTCGAGGTGGAAGGCGTAGGGCTGAATCGTGTCGCGCAGCCATTCGATGCGCTTGCCCCCGCCGGTGACCGTGACGCCCGAGATCAGCTGGATCGGACCGGTCGCCGCGTGGTTGCCCGGCAGATATTCCGGATAGAGCAGGGTCAGGGGGCCGGCGGCGACGGGGATGTTTTCCGTTACGGTGACGATCTTGCGTTCCAGATCGGTGACGTCGGCCTTGTAGCGGATCACGCCGGGGTAGGGCGTATCCACCGGCGCGGGGATCGCGGGCTGGGCGCGGGGCAGGGCCAGCGGCGCCTGGGTCGCGTCGGCGATGATGGGGGTGCCGGTCTGCGGGAATTCTTGGGCGCGGGCCGAGGCGGCGAAGGCGAGGGCGGCGGCGCAGGCGGACAGGAGCAGACGCGACATAGGCAGGGATTCTCGGGAACAGCCGGGGGAGGCGAACCCTCGACCGCCCCCGCCGTCCCGTCAAGCCAAGCGTCGGACAGGCGTCAACGGGCCGCGGCAGGCGCCGGCGTCAGGGTCAGCTTCAGGCCGTCGGTCATGGCGCCCGAGGCGTCCTCGCGACCGCTCTCGAACCGGGCCGTGCCGCCGCGTTTGATGAGGAGGCGCGGCTCCTGCGGCTGCTCGTCGGCGTGGCTGATATTGGCGTAGAGGGCCAGGACGGTGTCGTCGCCATCGCCCTGGACCGGGCTGAGCTCGGCGTTGACCTGATAGACCTGGTCGCCATCGGAGACGGAAATCTCCGCCGTGCCGTCCTCGACGATCAGGGTGCGGGCGGCGACCACCTCGACCCCCTCGCGCATGACCGAGAGGTTCAGGGCGTAGCGTTCCGACGGCTCGGCTGCCAAGGCGAGGGCGGGAAGGGCGGCGAGAACAGCCGCGAGGGGGATGATCCGGAACGCCATGACGCCTCTCTTGAAGTTGGAAGGTCAGTGTTCGGCGATTCCGTTAACCGCGTGAGAATGCGCCCGGCCCGCGTCAGCCCCCTTGGGCCGCGAAGGTCAGGCTGTGGCTGTAGCTGCGGAAGCGGACGCCGGAATCGGCGGGGGCCTCGGCGCGGTAGCGGACCAGGGTCATATAGGCGCCCGGATCGCCGACGCGGACGCTGACCTTGCCCTCGGCGTCGCTGGTCAGTTCGGCCTCGACCTTCTTGCCGTCATAGAGGCCGGCCTCGCGGTAGACGACGAGGGGAGTGTTCGCCAGCGGTCGGCCGTCGAACAGCACCTGCAGCGGCAGGTCCTCGCCCGCGACGACGTCGGTCGGCTGGATCAGGGGAACGACCTCAAGGCCGTGACCCGAGGGGGTGATGGCGGCGGCGGTGGGCTCGCCCCTGGTCACATAGACGTCGGCGGTGGTGATGCTCTGGACCGGCACGATCTCGGCGCCGGCAGGAGCGGGACCGTCCTCCTCGCCGACCATCTTCCAGCTGCCGTCGGCGGCCTTGTACATCTGGCCCATGCGGCCGGTGCGGGGACCGGAAGAGATGCGGTAGGTCCCGTCGACCGGCGTCGCGGCCTCGAACACCGCCAGATCGCGCAGATAGGTGACGGCGGTGATGGGCGTGTCGCCATTGGGGCCGACGACGTGCCAGGCGTCGGAGCGCATCACCACCTCGGCGGCGAAGACGTCTTCGGTGAAGCTGGCCTCGACCGTGACGTGATCGCGCCCGGTGGCGTCCATGACGTTTGGCCGCACATAGGGGACGTGGGCCAGCGCCTGACCGGCCGTCAGGGCCATGATGAAGCTGGTGAGGGCGGCGTTGCGCAGGGTCCGCATGGTCTGTCTCCGGTTCGCAGACGGGATTGCCCTGACTGCAAACGATTTGCAATAGCTCCAATTGCGGCGCTATGGCGGCTGTCTTGTTTCCAAAGTTTAACTTGCCGCAAGGACAGGGGATCGGGTTTCTGCACAGCCGTTCGACGAGGCTGTTCAGTGACCGGTTCGCTATCTCCGCGCCTCAATCCGGCGCTTCGACCTGTCGCCTACCGGCCCGTCTTTCAGGCGCATGGCCGGCTTCATGTTCCCGACATTCTCGACCCTGGCTCGGCCTCTGCGCTTCACGGTGTTCTGGCCGGGGCCGAAGGCTGGACCCGATCCATCCATGTCGAGGCGGGCAAGGACTACGATATCCCTGTCGTCGATCTGGACGCCCTGTCGGCGCAAGAGCGGGCGCAGTTCGAGCGGGGACTGGCGGATTCCAGCACCGACAATCTGCAGTACATGTTCGATACGATCCGCATTTCGTCAGAGCTCAAGGCTGCCCGCCCTGTCGCCGATCCCTTGCGGTCGATCCACGACTTCATCAACGGGCGCGACTTCCTCCAATTCGTGGCGGCCCTGACAGGCGACGACCGGCTGGCCTTTGCCGACGTCATGGCCACGCGTTATCTGCCCGGCCATTTCCTGACGGCTCACGGGGATGAGAACCCCGCCGAGCGCCGGCTCTACGCCTATGTGCTCAACCTGACCCCACGTTGGCGCGCCGACTGGGGCGGGGTGTTGATGTTCCTGGACGACGACGGCCACGTCGCAGAGGGCTATGTGCCCGCCTACAACGCCCTGAACATCTTTTCCGTCCCCCAGACCCATGCGGTGTCCATGGTCACCCGGCTGGCGCAGACGCCGCGACTGTCCGTCACCGGATGGATACACGCGAGGGATTAGCGCCCGTCGCCGATTGTGACGATCTTGCGGCGAAGACTTACAGGACGGTAAGCTTCGCTCATGGGATCCAGCCAGATCGACAGAGACGAGACGCCGCCAGCCCGCGCGCCACAGCGCTTCGCTCTCGGCCAGCCGCCGGTTTTCGAGGGTGTCGGCTGGACCCCGGGCAAGACCTTTGATCGGGCTGACCCGCCCGTCATCCTCCTCGACTTCGCCGTGGATCATCTGAAAGCGAGGGGTCTGGCCCCGGTGGGCGAGGTCATCCTCGTGCGTCACATGGCCGGAGGGCGTGGTCTTCCAGCGACTACGAAGGGCGCGGGATACGGTTTCACGATCGACCTGACGGATGCCCGGCGAACGCTGGACGGCGGTTTGCTGCTGTTCGCGGACGGGACGGATCGGGTGTCGGGCTGGCGCGCGGAGCGCGGAGCCCTGACCCTCTGGAGCGGTGAAGACCCCGAACTGACCGAATTGGCCCCCGGCGCCCCCGAGCGGCTGACCCTCGTGGGACGCGCCATCCGGGCCTGACGCCCGGGTCTCAGCGTCCGCCGGTCTTCTGCTCCAGACCGTAGATCTGGTCGGCGACGTCCTCCGCCCGGGCGGTGAAGACGGCCTGGGCGTCGCGGAGTCCGCGGTTGTAGAAGAAGCTTCCGACCTCCCGACCGAAGAAGGCGATCAGCATTTCGGCGGGCAGGGCGCCCAACTCCTGATCCAGCTCGGTCTCGAAATACGCCTGCACCCGCCGGACCATGTCGCGCATCTCTTCTTTCGAGAATTCGATGGGTTCGACGGCTTTCATGTCAGCTCACCTCAGCCAGGGCTTCCTCGGCGGCGACCCAGGCGGCTTCGGCGGCGTCGAGGTCGGTCTGGGTCTTGGCCCGGGCGCGGGACAGGCCTTCGAGGGCCTTGGGGTTGCTGACCGAGGCGTTGGCCATGTCGTCGTCGATGCGAGCGATCTCGGCCGTCAGCTGGCTCATCCGTTCCTCGGCCTTTTTCACAGCGTGACGCAGGGTCGAGGGCGAGGGGCCTGATTTCTTGTTGTTTCCCTTGGCTCCGGCATTTCCGCCGACAACCTGAGCCGTAGAGGCAAGAGCCGCCTCTTCCTTCTTGATCTGGCTGGGCTTGGCGATGGCGGCCTTGGCGCGGTCGAGGACGAATTTGGCGTAGTCGTCCATGTCGCCCTCGTAGGGCTTCACTGTGCCGTCGGCGGCCAGCCACAGCCGGTCGGCCACCATCTCCATCAGCGAACGGTCGTGGGTGATCAGGATGACGGCGCCCGAGTAGTCGTTCAGGGCGTCCAGCAGGGCGCGGCGGCTGTCGATGTCCAGGTGGTTGGTCGGTTCGTCGAGGATCAGGACGTGGGGCGCGTCCATGGCCACCATGTTGAGCAGCAGGCGCGCGCGCTCGCCGCCCGACAGGCTGTCGACGGTTGTCTCCTGCTTCTCATAGCCGAGACCGAACTGGGCCAGTTTCGACCGACGGGCGCTTTCAGAGCCGTCCGGCATGGCCCGGCGGATGATCTCCAGCGGGGTGTCGGTCGGGTCCATGGCCTCGATCTGGTGCTGGTGGAACCAGCCGACCCTCATCTTCTTGTCGCGGTGCAGTTCGCCGTCCGAGACGTTCAGTGCGCCTGCGATCATCTTGGCGAAGGTCGACTTGCCGGCGCCGTTGACGCCCAGCAGGCCGATCCGGTCGTCCAGATCCATGCGGAGGTTGAGATTGCGCAAGATCGGCTTGCCGGCTTCATAGCCGACATTGGCGCGCTCCAGCCGGATCAGCGGCGGCGCTAGGGGGCGCGGCGGCGAAGGCAGGGTGAACGGGGCGACCCGCTCCTCGATGGTCGTCGCGACCGGCTGCATCTTCTCAAGCCGCTTCATGCGCGACTGGGCCTGGGCGGCCTTGGAGGCCTTGGCCTTGAAGCGGTCGACGAAGGCCTGAAGGTGGGCGCGCTCGGCGTCCTGCTTGGCCTTGGCCGAGAGCTGCAGACGAGCCTTCTCGGCGCGCGCCTTTTCGAACTGGTCGTAGTTGCCCGTGTAGAGGGTCAGATTGTGGTTCGCGAGGTGCAGGATGTGGGTGCAGACCTCGTTCAGCATCTCCCGGTCGTGGGAGATGATCAGGGCGGTGTGCGGATACTTCTTCAGCCGCGCCTCGAGCCACAGGGCGCCTTCGAGGTCGAGATAGTTGGTCGGTTCGTCGAGCAGCAGCATGTCCGGCTCGGCGAACAGGGCCGCGGCCAGGGCGACGCGCATGCGCCAGCCGCCCGAGAACTCGGACATTGGCCGCTGCTGGTTCTCCTGATCGAAGCCGAGGCCGACGAGGATTTCGGCGGCGCGGGCCGGGGCGGCGTCGGCGTCGATCTCGATCAGCCGGGCCCAGATCTCGCCCATCTCCTCGGGCTCGGCGGTCTCCAGCCGGCCCAGCAGGGTGTGCCGTTCGACATCGGCCTCAAGGATGGTGTCGAGGACGCTGACCGGGGTCGCCGGGTGTTCCTGATCGACCGAGCCGATGCGGGCGGTCTTGGGCAGGCTGATCTCGTCGCCGTTGGCGTTGAGTTCGCCGAGGATCAGCTTGAACAGGGTCGACTTGCCGATGCCGTTGCGGCCGACCAGTCCGACCTTGGAGCCCGGCGGCAGGCTGACGGAGGCGTCGATGAGGAATTTGCGGCCCCAGGCGTTGAACGTCAGGTCGGTGATCTGGAGCATGGTTCTGACGGACTTGAGCTGGGCGTCCTGCGACACACGCGAACGGCCCTTTTCGGGGAGGGGACCGGAAGCGGCGGGGACGCCTTGGAAATGACTGAGGGCGCGTCTATAAGCCCCCACCTCCACATTCCCAAACAAGAAGTCTTCCCATGACCGAACGTACGTTCTCGATCATCAAGCCTGACGCGACCCGCCGCAACCTGACCGGCGCCGTCAACGCCGTGATCGAAGCCGCCGGCCTGCGCATCGTCGCGCAACGCCGCATCAAGCTGACCGAGGCCCAGGCCAAGAAATTCTATGAAGTCCACGCCGAGCGCCCGTTCTACGGCGAGCTGGTCGGCCAGATGACCGCCGAGCCGGTCGTCGTTCAGGTGCTGGAAGGCCCGAACGCCGTCGCCGCCTACCGTGAAGTCATGGGCGCCACGAACCCGGAACAGGCTGCCGAAGGCACCATCCGCAAGCAGTTCGCCCTGTCGATCGGCGAGAACTCGGTCCACGGTTCGGACTCGCTGGAAAACGCCGGCATCGAAATCGCCCAGTTCTTCACCGACGACCAGATCGTCGGCTAAGGCTCTGGTTCCACGCCGGAAACGGCGCGGTATCCGACATTACGACCCTCGTCCGGGGAACCGGGCGGGGGTCGTTTCGTTTTGTCTCCACACGTCGTTCCCCCGAGACGTTCAGGAGATTTCACCATGAAGACCATTCTCAAGCTCACCCCGATCGTCGCCGTCGTCGGCCTGCTCGCCGCCTGTGGCTCGACCATGGAGCAGCGCGCCGCGACCGGCGCCCTGGGCGGCGCCGTCGCCGGTCAGGTTCTGGGCGGCAACACCACCGCCACCGTGGGCGGCGCTGTCGCCGGCGCGGCCGTGGGCGCTGCGACGACCCCGCGCCGTCCGCACTAAACATCAGGCGTACGCATGAAAACGGCCCCGGGAGCGATCCCGGGGCCGTTCTTCTTTTCGGGCTACCGGCCGGTCGGCCTGCTTGAGCCCGGGGCGGCGAGCCCTACCAGATCACCGCCCGATTGGCCGGGGCGATGTACTTCTCGTCGCCGGGCTTGACCCCGAAGGCGTCGTACCAGGCCTGGATGTTGCGGATCGGCACGGAGGCGCGGACCTCGGCGGGCGAGTGGGGGTCGGTCGCCAGCTGCTGCTGGATAGCCGCCTCACGGGCCTTCTCACGCCAGACCTGGGCCCAGCCGAGGAACAGGCGCTGGTCGCCGGTCAGGCCGTTGATCACCGGCGCCGGCTGGCCGTTGAGGGCCAGGTGATAGGCGTCGAGCGCCATCAGCAGGCCGCCGAAGTCGGCGATGTTCTCACCCATGGTCAGGTCGCCGTTCACATGCATGCCCGGCAGGGGGAAGGTGGCGTCGTATTCAGCGCCGAAGATCTTGGCCTGGGCCTCGAACTTGGTGGCGTCCTCGGCGGTCCACCAGTCGCGCAGCACGCCGTCGCCATCGACCTTGCGGCCCTGATCGTCGAAGCCGTGGGTGATCTCATGGCCGATGACCGCGCCGATGCCGCCGTAGTTGACGGCCATGTCGGCGTTCGGATCGAAGAAGGGCGCCTGCAGGATGGCCGCCGGGAAGACGATCTCGTTGCGCGGCGGGTTGTAGTAGGCGTTGATGGTCTGGGGCGTCATCCCCCATTCCTTGGGGTTCACCGGTTTGGTCGTCTTGGACATCTGGAACGCCCATTCGAAGGCCGCCGCCCGCTCGGTGTTGCCGAACAGGTCGTCCTTGCTGATTTCCAGGCCGTCATAGCTGCGCCATTCGTCGGGATAGCCGACCTTCACGCCGAAGTGGGCGATCTTGTAGAGCGCCTGCTCCTTGGTCTCCGGGCTCATCCATTCCAGGCGCTTGAGGCGCTCGGTCATGGCGGCGAGCAGGTTCTGGACCAGGGCCTCCATCGCCGTCTTGGACGAGGCGGGGAAGTGCAGGCGGACGTATTCCTTGCCCAGAGCCTCGCCGAGCGAGCCGTTCACGGTGCGGACCGCGCGATTCCAGCGGGGCCGGTTCTGGGCGACGCCGTTCAGAACCGTTCCGTGGAAGGCGAAGCTGGCGTCGACGAAGTCCTGCGACAGGACCGGGGCAGCCTGATCGGCGAAGTGGAAGGCGGCATAGGCCTTGAGGGTGTCGAGATCGGTCGCGGCGAAGATGGCGGCCAGCTCGGGCAGGGCGGTCTTCTCATTGACCACGGTGTGGGCGGCGGCCGGCAGATTGGCCGCCTCGGCCCAGGCGGCCCAGTCGAAGCCCGGCGCATAGGCCGCGACCTCGGCAAGGGTCATGGGGTTGTAGATCTTGTCCATCTGGCGGGACTCGACCTTGGTCCAGGACTTCTCGGCGACCTTGGTCTCGAAGGCGACGATGTTGGCGGCGGCCTGTTCCGGATTGGCCCAGCCGATCTTGCCCAGCATCTGGGCGACATAGGCCTGATAGGCGGTCTTCTTCTCGGCGAAGGAGGCTTCCAGATAGTAGTCGCGGTCGGGCAGGCCGAGGCCGTCCTGGGCGATGTAGGCGCTGTTGGTGTTCGGGTCCTTCAGGTCCTCGAAGATTTGCAGGGCGAACAGGCTCTTGCCGGCGCCGCCGAAGCTGCGGCCCATGATGCGGGCGATGTCCGAACGGTCGTGGGCGGCGCGGATCGTGGCCAGACCCTGTTCCAGCGGCTTGGCGCCGAGGGCGTTGGCGCGGGCCTCGTCCATATAGCTGGCATAGAAGTCGCCGATGCGCTGGGCCTCGGGCGAGCCCTCGGGGTGGGCGGCGCTGGTCTCGATGATCGCCTTCAGCTGTTCCTGGGTCTGATCATAGATGACGTCCCAAGGGCTCCAGGACGGACGGTCGGCCGGGATGGTGGTGGCGTCCGTCCAGCCGCCCGAGGCGTAGCGGTTGAAGTCGTCGCCGGGCTTGACCGAGGTGTCCATCGTCGACGGATCGAAGCCCCAGGTCCCGATGACGGCGTGGCCGGCCGTCTGGGCGAACGCGGGCGTGGACAGGGTCAGGGCGATAGCCGCCGTGGCCAGGAGGGAAGCGTGTCGTTTCATGGAAGCCCCATCTTGAAATTTGGGGCGGAGACTGGTCCCGGCGAGGCGTTTTGTCGCGGCGGAAACGCCTACATTACAAAAATCTAATGCAGATCCCGGCAGAAGTCGGCGAGCACGCGCGGATAGAGCTGGTGTTCGGCCACATGGACGCGCTCGGCCAGGCTGTGGGACGTGTCGCCCTTGATGATCGGCACCCGGGCCTGACCGAGGATGGGACCCTCGTCGACGCCGTCGGTGACGATATGCAGGGTGCAGCCGGCCTCGGCGTCGCCCGCCTCGATGGCCCGGGCGTGGGTGTCGAGGCCTGGATACAGGGGCAGGAGCGACGGGTGGACGTTCAGCATCCGCCCCGCCCAGCGTTCCACCAGCCAGGGCGTCAGGATGCGCATATAGCCGGCCAGGGCCACGACCTGAACGCCCTCGGCCATGAGGACAGCGTTGACGACGCGTTCGTGGGCCTCGCGGTCCTTGCCAAAGTCGCGGTGATCGACGACGTCGGTCGCGATCCCTTTGGCCTGGGCGACGTGAAGGCCGCCCGCGTCCGGCTTGTTGGAGACCACCAGGGCGATCTCATAGGGGCAGTCCCCGGCCTGTGAGGCGTCGATCAGGGCGGCCATGTTCGACCCGGCGCCGGAGATCAGGATCCCGACCTTCACCCGGTCCTTCGCAGTCTCGGGCATCAGGAAGCGGGCGCCGCCGGGGGAGGCGTTTCCGAGACGAAGGCGCCGGCCGGGCCGGGGAAGACGACCGGGCTCTCATAGCCGTCGGCCGAAACCGCGGAGACGCCGAAGAAATAGTCGTCGATCGGAATATCCTTGAGCACCAGCTCCGTCGCCGACCCAGCCCAGCGGCTGTTCGTCCACTGCGGGGCGGTGGTCGTGCGCCACCAGACGCGGTAGCCGGCCGCGCCGGGGACGGCGGTCCATTTGACCGTGGTGTCGGGCGAGACATTGCCGGAGATGGCGACTCCGGTTGGCACGGTCGGCGCCTTGGCCAGGGCCGCCATGGTCACGATGTTCAGACGCGCCACCTGACCCAGATAGCCGAAGTCCACGCCGTCGATGGTGTCGCCATAGACGATGCCGTTCTCGGTACGCAGGTCCTGGTGCTGGTGGTTGTAGTTTTCGGCGCCTTCGGTGATGCGCACGGCGGGGAAGCCGGCCTTGAGCATTTCCGTCTGGTCGCCGCCGCGGCCGAAGCGGTCGGTGCGATAGATCATCTCGACGTCGAAATTGGTCAGGTAGCGGTCGGCGATCGAGTCGATGAAGCGGGCGAGGTTGCGCGAGGAACTGTCGACCTCGCCGCCGTTGTAGCGGCGCTGGGCGGCTTGTTCCGGGGTCTCGACCGACTTGGTGCCTTCGGAGAAGACGCGGATGCGGGTGGTGTCGCGCACGCCCGACATGCCCTGGGAGTTGCCGACGATGTCGTTGTTCAGATTGGCCTCGACGGTCCAGCCCTGGGCTTTGGCGTAGTCGGCCAAAATCTTGCCGCCCAGGAGGCCCTGTTCCTCGCCGGACAGGACGGCATAGACGAGCGTCGCCTCGAACTTCTGTTTCGACAGGACGCGGGCGGCCTCCAGCACGGCGGCGACGCCCGAGGCGTCGTCATTGGCGCCGGGCGCGTCGGCGGTGAAGTTCATGACGTCGGTGACACGGCTGTCGATATGGCCGGAGATGACGATGACGCGGTTTGGATCGCCGGTTCCGCGCTGGATGGCCAGGACGTCGACGACCTCGGTGGGCGTGGGCACACGGCGGCCGGTCACGGTGTCGGCGGGCAGGGCGATCTCGAGGCAGCCGCCACAGTCGGCGCTCATGGCGCGGAACTGACGCTCGGTCCAGCGGCGGGCCGCGCCGATGCCGCGCGTCTCGGAGCGGGTCTCGGACATCGTATGGCGCGTGCCGAAGCCGACCAGGCTGGTGATGTCGGCGCGCATCCGCTCGGGCTGGATCTGGCCCGCAATCTCATGCAGCAGCGGCTGCTCGGCCGCGACCGGGGTCTGGGCCTGAGCGGCGGCGGGGAGAGCGAGGAAGGCGGCCGTCGCGGCCAGGATCAGGTTGCGCATCGGACCTCCTCGAACTCGGTTTGAACTAGACCAACTGGCCGCAGACGAAGGCCGTTTCGCCGGCCTCCAGCAGGCCTTCCAGCACCGTCTCGACGTTTTCCGGCGCGACGATGAGGATGAAGCCGACGCCGCAGTTGAAGGTGCGGCGCAGTTCGTGGTCGGAAATGCCCCCGACCTCGCCCAGCCACTGGAAGACGGGCGGCACGGGCCAGGCGTCCCAGTCGAACTCGGCGCTCAGGCCCTCGGCGATGCAGCGCGGCGGGTTTTCGATCAGGCCGCCGCCGGTGATGTGGGCCGCGCCTTTGACCAGACCGGCCTTCATGAGCGGCAGGACCGGCTTGATGTAGATGCGGGTAGGCTCCATCAGGGCCTGGGCCAGCGAGCGGTCCTTGGCGAACGGCGCGTCGTCGCCCCACGACAGGCCGGACTTCTCGACCACCTTGCGGATCAGGGAATAGCCGTTGGAGTGCGGGCCCGAGGAGGCCAGGCCGATGATGACATCGCCGGCGAACTGGCGATCAAGGTAGGGCAGGGCCTGGCCGCGCTCGACGGCGCCGAGCGAGAAGCCTGCCAGGTCGTAGTCGCCGCCCGCATACATGCCGGGCATCTCGGCCGTTTCGCCGCCGACGAGGGCACAGCCGGCCTGACGGCAGCCTTCAGCGATGCCGGCGACCACGCGACGGGCCGCGTCGATCTCGAGCTTGCCGGTGGCGTAGTAGTCGAGGAACAGCAGGGGCTCGGCGCCCTGGGCCAGCAGATCGTTGACGCACATGGCGACCAGATCGACGCCGACGCCGTCATGACGGCCCGTCTCGATGGCGATTTTCAGCTTGGTGCCGACGCCGTCGGTGGTGGCGACGATCAGCGGATCCTCGAATCCGGCGGCCTTGAGGTCGAACAGGGCGCCGAATCCCCCCAGCGAAGCCTCGGCTCCGGGGCGGCGAGTCGACTTCGCCAGAGGCTTGATGGCGTCCACAAGCTGTTCGCCGGCGTCGATATCCACGCCCGCATCGGCGTAGGTCAGGCCGTTTTTCAGCGTTTCGGGGCTGTCAGTCATGGTCGGGGGGCCTGAATCGGTGCTGAAATGTGTTGCGGCTCTTGCCACAAAGGCGTCGCGCGGGGCTATAGCATCCGAATGACGCCAATCACCACCAATGACGCGCTCGTTGCATTCTGTGAGGCCGTAGCGCAGGCCCCGTTCATCGCCGTGGACACCGAGTTCATGCGCGAGACAACCTATTGGCCCAAGCTGTGCCTGATCCAGGCGGCGACGCCGACGCATGAGGCGATCATCGATCCGCTGGCGGACGGTCTGGATCTTGAGCCCTTCCTGGACATCCTGCGCGATCCGGCCGTGATCAAGGTCTTCCACGCAGCGCGTCAGGACACCGAGATCTTCGTCAAGCTGGGGGCCATGCCCAAGCCGATGTTCGACACCCAGGTCGCCGCCATGGCCGCCGGGTTCGGCGATCAGGTCAGCTACGATTCGCTCGTGCGCCAGATGCTGAAGGTCGATCTCGACAAGGGCAGCCGCTTTACCGACTGGGCCCGGCGCCCGCTGTCGGAGGCCCAGCTGACCTACGCCATCGGCGACGTGACCCATCTGGCCGCGCTCTATCCCAAGCTGCGCGACCGGCTGGCCAAGGAAGGCCGTCTGGACTGGGTGACGTCGGAGATGGAGGATCTGGTCGATCCCGCCCTCTATGACACCACGCCCGACAACGCCTGGAAGCGTCTGCGGCCCAAGAAATACTCGGCCAAATACCTTGCGGCCTTCAAGGCGACGGCGGTGTGGCGCGAGACGGCGGCGCAGGATCGCGACCAGCCGCGCGGCCGTATCCTCAAGGACGAGGCCATCGACGAGATCGCCACCCAGGCCCCGACCGACATCGAGGCCTTCAACCGCCTGCGCTCGGTGCCCAAGGGCTTCGGCGGCTCGCGGCTGGGTCTGGAGCTGATCGAGGAGCTGAAGCGGGTCATGGCCGACCCGGAGGCCCATGCGCCCAAGCTGGACCGGCCGTCGCACAATCAGCCGGCGCCGCCGTCGGTGGTCGAGCTGCTCAAGGTCCTGCTCAAGGCCAAGAGCGACAATGCGGGCGTGGCCTCCAAGCTGATCGCCACGGTCGCGGACCTCGAGAAGATCGCCCTGTCGGACACCGCCGAGGTCGAGGCCCTGCACGGCTGGCGGCGTCAGCTGTTCGGCGAGGACGCGCTCAAGCTCAAGCGCGGCGAGATCGCCCTGGTCCTGAATGGCCCCCGGGTCGAGGTCGTCGAGATCGAATAGGCCCGAAAGGGCCTATTTCGACGGTTCCCAGAGTTCGATCTGGTTGCCTTCGGGATCCTGCAGGCGGCAGAAGCGGCCGACCTCCGGGCTGTCCCATTCGGCTTTGGTGATGATCTCGACGCCAGCCGCCCGGAGGCTGGCCATCATCTCGTCGAGCCCTTCGACGCGCAGGTTCAGCATCCACTGCTTCTCGGCCGGGAAGTAGTCGGTGTCGGCCTTGAACGGGGCGAAGACGGTTGGGCCGGCCTGCTGGTCCCAGACGAACTGACCCTCGGGCGCCCCGACGCCCAAGTGTTCCAGATACCAGGCGCCGAGCGCCTTGGGGTCTTTTGCCCTGAAGAACAATCCGCCGATGCCGGTGACCGCCATGGTCATCTCCCCCTGATTTCGCGGGGAGAATGATACCGGCGCTCGTTAGATGTCCAGCTTGAGCTTCATGGCCTCGGCCAGGGCCTTGGCGCGGCGGCGGGTTTGTTCGCCGATCAGGACGTCGGCATAGCCCTCGGACGCCGTCAGGCGCAGCAGGCCGCGATCGACGGTGACCGAGGCATTGGCCAGCAACTGGGGCGAGCGGCCCGAGAGGTCGCAGCCGAGGCGCATGGCCAGACCAAGGGCGCGGGCGCGCTGGCGGGCGGGCTCGTCCAGCAGCTTTTCGACCACGTCGGGATCCGGCGTCGCCGCAGACCCGCCGTAGCGGGCGTTGAGCACACAGGCCAGGAAGACGCGCTCGGCGTGGCTCTGTCCCGGGATCGGGGCGCGCAGCACCTGATCGAAGACCAGTTCCAGCCGGTGGTCGGGATGCAGCCGGGCGCCGAGGTCGGCCAGTTGGCAGGCGGCCGAGGCGAGGACGTCGTCGCGTTGTCGGCCGAACGCCGGGGGCAGGGCCGTGATGACCTCCTCCAGCCAGCCGCGCAGGGCGCCGGGCAGGGTCGGCGAGATGCCCTGACGGCCGCCCAGGGCCGCGCAACCGGCGATCAGCGGGTCCTGGACGGCCTCGTCGCGGTCGAGGGCCTCGAACAACAGCCCCTCGCGCAGACCCCAGGCCGAGAAATGGATGGTCTTGAGCCCGAGACGATCGATCAGCCCCTCCAGCACCAGGGCGGAGTAGGGCAGGGTCTCGGCGCGCTTCTTGGACAGGCCGGGCAGGCGGTCCAGCGAGGCGCGCGACTGCTGTGCCACCAGCCGGGCCACGCCGCGCGCGTCCTCGGCGTTCATGGCGTACTGGTGGACGATCCGGATCGGATAGCCGTTCATGGCCATGTGCAGCTGGGCCAGCGAGCGCCAGCCGCCGCCGACCGCGTGCAGACTGTCGGTGGCGAAGGGCCTGGCCGCGGGCTTGAGGCGTTCGGCGATGGTGGCGCGCAGACGAGCGGTGTCGAAGCCTGCGGGGTCGGCCAGGCTGAACGGACCCAGCGGCAGGGTGATCCCGGGCTTGAGCGTCTGGCCTTCCAGCCGGATGAGTTCGAGGCTGGAGCCGCCCATGTCGGCCGCGACGCCCTCTGCCGTCGGGTCGCCCGCCAGCACGCCGAGCGCCGAATAGCGGGCCTCTTCTTCGCCCGACAGGACGCGGACCTGAAGCCCGGTCTCGGCGGCCACGCGGCTGCAGAACTCCGGACCGTCGATGGCCTCGCGCACGGCGGCGGTGGCGGCGACGTGGAGATAGGCCGGTCGTACGCCCTCCAGCACCGCCGCGAACCGGCGCAGCGCCGTCAGGGCCATCTCGACGCCGGCGGGCGAAAGCTTGCCGGTCTCCGGAAGGTCGCGGCCCAGACCCGCCAGGACCTTTTCGTTGAATACGGTCCAGATGGCGCGCCCCTCAAGCCGGTACAGGACCAGACGCACGGAGTTGGAGCCGATATCGACGACCGCCGCCTCACGCGGGGCGATGTAGGATTCGATCACCTAGGTCGGGCTCAACGCGAGGGACGCACGTAGCGCAGGGCTTCGGGCTTGTTCTTCACCTTGCGGCCGCGGCCAGAGAGGCTGGGGTTGGTCATGAAATACTTGTGAGCCGAGAAGGGCCGTTCCGGATCGGCCGGGGTCACGCGCACATAGTTCCCGTCCGCGTCCAGTGTCCAGCTCTGGGCGTCGTCCTTGAGGTTGGCGACCATGATCTGGTCCAGCACCTGATCGTGGACGGTGGCGTTGCGGATCGGGGTCATCAGCTCGACCCGGCGATTGAGGTTCCGCTCCATCCAGTCGGCCGAGGAGATGAAGACCTTGGCCTTGTCGTGCGGCAGATCCTTGCCGTTGGCGAAACAGATGATCCGGCTGTGCTCGAGGAAGCGGCCGACGATCGACTTGACCCGGATATTGTCCGACAGGCCGGGCACGCCCGGACGCAGGCAGCAGATGCCGCGCACGACCAGCTCGATACGCACGCCCCACTGGCTGGCGCGATACAGGGCGTCGATGATCTCGGGATCGACCAGGGCGTTCAGCTTGACCCAGATGGCCGCGGGCTTGCCCATAGCCGCCGCCGACATCTCCTTGCCGATCAGCTCGATCAGGGTCGCCTTCATATTGATGGGGGAGACGACCAGGGCCTCCAACTCCTCAGGCTCGGCATAACCGGTGATGTAGTTGAACACCCGGCCGGCGTCGCGGGCCAGGACGGGGTCGGAGCTGAACAGGCTGAGGTCGGTGTAAACCTTGGCCGTGACCGGGTGATAGTTGCCGGTTCCGAAGTGGCAGTAGGTCTTGAGGGCATCGCCCTCGCGCCGGACCACGACGCTGACCTTGGCGTGGGTCTTGTACTCGACGAAGCCGAAGACGACGTGGACACCGGCCCGTTCCATGGCCCGGGCCCAGCGCAGGTTGGCCTCCTCGTCGAAGCGGGCCTTGATCTCGACCAGTGCCACGACGTTCTTGCCGTTCTCGGCCGCCTCGATCAGGGCCGCGACGATCGGGCTGTCCTTGGAGGTGCGGTACAGCGTCTGTTTGATCGCGATGACGTTGGGGTCGCGCGCGGCCTGACGCAGGAATTGGACCACGACGTCGAAGCTCTCGAACGGGTGGTGGATCAGGATGTCCTTCTCGCGCACGGCAGCGAAGACGTCGCCGCCCTGGTCGCGGACGCGTTCGGGATAGCGGGGCTCATAGCCCGGGAACTTCAGGTCCGGGTGGCCCGGCGGGATCAGCTCGGACAGCTGGGCCAGACCCAGCATGCCCTGGACCATGACCACGTCCTGCGGGGCGGCCTTCAGCTCGGTGACGATGAAGTCGCGCAGGTCATCGGGGGTCGAGGCCTCGATCTTGACCCGCACCACCTCGCCGAGACGGCGCTGCTTGAGCGCCTCCTCGTATTCGAGAACCAGATCCTCGGCCTCTTCCTCGATCTCGATGTCCGAGTCGCGGATCAGGCGGATCAGCCCGCGTTCCAGCACCTCGCAGCCCGGGAACAGGTGGTCGATGAACAACAGCAGCAGGCTTTCCAGCGTCACGAACCGGCGGCGGCCCGGCTTGGAGCGGCCGTCGACCGGCAGCTCCCAGAAGCGGCGCACCTGGGTCGGGACGGGCACCAGGGCGTAGAGCACCCGGTTGTCGGCGTGGCGGCGCAGCTTGAGCACCAGCGAGAAGCCGAGGTTGGGCAGGAAGGGGAAGGGGTGGGCCGGGTCGATCGCCAGGGGCGTGAGGACCGCGAACAGCTGGTTCAGGAACTCCGGCTCCAGCCGGTCGCGCTCGGTCCGGGTGATCTTGGCCGAATGGATGACCTCGATGCCGGCCTCGGTCAGCTCCTTGCGCAGTTGGGCCCAGCGCGACTGCTGCTCGGCCATCAGCTCACCGGCGGCCAGATTGACCTTTTCCAGCTGCTCGGCGGGCGTCAGGCCGTCGGAGGACAGCACCCGGACCCGTTCGCGCACCTGACCCTTCAGGCCCGCGACCCGGGTCATGAAGAACTCATCCAGATTGTTGGCCGAGATCGACAGGAACCGCAGCCGCTCCAGCAGCGGGTGCGTGGGGTTGGCGGCTTCCTCCAGCACCCGGGCGTTAAACTTCAGCCAGCTGATCTCGCGGTTGAAGAACCGTTCGGGCGAGGCCATCAGCTCTTCGGACAGGGCCAGCTGCGGCGCGCGGGAAGAGGGGACCTCTTCTCCGGTGGTGGTGTCGGCAATCACGGCGTCGGACATGGATACAGGTTGTGGAGCGCGTTCGTGACGGCTGCAACCTCGCTGTTCAGTTCTCTTCGTCGTCTTCGGCGCCGACGGCTTCCAGCACCTGACGCGCCAGGGCTCGGGTGACGGGGCGATGCTGCTCGTCCAGCCGTGCGACGACGTCCTCGACGGCGGCCGCGGACCGGTCGATACGCCGCACCAGATAGTCGATCAGCTCATCGGTCGGGGTGATGCTGCGTTCGGCGAATCGGGCGCGCAGGATGGCGGCCAGCACCACGTCGTCGGGCTCTTCCATTGCCGTGACCCGGATCGAGTCGAGCCGCGAGCGGAGGTCGGGCACCTGAACCTTCCAGAAGCGCGGGGAGGGGCGCGAGACCAGCAGCAGGGCGCCGCCGTCGGCCTGGGCCAGGTTGATCAGGTGGAACAGGGTCTCGTCGTCGGCGTCCTGGGCGATGTCCAGCAGAACCGGGCGGCCCTCCAGCTCCAGCGGGTCGTGGTGGGCGGCCTCAGCGCCGTTCAGGGCGACGGCGCCGACCCGTTCGGCCCAGATCGCCGCCAGATGGCTCTTGCCGCAGCCGGCGGGGCCGCAGATGGCCATGACCTGACCCGCCGCGTCGGGCCAGCGCTCCAGCACCCGCACGGCCTCTTCGTTGGAGGCCGAACGCACGAAGGTCGACGCGCCCTGGGGCACGTCGCTCTGCAGCGGCAGGCGGAGTTGATCGGTCATGGCGAGACGTCCCGGCATGGTGTCATCCTACCACCCCGCGTCGGAAACGCAGTTAACGGCGGGGCGACGGAAACGGGGGACATCGGGGACAAGACGGTCGTCCTGTGGGTGGCTTCAGACGAATTCGGCCAAAGCAGGATTGATGCGGCCCGCCGCGAACTCGACGATGCGATAATCGGCCAGGCCGTGGGCCGCGAAGGGATCTTCCTTCATGATGGCGGTGACCTCTTCCAGCGACTTGCCGCCGCGGGCGATCAGGAAGCCGCCCGTGCGCGGCACCTTGGGGCCGGTCAGGATCAGCAGGCCGTCGGCGATCTGCTCGTCCAGCCAGGCGCGGTGCTCGGCCGTCTTCGCCTCGATCTCCTCGATGGGGCGGGTGTAGGTGATCTCGATCAGGAACATGTGCGGCTTCCGAAGGACTGGACGCCCGTTGATATGTGGATTCGGCGCCCTGTGGACAAGGTCGCAAGATCGGCTCCGACCTTGACTTTCAAGGGCGATGATGCGCCCTTCCGCGCCTTCCAATTCCCGCCGATTTCCGGCCGATTCAGACGAAATTTCCCCATGCACGCCTATCGCTCCCACACCTGCGGCGCCCTCCGGTCTTCGGACGCGGGCGCCAATGTGCGTCTTTCGGGCTGGGTCCACCGCAAGCGCGACCTCGGCGGCCTGCTGTTCGTCGACCTGCGCGACCACTACGGCATCACCCAGCTGGTGCTGCACCCGTCGACCCCGGGCTTCGAGATCGTCGAGCGTCTGCGCGCCGAAAGCGTCATCAGGATCGATGGCGAGGCGGTCATGCGCGACCCCTCGACCGTGAACCCCCTTCTGCCGACCGGCGAGGTCGAGGTCCGCGTCGCCGGCCTGGAAGTCCTGTCGGAAGCCGCTGAACTGCCCATGCCGGTCTTCGGCGACCAGGAATACCCGGAAGAAATCCGCCTGCAGAACCGGTTCCTCGACCTGCGTCGCGAGCGTCTGCACAAGAACATCGTCCTGCGGTCGAAGGTCATCTCCTCGATCCGTCAACGCATGGTCGGTCAGGGCTTCCTGGAGTACCAGACGCCGATCCTGACGGCCTCGTCGCCCGAAGGCGCGCGCGACTTCCTGGTGCCGTCGCGTCTGCACCCCGGCAAGTTCTACGCCCTGCCGCAGGCTCCGCAGCAGTTCAAGCAGCTGCTGATGGTCTCGGGCTTCGACCGCTACTTCCAGATCGCGCCCTGCTTCCGCGATGAAGACCTGCGCGCCGACCGTTCGCTGGAGTTTTACCAGCTCGACGTCGAGATGAGCTTCGTCACGCAAGAGGATGTTTTCGCGGCGATCGAGCCCGTCATGCACGGCGTCTTCGAGGAGTTCTCGAACGGCCTGCCGGTGTCGCCGATCGACGGCAAACATACCTTCACCAACGACTTCGGAGAGCAGTTCGAGCACGCCGGTTTCGAACGCCTGACCTTCGCCCAGTCGATGAAGTGGTACGGCACCGACAAGCCGGACACCCGCAACCCGATCAAGATGCAGGTCGTCTCGGATCACTTCCGCGACGGCGGTTTCGGCCTGTTCGCCAAGATCCTGGGCGCTGACGAGAAGAACGCTGTCTGGGCCATCCCGGCACCGACCGGCGGCTCGCGCGCCTTCTGCGACCGGATGAACTCCTGGGCCCAGGGCGAGGGTCAGCCCGGCCTCGGCTATATCTTCTGGTCGGACGACCAGAACGCCTGGGGCGGCCCGATCGCCAAGAACCTCGGTCAGGAGCCGACCGAGGCCCTGATGACTTCGCTGGGTCTGGGCCAGGGCGACGCGGCCTTCTTCGTCGCCGGCTTGCCGACGACCTTCGCCAAGTTCGCGGGTCTGGCCCGCACGCGCGTCGGCACGGAGCTGAAGCTGGTCGCCGAAGACCAGTTCAAATTCTGCTGGATCGTCGACTTCCCGATGTTCGAATGGTCGGAGGAAGAGAAGAAGGTCGACTTCTCGCACAACCCGTTCTCGATGCCGCAGGGCGGGCTGGAAGCGCTGGAGACCCAGGATCCCCTGACCATCCGCGCCTATCAGTACGACATCGTCTGCAACGGCTATGAGCTGTGCTCGGGCGCGATCCGGAACCACAAGGCCGAGATCATGCTCAAGGCCTTCAACCTCGCCGGCTATGACAGCTCGGTGGTCGAGGAGCAGTTCGGCGGCATGCTGAACGCCTTCCGCTACGGCGCGCCGCCGCACGGGGGTCTGGCCCCCGGCATCGACCGCATCGTCATGCTGCTGGCCGGCGAGACCGCCATCCGCGAGGTCATCGCCTTCCCGCTGAACCAGCAGGGCGAGGATCTTCTGATGAACGCCCCGACCGAGGCGCAGGAGCGTCAGCTCAAGGACGTCCACATCCGCACGGCGGTTCCTATCAAGGTCTGATCGGAAACAGTTGTATGAAAAAGAAAAAGGTGGCCTGCGAGGGCCGCCTTTTTTGCTGTTCGGGCTGTCCTGCGCCTCAGTCGTTCGAGGCGTAGTGGCGCACGGGCGGAGTCGGGACCGCCGGCGGGCGTGGCGGGGCCGGCGGGGACACCCGGACGAAGACCCGGCTGCGGCAGTTGCCGATCTGCAGGCCGCGCGGCAGGCGGGTGCTGTCGTCTGCGCAGGCCTCGCCGACCTGGTCCTGGGTCAGGCCCACGGCGCGCGACAGGTCGGCGCCGCGAATATCGGTCCGGCGCAGGGAGGCCTCGGTGAAGTTGGCGCGGGCGAAATTGCCGTCCCGCAACCGGGCGCCGTCCAGGGTGGCTCCACGGAAATTGGCGCCCGAGAAGTCGCCGGAGGTCATGTTCGAGGCCTGCATCTCGACATGCTGGAACGAGGCGCTGCGTGCGTTGACGTTGGCCAGGGTGGCGCCGAACATCTCGGCGCCGTCCAGGCGGGCATCCTGCAGAACCGCGCTGTTCATATTGACGCCGTTCATCTCCGCACCGGTCAGGACGACACGGGCCATATTGGCGTTGGCGAAGACGCCGCCGGTGGCCTCGGCCCCGTTCATCGTCACATCGACGAAGACGGCGGAGGTGAAGTTGGCGCCGTTCATCTCGACGCCGGTCATATTGGCGCGGCTGAAATCGCTGTTGGTGAAGTTACCGCCGGTCAGTTCGGCGCCGCGCAGATTGGCGCCGATCAGGGTGGCGCTGGTGAAGGTGGCGCCGGTCAGGGTCGCCCCCGACAGGTTCCGGCCCGAAAGGTCGCAGCGATTGCAGGATCCGCCCAGGGTCACGGTGCGGGAAACCCCGCCTTCCTGAAGGCTGAAGCGGACCTCGGCGGCGGCCTGGGTCGCGCAGGCCACGGCGGCCATCCCGAGGGCGGCGGCGGAGGCGTTACGGATTAGTGCTGCGATCTGTTTCACATCGCCTCAATGAAGCGGAAGCCCCTGAAAGCCTACTTAAATCGCGGTAACAGTCGGGCCGCTCAGCAGGCGGGAATATGCAGACCGCCGGGCAGCACAGTCGCCTCGTCGCCGCAGGCCTGGTTGAGCTGGCGCTGGGTCAGGCCGGTGGCCCGGTTCAGCTGGGCGCCCGAGAAGTTGGCGCCGGTCAGGGTGGCCCCGGCGAAGGACCCGCCTTCGAGATAGGCGCCGACGAAGCTCGCGTTCGTCAGGTTGGCGCCCGAGAAGTTCGAACTGGAGAAGACCGCCCCATAGGCCTCGACGTCGCGCATGTCGGTATTGGCGAAGCGGGTGCGGTTCATGACCGCCAGGCTGAAGTCGGCCTGACGCAGGCGTGAGCCGGTCAGGTTCAGCCCGCGCTTCTCGAAGTTCGAGAAATCACCCTGGAACAGGTTGCAGCCGCGGCAGTCGTGGCCCGAGCGGACGCTGGCGATCTGTCCGGCGTTCTGGGCCAGAACCGGAGTAGCGACGGCCGCGACGGCGGCGATCAGGGCGAGGGCTTTCTTCACGGACAGGCTCCGGACCGGCGAGGCCGGTTCTGTGATCTTTGAAAGACCCATACCGCAGAGGTGTTTACGATCCGTGGCCTGCGACGCCGGTCATCAGCGTAGTGCGGCGTCGGATCAGTTCGGCGTGTCCCAGAAGGAAGACGGTCAGCAGTGTCATGACCGGAATCACTACCCGGCCCGGAGGCAGAACGACATCAACACCGTGACCCGCGAGCCATGTCTCGATGAGGGGATAGGTCGGCGGCCAGAGCGAGGCCATGCTGAGAAGGAACAGGGGCCACCAGAGTATGCGCAGCAGAGCGTCGACCGCCTTGGGGAGCGGGCGACCGAGTTTCAGTGCGAACTGATCGTAGAGCCCGCCGCCCGGCATCATCCCTTCTTCGATTCCGCCGCGCCGCAGCTGTCGCAGACCCGGACCGCGCCGCGCTGCTGCAGGGTGAAGTCGCCGCAGGCCGGGCAGGCGTCGGCGTTGGCGACCGCGACGGTGCGTTGTTCCGGCTCGCGCTTGCCGAAGGGCAGGACCACCAGATTGTCGGGCGCCGCGCCCCGGGCGAAACCCTTGGAGATGAAGTGGGCGGCGGGCACCAGTTCATCGGCCTTGCCCGCGCCCAGGCCGTCGGCGTCCAGCGGCTCGGCGTCGGCGTTGGCCAACTCGGTCCGGTCCAGATAGGAGACGCCCAGTTCGCGGAAGATGTAGTCCAGGATCGAGGTCGCCGAGCCGACGCGGTCATTGCCCGTGACCCGGCCGGCGGGTTCGAACCGGGTGAAGACGAAGGCGTCCACGAACTCGTCCAGCGGCACGCCGTATTGAAGCCCGATGGAAATCGCGATCGCGAAGTTATTCATAAGACTGCGGAAAGCGGCGCCTTCCTTGTGCATGTCGATGAAGATCTCGCCCAGCTCGCCGTCGTCATACTCGCCGGTGTGGATATAGACCTTGTGGCCCCCGACGGCCGCCTTCTGGATATAGCCCTTGCGGCGGTCGGGAAGTTTGCGGCGGGTGCGGTCGCGCTCGACCACGCGCTCGACGATCTTCTCGGTCGGCGGGGCTTCGGCGGCGGCCTCCGGACGGCGCGGAGCGGCTTCGAGCTCGGGCAGGTCGAGCAGGGGGCCGGAGGGAGCCGTGTCGGGCAGCAGGCGGATGGCGCGGCGGCCCTCGCTCGCGGCCGTGGCCAGCAGCGCCGTGGCCTCGGCGGCGGTGGCGCGCCAGCTGACGGCGTCAGGCGTGACGTCGGGCGTATCGCTGAACGGCTCGACCGCGCGGCGCAGGTCGCGTTCGATTTCGGCGGGCGCGCGGTTCAGGGTCCCGGCGAGGGCGGCGGGCGCGTCGTCCCAGCCTGACAGGTCCGCATGGCCCAGCGCATAGGCCTCGGCGGTGGCGAGGGCGTCGGCGGACAGACCCAGACGCGGCAACAGGGGGCCGGCCCCCTCGATGCCCAGCACGTCGCGGACATAGCCGGGGTCCAGCACCAGAGGCCCGAAGGCGTCCTCCAGCCGCTCGACCTCGGCCAGGGCGATTTCGACGGACTCCAGCTCTGCGTCGGTGAAGCCGAGGTTGCGCAGGACCTCGTGGTCCATGCCCGGCGCCTCGACGAGGGTGCGGCGGCCCAGCAGGCGGCGCTCGGCGGCGGCGGCGTCCGTCTCGTCCATGGCGGCGATCAGGGCGGGCGACAGATGCCGCTCCACGGCGCCGTCGGCGGTCTCGAACAGGGCGGCGTGGGCGAAGGCGGGGGCGCCGAGCCGCAAGCCCAATTCGGCGTCGTCGATCAGCAGGGAGATGGAGCCATGACGGCGGCCGTCGCGCTTCATCGCCTTGCGGGCGGCGGCGGTGAGTTTGGCGGCATGGGCGGCGAGAGGCGTCGACTGGCGGGCGTCGAAGGCGGCCAGCAGGCCCTGACGGCGTTGCAGGGAGTCCAGCGCTTCTCCGGCCAGGGCCGGGCCTTCGGGGCAGGCGCCCAGAGCCTCGGTCAGCTCGCAGGCGGTCAGGGCCGCGCTGGCCGCGACCACGCCGGCCACGGCCGCGAGGGCCGCCTGACCGGCTTCGTCCGGCACGAGCCCCTGGGTCAGCAGCCATTCGGCCGCGCCGGACAGGCCGAGCGCGACGGGCCGCACCGCCTGACGCCGACGGGCCTGATCGACGGTGGCGGAGAAGCCGGAAGTCAGCTCGATCTCCAGCGCCGTGGTCCACAGCCGGGTCAGGGCCTCCAGCGCGGGCGCGAAGTCGGAAGCCTCAGCCAGCGCGGCGAGGGCGGGGAGGTTCAGGGCGCAGGCGGCGGCCAGCGGCTGATCCGCCACGGCCCGGGCGTCGGCGGCGTCGAACGCCAGGATCAGGTCGCCGGTCAGGGCGGCGCGTCCCGCCAGACGGGCGGGCGCTTCCGTCGAGCCGAACGGCTCGCGGTCGGTGACGGCGACGATCCGCTCCGCCGGGGCCGGCGGGAAGTCGATCACGATCCGCTCGCCGTCGATGGCGCGCAGGATGTCGAGGTCGCTCGCCCCGGCGCGGCGCGCGGCCCCGGCGGCGCGGGCAAGGGCGGGGTTGCGGGCGGGATCGCCGCAGTCGCCGCGCGGCCCTTCGCAGCGGTCCACGACGTCGGCGACGGCCGACAGGGCGCGGGCTGCGGCCTCGGCGGCGCTTTCGGCCAGCTTTGCGGCGCGCCGGGCGTCCAGCGCCGCGGTCAGGGTCTTGAGGTCCGACGCCTCTTCCAGATCGAGAACCGTAGCGGCGGGCGGGGCGCCGATGCTGGCGGGCAGGCGCACCCCGTCCTTCAGACCCCGGGCGGGGGCGGCCAGTCCCAGCAGGACGCTGGCGGTCAGCTCCTCGGCGAAGGTGCGGGCGTCGGCGGCTCCGGCGAAGACGCCCGTCGACCGGCCCCAGACGGCCAGTCGCGCGGCCCAGCCCGAAATCCGGCCGCCCAGAACCTCGAGCCCGAGGGAAACCGTCTCCGTCGCCATGCCCGTGGGCAGATCCTGGGGCAGGCCGTCGGCCCAGTCCATCCAGGCCTCGACGCGGGCGTCGGACCAGCCGTCCGGCGCGATCATCTCGACCACCGAATCGCTCCGCTCGACCCAGCGAGGGCCGGTCGCGATCAGGCTCGCGGGCTGAACGAAGCGGGAGGCGAAGCGCATGCGGGTCTCTTTCCGCCGAAAGGTTCCCCAGACTAGGCAGGCGGGACACAGCCATCAATAGATGTTGCGGGCCAGGCAGGGGTTACCCCCAAGATGTTGATGTGCGCGAAAAGGCCGTCGCGCTGGACGCGGAGCCTCCCGGTTTCTATGATCGCGCCAGCGTCGCCGGACCGACCGGCGCCACGGATTCGATGGGACTCCCACTCAGTGCTTGCTCAGATTTTCACCTGGTGGAACGGCGCCACCATCGGCACCCTGTTCACGATCGCCAAGCGCGCGAACCTGATCGGCACGGACGAGATGGGCAACCGCTACTACGAGAGCCGTGACAACAAGAGCTATGACGGCCGCAAGCGCCGCTGGGTCGTCTACAACGGCTATGCCGAGGCCTCGAAGGTCTCGCCCGACTGGCACGGCTGGCTGCACTACACCTTCGACGAGCCGCCGACCGCCGAGCCGCTCAAGCGCCGCGCCTGGGAGCTGGACCACCAGCCGAACCTGACCGGCACGCCGCTGGCCTGGCGTCCGCCGGGTTCGCTGGCCGCCGAGGGCGTGCGCCCGGCCGCCACGGGCGACTACGAAGCCTGGAAGCCCGAATAGTGAACCGCGCCCGCCTGATCGGCATCGCTGTCGCCGCCCTGACGGTCGTCGGGGCGGGGAGCGTCGTCGTCGCCGGCGGTCTGCAGAACAGCCCGCCGCAGGACGCGCGCCCGACGAACGATCCGGTCGGCGACATCCTGAGGAACGCCCCGCCGGTCGAGACGGCTCCGGCCGGCGCTCCGGCGCCCGCGGCCCCGGTGGCCATCGTCCCCACCACGCCGGTCGACATGGCCGGCGCCCCGCAGGAGACCGTCGCCGACGCCGCCGAGGCCAAGGAAGACGCCAAGGTCCCCGCCGACGAGAAGATCCAGGAAGCCGACACCCCGCTGCCGCGCCAGCGTCGTCGCGTCGCGATTATCGAGGCGATCGACAAGATTACCGCCGAGCGGATGCGGTTCGAGGTCGTGGTTGGCGGTCGCGCCGTACGATTCAACGACAGCCTGATTTTCAGCGTCCGCGCCTGCGAGGTCTCGGCCGACAACGAACTGGTGTCCGACGCCATCGCCTATGTGGACGTCAGCCTGGAGCCCAAGGGCACAACCACCGTCCGCGAGCCGCGGCAGATCTTCCGCGGCTGGATGTTCGCCTCGACGCCGGCGATCAGCGGCCTGCAGCACCCGATCTATGACGCCTGGGTCGTGGGCTGCAAGGCGTAGAAGACCGCCGCCTCGCCGGTCATCGGTTCGTATAACGACCGGGAGTTGGGCTTGAGGGGGCGCGCCGCCTTGAGCAGCTTCAGATAGGCGCCCTGCGGGGTTTCCACCGCCCCGAACTGGCTCAGATGCTCGGTCAGGAACTGGGCGTCCAGCAGCCGCCAGCCGCCCCGCTTCAGCCGCGCCACCAGATGCACGAGGGCGATCTTCGAAGCGTCCCGCTCGCGGCTGAACATGCTCTCGCCGAAGAAGGCGCCGCCCAGGGTCACGCCGTACAGGCCGCCGACCAGCCGCTCGTCCTTCCAGCATTCGATGGAGTGGGCGTGGCCCATGGCCTGGAGCGCCAGATAGAGCCGGCGGATCGGACGGTTGATCCAGGTGTCCTCACGCCCCGGCCCCGGGGCCGCGCAGGCGTCCAGCACGGCGTCGAAGGCGGTGGAAACCCTCACCTCGAACGGCTCGCCCCTGACGGTCCGCTTCAGCCGCGTCGGGATATGGAAGCCGTCCAGCGGGATGACGCCCCGCTGGTCCGGTTCGACGAGGAATATGCGCGGATCGTCGCGCGCCTCGCCCATGGGGAAGACGCCCGTCGCATAGCAGTTCAGCAGCTCTTCGGGGCCGAAGCCGCCGAAGGGACTGGCGCTGAAGCCCGGGTCGCTCAGGCTGCCGGCGCCCGTTTGGCCGCCCACTTCTCCAGCCAGTGGATGTCGTAGTCGCCACTGAGGATGTCAGGCTCGGCCAGCAGGCGCTGGAACAGGGGGATGGTCGTGTCGACGCCGCCGACCACGATCTCGCCGAGGCTCCGCTTCAGCCGCGCCACGCACTCGGCCCGGTCGCGCCCGTGCACGATCAGCTTGCCGATCAGACTGTCGTAGTAGGGCGGGATCGAATAGCCGGCGTAGATGGCGCTATCCAGCCGCACGCCCAGACCGCCGGGGGCGTGGAAGTCGGTGATGGTGCCGGGCGACGGGGTGAAGGTCTCGGCGTTCTCGGCGTTGATCCGCACCTCGATGGCGTGGCCCTCGAAATGGATGTCCTCTTGCGTGAAGGACAGCGGCAGGCCCGCGGCGATGCGGATCTGTTCGCGCACCAGATCGACGCCGGTGATGGCTTCCGTGACCGGGTGTTCGACCTGCAGGCGGGTGTTCATCTCGATGAAGAAGAACTCGCCGTCCTCCCACAGGAACTCGATGGTGCCGACGCCCAGATAGCCGATGGCGGCGATGGCCTTGTTGACCGTCTTGCCGATTTCGGTGCGCTGGGCCGCCGACAGGGCGGGCGAGGGGGCCTCTTCCAGCACCTTCTGGTGGCGGCGCTGCAGGGAGCAATCGCGTTCGCCCAGGTGGACGACGTTGCCGTGGCTGTCGGCGACGACCTGGATTTCGATGTGGCGTGGCTTCTGGAGGTAGCGCTCCATGTAGACGGCGCCGTTGCCGAAGGCGGCCTTGGCCTCGGTCTGGGCGGTCTGGACGGCCTCGACCAGGTCGTCGGCGGTCAGGGCGACCTTCATGCCGCGTCCGCCGCCGCCGGCGGCGGCCTTGACGATCAGGGGGAAGCCGATGGTCTTGGACGCCGCGATGGCGGCCTCGACGGTCTCGACCTCGCCGTCAGAGCCGGGAACCACCGGAATGCCGGCGTCCTTGACGGTCTGTTTGGCGCTGATCTTGTCGCCCATGACCCGGATGTGGTCCGGCTTGGGACCGATGAAGGTCATGCCGTGGGCTTCGACGATCTCGGCGAAGCGGGCGTTTTCGGACAGGAAGCCGTAGCCCGGGTGGATCGCCTGGGCGCCGGTGATCTCGGCCGCTGCGATGATCGACGGGATGTTCAGATAGCTCTTGGCCGCCGGGGCCGGACCGATGCAGACGCTTTCGTCCGCCAGTCGCACCCACATGGCGCCGCGGTCGGCCTCGGAGTGCACGGCGACGGTGGAGATGCCCATCTCCTTGCACGCCCGGTGGATACGCAGGGCGATTTCGCCGCGGTTGGCGATCAGGACTTTGGTGAACATGGCTTACGCCTCGAGCAGGACGAGGGGTTCGCCGTATTCGACGGGCTGGGCGTCGCCGACCAGGACTTCGGCGACAACGCCGTCGCGCGGGGCCTGGATGGGGTTCATGGTCTTCATCGCCTCGACGATGATCAGGGTCTGGCCCTTCTTGACCTTGTCGCCGACCTTCACGAACGGCGGAGCCTCGGGCGAGGCCTGCAGATAGGCGGTGCCGACCATCGGCGACTTCACGGTCTCGCCCGCCTTGGCGGCGGGAGCGGCGGCCGGAGCCGCGGCGGCGGGGGCGGCGGCGACCGGAGCCGGAGCGTGAGCGTGAGCCGGGGCGGCGGCGTACTGCATCACCGGGGCGGAGACGATCTCACGCGCCACCCGGATGCGCAGTTCGCCGCGCTCGACCTCGATCTCCGTCAGGGAGGTGTCGTTCAGGATGTCGGCGAGCTGGCGGACCAGGGTCGCGTCGATCTCTTCGTTCTTGATCTTGGCAGGGGACGATTTCGGATCGGCCATGGGTTCTCTCGAGCCTTCTTCTTGATCTCAGGACGAACGGGCGGCGGCCGCTGCGCGTTCCGCAGCCAGCTTCACCGCGGCCTTGACGGCCAGTTCGTAACTTTGCGGGCCGAAGCCCGCGACGACGCCGGTCGCAACCAGCGAAACATAGGTCTTGTGCCGGAATTCCTCGCGGGACGCCGGGTTGGACAGGTGACATTCGATCACCGGGATCGCCAGGGCCTTCAGCGCATCCAGCAGGGCCACGGAGGTGTGGCCGTAACCGGCGGGGTTGATGACCAGGGCCGAACCTTCGGTGCGGGCCTCATGGATCCAGTCGATCAGCTGGCCTTCGTGATTGGACTGGCGGAAGACCACCCGGGCGTCGCCCGCAGCCTGTTCGCACAGCGCCTGAACGTCAGCCAGCGTCTCATACCCATAGATATCCGGCTCACGAACCCCGAGGAGGTTGAGATTGGGACCGTTCAGGACGTAGATGACGGGCGTTTCGGGCATTACCTGCGGTGAGGCTCCGGGCGCGGGAACGCCCATGAATCGGGCGGCCTTTTAACTGACTGACGGCGCAGGTCAAAGCGACCCGCGCGAAAGGCTGACGTAGCGGTATGCGCATTCAAGTCAACGGAGATACGAAAGACGTCTCCGCCCGGACGATTCTGGATCTCGTCGGAGAACTGGGTCTGGACCCGCGCAAGGTCGCCGTCGAGCGCAATCTCGAGATCGTGCCGCGCTCGCTCCACGCCGAAACCGCCCTCGCGGAAGGCGACCGCATCGAGATGGTGATCTTCGTCGGCGGAGGCTGACCGGCGCCTTTGCGTCAGCCAGCCGTCCCGCCGGATGGGTCAGCGAGGCTCGCAGACGCCGTCGTCATAGTCGCCCACGCGGCGGATGATCTCGTTGCCCTGGGGTTCGATCCGCCGGCCGGAGACGATGCCGTCGAGGACGCGGCGCAAGAGGGCGTCGAGGCGGGTGACGACGTAGCATTTGACCTCGGGCGCGGCGTGCGGATTGCCCACGCCGCTGTCGTCGGTCAGGAACAGATAGCGGCTCTGGGTCACCGCAGCCATGGCGCGCATGACGAACTCGGCCTTCTCGGCCACGCCGCTCGCCGCCACGGGCACGATCTGGATGCGCTTGTCGCGGGCCTGAAGGGTGGTCGCCCAGGTGGCGCCGATGTTCTGGTCGTGAGGCGGGGCGTCGGCGACCAGAACCAGGGCCTTGGCGGCGTCATCGCGCCATGAGGCGCCTACGGCTGCGGCCATCGCCTGATCGACGGCTTCAGGATAATCGCCGCCGCCGCCCGCCGACTGTTTGGACAAGAGGGTCTGGACGGCCTCCGTATTGCCGGTGAAGGCGTATTGGCGAACCACATAGTCGTCGCCGACGTCGCGATAGACGATCAGGCCCAGCCGCAGGTCCAGACCGGGGTGGCGTTCCTTCAGGGCGGTGACGATGCTGTCCAGCTCGACCTTCAGATAGTTGATCTCGTCGCCCATGCTGCCCGTGGCGTCGATCACCAGCATCAGGTCCAGGGCGCGGACCGTCGCCGGGGCGCCGGGCGTCGCAATCTCCAGACGTCGATCCGCCCCGACGCTGAGCGTCCGGCGGGTCATCTGGCCGCGCGGGCCGGGCACGCTGATCTCGGCCGTGCGGCCCAGACGGTCCAGTGCGGGGAAGAGCACCACATTGCCGTCGGCCAGGGTCGTCAGCTCCAGCGTTCCGCCCTGCGGACGGCTGATGCGGACCGGCACGAAAGGCTTGGGACGGCCGTCGGGGTCGGTGATGGTGACGGTGATGGCCGCGCGGGTGTCGACATACGGCAGGGCCTCGAATTCCTGGGCCTTGGAGGCGACATAGCGGGCGTAGGCCTGGGGATTGAGCAGGTCGTCGTAGTCGCCCGCCGTCAGAATTCCGGCCTGGGATTGCTGTCGCGGGCGGACGGGGCTGGCGGGTTCGGGCGCGCGGTCGGCGGAGGACCCCGGAATCCGCGAACCCGTAACAACCAGGTCGGCGACCTCTCCGGAGGCCTCGGCCGGCGCCATGGCGAGAGGCGGCGGCGGCGGTGGGGGCGGGGCAGGCGGCGGCGGAGCTTCAATCGCCATGGGCGGGGCCGGGACGCCGTCCACGCCCGGGGCGCAACCGGCCATCAGGGTCAGGGCCGCGAGCGCGACGGTGGTCAGGATCTGGCGGTTCGACATCTTGGGGTTCGACATGGCGGGCCTCCCTGTCGGTGAATCGACGTTCTCCAGATCGCCGCCCGATCGTGGCCGAATTGGGCGCGAAATCCCTGACGACTTCTGACGGCTGAGCTGTTCCTTCCGTGGGCGCGAAGGCGTAGGGAACCGGCCATGACCGAGATCGCTTCTCCCGCCGCCGATTCCTGGACCGTCGCCGGCCGCACCTTCTCCTCGCGGCTGATCGTGGGCACCGGCAAATACGCCGACTACGCCCAGAACGCCGCCGCCGCCGAGGCCGCGGGCGCCGAGATCGTCACCGTGGCCCTGCGCCGGGTGAACCTGTCTGATCCGAGCCAGCCGATGCTGGTCGACTATGTGAAGCCCGACCGCTTCACCTTCCTGCCCAACACCGCCGGCTGTTTCACCGGCGAGGACGCGGTGCGGACCCTTCGTCTGGCGCGCGAGGCCGGGGGCTGGAACCTGGTCAAGCTGGAGGTGCTGTCGAACACCGCCCACCTCTATCCCGACATGGTCGAGACGCTGCGGGCGCTCGATATGCTGGTCAAGGACGGCTTCGACGTCATGGTCTACTGCACCGACGACGTGGTCATGGCCCAGCGGCTGGAGGAGGCGGGCGCCGCCGCCATCATGCCCGCCGCCGCGCCCATCGGCTCGGGCCTGGGGCTCCAGAACGCCGTCAACGTCCGCCTGATCGTGGAACAGGCCAGGGTGCCGGTGCTGGTCGATGCGGGCGTGGGCACACCATCCGACGCCGTTCTGGCCATGGAGCTGGGCTGCGACGCCGTCCTGATGAACACCGCCATCGCCGGGGCGAAGGATCCCATCCTGATGGCCAGCGCCATGAAGCATGCCGTCATCGCCGGGCGTCAGGGCTATTTGGCCGGCCGCATGCCCCGCCGGATGTACGCCGATCCGTCGTCGCCGCTGGCCGGCCTGATCTAGGCCGCTCGATCCGCCGCATTGGCCTGACGGGCTTTTTCGGCCAAGGTCACTCCCGGCTGTTCGGGGAGACGACGATGCGTTTGAAACTTCTGGCGTTCACGGTCGCGACCCTGGCCCTGATCGGCCCGGCCGCCGTCGCCGACGCCACGGCCGACAAGGCCATGCTGGACGCCATCGACAACGGACCCCGGTGCGGCAAGGTCGGTTCGGCCATGACCACGGCGCCCGTCGCCGACATGGTGCTGGTCGATGGCTTCGGGGACGAGGGCTACGTCGTCGACGCGACGCCCGAGGCCCAGGTCTGGTTCAACCAGGGCGTCCGCCTGCGCTGGGCCTTCGAACACACCGAGGCCGTCCGCGCCTTCCGCAAGGCCCGTGCCCTCGATCCCGAATGCGGCATGTGCGCCTGGGGCGAAGCCTGGGCTCTGGGGCCTAATCTCAACGGCGGCGGCAATGATGACGCCTCGATCGCCGCGGCCCTGACGGCGGCGCGCGAGGCCCGACGGCTGGCCCGCGACGCCTCGCCGATGCAGAAGCAGATGATCGACGCCCTGATCCAGCGCTATTCGGGCCGCGAGGCCACGCGCGCCACCCGGTTCGCGCGCGGCATGGACCGCATCGCCCGCGCCCATCCCGACGACATCGCCATCGCCGCCATCACCGCCGACGCCTGGATGCTGAGCGTCGAGGGCGATCCGTGGAACAAGGACGGCACGGCGGCCTATCCGGCGACGACCCGCACCATGGAAATCCTGGAGCACGCCCTGGCGGTCAAGCCCGACGATCCGGGCAATATCCACCTTTACATCCACATGACCGAGTGGTCGGCGGACCCGCACAAGGCCATTCCCTACGGCGAGAAGCTGGCCCTGCTGGCGCCCAACGCCAGCCACCTCGTCCATATGCCGTCCCACACCTATTACCGCGTCGGCCGCTACATCGACGCGATGCGGGCCAATGTGAGCGCCGTGGCCCTGGACAAGCGTTACGAGCAGATCGCGCCGCGTCCGGGCGGGATCGCGGGCGGCATGCCCCTGCACGGCCACAACCTGCATTTCGGCATGGGCGGCGCCCTGATGGCCGGCGGGGCGGAGGAGGGGATCGCCCTCGCCGACGGCTTCCTGGCCACCTATCCCGATATTCCGGCGTCCAACGCCTGGCGTCAGATCATGGCCAATGACGCCTATGCCCTCTACGGCCGGTTCGCGTCGCAGGAGACTGTCGCGGCCCTGAAGGAGCCGCCGGCCTCGAACCCCTTGCTGCGCATGAGCTGGCGCTACGCCCGCGGCGAGGCCGCCGCGCGCCGGGGCGACGCCGAGGCCATCGCGGTCGAGGCCGCCGCCATCGCCGAACTGCGTCAGGCCATTCCGGACAACGCGCCCCAGGCGAAGGATGTGAAGGACTTCGTCGAGCTGTTCCAGCGGGTGCTGGAGGGCCGGGCGGCCATGATCACCGGCGACCACGCCGCCGCCATCACCGCCTTCACCCGCGCCGCCGCCATCCAGGCCCAGGACGACGAGGGCGGCGATCCGCCCGCCATCTGGTATCCGACCCGCCGCAGCCTCGCCGCCGCCATGCTGGCCAACGGCGACGCCGCCGGGGCGAAGGCGAAGATCGAGGACCTGCTCAAGGACTGGCCCGCCGACCCCTACAGCTACTTCGTCCTCTCCGAGGCCGAGAAAGCGCTGGGGAACACCGCCGCCATGGATGCCGCACTCAGCCAGTCGCGGGTCCAGTGGATCGGCGGCCGCATGTATCTGGCGCTGGCGTAAGCCCTACTTCGCCTTCTCCGCGTTGATGATCTGGGCCAGACCGGCCGGATCGTGGGTGGGCGAGGCCTTGCCGTTGATGAAGAAGGTCGGGGTGCCTTCGATGGTCAGGTTGGTCGCGTCGATCCGGACATTGGTCACGATCCGGGCGGCCTCGGGGCTGCCGACCGGGCCGGTCACGCCGTTGGCGGCCAGGATCCGGTCCACCGCCTGGGGCGTCAGGGCGCGCTCGGCCATCAGGGCCTGATGCACGGCCAGATACTTGCCTTGGGCCTGTGCGGCCAGGGCGGCCTGAGCCGCGTAGCGCGAGGTGATGCCTTCGCCGTGGTCGAGGATCGGCCATTCCTTGAAGATGAAGCGCACGTCCGGATTGGCCTGCATCAGGCGCAGGAAGTCCGGCGCCACCGCCTTGCAGTAGGGGCACTGGTAATCGAAGAACTGCACTACCGTGACCTTCGCATCGACGGGGCCGAAGGCGGGCTCGCCGGGCGCGGCGCGCAGGGCGCCGGGGTGGGCGGCGGCGGCGGCGTTGACCCGGGCCTGCTGATCGTTCTGCTGCTGGACCTGATAGGCGACCTGGGCCTCGGCCAGCACCTCGGGGTGGTTCAGAAGATAGGCGCGCACCTGGGACCCGAACAGGCCCGGCACGACGTAGGGCGCGGCCGCGAAGCCGAGGGCGACCACCGAGACGCCGAGCGCCAGCATGCTGCGGCCGGTCAGCCAGCGTTGCTTCAGCGTCGGCGCAGGTGCGGTTTCAGGCGCCACGGCGGGCTCGGGGGCGTCGGTCATACAGTCTCGTCTTTGAAAGTCAGGAGGTCGGCCGGGCGCTGCCGGGCAGGGTCGCCGTGGAGGCCGGCGGCTCGATGATCGGGCCTTGGCGGCGCTGCTGGCGCCGGTCCAGGTCCTGGAGGTCCTGATCGGTCGCGCCCGAGGCCAGGACGATGTCGACGGCGCGACGCCATTCGGGCGAGCTGCGGTCCAGCATGGGCCGGGCGCGCAGGGCGAACTGGGTGGCCTGTTCAGTATCGCCGGCGGCGAACCAGTATTCCGCCGAGGCCAGACGGGCCTGACCCTCCTTGCCCTGGCTGGAATAAGCCTGGGACAGCAGACGCCAGGCCATGGTGTTGTCCGGCTCGCGCGCCACGGCCCGCTTCAGCTGGTCGATAGCCGGGTCCAGATTGGCCGGATCATTGGTCTCGATCAGGGCGTGGGCCAGGTTGATGCGCAGCAGAGGCGCGTCCGGCTTGAGCTCCACCGAGCGCTGGTGCGCCGACAGGGAATCGCCGGGGCGGCCGTCCTCGAACAGGATCTGACCCTTCAGCTCCCACAGGTAAGGATCGGTCGGCTTCTCGGCCAGCAGGGCGTCGACGCCCTGGATGGCCTTGTCGGTCTGTCCATCGCGGTAATAGCCGATGGCCCGGGCGTAGCGGCTGGGGAAGTCGGTCGCCGAGGCCGGATAGTCGCGCAAGGTCTGGCTGGGCGGATCCATGAAGGCGTGGATCTTGGCCACGATCAGGGCGTGGTCGGCCAGACGCTCGGGGCTATCCTGGTGGCCATAGTGAGGGGCGGCTTCGACCGGGCGGCGCAGGGCCTCGATCCGCTCGCCCGACAGGGGGTGGCTGCGGAAATAGGGATAGCGGCGGGCGTCGGAGAAGACCTCCTGCGAGCGGAAATTCTCGAAGAAGTCGACCAGGCCCTTGCCGCTTTCGCCGGCGGCCTCCAGCGCCCGGGCGCCCGAGATATCGGCTTCGCCCTCCTGGCTCTGCATGTAGCGCAGGGCGCCGAGGGTGCCGAAATACTGGCTGTTGGCCATCAGCACGGCGCCGGCGCCGGGCTGGCCCGCGGCTATGGCCAGGGCGCCCAGGGCCATGGTCATCAGGAAGGGCTGCATGCCCGCGTTCTGCACGCCGTCGCGCAGCAGGTGGCGGTTCTTGATGTGCCCGGCCTCGTGCGCCATCACGCCCAGCAATTCGTTGGGCGTCGTGGTCTGTTCGATCAGGCCGGTGTTGATGCCCATGATCCGCCCCTTGAGGGCGAAGGCGTTCAGGCTCGGGTCGTTGATCAGCAGGACCTCGACCTCATCCGGGTTCAGGCCCATGGCGGCGAAAACCGGGTCGGCCCAGCCGCGGATGATGCCCTCGATCTCGGTGTCGCGAATGGCGCTCTGGGCCGAGGCCGGGCCGGCGACGCCAAAGGCGAACACGGCCGCAGTCGCCGCCGCGATCAGACGCGAAACAGCCTTGCGAGAGGGCTGGAAGACAGAGGCGACGCGAGCAAGGCCGTTCAAGATGAGCTCCCCCGTGGCCGCGTAAGCGGGCCGGATGGCTGGACTGGAGTGCGACGGTCGCCGGGATCGGTGTCCGTTTTGCGGCTGACGCACTCCAGTCCTTGTCATCTAGGCCTTGCGCCTCAGCGGCGCCACCATCCGCGCTTGGGCTTCTCGGGCGGGGCGGCGATCTGGTTCGGATCCGCGGCGATGATCGCCGACAGATCGGCCTCGGGCGTCGGGGCGGACGTGTGCTCGACCACCGCGGCGGGGACGGGGGTCGTCTCCGGCTCGGGCTCGGCGATCAGGGCCTCGACGGCGGCGCGCTCCTCGACGGCCTCCACCGGGGTGACGTCCAGTTCGACGGGTGCGCCGACCGGTTCGGCCTCGTTCGGCTCGACGCCGGTGTCGAGATCGACGTCCGTGGTCGCGGCCGGCTTGCGGCGGACGCGACGACGTTGCGGCTCGGCGGGGATGACCGGAGCGTCAGCTTCAACCGCTTCGCCCTCGACCATCACGGCCATCGGGGTGTCCGGCGAGCCGTCGGCGGGCATGCCTTCGTTGGTGGCGCGGGCCTCGACCTTGACCTCGTGGGTCAGGCCGCCCCGTTCGCCGCCACGGCCGCGACCGCGACGACGGCGGCGCGAACGCCCGCCCTCGCGCTCACCGCCGGTCTCGCCTTCGGGACGTTCGCCGACGCGTTCCTCGACGTCGGACGCAAGGCCTTCGGCGCGAACGCCTTCAGCGACCGGCGCGCGCGGGGCGCGGGGCTCGGGGTTGATCGGGTCGAACCAGACGTAGGGGTCGTCCAGCGACGGCGTACGGCCACGGACCCAGAAGAAGGAGCCGGAGCCGCCATTGGCGTCGCCGTCCTCACGCACGCGGCGACCGCCACGACGGCCACGACGGCGGCGACGGCCGGCCTCGCTGTCGTCATCGTCATCGTCCGACGACGGGGCAGGGGCGGCTTCGGAGGTCTCCTCGTCGCGACGACCGCCACGACGGCGCTTGCGGCCGCGACCGCCGCGGTTCTCGACTTCCAGACGCGTGCGCGGCTCGTCGTCGTCGGTGTCCTCGCGCTCGAGGTCGTCCTCGTCCTCGTCGTCGATGATTTCGTCGTCGTCCTCGTCTTCGTCGTCGAAGGCGTTGTCGTCGAAGCCGTCGTTGAGCAGGTCGGCCAGGGCGATGGTCGGTTCGGCGGCGACGAAGTCCTCATTGGTCTCGGTGCGCTCGATGGCGCTCTCGCCCTGGGCCAGGCTGTCGTCGATCTGGATGATCACCGCCAGGCCACGCGCGGCCTGCAGGCGCTGCAGATACTCGCGCTTGTGGTTCAGGATGTAGAGGGCGACGCCGGTCGAGACGCGCAGGTTGATCGACCCCGCGCCGTTCTTGCCGGCTTCGATGTCGACGGCGCGCAGCACCATCAGGGCGGCCGATTCCGCAGAGCGGACGCGGCCGGCGCCCTGGCAGTGCGGGCAGACCTCGGTGGCGCCTTCCAGTACGCCCAGACGGCGGCGCTGGCGGCTGATTTCCATCAGGCCGAAGCTGGAGATCTTGCCCATCTGGATGCGGGCGCGGTCTTCGGACAGGGCGTCCTTCAGGATGCGCTCGACCGTGCGGTTGTTCTTCGATTCATCCATGTCGATGAAATCGATGACGACCAGGCCGGCGAGGTCGCGCAGGCGCAGCTGGCGGGCGGCCTCGACGGCGGCCTCGCAGTTGGTCTTGAACGCGGTCTGCTCGACGTTGCGTTCCTTGGTCGCGCGGCCCGAGTTGACGTCGATGGCCACCAGGGCCTCGGTCTGGTTGATCACCAGATAGCCGCCGGACTTCAGCGTCACCACCGGCTGGTGGATGCCGGTCAGGACCTCCTCGATGCCGTTGGCGGCGAACAGGGGCTTGGAGCCCTGATACAGGTGCACCTTCTTGGCCTGCGAAGGCATCAGCACCCGCATGAAGTCGCGCGCTTCCTTGAAGCCCTCGACGCCCTCGACCTGGATGCCGTCGAAATCCTTGTCGAACATGTCGCGCACGGCGCGGCGGACGAGGTTCTCTTCCTCATAGATCAGCGAAGGCGCGTTCGAGGCGAGCGTCGTCTCGCGGATCGTCTCCCACAGGCGCAGCAGATATTCGTAGTCGCGCTTGATCTCGGCCTTGGTGCGCTTGGCGCCGGCCGTGCGGATGATCAGGCCCATGCCGCGCGGCACCTCCAGGGCGGCGGCCGCGGCCTTCAGGCGCTTGCGGTCCGAGGCCTGGGTGATCTTGCGCGAGATGCCGCCGCCCTTGCCGGTGTTGGGCATCAGCACGCAGTAGCGGCCGGCCAGCGACAGCCAGGTGGTCAGGGCCGCGCCCTTGGCGCCGCGCTCGTCCTTGACGACCTGGACCAGCAGGATCTGACGGCGGCGGATGACGTCCTGGATCTTGTAGCGCCGCATCAGGCGGCGCTTCAGGCGCTCTTCCTCGGCCATGCCGCCTTCAGACTCGTCATCCGAGTCGCGGGCGTGGTCGTCGGCGTCGTCCTCGTCCGAGTTCGCTTCGGCCATGATGGCTTCGCGGTCGGCGGTCGGGATCTGGTAGTAGTCGGGGTGGATTTCGTTGAAGGCCAGGAAGCCGTGGCGATTGCCGCCGTATTCGACGAAGGCGGCCTGCAGGCTGGGCTCTACGCGCGTAACCTTGGCGAGATAGATGTTGCCGCGGAGCTGGCGCTTGGTTTTCGACTCGAAGTCGAATTCCTCAACCTGGCGTCCGTCCACGATGGCGACGCGGGTTTCTTCCGCGTGCGCCGCATCGATAAGCATGGTCTTTGACATTGAAGGAGTCTCTCTGGCGCGCTCTGCCGGATCCTGTGGCCTTGGCCTTCAGGTCTGTGGCGGCTCGCCGAATGGGATTGCAGGCCAGGGCGAG
The DNA here is from genome assembly GCF_059422025.1 of Brevundimonas sp. GW821-FHT02A10. Lineage (NCBI taxonomy): Bacteria > Pseudomonadati > Pseudomonadota > Alphaproteobacteria > Caulobacterales > Caulobacteraceae > Brevundimonas > Brevundimonas sp. GW821-FHT02A10. The sequence goes on from NZ_JBWKWC010000003.1 coordinate 50,112, forward strand.
CGTCTTCCCGTCGAGAAACTCGACGACGGCCATCGAGGGCCGGATGGGAGCGCAGGCGGAAAGGCCCATGGGGTTCAGTCGGTCCTGGGCCGGACGCGCCAGAAGAAAGGCTGCGACGGGGGCCCGGTCGTCGAATCCGCGGCTCGTCGCCGGGACCCTCGGATAGGTTGAAAGTCACTGCTGACGAGGTCGACGCGCCGGGGCCGATCGGATCGGACGGCGCGAACACTCCGCGAGCAGACAAAGCATAGGCATCCCGGACGGGAATGAAAAGGCTTGGGCGGCTTAACCCATTCCAAACTCACCTCTGGCATCCTGTGCTTAACAAAGAAGGTGGGTTTCCCGTCAGAATGCACGGTCGGTGGATGTCTCAAATGGCCCGGTGGGGCGCGCGTGAGTGGGCGATGACGGCGATGGCCTTCGTCGTCATCTGCGCTGTGCTGTTCGCCGGCGGACGCGGTCTGGCGGCCGGATCGGTCGGCGATGTGCTGGGCGTGCGCTTCGGCGGCGACGGCGACCGGACCCGTGTGGTCATCGACCTCGGCGCCTCGGCCCAGGGCCGTGTCGTCGAGACCGGCGCGGCCGGACAGGTGGTCCTGACCCTCAGCGGCGTGGCCCCGCGCTCCAATCTAAATGGGGACGGTTCGGGCCTCGTCAACGCCTTCACCGTCAATCCGGTCGGAACCGCCTCGCGCGTCGAGCTGGTCCTGGCCCGTAACGCCCAGATCGAACGCCGCTTCCTGCTGCCGCCCGGCGACGGGGTCAGCAACTATCGCTACGTCATCGACCTGCGCGCCACCGGCCCGGTCCGCACCGGAGCCGTCGCCAACGGTCCGCGTCCCGGCGCTGCGCGTCAGGCCCCGCGTCCCGAGACCCGCCGCGCCGAAAAGCCTCTGGTGGTCATCGACGCCGGCCATGGCGGTCACGATCCCGGCGCCTCGGGCGCCAACCGCCACGAGAGCGAACTGACGCTCGCCGCCGCCCTGGCCCTGAAGTCGGAGCTGGAGGCCACGGGCCGCTACCGCGTGCTCCTGACCCGCACCAACGACAGCTATGTCGACCTGTATCAGCGCGTTCGCATCGCGCGGAACGCCGACGCCGACCTCTTTATCTCCCTGCACGCCGACGCCGGGGCTGACCCGGCCACGCGCGGCGCCTCGGTCTATACCCTGTCCGAACAGGGGGCGACCCGGGCCGTGCGCGAGGTCACCCGCAGCGACAACTGGCACCGCGACCTGCACCTGCCGGGCCGCGACCCCTCGGTCGACCGCATCCTGCTGGACATGACCCAGCGCGCCACCCAGAACCGCTCGGCCCAATTCGCCCGCGTCCTGCTGACCCATATCGAGGCCGCCGACCAGCCGCTCCTGCGCCGCAGCCACCGCGACGCCGGTCTCGCCGTCCTGCTGGCCCCCGACGTGCCCGCCGTGCTGCTGGAAATGGGCTTCATCACCAATCCCGACGACGAACGGGCTCTCGGCGACGCGACCAGCCGCCGCCGCCTGATGCGCGCCGTCGCCGAAGGCATCGACCGCTACTTCCGCGAGCCCTCGGCCCCGCTGCAGATGGCCTCGGCCAGCATGGCCGCCGGCCAACCCTGAGGGGCATGGCGTCCGACAACCGGTGGTATTAGGCTGCCGTCATGATCGTTCTTCTCGTCGTTCTGACCTCTGGCCCTTTGGCTCCGCCTCCGCCCGAGTTGGTCGGACCGATACAGGGTGCGATCTGGCAAGACCTTGAGCTGAACGCGATGATCGGGAACGGCGCCTGGGATGCGTCTCTCTGGTACAACGCCAGCTCCGGAGGCGTTCCGGAGCTCCATATCCTCGATCTCCGCTGCCAGAGTCGGGATCGCGGTTACGACTGCGCCTTCACCCTGCTGCGTGACGGCGGGCAAGGCGTCGCGTTCGGTGAAGTCGCGCCTGACAAGCTCGACTGTAAGGCCCGGCTTGTGACGAGGCGGGACGGCGGCGAAGTCCGGTTGTCGGTCTCCCACAGTCCCCCGCGCGGCGCCGGCCACAGCCGGACAAGTATGGAGTGCGAGCGGGCCTGACTTGCTCCCGACACGACGCGTCCGCTCCTGACGTGGGCATGACCGCCGGACGGCCTATATTGCCGCCATGCGTCTGAGAGTCGTCGATCTGGAAACCACCGGCGGGGACCGCACCTCGGAGATCATCGAGGTCGGCTTCGTTGACGTGGTGCGAGACGGGGAGGGGTGGAAAGCCCTGCCGCCGGTGTCGAAGCTGTTCCGGCCGCGTGGCGAGATCTCCTTTCACGCCATGGCCGTGCATCATCTGACGCCTGACCACTTCACCGCCGACGACCCGCACTGCGACGAATACAAACTGCGCGAGATGTTCGCCGAGCCGGCGGACGTCATGGTCGCCCATTCCATGCGGTTCGAGCGCGCCTTCATCGCCGACACGGCGACGGGCGGTCTGCCGTGGATCTGCACCGTGCGGTCGTCGAAACAGGCCTGGCCCGAGGCGCCCGGCCATTCCAACCAGGTGCTGCGCTACTGGCGGGGCTTCCGACTGGATCCGGCCCTGGCCGATCCGGCGCACAGGGCCGGCCCCGACGCCTGGGTCACCGCCCACATCCTGATGGACCTGCTGAAAGAACACAGCGTCGAACAACTGCTGGAGTGGTCCAACGCCCCGCGCGACATCGCCACCGTCCCCTTCGGCAAGCACAGGAAGAAGCCCTGGTCCGAGGTGCCTGACGACTATCTGCGCTGGATGGCCGCCCAGACCGACATGGATGTCGACGCTGTTGCAGCTGCGAAGGCGGAGATCGGACGCAGAAAAGCGGCCTGACGGCCCTGCGTTAAGGAATATTACCTAGTCCTCGCTTAGGTCTGGCTTCAGCGGCAGGCTCTAGCTTTGCTGCACTAGCGAACAAGTGAGTCGGGCGTTCAATGCACAAGGCAATGGGATCTCTGTCGGGCCGGATCGCCCTGATGATCGTGGCGGGGCTGGCCGCCCTGGGCATCCTGCTGACCGTGACGACCTCCTGGCTGATGACCGAGGACGCCATGGCCCGCGCCGCCGAGCGTCAGGAATCCAATATGCGCGTCGCCTGGGACGTGCTGGGCCAGTACGGCACCGACTTCGACGTCGCGGGTGGCCGGATGACCATCGGCTCGACGACGCTGAACGACTTTTTCGCTCCCGTGGACAAGATCAAGACCCTGGTCGGCGGCACCGCCACCGTCTTCATGGGCGACACCCGGATCACCACCAACGTCCTCAAGCCCGGCGGCGGTCGCGCCATCGGTACGGCTCTTGCCAAGGGCCCGGTCTATGACGCCGTCCTGACCAGGGGCCAGTCCTATCGCGGTCAGGCAGACATCCTCGGCAAGCCCTTCTTCGTCGCCTACGACCCGATCAAGAACGTCCGGGGCGATGTGATCGGCATTCTCTATGTCGGCATCCCCGAGGCCGAGTTCATGAAGTCGGTCACCGACACCCGAAACGCCCTGATGGCCATCGGCGGCGTCTTCACCCTGCTGGCCACCCTGATCTGCCTGCTGGCGACGCGCCGGCTGCTCAAGCCGCTGGAAGGGTTGGGCGCCTTCATGCACCGGCTGGCCGGCGGCGCCATGGACGTCGAGACGCCCTGGGCGGACCGCCGCGACGACATCGGCCAGATGGCCCAGGCCGTCGAACGCTTCCGTGTCGCCGCCCTCGACCGCGAGCGCCTCGCCGCCGAGGCGCAGGAAACCCGCACAGCGACCGAGGCCGAGCGCGCCGCCGTCAGCGCCGACAAGGCCCGCGAGGCGGCCGACGACCACCATCTGATCGAGGTTCTGGCCGAGGGTCTGGCCGCTCTGGCTGACGGCAATCTGACCTGGCGCATTTCGACCCCCGTCGCCCCCAAGGCTGAACGACTGAAGCAGGACTTCAACGCCGCCGCCGCGACCCTCGGCGAGGCCCTGGGCGCCGTCGCAGGCGCCGTGGACGAGATGCAGAACGGCGCCGGCGAGATCACCACCGCCGCCGACGACCTGTCGCGCCGCACCGAGCAGCAGGCCGCCGCGCTGGAAGAGACCGCCGCGGCCCTCGACCAGATCACCGCCACCGTTCGCTCCACGGCCGAAAGCGCCGGTAAGGTCGCGGGCGTGTCGAACACCGCCATGGACGCCGCCCGCGCGGGCGGTGAGGTGGCCCACGACGCCAACACCGCCATGACGGCCATCGCCGCCAGCTCGCAGCAGATCAGCCAGATCCTCGGCGTCATCGACGAGATCGCCTTCCAGACCAACCTTCTGGCCCTGAACGCGGGCGTCGAGGCGGCGCGGGCCGGCGACAGCGGCCGCGGCTTCGCCGTCGTCGCGCAGGAAGTCCGGGCCCTGGCCCAGCGTTCGGCCGACGCCGCGCGCGAGATCAAGGCGCTGATGACCGAATCCGGCCGTCAGGTCGAAGCCGGGGTCAAGCTGGTCGACCAGACCGGCTCGGCCCTGAGCGCCATCGCCGCCGAGGTCGATCAGGTCCGCGTTCTGGCCGCCGAGATCGCCGCCTCGGCCCGCGAACAGGCCAGCGGCCTGCAGGAGGTCAACACCGCCATCAACCAGATGGACCGCGTGACCCAGCAGAACGCGGCCATGGTCGAGGAATCCACCGCCGCCAGCCACATGCTGGCCCAGCAATCGCGCGAGCTGGCCGATCTGGTCGCCCGCTTCGAACTGGACCGGCCCCGGAACAGCACCCACGCCACAGGGCGGGGATATTCGCGAGCCGCCTGAGGCTTTTAGCGCCCGGTTCGTCGATGACTGTTTGCGCAGACGGCGACGCGGGCTAAACCCACCTTTGGGGAGTTCCCGTCGGAGTTTGCGGTGAAGGTTGCGGAACGCTGGTTCGTGTGGGCGGGCATTGGCCTGCTGGGCGCTATTGCGCTGGCCGGACTGGTGGTCGCCGTCTATGCGGCCTGGCTGTTCCATGACCTGCCGGACGCCTCCGAACTGGCCGACTACCGGCCGCCGACCGCAACGCGCGTCTATGCCGGCGACGGCACCCTGATCGGCGAGTTCTCGGACGAGCGGCGCATCTATGTGCCCTATGAGCAGATCCCGCAGCAGGTCGTGCACGCCTTCATGGCGGCCGAGGACAAGAATTTCTTCCAGCACGGCGGCATCGACGTGTCCGGTCTGGGCCGGGCCATGTTCAAGAACGTCTTCAACTTCGTCTCCGGACGGCGTCTGGAGGGCGGCTCGACCATCACCCAGCAGGTCGCCAAGAACGTCCTCCTGACCAATGAATCGACCGTGGGCCGCAAGCTGAAGGAGGCCATCCTCTCCAGCCGCCTCGAAGCGACCCTGACCAAGGAGCAGATCCTCGAGCTCTATCTGAACGAGATCTTCCTCGGCTACCGGTCCTATGGCGTGGCCTCGGCCGCCTACAACTACTTCGGCAAGTCGCTGCAGCAGCTGACGCCGGACGAGGCGGCCTTCCTCGCCTCCCTGCCCAAGGGGCCGAACAACTACCATCCGAAACGCCACCCCGGCGCGGCCAAGGGCCGGCGCGACTGGGTGCTGGGCGAGATGGCGCAGAACCACTGGATCACCGAACAGCAGATGATCGACGGCCGCGCCCGGCCCCTGATCACCCAGGACGCCCCCAAGCGCGCCCAGTACGCCGACGCCGACTTCTTCGTCGAGGAAGCCCGCCGTCAGGCCCTGGCCAACACCGACATCGGCGACCAGCTGAACGCCGGCGGCTTCTATATGCGCACGACGCTGGACCCGACGCTGCAGACGGCCGCGCGCGACGCCCTGATGACGGGTCTCGAGAACTATGACCGCCGCCACGGCTGGCGCGGCGCCTGGGGCGAGACCGACTTCGCCGAGGGCTGGCAGGCCCAGGCCCTGAAGAAGACCGCCCCGCCCGAACGCCGGGCGTGGCAGGCCGCCGCCGTGACCTCGGTCTCCGGCAACAGCGTCCAGATCATCACCGCCCGCGACGGCGACACCGGCAGCCTGATCGTCGCCGACGCCGCCTGGGCCAACGCCAACCGCCAACTGCACCGCGGCGACCTGATCTTCGTCGAGAAGAAGGGCGGCCAGTACGCCCTGAAGCAGATCCCTGCCGTCAACGGCGCCCTGGTGGCCATCGAACCCCAGTCGGGCCGGGTCCTGGCCATGGTCGGCGGCTATTCCTACGCCCTGTCCAGCTTCAACCGCGCCACCCAGGCCGAACGCCAGCCCGGTTCGGCCTTCAAGCCGATCGTCTACGCCACGGCGCTGGAGACCGGCGACTTCACCCCGGCCTCGGTCGTGCTGGACGCCCCGATCAGCTTCGCGGGCGGCGCCAACGGCGGCCGCTGGACGCCGGAGAACTATTCGAAAGAATACTACGGCCCCTCGACCCTGCGTCGTGGTCTGGAGCTGTCGCGCAACGTCATGACCGTGCGCCTGGCGTCGACCATCGGCATGCCGCGCATCATCGATCTGGCCAAGAAGATGGGCGTCTCGAACAATCTGCAGCCCAATCTGTCGGTGTCGCTGGGGGCAGGGGAGACCACCCCCTATCGCCTGACCGCCGCCTACGCCGCCTTCGTCAACGGCGGCCGCCGGGTCGATCCCTATCTGATCGAGATGGTCCAGGACCGGAACGGCGAGACCGTCTATCGCGCCGACCGCCGCTCGTGCCGCGAGTGCGATCGCGGCTTCAGCGGCCAGCCGTCGCCGCGTCTGGAGCCGCGCGGGACCCAGGTCATCGACCCGATCACCGCCTATCAGATCTCTTCCATGCTGGAAGGCGTGGTCCAGCGCGGCACCGCGGCCAGCGCCCGGGGCCTGGGCCGCTGGATCGGCGGCAAGACCGGCACGACCAACGACTACCGTTCGGCCTGGTTCGTCGGCTTCTCGACCGACATCGTGGTCGGGGTCTTCATCGGCTTCGACGACAACCGCTCGCTGGGTTCCGGCGAGACCGGCGCGGCGACCCCGGTGCCGATCTTCACCGACTTCATGACCAAGGCCCTGCGTGAGCGTCCGGCCCGGCCGTTCGTGCGTCCGCGCAACGCCGTCTTCCGCACCGTCAACGGTATCGAGGAGGCCTTCCGTCCCGGCACCGAGCGCGCGCGCAACGACCAGGCGCCGGATCCGAACGCACCCGTCGGCCCGCTGAACTACAATGACGTCATCCGTCAGGAGCAGACGGGCGTGGGGCCGACGCTCCCGAACCTGCCGCCGCCCTCGGCCCCGCCGCCGCCACAGAAGGCACCGGCCGAGGACTTGAGCGGACTGTACTGACGCTCTAGGTAGACACCACACAACGGCGCGCCGTCCTGGCGCGCCGTTCCTTTTTGTATCGCCGGAGATTGCGATGAGACCGGATGTCGAGGCCATGAAGGCCGACATCGAGCAGAGCGTCGCTCTGCTCAGGAGGCGTCTTTGACTGGGATGTCGCCGTCAGAAAGCTCGATGAGCTGAACGCCCGGGTCGAGGACCCGACCCTGTGGGACAAGCCCGACGAGGCCCAGGCCGTCAGTCGTGAACGCGCCCAGCTCGAAGGCAAGATCAACACCGTCAAGGAGATGGTCCGCGACCTGGAGGACGGCGTCATGCTGTCCGAAATGGCCGACGAGGAAGGCGACGAAGCCACCCTCGAGGAGGCCCGCGCCCAGCTCAAGGCTATCAAGGACCGCGCCGCCCGCGCCGAGCTGGAGGCGCTGCTGTCCGGCGAGGCCGACGGCAACGACGCCTATCTGGAAGTGAACTCCGGCGCCGGCGGCACCGAATCCAACGACTGGGCCGGCATGCTGCTGCGCATGTACACCCGTTGGGCCAAGGCGCACGGGTATGAGGTCGAGATCGAGGCCATGGAAGACGGCGAACAGGCGGGCGTCAAATCGGCGACGGTCCTGATCACCGGCCCCAACGCCTATGGCTGGCTGAAGTCGGAATCGGGCGTCCACCGTCTGGTCCGCATCAGCCCCTATGACGCCGCCGCCAAGCGTCACACCTCCTTCGCCTCGATCGGGGTGTCGCCGGTCGTGGACGATGCGATCGAGATCGACATCAACCCCTCCGACGTGCGCACCGACACCTATCGCGCGTCCGGCGCGGGCGGTCAGCACATCAACAAGACCGACTCGGCCGTGCGCCTGACCCACATCCCGACCAACACCGTGGTCGCCTGTCAGGCCGGCCGCTCCCAGCATCAGAACCGCGAAATGGCGTGGAAGATGCTGCGCGGCCGCCTGTACGAACTGGAGCTGCAGAAGCGCGAGGCCGCGGCCCAGGCCCTCGCCGACGCCAAGACCGACATCGGCTGGGGGCACCAGATCCGCTCCTACGTCCTGCAGCCCTATCAGATGGTCAAGGACCTGCGCACCGAGGTCGAGACCTCGGACACCGCGGGCGTTCTGGACGGCGACCTCGACGCCTTCATGGGCGCGGCCCTGGCCCAGCGGGTCGGCGAGACCCGCGGATCGTCGGTGGACTAAGGCGCCGTGGCCGGTTCGCCGCCGGCTTGAGCCCGCGCCTCGGTCAGTTCCGGTCGACCGGGTTGATCGGCGCGTGGGCTGATGGCGACAAGCTGCCGGAAGTACCCGTGCGCCTTCGCAGCGTCGCCCGTCTGCGTGGCGGCAGAGGCCGCGCCGTACAGCGACCAGAAGCGATTGGGCTCCTGAACCAGCGAGGCCTCGAACGCCTCCAGCGCCTCGACCGGACGGTGCTGCTCCAGCAGCATCTGGCCCAGCAACTCTCTCGCCGGGGCGAGCGCGCCGGGCGTGACCGAGGCCAGCTGGGTGCTGTCTTCGAGGTTCGCCGCAGCCCGCATGCCGGCCAGCGCTTCCGGGACATGCCCTTCCGCGAAGGCCAGGGTCGCCGTCACCGCCCGCCGCTGGATATCGGTCTGCTGCGCCCAATAGGTCTCGCCCTGCCCGGACAGCCGGTCGTGGATCTCGTCCAGCGACCCGATCGCCGCCCGCGCGCCGGCGCCGTCGTTCAGATGGGCGGCGCCCAGACCCCGGGCGAACCAGGTGATCGAGTCGGCGTAGGGAAAGCGGCTCGTCACGGGCTCGAGCGTCGCCGCCTGCGCCCAGTCCCGGCGCTCCAGGGCGTCGCGCGCGGGTATCGCGGCGCGGGCGTAGAAGGCCGCGGAGGCCGGAGCCGCCCCGTTGGCGGCGGCCGGATCGAAGCGCGTGAACACCTCGGCGGCGGTTTCGGCCAGTTGGGCCGCGGCCTTGTCCTGACCCGTCTGAAGATAGCCGTAGATCATGTAGTCGCTGGCGTGCAGCTCATCTGCCGGCTGGTTGGCGGCCCGCGCCGAGGCGGCCGAGGCGAGGTTGGTGTCGATCGACGCCTGCCAGTCCCCGATCCGGGTGAAGGTGTGCGACGGCATATGCAGGGCATGCGGTGTCGAGGGTGCGATCGCGCCATATCGGCGGGCGGCTTCGGCGGCGCGCGACGCCAGGGCGGGCTCGTCATAGGCGTGGATGATGTAGTGGGCGAGGCCCGGATGATCCGGGTAGCGGGCGAACAGCCCCTCAAGGATCTCACCGGCCTTCAACTGCTTCGCATAGGTCTTGTCGGCGGGATCGGCGGCGGCGGCCAGCGCCAGGGCGTAGAAGATGCTGGCCTCGTCGTCGGCGGGCCACTCCGCCGCCACCCGCTCCATCGCCTCCTCATAGGCAAGCGCTCGCGAGGACTGGTCCAGCCGGTCGGCGTCGACATACAGCCGGGCCACGGCCTCGATATAGGCCTTCTCGCGCGGCGTCCCGGTCGCCAGCGCGCGCGCCGCCGTGACCGCGTTCAACCCCTGCGCCAGCTGGGCGGGCGATTTGAAGCCGGCGAAGGGGTTGCTCCAGCTGCTCAGGGCGATGCCCCACCAGGCCATGGCGCAATCGGGATCCGCCTCCAGCACGGACCGGTAGCCGGCGATCGCGGGCCCGAACTGGAAGGAATGCATCAGGGCGACGGCGCGATCGAAACGCGGCTGGGCGGCCGCGTCGCACGAGGTCTCGAAGCTCACGCTGCCGAGGCGTTCCATGGCGGCGTGGTCATGGCGGGCCTCGTCATGAGGCGGCGTCTGCGCCGGCGCCTCGGTCGCGCCCATTGCGGTGAGGAGCGCTGTAGCCAGAATGATCCCGGATTTCATGGCGGCTTCCTGCTTCGACGGCAGGACCATAACGCTGTTGTCCCGAGCCACAAGCCGCTCGACCCGCTACTCCCGGGCCTTGGCCGCGGCGTCGAGCATGCGGAGGGCCGAGATCTCGGCGGCGTCCGCCGTCATCTTCAGCTTGGCTTCGGGCGGGTCGATCGCCTCGACGTAGCCGTCCACGGCCTTGGGATCGAGCGGATCGACGATGAGGGGTGTTTCGGCGGGGAGGGGCGGCTCGGCAGGCTTGGTCATGGGCGTCAAACCCTTGGGGAGGGGCGTCGTTCCTCACCGTGTGGGCCAGCGCCCAAACAGAAAGGGCCCGGATCGCTCCGGGCCCTTCTATCGTTTAGCTTGTCGCCAGCCCTCAGAAGCTGGGGATCTGGGGCTTCTCTTCGGCCGGCAGCGGCGGGGCGCTGAAGGCGTCGGCGGCCGGGGCGGGCGTCGGAGCCGGCGCGACCGGGGTCGGAGCTGCGACGGGCGCCTGCGGACGGCTCTGCAGGACGCGGCCCTGGAAGTAGGCGCCGATGTCGATCGACAGCTGTTCGGCGGTGATGTCGCCGTCGACATAGGCGGTCGAGACCAGCTTGACCTGCTTGCCGGCGACGCCGCCGACGATGCGGCCGCGCACTTCGAGATAGTCGGCGCTGACATTGCCCTCGACGGCGCCGGTCTCACCGACGATCAGACGGCCGACGCGGATGTCGCCCTTGACCGAGCCGTCAACCTGCAGATCGCCGCCGCCGGTGATCGAACCCTCGAACTGGAGGTCCGACGACAGGGTCGACAGGCCGCGCGACGAGATCGACGGGGCGGGAGCCGGAGTGGGGGCGCTGGTCATGGGACGTCCTGGCGAGGGCAGATCCGGCAGGGGCGGGATCGGCGCGGGGGTCGGCCGGGCCTGGCCGGCGGAAGGGGTGACGGGCTTAGTCTTGTTGAACAAGTTGGTCTCCTGCTCTGAGGAAGCGGGCTGGATTCTGGGCGCGGCCGTTGACCCACACTTCGTAGTGCAGATGAACGCCCGTGGAGCGGCCGGTGGTTCCCATCGCGCCGATCCGCTGGCCGAGCGCGATCGGCTGGCCGGGCTTGACGGCGATGGAGTTCAGATGGGCGAACCGGGTCTTGAAACCGTGCCCATGGTCTATCTCAACGGTGTTGCCATACCCTGAACGAACACCCGTAAAAGAGATGACGCCGGGCGCCGTCGCATAGATGGGGGTGTTGAGCGGGGCGGCGAAGTCCTGGCCCTGGTGCAGGGCCGGGCGGCCGTTGAAGGGATCGAAGCGGACGCCGAAGCCCGAGGTGGTGCGGGCCTGGGTCGGGCGGGCGAAGGGCAGGCCGTCGGCGACGTCGGCCAGTCGGCGCATGTCGTTCAGATTGTCAGCGGCGTTGCGGATGCGGATGGCGAAGCCTTCGTCCACGTCCAGAATGGCGGCCAGGGCGCGCGGGTCCTTGGCCTCGACCAGCGGGCCGCCGAGGCCGGCGCCGTGGACGACATAGGCGGCGGGGTTCAGGCCGGCGAGGCGGAAGGCCAGACGCAGCCGCTCGGCGCGGCTCTGCGCGAAGGTCTCGGCGCGGGCGATCAGACGGTCCTGATCCAGTCGCACGGCCATGACGCGCTGGACCGGGGTGTGGGTGGCGGGGTTCAGGCCCTCGGCGGGCTTGAGCGCGCCCTGGGCTCCCGGCACGCCGTGGAACATGGACATGACGCCGGTCAGGGCCGCGTGACGGTGCTCGACCATCTGGGCCATCTCGTCCAGCGAGCCGTTGGTCGCCGACATCCGCACCACGGCCGTCTCGAGCCGGGCCTGAAGGTCGGCGTTGGCGCGTTCGGAGGCGGCGCGGGCGCGCACGACCTGGCTGTCCGCCTGGGTCTGGGCTACGACATCGAAGAGGAAGCCGCCCGAAGCGACCAGGGTCCAGCCGATCGCCAGCGCCGCGACGCCGGCCACGATCATCTGGCGGCCCGTCGTCAGCACATAGCCCCGGACCTCGCCGTTGCTCTCACGCAGATAGAGACAACGCTCTGGGAATAGGCGTTCGATCAAGGAGCGCCTGACCACCCCTGTATCTTCCTGCATTGTAATCACGCCCCCACGCTTACGGACGTACTTATTCCGGAACAGAGGCAGGACGGCAACAGCGTTCACGCATTGTTAACCATCATTGTGCGCTGCACACCCCAAAACGAATCTAGGGGAGGCCCAGATTCGCTCGGTTGGGGTATTGTTTCGGCGCTGTAATCTGCTTGCGGGGCCGAGATCAAGCCGAACGCAGTTCCTTGGCGGCCTCGAGCACGGCGGCGGCGTGGCCCTTGACCGAGACCTTGCGCCATGTGCGGCGCACAACGCCTTGATCGTCGATCAGGAAGGTGGCGCGCTCGATGCCCATATAGACGCGGCCGTAGAGGGTCTTCTCGCCCCAGACGCCGTAGCTTTCCGTGACCACGCCGGTCTCGTCCGAGCCGAGGATGACGCCGAGGGCGGCCTTGGTCTTGAACCGGTCCAGCTTCTTCACCGGGTCGCGGGAGACGCCGATGACCACGGTGTTCGCAGCGACGAACTCATCGCCAAGGGCGGTGAAGTCCTGGCCCTCGGTCGTGCAGCCGGGGGTGTCGGCCTTGGGGTAGAAGTAGAGGACCACGGTCTTCCCCTTCAGCCCCGCCAGAGAGACGGAGCCGCCGCCGTCGACAGGCAGGTCGAACGCAGGCGCTTGCTGGCCTTCGGTGATGTCGGTCATCGGCGGCGGCTCCGGGCTCAGACGGGTTTGACCAGGACGATCTTCTTCTTGCCGGCGGCCAGCTTGATCACCCCGTCCGCATTGACGTCGGAGGCCTCGATCAGGCGGGCGCCGTCGGCGATGGCCTCGTCGTTCAGACGCAGGCCGCCGCCCTGGGCGAGACGACGGGCCTCGCCGTTGGAGGCGCTCAGGCCGGCCTTGGTCACCACGGCGGCGATCATCGCCCCGATAACCTCGGCGGACGGCAGTTCGACGGTCGGCAGGTCGGCCGACAGCTGACCCTTCTCGAAGGCGCTCTCGGCGGCCGCGCGGGCGGTCGCGGCGGCCTCGGCCCCGTGCAGCAGGGTCGTTGCGGCGTCGGCGAGCGCCTTCTTGGCGTCATTGATGGCGGCGCCTTCCAGCGCCTCCAGACGGGCGATCTCGTCCAGCGGCAGGTCGGTGAACAGGCGCATGAACTTGCCCACGTCGCCGTCCTCGGCGTTGCGCCAGAACTGCCAGTAGTCGTAGGGGCTCAGCTGTTCAGCGTTCAGCCAGACGGCCCCTTGCGCCGTCTTGCCCATCTTGCCGCCCGAGGCCGTGGTCAGTAGGGGCGTGGTCAGGCCGAAGGCGCTCTTCTGGTCCACGCGGCGCACCAGGTCGACGCCCGAGACGATGTTGCCCCACTGGTCCGACCCGCCCATCTGAAGCGTGACGTTATGGCGGCGGTTCAGCTCGAGGAAGTCCACCGACTGCATCAGCATATAGTTGAACTCGAGGAAGCTCATCGGCTGCTCGCGCTCAAGGCGCAGCTTGACCGAGTCGAAGGCCAGCATGCGGTTGACCGTGAAGTGGGTCCCGTAGTCGCGCAGGAACTGGATGTAGCCGTACTGCGACAGCCAGTCGTCGTTGTTGATCAGGATGGCGTCGGTGGGGCCGTCGCCGAAGGTCAGGAAGACCTCGAACACCGATTTGATGGAGGCGATGTTGGCGGCGATGTCGGCGTCGGTCAGTTGGGGGCGCGAGGCGTCGCGGCCGGTCGGGTCGCCGACCTTGGTCGTGCCGCCGCCGATGATGACCACGGGCTTGCCGCCCGCCTGCTGCAGCCGGCGCAGCATCATGACCGAGATCAGGTTGCCGACGTGGAGGCTCTTGGCCGTCGCGTCGAAGCCGACATAGCCGACCACGATCCCGGCGGCGGCCGCCGCATCCAGCTCGGCCGGATGGGTCACCTGATGGATGTAGCCGCGGTCACGCAGGGTGGTGAGGAAGGCGGACTTGAAGTCGGTGGGGGCAGGGGTCTCGGTCATGGCGGTTCCGTTAGCAGGGAGGCCGACGGGCGTCATCCGTTTCCGGAAGGGTCGCGCCGCCGGCGAGGGCGGCGCGTGGGTTCGCGGCCGCTCGCTAGCTCAGCGAGCGGTAATAGAGGCCGGTGCGGGCGAGGCGTGCGAACATGCAGACAGGCTAGGACAAGGGCCGCCGGACGGTCAAGCGTTTGACCTGCGAGCGGCGCGCGCTATCGAGGGCGGATGCAGTGGTCGCTTCAGCCTCATCCCCGGTCCCATGCGACCTCCGTTGACCGGATCACGGTCGAGGCGACGCGTGAGGCGGGCGACCGGCTGCGGCTGCGCTATGTCCTGGGCGGCGACATCGCCCGTCTGAAGCTGTCGCCGACCGGGTCGCCCGAGCGCCGCGACGGCCTGTGGCAGACGACCTGTTGCGAGGTCTTCATCGCCGGGCCGGATGGCGAGCGGTACTACGAGTTCAATCTGTCGCCCTCGACCGCCTGGGCCGCCTACCGGTTCGACGGCTACCGCGACCACATGACCGATCTGGAGGTCCCGGCGCCGGTGATCGCCTTCACGGTCGGGACCGATGAGGTCGTGCTTGAGACCACGCTGTCGCTCGACGGCCTGCCGCGCCTTGACGGCGACTGGCGGCTGGGCCTGACGACCGTGGTCGAGGATCGCGACGGAGCCAAGGGCTGGTGGGCCCTGACCCACGGCTCGGACGAGCCCGACTTCCACGCCATGACCAGCTTCATCGCCGCACTGCCGGCCCTCCTGACCGCAGGAAGAGACCCCGTATGAGAACCGGCATCGACCGCCTGCTGTCCGACCCCGCCCTTCAGGCCGAGCTGAAGGGGCGGCGCGTGGCGTTGCTGGCCCATCCGGCCTCGGTGACGGCAGACCTGACCCACTCCATCGACGCCCTGGCGGCCCTGCCGGACATCAAACTGACGGCCGCCTTCGGGCCTCAGCACGGGATGAAGGGCGACCTGCAGGACAATATGATGGAGACGCCGGACGAGACCGATCCGGTCCACGGCATCCCCGTCTTCAGCCTGTACGGCGAGGTCCGGCGGCCGTCGGGTCAGTCGATGACCACCTTCGACGTCATCCTGATCGACCTGCAGGACGTGGGCTGTCGCATCTACACCTTCGTGACGACCCTGCTGTACGTGCTGGAGGCCGCGGCCGAGCACGGCAAGACGGTCTGGGTGCTGGACCGGCCCAACCCGGCGGGGCGGCCGGTCGAGGGGCTGACGCTGCGGCCCGGCTGGGAGAGCTTCGTCGGGGCCGGTCCGATGCCCATGCGCCACGGCATGACGCTCGGCGAGATGGGGCTGTGGTTCATCGATCACTTCGGCCTGAAGGTCGACTACCGCGTCATCGAGATGGAGGGTTGGGAGCCCGAACAGGGCCCCGGCTACGGCTGGCCGCTGAGCGAGCGCAGCTGGATCAACCCCAGCCCCAACGCCCCCAATGTCTCCATGGTCCGGGCCTATGCCGGCACCGTCATGCTGGAGGGCGCGACCCTGTCCGAGGGACGCGGCACGACCCGTCCGCTCGAGCTGTTCGGGGCGCCCGACATCGTGGCCCGCGACGTCATCGCCGAGATGCGGCGCCTCGCGCCCGAGTGGCTGAAGGGCTGTATCCTCAGGGACTGCTGGTTCCAGCCGACCTTCCACAAGCACGTCGGCAAGCTGTGCAATGGGGTCCAGATCCACGTCGACGACCCGCACTATGACCACGCCGCCTTCAAGCCGTGGCGGGTCCAGGCCCTGGCCTTCAAGGCCGTTCGGAACCTCTATCCGGACTACGACCTGTGGCGCGACTTCCCCTATGAGTACGCCTTCGGCAAGCTGCCGATCGACACCATCAACGGCGGCCCGGCGCTGCGGGAGTGGGTGGATGACCGGGAGGCCACGGCCGCCGATCTCGACGCCCTGACCCTGCCGGACGAGGCGGCCTGGGAAGAGGCGCGGAAGCCCTTCCTGCTCTATTGAGCGGCCCCTCGTGAGCGGGTTGTCCAACCGGTGGCTCGGCGTCGCCTGCGGGGTCGGCGCCGGGGCCATGTGGGGCATGGTCTTCCTGGCGCCCAAGGCCACGCCGGACGCCTCTCCGGCCCTGATGGCGGCCGGGCGCTACCTCGCCTACGGCCTGATCGCGGCGGTGCTGGTCGCGCCACGCTGGAGGCGGCTGACGGCCCTGCTGACCGGCGAGGCCTGGCGGGCGCTGGTGTTGCTGAGCGTGCTCGGTAACCTGCTCTACTACGCCCTGCTGGTGGTGGCGGTGCACTGGGCCGGGGTCTCGGCCAGCGCCCTGATCGTGGGGATGGTGCCGGTGGTGGTGGCCCTGTGGGGGCTGCGCGAGCCGGGCGCCGCGCCGCTGAGGCGGATCGCTCCGGCGCTGGCGCTGGCGGTCGTCGCCGTGGTCCTGATCGGCCATGAGGCCTCGTACGGCGTGGGAACCGGGGCAGTCGTGCAGACCGTGTGGAGCAGTCTGATCGGCATCGGCTGCGCCATCGCCGCCTTGCTGTCCTGGTCGGCCTATGCGGTCTTCAACAGCCGCTGGCTGGACCGGCTGCCGCAAGTCTCGGCCCATGACTGGTCGCTGCTGACCGGGGTAGTGACGGGCGGCCTGTCGCTGGGGCTGGCGGTGCTGGTCCTGTTCGATCCGCCGCAGTGGGCGGTCGCCGACTGGGGCCTGTTCGCGGGCGTCTCGGCCGCCGTGGCCTTCGGCGCCTCCATCGTCGGCAACGCCTTCTGGAACCGCGCCAGCCGCCTGCTGCCCATGACTCTGATGGGTCAGATGATCGTCTTCGAGACCCTGTTCGCCCTGGCCTATGGCTTCCTGCTGGCCCGGCGCGGCCCGACCCTGCTGGAGGGGCTGGCTGTCGTCCTGATGGTCGCCAGCGTCCTGCTCAGCGTCCGGGCCCATGCTCCGGAGGTGGAGGCGGAGCGGTAGGTTTGCACTCGGAAAAGAGTGGGTGCAAAAGGTGCAAAGCTGAATGTCGATGTTCAGGTTCGGCCTGTAAGTTGCTGAATCTGAAGGATCGATCTCGCGAGAAGGGTTTGCACTCGGCTTGCACTCCGGGTGCAGGGCGTGGCGGGATGTCAAAGACCGGGGACTGAAAGTCTAACCCGGATTTGGGACGTGCTGAGCCGATTGGCCTCGCGCGCGCAGAAGGCGTGAGGGATCAGGCTCTTCTGCGTGCGGTGTATGCGCGCTCGAACCCCTCTCCCGGCGGGAGAGGGTGATCTTTGATCAGGCCGGCTTTTCTTCCAGGCGCTTGTCGAGGTAGGCGCCGACGCGGCGGTCGACGGCGTCCATGTGGTTTTGCCAGAAGTGGCTGGCGCCGTCCTCCAGCTCATAGTCGATGACGATGCCCTTCTGGGTGCGCAGCTTGTTGACCACGCGCTCGACCTCGACCGGCGGCACGATGCTGTCGGCCGTCCCGTGCAGGAACAGGCCCGAGGCCGGGCAGGGGGCGAGGAAGGAGAAGTCGTACATGTTCGACGGCGGCGAGACCGAGATGAAGCCGTCGGTCTCGGGACGGCGCATCAGAAGCTGCATGCCGATATAGGCGCCGAACTGATAGCCGGCGACCCAGGTCTGGGTGGCGGCGGGGTTGTTGGCCTGCAGCCAGTCCAGGGCTGTGGCGGCGTCGGCCAGCTCGCCGATGCCCGAATCGAACTCGCCCTGGGACTTGCCCACGCCGCGCGAATTGTAGCGCAGGGTGGCGAAGCCGCGCTTCACGAACAGCTGGTACAGCGTCACCGCGACCGGGTTGTTCATATGGCCGCCGGCCTTGGGGTGCGGATGCAGGATCAGGGCGATCGGGGCGTTGGCGCGCTTGCCCGGAGAATAGCGACCTTCGATACGACCGGAGGCGCCGGGCAGGATGACTTCAGGCATGAGGCTCTGGAATCCGTTCACATATGTCGTTTCAGCGGCATGAATACTTGACCGCTGCAGTAGGACTTTCTAAGTCCCCCGTGCGCGCCGCCGCCTTGCAGAAGGCGCGGGTCTTAGCACAGGACCCCCGAAAAGCGCGAGAATTTTGAAGGTGCGGGATGCGTCTGTCGACCAAGGGACGATACGCCGTGATGGCGATGGCCGATCTGGCGAAGAACAGCCGGGCGGATGACGGCGCCGCGCGCGCCGTTTCGCTGGCCGAAATCGCGCAGCGCCAAGAGATTTCATTGAGTTATCTGGAACAGCTGTTCGCTCGACTGAGGAAGGGCGGGCTGGTCCAGAGCGTGCGTGGCCCCGGTGGCGGCTACCGGCTGGCCCGGGGCGCGCATGAGACGGTGGTCGCCGATATCGTTCTGGCCGTCGACGAACCGATCCGCGCCACGCGCTGCGTCGGCCATTCCTCGCCCAAGGGCTGCATGATGGCTGGCGAGCGCTGCATCACCCACAATCTGTGGGAAGACCTCGGCGACGAGATCCACCGCTATCTGGCCGGCGTCTCGCTGGAAGACGTGGTGATGAACCGCACGGGCGCGCGGCGCCGGGCGGCCGAAGTGGAAGCCGTGATCGTGGTGGAGGCGGCGGCATGAGCGTCTACCTCGACTACAATGCCTCCGGACTGATCCGGCCGGAAGTGCTGGAGGTCATGACCGCGATCCTGGCCGAGGGCGGCAACGCCTCGGCCGTGCATGCGCTGGGCCGCAAGGCGCGGGCGCGGATCGAAACGGCGCGGGCCCAGGTCGGCGCCCTGGTCGGCGCCGATCCGACGGCGGTGATCTTCTCGTCCGGCGGCACGGAATCGAACGGTCAGGGTCTGGCCAGTGCTCTGGCCGCCGGTTGCGAGCGGCTGATCGTCAGCGCGACCGAACACCCGTGCATCCTCGAGGCCGCCGTGGCCTCGGGCAAGCCGGTCAAGATGCTGCCGGTCGACACCAATGGCGTGATCCAGCTGGGCAAGCTGTCCGAACTGCTGCGCTTGCCCGGCAAGGCTGTTGTGGCCATCCACCATGCGAACAATGAGAGCGGCGTCGTCCAGCCCATCGCCGCGGCCGCCCGGATCGTGCGCGAGGCCGGCGGCTGGCTGCATGTCGATGCGGTCCAGTCGGCGGGCAAGATTCCTGTCGAGATGCGCAGCCTCGGCGCCGACAGCCTGACCCTTTCGGCGCACAAGCTGGGCGGGCCCCAAGGCGTCGGCGCCCTGATCATGGGCGCGGGCCGGTCAGCGGTCGCCGTGGTTCACGGCGCCGGTCAGGAGCGTGGCATGCGCGGCGGCACCGAGAATGTCGCGGGCGTCGCCGGATTCGGTGTGGCGGCGGAATGTTCGCTGCGCGACCTGCCCTATGTCGAGGCGCACAAGCCCTGGCGCGACGCCGCCGAGAAGACCGTCACCGCCGCCGGCGCCGTGATCATCGGCGCGGCGGTCGAACGCCTGCCCAACACCCTGTTCATGGCCGTCGCCGACTGGGACAGCCCGCAGCAGGTGATCACCCTGGATCTGGCCGGGATCATGGCCTCGGGCGGGTCGGCCTGTTCGTCGGGCAAGACCAAACCCTCGCGCGCCATCCTGGCGACGGGACGCGCCGATCTGGCGGCCGGGGGCGTGCGCGCCTCGGGCGGCTGGACCACCACCGAAGATGACTGGATCCGTTTCGCGACGACCTGGGCCACGGCCTATGCCGCCCAGCGCGAACGGATCGCCGAGCGTAGCAAGAGGGAGGTCGCGTAATGGCCGCCGTTCAGGAAACCATCGACGCGGTCGCCGCACTGGAGAAGTACGAGCACGGCTTCACCTCCGAGATCGACACCGAGTTCGCGCCGCGCGGACTGAATGCCGATATCGTCCGCTTTATCAGTGAGAAGAAGGGCGAACCTGAGTGGATGCTTGAATGGCGTCTGGCCGCCTATGAGCGCTGGCAGGCCATGGAGGAACCGACCTGGGCCTCGGTGAAATACGAGCCGGTCGACTATCAGTCGCTGTTCTACTACGCCGCGCCGAAGAAGAAGGACGGGCCCAAGTCGCTGGACGAGGTCGATCCCGAACTGCTGGCCGTCTACGCCAAACTGGGCATTCCGCTGAACGAACAGGCGGTGCTGGCGGGCGTCGAGGGCGCGCCGAAATACGCCGTGGACGCGGTCTTCGACAGCGTCAGCGTGGTCACCACCTTCAAGGCCGAGCTGGCCAAGGTCGGGGTGATTTTCATGCCGATTTCCGAGGCTTTGCGCGAATATCCTGATCTGGTGCGTCAGTATCTGGGATCGGTCGTGCCGGTGTCTGACAACTATTTCGCGGCCCTGAACAGCGCGGTCTTTTCGGACGGGTCCTTCGTCTACATTCCGCCGGGCGTGCGCTGCCCGATGGAGCTGTCGACCTATTTCCGCATCAATGCGAGCCAGACGGGCCAGTTCGAACGCACCCTGATCATCGCCGACAAGGGCAGCTACGTCAGCTACCTCGAAGGCTGCACGGCGCCGATGCGCGACGAGAACCAGCTGCACGCGGCCGTGGTCGAGATCGTGGCCCTGGACGACGCCGAGGTGAAATACTCGACGGTCCAGAACTGGTACCCCGGCGACGCCAACGGCAAGGGCGGCATCTACAACTTCGTGACCAAGCGCGCCGACTGTCGTGGCGACCGGTCGAAGGTCAGCTGGACCCAGGTCGAGACGGGCTCGGCGGTGACGTGGAAATACCCGTCCTGCATCCTCAAGGGCGAGGAGAGCTCGGGCGAGTTCTATTCGATCGCCATCACCAACGGACATCAGCAGGCCGACACCGGCACCAAGATGATCCATCTGGGCAAGAACTCGAAGTCGCGGATCATCGCCAAGGCGGTGTCGGCGGGCAAGTCGGACTCGACCTATCGCGGTCTGGTCTCGGTGCATCCGAAGGCGACGGGGGTGCGCAACTTCACCCAGTGCGACAGCCTGCTCATCGGCAAGGACTGCGGCTCGCACACCGTCCCCTATATCGAGGCCCGCAACGGCTCGGCCCAGCTGGAGCATGAGGCGACGACGACACGCCTGTCCGACGATCAGCTCTTCTACGCCCAGCAGCGCGGCCTTTCGCAGGAGGAGGCCGTGGCCCTGCTGGTCAACGGCTTCGTCCGCGACGTGATGCAGAAGCTGCCGATGGAGTTCGCCGTCGAGGCGCAAAAACTCGTAGCGATCAGCCTTGAAGGCTCGGTCGGATAATCAAGAAGAAACAATGCTCAAGATCAATAACCTCCACGTCTCCGTCGGCGAAAAGCCGATCCTCAAGGGGCTGACGCTCGATGTGCCCGCCGGGGAGGTGCACGCCATCATGGGGCCGAACGGGGCTGGCAAGTCGACGCTGGGCTACGCCCTGTCGGGCCGGCCTGGCTATGAGGCGACCGAAGGCTCGGTCCAGTGGAACGGCGACGACATGCTGGCTCTGGAGCCGGCCGAGCGCGCCGCGAAAGGCGTCTTCCTGTCCTTCCAGTATCCGGTCGAGATTCCGGGCGTGCCGGCCATGACCTTCGTGCGCACGGCCCTGAACGCCCAGAAGCGCGCGCGCGGCGAGGCCGAGGTCTCGGCGCCAGAGTTCCTGAAGCTGGTCAAGGCGGCCTCGGCCAGGCTGAAGATGAATTTCGACATGCTGAAGCGGCCGCTCAACGTCGGCTTCTCGGGCGGTGAGAAGAAGCGGATGGAGATCCTGCAGATGGCTCTGCTGGAGCCGTCGCTGCTGATCCTCGACGAGACCGATTCCGGCCTCGACATCGACGCCCTGCGCATCGTGTCGGAGGGGGTGAACGCCCTGCGTTCGCCGGACCGCTCCATGCTGGTCATCACCCACTATCAGCGGCTGCTCGACTACATCAAACCCGACCGGGTGCACGTCCTGGCCGCGGGCCGGATCGTGGCCTCGGGCGGACCGGAGCTGGCGCTCAAGCTGGAGGCGGAGGGCTACGACCAGTACCTGCCGGCTGCCGCGTGAGCATGCTGGACATCACGGACGCCTCAACCTTCCCCTCGCGGCGGACGGAGGCGTGGAAATACAGCGACCTGCGCCGGGTTCTGAAGGACGTGCCGCAGCCGTCGCCGAGCGGGGTCCTGAACGGGCCGGGCGCCTTTGACGCCCTGAACGGCGACGCCATCGTCTTCGTCAACGGGGTGGCGGTGGGTGTGGACGCCTTCGTGGCCTCGGGCGAACAGACACTGCGGCTGCGCTTCATCTCCGACGCCACCGATCCGGCGCAGGTCGGGACCGGTCATGCGACCGCGGTTCAGATCGCCGCGCGCGCCGGAGCGAAGCTGTTGCTGCTGGAAACCCATGAGGGCCGCGGCGGCGCCTATGTGGCCCATAATCGCCTGACCCTCGACGTCGCCGAGGGCGCCGAGGTCACCCGCATCGTCCTCGTCGAGGAGCCGGAGGACGCCATTTCGGTGACCGAGGCCCAGGTCAAGGTCGCGGCGGGCGGCCTCTATCGCCAGACCCTCGTCGCCACGGGCGCGAAGCTGCAGCGGCTGGAGACCCATGTCGCCCACGGGGCCGAGGGCGCCGATGTGCGTCTGGACGGCCTCTATGCCCTGACCGGCGCGCGGCATACCGACCTGACCTCGGTCGTGGACCATCTGGCCGCCGACGGCCAGACCTCGCAGCTGACCAAGGGCGTGGTGCGCGACACGGCGCGGGGCGTGTTCCAGGGCAAGATCGTCGTCGAGCGCGGCGCGGACGGCACCGATGCGCGGATGGGCCACCACGCCCTGATCCTGGGCGAACGGGCCGAGATCGACGCCAAGCCCGAGCTGATCATCTATGCCGACGACGTCCAGTGCGCCCACGGCAATACGGTCGGCAATCTGGACGAAAGCGCCCTGTTCTACATGCAGCAGCGCGGCATTCCGGCCGACGAGGCGCGGGCGCTTCTGACCCAGGCCTTCCTGATCGAGGTCGTGGACCGGATCGAACACGAACAGGCGCGGGAGGTGGTACGGTCATGGCTGACGGAACGCCTCTAGTGGCCAAAACCTTCGACCCCTATGCCGCGCGCGCCCAGTTCCCGATCCTGTCGCGGACGGTGAACGGAAAGCCGCTGGTCTATCTGGACAACGCCGCCTCGGCCCAGAAGCCGCGGGCGGTGATCGACAATCTGGTCGCCCAGATGGAGGGCAGCTACGCCAACGTCCACCGCGGCCTGCACACCCTGTCGAACGAGGCGACCGACGCCTTCGAGGCGGCGCGCGAGACCGTGGCGCGGTATCTGAACGCGCCCAACCCCGAGACTATCGTCTGGACCAAGGGCGGGACCGAGGCGATCAATCTGGTGGCCAATGGTCTGGGCCTGTCGATCGAGCCGGGCGACGAGATCATCGTCTCGGAGATGGAGCACCACTCCAACATCGTGCCCTGGCATCTGCTGCGCGAGCGGCGCGGGGCGGTGCTGAAATGGATCCCGGTGCTGCCGGACGGTTCGCTGGACATGGCGGCCTATGCCGAACTGCTGGGGCCGAAGACCAGGATGGTCGCGGTCACCCATATGTCGAACGTGCTGGGGACCATCAATCCGGTCGCCGAGATCACCCGGCTGGCCCACGCGGCCGGGGCCCGGGTCCTGATCGACGGCTGTCAGGGGGCGGTGCACGCCGCGCCGGACGTTCAGGCCATCGGCTGCGACTTCTATGTGGTCACGGGCCACAAGCTTTATGCCCCGACCGGCATCGGCGCCCTGTATGGGACCGCCGAGGCGCTGGAGAGCCTGCCGCCCTATCAGGGCGGGGGCGAGATGATCGAGACGGTCGAGCGCGACCGGATCACCTATGCGAAGCCGCCGCACCGGTTCGAGGCCGGCACCCCGCCGATCATCGAGGCCATCGGCCTGGGCGCGGCGCTGGAGTGGCTGTCGGGCTTCGACCGGGCGGCGATCGCGGCCCACGAGCACGCCCTCTATCAGCATGCAGTCTCGCGGCTGGAAGGGCTGAACTGGCTGCGAATTCTGGGGCAGGCCGAAGGAAAGGGGGCCATCCTCGCCTTCACCGTGGAAGACGCCCACGCCCACGACATCGCCCAGATCATGGACCGCTACGGCGTCGCCGTCCGCGCGGGCCTGCACTGCGCCGAGCCGCTGGCGAAAAGAATGGGCGTGACGTCGAGCACGCGCGCCAGCTTCGCCCTATATAACACCGTGGAGGATACAGACGCCTTCGTGGATGCGCTGATCAAGGCGCGCGAGTTCTTTGTGTGATGACCGACCAGACGCCCCCTGAAACCGACGCCTTCGCCGCCGCCTGGGACGAGCCCCAGAAGAGCGCCCTGTCGCAGGCCGAGCTGAACAAGCTGACCGACGACCTGATCGAGGCGCTGAAGACCGTCTATGACCCGGAAATCCCGGTCGACATCTATGAGCTGGGGCTGATCTACAAGGTCGACGTCAACGACGACCGCGACGTGATCATCGACATGACCCTGACGGCGCCCGGCTGTCCGGTGGCCGGCGAGATGCCCGGCTGGGTCGAGGATGCGGTGACCAAGGTCGACGGCGTCAAATCGGCCAAGGCCAATCTGGTGTTCGACCCGCCGTGGGATTCCTCCAAGATGAGCGACGAGGCCAAACTGGCCTTGAACATGTTCTGAGAGCGCAACGATGACCGAGCTTCAGACCACCACCCGTCCACGCCGGCCGCGCCCCAAGGCCGTGACCCTGACCGACGCCGCCGCCGGGCGGGTGCAGGAGATCATGACCAATGCGGAGAGGCCCTATGTCGCCCTGCGCGTCGGGGTGAAGAACGGCGGCTGCGCGGGTCAGGAATACACCTTCGCCTATGCCGAACAGATCGAGCCGCTGGATGAGGTGGTCGAGGACAAGGGCGTCACCATCCTGATCGACCCCAAGGCCATCCTGTTCCTGATCGGGTCGGAGATCGATTACGAGACGACGAAGCTGTCGTCCAAATTCGTGTTCCGCAATCCGAACCAGACCGACGCCTGCGGCTGCGGCGAGAGCGTGACCATCATTCCGGCCAAGGCCCTCGACGCCTGATGGGCGCAAGGGATCCGGACTTCGAGGAATGGGTGCGCGAGCATTTCGCGGCGCTCGGTCCGCTCGAGATCAAGCGGATGTTCGGCGGCGCCGGGGTTTATCGCCAGGGGATCATCTTCGCCCTGCTGGATGACGGCGTCGTCTGGCTGAAGGGCGATGAGAGCAATGTGCCCGCGCTCGAGGCGGCCGGCTCGCGCCAGTTCACCTATCCGGGCAAGGACGGGGTCGAGATGAAACTCGGCTACTGGAGCCTGCCGGACAGTGCGACGGATGACGCTGACGAGGCGGCCGATTGGGGCCGTGGGGCGTTCGAGGTGGCGCTCAGGAAGGCGGCGGCGAAGCCGGTTCGGAAGAAGAAGGCCTGATCCAGAGCGGATCAGTTTTTGGCTCTCGCCGCCTCATCCTCGGACAGCACCCGCACGGCCGGCTCCACCGGCTTGCCCGTCGCCTCGGCGATGAGGTCGTCGGTCTTGCCTTCGATCACCCCTTCGAGGCGGGCGAGGAATTCCTCCTTGCCGAGGCCGGTGGGGATGGGGTCGAGGAACTCGAGCGTCGC
This sequence comes from Brevundimonas sp. GW821-FHT02A10, assembly GCF_059422025.1. Taxonomy (NCBI): domain Bacteria; kingdom Pseudomonadati; phylum Pseudomonadota; class Alphaproteobacteria; order Caulobacterales; family Caulobacteraceae; genus Brevundimonas; species Brevundimonas sp. GW821-FHT02A10. The sequence continues at coordinate 75,745 of NZ_JBWKWC010000003.1, forward strand.
CGTGCCCGGGTGCTTCTCGTATTTCTCCTCGGGCCAGAACAGGCCGAGGTTGGTGGCCAGCGGGACCACCTGCATGTCGAAGTCGCGGTACATGTGCCAGACGCCGGAGCGGTAGCGGTACTTCGTCCCGATCTTCGCCAGATGGCCCTCGGGGAAGATCAGGATCTTGCGGCCCTCGGCATGGGCGTCGGCGCCGCGTTGCTTGAGGGAATCGCGGGCCTCGCGGCCGCCGCAGCTGTTGACCACGATGGCCCCCAGCTTGTTGAGCACGGCGCCCAGCAGCGGAAACTTCTCCAGATGGTCGCCGGTGACGAAGGCCAGGTCGTCGAACTGGTCATAGGTGGCGAAGCCGTCGCCCCAGGACTGGTGCTTGGAGGCGATGATGAAGGCGCCGGCGGGCAGCCGCTCACGCCCGCGCACCTGGATCGTGATCCCGGCGAAGACGCGCATGGCCTGAACCATCCGCTTCACATAGCGGCGGATGACCCAGGTTGTGGCCTCGCGGCCCGGTGTGAGCGCCGCAAAGGCCGCCGTCAGACCGTAGAAGATCGACAGGACCCAGTAGGCGACGTTGAAGAGAAAGCTGCGCATAAGCGTGACTATGACACGGTTTGCGTGTCCGTCTCGCGACTTATCAGGCGGCGGCGGGCAGCCGTTCGGCGTTGGTGACCATGTTCCGGCCGCCACGCTTGGAGGCGTAGAGGGCCTCGTCCGCGCGATCCAGCAGCAGGGTGCCGGTCTCGCCCGGGCGGCGTTCGGCCAGACCCGCAGAGATGGTCACGGCGCCGAGTTCGTCGTTGGTCGAGCGGCGGCGCAGGGCGCGAGAACCGATTTCCTCGCGGATGGCGTTCAGGGCCATCTCGACCTGCAGGGCGCCTTCGCCCGGGAAGATGACCGCAAACTCCTCGCCGCCGTAGCGGGCGGCGACGCGCGGATTCTTGGAGATGCGGCCGATGACGCTGGCGACATAGCGCAGGACCTGATCGCCGGTCTGGTGGCCCCAGGTGTCGTTGAACCGCTTGAAGTGATCGATATCCAGCACCGCCAGGGTGACGACGCTGTTGTCGGCCTCGGCCTGATCGCAGGCGCGCAGCAGCTCTTCGTCGAAGGCCTTGCGGTTGGCGAGGTTGGTGAGGGCGTCGGTCATGGCGTCGCGGCGCACCTGTTCCAGGTGTTCGCGCAGGCGGGCCACTTCCTTGGTCGAGGTTTCGAGGCGGCGTTCCAGGGTCGCGTTCTCGCGCTGGACCCGCGTGGTCGCGTCGGTCAGGCCGGTGACCAGTTGTTTGAGGTCGGCCGGCGCGGCGCCGACGCTGTCGATCTTGGCGCCGGTCTCGGCCAGGGTCTCGCCATAGGCGGCCTGGGACTCACGGGCCTTGGCGATGGCGTCGGAGACACTGGACAGTTCGCGGTTCAGCACGGCGCCGGCGTCGCGGATCTCTTCCGACAGACGGCCGCGCGGCAGATATTCGGCGGCCAACATCTCGGCCGTGCCTTCGGTGAAGGCGTCCTTGGCGCTCAGCAGGCGGGTGATCTCACGGCCGAGAGGGCCTTCGGGATCGCCGACATAGTGCAGCCACAGCTCGAAATTCAGCGGCGTCGGCCAGACGCCGGCGGTTTCCATCTCGGACAGGGCGCGCCTGGCGAGTTGGAAGGCCTCCGGGCCCCGAAGCGCTGTTTCGACCTGACTGGCCATCGATATCCCCCGATACGTCTTCTGACGCCGACGGGAGAGAGGTTAGCGGCGGTTCCGTAACGGCGAGTTAAGCGGAGCCGGAAAACGCCGATGTTCGTCCATTAATCAGGCGCGGACGGGAACCGGGCGACGCAGGAAGGCCGGAATGTCGGCGCCGAAGCCGGAGCCTTCCTTGGCAGGCGGCAGTTCGCGGTCCTTCGAGGCGCCCGGGCGGTCGGCCTGACGCAGCTTGGGTTCACGGGCCGGGCGGCTCTCGGCAGGAGCCTCAGCAGCGGCGGGCGCCGCGACCGGAGCGACGGCTTCCGCGACGGTTTCGACGGGAGCCGACTTGTCGCCGCCACGGGTGCGACGGCTGCGGGTGCGACGGGCAGGGGCTTCGTCGGTGGAGGCGACGGCTTCGACGGCCGGGGCGGCGACGGTCTCGACGACCTCGGCCTCGGCGGTCTTTTCAGTACGCGGCGCGCGGCCACGGCTGGAGCCCCGGCCTTCCGAGCGGCCTTCCGAACGATCGGCGGGCTTCGAGTCGCGACGGCCGCCGAGGGCGGACCAGTCGATGTCCAGCTTCAGCTCTTCGGGAGCCATCTTGATCAGCTTCAGGACCTTGTCCAGGCCCTTGTCGTCGGCCGGGGTCACGATCATGAAGGCCTGACCCTTCTTGCCGGCGCGGCCGGTGCGGCCGATGCGGTGGACGTAGTCGTCGGCGTGGTGCGAGACGTCGTAGTTGAAGACGTGGCTGACGTCCGGGATGTCCAGACCGCGCGCGGCGACGTCGGAGGCCACCAGGATCTTGAGCGCGCCTGAGCGGAAGTCCGCCAGGGTCTTCATGCGAAGGCTCTGGTCGAGATCGCCGTGGATCGGGGCGGCGTCGAAGCCGTGCGACTTAAGCGACTTGGCGACGACGTCGACTTCGGATTTGCGGTTGCAGAAGACGATGCCGTTGCGGACGTCCTCACGACCGACCAGCTCGCGCAGGGCGGCGCGCTTGGCCTTCGGGTCCGAGGTCGGGATGCGGACCAGATACTGGGTGATGGTGTCCGCGGTCTGGGCCGGGCGCGAGGCCTCGATCCGGGTCGGATCCTTCAGGAAGGCCTGGGTCAGACGGGTGATCTCGGGCGGCATGGTCGCCGAGAAGAACAGGGTCTGGCGCTTGGGCGGCGTCAGTTTGAAGATGCGCTCGATGTCCGGGATGAAGCCCATGTCCAGCATGCGGTCGGCTTCGTCGACGACCATCAGCTCGACGCCGGTCAGCAGCATCTTGCCGCGCTCGAACAGGTCCAGCAGGCGGCCGGGGGTCGCGATCAGGACGTCCACGCCCTTGTTCAGCGCGGCGACCTGGTCGCCCATGGAGACGCCGCCGATCAGCAGCACCCAGCTCAGTTTGGTGCCCTTGGCGTATTTCTCGAAGCTCATCGCGACCTGGTCGGCCAGTTCGCGGGTCGGGGCCAGGACGAGGGCGCGGGGCATACGGGCCCGGGCGCGGCCCTTGGACAGCTTGTCGATGAGGGGGAGGGTGAAGGCGGCGGTCTTGCCGGTGCCCGTCTGGGCGATGCCGAGCACGTCGCGGCCGGCGAGGGCCACGGGGATGGCCTGCGCCTGAATGGGGGTCGCGGTCGTATAGCCGGTATCGGCGACCGCCTGCAGGGTCGTGGGCGAAAGGCCCAGGTTTGCGAATTCTGTCATAGGTCCTTGGGAAGTCAGGTGGACGCCCAGCGTGGGCGTGCGTGCGATGCGCGGAACCGCCCCTCGGTGGGCGAGCGGGCGGCGCGGATTCGCCAGACCTGTCCCGAACGTGGGCCGCATATAGAAGCCCCCTCGCCAGAGTCAAGTATTCCGGGGATCGCAGGGCCTTTCCGCGCGTTCTCTGGACGAAGGTTGCAAATCCCGTTCGATGGACGATAGTTAACGCGGGGAAGGTACGAGGGCTTTGAAATGAAGCGCTTTTTGTGCGCTGCAATAGCAGCGGCTTGCGTGTGCGCATCACCGGCTTCAGCCGATGTGGCCGCCGCTTTCGGCAATACGGTCGTGTCCCACTATCCGGACGGCGGCTGGGTCAAGCACTGGTTCAACCGCGACGGCAGCTATTCGGCCGAATTCTCGGACGGGCGGCGGATCACCGCCACCTGGCGGGTCGAGGGCAACCGGGTCTGCCTGAACGGCATCCGGCCATCCTTCATGATGATCTCGCGCTTCTGTTCGCCGATGATCGAGGCCGGCGTCGGCGAGCGCTGGGCGTCCCGGGACCCCCTGGGCCGCCGGGTCCAGAACGAGCTGCTGCGCGGGCGATAGGGTCCTAGTCCTCGAACGTGCGAACCGAAGGGGAGGGCGAGGCGCTCTTCGGCCGGGTCCAGTCGTCAAGCTTGTCGGTCAGGTCGATATAGTCGTCGGCCTGACGCCGTAGCTCGTCGGCGATCATCGGCGGCTGGCTTTTCGTCGTGGAGACGACGGTGACCCGCACGCCTTTCGCCTGCACCGCCTGGACCAGCCGGCGGAAGTCGCCGTCGCCCGAGAACAGCACCATGTGATCGAGGTGCGGGGCCATCTCCAGCATGTCCACCGCGATCTCGATGTCCATGTTGCCCTTGGTCTTCGTGTGCCCCTGGGCGTCCGTGAACCGCTTGACCGGCTTGGTCACGACCGAGAAGCCGTTGTAGCCCAGCCAGTCGACAAGAGGGCGGATCGGAGAGAACTCTTCGCCCTCGACCACGGCCGTGTAATAATAGGCCCGAACAAGGACGGCCTTTTCGCGGAACGACCCGAGAAGTTTTCGGAAATCCAGATCGACGTTCAGCGCCCTGGCTGCCGAGTAGAGATTGGCCCCGTCGATGAACAGGGCGATGCGATCGGACGGGTACATGGAAGGCTCCAGCGCAATATCGACCACGGCCGGCAGAGGCGTCAGCGTCAATATGGACGCCGACCTCGACCTGGACGGAGCCGTCATCGTCGCCCTGGGGTGCAATGACAAGGGGGTCTGGCCGTCGTGCCGCGACGCGCTGGAAGCGGCGCTGACGCGGTTCCGCTCCGAGGGCATCGATGTCGTGGCGAAGTCGTCCTGGTGGAGTTCGCAGGCCTGGCCCGACCCGACCGATCCGCCGTTCCTGAACGGGGTCGCGATCGTCACCACAGCGCTGGATCCTCACGCCCTGATGTCGGCGTTGGGGCGGATCGAGGAATGTTTCGGCCGCCAGCGCACCGTGCCCAATGCGCCGCGCACCCTGGATCTGGACCTGATCGCCTACGGACGCGAGCGCGGCGACTGCGACGGCCTGATCGTGCCGCATCCGCGCGCGGCCGACCGGCTGTTCGTCATGGGGCCCCTGGCCGAGATCGCGCCGGACTGGCGTCACCCGGGCGGCGGCTTCGCCAAGGCCCTGGCGATGACGGCGACCGTGGGCCTGGATGCGCGGCCCCTGTCCTGAGCGCCAACTCGCCTGACGGGAAATCGGCTTTGACAACTCCCGTTCGCGCTGAATAACGTCAAGCTTGTCGCCCACCCTTGGTATTTGGGGGAAATGGTGGCGGGGGGACTTCAATGATTATCGTCTGGTCGGGCTGGGGCGCGCTTGTCGCCGTGTTTGTCGTCGTCGGCTTCTTTGTCGGCATTCCTCTGGGTGGGCTGATCTCGCCCGAACAGAACATCGGCATGGGTGTGGCCTTCATCACCAGCGGCCTGTTGGCCGGGGTGGGGAGCTTCTTCCTGGCCCGCAAGATCGAAAGCGGCGAAGCGCGCGCCTTCATCGATGAAAAGACCCAGCAGCGCATCGTGGTGCGCAAGAGCGCCGGGTCGCTGTTCTTCATCCCGACCCGCTACTGGGCCTATGTCGCGCCGGTGCTGGGCATTCTGTTCGCGGTCCTCGTGATGATGAACCCGTCCTCGCCGGAGACCGGGACGGCAGCGGCGAGCGTTCAGGCGGCGCCCGCCTCGGGGTCCGCGCCCACCGCCTGAGACCCTCGCGCGGGTCGGGATCGGGACGACAATCGTCGCCCGGGTTGATCCGCGACGTCCGCCGCCTCACAATCGCCCCTCTGGCGTTGCACAAATCCGTGCATAGCTGTATTGGGCGCGGTTCTCCCGCCGCACGAGGATTCTTGATGGCTCGCGTCACTGTCGAAGACTGCATCCAAAAGGTGCCGAACCGCTTTGGTCTGGTTCTGCTGGCCGGCAACCGCGCCCGCGCCATCGCCAACGGCGCCGCCCTGACCCTGGATCGCGACAACGACAAGAACCCGGTCGTCGCCCTGCGCGAGATCGCGGACGAAACCGTCCTGCCGGCCGAGCTGATGGAGACCGTCGTGGTCGCCCTGCAGCGCGTCGACGAGCGTACGGAAGCTGAGGACGAAGCGGAAATCGTCGGCCTGCTGGCTGAGCCGCAACACATGAACATGGCCGAGCAGGAGCTGATCCGCGCTCTGCAGAGCGACCGGGACGGCGGGCAGGAGGAACGGTACTGACGGCGGAACCCGCCAACGGTATCACGATCCTCCCGGCGCGGGCCGGCAAGTCCCCGCCGCAGACGAATGTCGCCAATAACAACGACCCTGTTTCGCCGTCGGAGCCCGCTCCGGCGGCGAAACGCGTTCCGATCCTGCGCCAGTTCGAGCTGATCGAGGCGGTCAAGGCCTATGACCCCACCGCCGACGAGGCGATGCTCAACAAGGCCTATGTCTATGCGATGAAGATGCACGGCTCGCAGCTGCGGGCCTCGGGCGACCCGTATTTCGGCCATCCGATCCAGGTCGCGGGCATCCTGACCGACTACCGGCTGGACACGGCCACCATCGTCACCGCCCTGCTGCACGACGTGGTCGAGGACACCTCGGCGACGCGCGACGACATCGCGGCCATGTTCGGCGAGGAGATCGCCGTCCTGGTCGAGGGCGTGACCAAGCTGTCGCGGCTGGAGCTGCAGGCTGAGCACACCCGCCAGGCCGAGAACCTGCGGAAATTCATTCTGGCCATCAGCCGCGACGTGCGCGTGCTTCTGGTCAAGCTGGCCGACCGTCTGCACAACATGCGGACGCTCCAGTATGTGAAGCCGGAGAAGCGCGAGCGGATCTCCAGAGAGACGCTCGAAGTCTATGCGCCGCTGGGCCGGTCGATCGGCATCCATTCGATCGCCTCCGAGCTGGAAGAGCTGGCGTTCGAGCACATCAATCCGACCGCGCGCACGGCCATCGAGCGCCGTCTGGAAGCGCTCAAGCTGGAGCACGGCCGCGCCATCGAGGGCGTCTCGACCGAGGTCGAGCGGGTGCTGTCCGAGGCCGGCATCGCGGGCGCCCATGTGTTCGGTCGCCAGAAGACGCCCTATTCGATCTGGAGGAAGCTGCAGCGCAAGACGGTGGGCTTCTCGTCCCTGTCGGATATCTACGGCTTCCGGGTGATCGTGCCGTTCGAGGACGACTGCTACCGCGCGCTGGGCGTCATCCACCGCGCCTGGCCGATGGTGCCCGAGCGGTTCAAGGACTTCATCTCGACGCCCAAGTCGAACAACTACCGCTCGCTGCACACCACGGTGGTCGGGCCGGGGGGTCTGCGCATCGAGATGCAGATCCGCACCGAGGCCATGGACCGGGTCGCCGAGGACGGGGTCGCGGCGCACTGGGCCTACAAGAACAAGTCCTACGGCTTCGACAAGGAAGGCATGCAGGCCGAGGGCGGGCGCGACCCGCTGCAGAACCTGCGCCACCTCGTTCAGGTGATCGAGCACGGCGAGGGCGGCGAGGACTGGGTCGAGCACGCCAAGCTGGAGATGTACCTGGATCAGGTCTTCGTCTTCACGCCCAAGGGCCGGCTGATCACCCTGCCGCGCGGCGGCATGGCCCTGGACTTCGCCTATGCCGTCCACACCGAGGTCGGCGATACGGCCGCCGGGGTCAAGATCAACGGCGAACTGAAGCCGATGCGCACGCCGCTGCAGAACGGCGACGTGGTCGAGATCATCCGCGGCGCCAAGCGCGAGGCGCCCGCCGACTGGCGCAGCCTGACGGTCACCGGTCGGGCCCGGTCGGCGATCCGTCGCCATATCCGCGGGGCCGAGCGCGAGGAGTTCCTGCGTCTGGGCCGCGTGACCCTGGAACAGACCATCGCCAAGGCGGGCAAGTCGATCGAGGACGTCTCGTTGAAGCCGGTGCTGGAAGTGCTGGCCGTGGCCAATGAGGCCGATCTGTTCGAGGCCATCGGGCGGGGTCGCATCTCGCCGGTCAAGGTCGCCGAGACCCTGTTCCCGGCCCTGATGGGCAAGATCAAGCCGGCCCAGCAGCGCAAGCCCATCCAGGACGCCCGCGCCCGGCTGTTCGTGCGCGGCGGCGGCCTGACCCCCGGCGTCAGCGTCCATTTCGGCCAGTGCTGCACCCCTCTGCCCGGCGACCGCATCGTCGGCATCCTGGAGAAGGACAAGGGGCTGACCGTCCACACCATCGACTGTCAGAAGCTGGCCGAGTTCGCCGATGACGACAGCGTCTGGCAGGACCTGCAGTGGACGCCCCAGGCTGAACAGAGCGCGGTCGGCGTCGCCCGTCTGCGCGCCACGGTCCGCAACGGCGTCGGCGTGCTGGGCCAGGTGACCACCCTGATCGGCGAGGCGGGCGGCAATATCCGCAACCTGTCCCTGACCCATCGCCAGCAGGACTTTTTCGACCTGAATTTCGACGTCGAGGTCGAGGACGCCAAACACGCCACCATGATCATGGCGGCCCTTCGCACCAATCCGTCCGTCGACACGGTGGAGCGGGTGAGGGGCTAGGCGTCGATCAGCTTTCCGGTCAGCTCTCTGGTCGGGGCATGTGGATCACGTGCCGTCGGAAATTGATGCAGTTGCCGCTCAGGGCGTTGGTCAGGACGAAGGCGATCGGCATGCCGGGCTCGACGTCCAGCACCACGTCAGCGGTGAATCCTCGCGTCTTCAGGAAGGCCGCCGCGTCTTGCGCCGCGGCCGCCGGATCGTCGGCGACCAGACCGATGCAGCCGGTGGCTCCGCCGACCTTGCGCACCACCTCGGGCGACGAATGGTTGATGATGGTCCCGTCCATCAGGATCGTGCGGCTGACGCCGGGCGTATTGGCCTGAAGCCGTTCCTTCAATCCGTGTTGCTCCAGCAGGGCGACAACCGCGTCGCGCCCCTCGACGGACGACGCAGCGAAGATGCGCGAACCCGGATCGGGAAAGGGCAGGGGATTGCGTCCCGTCGCCAGCAGGAAAGACCAGACCGTCAATCCGATGAGATAGACGCCGACGACGATCAGCAGCCATTTGGGCACGCGCATCTCGGTCTCCTCGTTTGGATCAATTGGGCTCCATGTAACGTCGTTTGGCAAGTGGTGAGTTGCACCGTCAGGGGGCAGGGATTAATCGCTCCGCTATGAACACCGAAGACGTCCTCAACGAGTTCCGAGCCGCCGGCGCACTGCGCGAGGGGCATTTCGTCCTGTCCTCCGGCCTGCACAGCCCGGTCTTCCTGCAGAAGAACCTGGTCTTCATGCACGCCGACCGCTGCGAGCGGCTGTGCAAGGCCCTGGCCGAGAAGATCGTCGCCACCGTCGGCCCGGTCGACGTGGCCATCTCGCCCGCCGTGGGCGGCATCATTCCCGGCTATGAGACGGCGCGGCACCTGAAGGTCGCCTCGCTGTACGTCGAGCGCGAAGGGGGCGCCTTCAAACTGCGTCGCGGCTTCCAGATCGAGCCCGGACAGAAGGTGGTGATGGTCGAGGACATCGTCACGACCGGCCTGAGCTCGCGCGAATGCATCGCGGCCATCAAGGAAGCCGGCGGCGACGTGGTCGCGGCGGCCTGTATCGTCGACCGTTCGGGCGGCCGCGCCGATGTCGGCGTGCCCCTGATCGCGCTGGCGACCCTGGACGTGCCCGCCTATCACGCCGACGAACTGCCCGCCGACCTCGCCGCCATTCCGGTGCAGGACCCGGGCAGCCGGCGGCTGGCCAAGTAGGGATCGCAGCGCAGGTGCTCAGGCTCGGCGTCAATATCGACCACGTCGCGACCGTCCGGAACGCGCGCGGCGGCCTGTATCCCGATCCGGTGCGGGCGGCGCGCGAGGCGCTGGCGGCCGGGGCCGACGGCATCACGGCCCACCTGCGTGAAGATCGTCGCCATATCTCCGACGCCGACATCGACGCCCTGGCCGTGGTGCTGCGCGACGAGGCGCGTCCGTTGAACCTCGAGATGGCGGTGACCCAGGAGATGCTCGACATCGCCCTGCATCACCGGCCTCACGCCGTCTGTCTGGTGCCCGAGAAGCGCGAGGAGCGCACGACCGAGGGCGGGCTGGATGTGGCCGGCGGCCACAACTGGATCGCCCCCTTCGTCGGCCAGCTGAAGGCGGCGGGATCGCGGGTGTCCCTGTTCATCGGCGCCGATCCGCTGCAGATCGAGGCCGCGCACCGCACGGGCGCCCAGGTGGTCGAGCTGCACACCGGCGCTTTCTGCGACGCCTTCCGCGATGGCCATGAGGCCGAGGCCGCCGAGCATCTGGCCGCGCTCACGGCGGGCGCCGCGCTCGCCGCCGATCTGGGGCTGGAGGTCCATGCGGGCCACGGCATCGACTATGAGACGGTCAAGCCGGTCGCGGCCATTCCGCAGATCATGGAGCTGAACATCGGTCACTTCCTGATCGGGGAGGCGATCTTCGTCGGCCTGGGCCCCGCCATTGCCCGGATGCGCGCCCTGATGGATGAGGCCCGATCAGAGGTTGGGGCGGTCGCGTGATCATCGGGGTCGGCGCGGACCTCTGCGACATCCGCCGGATCCAGGAATCGCTCGACCGCTTCGGCGACCGGTTCAAGAACCGCTGCTTCACCGAGATCGAACGAACCCGCTCGGACCGCAAGCCGGACGCGGCCTGGAGCTACGCCAAACGGTTCGCGGCCAAGGAGGCCTGCGCCAAGGCGCTGGGCACCGGGATGCGCCGCGATGTCTACTGGAAGGACATGGGGGTGGTGAACCAGCGCAGCGGCCAGCCGACCCTCCAACTGACGGGTCCGGCCGCCGATCATCTGGTGCGGCTGACGCCCCCGGGCCACACAGCGAAAATCCACCTCACGCTCAGCGACGAACACCCGTATGCACTCGCCTTCGTGGTGATCGAGGCCTTGCCGCTGTCGTAATCAGGCTATAGTGCGGCCTTCATGCGCCGCGCGAAGCGGTCGGGGATCAGGCCTACTCAACGATGAGCGAAGAACACAAGCCGCACGAGCCTGAAACGCCGGAAGCCGGTGTGGACGCCGAAGCGACTCCGACTGTTGAAACCGCTGAAGAAACGGCGGCGGAAGCCGATTCTCACGCCGTCGTCGAAGCCGCCGCCCCCGAGGACGAAATCGTCTCCACCGAAGCGCCCGTCGACGCGCAGATCGTCGACGAGCCGGTGATTCTCGAACCGACCCCGGGCGAGACCGACCCCGGCGTCCTGTCGGTGATGCCGGTCGCCGCCGCCGCCGCCGAAAAGCGTCCGATCTGGAGCGACCACGGCGACGCCCCGTTCGAAGACGATCCCATCGCCGCCAAGAAGGAAAAGATGCCCAAGGCCGCCCGCGTCGACGACCCTGAAGAACGCTCCGCCGGCAGTGAAGGCGTGGAGATCGTCAAGACGGTCGTCTTCGCCCTGCTGATCGCCTTCGTCCTGCGGGTGCTGCTGTTCCAGCCCTTCACCATCCCGTCTGCCTCGATGGAGCCCAACCTCTACGAGGGCGACTACATCGTCGTGTCCAAGTGGTCGTACGGCTATTCGAAATATTCCAGCGGCCTGCCGATCAACCTTCCGATCGGGGACGGTCGGGTCTTCGGCCGCGCGCCGAACCGCGGCGATATCGTCGTGTTCAAACTGCCGCGCGACAACAAGACCGACTACATCAAGCGGGTGATCGGCCTGCCGGGCGACAAGATCCAGATGATCGCCAACAAGCTGTACATCAACGGCACGCCGGTTCAGGACGCCGTGGTGTCCAGCACCGAGGTCGCCGACGCCTGGGGCGCACGCGCCGCTACCGAGGCCCGCGAGACCCTGCCCAACGGCAAGAACTTCATGACCCAGGACTTCGGTCCGGGCGGCGATCTGGACGACACCCCGGTCTATGAGGTGCCGTCGGGCTACTACTTCATGATGGGCGACAACCGCGACAACTCGATCGACAGCCGCGTCGAACAGTCCTCCGGCGTGGGCTTCGTCCCGGCCGAGAACCTCGTCGGCAAGGCCCAGATCATCATGTTCTCGTGGAAGCCGGGCGCCAGCCTGTGGAACCCGGTCAGCTGGTTCTCGAAGATCCGGCCCAGCCGCTTCTTCCACCTTCTCGACTGATGGCGAATTCAAGGACAGAGGCGGTGGCCGAACTGGTCCGCCGGCTCGGTCACGATTTTCGCGACCCGCGTCTGCTTGACCGGGCCCTGACCCACGCCAGCGTGGGCGAGGGCGTCGCCCCGCAGACCTCGAAAGCCCCGCGCGACAACGAGCGGATGGAGTTCCTGGGCGACCGGGTCCTTGGCCTGCTGGTCGCCGACCGGCTGCACGCCGACTTCCCCGAGGCCGACGAGGGCCAGTTGTCCTCGCGTCTGCACACCCTGGTCGACAAGCACGCCTGCGGCCGCGTCGGGGCTGCGCTGGGCATCGGCGACGCCGTGCGGCTGTCGCCGGGCGAGACCAAGTCGGGCGGCCGCCGCAAGGAGGGCGTCATCGCCGACGCCATGGAGGCCGTTCTGGCGGCCGTCTATCTGGACGGCGGTCTGGACGCCGCCCGCAAGGTCTTCGAACGCGCCTGGGCCGAGGAACTGGCCCGTCCGCCCGAACGCGCCACGGCCAATCCCAAGTCCGCGCTCCAGGAATGGTCGCAAGGGCAGGGACGGCCCCTGCCGACCTATGAGATCACCGGCCGTTCCGGCTCGGACCATGCCCCCACCTTCACCGTCCAGGTGTCGGTGGCGGGGTTAGAACCCATATCCGCTCCCGGACGCTCGCGTCAGGATGCGGAAAAGGCCGCCGCGACGGCCATGCTGCAACGAGAAGGCGTCATTTGACCGATATCACCGAACTGAACCCCAATTCCAAAGCCGGCTTTGCGGCCATCATCGGCGCGCCCAATGCGGGCAAGTCGACGCTGGTCAACCGGCTGACGGGGTCAAAGGTCTCGATCGTTACCCAGAAGGTGCAGACGACGCGCTTTCCGGTCCGCGGCATCGCCATCCAGGGCGACGCCCAGATCGTGCTGGTCGACACGCCCGGAATCTTCACCCCGCGCCGCCGTCTGGACCGGGCCATGGTCGCCTCGGCCTGGGGCGGGGCCTCGGACGCCGACGTCGTGGTCCATCTGATCGACGCCCCGTCGCACATCGCCTCGGAAGGCAAGGACGGCACGCCCGCCGACCGCAAGTCCGCCGAGGACACCGAGACCATCATCGAGAACCTGAAGGCCTCGGGCTCCAAGGTCATCCTGGGCCTCAACAAGATCGACGGCATGCGCCGCGACACCCTGCTGGCCCTGTCGCACCAGCTGTTCGAAACCGGGGTCTATTCCGAGGTCTATATGATCTCCGCCGAGACCGGCGACGGCGTGGACGACCTGAAGTCGCGTCTGGCCATGTCGATGCCGGCGGGGCCGTGGCTCTATCCCGAGGACCAGAGCGCCGATGTGCCGATCCGGGTGCTGGCCGCCGAAATCACCCGCGAGAAGGTCTATCTGCGCGTCCACGAGGAGCTGCCCTATTCGGCGGCGGTGGAGACCACGGCCTTCGACGAAAAGGCCGACGGCTCGGCCCGTATCGAACAGACCATCTATGTCGAGCGCGAGAGCCAGCGCCCGATCATCCTGGGCAAGGGCGGCCAGACCCTGAAATGGATCGGCCAGAAGTCGCGCGAGGAACTGACGGAGCTGCTGGACCGGCCCGTCCATCTTTTCGTCACGGTGAAAGTCGATCCCAAGTGGCAGGACAGCCGGGCCCTCTATGCCCAGTTCGGTCTGGAGTACGACGTCTGATCCGACGTCCGGTTTTCAAGGTTCGCGTTTGTTTATCGTCCCAAAGACCGCCGGCGGCCCGCCCCGGCTGCTGATCGGCATTCTGGCCGTCATCGTCCTGGCGCTGCTCGTGACCGGGGGCGTGGTGCTGGCCCGGGGCCACGGCAAGCCCGAACGCGTCCATCAGCAGATCGCCCAGCTGCCGCTGCGCCCGCCGGTGGTCGTGGTCGAGGACCTGCCCAAGCTGAAGGCCGCGCTGGACGCCCAGCCGCGCTTCATGGGCGCCGTTCTGGTGGCGAAGGGCGACACCGTCCTGTTCCGTCAGGCCTATGGTCCCGCCGAGGTATCGAAGGGCGAGCGCGCGACCATCGAGACCCGCTATCGGCTGGCCTCGATCAGCAAACAGTTCACCGCCGCCGCCATCCTGAAGCTGCAGGATCAGGGCAAGCTGACCATCAATGACGCTGTTTGCAAATGGATCCAGCCGTGCCCGGCCGCCTGGGCGGGGATCAAGATCCACCACCTGCTGTCGCACACCTCGGGCATTCCCGACCTGATGGCGCGGCCCTACTGGGGCATGCGCCGGGTGACGCCGGCGACGCTGGCCGAGCTGACCGAGGACTCCAAACGCTTCCCGCTGCGGTTCGAGCCGGGGACCAAGGTCTCCTACGATAACGCCGGCTTCAACCTGGCCGCCGCCATCGTCGAGAAGGCCAGCGGCATGCCGTACGAAATCTATATGCAGACGGCGATCTTCGCGCCTCTGGGCATGGATCGCACCGGCCTCGGCGACGCCCCCGACGTGGCCATGGGCTATGCCAACTATCCGTCGGGGCTCGCGGCCCAGACCATTCCGAACGTCAGCATCGTGATCGGCGCCGGCGCCATCTATTCGACCCTGGACGACATGCTGGCCTGGGAGCGCGCCCTGCACCGGGGCCACGTCCTGACGCCCTTCAGCTACGGCCAGATGCTGGCCGACCACGCCCCCGCCGATACGCCCGACGAACGCGGCCGCACGCGCCGCACCTGGGGCTATGGCATCTTCACCAAGCGGCTGGGCGAAATGGTGTCGCCGTCGTTCGAGGACCTGCAGGTCTATCACACGGGCAGTTGGTCGGGCTTCCGCAACCTGATCACCTACCAGCCCGACGCCGATGTGACGGTGATCGTCCTGTCCAACAACTACCACCAGCGGGACCAGGTCTTCCTAATCGCCGAACAGGCCATGGCCGAGGCTCTGGGGCGTGAGTTTCCGAGGACGGGGTCGCCGGTTCGCGCGGCGACACGGTCGCCGGAGCGGGAAGAGTAGGTGTCAGGCGACCGGGCCGTCTTCCGCGAAACGGCAGCCCGGATAGCGGCTGAGGAACGCCCGGGTTCGGGTCTCGGCGGCGCCGGCGGTCTCCTTCGCCTTTTCAAGGCTGACGACGTCTTCCGTGCGAGGCGGAGCAGACTCCAGCCGGCTGACGTAGGCGAGCCAGACGTCGCGGTGGCGAACCAGAGCCTGGGCCTGCCCCGCGAGGGTCTGGGCCACAACCCTGACCGCCTCCCGATTGGCCGGAATGGCGAGATTCAAGGGTTCCTGCGAACCGGCGTTGATCTCGGTCAAGCAGGCGGCTGTCGCGCGCCCGCTATCCGCCCACAGCTGGCCGTCCTGATAGGCGGTGCGGGTGTCGTTCGAGGCGCTGGCCACGAGGGCGGCGCCGAAGATCAGGGACAACATCACTCGAGCCTCGTGTTCGACTGTCAGCCTACAAACTCGCCAACCCGCCCGGCAGCAGCGTCGCTCTACCCGCCAGACTGAGCTCCAGCAACGCCGCTGCCACATGGCTGACCGGCGCGCCGCAGGCGCGGGCCAGTTCGTCGCGGGGCGTGGGGGTGGGCGAGAGCAGGGCGGCGACGCGGTCGATGAGGGCCTGATCGACCTCGTCCGGCATGCCATCGAAGGCGTCGGAGGGTGGTTCGGACAGCGTGCGCAGGGTCTCGAAGGCGCGGCGGACGTCGTCGACGCCTTCGCACAGAATGGCGCCCTGACGCAGCAGCTCGTTGGGGCCCCTCGAGCGCGGATCGAGCGGCGAGCCCGGCACGGCGAAGACGTCGCGGCCCTGTTCAGCCGCCAGCCGGGCAGTGATCAGGGAGCCGGACTTGAGCTCCGCCTCGACCACGATGATCCCGCGCGACAGGCCGGAGATGATGCGGTTGCGGCGCGGAAAGTCGCGCGCCTGGGCCCGGGCGCCCATCGGGCTTTCGGAGACCACGCAGCCACGCTCGACGATCTGGTCATAGAGGCCCGCGTTGTCGGGCGGATAGACGTCGTCGACGCCACCGCCGAGCACCGCCACCGTGCCCGTCTCCAGCGATCCGGCGTGGGCCGCCGCATCGATGCCGCGGGCCAGACCCGAGACCACGACGAAGCCCGCCTGACCGAGTGACTGCGACAGGCCCCGCGCGATCCTCTGGCCGCCGGCCGAGGCGATGCGGGCGCCGACCACGCCGACCGCTTCCTTCGACAGCAGGGCGGCGTCACCGAGGGTCCAGAGCAGGGGCGGGGGCGGATCGACCGCCGCCAGCACGGGCGGATAGTCGGTGTCGCCGAAGACCAGCAGCTGCGCGCCCTTGCGTTCACCGGCGGCCAGTTCGGCCTCGATGCGGTCCAGGGTGGGCAGGGCGTAGCCGCTCGACCCGCCCTTGCGCACCAGATCGGGCAGGGCTTCGAGGGCGCGCCCGGCTGAGCCGAAGCGGTCCAGCAACTGACGGAAGGAGACCGGACCGACGCGGTCGGCGCGGGCGAGACGCAGGCGGGCGAACCGTTCTGCGTCCGAAAGGCTCACGCCTTCTTCGCGCCGATGCGGGGTTCCGCCCCCTTGAGCAGGCGGGCGATGTTCTCATGGTGGCGGATCCAGATCAGCACCGCCGTGACAAAGGCGAGGACCAGGATCGGCTGCCCGACCGGAAGGCCGAGGGCCGGGATGGGCAGGATGGCATAGATCGGCGCCATGAAGGCCGCGATCAGGGCGGCCAGCGACGAATATCGCAGGAGGAAGGCGACGATCAGCCAGGTCGCCCCGGCCATCAGGCCCAGAGGCCAGTGGGCGGCGATCAGCAGGCCGAAGAAGGTCGCGACCCCCTTGCCGCCCTTGAACTTGAGCCAGACCGGGAACAGGTGACCGATGAAGGCCGCGCCGCCGGCGATGGCGCCCGCCAGCTCGGACCCGAACAGCCAGCGCGCGATCAGCAGGGCCACGGCGCCCTTGCCGGCGTCGAGCAGCAGGGTGGCCAGGGCCAGATCCTTGCGGCCGGTGCGAAGGACGTTGGTCGCGCCGATATTGCCGGAGCCGATGTTGCGCACGTCACCCGCGCCCGCGGCCCGGGTGATGACCACGCCGAAGGGAATCGAGCCCAGCAGATAGCCGCCGACCGCTGCGAGGGCGAGTGAGCCCAGAGCTGGCGCTACAAGATCCTGCACGGTGATTCGCTCCCGACGTCGTGTTTCGCGGACGATGCGTCGCGACTAACGTGACGGCAAGCGTCTGATCATTCCCGGTCGTCAAACCTTGTCTTGACCTGGCCGGGTGTTGCGGATTTGGTCCGCCCGCCTGTGGAGTTCGCGCATGATCCGTTCCCTTTTCGCCGCTGTCGCCGTCACTGCCCTGCTGACCGGATGCGCCGCCACGCCGCGCACGGGATCGTCCGGGCCGCATCTGGCCGCCTGGTTCGACTGCGTGCGTGACGGCGGCATCGTCATCTCGGCCCACCGGGGCCAGTCGGCGGACGACCAGCCGGAGAACTCGCTGGCCGCCATCCGCGCCACGGGCCTGGCCATTCCCAATGCGATCGTCGAGATCGACGCCGTCCTGACCAGCGACGGCAAACTGACCCTGATGCACGACGATACGATGGAGCGGACCACCACGGGTCAGGGCAAGGTCGCCGACCTCACGCTCGCCGAGGTCAAGGCGGCCCGGCTGCGCGCGCCCGACGGCCATCTGACCGATGAGGCGCCGCCGACCCTGGCCGAGGCCCTGGCCGCCGCCGGACAGGTCCACGCCATCGCCAGCATCGACCTGAAGCCCGCCTCGGAAGCCGCGACCCTGACGCTGGCCCGCGCGGTCATCGACGAAGTCCGCCGCGTCGGCGCCGCCGACCGGGTCATCCTGATCACCTACAGCCCCGAGACCGCCCGCGCCGTCGCCGACATGGCGCCGGAGATGATGATCTCCGCCGGGGTCAAGTCGGTCGCCGAACTGGACGGCCTGCGCCGCCCGCAGATCCTCGCCTGGACGGGGGCCGGCCGTCCCGATCCGGCCCTGTGGAGCGCCATGAAGGCTCTGGGCGTGGAAGCGCAGTTCGGGACGCTGGGCGGCTCGGACCGGGCGCTGGACCGCGTCTATGCGGCGGACGGCGACGTCAGCGAATATCGCAGCCTGTTCGATCAGGGCGTGACGGTGATCGCCACCGATACGCCGCTGGCGGTGAAGTCGGTGCTGGGCGCGGAAGTGGCGAAGGCGGAGACGTGCCGGCGCTAGAAGACCTTCCGGCCTCCGACCCAGGTCCCCAGCACCTTGCCCTGAAGCATCCGTCCATCGAAGGGCGAGTTCTTGGACTTGGACTTCAGCTTCGCCGCATCCACCACCACGGGAGCGTTGAGGTCGAACAGGACGAGGTCGGCAGGGGCGCCGGCCGCCAGCACGCCTGAGTCCAGACCCAGAAGCGACGCCGGACCGTGGGTCAGGGGTCGCAGGATGTCGAGCAGCTCCAGCCCGTCCTCGTGGTGCAGCATCAGGGCTGCAGACAGCAGGGTCTCCAGACCCACGGCGCCGGGCGCGGCCTCGCCGAACGGGCGGCGCTTGTCCTCGGCGGGGGCGGGAGCGTGGGCCGAGGTGATGACGTCGATCAGGCCGTCGCGCACCGCCTCGATCAGGGCCTGACGGTCGCTCTCGGGCCGCAACGGCGGGTCGAGCCGGTAGAAGGTCCGGTAGTCGCCGATGTCGATCTCGTTGAAGCACAGGTGGTTGATCGAGACCGAGGCCGCGACCTCCAGCCCCTTGGCTCGCGCGCGCGCCAGCGTCTCAAGCGCGCCTGCGGTCGAGATCTGATCGACGAGGAAGCGCGCGCCGGTCTGCTCGACCAGGGCCAGGTCGCGCTCCAGCTGGATGCGTTCGGCGATGGCGGGTGCGCCGGACAGGCCCAGACGCGTGGCCAGCTCGCCGGAGGTCGCGACCGCGCCCTCGGTCAGCCAGGGATCGGCCGGGCGGCAGGCGATCAGGGCGTTGAAGGCGGCGGCGTAGCTCATCACCCGCTGCAGGGTGCGGCTGTTGGCGATGACCTTGTCGCCGTCGGTGAAGTAGAGAGCGCCGGCCTCGTCCATCAGGCCGATCTCGGCCATGCGCTGGCCGTCGCGGTTCTTCGTCGCCGCGCCCGCCGCGAAGACGTTGACGAGGTTCAGGGCCGCGCCGCGCCGCTGGATGAAGTCGACCATGGCCGGATCGTCGACAGCCGGGTCGGTGTCGGGCTGGATGACGATGGTCGAGACCCCGCCCGCGGCCGCCGAGAGACTGGCCGACTTCAGGGTCTCCTTGGGCTCGGCGCCCGGCTCGCCGGTCTTGACCCGGATGTCGATCAGACCGGGGGCCAGGCATTTGCCGCCCGCATCCACGACTTCCACGCCCGAGGGGACCTGGGTGGCGCCGCCGCGCACGACCTCAAGGATCTTGCCGTTCTCGATCAGCAGGGCGCCCGGACCGTCGTAGTCGGTGGCCGGGTCGAGCAGGCGGGCGTTCAAAACGGCGAGAGCGGTCATCGGGCGGCTCCCCGCAGATTGGCGAGGGAGGCGAGGATGGCCATCCGGGCGGCGACGCCCATCTCGACCTGGTCCTGAATGAGGGAGACCGTAAGGTCGTCAGCGACGTCGGAGTCGATCTCGACGCCCCGGTTCATCGGCCCCGGGTGCATGACCTTCGCGTTCGGCGCAGCCCAGGCCAGCTTCTCGCGGTCCAGACCCCAGAAACGGAAGTATTCGCGCGTCGAGGGGACCAGCGCCCCCTCCATCCGCTCCAGCTGCAGGCGCAGCATCATGACGACGTCGCAGCCCGCAAGGCCCTCGCGCATGTCGTGGAAGACCTCGCAGCCCCAGCGGTCGGCGTCGCCGGGCACCAGGGTCGGCGGGCCGATCAGGCGGACGCGGGCGCCCATCATCGACAGAAGGATGACGTTGGAGCGGGCGACGCGGCTGTGGGCGATGTCCCCACAAATCGCAATGGTCAGGCCGCCGACGTCGCCGAAGGCGCGGCGCAGGCTGAGCAGATCCAGCAGAGCCTGTGTGGGATGCTCGTGGCGGCCGTCGCCGGCGTTGACCACCGCGCAGCCGACCTTCTGGGAAAGCAACGCTGCAGCGCCGGAGGAGGCGTGGCGGATGACCAGAATGTCCGGCTTCATGGCGTTCAGGGTCACCGCCGTGTCGATCAGGGTCTCGCCCTTGGCCACGGAGGAGGCGGAGACCGGCATGGTGACCACGTCGGCGCCGAGCCGCTTGGCCGCGATCTCGAACGAGGACGAGGTCCGGGTGGAGTTCTCGAAGAAGATGTTCACGACCGTGCGGCCGTGCATCAGGTCCAGAGACTTGGCCGACTGGCGGTTGAAGTCGACGAAGGCGTCGGCGAGGTCCAGCAATCCGAGCGCGGCGGGCGGGTTGAGATCGCCGGCGGACAGGAAATGCGGGGACGGGAACGGGATCAGTCGTTCGGAGATCAGGTCGGTGACGGTGGCTGAATCGGTCATCGAGGCCGGGCTATAACCCTTGCTCAGGTCAGATGATAGATGAACAGCAAGAGGGGGATCATCAGGGCGCTGATGACTGTGGTCAGGGCGATCACCCCGGCCATCATCGGCGCGTCCCCGCCCATCTGCCGCGCCAACAGGTAGGAGGCCGCCGCGCCGGGCGCCGCGCCGCACAGCATGGCCACGCCCTGCGCCAGATGATCGCCGCCGAAGGCGATGCACAGGCCCCACATCAGGGGCGGCATGATCACCAGCTTCACGAAAGAGGTCCCGGCGATGGTGTACTTCCGGCGCGCCACCTCGGCGAAGCTCAGGCCCGCCCCGGCGATGATCAGACCCAGAGGCAGGGCGGCGGAGCCGAGCAGTTTGAGGGTGTCTGTCACTCCGGGAATGCTGGGCACGCCGAGCAGGTTCAGCGTCAGGCCGATCAGACAGGCCAGCAGGATCGGATTGGCCAGCATGGCCTTGATCAGGGCCACAGGCGTCACGCCGCGCTGGTCGGCGCCCCAGCGGGCGAGGACGGCGACGCAGCCGATGTTCGTCACGGGAATGATGCAGGCGATCATGACCGCGGCCAGCGCCAGCCCTTCGGCTCCGAATGAGGCCTGGATCACCGGCAGGAAGACGAAACTGTTCCAGCGGATGACCCCTTGATAGACGGAGGTGTAGGCCGGGCCGTCCAGTCGCATCAGGGGCTTGGCCAGAAGGGTGCAGGCCGAGACAATCAGTACCGCGACCACTGCCGCCCCGGCCGCCGCGCCTGCGCTGCCGCTGGACAGGTCCGCGCCCCAGATCGAGGGGATCAGGAAGCCGGGATACAGCAGGTTGATCGACAGCTTCTCGATCGGCCGCCAGGTTTCGTCGGGCAGGAAGTTGGACTTCTTCAGCCCGTAGCCCAACGCGATCATGACGAAGACCGGAACGACCCCGGAGATGAGGGCGGTCAGACCCATGTGGCCTGATCCCGAACGCGGTCCAGCGCGCCCTGGAGGATCCAGGCGGCGGCGGTGCGGTCCACGACGCCGGCGCGGCGCTTGCGGCTGAGGTCGAGGTCCTCGATCAGGAAGCGCTCGACGGCCGAGGTCGACAGCCGCTCGTCCCAGAAGGCGACGTTGATCGGCTGGATGCGATCCAGATTGCGGGCGAAGGCGCGGCAGGACTGGGCGCGCGGCCCCTCGGTGCCGTCCATGTTCATCGGCAGGCCGATCACCAGCGCCGAGACGTTCCTGCCGTTCATCAGCTTGAGCAGCTGCTGGGCGTCCTGGGTGAATTTGGTCTTGCGGATCAGCTCCAGCGGGCTGGCGATCATGCGCGAGGTGTCGGAGGCGGCGACCCCGATGGTGTTCTCGCCAAGGTCCAGCCCCAGCCAGGGCGTTCCGGGCGGGCAGGCGGCGGGCAGGTCGAGAAGGTCGAGGACGGGCACGGGGAGGCGATAGGCGCAGGGCAGGGGCGACGCAAGCCGCCGTTCAGCCCTTGGTAACCCGAAGACGGCACAACCGATGTCGGGATAAAACATCCTGCGGTTGCCGATCGGCGTCGCTCCGGAAATCTGGACGAGTTCGATGTCGCTGTTCAGCGTCAACACGAACGGGGGCGCGATGATCGCCCTGCAGAGCCTCGCGGCGATCACCCGCGAGCTGTCGGTCACCCAGAATCGCATTTCGACCGGGCTGAAGATCGCCAGCCCCAAGGACAACGGCGCCGTCTGGGCCATCGCCCAGGGGCAGCGGGCCGAGTCCAAGGCCTATGACGCGGTCATCGCCTCCCTGCAGCGCGGGCAGTCGGCCGTCGACGTCGGTCTGGCCGCCGGGGAGACCGTCTCAGACCTGCTGATGCAGATGAAGGAGAAGATGCTGGCGGCGTCCGATCCGTCCCTGACCACGGCGTCGCGTAACGCGCTCGATCAGGACTACCGTTTGTTGCGCGACCAGATCGACCGCACGGTGGGGAACGCCGGCTTCAACGGGCTCAATCTGGTGGGGCCCGCAGCCGTAGCCAACGGGGTCAGGGCCCTGGCCGACACCCGGGGCGTCTCGACCATCAATGTCGACGCCATCGACCTGTCGACGACCGGGTCCCTGCTGGCGGGCCTGCCGGCCGATCTGACCGCCTTGAACGCCACGACCGATCTTCCGATCCTGAGCTCGGCCATGGACAAGGTGAACGCCGCGCTCGGACGGCTGGGGACGGGCGCAAAGGCGCTGGACACCCATCTGACCTTCGTTCGCAAGGTGCAGGACGCCATCGACATCTCGGTCGGCCGGCTGGTCGACGCCGATCTGGCCGTCGAAAGCGCGCGGCTTCAGTCCCTGCAGGTCAAGCAGCAACTGGCGATACAGGCCCTCGGCATCGCCAACCGGACGCCATCGCTGCTGCTCCAGCTGTTCCAGCGCTAGATCGCCGAACAAACGAACGGTGTTGTGCCAGCGGGTTGTTGCGCCCAATGTCGGCCTGGGAGGGCTCAAGAATGAAAACCAACGCCTCGCTACTCGTCGTCGCCGCAGTCGCCGTGACTCTGTCCGGCTGCGACCGTCTGGGCGCCGCATGGACGGCCTTTCAGGCCCCGAAGACGCCGGCCGTCGCAGCTCCGGCCGCACCTGCGGAGCCTGCCGCGCCGACCGTCGCCGCCCTGACCCCCAGCGGGCACGGCCTACCGGTAAAGGCCCTGCCGGGCGATAATCTTCAGGCCTGGGCCTCTGTCGTGGAGGTCCATGCGCTGGATCAGGCCACCGGCATGGACGGCAAAATCTTCGGCGTGGCGGGCGGCGACCCGGCCATGAACGGGCTGCAGACCTACATCGCCTTCTATCGCAATCCAGCCGAGGGCTGGTGGGTCTATCAGATCGGCGACTTCCTCTCGTTCAAGGTCCTGAACCAGTCGCCCGGACGGGTCGATCTGGAGGTCGAGGAGAGCACCATGGATCCCGCGACCGGGACCATCGGGACCCGCACCCGCCGCATGATCCTCGGCTTCGACGTCCGGCCAGCTGACGACCAGCCGGTCATCCTGCGGATCACGCCCGCGACCTAATGGGCGGCGGCTTGCGGTCGGCAAGCCCGGCTGTAGGCCTCGTCATAGGGTTTGCCGAAACAGGCGATCAGGCCGTCGAGGACCTCGAGGTTCATCGGCCATTTGACCTCGACGCCGAATTTCGAGCGGAACTCGGCGACGGTCTGGTCCCAGGTCGCAGGCGGGGGCGTGGCGGCCAGCCGGGCGCGGGCGGCCTCCAGCGCGGGGCGGTCGTCGTTCAGGAAGGCCACGGTGCCCAGGGCGTATTCCTGAAAGCCATCACCGGTCGATGTCGGGTTCACACCCGCCATCAGCAGACGTACGGCCCGCTCGGTCTGGCCAATGCCCGCGCGGACCTGACCCTCGTGCCAGTAGTTGATGTGCAGTTCGGCGGCGTTCAGCGTGCCGCGGTGCGCTTCCCGCCAGTCGGCCAGCAGGTCGGCGGCGACCGCCTCGCAGCCCGGCTTCTGCTCCAGAGGCCGCCAGCCGCCGGAGGTGTCCTGATCGAAGGCGTCGGCCGAAAGGGTCATCATCGCCTCTCGATCATAGGCGCAGGCCTCAGGCGCAGCAGGCGCGGGCGTCGTCTGGAGGACGGCGGCGAAGGCGAGGGCGGTCAGCATGCTCGGAACTCCGGTGGGGACGTCCAAGGCTAAGCTTGCGATTGCGGCGCCCTTGCGGCCTTTGGATGCCGCCTGAATCCTTGTGCATCCGGCCGTGGCCCGCTAGTCACCGCCCCTTGCACTTTGACTATCGGAGGGCCGCATGGCCATCGACGCCGCGACGGTGCGCAAGGTCGCCCACCTCGCCCGCATCAAGACCCCTGAAGACCGGCTGGAGCCGCTGGCCCAGCAGTTGAACGGCATCATGGCCTGGATCGACCAGCTGAACGAGGTCGACGTCGAGGGCGTCGAGCCCATGACCTCGAACGTCGCCCAGCCCCTGCGTCTGCGCGAAGACGTCGTCACCGACGGCGCCAAGGTCGACGCCGTCCTGTCGAACGCCCCGAAGTCGGCGGACGGCTTCTATGTCGTGCCCAAGGTGGTCGAATAATCATGAGCGACCTGACCAAACTGACCCTCAAGGGCGCCGTCGACGGCCTGAAGGCCAAAGACTTCTCGTCCGAAGAAATCACCCGCGCCTTCCTGTCCAATATCGAGGCCGCCAACCCGACCCTGAACGCCTATGTCGAAGTGACGGGCGAGAAGGCCATCGGCATGGCCAGGGCCTCCGACGCGCGGCTCGCGGCGGGCGAGGGCGGGGTGCTGGAAGGCGCGCCGCTGGGCATCAAGGACCTGTTCTGCACCGACGGCGTCCAGACGACCGCCGGCTCCAACATGCTGCGCGGCTTCGTGCCGCCGTATGAATCGACCGTGACCGCCAATCTGTGGCGCGACGGGGCGGTCATGCTGGGCAAGCTGAACATGGACGAGTTCGCCATGGGCTCGTCGAACGAGACCTCGGCCTTCGGTCCGGTGGTCAATCCGTGGAAGTCGAAGGGCTCGAACGCCGACCTGACCCCGGGCGGGTCCTCCGGCGGTTCGGCCTCGGCCGTCGCCGCCGACCTGTGCCTGGCCGCCACGGCCTCCGACACCGGCGGCTCGATCCGCCAGCCCGCCGCCTTCACCGGCACGGTCGGGATCAAGCCAACCTACGGCCGCGCCAGCCGCTTCGGCATGGTGGCCTTCGCCAGCTCGCTGGATCAGGCCGGGCCCATCGCGAAAAACGTTGAAGACGCGGCCCTGCTGCTCAACTCCATGTGCTCGTTCGACCTCAAGGATTCGACCAGCCTCGACGTCCCGACCCCCGACTGGACCCAGTCGGTCGGCAAGTCGGTCAAGGGCCTGCGCATCGGCGTGCCAAAGGAATACGTCGTCGACGGCATGCCCGCCGAGATCCAGGCGCTCTGGGACCAGGGCATCGCCTGGCTGAAGGACGCCGGCTGCGAGATTGTGCCGATCAGCCTGCCGCACACGAAGTACGCCCTGCCGGCCTATTACATCGTCGCCCCGGCCGAGGCCTCCTCGAACCTGGCCCGCTACGACGGCATGCGCTTTGGCCACCGCGCCGAAAACACGACCAGCCTGACCGACCTCTATGAGACCTCGCGCGCCGAGGGCTTCGGCCAGGAGGTCCAGCGCCGCCTGACCATCGGCGCCTATGTGCTGTCGGCCGGATTCTACGACGCCTATTACGTCCGGGCCCTGAAGGTCCGCCGTCGTATCGCCGAGGACTTCGACAATGTCTGGGGTCAGGTCGACGCCATCGTGACGCCGTCGACCCCGTCGGCCGCCTTCGCCATCGGCGACAAGGAAGTCGATCCGGTCCGCATGTACCTGAACGACGTCTTCACCGTGACCACCAACCTGGCCGGCCTGCCGGGCCTGTCGGTGCCCGCGGGCATCGACGCCAACGGCCTGCCGCTCGGCCTTCAGGTCATCGGCAAGGCGCTCGACGAGGCCACGGTCTTCCAGGTGGGCGCCGCGCTTGAAAAGGCCGCGGGCTTCACCGGCAAGGCAGAGAAGTGGTGGTAGGCTAGATCACGTTCGCCTTCGCGATCCGGCCGAGATGCAGCGCGCTCGGCCGGGGTTTGCGTTCGAACGTCTGACGATCCACCGCCGACAGGCCGAACGGCATGGAATAGCCCGAGGTCCATTCGAAATTGTCGATCAGCGACCAGTAGAGGTAGCTGTGCACCGGGATGCCTTCGTCGAGGCAGTCGCGCACCCCGTCGAGGGCGGCGTCGATGAAGGCGATGCGGCGGGCGTCGTCGGCGACGGCCGTGCCGCTCTCGGTGACATAGATGGGCTTGCCGACGGCGGCGTGGGCCCAGCGGATCGTGTTCGCCAGCGCTTGCGGATAGAATTCATAGCCTGACATCGTCAGTTCCGCCCCCGGCGGCGGGGGCAGGACGCCGTCCTCGCCGACCGTGAAGCGGGTATAGGTCTGGACCCCGAAGACGTCGGCGTGGCTGCGCGCCACGGCGATCCAGTCGCCGTAGAGCTTTTCACGATACCGCTCGACCAGATCGGGCCGGCCGGGCGACTGGATGTCCTGGGTGGTCAGGGTGATGCCGACGGGCAGGTCGGGGCGGATCGCCTTGATGGCGTCATAGGCCTTGCGATGGGCCTCCTGCATCAGAGGCCCGGCCACCGCCGCATCGGCGAAGGCCAGGCGGGAGAAGCGCGGGGAATCGGTCGCCTTCGCCGCCGCCGCGATGGCCGCCGCCACAGTCTCCTTCGCCGCCCGGGTCGAGGGCATCATATCCACCAGCAGGCGGATATTGGCCTCGTTGAAGGTGGTGACGATGTGCATCCGGTCGCCCAGCCGCTCGACCACCTTCGCGCAATAGCGGGCGAAGAGATTTGGCGAATCCGCCGCCTCGAACCCGCCGCGCTTCGCGAACCACAGCGGCGTGGTGAAGTGGTTCAGGGTGATGACCGGCTTCAGCCCGCGCGCCACGCAGGCGTCCAGCGTGCGGGAATAGTGGTCCAGCTCGGCGTTGGAGAAGACGCCCTCACTGGGCTCGATCCGCGCCCATTCCACGCCGAAGCGATGGCAGTTGAAGCCGAGCGCCTGGGCCAGGGCGAAGTCGTCGTCGAAGCGGTGATAGCTGTCGCAGGCGTCGCCGGAGCGTTCGCGGAACATGCTGGGCTGCAGGTTCTCCATCAGCCAGGCGTCGGCGTTCGTGTTGTTGCCCTCGCTCTGATAGGCCGAGATGGCCGTGCCCCAGAGGAAGCCGGGCGGGGCGGGCTTGCGGCGTCTCTGCGGGGTCTGGGCGACGGCGGGGGCGGCGCTCGCGGCGACGAGGCCCGCGCCTCCGGTCTTGAGCAGGCGGCGACGCCCGATACCGGTGTTGTGGTCCATTTCGTCCTCCCGGCGGCCTCTGATCGGGCGGCTCAGGCGGGACGATAATCCTGGTCAAAGAGTCAGTAAAGCAGTCCGGAAGCCGGTCCGGAGCGCGAAACGTCGCGGCTCCGGACCGTTCGGGGAAGGTCTCAGTGGGCCGGCAGGGCCTTCAGGTCGGTGTCGATGGCCGCGATCAGCTCATCGGTGATGTGGCCCTGGGAGTAGGGGGCGACCTGACGGAAGGTCATGGTCTTGAACTGCTCATAGGCGGGGTGTTTGTCGACGCCCGGCAGGTGCTTCTCGACCACGGCCTTGGTCTCCGGATCGGCCATCAGGGCCTCGATGGAGCTTTCGATGGTCGGATGGGCGGCGTGCGCCGCCGGGGCGGGCGCCGGAGCCGGGGCAGGGGCGGTCTGGGCCGAGGCGCCGCCGGCGATCAGCAGGGCGGCCGTAGAGGCGGCGGCGAAGGTCTTGAGCATCGGAATCTCCATGAATGCGCGCCAGATTGAGCGCGGTTTGGCGACAACCTCAAGACAGGCTCTTTCTCCCCGCGCCCGACGGCGCTAGGACGACCGGATGACCGACAAATTGAACTTCAGCGGCGGGGGCGGGCAGCAGTGAGTTTCCTCGTTGCCGGTCGAGACAAGAACGCCCCGAAGTTCTCACACGCCATCCTGACCCAGCTTCGCGATACCGCCGCGAGTCTGGGGCTGAAGGATAAGGAAAGCTGGCGGTCGCCCTTCGGTATGGGCTTCATCTTCCGGCATGCGCTTCTGGGTCTTGAGAAGGCCAAGATGGAGCACTGGTCGGGCTTGATGCAGCGCGGCTACCCGACGGACGCATTGGTGAAGGCCAATTTCCTTGATGCGGTCCCCGCCGTTTTCGGCATGGACCGCCGCTGGCTGCAGGACGAATACGATGCCTGGGTGTCCTTGATGGGCGACCCCCGGTCGGACTTCGTGCAGGGCGTGGTATGGGCGGACCGCGTCTGGCATTCCTACCAGCGCGACATCAAGCTCAACGACCCGGTTGGCCTGGAAGTGCGGGCGCTCGAGAAGCGCTATCACGCGGCCTACGGGACGATGATCGGCAATGCTGTCGGCTTCCGGCTTCCGGGTCGATACTATAGGTTCCTTCTGGCCAGCACGCTCGCCCCGAAGGCCTTCCATAAGACCTTTTCAGACAGTGAGCTCACTCAGGTGCTCAACAAGAAAACGAAATGACCGACACGACTACTTCCACCGCCAAAACCATTCAGGGCCGGACTGGTCCCTGGGAACTCGTCATGGGGCTGGAGATCCACGCCCAGGTGGCCTCCAAGGCCAAGCTGTTCTCCGGCGCCGCCGTGGGCTTCGGCGCGGGCCCGAACGAGCAGGTGTCGCTGGTCGACGCCGGCTTCCCCGGCATGCTGCCGACCCTGAACGGCTATTGCGTCGAACAGGCCGTGAAGACGGGTCTGGGCCTGCGCGCGAAGATCAATCTGAAGAGCCAGTTCGACCGCAAGAACTATTTCTACCCCGACCTGCCGACCGGCTATCAGATCTCCCAGCTCTATTTCCCCATCGTCGGCGAGGGCGTGGTCGAGGTCGAGGCCGAGGACGGCTCCTTCTTCAACGTCGGCATCGAGCGCCTGCATCTGGAGCAGGACGCGGGCAAGCTGATCCACGACCTGTCGCCGACCGAGAGCTTCGTCGACCTGAACCGGGCGGGCACGGCCCTGATGGAGATCGTCTCGCGCCCGGACATCCGCTCGCCGGAAGAGGCGGTCGCCTACGTCAAGAAGATCCGCACCATCCTGATCTATCTGGGCACCTGCGACGGCGACATGGAGAAGGGCAATCTGCGCGCCGACGTCAATGTCTCGGTCTGCCGTCCCGGCCAGTACGAGAAATTCAAGGCGACGGGCGACTTCTCGCATCTGGGCACGCGCTGCGAGATCAAGAACGTCAACTCGTTCCGCTTCATCTCCCAGGCCATCGGGGTCGAGGCGCGCCGTCAGATCGAGATCCTCGAGGACGGCGGCAAGATCGATCAGGAGACCCGTCTCTACGATCCGACGAAGAACGAGACCCGCTCGATGCGGTCCAAGGAGGAGGCCAACGATTATCGCTACTTCCCCGACCCCGACCTGCTGCCGCTGGAGATCGAACAGGCCTGGATCGACGAGATCAGGTCGGCCCTGCCCGAGCTGCCCGACGACAAGCGCCGCCGCCTGATGAGCCAGTACGGCCTGTCGCAGTACGACGCCGTGGTCCTGATCTCGGATCAGGCCAAGGCGGATTACTTCGAGGAAGCCGCGAAGGGCCGCGACGCCAAGCTGGTGGCCAACTGGGTGACCAATGAGCTGTCGGCCCGTCTGTCGGCCGATAACCTCGAGTTCGACGCCAGTCCGCTGCCGGCGGCCCATGTCGCCGAACTGGTGGCCCTGATCGAGGAGGGGGTCATTTCCTCCAAGATCGCCAAGGAGGTGTTCGAGCACGTCTGGAACGGCGAGGGTTCGCCCCGCGCTGTCGTCGAGGCGCGCGGTCTGGTCCAGGTCAACGACACCGGCGCCATCGAAAAGGCCGTCGACGAGCTGATCGCCGCCAACCCCGACAAGGCCGCCGCCGTCGCCGAGAAGCCCCAAGCCCTCGGCTGGTTCGTCGGCCAGGTCATGAAGGCCACCGGCGGCAAGGCCAACCCGGCCTCGGTCAATGAGATCCTGAAGGCCAAACTCGGGCTGTGAACACCCTCTGACTAAAAGTCAGAGGCTCAATGAAAAGCCCGCCCGGATCGCTCCGGGCGGGCTCTTTCTTATGCGGCGTGTGAGGCCTTAGTTGTTGAGCAACGAGATGATCACGCCGGTCGCCAGGGCCGCCAGGACGATGTCGCCCGTGTCGGTCCGGTAGTAGCCGTAACCGCGCGGCGGAGGGGCGTAGCCGTAGCGGTTGTAGTCGCGGATGTACCAGTTCGAACGGTACTGATACGGCAGGGTCCCGCCGCGGTAATAGCGGCGTTGGTCCTGACGATAGTCCCGGCGCTGGTCGGCGTAGTAGCGGCGGTCGTCGTTATAGCGTTCGCGCGGGGTGTAGCGGCCGCCGTCGTAGCGGTTGCGGTCGGCGCGGCGCTCGTTGCGCTCGTAGCGACCGTCGTGGTCGCGGTCGCCGCCGCGCCACGACTGGGCGGAAGCGGCCATGGGGGTGGCGACGACGGCGAGGGCGGCGGCGCCCAGGGCGGCCAGCTTGATGATCTTCGTCATGACGTGTCTCTCCTTATGAGACGGCCGCGGGGGCGGCGTGAAAACCCGACATGGTGAAGGATTAGGCTTTCCAGCCTGAACCGCGCCTGAACGGCTCTGTCAGGGTTCAGGGTTTTACCCGATATGAAAACGGCCCCTCCGAGAGGAGGGGCCGTCGTCATTCTCATGTCGTGAAGCCTACCAACGCCAGGCGCTGCGGATCACGTCGATGATGTATCCGTCATACTCGTCGATCAGATAGATCGAGTTGTCGACATAGACCCAGCGGGTGCCTTCGGGCGGATAGCCGAGGCCATAGGTCCGGTAGTCGTTGATGCTATAGCGCCAGAAGATCGACGGCAGGTACTGGCCGACATAGTACTGCACGCCGTAATAGCTGCGCGGCACGCTGTAATAGCCGTAGCCCGGGGCGAAATAGAAGCCGAAGCGGACGCCGTTCCAGCCGCGGAAGCGGTTGTCATTGCGCCACCAGTCGTCGCGGTGGCTGCGGCTCCAGTTCTGTTGCCAGCGGTTGGAGTCGAAGCGGTTGCGGTACTCCTGACGCTGGCGGTCGCGGTCACGGTTGTCCGGACGGCCCTGATTGCCGTTCCAGCCGCCGTCGTTTCCGGGCCGGCCCTGGTTTCCGTTCCAGCCGCCGTTGTTCCCGTTGCCGGGACGGCCCTGATCCGGGCGACCCTGATCGGGGCGGCCGCCGTTGGGGTTCCAGCCGCCGTTGTTGTTCCCGTTGCCGGGGCGACCCTGGTCGGGGCGGCCACCGTTGGGGTTCCAGCCGCCGTTCCCGTTCTGACCGCCGTTGTTCGGACGGTCGGGACGGCCCTGGTCCGGGCGATCCGGGCGGTTCTGCCCACCGTTCTGGCCGCCGTTCCAGCCGCCATTTCCATTGCCGGGTCGGTCCGGACGGTTCTGCCCGCCGCCCTGGCCGTTGCCGTTCCAGCCGCCGTTCTGGCCGCCAGAGGGACGGTCAGGACGTGAGGGCTGCTGCTGGGGTTGGGATTGCTCTTGCTGCGGCGCGGGCTGCGAAGGCCGGTCACGGCCCCGGCCGCCGTCGTTGCGACCGCCGCCGCGATCGCCACCGGAGTCCCGCTGAGGCGTGGATTGCTGCTGCGCTCCGCTCTGTCCACCGCTCTGGCCGCCGCCGCCGCCGCGGTTGCCACGGCCGCCGTCGTTGCGCGGCGTCCGCGGGCCGTCCTCCTGGCCGCGATCGCGGTCCTGGGCCAGGGTGGCCACGGGCGCCAGCGCCGGGACGGCGAAGGCGGAGATGGCGGCGAACACCATCAATGTGCGTTTCATGGTCGTTATTCCCCGCACGCCCCTGATGGGCGGCTCGTGGTCAATTTCTTATTTCGTCCATGAACCCTGTCTGAATGAAAACGGACCTCAAAGTGAAGTCTGCGTAATGTATCGCCGGTTCACGGACACGAAAAAGCCCCGCCGACCATGGGCCTGCGGGGCTCTTCTTCGATCTGGCGGCAGGTCTAGTAGACGTTGGCCAGGACGCTGGCGATCAGGCCGGTGGCGACCGCGATCATCACGATATCACTGCCGGCGTGGACATAGGCGTAGCCGCGCGGGGCCGGACGCAGGCCGTAGACGTACGGGTCACGCACGTAATAGCCGCGGTAGGCCGAGGGCAGATAGCCGCCCCGCTGCCAGCGATAGCCGGCGTAGCGCGGATCGACGCGGTAATAGCCATAGCTCGGCGCGTACCAGTAGCCGCTGCGGTAGCCGCGGTAGTCGTAGAAGTCCTGACGGCCGCGATACCAGTCGCGATTGTTGCGGTCCCAGCGCTGGTCCTGACGATAGTCGCGACGGTCGTAGCGGTTGTCCTGGCGCCAGTCCCGGCGGTCGTCGCGACGGTCATAGCGGCCATCGCGACGGTCGTCACGGCGATCCTGACGATAGTCCGGACGGCCGTAGCTCTGGGCCTGGGCGGCGAGGGGGGCGGCGGTGGTCGCGACGGCCAGGGCCATGACGGCCGCCTTCATCAGTCGGTTCATCTTCATGCTCCTTGCTCTGGGTCGCGACGGACATTCCGTCTTGGCCCGTTGAAGATGGCTAACGGTCGCGCTGCGCGCATGAACTCGCCCTGAACGCGAGTGTCAGGTTTCGGAAGCGACACAGTTGCGCCTCGCGACGGCAGGCCCCAGATCGGTTTCGGGGGCGATCCGGCCCGCTGGAGGCCGCTGCATGACCCGTCCCATCGAGCTCTGGTACTGGCCCACGCCCAACGGCTGGAAGATCTCCATCGCCCTTGAGGAGATGGGCCTGCCCTATGAGGTCAAATATGTGAACATCGGCGCGGGCGAGCAGTTTACGCCCCAGTTCCAGGCCATCAGCCCCAACGGCCGGATGCCCGCCATCATCGATCCGGACGGCCCCGACGGCCTGCCGCTGTCGATCTTTGAGTCCGGCGCCATCCTTCAGTATCTCGGCGCCAAGACCGGACAGTTCTACGCCACCGACCGCCGCCACAAGGCCGAGATCGACCAGTGGCTGTTCTGGCAGGTCGGCGGTCTGGGGCCCATGGCCGGCCAGACCCACCATTTCCGGCAATACGCGCCGAGCATGATCAAGGACCAGCGCCAGATCGCCTATGGCGTCCGTCGCTACACCAACGAGACCAACCGTCTGTACGGCGTCATGGACAAACGGCTGGCCGATCGGCCCTATCTGGCGGGCAATGACTATTCGATCGCCGACATGGCGGCCTGGCCGTGGATCCTGCCGACGCTGCAAGGGCAGAACCTGGACGACTTCCCGAACCTGAAGGCCTGGGTCGAGCGGGTCGGGGAGCGTCCTGCGGTGAAAGCCGGCCGCGCTCTGGGCGATGAGATGCGCAAGAATCTGGCGGCCTCGGGCGCGGCGGCCGAAGAGGCGCGCAAGATCCTGTTCGGCCAGAAAGCCCGCTGAAGGTCCGTTTTGTTAACCTTGAAAGCATCTCGATAAACGCATGCTTACCAGCGAGTTCATGATGTCTGAACGCGTCACTGAACTTTGGTAAAGTCTTTACACAAAAGGCTTTTCGGGCCCGTTGCTGTTAACTTTAACTTCAAACCGGCGGTATTTGATGTGACCTCGAAGGACGGCTCCAGAATGGCAGCCACTAGAGGAAGACGACGATGACCGCGCAAGAAACCGCGCCCGAGTTTGTTGAGGCCGCCGCCGAAGAGGCGATGATGCCGCTGCCGACCCCCGACATGGACGGCGACATGCTGTTCCGTCTGGGCATGCAATATTCGTCCGGTTCGGGCGGCTGCCCGATGGACCGGGTTTCGGCCCATATGATCTTCAACCTGGCCGCCATGAAGGGCTCCATCGAGGCGCGCGTCTATCGCCGCGAGATGAGCCAGGAAATGGAACGCGAAGAGATCGCCGAAGCCCAGAAGGCCGCCCGTCGCTACATCGACGCCGGCGTGGTCACCCTGGCCGCCTAAAAGTCCAACCCCTCTCCCGGAGGGAGAGGGAGGGGCCCGTCGCGTAGCGATGGGAGGGTGAGGGGTTATGCCCTCACCGGTGAGCGACATTACCCCTCACCCTTTCGGCTTGGCGCATCGCTCCGCTCTGCGAGCCTCAAGCCCTCTCCCAACGGGAGAGGGAAGCAGATCTAGAACTGCTGATACTGGCCGTTGATCGTGTAGGTGAAGCCGATGGGCAGCGCCGCCTTCACCTGGGTGAAGAAGACCGCCAGTTCGCCGAGCGTCGAGCGCGGCACATAGATCAGGTCTCCGCGGCGCAGCGCCACGACCTCGCCGCGACGGGGCCTCAGGTCCACCACCCGCAACATCCGGGTTCCGCCCGGGCCGCGCCGGATCAGGGCCGCCTGTTCGGGCTTGCCGCTGGCCAGATAGCCGCCGGCCATGACCACGGCCTGATAGGCGTCGATATCGCCCTGCATCTCATAGACGCCCGGCGTCTTGACCTCGCCGTCCACCCAGACCCGGATCGGCCCCGCCGTCTTCAGCGTGATCTCGACCACCGGCCGTACCAACTGGGTCGAATAGGCGCCCGAGATATCCTGCTGCAGCTGGGAGATGGAGCGGTCCGCCGCCATCACCTGGCCGATCAGAGGCAGGGCGATTCGGCCGTCCGGCCCGACCTTGACCGTGCGGGTCAGTTCGGCGGCGGTCGGGGTGGCGACCTCCAGCTCGTCGCCGGGATAGAAGAGGTATTCGGGCTCCTGATCGGTCCAGTCCGAGAAGCCGATCTCCTGAAAACCGCCCGTCTGGACACGGTTTCCCGTGCGCGGGGCCGGATTGACCAGCGGCACATGCGGAGCGCCGCCGCAGGCCGAAAGGGCGCCCGACGCGGTCAGGGCGCCGAGGGCGAACAGGATCTGGCGACGGTCAGCGGTCATGAAACTTCCGGCGGCCCGGGACTATGAAGCGGTGAGGGGACCTTCACCGGTTATGGGTAACTGATGGTTAACGCCGCTCGGCGAAGGATCGCATCAGTACCTCATCCGATGGATTCGCTCGCCCTATGCGCACGGCCTATGTGACCGCCCGCCCACGTTACGGCCTCGCGGACATCGTCGGCCTGATGTTCCGCGAGCTGGGACTGATGATTCTCATCTTCCTGGTGGTCTTTGTCCTCGGCGCCGCCGCGGTCATGACCCTGAAGAAGACCTATACCGCCACGGCAGAGGTCTATGCCGGGGCCGGTCAGGAATATGTCTATGAGCCGCGCGTCGGCACGGTCACCGAGCGGGCCAGCCCGCCGCCGTCGGGCGAGATCGCCCAGACCGAGGCCAACATCCTGACCAGCCGCGACGTGAAGCTGCGCGCCGTCCGCGCCCTGGGGGTCCAGACCTTCCAGAAGCCCGGCAAGCCCGCCGCCGGATCGCTGGCAAAGCAGGAAGGCGACGCCATTCGCGCCATCACCGAAGGCCTGGTCGTCGGCACCAGCCCCACCAGCTCGATCATCTCTCTCAGCTATGAGAGCGACAACGCCGAGAAGTCGGCCCGCATCCTGGCCGCCGTGCTCGAGGCCTACAAGAACTACCGCCGCGAGGTCTTCCAGGACAACTCGACCCAGGCCATCGAC
The DNA here is from genome assembly GCF_059422025.1 of Brevundimonas sp. GW821-FHT02A10. Taxonomy (NCBI): domain Bacteria; kingdom Pseudomonadati; phylum Pseudomonadota; class Alphaproteobacteria; order Caulobacterales; family Caulobacteraceae; genus Brevundimonas; species Brevundimonas sp. GW821-FHT02A10. The sequence goes on from NZ_JBWKWC010000003.1 coordinate 111,304, forward strand.
ACCCAGCGCCAGACTTTCGAGGACGAGCTGGGCAATGTCGACGACGCCTATGAGCAGTTCCTGGCCTCGAACGACATCGGCGACTTCGCCACCGCCAAGGCCGCGGCGACCGCGACCTATCAAACCACCTTCACCGACCGGCTCTCGACCCAGGCCCAGCTGAGCCAGGCCGCACGGCGTGTCGAGACCATCACCGCCCAGCTGGCGTCGGTCCCGGCCGAGATTGTCCTGCAGCAGGATCTGAACATCGCCGCCCAAGACCAGATCCTGCAGAAGCGCACCGAGCGCGAGACCCTGCTGTCGCGCTATCGGCCCGATTCCCAGCCGGTCCGCGACATCGACGCCCAGATCGCCCAGCTCCAGGCCTACGTCGCCGGCGGCGACACCGTGGGGGCCAAGGAGGTCCGCACCGGTCCCAACCCGAGCTGGGTGGCGCTGGATACGGCGCGAACGACGGCCGAGGCCGACCGCGACGCCCTGGCCGCCCGTCTGGCGGTGCTGGACGGTCAGCTGGCGGCCCTGCGCGAGCGTCAGGCCCGATTGACCCAGCTGGAATCGAAGAACGCCATCTTCGCGGGCAACCGCGACGTCCTGACCGCCAACATCAAGGAATTCCAGCAGCGCGGCAGCCAGAGCCGGGCCGACAACGGCCTCGTCGCCTCGGGCGCGGACAATGTGAAGATCCTGTCCCACCCGGCGGCTCCGACCAAGGGTTCCAGCCTGAAGGCGCCGCTGATGATCCTGGTCTTCCTGTTCGCCGGCTTCACCGCCCTGTGCGTCGGCCTGCTGCGGGTCTTCACCCGGCGCGGCTTCGCCACCCCGGCCTCGGCCGGACGCACCTTGCAGATGCCCGTCCTCGCGGTCGCGCCGGTGAAGGCCTGAAGCTGGATGTCTCCGCTTTTTCAAGGGCGTGATAGCCTGAGGACGGCGGAGAACGCGTAACCGATTCGATGGTCGATCTCACAACCGAAATGGCCGGCCTCTGGGCCGCCCTGGGCTCCGGCCCCGCCCATCGCGGGCGGGTGATCCAGTTCGCCTGCGCCGGCACCGGCGAGGGCGCCTCGACGGTCGCCCGCGAGTTCGCCCGTCTGGCCGCCGTGCGTGCGAGAAAGCCCGTCTGGCTGGTCGACGCCGACCTGGCCCAGCAGGGGCAGCAGGAGACCGTCGCCGCCGAGGTCGAGCGCTTCGGCCGCCTGGGCTCGCCCGCTGCGGCGTCTCCCGACGGTTCGGTCTTCTATGCGGTGACGCCGCCGATCCTCGGTCGTGACGGCCGCCCGGTGGATCCGGCCCGGCTGATGACCGCGCGCGCCTGTCTGGGGGGCCGTCTGTGGGTGACCCGCTTCCGCACAGAGACCCTGCGCTCGGGCCAGCGCGCCGAGCCCCTGCCGGATCCGCGCTACTGGGACGCCATGCGCAAACACGCCGACACCGTGGTCATCGACGCCCCCGCCGCCGACCGCAACGACGTCGCCATCACCCTGGCCCCCTATGTCGACGCCACCATCCTCGTGGTCGCCGCCGAGAGCACCTCGCCCAACGAACCCGTGATCCTGCGCGACGAGATCGAGGCCGTCGGCGGCCGCATCGCCGGCGTCGTCGTGAACCGCTCAACCTACAAGCCGCCGTCGTTCCTGCGGCGGCTGGTGGGCTAGGCTTTCGCCTTCTCCAGCCGCGCCAGCTCGCGCACGCCGTAGAAATGCGGCTCGAAGCCCCTGGTCCAGAAGACCTTGCCCAGACCACGCGCGGCCTTGTCCAGCGCCTCGGCGCGCCTGTCGCTGTTGATCACGGTCAGGGCCAGCGCGACCAGACCCCAGATCCCGGCCTGTGCGGCCCCGACGCCCATCCACAGCAGCATCCGCACCGGCTTGCCCTCGCGCCAGGCCAGCTGGGGCGGGCTCTGGCCATAGGCGAAGGCGCGGGTCAGGGCGTAGTTCAGGGTGGCGCGATGGGGCGGGGCGAACTCGTCGACCCAGGCGTCCGCGGCCCAGCCGAAGGTCCCGCCGCGCATCGACAGGGCCGAGAACAGGGCGTCATCCTCGCCGCCGCTCTGGTCAGTCTTGGGATCGAACGGAGCGTCGCCGGGCAGGGCGGTGGCCCTCAGCATCAGGGAATTGCCGCAGCCGTAGGCATGGTCGATCAGGCCCGTCTTCTCCGGCCCCTGCCGTCCGAAGAAGGTCTCCAGATAACGGGTCGTCCAGCCCGTGCCCGGCGGCACCCGGCCGTGGATGGGGCCGAAGACGACGTCGCACTTCAGCGTCTCGCGCGCCTTGATCAGCTTCGCCAGCCAGGTCGGCGTGGCCTTCTCGTCGTCGTCGAGGAAGGCGATCAGGGGCGAGAGGGTCGCGGCCAGCCCGGCATTGCGCGCCGTCGACACCCCCGGCCTCGGCTCGTGCCGATAAACCAGAGGCACGGGGCATTTCTCCGTCAGCCGCCCGACGACGACCGCCGCGCTGCCTTCGGGATCGTTGTCCACGACGACGACACTGGCCAGCCGATGCTCCACGCCCTTTTGCGCGAACACCGACTTCAGGGCGCGCTCGAGGAATTCCGGACGACGCATCGTCGGGATGATTACGGCCACGTCTTTTGGCGGCGGGCCCTTCATACGGCCTCGGCATAGAGAGCGGCGCGGTAGAGCCTGAGCGAAAAGGCGCGGGCCTTGACCGGCAGCCAGTCGGTCATCGCCGCCTGTTTGATCAGCGGCCGCACCGTCTTCAGCATCGGCAGGCGCTTGAGCTTCTTCGCCACGCGGAAGCTGGGATAGCCGGAGACGATGTCCGGGTGTTTAGCCACCACCCGGGCGAAATTGGCCGCCGACTGCTCATATTTTCCGGCCAGGGACGCCGTGGTGTCGAGGCCCATATGGGTCGCGGGATTGTCGACGTGGATCACCGGCCAGCGGCGCGAGACCCGCATGGCCCATTCTACATCCTCCCAGCCCCAGCCGGTGAAGGCCGAATCGAAGGCCTCGGCCTCGAACACGTCGCGGCGGACCAGAAGGTTGGAGGTGAAGACGTATTTCTCGGGCGTCAGGGCGCGCACGTTGCGCGGCAGGCACTCCGACTTGGTCGCCATGGCCCGGTGGACCGAGAATTTCCCGTCGGTGGGGGCCTGCAGCAGGGAGAAGCCGCCGAAGGCCACGGCCGGGCCCTGCGTCTTCACCAGATCGGCCCATGTCCCCAGGAAATGGAAGGTGTCCGGCCGCATGTCGCTGTCGAGGAACAGCAGGCTGCCGCCCCGCGCCGCAGCCGCCAGACGGTTACGCCCGACGGACCGTCCCTCGTTCTGCGCCAGGGTGATCAGGCGGACGGGCAGGCTCATGGCATTGATCACGTCGATCAGGCCGCCGGTCAGGACCTTGTCGCCGGTGCCGTCGTCCAGAACCACGATCTCGACCGAACGGCCGACCGAGGCGGCCTCGCGGTCCAGCAACCGCAGCAGATCGCGCGGATCGTCGCGCAGGAAGGGCATCAGCACCGACAGGATCGGCTCGGCGCCGGTCCATGCGGCGTTTTCGGTGGTGCGCGGCCTGGCGGTCATGCCGTCACCTGCCGGGCGCGGAACTTCTGCAGCAGGGACAGGGCGATGTCGCGCACCCCCGCCGCATTGATGGTCAGGGCCACGGCCGCATAGACGACGCCGCCGACCGAGGCGTCGAGGATCAGTTCCGGCAGGCCGCCGATGGCGGGAAGCGCCGAGACCGCCAGCGCCATGATCCCGGTCGCGATCCCGCAGCGGACCAGCGGTTCCCACGGGATGGGCAGGGGCACGACCTTGCGGCCCAGAAGCATGGTCGCCAGCATGCCGAGGCCGAAGCTGATCGCCGTCGACCAGGCCGCCCCGACGACGCCGAAGCGCGGGATCAGGATGAAGTTCAGGACCACATTGCCGAAGGCCGGCACGCTCATGGCGACCAGCAGCAGCTTTGTCCTGCGGCCGAGGGTGAAGGCCTGTCCGAAATAATAGGCGGTGAGACCGTAGAGTAGGGCCGACAGGGCGACCCAGGGCGTCACCTGGGCGGCGGCGACCCTCAGGCTCTCGCCGATCATCACCTCGCCGAGCGGCTTGGCGACCAGGGCCACGCCCGCCGCGGCCGGGAAGCCGATCAGGAAGAAGGTCGAGGCCTGTTCGCGGGCGGCGATCTTCAGCTTCTCCAGCCCGCCGCGCTCCAGCGCCATGACCAGCGCCGGCTGGCCCGCCGCGCCGAGCCACAGGAACAGCACGTCCAGCGTCCGGTTCGCGATCGAATAGCCCGCATGGTAGGCGCCGACCGCGGCCTCATCCATGAACAGGGCCAGCAGGAAGCGGTCGGTCGAGGCCAGCACCAGCGCCAGCGTCAGGGACGCCGCGATCGGATAGCCATAGGCCGCATAGGACTTCAGCCGCGCCGGATCGACCACGCCCGACTTCGCCTGTCTCAGCTCGCCCGGCAGGATGAAGGGCAGGGCGGCCAGAGGGGCCAGACCCAGCCCCGCCAGAGGCGCTGCCCCACCGGCTCCACAAAGTGCGAAGGCCACCCCGATGCACAGGCCGCCGATGGTGGTCGCCATGTCCAACATGGCCGAGCGCGAGACCTCGCCCGCCGCGCGGAACCGCTCCTGCGCCAGCTTGGCCAGGCACCGCGCCGGACTGCCGAGCAGGCCCGCGCCGATGGCCGCCTTGAACAGCGGGTCGATGGGGGCGAACCACAGGACGACGGCCGCCACCGGGATGAAACCGGCAATCAGGATGAAGGCGGTGCGATAGATGCTGGCGAAATGGGCGGCCATGTCGGCGCCCGCCTGCTGCGCGGCCCAGAACCGCGCCATCGCCGCCTCCAGCCAGCTGAAGACGGCGACGTGGCACAGGGTCACGATGGAGAAGGCCAGGGCGTAGCGGCCGAAATCCTCGGGCGTCAGCAGGCGTGTGAAGATGAAGATGGCCAGAAACCCGACCACCCCCTGAACGATATTCGCGGGCAGATAGCCCCAGACGCCACGCCAGAACATCAGATGATCACCGGACCGCCGACCGGTCGCCCAGCAGGACGGGCAGGGTCACGGCCATGATCCACAGGTCCAGCCAGAAGGACTGGCGCTCGATATAGTCGACGTCCAGCTGTACCCGGCGGCGCACGTCATGGGCGCTGTCCAGGGGACCGCGCGAGCCGTTGATGGCGGCCCAGCCGGTCATGCCCGGCTTGATGCGGTGGCGATGGGCGTATTCGGCGACCAGCAGGGCCGACTCGACCGGACCCGTCTTCATGCCGATGGCGTGGGGGCGCGGGCCGACCAGCGACATCTCGCCGGTCAGGACGTTCAGAAGCTGCGGCAGTTCGTCGAGGCTGGTCTTGCGCAGGAATTTGCCGACCTTGGTGATCCGGTCGTCGTCGGCTGTGACCTGGCGCGAAGCGGTGGCGTCGGAAGCCTCCTGACGCATGGAGCGGAATTTCCACACCACGATGGCTTCCTGATTGAAGCCGTGGCGGCGCTGGCGGAAGAAGATCGGGCCGGGGCTGTCCAGCTTCACGGCCAGGGCGCACAGGCCGATGATCGGCGAGACGGCGATCAGGCCCAGCCCGCCGATGACGATGTCCTGCAGTCGTTTGTGGAAGGCGCGGCGGTCGGCGTCGGCGGCGTTGAGCGAGGCCAGCGGCGCGCGGGCCAGCTTCGTCAGGGCGGCGGTGCGCTCCTGTTCCCCTTGAGGATCCACCAGCAGGGTGACTTCATTGGGCAGGGTCTGCAGCTGCGCCGTCAGCTCGCGCACCCGGGCCTGGGCCTCGGGGTCGATGGCCAGGACGATGCGGTCGACGTAGGGGGTGATCTTGTGGTTCAGGAGGGCCCCGGCGGCGCCGAGGACCGGTACGCCCTCGACGCTGTCGGGGTTGCGGGCCAGACGGTCGTCGAATACGCCCAGCACATTGATGTCGCGGCGCTTGAGGGCGTCCCTGATCAGACGTTCGGCATGGCGGGTTGCGCCGACCACCACGATATTGGGTGTCAGGGCGCCGGTGTCGCGCCAGTGGGCCACCATCCAGCTCCACAGGCTGTGCAGGATCATGACGGCGATCAGGGCCGCGCCGGTCCAGCCGGCCAGGGTCTCGAGCTCGAGCGCCGAGCCACGCAGCAGCCAGCCCGCGCCGAGCGCCAGGGCGCCCGCGGTCGCGGCCATTCCTGTCAGGGCGGCCAGATGCAGGGTCAGCGACTGTTCGCGGTCGAATTGGTACAGGCCCAGCGACTTCATCAGCCCCAGCAGGACGACGCAGCCCAGGATCATCGGCACGGCGCGCGCGATCTCCAGCGCCATCAGATTGGTCGGCGACATGGCCCAGCCGCAGGCCAGGGTCACGGCGATGACCGCCAGCACGTCCACCGCGCGGAAATAGTGCACCGATAGCCGCGAACCGTGCTTCTGGCGCGCATTCAGCCAGACCTCGGGCCGGAACGGACCCCGCCGCGAAGCCCCGTCGGCCTTGGTGTCCGCCTTGGGCGCGAGCGCCTGCAACGCCCCGCTGTCGCCGGCACGCGCCGGGACTTCGGGCTCGCCCTTGTGAAGGCGGGTCACGTTCAGGGTGTTCGACATCGTCGTCCGTCGGCTGGGGAACTCCGCCGCATCCTGCACAGCCGCCGTGGATGTCGCGTTAACGCCCGGCGTTTTGCCGTTCGATCAAACTTCTGGCCTCAACTGACGTCTTGCCGATTGCGCCCGGCGACGACCTTCGCTATCGACGCCTCCTGCCGGAGACGTGGCCGAGTGGCTGAAGGCAACGGTTTGCTAAATCGTCATACCCTGTAAGGGGTATCGAGGGTTCGAATCCCTCCGTCTCCGCCAGATTTCCCGCCGCCCACCCTTGCCGCCGCCCACGGACGGCAAGGGTAGGGCGAGAGGCTACCAGGAAAACCCGACGGACACCTTGGAAAGGTGCTGGTAGTTCGAGGCGGCGAAACCGACGCTCGCGTCCCAGGCCCCTTCGCGGTGCGTCAGGGTGACTCCGACACCCGTTTGATCATTGAAGGTCGCGGCTCCGGCGCCAATCCGGTTCGTCTCACCGTCCGCGGGCGACTGGAAATCAAGAGCGCTGCTCATGGCCACGCCGGCAGAAAGCAGATTGGAGGAACGGGAGAGGTCTCCGCTTGAGGCGAAGTCGGACAACGGCACGAAGGACGACGGCACGCCCGGACCGCCGATGATCCCGTTGGCGCATGTGGCGAAGATGCCGGAGACATTGCAAACCATGACAGCGGGACCTTCAGGCCCCGTGGTCTGGGCCTGAACGGCGGAAGCCCCGCAGATCAGCGCGATAGCGCCCGAAGCGGCGACAAGGTGAAGGCGAGCGATCATTGTGAAATCTCCGGTTGGGGACGGCATGCTGCGCCACGACCTGTCGAGGGACAATCGCCGTCCACGCGGGCCAGAATTGGCGCTCCGGGGGCGTCGTCACCTGTTTCCGCGCCGCCGGGCTTTGCAGGACTGACTCCCCGGCCTAAGAACTTCTGACAAGCCCACTCACGCGCGGGACACCGGTGGCGTCGAGGCGGGGGCCTCTGTTGTCTCGATCTCATCCCATTCCAGATCCTGCGCTTTGCGAAGCGGCGGGTTTTGCTGCGCTTCGAAAGTCCGCCATGCCCCCCGGCCTCAAGACTGACCCCGTCCTCACCATCGGCATCGACTTCGGCACCACCAATACGGTGGTCGCGGTGACGCGCGCGGACGGCCAGGCCGAGGTGCTGCGGTTCGAGGCGCCGACCGGCGACCTGACCGCCTTCCGCTCGACCCTGGGCTTCCAGCTGCACCAGACGCCGGGACAGGCGCCGGAGCGGGTGGTCACGGCCGGGCCCTGGGCCATCGACGCCTATGTCGAGGACCCGCTCGACACCCGCTTCATCCAGTCGTTCAAGAGTTTCGCCGCCAGCGCCGCCTTCACCGAGACGGTCATCGACAACCGCCGCTACAGGTTCGAGGATCTGCTGGGCGCCTTTCTGCTCCAGCTGCGCGGCCATGGCGGGGAGGGGATGGCCGACCTGCCGCCCCGGATCGTGGTCGGGCGGCCCGTCACCTTCGCCGGTGGTTCGCCCGACGCGGCCCTGGCGCTGGAGCGCTATCAGGCGGGGTTCGAGCGGCTGGGCTTCACCGATATCCGTTATGCCTATGAGCCCGTCGGCGCGGCCTTCTTCTTCGCCCGCACCCTGAAGACGGACGCCACGGTCCTGGTCGCCGACTTCGGCGGCGGCACCAGCGACTTCTCCATCGTCCGCTTCGAACAGACGCCGGACGGCCTTCGCTCCCACGCCCTGGCCCGGTCCGGGGTGGGCGTGGCCGGCGACGCCTTCGACTACCGCATCATCGATCATCTGGTCTCGCCCGAGCTGGGCAAGGGCGGTCAGTACCGGACCTTCGACAAGACCCTGCCGATCCCCCAGCGCTACTACGCCGCCTTCGCCCGCTGGGACCAGCTGGCCCTGTTGCGCGCCTCGCGCGACATGAAGGATATCCGCGACATCGCCCGCAATGCGGTGGAGCCCGAGAAACTGGAGCGGCTGGTCGAGGTGCTGGACGACAACCACGGCTACGCCCTCTATCAGGCCGTGTCGGCGCTCAAGATGGCCCTGTCGCAGGACGAAGAGGCGACCTTCGCCTTCGAGGCCGGCTCGGTGGAGATCGAGGCCGAGGTCACCCGCCAGACCTTCGAAGGCTGGATCGCGCCCGAGCTTGCGGCCATGGAAGCCGCCGTCGACCAGGCCCTGAATGAAGCCGGGCTGGAGGCGTCCGGCGTCGACCGCATCTTCCTCACCGGCGGCACCTCCTTCGTCCCCGCCGTCCGCGACATCTTCGCGCGCCGCTTCGGCGCCGACCGCATCGAAACCGGCGGCGAGTTCGAATCCATCGCCTCGGGACTGGCGCTGATCGGCCGCGAGACGGACCTCGACCTGTGGACGGAGCGGGAGGCGGCGTTCTGACATGCGCCAAGGGGGACGGCGGCGCAGCGAAAGTTGAGATCCTGAGGTTGGTGGAATTCTATCAGAACAATCTTGACGGGATGCTGATCTGGAATAACGGTGTAATTTGAATTTCCTTGGGAGGGAAGGCAATGACCGCTGTGCCGGTGAAGATCAAGGTTACGAGACAGGACAACGCCAAAGTAAAGCGGACGGACGTTCTGATCGACGATCGGGTTGTGCCGTTTAATGGCAATAACGACTGCAATATCTATGTGCAGTCCGATCATCTCTACGACCTCACAGTCGTTTGCCGTGGGACGATCAATGCTAGCACGACGATCAGGATCACGCGGGGCGGCGACGATGTCATTTCGCCGCTGAGCGTCACTGTCGGTAGCCAAGCCGGCATCGACCATGGCGACAGCCAGTTCACGGTCTCGGCGCAATGAGATTTTTGTTGGCATGCGCCGTCACGGCCGGGCTGCTCTCGTCTCCCGCATCGGCGCAGGACCGCGACAATGAAATCGCGGCGTTGCGGAGCCAGCTTGCGGCGGCTCGCAGCAATATGGATGCGCTCGAATCCCGATTGGCCAGGCTTGAAGCGCCCTCCGCAGCGCCAGCGGCCGCTCCGGTAAGCATCGCGGCGGCGGGGAACGTCGAAGGCGCATCGTCGGAGCAGGACAATCCCCCCCCCATCAGCAGTTGGGGCGTGTCCTGGATTGTGGCGGATGACGAGGAACAGACACCGGCGGCCAGACATGAAGCACGGAACACAGAGTTTGGATTGATCGCGGGTCCGGACGGGGGGCGCGCGTCGTTCGCGCTGAGCAGAACCCTGGACTACGACGGCCGAGCATCCGAGGGGGCTGTCGACATCATTCGTGAGGTCACGAGTCTGACCCTGTCAGCGCCGCTTGCGAAGGACGGCGACACACCTTTCGCGACCCTGGACGGTTTGGCCTCGGGCGCCAAGTTCGAGGTCGAATTCACGCGCGGACATGCCAGAACCTTGACCGCTGCCGCTGCGCGCCTGAGTGCAATAGCGCAGGCGGCGCGCCAGCGGTGCCGCGCAGCGACGCCAGCCTATGCACGCGGTTGCGTGCAGCTTGACGATGCGTTCAAGGAAAAATTCTTCGAGGAGGGTGAGGAAGAAACCTACGAGCTGGAGTACGCCCGCGCAGCCTTGCAGCGGAGTTACGATTGGTCGCTCCGAGGCGCGTTGGGGTATGACGAATTCACATACTATGCATCGCCGAGCCTTGATAAGACGAAGACCGAGCGGGTCTCCTGGAGTGTGGGCGCGGGCCTGACCTTCTTCCCGTTCGACCGCTCTTCCGCCTCGATCGATCTGGATTATCAACGCGGTTATGAAGCGGCCAAAGCCGCTACCGCCTGCCCGATCCCGGTTGCAGGGGCTACCTTCGTTACCTGTGTGCCCGGACCGCTTGCAGGACCGGAATTCGGGGAGAAGCTCATTATGGCTTCCGAGCTGAAGTATATTCAGAACCTGAAAGGCATCCCCCTGATTCCAGCTGTAGGAATCGCCCCCCGTATCGAATTTGACGTGTTGTCAGGAGAGGTCGCCGTCGACTTTCCGATCTATCTCGCACCGAACGGCGACGGCAATCTCACCGGCGGGGTTCGGTTCGGCTACGTGAACACGGACGATGAATTCAAGTTCGGCGTCTTCGTCGGCAAGGCCTTCTCCCTGTTCTAAGTCGATCTTTCCCCGACGTGATCTTGTGAGGCTCCGCGCGGCGGTCTAGGGCTCTGGTCACCGAAATCCGGGCGACAAAATCCTAGGGAGACGACCCATGGCCGATCTGGCTCAAGTCACCGATCACATCCGCAACGCCGTCGGCGACAACTCCGGTCTGGGCAAGACCGTGAAGATCGACCTGGGCGATGTCGGCAAGATCTACATCGACGGCGCCTCGACCCCGAACACGGTCACCAATGAGGACAAGCCCGCCGACGCCACCGTCACCATCAGCTGGGACGACTTCATCGCCCTGTCGGAAGGCAAGCTGGACGGCATGATGGCCTTCATGCAGGGCAAGCTGAAGATCGCGGGCGACATGATGATCGCCCAGAAGCTGCCGGCGCTGCTGAAGCGCTGATGCGCAGGCGACAACACGACTGACGGACGGCGCGGCTCCTCGGGGGCCGCGCCGTTTTCGTTTCTGCTCCCCAAGCCCGGCGCACGACCGGGGACAACGAGAAGAGGATACGCACATGGACTTCAAGCACAGCGAACGCGGCCTGCACTGGCAGGAGCGGGTGCAGCGCTTCATGGACGACAAGGTCTATCCGCGCGCCGAGGAATACTGGGCCCAGGTCCACGCCGACCACACCGTCCAGCCGCCGATCATGGAGACCATGAAGGCCGAGGCGCGCGAGGCCGGTCTGTGGAACATGTTCCTGCCCGGCGAGCACGGCGCGGGCCTGACCAACCTCGAATACGCGCCCCTGGCCGAGATCATGGGCCGGTCGCTGTGGTCGGCCGAGGTGTTCAACTGCAACGCCCCCGACACCGGCAATATGGAAGTGCTCCATATGTACGGCAACGAGGCCCAGCAGGAGCAGTGGCTCAAGCCCCTGATGGCCGGGACCATCCGCTCGGCCTTCCTGATGACCGAACCGGCCGTGGCCTCGTCCGACGCCACCAATATCCAGACCTCCATCGTCCGCGACGGCGATGAGTATGTGATCAACGGCCGCAAATGGTGGTCGACCAATATGGGTCACCCGAACGTCAGGATCGCCATCGTCATGGGCAAGACCGACACCTCGGCGGCGACCCACCAGCAGCAGTCCCAGATCCTCGTCCCCACCGACACGCCCGGCTTCCGCGTCGAGCGGATGCTGACCGTCTTCGGCTATGACGAGCGCCCGATCGGTCACGCCGAGGTCGTCCTCGACAACGTCCGGGTGCCCGTGACGAATCTGATCGCCGGCGAGGGCCGGGGCTTCGAGATCGCGCAGGGGCGTCTCGGGCCGGGCCGTATCCACCACTGCATGCGCACGATCGGCGCGGCGGAGCGTGCCCTGGACCTGATGTGCGAGCGCCTGCTCAACCGCACCGCCTTCCGCAAGCAGTTGGCCGAGCATTCGGTCTGGGAGCAGCGCGTCGGCGAGGCCCGCACCAATATCGAGATGTGCCGCCTGATGGTGCTCAAGGCCGCCTGGATGATCGATCAGGCCGGCGCCAAGAACGCCAAGTCCGAGATCGCCCAGATCAAGGTCGCGGCCCCGCGCATGGCGCTCAAGATCATCGACGACGCCATCCAGGCCTTCGGCGGCGCCGGCGTTTCGGGCGACACGCCCCTGGCCGAACTCTACGCCGGGGTGCGGACCCTGCGCCTCGCCGACGGTCCGGACGAGGTCCACAACCGCACCATCGCGCGGCTCGAATACGCCAAGCACGGCGGCAAGCCGGTCCGGTAAAACGGCGGTCGCCCGTTTTTGTCAGCAGCCGTTCGCCGAAGGGGCTTTTCTTCCGGCGAACGGTGGTTGATCCATGGCGAAGCTGACGGCCGTCCCCATCTCCCCGCCATCGACGCTTGCGGTTCCCGACACAGGAACCAAACCGCGCCGGTGACATTTCAGGGCCGGGTGGGGAACCGCCGTGGGCAACCCGGGCGGAGGCTGTCACTATGAACGATCTCGCACGTATTCCGTCGTCCGCCTCGGACGACATCGACCTGTATCGGGCCGTCCGCGCCCGCATGCCGGAACTGGCGCAGGGACTGTCCGCCGAAGATCTGGCCGCCCAGCCCATGGCCGACGCCAGCCCGGGCAAATGGCATCTGGCCCACACCAGCTGGTTCTTCGAGGAGATGATCCTTGCCGCCGAGCCGGGCTATACGCCCGTCGACCCGCGCTGGCGCCGGCTGTTCAACTCCTACTACGAAGCCCTCGGCCAACGCGTCGCCCGGCCCGAGCGCGGCCTCATGACCCGGCCCTCGCTGGACGAGGTCATGGCCTATCGTCGCGAGATCGACCGCCGCATGGTCGACCGGCTCTCGCGCGGCCTGACCTCGGGCGCCGAACGCTATCTGTTCGCCCTGGGTCTCCATCACGACCAGCAGCATCAGGAGCTGTTCCTGATGGACCTGCTCTATCTGATGTCGCGCTCGCCGCTGGATCCGGCCGCTTATGCCGTCGAGCCGCGCGAGACGCCGGTTCAGCCTGCGGTCGGGAGCGTGACCCGCTTCGACGGCGGTCTGGTCACCATCGGCCATGACGGCGCGGGCTTCGCCTTCGACAACGAGGGCCCGGCGCATCAGACCTTCCTCCAGCCCTTCGCCCTGGCCAACGATCTGGTCACCAACGGCGACTGGATCCGATTCATTCAGGACAACGGCTACGGCCGGCCCGAACTCTGGCTCTCCGACGGCTGGGCGACGGTGAAGGGCGAAGGCTGGAGCGCGCCCCTCTACTGGCATGCGGAGGAGGGGGGCTGGTCTGTTTTCGGCCTGTCCGGCCTCGCCCCCGTCGATCCGACCGCCCCTGTGCGCCACATCTCGCTCTACGAAGCCGACGCCTACGCCCGCTGGGCCGGCAAGCGCCTGCCGACCGAGGCGGAGTGGGAGCATGCGGCTGTAACCGAACCCGCCGCCTTCGCGAACCTGTTCGGAGAGGTCTGGCAGCACACGGCCAGCAGCTACTCCCCCTATCCCGGGTTCCAGCCAACCGACGGCACGGCGTCCGAGTACAACGGCAAGTTCATGGCCAATCAGATGGTCCTGCGCGGCTCCTGCTTCGCCACCCCGCCGGGCCACGCCCGCGCGACCTACCGCAACTTCTTCTATCCGCATCAAAGGTGGGCGTTCATGGGCCTCAGACTGGCCGAAGACACGGCGCCCGAAGCCGCGCTCGCTGATACCGATGACGCCGCCGAGTTCCGCGCCGAACTGATCGAGGGGCTGTCGAAGCCCCAGAAGGCGGTCTCGCCGAAGTGGTTCTACGACGCCGAGGGCTCGCGCCTGTTCGAGGACATCACCCGCCTGCCGGAATATTATCCGACGCGGCAGGAGGCGGGCCTGCTCAGGGATCTGGCCCCACGCCTGACCCGGGACTTCGGCGACAACGCCGTGCTCGTAGAGTTCGGCTCGGGAGCCAGTGAAAAGACCCGCATCCTCCTCGACGCGGCCCCGAACCTGTCGACCTATATCCCCATCGACATCAGCCCCGACGCCCTGAACGAGGCGGCCGGGCGGATTACCGCGGCCTATCCGTCGATCGATGTGGTGCCGGTGGTCGGGGACTTCCTGAACCTGCCGGCCCTGCCGGAACTGGGACGTGGACGTCGCATCGGCTTCTTCCCCGGATCGACCATCGGCAATCTGGACCGCGACGCGGCCATCGACTTCCTGAAGACGGCCCGCGCCCGGCTGGACGACGGCTCGCTGTTCATTCTGGGCGTCGATCTGGTCAAGGCGCCCGAGCTGCTGGTCGCCGCCTACGATGACGCCCAGGGCGTGACGGCGGCGTTCAACAGGAACCTGCTGGTCCGGGCCAATGCCGAACTGGGCGCCGATTTCGATCTGGACGCCTTCGAGCATCTGGCGGTCTGGAACGCGGCGGAATCCCGCATGGAGATGCACCTGCGCTCGACTCGGGATCAGAGCGTCCGCATCGGTGAGGCGACCATTCGCTTTGCAAAAGGCGAGACCATCCACACCGAAAGCTCGCGCAAATACACCCGCGCCTCGGTGATCAAGATGGCCGAGGCGGCCGGCTGGACCGTCACCCTGTTCGAGACCAGTCCCGAGCCCTCGGTCGCCCTGGCCCTGCTCAGCGCCACCTGAACAGGGTCAACTGACAGGCACAAGAAAAAGGCGGCGAAACCGTTCTGGTCTCACCGCCTGATCCTTGCGTTCTCCGGGGAGGATTACTCCGCCTGGCCTTCGACGTCGCCGGGACGCCGCGAGCCGTGCGAGGCCTCTCCGCCCTTGCGACCGGCCTGGGCGGCCAGACCGCGGTCTTGCGAGAAGCTCCGCTTCTCCGACGGGACGCTGGCTCCACCCTTGCGGGCGATTTCACGCTGACGTTCCGGGTCCATCGAGGCGAAGCCCCGCTTGGAGACACCCGAGGGGCGGTTGGTCTGACCTTCGGCCATTCGGCTGTTCCTTCCTGAGTAGTGTGGTGCTTGCGATGAAGAACCCCGGGAGTCGGTCAAGGTTCCGAGGCCGACGCATTCAGTCGCCGGAACAATCAACTTGCATTCTGATCAAACGTTCGGGAATCGGGTTCATCCCCAATGCCGGGATCAATCTGAGGCAACTCATCGGGGGCGCCGCCCGGATCGATATCCGGCGTTTCCGCGGGTTCGTCGGGGAATTCGGGCGGGGCGCCGGGATCAATGTGGGTCATGTCGGTCTCCTGTCGGAGGAGAACGTTCAAACGTCCGCGATGTTCAGACGCGGGCGGAACCCGACCCGGCGGGCGGCGGTTCTTTCGCCGAACTCCAGGGAGCTTTCCAATGACCGAATCCTACACCCCGACCGCCGACGACATCCTCTCCGACGACCTGCGCGAGGAAGGGCCGGGCGAACGCCTGGGCCGCAAGGCCGACACCCTGATCGCCGACGCCGAAGGCCGCGCCTTCGCCCGCTCGGAAGGCATCCGCAAGGCCGTCCGCTCCGACCTGCATCAGGGCCGCCTCTGGGCGAAGGACCACGCCGAACAGACCCGCGAGCTGATCCGCGACAACCCCACGAAGACCGCCCTCTACGCCCTCGGCGCGGGCGTGCTGTTGGGCCTGCTGCTGCGACGCTAGGACGGGAGCGATGTCCCGGAACTGTCTTCGGCCGAACCGGACGTGCGTCGCCTTGGCCACAACACGATGAGGCTTACCAGCAAGGCCCCGAACGCGCCGAGGCCATAGGCGACCAGTGTCGGCCATTGCAGCGGTCGGTAGCCCAACCTCTCAGCGAACGATTTCGGTATGGGGAAAAGAGGCTCTGGTGGAAATCCGTACATCGCCCGCACGATGTTGGCTGTGCCGCCGCCCCGCTGGAAGACGAAAGACCCGGAGCAGGCGTCCCGCAGCACTGTGTACTCAGTCGCATCGGCGGCGGGCGAGGGAGGTTGTTTGATAAGCGCGACCAGATAGCTGCCGCGGATTGAGTCTGGCGGCCCATGGTTCAACCCCCGATGCCAGTCGGCCGTCAGGGTCGTCGGCGCTCGACCAAGGATTACCGCATCAACCTCTAGCGTCAGTTTTGCCGGACGGCTCGAAGCGACGTTCCCGTCCCGGTCCCGGCGGATCGGATCGAAATGCGTCACTCGACCGACGACAATCAGGTCCGCTTGTCGGACGTCCTCGATCTGTAGCTCCGTTTGGACGATACAGGCGCGGGCCGCCGTGCCCGCTGAAAGCGCCACGGTGAAGGCAAGCGCTGCGATGGAACATCTCATTCGCAACCTCGTCGCCATTTCGGTTCCGCATCGACCCTGATGAACAGGGTTTCTACGATGAGGGTTAAGGCGCCGCTACGTGCGGTTGAAAGGCCCCCGTTGTTTGTCGGGCCTCGACCCTAGGACGGCCCGGTCGGCTCCCGGAACACCCGCGGCCCGAGCAGCGCCCGGTCAGACACGAACGGATTGGTCTGGCGCTCCTGGCCAAAGGTCGAGTGCGGGCCGTGGCCTGGGACGAAGGTGACGCCTTCGCCCAGCGGCCAGAGCTTCTTCGTGATCGACTGGATCAGGGCTTCCGGATCGCTCTTCGGGAAGTCGGTGCGGCCGACCGAGCCCTGGAACAGGACGTCCCCGACCTGGGCGAAGCCGATGGCGCGGTTGAAGAAGACGACGTGGCCCGGCGTATGGCCCGGGCAGTGCACCACCTCCCAGGTCGTCTCGCCCAGCGTCAGGACGTCGCCGTCGCTCAGCCAGCGGTTCGGGGTGAAGGTCCGCGCCTCGGGCAGGCCGTACATCTGGCCCTGCATCGGAATGCCCTCAATCCAGAACAGGTCCTCGATGTGCGGGCCGATGATTTCGACGCCCGACTTCTCCTGCATCTCGGCGGCGCCGCCGGCATGGTCGAGGTGGCCGTGGGTGATCCAGATCTGGTCCAGCGTCAGGCCGCGCCGCGCGATCTCGCCGAGGATGGCGTCGGCCGACCCGCCCGGATCGATCACGGCCGCCTTGTTGGTCTTGGTGCACCAGACGGTCGTGCGGTTCTGCTGCAGCGGCGTGACCGGGGGTGATGAAGACGCCGACAGGGGCTTGAGGGGAGGGGCTCTGGCTCATCCCCGACAGATAGCGGTCCGCGCCCGCAGGCGAAAGCCGTCGCGCCGAACCGCACCGGCCTGTACGAAGGCTTCATGCTGAACCGCCGCCACCTCCTGTCCGGCCTCGCCGCCGTCTCCGCCCTGAGCGCCACGGGCGCCCGCGCTGCCGACGGGCCCCGCCTGGCGATCACCATCGACGACTTCAACATCGCCGACGGCGCCCTGCTGGACGGAGCCGCCCGTCATCGCGCGGTGCTCGACGCCCTTGACGGCGCCGGGATCAAGGCCGCCGGCCTCGTCGCGGGCAAATATGTCGACAACCCCACGGGCGCCGCCCACCTGGCCGCCTGGGCCGAGGCCGGGCATCTGATCGGCAACCACACCTGGGGGCACGCCTATTACGGCGGCGCCAACCCCGGCGACCTCGGCGCCGACATCGACCGCTGCGCGCCCCTGATCGCGCCCTATGCTACCGCCCGGCCCCTGTTCCGTTTCCCCTTTCTGGCCGAGGGCCGCACGGCCGAGACCCGCGACCGGATGCGCGCCGTCCTCGCCGACCGGGGCCTCAGCAACGCCCATGTCACCATCGACGCCTCGGACTGGTACGTCGACCAGCGCCTGCGCGAGCGGCTGGACAAGGACCCCGGCGCCGACGTCACGCCCTATGGCGATTTCCTCGTGCGGCACCTGCTGGACCGCGCCGCCTTCTACGACGGTCTGGCCCGCGACGTGCTGGGCCACAGCCCGCCGCACACCCTGCTGATCCACCACACGCTCGCGACGGCCCTGTTCCTGCCGAAGGTGCTGGCGGGCTTCAAAGCGGCAGGGTGGACCCTGATCGACGCGGAGACCGCCTTCGCCGATCCGGTCTTCCAGTCGAAGCCGGATATCGCCCCCGCCGCCAACAGCCTGATCTGGCAATTGGCGAAGGTTGACGGCCGATTCGAGGCCCGGTTGCGCTCTCCCGGCGAGGACGGGCCCTGGGAGAAGCCCGCCATGGACGGGCTCGGCCTCTAGAACGCCACGTTCGCGTTGACCTTTGGGGCCTGTCTCGACATAAGGGCGGGCTTCGAGGCGCCGCCCTATCCGGGCGGCCTTTCTGCTTTATCCATTCCGCGTATGGCCGCGTTGGCCGGTTGCGCCCCAGAACGTCAGATCCCGACCATGCAAGTCGTCGAAAAATCCACCGAAGGTCTCAGCCGCGTCATCGCCGTGACCATCCCCGCCACCGAGCTGAACGCCAAGCTGGACGCCAAGCTGAAGGAAGTCGCGCCGCAGATGAAGCTCAAGGGCTTCCGTCCCGGCAAGGTGCCCGCCGCCCACGTCAAGAAGACCTTCGGCCGTGAGTTCATGGGCGAGATCATCAACGCCGAGCTGAACGAGACGAGCCAGAAGGCCCTCGACGAGGTCAAGGTGCGCCCCGCCGCCCCGGCCGAGATGAAGCTGATCTCGGACATGGACAAGGTGATCCTGGGCCAGGAAGACCTGGCCTATGAGATGGAGCTGGAAGTCATGCCCGACTTCACGCCCGTCGATCCCAAGACCCTGAAGCTGACCCGTCCGACCTATGAGGCGACCGACGCCGATCTGGACGAAGCGCTCACCGAACTGGCCGGCCAAGCCAAGTCCTATGAGGACAAGAAGGGCAAGACCGCCAAGGCCGCCGACGGCGACCAACTGACCATCGACTTCCTGGGCAAGCTGGACGGCGAACCCTTCGACGGCGGCGCCGCCGAGGACGCGGACCTGGTGATCGGCTCGGGCCGCTTCATCCCCGGCTTCGAAGAACAACTGGTCGGCGCCAAGGTCGGCGACGAGAAGACCATCGAAGTGACCTTCCCGGCCGACTATCAGGCCGCCAACCTGGCCGGCAAGCTGGCCACCTTCGACATCAAGGTGAAGGCCCTGAAGTCGGAAGTCGCCGGCGTGGTCGACGACGCCTTCGCCGAGCGCATCGGTCTGGAATCGCTGGACAAGCTCAAGGAGCTGCTGCGCGGCAACCTGAACCAGCAATACGCCGGCGCCGCCCGCTTCAAGCAGAAGCGCGCCCTGCTGGACCAGCTGGACACCGCCCACAGCTTCGACCTGCCGCCCAAGATGGTCGACGCCGAGTTCGACGGCATCTGGCAACAGGTCCAGGCCGACAAGGCCAAGGGCGACCTGACGGAAGAAGACGCGAAGAAGTCGGACGACGAGCTGAAGGTCGAGTACCGCAAGATCGCCGAGCGCCGCGTGCGCCTGGGTCTGGTCCTGGCCGAGATCGGCCGCGCCAACAACGTCGGCGTCACCGATCAGGAACTGAACAACGCCATCATGGCCGAGGCCCGCAACTATCCGGGTCAGGAGCGTATGGTTCTCGACTTCTACCGCCAGAACCCCAACGCCGCCGCCCAGATGCGCGCTCCGATCTATGAGGAGAAGGTCGTCGACCTGATCTTCGGTCAGGCCGAAACGACGGACACGCCGATCACCAAGGAAGAGCTTCTTAAGGAAGAAGACGAGGGCTGATTCTTTCACAACGTTAACTGGCTCGCCATCGGCGGCCGGACTAGAAAGGGAGGCGTCGATTGACGCCTCCCTTTTTCATGTCTGCGATCCTGGAGATCCGCCTTCATGACCCTGACGGTCCTGCTTCTTTCGCGCCTGGCGTCGAAACAGGCCGTTTCCACGCCGGCGCAGGCGATATTCGCGGCGTACCGCCGGCCTTGCATCGGCCGTTGGGCGACGCGATAAGCTCTCGCTTCCAGTCAGGAACCGTAACCGATGCTTGCCGCTCTTTTCGCAGCCCTCGCGCTTCTGGCCACGGGCCAGTCCTCACCCGAGACCGCACCCCAGACGGCCCCCCAACCGGGGTCTCAAGCCGATCCGTCGGCGACCCAACTCCCCGAAGTCGTCGTCGACGGCCGTCGCCCGCGTGAAGCCGCGACCGAGTTCGTTGAGGAAATCGGCGCGGCGCCGATGGGCGCCCAGACCGCGCGCTGGAACGGCCCCATCTGCGTCAGCGTCTCCAACGTCCGCGCGCCGTTCGGCCAGTATCTGGTCGATCACGTCTCCGCCGAGGCTGCGGCTCTGGGTCTCGATGTCGGTGAGCCGGGATGCGAACCGAACGTGATCATCATGGCGACCCAGGACGGTCGCGCCATGGCCCGGCATCTGGTGTCCGAGGCCGGCGTCGGTTTCCGCCCCACGGACGGCCCCACCAACCCTTCGCGCGCCGCCCTTCGCGAATTCCAGGACTCTGACGCCCCCGTGCGCTGGTGGCATGTGTCCATGCCCGTGGGCGAGGACTTCGGCGAACTGGCCGTCCGGTTGCGCGGCAGCGAAGCCCCGACGCTCAACGTCCATGCTGGCTCGCGCCTGACCTCCAGCATCCGTTACGACATCGGCTGGGTCATCATCGTCGTCGACATGAACCGCACCAAAGGCGTGCCGCTGGGGACGGTCGCGGACTATGTCTCCATGGTCGCCCTGGCCCAGATCGACCCCGACGCGGATCTGAAGGCGTTCGACACCGTCCTGAACGTCTTCGACAATCCCAACCAGGGGCCCGGGCTCAGCAATTGGGACCAGGACTATCTGAAGGCCCTGTATACGACCCGAAACAACCGGATGAACCAGCGTCAACGCCAGGGCGAGCTCATCGACAGCCTGGTCCACAACCAGGGGGCTCAGATCGCCAAGGCGTCCGACGCGGGCGAATAGCGCCCACCTTGCGTGAACGCTTCCGCAACGCGATATGCTGTTGAACGAGGCGGCGAACTCCCGAGTCGCCGCCCACAAGCATCCGAGAAGGCCATATGCGCGATCCGATCGACTATATCTCCAACAACCTCGTGCCCATGGTCGTGGAGCAATCCAGCCGGGGCGAGCGGTCCTTCGATATCTTCTCCCGCCTGCTGCGCGAGCGGATCATCTTTCTGACGGGTCCGTTCGAGGACACGATGGCGTCGCTGATCTGCGCCCAGCTGCTGTTCCTGGAATCGGAAAACCCGAAGAAGGAAATCTCCATGTACATCAACAGCCCCGGCGGTCAGGTGACCTCGGCGCTCGCGATCTACGACACCATGCAGTACATCAAGTCCCCGGTTTCGACCGTGGTCATGGGCATGGCCGCCTCGGCCGGCTCCCTGATCCTGACGGCCGGTGAGGCGGGCCAGCGCATTGCCCTGCCGAACGCCCGCATCATGGTCCACCAGCCCTCGGGCGGGTTCCGCGGTCAGGCTTCGGACATCGAGCTGCACGCCGCCGACATCCGCTACACGAAGCGCCGCCTGAACGAGATCTACGTCCAGCACACCGGCCGCACCTATGAAGAGGTCGAATCCACCCTCGACCGCGACCATTTCATGGACGCCGAGGCCGCCAAGGCCTGGGGCATCGTTGACCACGTCTACGACAAGCGCACTGAAGCCGAGGCCGACGGCATCAAGACCGTCTGATCCAGACGATCTTTTCCGATCGAAGAGGGGCGCGCCGGACACGGCGCGCCCCTTTTTCTTTGTGCTAGCGTCGTTCCATGAAACTGGCCATGAACGCTTTCCGCACCCTCGTCGTCGCCTTCTCGGCCGCCGCGACCCTGTCCGGTTGCTACCCCTATCGTCTGACCGGCGACGATGTGGTCCCGACCGATGCACGGCTGACGGCGGCGGGAATGCGGATGACGCCGGGCCTGCCCCTGGCCGAGGTCGGCGCCCGGCTGGGCCTGACGGTGACCGAGGAGACGCTGCCGGCGGCGTTCGGCCCCGTGGCCCTGACCCGGTTCGAACACGCCACATCCAAACCCCTCATCGTCTTCTGCGGCGGCAACATGTTCCGGCGCGAGTTGGGAGGCCAGAAGGTCGTGGCCCTGCTGGCCCCACTCGGCGACGTCTGGATCTTCGACTATCCCGGCTATGGCGACAGCGGGGGGCAGGGGAAACCCGACCAGTTCGAAGCCCTGAACCAGACCATCTCCGCCCGCGTCGACCACGCCTTCGCCACGGGCCGCACGGGCGATCTCGCCTTCTGGGGCCATTCGCTGGGCGGCACGGTCTGCGGCGATCTGGCCGGGCGTACCGACCAGGCGTCCGACCTCGTCCTCATTTCGACCTTCCAGAGCTTCGAACAGGTCATTCGCGCCGGCGCCGCCCAGAAGGCCGGTCCGCTCGGCGGTCTGGTCCGGCCCGTCCTGTCCGACGACGTGCCCCGCTTCGATCTGGGCGTCGCGCTTGAGGGTTATCAGGGCACGGCGATCGTGGTCGGCGCCCGCAATGACGACACCGTTCCCTTCCTGGCCACCTCGCGGCTGGAACAGACCCTGCGCCGCGAGGGCGTGGCGACGCGGATGATCGTCCTGCCCGCCGCTGACCATTCCCGTATCCAGGAGACCCCCGGCCTGATCGACCAGATCGCCGAGGCCCTCAAAGCCGCGGGCTTCGGCGACTAACGCTCCGACTCTGTGCTATGGCCCCGCCCATGCAGCACACACGCGATCAAAAGGGGACCGTCGAGGTCGACGGCGAACTTTACGACTGGGAGCTGCGCCGCCAGCCCCGGCGCACCACCGGCAACAACTGGGAAGGCATCGCCGTCAGCCTCTGGATGCAGGGCTACAAGCGCGAGGCCATCATCCAGTTCCCCATGCCCATGCGCGCCAACGGCCATCCTGACCTCGAGAAGCAGAAGGTCAACGTCGACTACGTCAAGAACGCGATCACGGCCGCCATCGAGGCCGGCTGGGAGCCCACCTCGCGCGGCAAGGCCGTCGAGTTCGACGTCGACGCCCAGGGGCGCTAGGGCCGGCCTGTAAAGACCCGGAAGCCCTTTTCGTCGGCGATCTCGAGCATTTCCGTGTCGCCGGAGGTGTCGCCATAGGCGGCGGCCAGCCGGATGTCGGGCCCATAGACCGCGTGTAACCGCCGCACCTTCTCCGGCCCGCGGCAGTTCGGACCCGCGAAGGCGCCCGACACACGGTCCTCGGCGTCAAAGAACAGGGGCGTGCCCAGCAGGTTCTCGGCGCCCAGCCGCTTGGCGAAGGGCGCGACCGTGGTTACGGGCGAGGCGGTGACGATCACCCGGTGCGCGCCTTTGTCGCCCCAGGCGTTCCAGCAGGCCAGGGCGTCCGGGCGCATGAACCGGTCCCAGACCGCATCGGCGAACCGTTCGGCCTCCGATTCCAGCGTCTCGCGGTCCATTCCGCCCAGAAACTCGCGCACCGAAGCCGCCTTGATCCGTCCCCGATCGCGATCGCGCGCATAGTGGGCCACGGCGGGCGCCATCTTCAGCAGCCCCAGCGCCCAGCCCGCCGGACCGGCCCGCCAGCGCAGGAATTCGGTGAAACTGTCGCGGATCGTCAGGGTGCCGTCGAAATCGAAGGCCACGACCGGCCCATTCGGGGGTTGGCCGGCCTCAACCCTCTGGCGAACCGTGTCTGCGCTCCCCATGTCACTCATCCGCCGTGATCCCCATCGATACAGACCAATCCACGTCCATCACGAACTGCTCACCTTGAGCGGGGTTGTGAGTGGCGTTTGGATGGGTGATTGTCATTTTTTGAATATCTTCGCGTCCATAGTGATGGAATCAACGCGAAGGAAGCGCGAGAGTCCCATCCTCACCTGAGGGGAAAGACGCCGCGAGAGTGAGAAGGGTCCATGACCAAAGCCGCCGGAACTGACGCCAAGAGCACGCTGTATTGCTCCTTCTGCGGCAAGAGCCAGCACGAAGTGCGCAAGCTCATCGCCGGCCCGACCGTGTTCATCTGCGATGAATGCGTCGAGCTGTGCATGGATATCATCCGCGAAGAGCACAAGATCGGCTTCGTGAAGTCGAAGGACGGCGTCCCGACCCCGAAGGAGATCCGCGAGGTTCTCGACGACTACGTCATCGGTCAGGGCCACGCCAAGAAGGTCCTCTCGGTCGCGGTGCACAACCACTACAAGCGCCTGAACCACGCGACGAAGAACAACGACGTCGAGCTGGCCAAGTCGAACATCATGCTGATCGGGCCGACCGGCTCGGGCAAGACGCTGCTGGCCCAGACGCTGGCGCGCATCATCGACGTGCCTTTCACCATGGCCGACGCCACCACCCTGACCGAAGCCGGTTACGTGGGTGAAGACGTCGAGAACATCATCCTGAAGCTGCTCCAGGCCTCGGACTACAACGTCGAACGCGCCCAGCGCGGCATCGTCTACATCGATGAAATCGACAAGATTTCCCGGAAGTCGGACAACCCCTCGATCACCCGCGACGTCTCGGGCGAGGGCGTGCAGCAGGCCCTGCTGAAGATCATGGAAGGCACCGTCGCCTCCGTGCCCCCGCAGGGCGGCCGCAAGCATCCCCAGCAGGAGTTCCTGCAGGTCGACACCGCCAACATCCTCTTCATCGTCGGCGGCGCCTTCGCCGGCCTGGAGAAGGTGATCTCGGCGCGCGGCGCGGGCGCTTCCATCGGCTTCGGGGCCAAGGTCAAGGAAATCGACGAGCGCCGCACCGGCGACATCCTCAAGGGCGTCGAGCCTGACGACCTGATGCGCTTCGGCCTGATCCCCGAGTTCATCGGCCGTCTGCCGGTTCTGGCGACGCTGGAAGATCTGGACGAACCGGCCCTGGTCACCATCCTGACCGAGCCCAAGAACGCCCTGATCAAACAGTACAAGCGCCTGTTCGAGATGGAGAACGTCAACCTGACCTTCACCGACGACGCGCTCAACGCCGTCGCCAAGAAGGCCATCACCCGCAAGACCGGTGCGCGCGGCCTGCGCTCGATCCTGGAAGGCATCCTGCTCGAGACCATGTTCGAGCTGCCGACCTTCGAGGGCGTCGAGGAAGTGGTCGTCAACGCCGAGGTCATCGACGGCAAGGCCCAGCCGCTGCTGATCTATGCCGAGAAGAAGAAGGCGGCCGACGGCGCGGCGTAAGCCGGGTCACAGCCCAAACGATCAGGGGGCGCTTCCTTCGGGGAGCGCCCCTTTTTCATGCCGTCAGCGGACGGTGATCTGATAGCGCGCCGTCTCGGCCGGGCGCGATCCCGCCTCCCACGGGCGGGCATAGGCGAAGGTCAGGGTGGTCTGGCCCCGTTTGGCCGCCGTGAACGCCCATCGGGTCTCGGCGGGCCCGCCGGGCCTGTTGGCCGCCGTCGCCACCACGGCCCCGAACGGCTCGCCGCGCGTCAGGACCGTAGCGTCGAAGCCTTCGAGCCGCCACGCATAGCCCGTCCCGGCGTTCCCCGGCAGGGCGATGGTCAGGGTCTGGCCCGGCCTCAGCACCGTCTCGCCGTCCCGCACCCCCGCCACGGGCCCCGGGGCTGGCCTCGCCGTCGGTGCCAGCTCGCCCAGATCGGGCAGCGAACCGCAGCCCGCGAGCGCCGCGATCGCAAGGCCTCCGACGGCGGCGACCTTCAGGACGGATGCAGGGAAGGGCAGGGGCATCTGGGAATCTCCTCGCGGCGGCGGCCGCGCGGCGACTCTAGCGCAATCCGTCGGGCCCCGCCCCCGGGTCGGACGCCGGGGCCCGGATGTATCCCCTTTCCTTGCCGTCTGCCCGTCAGACGAACACCCGCAGCAGGGCCAGGGCGAACTCGTCCATCGTGCGCTGGGACACGGCGGTGTTGTTCAGGATCACGACCGTGCCGCGCCCGTCGAGCCGGTGACCCAGAACCGAGCGATAGCCAGCCGTATTGCCCGTCTCCCACGCTGCGGGAATGGTCGCGCCTGCAATCTCGACCTGCCAGATACGGCCGCCCAGCGCATATCTGTCCGAGGCGACCTCGACCGTGGTCAGAGCCCGCCGGGAGGCCGGGCTAAGGAAGCCGGTGTCATAGACGCCGTGCGAGAAGCGCTGCAGGTCCGCCGCCGTGCTGAAATACCCTCCGGCCGCGACCAGATAGTTGGGCCTCGGACTGATCCATTCCACCGGCGGCGTCACGGTCCGGTACGAGGTCGCATTGGCCGAGGCCAGTTGGGTCGTATCGGCCATCCGCAGCGGATTCAGGACCAGGGCCCGCATGGCTTCGGGGTAGGGCATGCCTGTGACGGCCTCGATCACGCCCAGGATGATGATCCAGTTGGTCATGGCGTAGTCGAAGCGCGCGCCGGGCTCGAACACCATGTCGCCCGAGGCGAACAGGGCGATGGCCTCGCGCGTGGTCATCGGCTTGTTGATGAGTGTGGGATCGGCGCTGTTCAGCCCGCCGAACAGGTTCGGCACGCCGCTGCTGTTCGACAGCAGCCGTCGCAGGGTGATCCGGGCGCCCGTGTCGGCGCGGTAGTCGGTCAGCCAGGTGGTGATCGGGGCGTCGAGATCGAGTTTGCCCATGTCCACCAGCCGCATCACCGCCGCCGCCGTGATCCGCTTGGAGATCGAGGCGATGCCGAGCGGTGTGTCGGTCGTCATGGGAACGGCGCGATCGATGACGGCCTGACCCGTCGCCCGGGCGAAATGTGTCCGGCCGCCCCGACCCAACAGCACCACACCCTGGAACCCGCTGTCCCTGACCATGCCGTCGATCAGGGGAATAACGCGGCTGTCCAGCGAACCTGCACCCGCGGAGGCCGACGCGGGCAGGGCTGTCGCGGCGACTGCGGCGCCGGCCGCGGTCAACAGCGAACGGCGGTTGAAGCCTTGGGGTCTGGTCTCGGTCACGCTAGAACACTCCTCACTCTTGTCGGGGACTATCCGGTCGCGGCAGGGTCGTCCTGATACCCTGATCCGTCGCCCGGAGCCTGTCTCATTGGTCTCGCCGACCATCCTT
Organism: Brevundimonas sp. GW821-FHT02A10; assembly: GCF_059422025.1. Classification (NCBI taxonomy): domain Bacteria; kingdom Pseudomonadati; phylum Pseudomonadota; class Alphaproteobacteria; order Caulobacterales; family Caulobacteraceae; genus Brevundimonas; species Brevundimonas sp. GW821-FHT02A10. The sequence goes on from NZ_JBWKWC010000003.1 coordinate 138,189, forward strand.
CCAACCGGATTTCGGTGAACGACCGTGGGCGTCGGTGAGCGTCTGCGCGGCCGGGCGACGGCGCTTATCCTCCTGCTCGCCGGCCTGACGGTCCTGATCGGGCCGGCGCTCCAGCCATTGCTCACGCCGCCGCCGCCGCGCCCGGCCCTGAGCTGGAGCCTGTGCGACCCCTCCTCGACCTGCCAACCGGTCCGGATCGACGGTCTGCGCCTCGACCGACCGGTCACCGTCCTGCGCACCACCTTCGCTCCCGATCGGACCCGGACCCCGGCGCCGCTCTCCGTCCACCTCGTCGCCATGGCCAGCGGCGAGGTCTGGTGGAACGGACATCTGATCGGGCGCAACGGCCGGGTCGGCCCCGACCGCGCCGCCGAAACGCCCGGGCGGTTCAGCGCCGTCCTGTTCGTGCCGCCGGATCTGGTGCGCGAGGGTCCCAACACGATCGAGGTTCGGCTGTCGGCGCATCACCTGTGGGCGCCGGTCGCCCGGCCGATCCATCTGATCGCCATCGGCGGCTATGACGACCCGCTGAGGGGCGCGCTTGTCCATTATCTGCCGACCTTGCTGGCGGTCGGACTGCTGGCCCTCGCCCTGCTGTTCAACGTCCTGCTGTGGGCGACGCGCCGTCCGCCCGGCTCGGCCGCCTTCGCCGTCATGGCCGGGGCGGTGTTGTGTCAGGCCGTGATCGAGGCCGGCAAGCTGGTCCAGACCTATGGCTATCCCTGGCAGCTCGGGCGGTTGATGGGGATCGTCGTCTTCGCCGCGCTCGCCGCCGCCGCCTTGGGCAATCTGGCGTCGCGCTTCACGCCCGACCGGCGTGCGCGCCTTGTCCTGAACCTCGCCCTGGCCGCAGGACTGGCGATCGCCGCCTTCGGCCCGCCGTGGTGGGACGCCAAGGCGCTGTGGGCCTTCCGCTGCGGCGTCGCCGTCCTGCTGGCCGGAGCCGTGCTCGGGCAGGCCGGGGGCAGGCGCGGCGCCCTGTGGGTCGGCCTGACCTGCGTCGCCGCCCTTGGCCTGTCCTGGACCCGCAACTTCCTCGATACAGGCTATTACTGGGGCTTCCTCGCCCTGTTCGGTTGGTGGGGAGTCCACGCTGTCCGCTCATTGCGGCGCGAGGCGTCAGACCCCGTCGTGGCGCTCCCGGCGCCCGACGACAGCCTGCTGTCGATCCCCGACGGCGGCTCGCGCCACCGGGTCCGCGCCGGAGACATCCTGCATATCCGCGCTGCCGACGACTATTGTCTGGTCCGGCTGGCGGACGGGCGCGAACTGCTGTCGACAGCCAATCTCTCGGCGTTGATGGCGTTGGCCCCCGACCGGTTTCTGCGCATCCACCGCAGCCACGCCGTCAATCCGCGCCGTATCGCCGTGGTCCACCGCGCCGGCCGGTTCGCGCGCATGGTGGAGATGGAGGGCGGCGAGCGCCTGGGCGTCGGCCGCACCTACTGGACAAGGCTGGAAGCCGACCTCGCGCCGTCGGTTGAGGGGTAGCCTTCCGGGGGCGGACGGGTCTAGGGAGCGGTCCTGAAACCGGAGGCCCCGCCCGTGACGACCCCAGACACCGATCCCGACTTTGACTCCGGCGGTTACGACATCGACGACTGGTCGCGGCTCGTGGCCTTCACCGGCCGGGTTGCGACGCTGGACGACGTCCAGGCCAAACAGGCGGTCTTCGCCCTGGACGACACCGAACGGCCGTTCCCGCTGGATCTCGACCTTCCCCAGCCCGTGATCTGGTGGGAGGAGGACGGCGAACAGGCGGCCGTCGCCGTTCAGGCCGAATGCCACACCACCGCCGAGGGCGAGGAGATGGAGGTCGTCGGCCTGATCCTGCCGGACGGGGAGGCGGCCATCGCCCTGCTGGAAGACCTCGACATCGTCGACGACACCGACCCGACCTGGCGCAAGCTGGTGGCTGGCGCCGTGGACGGCGTTTCCACCGACGACTGAACTTCAGACGACGTAGGGGATCAGCGGCGTATCCCCTCGTAAATAAAGGGGATGTTTCGGGCTGCCGTCGCCATTCTGACCGAAGCACCACAGCTCGACCCCGTCGGCCCTCAGGGCCTCGATCAGGGCCTTGCCGGCGGGCGCCAGGGCCTTGTTCAGCTTGCCGTGGCAGACGACGACCTTGCCCGCCTTCGCGGCCTGGGCGCGGATCGTCGGCAGATTGTCGGGCGAAACCGCCTCGACGCCGGGCGCCAGCAGCATCTTCGGGTCGGTGGCGCGATAGTCGCCGACATTGGCCTTGACCATGGCCTCGAAGCCCTCGCGCCGGGTGAAGGTCCATTCGCGCGCGCAGGTTGGATCGTTGACCAGGGCGTCGGCGGTCGAGGGGTTCATGCCGATGAACAGCACATACCGCTCGGGGAAGGTCTCTCCCGTCCAGCGTCGCATCAGCTGACGATAGCGGCCGTCCGCGCTGAACGCCGCATCCCCTTTCACCCCGGGCATCAGCGCCAGCCGCACCTTGCCGCCGGGGTCGTGTTTGTCAGCGGTCATATGCGGGCTCCCGGGATTCGAACTGGCGCCGATTCCCGCTGTGTTAGACTTCGGCTCTGGTCTTTGACATTCGCGGCGAACCCGCAAGCCTCTTTGCACTCCGCCTTTTCGGGGCGGGCTGAGGCGGGGTTTCCAGACATTGAAATTCAGTAGCTTGCGACGATTTTCTCAGGCCGGACTTCCGGATTGCACTTTTTGCACCCGCCTTTTTTCGAGTGCAACGGCGGCCTGCGAATACCGCTCTCCAACCCTCAGTCGGCCTTCTCCGCCACCTTGGCCGCGTCCCACAGCCCATCCATCTCGGCGAGGTCGGACTGGTCGGGCGTGCGCCCGTCCTTCGCCAGTTCGGCCTCGATGAAGCCGAAGCGGCGCACGAACTTGGCGTTGGCGCCGCGCAGGGCGTCCTCGGGCTCGACCCCCAGCTTGCGGGCCAGGTTGGCGACCACGAACAGCAGATCGCCCATCTCCTCCCGCGCCTTGTCCAGATCGCCGGCGGCGATCTCGGCCTTCAGCTCCCCGACCTCCTCGTCCAGCTTGTCGAAGACCTCGTCGGTGGACGGCCAGTCGAACCCGACCCGCGCCGCCCGCTTCGTCAGCTTGGCCGCCCGGGCCAGGGCCGGCAGGCCGACGGGCACGTCGTCCAGCACCCCATGCTGGGCCTTGGCCGCGCGCTCGGCCGCCTTGATGTCCTCCCAGCGCGCCTTCTGTTCGGCCGCATCGCCCTTCGCGGCCTCATCAGCAAACACATGAGGATGTCGGCGTACCAGCTTGTCTGACATGGCGTTTGCAACGTCATCGAAGGCGAACAGCCCGGCCTCCTCGGCCATACGGGCGTGGAAGACGGTCTGGAACAGCAGGTCGCCCAGCTCGGACTTCAGCTCGGTCATGTCGCCGCGTTCGATGGCGTCGGCGACCTCATAGGCCTCCTCGATCGTATAGGCGGCGATGGTGGCGAAGGTCTGCTCCAGATCCCACGGACAGCCGCCGTCGGGGTTTCTCAGCTTCGCCATGATGCCCAGAAGGCGCTCGATCGGGGTCATGCCGTAGTGGTCTCCGCGTCACGCGCCTCCAGCGCCGCCCGCACCTCGGCGTGCCGCCTCGCGCCCAGCGGATAGCGGTTGAGCACGAAGGCGGAGGCCGCCAGCAGCACCGTCGGCACGGCCAGGAACAGGATCTGCAGCGTCGTCAGGGCCAGTGGGCTGTTGGCCGCGCCGGGCGCCTCATCGAACCCGACCCGGCCCAGGATGATCAGCACGCCCACGCTGATCGCATAGCCCAGCTTGGTCGTCAGGCTCAGGAAGGAGAACAGCAGACCGGTCCGGTCCTCGCCGGTGTCCAGTCGCACCTCGTCGGCGACGTCCGCCATCATCGCCCGCGTCAGCAGCAACCCGGCCGCATAGGGCAGGCCCGCGATGAACAGGCCGATGGCCGTGACCGTGAAGTTCCCCGCCGGCAGGAAGCCCACCAGCGCATACAGGACGGCGAAGGCATAGGAGGCGATCTGCAGCGCCCGGTCCTTGCCCACCTTGACCGCCAGCCAGCTCCAGAACGGCGCGGCGATCAGGCCGGCGACGAAGTAGAGGACCATGAAGATCTGGCTCTGGCCCCGGTCGAAGCCCTTGATGCTCTCGAAGTAGAAGAACAGCAGGGCTCCGGTGATGCCCGGCGCGATGCCCAGCAGCAGGTCGCACCACAGCACCTTGCGCACCACGGGCCGGGTGATCAGGGCGATCCAGGCCTTCAGGGCGCCGTGCGGCTGCGGCCGGACGTTCTGGGGCTCGGGGGCCAGCAGGACCGCCGCGATCAGGGTCAGCGGCAAGCTGATCAGGATGAACCAGCCCATGGCCCGCACCCCGTCCTCATAGGTGCCCCAGTGGAGCTGAAGCACGAGGGTCGGGATGAACAGGGCGATCAGGACGCCGACGATATTGGCCGCCTGCCACCAGCCGTACAGCCGCGACCGCTCGTCGTACTGGGGCGCCAGCACCGCGCCCCAGGCCAGCTGGGCCAGGGTGGTGATCGAGAAGCCGAGGTAGAGGACCAGCAGCCAGCCGAACAGATAGGCGAAGCCCGCGCCCGGCTTGACGAAGAAGATGAAGGCCACGGCCAGCATCAGGACCGGCGTCCCGATGGTCAGCCACGTCCGGTACGGCCCCCATTTGCTCTTCGTCCGGTCCATGCCCCAGCCGACCAGCGGGTCGAAGAAGATGTCGATGCAGCGGACCAGCAGGAAGGCCAGTCCGACGGCCGCCAGATCCAGCCCGACATACTGGCTGTAGAAGGCCGGCAGGCTGACCGCGAGCGGCAGGCCGACCGCCGCATAGGGCAGGCAGGGGCCGGAGAAGGCGGCCAAAACCCAATTGCTGCGGCGGGGCGCTCCGGCGGGAGCTGCGGGGACGTCGGTCATGCGGCGATCCATGCGGCCGGCCGGAGGATTCGGCCTGTCCCGTTATCGCAGCAATGACGCCGGGCGCAGAAGGCCAATTCCGCTTGCGGCCCGGCCCGTCCTCAGGCTTCCTCAGGGCATGGGTCCACGCGCCGCCTTCGCCACCGTCACCGCCTTGATCCTGCTGGCCTTCGCGGGCGGAGCGCAGGCGCAGTCGTGCGACCGGGCTGGGAGCCAGTGGTCGGGTCAGGCCTTCTCCAACGCCATCTCGGTCTATTCGCTGGAGTGGTCACCCTTCGGCAAGCCGGAGATGGGCTGGGAGACCTATCTGCCCCTGCTGCAGAGGGAGCTTCACACCGACTGCGCCCCCGGTACGCCGGACTTCGCCGCGGCGCTGGCCGCCTTTCAGGGCCGCTACGCCCTGACCCCGACCGGCGTCTTCGATCAGGAGACCTTCACCGTGCTCAAGGGCGTTCTGCAGGAGCGCCGGTCCTTCGTCATGGCCCGGACCCGCGACGAATGCCCGGATCCGCCGCCGATCAACCAGCTGGGCTACCTCTCGCCGGAGGAGGAGCACGCCGACCGCCTGACCCGCCTCCTGCGCCGCGACACCCTCGACGCCTACCGCGCCATGGCCGCCGCCGCCCGGCGCGAGGTCCCGGCCATCGCTTCCGATCCGGAGCTGCTGCAGATCTTCTCGGGCTTCCGCGATCCGGAGGCCGACGCCGCCCGCTGCGCCGCCGAGGCCAACTGCGACGGCGTCCGCCGCGCCGCCTGCTCGCCCCACCGCACCGGCGCCGCCGTCGACCTCTATGTCGGCCATATGGAGGGGATGGGCGTCGACTCGACCGACCCCGCCAGCCGCCTCTACATGACGCGCGGCCCGACCTACCGCTGGCTCGTCGCCAACGCCGCCCGCTTCGGCTTCGTCCCCTACCTCTACGAGCCCTGGCACTGGGAGTTTGTCGGGGTTCCGGCCGCCCGTTACGCCGCCGGATCCTGACCCATGCCGAACCCGATCACGCACAACCTGGGTCGCCTGACCGACTTCAGGGGACGGGACACGCGCGGGCAGTTCTGGCTATGGGCTGCCTGCGTGGTGGCCGGCGCCGCCCTGATCTGGTGTGTCGCGCTCTGTATGGCCGCAGGGATGAGCGCTCAGAAGGTCTCGACCTATATCGACGCGCACCCGGAGCTTACGACCGTCACCCGGAGGGGGAACACGACCTACAGAGCGCTCGAAGGCTCGCACCCGGAGCTGTTCTCGGCCTTCCATGTTCTGGTCTGGGCTACGGCGGCCATCACCCTGGTCGCCGTGTGGCTTCTGGCCGCGTCGGTGGCGCGGCGTCTGCATGACCGCGGGCGTTCGGCCTTTTGGGGGCTGGCGCCTCTGCCGTTCCTCGTCTTCGGCCTGACCGCCGTGGACGCGCTGATGCGCCAGATCATGGCCGGGCCGAGCGTAGTGGTCGCTTGGTGGTTCCTCGCCATCTTCCTGAACAGCATCGTCTATCTGGGTGTGCTGCTGACTCTCGTGATCCAGCTCTCCGGCGCCGGCCGCGTCGAACCCGACCGCTTCGGCGCGCCCGTCGGCTGATGCTGAGGACGCGGCCCCTGACGCCCGGCGAACAGGCGCTGGCCCGATCCGTCTTCGCCGAGGCGATCCCGCTGGAAACCGTGCGCCTGCTGGCCAGCCCCTTCGACCGCGCCTTCGTGCCAGGCGTCTGGCGAGGCAGGGGCTGGATCGTCTGGCCGGGGCGCAGTCTGCCCGCCGACATCGCGCTCGCGCCGGTCTCACTGCAGGCCACCCTGATCCACGAGCTGGTCCACGTCTGGCAGGCCCTGAACGGCGTGAACCTGCTGCTGGCCAAGCTGAAGGCGGGCGACAGCGCGGCCTCCTACGCCTATCCCCTTGATCCGGCCTGCGGCTGGGACCATCTCAACATCGAGCAGCAGGCGACGGCGGTGGAGCATCGTTTCCGCCTGTCGCGCGGCCAGAAAATGCCTGCGCACTCCGCTTTTTACGACCAGTTGTGCCCGTTTCCGAAACCGAGCGTTTCGACCTTGAGGCTTGAACCGCGCGCGGGATGAGCTAAATCCGCTACCGACGCTGTTACTGAACCGCGTCCCTCATTCTCAAGGAGCGCCCCATGGCGAAGGTTCTGGTTCTCTATCATTCCACCTACGGCCACCTCGAGACGATGGCGCAAGCCGTCGCCGAAGGCGCGGGCTCGGTCGAGGGCGTGACCGTCGACATCAAGCGCGTGCCCGAGACTGTGCCGGAAGAGCTGGCCAAGGCCTCGCACTACAAGCTGGACCAGGCCGCCCCGATCGCCACCGTCGATGACCTGAAGGACTATGACGCCATCATCGTCGGCGCCGGCACCCGCTTCGGCACCGTGGCCTCGCAGATGCGCGCCTTCTGGGACCAGACCGGCGGTCTGTGGTTCTCGGGCGGCCTGATCGGCAAGGTCGGCGGCGTCTTCACCTCGACCGCGACCCAGCACGGCGGCCAGGAATCGACCATCCTCGGCTTCATCCCGACCCTGCTGCACCACGGCCTCGTCGTCGTCGGCCTGCCCTATAACTATCAGGAGCAGATGACCCTCGAAGCCATCCACGGCGGCAGCCCCTACGGCGCCACCACCATCACCGGCGGCGACGGCTCGCGTCAGCCCTCGGACATCGACCTCGGCGGCGCCCGCCATCAGGGCAAGCACATCGCCGAGATCGCGAAGAAGCTGCACGGCTAAGCCATGACCCAACCGGCGATCTTCTTCGGCCACGGCTCTCCCATGAACGCGCTGGGCGGTCCCTATACCGCCGCCTGGCGCGACCTGGGGCAGGCGGTGGGCAAGCCGAAGGGCGTGGTCATGATCTCGGCCCACTGGGAGACCCGTGGGCTGGGCGTGACGGCGCAGACGCGGCCTGAGACCATCCATGACTTCGGCGGCTTCCCGCCGGCGCTGCATGCGGTCCAGTACCCCGCTCCGGGATCGCCGGATCTGGCGGCGCGCGTCGCCGAACTGGCCGGCGCCCTGCCGGTCGAGCAATGGGGTCTGGACCACGGGACCTGGTCGGTGCTGGTCCACGTCTGGCCCGAGGCCGATGTGCCGGTCGTCCAGTTGTCGCTGAACCGCGACCTGACCGCGCGCCAGCACTATGAGCTGGCCAAGGCCCTGCGTCCGCTGCGGGAGGAGGGGATCGTCATCGCCGGCTCCGGCGACTTCGTCCACAACCTGCGCACCTGGAAGCGGGCGGAGGACGATGGCCCCTATCCGTGGGCGACGAGCTTCAACGAGGCGGTCAAGGCGGCCTTTGTCAGCGGCGACCACGACGCCCTGATCGACTGGGTCCATCTGGCCGAGGACGCCCAACTCAGCGTCCCGACCGACGAACACTATCTGCCGCTGCTCTATATCGCCGCCCAGCAGAAGCCCGGCGAACCCGTCGCCTTCTTCAACGACGAGATCGTCGGCGGGTCGATCTCGATGACGGGTGTGCGGATCGGCTAAGCCGCCTCGACCATCTTCTGGATCGCCACATAGTCGGTCTTGCCGGTGCCCAGCACGGGCACCTCGGCGACGGTGATGATCTTCTTGGGGATGGCCAGCTCGGGGGCGCCGTGGTCGCGGGCCCATTCGGACAGGCGGCTGGACGAGGCGTCCTTGTTGTCGGTCACCAGCACCAGCTTCTCGCCCTTGCGGCTGTCGGGGACGGCGACCACCGCGTGGCGGTTGTCGGGCCACACGGCCGAGGCAAGGCCCTCGACGGCGGTCAGGGAGACCATCTCGCCGCCGATCTTGGCGAAGCGCTTCACCCGGCCGAGGATGGTGACATAGCCTTCATCGTCGATGTCGACGATGTCGCCAGTGTCGTGCCAGCCCTCGTGAAGCGGATCCAGGGCCTCAGGGTCCTCTGGCGAGATATAGCCCTCCATGACGTTCGGGCCGCGCAGGTACAGCCGGCCGCCGCCGGTGATGCCCGGCACCTCGTCGATGCGGTATTCGATGCCCGGCAGGATCTGGCCGACCGAGCCCGGCCGGTTGCGGTCCGGGTGGTTGACGGCGACCACGGGCGCGGCCTCGGTCGCCCCATAGCCTTCCAGCAGGGCCACGCCGCCGAACTTGGTGTTGAAGATGTGCCGGGTCTCGTCGCGGACCTTCTCCGCCCCGGCGACGGCGAACTGAAGCGTCGCGAAGTCGTCAGGCTCGGCGACCCGGGCGTACTGGTTCAGGAAGGTGTCGGTCGCGAACAGGATCGAGGCCTTCACCTGCGGCAGCAGGTCGGTGATCTGTTTGGCGTGCAGCGGGGAGGGGTATTCGAACGCCTTCATCCCCTGCAGCAGCGGCAGGATGACCCCGCCCGTCAGTCCGAAGGAGTGGAAGGTCGGCAGCGGGTTGAACATCACCCACTCGGGCTTCAGGTCGATGTGCAGCGCCACCTGACGGGCGTTGGCGACCAGGTTCTTCTGGCTGAGGACCACGCCCTTGGGCGCGCCGAAGCTGCCAGAGGTGAACAGGACCACGCCCGGGCCGTCCGGGTCGGTCTTCGTGCGGAACCGCTTCGGCGCCATGCCGGCGGCCAGGCCATAGAGCTTGTCGGACAGGCCGATGGTGGCGCGGACGTCGTCCAGCCAGGTGATCTCCGCGACCTTGCCCAGGGCGTCGGTCAGCTCTTCCAGCTTGGCCTGCTGGATGAAGCGCTTGGCCGAGAGGATGCGCTTGACGCCCGAGGTCGCCAGCGCCGCCTTCAGATTGGCCTCGCCGGCGGTGAAGTTGAGCATCACCGGCACCCGCCCGAAGGCGTGCAGGCCGAAGAAGGTGACCACCACCCCCATCGAGGACGGCAGCAACACCCCGACCCGCTCGCCCGGCTCGGTCATGGCGGCGATCTTGCGGCCCAGCACGAAGGCGGCGCGGATCAGGCCGGTATAGGTAAGGGGCTTGCGGTCCTGGTCCTCCAGGATCTCCTTGTCGCCGAACCTCGCCCGCGCCGCGATCAGGGCGTCGAACAGGGTCTCTTCATAGGCGGCCGGCTTAAGGGCGCTGGAGTTCGGGGCGAACGGCAAGCGGTAATCTCCTCCGGGAAGCTCGAAACGGCTTCCTCGCGTCAGGCGGCGGAACCTAGAGCCCTCGGCGCGGCTTGAAAAGATAAGTTACGTCGCGTGAAGGCGTTCCCGATCCCTGGCCGGCCCGCAACAGTGAAACCGCTTGTGCGCCCGCCCCGCCTTGCCATCCGGGCCCGGAAAGACGAAATACCGGCGATGGTCACCCTGATCGATACCCTGAAGACGTCGCCTTCGGCCCTGCGTCACCCCGAGAAGCAGAATCGCCCCGAAGCGGCCGTTCTGAAGAAGCCTGACTGGCTGCGGGTCAAGGCGCCCGGCTCGGGCCAGTATAACGCCACCAAGGACATCGTCCGCTCCAAGGGGCTGGTGACGGTCTGCGAAGAGGCGGCCTGCCCGAACATCGGCGAGTGCTGGAGCCAGAAGCACGCCACCCTGATGATCATGGGCGACACCTGCACCCGGGCCTGCGCCTTCTGCAACGTCAAGACGGGCCTGCCCCAGCCGCTGGATCCGGAAGAACCCGCCAAGGTCGGCCTGGCCGTCCAGCAGATGGGCCTGAACCATGTCGTGATCACCTCGGTGGACCGCGACGACGTGTCCGACGGCGGCGCCGCCCACTTCGCGGAAGTGGTTCGCCAGATCCGGCTGCAGGCCCCGAACACCACCATCGAGATCCTGACCCCCGACTTCCTGCGCAAGGACGGCGCGGCCGAGGTGATGATCGACGCCACCCCGGACGTGTTCAACCACAACCTGGAGACCGTGCCGCGCCTGTATCTGAAGATCCGGCCCGGCGCCCGCTACTTCCACTCCCTGCGCCTGCTGCAGATGGTCAAGGAGCGGGACCCCAACCAGTTCACCAAGTCCGGCATCATGGTCGGTCTGGGCGAGACCAAGGAGGAGGTCATGCAGGTCATGGACGACATGCGCTCCGCCGGCGTCGACTTCATCACCATCGGCCAGTACCTGGCGCCGACCCGCAAGCACGCGGCCATCGAGCGCTTCGTGACGCCCGAAGAGTTCAAGGCCTATGAGGCCATCGCCCGGGCCAAGGGCTTCCTGATGGTCTCGTCCTCGCCCCTGACCCGCTCCTCGCACCACGCCGGCGACGACTTCGCCCGTCTGAAGGCCGCGCGTCTGGCGCAGACCGGCCGCTGACGCTCGCGGTGACCGGAACGGGGCGTGGGTCCGTCGTCTGGGACGTCCTGGGCCTGATCGGGCTTGTGTTCGCCGCCGCGAACTTCTGGATCGCCGCCTTCGCGGGCGCTTGGGCCAGCGTGGGCGTGGCTTCGGGCAAGCCTCTGATCGACTCCCCCGAGGTCTGGCCCAACTATCTCCCGTGCGCTGTGGTGGCGCTTGTCGTCCTCGCTGCGATCATCCTGAGAGTGTTGGGACACAGGCGTGCGGCCGGCGCGCTGGCGGCGCTTAATATCCTTGGGCCTGTGGTGCTGCTAAGCCCGGTCAGCGCCAGCATTCTTTGAGTTCTTCTTGGCCCTCCACCGCGTCACCCGAACCCTCCCGTACGAACCCGCCCAGCTCGCCGCGCTGGTGGCGGATGTGCGCGCCTACCCGGAGTTCGTGAAGTGGGTGACCTCCATGCGCGTCTGGAACGCGCGTGAGGAGGCGCCGGGCGTGTCCTTGCTGGATGCCGAGGCCCAGGTGGGCTTCTCCTTTCTGAAGGAGCGGTTCTCGACCTGGGTGCGCCACGACCGCAACCTGCCGCGCGTCGAGGTCGGCCTGATCCGCGGGCCGTTCAAACATCTCAAGAACCGCTGGGACTTCCATGAGGACCCGGCGGGAACGCGGCTGGAGTTCATGATCGACTTCGCCTTCAAGAGCCCGATCCTGAACGCCATGCTTCAGGCCAACTTCGATCTGGCCGTGTCCAAGCTGATCTCCAGCTTCGAGGCCGAGGCGAAACGCAGGTACGGATGACCATGGCCTTCGACTTCGACGCGACCGTGGTGGGGGCAGGGGCCGTGGGTCTCGCCTGTGGGCGGGCGCTGGCGAAGCGCGGCCTCACCGTTCTGGTGCTGGAGAAGGAAGGCCATATCGGCCAGGGCGTCTCCTCGCGAAACTCCGAGGTCATCCACGGCGGTCTCTATTACCCGACCGGCTCGCTGAAGGCCCGGTTCTGCGTCGAGGGCCGTCGGGCGCTGTACGCCTTCCTCGAGAGCCACAAGATCGACTACCGCAAATGCGGAAAGCTGGTCGTGGCCACGGAGGAGGGCGAGGTCGCCCATATCGAGGACATCTTCAAACAGGCCACGACCAACGGCGTTGAGGGACTGGAGCATCTGAGCGGGGCCCAGGCGCGGGCGCTGGAGCCGGCGCTCAACGCCCATGCCGCCATCCTGTCGCCTGAGAGCGGCCTGTTCGCCAGCCACGACTATATGCTGGCCCTGCAGGGCGAGATCGAGGACGCGGGCGGCTCGGTGGTCCTGTCGACGCCGTTCGAGCGGGCCGAACCCCTGCCGGGCGGCGGCTTCACCATCACGGCGGGAGGCGAGGGGGGCGCGACCCTGACGACCCGCCTTCTGGTCACTGCCCCGGGCCTGCAGGCCCAGCACGTCGCCGGCCTGATCGAGGGCTTCCCCGCAGACCGCATCCCGGCCGGCCATTTCGGCAAGGGCGTCTATTTCCGCCTGACCGGCAAGGCGCCGTTCGACAAGCTCATCTATCCGCCGCCCATCGCCGGGGCGCTCGGCACCCACTACCGCAAGGATCTGGGCGGTCAGGCCGTGTTCGGGCCGGACCTCGTCTATGTCGAGACCGAGGACTACTCCGTCGATCCGGCCAAGGCCGAGGAGTTCGCCCGCTATATCCGCCGCTTCTGGCCGGGCCTGCCCGACGGCGCCCTGACCCCCGACTACGCCGGCATCCGGCCCAAGCTGCATGGCCCGGGCGAGCCCCAGCCCGACTTCCAGCTGCGCGGCGCCGAGGATCATGGGATCGAGGGCCTTATGGCCCTGTTCGGCATCGAAAGCCCCGGTCTGACCAGCTCGCTGGCTATCGGCGAGGCGGTCGCGGAGGCCCTGATCGACCGGGGTTCCTGAGAGGCGAAACTGCCCCTTGAAACTTCGGGCGTGTTCCGGCATAAGCCCCCGCTCGCAGGCGGCTCACCGATGGGCCGCCGCTTCTGTTTTTCGCGTTTCCCCTCCGGGAGCGCCGAGCCCTGAGATTGAGACGGACATGGCTGTTCCGAAGCGCAAAGTATCCCCCTCGCGTCGCAACATGCGCCGCGCCCACGACGCCCTGACCTCGAACGCCTACACCGAGGACAAGGACACGGGCGAGCTGCGCCGCTCGCACCACATCGACCTGAAGACCGGCACCTACCGCGGCCGCCAGGTTCTGACGCCCAAGGAAGACTAGTCTTTTCAGGCGTTTGGCTGCCGATGCGGCCGACCAGGAATTGAACGGCGCGCGATAGTCTCGCGCGCCGTTTTCGTGCGTTACAGTCCGGCTTCGACCTTCGGAGCCTTCCTCATGATTCGCCGCGCAACCGTTCTGACCTCCCTGGCCGTTCTGGCTCTCGCGGCCTGCGGTGAGCCCAAGCCCGCCGAAAAGGCCGAGGCGCCGGCGACTGCGGCGCCGGCCGAGCCCACTCCCGCCGATCCGAATCTCCTGACCCCCGACGGCATCGGCGTGATTCGCATCGGTCAGAGCGTCGGCGAGGTCCAGGCCCTGTCGGGCATGTCCGACACCCCGATCGCTGATCCGTCCGGCTGCAACATCTTCCACCCCTCGCGCGCGCCCGCCGGGGTCATGGTCATGGCTGAACTGGGCCACGTCACCCGCATCACCCTGCACGACGGCGCGACGGTGAAGACGGCCAAGGGCTTCGGCGTCGGTTCGGAAGGTTCAGTGATCAAGGCGGCCTATGGCGGCGGTGTCATCGTCCAGCCCTCCAAATACGAACCCGCGCCGGCCCAGGACCTCTATGTCTGGTCGAAGGGCGGCTCGACCCAGTATGTCGCAGATCCCGAGGCGCGCGGCGTCCGTTACGAGGTCGGCGCCGACGGCAAGGTGACGGCGGTCCACGCGGGCGGCCCCTCGATCCAGCTGGCGGAAAGCTGCGGCTGATCCGCAACCGGACGCTTGCGGGTTTAAGTTTCGGCGGTCGCGGGCTAAACCCCGAGGCATTCCCGAAATCAGCCGTCAGAGAAGCGCCTGAATGACCGACATCGCCGACATCGTCGCCCGCCAGATCCTCGACAGCCGTGGCAATCCGACCGTTGAGGTCGATGTGACCCTGGACGACGGCTCCTTCGGCCGCGCCGCCGTGCCCTCGGGCGCCTCGACCGGCGCCCACGAGGCCGTCGAGCTGCGTGACGGCGACAAGGGGCTGTGGGGCGGCAAGGGCGTCCAGAACGCGGTCGACGCCGTCAATGGCGAGATCTTCGACGCCCTGTCGGGCATGGACGCAGAAGACCAGCGCCGCATCGACGAGGCGATGATCGCCCTCGACGGCACCGAGAACAAGGGTCGCCTGGGCGCCAACGCCATCCTCGGCGTCTCCCTGGCGGTCGCCAAGGCCAGCGCCATCTCGGCCGGCCTGCCGCTGTACCGCTACGTGGGCGGCGTCTCGGCCCGCGTCCTGCCGACCCCGATGATGAACATCATCAACGGCGGCATGCATGCCGACAATCCGATCGACATCCAGGAGTTCATGATCCTGCCGACCGGCGCCGAGAGCTTCTCCGAAGCCCTGCGCATGGGTTCGGAGATCTTCCACGCCCTGAAGAAGGCCCTGAAGGACGCCGGTCACAACACCAACGTCGGCGACGAGGGCGGCTTCGCCCCCAACCTGGCCTCGGCCGAGGAAGCCCTGAGCTTCATCACCAAGGCGGGCCAGTCGGCCGGTTATCTGGCCGGTGAGGACTTCCACCTGGGCCTCGACGTCGCCTCGACCGAGTTCTTCAAGAAGGGCAAGTACGAGCTGACCGGCGAGGGCAAGTCCTTCGACGCCGACGGCATGGTGGGCTACCTGGCCGACCTGTGCGAGCGCTTCCCGATCGTCTCGATCGAGGACGGCTGCGCCGAGGACGACTTCGACGGCTGGAAGCTGCTGACCGAGCGTCTGGGCGACCGTATCCAGCTGGTCGGCGACGATCTGTTCGTGACCAACCCGGCCCGTCTGGCGGCCGGCATCGGCGAAGGCCTGGCCAACTCGATCCTGATCAAGGTCAACCAGATCGGCACGCTTTCGGAGACCCTGGATGCGGTCGATATGGCCAACCGCGCGGGCTACACCTCCGTCATGAGCCACCGCTCGGGCGAGACCGAGGACTCGACCATCGCCGACCTGGCCGTGGCCACCAACTGCGGACAGATCAAGACGGGCTCGCTGGCCCGTTCGGACCGCACGGCCAAATACAACCAGCTGCTCCGCATCGAAGAGATGCTGGGCGACCAGGGCGCCTATTACGGCGACGGCATGCTGCTGAAATAAAAGGGGAAGTGGGCAGGCCTCCGGTCTGTCCACCGACCAACGCCGTTCCTCCACAGACCCGCCCGTCGGCAGCCCCGACCGGCGGGTCTGTCTGCATTAGACTGCCAACATCCCCCGCGCGCCCACGGTTCGTCGAATCCCGGTTTCACGATTGAAACAAAGGTTACGAACTTATGGCCAAGCTACCGTTTGTTAGGCATTTTCGGTCATGTTCAGTGAACTGTACCCACGCTCAGAAGGAGCGTTCGCTTTGCCCGAACGGATGAAACCGTATTCCCTGTCCGCATTCCTGCTTCTTCTGTTCGCCTACCTCGGCGTTCAGGCGATGACGGGCGAGCGGGGCCTTCTCAGCGGCCACGCCCGCGACAGCCTGCTGGCCGAACGCGAGGCCCAGCTGACCGAGCTTAGCCAGAAACGCGCCGACCTTGAGGTCCGCGCCCGCTATCTGCGAACCAATAGCCTGTCGCGCGACCTGCTCGAGGAGCGGGCCCGTGTCGTGCTCGGTTTCGCCGACCCGCGTGACTATGTGGTGCATGTTTCCGTCCCGGCCGCCCCGGACGCAAAAGTTATGGCTTCCTGAACTATTGTTACAGCCGGACCGGCTCGCTTTGCGTTATGCGTTCGAAGGCTGCTAAAGCCGCTTTCCGTAACGATAAGAAGCCCTGAAGCCAGTGTGGTTCTTCGGGGCTCCAGCCGGGAGATGCCGGATGGCGAAAGCCCCCTCCGCTAAGACCGCCGCGAAACCCGCGGCAAAGACCGACAAGATCCCGAACACGCCCACAGCGTCCAAGGAAGACCTGCTCCGCTACTATCGCGAGATGGTGCTGATCCGCCGCTTCGAGGAGCGCGCCGGCCAGCTGTACGGCATGGGACTGATCGGGGGCTTCTGCCACCTGTACATCGGCCAGGAAGCCGTCGCCGTCGGCGTTCAGGAGAGCGTCAAACAGGGCCACGACAAGATTATCACCGGCTATCGCGACCACGGCCACATGCTGGCCGCCGGGATGGACCCCAAGGAAGTGATGGCCGAGCTGACCGGCCGCTCGGGCGGTTCGTCCAAGGGCAAGGGCGGCTCGATGCACATGTTCGACGTGCCGACCGGCTTCTACGGCGGTCACGGCATCGTTGGCGCCCAGGTGGCGCTCGGCACCGGCCTGGCCTTCGCCGGCAAGTACCGCGGCGATGACTCGGTCGCCTTCGTCTATTTCGGTGACGGCGCCTCGAACCAGGGTCAGGTCTACGAGAGCTTCAACATGGCCCAGCTGTGGAAGCTGCCGGCCATCTACATCATCGAGAACAACCAGTACGCCATGGGCACGAGCATCGAGCGCTCGTCGTCCACGACCGAACTCTATATGCGCGGCGCCTCGTTCGGCATCCCGGGCGAGCAGGTCGACGGCATGGACGTCCTGGCGGTCAAGGATGCGGTCGAACGCGCCGTGGCCCGCGCCCGGGCAGGCGAGGGCCCCTTCATCCTCGAGGTGAAGACCTATCGCTACCGCGGTCACTCGATGTCCGATCCGGCCAAGTATCGGTCCAAGGAAGAGGTCGACGAGGTCAAGAAGACGCGCGACCCGATCGATCACGTCAAGCTGCTGCTGGAGGAGGCGAAGGCCACCGAGGACGAGCTGAAGGCGATCGACAACGAGATCAAGGCCATCGTCGCCGAGGCCGTGCAGTTCGCTCAAGAGAGCCCGGAGCCGGATCCGTCCGAGCTCTATACCGACGTCTACGTAGAGGCCTGATCCGTGACCGATATTCTGATGCCGGCGCTGTCCCCCACCATGGAAGAGGGCACGCTGACGAAATGGCACATCAAGGCCGGCGACACCGTCAAGGCCGGTGACGTCATCGCCGAGATCGAAACCGACAAGGCCACGATGGAAGTCGAGGCCGTCGACGAGGGCGAGGTGCTGGAAATCCTGGTGCCCGAAGGCACGGAAGGCGTGAAGGTCAACGCCCTGATCGCCCGCCTGTCCGGCGATGACGCCGGCGCCAAGGCCCCGGCCGCCGCCGCCGAAGCCGCTCCCGAAGCGCCCAAGGAAGAGGCCGCCGACGCGAAATCGTCCGAGGCCGCCCCGGTCGCCGCTCCGAAGGTCGAGCTGCGCGATCCGGAGTTCCCGGAAGGCACGAAGCTGGTCAAGACGACCGTGCGCGACGCCCTGCGCGACGCCATGGCCGAGGAAATGCGCCGCGACGAGGCCGTCTTCCTGATCGGTGAGGAAGTCGCCCAGTATCAGGGCGCCTACAAGGTCAGCCGCGAGCTGCTGCAGGAGTTCGGCGACCGCCGCGTGGTCGACACCCCGATCACCGAGCACGGCTTCGCCGGTCTCGGCGTCGGCGCCGCCATGTCGGGCCTGAAGCCGATCGTCGAGTTCATGACGTTCAACTTCGCCATGCAGGCCATCGACCACATCATCAACTCTGCGGCCAAGACCCTGTACATGTCGGGCGGCCAGATCCGGGCGCCCATCGTGTTCCGCGGTCCGAATGGCGCCGCCAGCCGCGTCGGCGCCCAGCACAGCCAGGACTATTCCGCCTGGTACGCCCAGGTGCCCGGCCTGAAGGTCGTCGCCCCCTATGACTCGGCCGACGCCAAGGGCCTGCTCAAGGCCGCGATCCGCGACCCGAACCCCGTCGTCTTCCTCGAACACGAGATGATGTACGGCATCGAGTTCGACGTGCCGGAGGTCGAGGACTACGTTGTGCCGATTGGCAAGGCCAAGGTCCGCCGCGAAGGCACGGACGTCACCATCACGGCCCACGCCCGCATGGTCGGCTTCGCCCTGCAGGCCGCCGAGAAGCTGGCCGAGGACGGCATCAGCTGCGAGGTCATCGACCTGCGCACCCTGCGTCCGCTGGATCACGAGACCATCGTCGCCAGCGTCAAGAAGACCAGCCGTCTGGTCTCGGCTGAGGAAGGCTGGGGGCCGATGGGCGTCGGCGCCGAGGTCGTGGCCCGGGTCATCGAACACGCCTTCGACTACCTCGATGCCCCGCCGCTGCGGGTCCACCAGGAAGACGTGCCGCTGCCCTATGCCGCCAACCTTGAAATCCTCTCCCTGCCGGGCGTGGACAAGATCGTCGCGGCCGTTAAGGCGGTGATGGCATGACCGACATCCTGATGCCCGCCCTGTCGCCCACCATGGAAGAGGGCGTTCTGGCCAAGTGGCACGTCAAGGCCGGCGATGTGGTCAAGGCCGGCGACGTGATCGCCGAAATCGAGACCGACAAGGCCACGATGGAAGTCGAGGCCGTCGACGAGGGCGAGATCACCGACATCCTGGTGCCGGAAGGCACCGAGGGCGTGAAGGTCAACACCCCGATCGCGCGCCTGAAGGATGAGGGCGGCGCCGCTGCTCCCGCGCCCAAGGCTGACGCTCCGAAGGCGGCTCCGGCCGCCGCTGAAGCGCCAAAGGCCACCGCCGCACCCACCACTGCTGCTACGGCCCCGGCCGCGCCGAAGGCCGCTTCGGGCGAACGCGTCTTCTCCTCGCCCCTGGCGCGCCGCCTGGCCGCGCAGGCCGGTCTGGACCTGAAGACCATCGCCGGCACCGGTCCGCACGGCCGTGTCGTCAAGCGCGACGTTGAGGCCGCGGGCAAGGGCGGCGCCGCCAAGGCTCCGGCGTCCGCCGCTGCGCCTTCGCCCGAGTTCCGCAAGGTTCAGTCCCTGGCCCAGATGGGCATTCCGGACGGCAGCTACGACCTGATCCCGCTGGACGGCATGCGCAAGGCCATCGCCCGCCGCATGGTCGAATCCATCCAGCAGGTGCCGCACTTCCCGCTGACCATCGACGTCGAGATCGACGCCCTGCTGGCCGCGCGGACGAAGGTCAACGCCCTGCTCGAGAAGTCGGGCGTGAAGGTCTCGGTCAACGACTTCGTCATCAAGGCCGCCGCCATGGCCCTGAAGGCGGTGCCGGAAGCCAACGCCAGCTACAGCCCCGAGGGCATCGCCATGCACCACAACGCCGACGTGGCGATGGCGGTGGCGATCGACGGCGGCCTGATCACCCCGATCATCTTCAAAGCCGAAACCAAGACCCTGTCGCAAATCGCTGTAGAGTCGAAGGATCTGGCCAAACGGGCGCGTGAGCGCAAGCTGAAGCCGGAAGAGTTCCAGGGCGGCACCTTCTCGGTGTCCAACCTCGGCATGTTCGGGATCAAGCAGTTCTCCTCGATCATCAACGAGCCCCAGGGCGCGATCATGAGCGTGGGTGCGGGCGAGCAGCGTCCGGTCGTCAAGAACGGTCAGCTGACCGTGGCGACCGTGATGACGGTCACCGTCACCTGCGATCACCGCGTGGTCGACGGCGCCACCGGCGCCCGCTTCCTGCAGGCCTTCAAGCCCCTGATCGAAGATCCCGTGACGATGCTGGCCTGAGGTCAGCAGCATGACCTCGGTCTATGACTTCAGCGCCCAGGCCCTCGACGGCGAGGCGGTCTCCTTCGACCGGTTTCGCGGTCAGGCCCTGCTGATCGTGAACACGGCGTCCAAATGCGGCTTCACCGGCCAGTACGCCGGTCTGGAGACCCTGCACCGCCAGTTCGCCAACCAGCCGTTCGAGGTCCTGGGTTTTCCTTGCAACCAGTTCGGCAATCAGGAGCCCGGACTGGCCGGTGAGATCGCGGCCTTCTGCTCGACCTCCTTCGACGTGTCGTTCCCGATGTTCGACAAGGTCGAGGTCAACGGGCCGAACCGGCATCCGCTCTACGCCTGGCTGACCAGTCAGAAGCGCGGCTTCCTCGGCTCGAAGACCATCAAGTGGAACTTCACCAAATTCCTGACCGACCGGGAGGGAAGGGTGGTCGCCCGCTATTCCCCCCAGACTGAACCCTCGGCGATCCAGGCCGACATAGAGAAGTTGATCTGACCATGGCTGCTGAATTCGATCTCATCGTCATCGGTTCGGGCCCCGGCGGCTATGTCGCGGCTATCCGCGCAGCGCAGCTGGGCCAGAAGGTCGCCATCGTCGAGCGCGAAAGCCTGGGCGGCATCTGCCTGAACTGGGGCTGTATCCCGACCAAGGCCCTGCTCAAGTCGGGCGAGAAGTTCGAGAGCCTGTCGCACCTGAAGGACTATGGCCTGTCCGCCTCGGGCGCGACGTTCGACTTCGACGCCATCATCCAGCGCTCGCGTGGCGTGGCGTCGACGATGAACAAGGGCGTCACCTTCCTGATGAAGAAGAACAAGATCGAGGTCATCGAGGGCTCGGCGAAGCTCGAGAAGGGCCCGGCGGCCCCGAAGGTGGTCATCGATCTGAAGGCCGGCGGTTCGCGCACTGTCGAGGCCAAGGCGGTCATGCTGGCCGTCGGCGCCCGCGCCCGCGCCCTGCCGCAGATCGGCCTGGAGGCCGACGGCGACAAGATCTGGGCCTATCGCGACGCCTTGGCCCCCAAGAAGCTGCCCAAGACCTTCGTGGTCATCGGTTCGGGCGCCATCGGCCTGGAGTTCGCCAGCTTCTACCGCGCCCTGGGCTCGGAAGTGACGGTCGTCGAGGCCGTGGACCGCATCATGCCCGTCGAGGACGAGGAGGTCTCCAAGGCCGCCCAGAAGTCGTTCGAGAAGCGCGGTATCAAGTTCC
Source organism: Brevundimonas sp. GW821-FHT02A10 (assembly GCF_059422025.1). NCBI lineage: Bacteria > Pseudomonadati > Pseudomonadota > Alphaproteobacteria > Caulobacterales > Caulobacteraceae > Brevundimonas > Brevundimonas sp. GW821-FHT02A10. Next base: position 159,185 of record NZ_JBWKWC010000003.1, read on the forward strand.
GCGTCGGCGCCAAGGTATCGAAGGTCACCAAGACGACCTCAGGCGTGAAGGTTGACGTCGAGATCGCCGGCAAGGCCGAGAGCCTGGAAGCCGAGGTCTGCATCTCGGCGGTGGGCATCACCGCCAACACCGACGGCATCGGCCTGGAGGCGCTGGGCGTCACCCTGGACCGCGGCCATATCGTCATCGACAGCCACTGCCAGACCAATGTGAAGGGCCTGTTCGCCATCGGCGACTGCGCCGGCGCCCCCTGGCTGGCGCACAAGGCCTCGCACGAGGGCATCCACGCCGCCGAATACATCGCCGGCTACAAGACCCCGAACGTCGTCTCGCCGATCGCCGGCTGCACCTACACCCAGCCCCAGGTCGCCTCGGTCGGCGTCACGGAGCAGGGCGCACGCGAGGCCAAGCGCGAGGTCAAGGTCGGCCGCTTCCCCTTCCGCGTGAACGGCAAGGCCGTGGCTGCCGGCGAGGTCGATGGCTTCGTCAAGGTCATCTTCGATGCGAAGACCGGCGCCCTGATCGGCGCCCATATGATCGGCCACGAGGTCACCGAGATGATCCAGGGCTATGTCACCGCCATCACCATGGAAGCGACCGAGGAAGACATCCACGGCATCGTCTATCCGCACCCGACCATGTCGGAAGCCATGCATGAGGCGGCCCTGGACGCCTACGGGCGGACGATCCACCTGTAGGATTCAAGACCCGCGGCGTTGCAGAAGTCCGGTGAAGGTCAGGATGGACAGGGATACGAGAATCCAGCCCGTAAAGGCGTAGATTGCCTTGGCCCAACGCCAGAAAGCAGGCTGGCCAACCGGAATCTTGACCGTAACGGCTCCAACTCGAAGCGGCAGATTGACCGCGGGGCCGCCGCGAGTCGGAATGGGGGTTGTGGCGGGCTCGCATTTGGATTCTTGCCTGAGATCCAGCAAGGGTACGAAGACGTCTATTGCGTACAGCCCCGGATCGATGGCGTCTCCGCAGATCAGCTGGCTCGCCCACGCAGGATTCCCGGGAAAGACCATGACCATCGGACTTGGGCCTGCTCCTGTCTCGGAAGCGAACGCCGTTACCGGAGACGCATCAAGTGAAAGCATGCCAGTTCTGTTGGCGTAGTCAGTCGCCAGGGCCCCCGCGATAATGAAGAGCGCCAATGTCAGGAGGGCGCGCTTGGCGGAGTAGCCAAAGCCAAAGAACACTCCAAATGCTATCGAAGCGGGGCGGGTTATCCAGGCTTCGGCCTTTGTGAGGTACCGCCAACGGCTTCGTCGAAGAAGGCGCCGGGAGTCCTCGTTGTGGCCCGATCGCGCCAGGGCTGCTGCGAAAGTTTCGTAGGGGTGTGGGTCGTAGCGTCCGGCCACATCCACGTGGCGCGCAAACCAGTCCTGCCTGACGGACCAGGAGGGTTTGTGGACCAGCTCTGTGCGGACCCGTGAAACGAAGTCGTTCCACAGTCCTCGCGAGACCGTTCGCTCTTCACCTGCAACCTCGATCTGCGTGATATCGGCGGCGCTCAGCTCAATATGCCCGATCTCGCTGGACCAGCCACGCCCACCGTTATCTGACAGTCTTCCGACCCGGGCTTCAGCCAGATCTACGGAAACGGCTTTGGCGCTTGCGAAGTCGACTTTCAGAACGCCGTTGATGGCGGCGCCTCTGAAATCGAGGCGCCCGGGTTTCAGGGCTACATTGGCCAGTACGACGTCGCTGCCTATGTTGGCCGACCGCAGGTTGAGCATCGATCGGGAGCCGGATTGGTCCAACTCCGCATCGGAAAAACGTGCGGCCCCTGAGATATCGGCGTTTGCCAGGTAGACGCGGCCAGTGATGCGACTGGGTTGAGACCCCTTTTCAAGATATAGCGAACCCCGAATTCTGGACGCTCGCAAGTTTAGCGCCTCGTCGTCGCCAGCGCTTGCCTGTAAGCCCCGGGCCAGCAGATCGGACCCGATTTCGCTGCTGGCGAGGGTGGCTCCCCCCTGGATGACTGCATCAAGCAGTTCAACGCGACCATCTATCCTGGCTTCACTCAGAGCGAGGGCGTATCGCGGTCGCCCTGTTATCGGGTGTGAAGAGGCCGGGCGGATCAGCCTGACGTTGCTTGCCTTGAAGTCTCCGGCGATCCGCGCCCCACGAAATGACATGATCGGCGTGGGGCCATTGCCTGAAAAAGTGAGGCCCGAGATATCGACGGTGCCCTCGACCCAGCAGCCGTCTCCACGCACTTCTTCAACGATGCAATCCGTGAGTTCGAGTGCGGTGATCGTTGATCCATCGAGATCGAGGGGCCCCTCAAGGGTACATGCCTTCAATCGCAGCGCGGGTAGTCCTCCGATTTCCCCCAATCGCAACTTTTGCAGCGATATGGCCCCGTCGATACGAATGCCGATCGCAGTGATACCCGTACGAACGCCCTCCGGCGTGACGTTCGCAAGTCGAGGGCTGCCCCGAAGCAACAACCCGATCACCTCGCCCCTGATAACCTTGGGTGCGGCAGGGGAGGTAACAAAGGTCTGGCCCAGCAATACCTGGTCGATCAGCGCCTGTTCGTCGGAAGTGACCTGAAAGGGAGGGAGCGCCATTCGGCCAGCCTAATGTAGTCTGTCGCGACAACCAAACCTTGTTGGCGACCCGTCTTTTCAAAGGTCTCGCTGGAAATGACACCGGTAGACATTTCCTTTCGTTCAATTACATTCGTCATACAAATCGGCTTGAGACCGACGGAGGACGACCATGGGAAAGATGCTGTGGGCCGTAACGGCCGCAGGGTTGGCGCTCGGCGGGGCAGGGGGCCCGGCCTTCGCGCAAAGCCCCGGCTGGTACACGCAGGGCGATTTCATCCCCGTCGAGCGGGTCGAGATCGTCATCGCCAATGACCTGAACGAAGACCGCAAGGGCCAGCCCATCGTCGTGCGCCGCGACCAGCTGCCCATGCTGGCCGATATCCAGGAGCTGACCGCCACCGTGGTCGATCCCGACGGCGAGCCGCGCCCCGAGCCTTCGGCGGCCCTGCTGGCCCGTCAGGGGCCGCACGAACGGCGCGGCGAGACCAATGGCCGGGCGCTCGACTATCAGTTCGACGATCTCGACAAGGACGGCATCTGGGACGAGCTGGTCTTCGTCTCGGATCTGAAGGCCGGGGAGCACAAGCGCTTCTACGTCTATCGCGGCTATCAGCAACGCGGCTGGAACCCGCACCGGACTCATGCGGCCATCGGCTCCTACATGCGCCACACCGTGCCCTTCTGGGAGAGCGAGAATGTGGGCTGGAAGCTGTGGTTTCCGACCGACATCGACATCTACGCCAAGCGCAAACCACTCCTGATGTCGAACCGGCTCTATATGGGCAATCTCGACGGTTATGGCGTCTCGGCGGAGAACCCGGACTACGGCGCCGACATCCAGTCGGTCGACGACAGCTTCGGCGGCGGCGGCATCGGGGTGTTCGAGGGGGATGCGCTGCAGCGGCCGCGCTTCTCGCCCACAGCCGATGTCGAGCACCGCTTCAACAGCGGTCAGCAGACCGACACCCGTTACGCCTTCGAGGTGATCACCAACGGGCCGGTGCGCAGCATGGTCCGCATCCGCACGATGAACTGGAACACGGGGCAGGGGACCTATGCGCTGGAACAGACATATTCCGCCTGGGCCGGGCAGAACTATACGACTGCCGAGGCCCGGTTCCTGACCTGGCGGCCGGGCGCGCAAGGGGCCGACTTCGCCGTAGGCATCCGGCGTCGGCCGGGCCAGAATTTCGAGGTCCAGGACGGCAATCTGGTCGTCACCGCCGCACCCGAGGCCCTGCGCAATCCCGACGACGTCGAGGGCCTGCAGCAGCAGGCGCCGATCCTCTATGCGGGCACCGCGCTGGTCGTACCCGACGACGAGAACGGTCGCTATCAGTTCGTGGAGACGCGCGGCGGCAATCACGTCTATCGCATCCCGGCCCGCGCCGACGGGACCTATCGCTACATGCTGGCCGCCGGCTGGAGCGAGGGCGAGGTCCTGAAGACGCCGCAGGAATTCGCCGACTACGTCGCCGCCAGCGCCCGCGGCTACAACAGCCCGCCGCGGCTTGAGGGCGCGAAGGTCGAGACGAAACCGTGAGGCGGGGGCCTAGCGCTTCTTGCCCAGCTCGGCCGCGATGTCCTTGGTCATCCGGCCGACCTTGCGGTGGGCGGCGGTGATCTGGTCCTTCGTCACGCCCCAACGCTTCATCCAGTACTCGACGGCCTGACGTTCCGACAGGTCAAGCCGGTCCTTGTCGATGAAGCCGCGCTTGTCCTTGAGGCCGGCCATAGAATTCTCTCGTTTGTTAATAAAATCAGATGGTAGGGCGCGCATTCTGAGTCAGAATATTCGCGCGTTCAGGCGCATTCCTGGCCCAGACTCCGGCGTGGTCCGCCACCGACAGGATTCCGCAGGATTGCGATGAAGTCGAACAGGTTGGGCGCGCGGACGTCAAGGAGTCGTTCGGCCTGACCACAACACCGGACGCACCCGGTCCACAAGGCGGCCGCCAGAGCGGTTCGCCGGGCGCCAGGTCGGAATACGGCGACGGATCGGCCGCGGTTCTTCGGAAAGACTGAGATCCGGGATGCGCCTCACGTCGGCAGGGCGTTCAGAGCGAATTCGGACGAGCAGGAGGGCGGGCTTTGAGCCGCCAGAACCGTTCCAGAGGCCCGGATTTCTATGTATCCGTTTCTCGCCTAAGATATATTATGCGAAATGAGACGTGGGATCAGAGCGGGATGGACGCGGTCCAGCCGTCATATGCGACCTCAACGTTTGCCGGAACTCTGGCTCTCAAGTCGTTGTAATCCAGATCAAGGTGCAGGTTCGTCAGCACGGCCCGTTCGACGCCGCTGCGCGCGATCCAGTCCAGCGCCTGATCGACCGTCGCGTGCGTCGGATGCGGCGTCCAGCGCAAGGCATCGACGATCCAGAGCTTCGAGCCACGCACGGCCTCAATGGCCGCGTCGTCCAGATCGGACACGTCGCTGGAATAGCTGACGTCTCCAAGCCGATAGCCGACCGAGCGGATCGGTCCGTGAGCCTGATCGAAAGTCACCACCGGAATCTCGCCGCCGGGGCCGTTAACACTCCAGCGCTGCCCATGCGGCGGGATCAGATGGAGATCCAGCAGAGCCGGATAGTTCTGGATGCTTTCGAAGATATAGGGAAACCGCGGCTGGAGCGCATTGGCGGTCGCCTGGTCCATCCAGGCCGGAATCCGTTTGCGCCGGCGCATGGCGAAGACCCTGAGGTCGTCGATACCGTGGGTCTGGTCGGCGTGGTCGTGGGTATAGAGAACCGCATCGACGGACGTGGCCTTCGCCGCCAGCATCTGCTGACGCAGGTCCGGCGATGTGTCGATCAGCACACTGGTGACGCCTTCGGGGCCTTGCCGGCGGGCCAGCATCGAACAGCGCGTCCGGCGGTTCTTCGGTTCGGCCGGATCACAGGCGCCCCAGTCGCCGTCACCGCGCGGCACGCCACCGGATGAGCCAGAGCCCAGAATTATGATCTCTAGCGCCGCGACTTCATCCATCAGGTGAGCTCCGGATGCGGTATCCGATCGAACAGGTCAAAGAAGGCGTTCGTTGTGCGCGCCTCGGCCTCGGACCGGTCCCAGCCGCGCACCTCGGCCAGCTTGTCGAGCACGTGACCCACATAGGCCGGCTCGTTGCGGCGACCGCGATGCGGCATGGGCGCCAGATACGGACAGTCGGTTTCGACGATGATCCGGTCCGCCGGCATGGTGCGGATCACGGCGCGAACCTCCTCTGCGGCCTTGAAGGTGGCGATGCCGGAAACCGAGAACCATCCGCCCAGTTCATGAGCAATATCCGCCAGTTCTTGACCACTGGTGTAGCAATGCATGAGGAATTTGAACGCCCCCCTGCCCTGTTCCTCCTTCAGGATGGCGGCCATGACGTCATCGGCCTCGCGGGTGTGGACGACCAGCGGCAGGCCGGTCTCGCGCGCGGCCTCGATATGGCGACGGAACACCTCGGCCTGCACATCACGCGGGCTCAGGTCGTAGTGGAAGTCCAGACCGCATTCGCCGATCCCGATCACGCGCGGACGCTTCGCCAGCGCCACCAGATCGGCAGTAGTCATGGCCGTATGGTCCTTGGCCTCGTGCGGATGAGCCCCGACGGTGCACCAGATGTCGTCGTGGGCCATGGCCAGGGCGTGGGTGGCCTCGAAGGTCGACAGCTTGTCGGAGATCTCGACCATCATCTGCACCCCGGCCTCGCGGGCGCGGACGATGACGGCGTCGCGGTCCTCGTCGAACTGGGGCGCGTGGAGATTGACGTGACTGTCGATGATCATCCGGCGATCCTGCGCGTACGGGCCACATCGATCAGGGCGCCGGCCAAGGCGTCCCCCCGGTCGAGGTTCAGCCCCGCCGTCCGGTCCGGAAGCTCGCTGAGCCGGCCCCAGAGCTCAGCCCAGGCGGCCGCGCCCTGCCCTGCCGGCGCATGCAATGCCTGTTCCTTCACAGCCGCGATCAGCCGGTCCAGCACCATGTCGAACCTCGCCTGACCCTCCGCGCCCCGGAACCCGTCGGCGACGGCCAGGGCCTCGGCGCGGTCGAGCGATGGCTCGGACACCCAGCGCCGCGCCAACTGGTCGGCCTCGGAGGTCGCACCGGCGCTGAGGGCCAGGGCCTGACCGGGAGACCCTCCGGCCATGGCGGCGATGCGGTCGGCCTCGGAGGGATCGACACCCGAACGATCCAGCACCAGTTCGGCCAGCGCATGCTGCGACCAGACCGGAAAGGCCAGACGGCGGCAGCGCGAGCGGATGGTGGCCAGCAGCCGGCCCGGCGCATGGGTCACCATCAGCAGCACGCCATGTTCCGGCGGTTCCTCAAGAATCTTCAGCAAGGCATTGGCAGCGTTGACGTTCAGGTCGTCGGCGGCGTCGATGATCGCGACCCGGGCCTGGGCTTGGGACGGGCTCTTGGAAAAGAACTCCGGCAGGTCGCGCGCCTGATCCACGGAGATGGACTTCTTGGTCTTGCCGTTTTCGACGAGCTTTTCGAGCACCAGCAGGTCCGGGTGGGCCTGGGCCGAGATCAGTTTCGACACCGGATCGTCCGGCCGGGCGCCGAGGACGCCGCGCGAGGGATCGGGCGTGGCGCCCAGCAGACGGCGCGCGGCGCGATAGGCGAAGGTCGCCTTGCCCACGCCCTCGGGCCCGCACAGCAGCCAGGCGTGGTGTAGCCGCCCGCGCAGGCGCGCGTCCTCGAAGGCGGCTTCGGCTTCGGAAGACGGCTGCAGATCGAAACGGTCGCGGGGATGGGTGGTCACCGGCGCATGATGGCGACGTGGGTCCCCGGCAACAACCCCGGCCGGGCGATCAGCGGCCTGAAATCAACAGGGCGTCACGGACGCCGCGCGCCACGATGGACTGACGCTCGCGTTCGGCGGCGTTGGCGTCGTCCCACGGGCCCACGAGGACGCGGAAATAGCGCTGACCGTCCACCGAGGCGGTGTTCACGCTGGCCTGGGCCCCGAGCGATTCGGCGGCGAGATGGGCCAGGGTTGGGTCGGAGAAGGATCCGGCCTGAACCCAGAAGCGGTCGCCGGCAGGCTGTTGCGGCTGCGGTGGGGGGCGGTCGTTGGACGCGATCTGATACGCCCCGCCCGTGCCGGTGCCGCCGCCGCGTGGGGCCGGACCCAGATAGCGAACCCTGACCTCTCCGACGCCGCGCGAAAGCAGATCCAGTTGCTCGGCCGCGCCGCGCGACAGGTCGATGATGCGGCTGTCGACGAAGGGGCCGCGGTCGTTTACGCGCACGACGATGGAGCGGCCGTTGGCCTCATTGGTCACCTCGACCAGGGCTGGAAGCGGCAAGGTCTTGTGGGCGGCGCTGAGGCCATGCATGTCGAACCGCTCGCCGGTCGAGGTCGGCCGTCCGTTGAACTGGTCGCCGTACCAGGACGCCAAGCCGGTCTCGTCATAGCCTCGGGCGTCGCTCATCGGCCGATACCAGCGTCCGCGCACCTGATAAGGCCGCATGGTGCCCGGCACGATCGGCGCCGGATCGGTGACCACGGGGATGCGCGGCCGCCCACCCCCGCTTCCCGGCCCGCCCATTCCGGGCACGCTGGCGCAGGCGGCCAGTGTCGCGGTCGCCGCCGCCACCGCCGCCGCTCGTATGACGCCTTTCAGCGATCCTGCCCGCATGGTCCGTCCGGAAACCTCGGGCCAATCCCGAGCTCTCATTGTGGACGACGAAATTTCCGTTTTGGTTAACCGGGCATTTCGCTGCTAAGGAGCCCCTCCGCGCGGCCAGCCCACCGCGTGAAGTCCGGATGGACAGGTGGCCGAGTGGTTTAAGGCAGCGGTCTTGAAAACCGCCGTAGGTGGAAGCCTACCGTGGGTTCGAATCCCACCCTGTCCGCCAAACGATGGCGCCGCCGCTTGATGTCAGCAGCCGTCATCCGGACTGCGTATGAACAAGGGACATTCGCAGTGTCGCACGAGCCGTTTCGGCGGGCGTTGCCCAGTCTCCGTCCCAGCGCCCGGCGCGGTCCCGGGATGCGGTCGCCCCGCGAAGTCAGGGGGCGGCCCATCAACTGCGACGGGCCGCCTCCGCCGCCCGCAGGACGCGCAGGAAGTTGCCGCTCCAGATGGCGTCGATCTGGGCCTCGGTATAGCCGCGCTTCAGAAGTTCGGCCGTGACGTTCGGCGCCTCGGCCTCGCTGTCGAAGCCCGTGATCCCGGCGCCGTGGTCGAAGTCCGTGCCGATGCCGACATGCTCCCAGCCGATGCGCTTCGCCACATAGTCGAGGTGGTCCACGAAGTCGGACACCGTCGCGCGCGGCAGGACCGGGGTCAGGTCGTCGAGGAAGGCCTGCTGCGGTTCCGGCGCCAACCCGCCGTAGCCATCGTTGGGCGAGACGAAGGTCGCCGGCAGGCCGTGCCGCAGCCTCACCGCCGAGATCCGCTCGCGCGCGGCGGCGTCGGGCGTGACCAGATAGCTGTTGAAGGGTGTCAGCTGGACCACCCCGCCATTGGCCTTGATCGCATCGAGTTCGGCGTCGCTCAGGTTGCGGCTGTTGTCGACCAGGGCGCGGGCGTCGGAATGGGTGGCGGCGACAGGCGCCCGGGTCAGTTGCAGGGTCTGGAGCAGGGCCTCGGTTGACAGCTGCGACACGTCGATCAGCAGGCCGAGATCGTTCAACCGCGTCACCGCCTGCCGTCCGATCGGCGAAAGGCCGTGGTGCTCGGCGACGGGGCCCTCACCCGGCCGCGAGGAGTCCGACCAGCTGTTGTGGCCCGCATGGTTGAAGGCGAAGACCCGCACCCCGTCGCGATAAAGGACGTCGATCTGTGAAAGGTCGTCGCCGAGTGATCGGGCGTTCTGGAAGCCGATCAGGACCGCGACCTTCCCCTCCCCGGCCAGCCGCACGACGTCGTCGGCGCTGAGGGCGATGCCGACGCGCGAGGGATTGTCAGCGGCGAAGGCGCGGATCTTCGCCAGCTTGGCGTCGACCTCGGCGCGGGCGGCCTGGACGCCGGCGGCGTCACGTGGGCCCGGGCCGACGGCGAGGGAGAAGACCACCGCATCAACGCCGCCCCGCGTCAGGTGATCGAGGTCCGCCCGCGATCCTCCGCCGGGCAGGTAATAGCGCGCGGGAGTCGACGGCAGCAGGATGTCGGCATGGCTGTCGAGCACCAGCGCCCGGGCGTGGACAGCGGCCGCGTCGGGCGTCTGGGCCGGGGCCTGTCCCGCCGTAAACAGGAGAGTGGCCGCTGCCACGCCGAAGAGGAAACGCGAGGTCATGGAATGTCCGGGGTTCAGAAGGGGCAAAGATCGGCCGCGGTCCTGCCCGGCCGGAAGGGAGCGCCGACCATCGCAGGCGGGGGGCTGACCCTTGCATGGGGCTCAGCCTTCGCCGACCGGGGCACATGAATGGTCCAGGCGCCGAGCGCGGCGGACCCGACCGGAACCCGCAGCCGCGCGCATTTCACAGGCCGCGCGGTCATGTCAGGAGCCCGAGGCGATGATCGCCCGCGCCTTGCTGGAAAGCCGGCGTCTCCGCGGCGCGACAGGCGCGGCAGGCGTCGCGCGAGCATCGGCGGGGGCCTCGGGGGCGACGACGAGCCGGGAAATCAGGGCCGAGCCGCCGTGGGTGAAGAGGGTGACGCGCATGAAGAGCCTCGAAGGTTTGCCCCTTCCTGATGCGACCGGGCGCCAGCGTAGCCAATCGAGATCGGCTCACAATCAATGTAGTTTCGCTAAATCACCCTTCCTCGCCGCCTTCCGGGCTGGGGCGCAGAAGCTCTGCCGTCCCCTGCAGTTTTTCTGGCTCGATCCGCGTGATTGGAACGGCCATAGGTCCAGCGTTCCTTCTCGGAGCGTTTCCTCCCTCAGAACTTCAGGCCGCGTCGCAGGACGCGGCCTTTTTTCGTTCAGGCGCTTATCCGCTGGCCGTCACCTCCCTGCGCAGCATGGGATATAGTGTTTCTGGGCCGAACCTCAGGACTTCTGATGAGGCCGTTTCAGCCGCTCAGGCTAAGACAGCCTCGTTCCTTGGAACGCTTAATCTCGCACTCAAGGCCGCGTCATATCCCGGGCGCGGCCTTTTTGCCTGAAAACGGTCGGTGAGAGTTTTTCACGCCGCACCATTGGGCCTGCCGGGCGTGTGTCGAATGACGGGTTCTCTTCCGGCTGGAAGTATTTCTATAAGACTCGGCCCGAAGCCCGAGTCGTCGCCCATGTCCGCCGCCACCGTCATCGACCTGATCGGCGACACGCCCCTGATCCGGTTGCGCGCCGCCTCCGAGGCGACCGGCTGCGAAATCTTCGGCAAGGCGGAGTTTCTGAACGCCGGCCAGTCGATCAAGGATCGCACGGCCCTGGGTCTGGTTCAGGACGCCCGCGCCAGGGGCCTGCTGCGGCCCGGCGGCACGATCGTCGAGGGCACGGCGGGCAATACCGGCATCGGCCTGGCCTTGGTCGGCGCCGCCCTCGGCCACCCCGTCGTCATCGTCATGCCGCGCAGCCAGACGGCGGAGAAGAAGCAGGCGGTGCGGATGCATGGCGCCCGGCTGGTCGAGGTCGACCCCGCCCCCTTCGCCAGCCCCAACCATTTCGTCCACTTCTCGCGTCGTCTGGCCGAGGACCTGAACGCGAGCGAACCGAACGGCGCCTGGTACGCCGACCAGTTCGACAATCCCGCCAACCGCCGCACCCACTATGAGACCACCGGCCGCGAGATCTGGGAGCAGACAAACGGCACGGTCGATGGCTTCATCTGCGCGGCCGGGACAGGCGGCACCCTGGCCGGAGTGTCCCAGTATCTGCGCGAGCGGAACCCTGAGGTCGCCATCGGCCTCGCCGACCCGCCGGGCGCCGCCCTCTACAGCTGGTTCACCGAAGGCGTCCTGAAATCCGAAGGCAGTTCAGTGACCGAGGGGATCGGCGTGAACCGGATCACCGGCAACCTCGAAGGCGTCACCGTCGACCACGCCTGGCGGATCGAGGACGCAGAGGCCCTGTCCCTGCTGTTCGATCTGGTGGTGCACGAGGGCCTGACGCTGGGCCCGTCCAGCGGCGTCAATATCGCGGGCGCCATCCGGCTCGGGAAGGCGCTCGGCCCCGGCAAGACCATCGTGACCGTCCTGTGCGATCCGGGTCAGCGCTATGCGGGCAAGATCTACAACCCGGCCTTCCTGCGTTCGAAGGATCTGGCCGTGCCCGACTGGCTGGAGGGGCTGTGACCGACACCGACATCACCCCGGGACGCAAGCTCCCGCCGCTCAACGCCCTGAAGGCTTTCGAGGCCTGCGCCCGGCATCTCAGCGTCTCGCTGGCGGCCCGCGAACTGGGCGTGACGCCGGGCGCTGTCAGCCAGCAAATCCGCGTGCTCGAGGACCATGCGGGCGGGCCTCTGTTCAAACGCGATTCCGGCGTGACCGCCCTGACCACGCTCGGGGCGACGCTGCAGCCCGTGTTGCGAGAGGCGTTCGAGCACCTGAAGCGTGCGGCCGACATCGTCTATGGCGCGGGCGTTCGCCAGTCGCTGACGGTCAGCGTGCCGCCGTCCTTCGCCAATCGCTGGCTGGTGCCCCGTCTGGCCCGCTTTTCGGCCGATCATCCCGAGATCGAGGTCTGGGTCTCCGCCGACATGCAGCTGGCGGACGTGGCGGGCGGCCGGGCCGATGTCGCCGTACGCTACGGCCATGGCGACTATCCGGGCGTGCGCACCGAGACCCTGCTTGACGGCGGGGTGCTGCCCGTCTGCAGCCCCGAACTGCTCAAAGGCGAGCACCCGCTGCATCGACCGGCGGACTTGGCGCACCACACCCTGATCCACGTCAGCCCCAGCCCGATGGAAGAGCCCCGGCCCGACTGGTCGACCTGGCTGGGCTCCCGCAAGCTCGACGCTGTCGATGCGACCGTCGGCCCCCGCTTCGACCAGACCGCCTTCGCCATCGAGGATGCCGCGCGGGGACGGGGCGTGGCCCTGGCGCCCCGGGCCTTCGTCACCGAGGACCTTGCCGCCGGGCGGCTGATCATTCCGTTCGCGGACGGCTATCTGCCGACCGACATGGCCTATCGGGTGGTCACCCGCCGGTCCCACGTCCGGCCCGAGGCGCAGGTCTTCGTCGCCTGGCTGCGGGAAGAGGCACGCGAGGGCGCCGTCGTCGCCGACGAACTCTGATTTAGATTTCCTGTCGCCCGGCCCAGATATTCTGAGCAGCGCCTGCGTTGACCCGGCCCGGCCCGGCGGCAATATCGGCAAGCTCATCGAGACCGGCTGAGGGACAGGCCCTTGGACGCCGGGGCAACCTGCGGACCTCCGTAAGGTGCCAACTCCTTCGCAAGGACCGATCCCGGTCCGCGGTAGATGAGAGGCCACGAACGCCTTCGGGTGTTCGCCCTCCCGTCGCCATCGAAGGGGTTCCGATGACGGGGACGAAGACGATGCGAGCCGCCATCACAGCCGCCTATGACCGCCGGACCGGGCCGCCCGGCCGCTGTCGACCCTGACCCGCCTCCCCACGACCTGACCGGCCGCCGCCGGTTCTCCTCCCCCCACCCATAAAGCGCCATCCCCGCCGGGCTCGTCCCGCGCGAGAGGCTGGCCTGCGCTCTCACGCCAAGGACTGTCATGACCTACTCCTCCTCCACCACTGCCCGCCGCCGGCTGTTCGCCGCCGTCTCGACCGGCGCCCTTCTGATCGCCGGCGCCGCAGCCGCCCAGACCGCCGCGCCCGCCAACGATCCCGACGCCGCCGCCGTCGAGGACGTCGTCGTCACCGGCACCCGCGTGCCCAACCGTTCGCGGCTGGACACCCTCGCCCCCGTCGACGTCGTCACCGCCCAGACCCTGCAGAACCGCGGCACAACCGAGTTCGCCGCCGCCCTCGCACAGGCCATTCCGTCGCTGACCTTCCAGCGCCCCGCGGTCGTCGACGGAACCGACTCCATCCGCCCCGCAACCCTGCGCGGCCTGTCGCCCGACCAGACCCTGGTGCTGGTCAACGGCACGCGCCGCCACGCCTCGGCCCTGGTCAACGTCAACGGCTCGGTCGGGCGCGGTTCGGCCGCCGTCGACCTGAACACCATCCCGACCGTGGCGCTGGACCGCGTCGAGGTCCTGCGTGACGGCGCCTCGGCCCAGTACGGTTCCGACGCCATCGCCGGGGTTGTGAACCTGCGTCTGCGTGAGGCTTCGTCCGGCGGCGGCGCCAACGTCACCTACGGCCAGTATTTTACCAGCGTCGACACCGCCCGGGGCTCGCGCGACGAGACCGACGGCCAGACGGTCACCGCCTCGGCGTGGCAGGGCTTCGCCCTCGGCTCGGACGGCTTCCTGACCCTGTCGGGAGAGTATCTGCAACGCGATCCGACCAACCGTTCGGACCTCGACCCGCGCGTGACGCCGAACCGGGTGACCGCCCGCGTCGGCGATCCCGAGGTCGACCAGTGGACCGTCTTCGCCAACGCCGGCAAGCCGCTGGCCGCAGGGTGGGAAGCCTATGGCTGGGCCGGCTATCAGCAGCGCGAGAGCGAGAGCGCGGCCTTCCCGCGCCTGGCCGACAACGTCAACAACGTCGTCTCCATCTATCCGAACGGCTTCCTGCCGCTGATCAATGTGACGTCGAAGGACCTGTCTGTCGCCGGCGGCCTGCGCGGCCAGATCGGCGGCTGGGACGCGGACTTCAACCTGGTCTACGGCCGCAATGCGCTCGATTTCCGCACCGAGAACACGTTGAACGCCACCTATGGCGCGGCCTCCCAGACCAGCTTCGACGACGGCAGCCTGATCTATGACCAGCTCGTCTTCGGCGCCGACTTCAATCGTCAGTTCGAGGTTGGCCTCAGCCGCCCGCTGAACCTGGCCTTTGGTCTGGAAGCGCGTCGCGAAGGTTATGAGATCCAGGCGGGCGAAGCGGCCAGCTACAACCGCGGCCCGCTGGGGTCGAACACCGCCCTCGCCGGCGGCGCCCAGGGCTTCGTCGGCTTCCAGCCCTCGAACGTCGTGGACGAGGACCGCGACGCGGTCGGGGTCTATGCCGACATCGAAATCCCGCTGACCGAGAAGCTGACCGTCGAAGGCGCCGTCCGCTTCGAGGACTATTCCGACTTCGGCGACAGCCAGACCGGCAAGTTCTCGGCCCGCTACGATTTCAGCCCGAACTTCGCCCTGCGCGGTTCGGTCTCGACCGGCTTCCGCGCCCCGTCGCTGCAACAGAGCTACTTCACCTCGACCTCGTCGGTGATCCAGAACGGCGCGGTCGTCGAGACCGGCACCTTCCCCTCGACCAGCGCCGTCGCCACCCTTCTCGGGGGCCGTCCGCTCAAGGCGGAGACCTCGACCAACTATTCGCTGGGCACGGTCATCCGGTTCGGCGGCTTCGACTTCACCGTCGACGCCTATCAGATCGACATCGAGAACCAGATCGTGCTGTCGGAGCTGATCAACCGCAGCTTCTCGACCCAGGTTGCGGCCTTGCTCGATCCGCTCGGCATCCAGGCCGCGCGCTTCTTCCTCAACGGCGTGGAGACGACGACCAAGGGTGTGGACGTGGTCGGCCACTACCGCTGGCGCACCGAAGCGGCCGGGGCCTTCGACTTCACCGTCGCGGCCAACTTCAACGATGTGGAGGTGACCAAGGTCCCGACCTCCTCCTCGGTCCTGAACCCCGTGCCGACCCTGTTCGCGCGCAGCCGGATCGAGACCATCCAGCAGGGCACGCCGGACACCAAGGTCTCGGCTTCGGCGGACTGGACCTCGGGCCGTCTCGGCGGAACCCTGCGCGCCACCTATTACGGCGATGTGGTCCAGCCGGGCTCGACCGCGGCGGCCGACTATTCGACCGGCGCCAAGACTGTCGTGGATCTGGAAGGCCGGTTCCAGCTGACCGACCGGGTCGGACTGTCGGTCGGGGTGGACAACCTGCTCGACGAATACCCCGACGCGGTCCCGGCGGCGCTGAACTCCAACGGCGTCCTCGGCTTCCCCTACTACTCGCCCTACGGCTTCAACGGCCGCTACGGCTACGCCCGCGTCAGCCTGAAGTGGTGATGGGCCGGGCCGGTCGTTTTCGCGAGAAGACGATCGGCCCGCCTTCCTCCAGCAGACACTCCCGGATCCCGACATGACAGACGCCCGCACCGATCTCCCGTCCAGCCCGGATGACGACCAGCAATGGGCCGACCTGCTGTCGCCCGGACGGCGACGGCTGCTGATCGGTTCGGGTCTGGCGGCGGCGGGCGCGCTGACGGCGTCCTCAGCCTCGGCCCAGACGGCGCCCGCGTCGACGCCCGCGCCGACGGAGCCGGCGCATCCCGAGGGCCAAAGCCCCTGGGGTTATGAGACCTGGAAGGAGCCGGCGACGCGCCCGGCCAGCATCCGCCCCGGCGAGCAAACCCTGCCCACGGCGCCGCGCCCCTACACCGACATCCGGAGCTATCACGCCCACATCTATTTCGATGAGGACAGCTACCAGAAGGCGGCCTTGCTGCGGCAATGGACGATCGAGCGGTTCCCGGTCGAGCTGGGCAACTGGAACCTGCAGCCGCGCGGACCGCATGTGACGCCGTCGTTCTACTTCGGCTTCACCAATGACCTGCTGCCGGTGATCGTGCCGTGGCTGCAACTGAACAGCCTCGGCCTGACCATCCTGCTGCATCCGAACACCAACGACCCGAGGGCCGACCACCTGCACTATGCGCTCTGGGTCAATCGCGCCCAGCCGGTGAACGGCTATGGCCTTCCGTCGCACGTCAGCGACGCGGAGATCGAGGTCATCTATCCGAACGTCGCCCCGACCCTGCGCCCGGAGACGGGGCCGACGACGCCTCAGCCGCCTGCTTCGCGTCCGGCCCAGATCCGGGGACACTGAACCTCTTTCGACCGGCCCTGCCTACCCTTAGCGGCTGGCCAAATCCCCGTACTGGCCTATATCCGGCCTGACGTTTCGCCTTCCCGACCGGACAGACCTTGCCCCACTCCTCCCGCCTTGCGACCCGTTCGACATGATCCGGCTTGAACAGGTGACCAGGCGCTATCGCAGCGCGGCGGGCGAGCGGGTGGCGCTGGACGCCGTCAGCCTGAATGTGGGCGAGGGTCAGGTCTATGGCGTCGTCGGCCGCTCGGGCGCCGGCAAGTCCACCCTGATCCGCACCATCAACCGGCTGGAGACGCCTGACGCCGGCCGCATCTTCGTCGGCGACGACGAGATCACCGCCCTGAAGCCCGCCCAGCTCCGCGCCGCGCGCCGCCGGATCGGCATGATCTTCCAGCATTTCAACCTGCTGAACGCCCGCACCATCGCCGGGAACGTCGCCTTCCCGCTGGAGCTGGAAGGCCGTCCGCGCGCCGAGATCGACCGTCGCGTCGCCGACCTGCTGGACCGGCTGGGTCTGGCCGAGCACGCGAACAAATATCCGGCCCAGCTGTCCGGCGGCCAGAAGCAGCGGGTCGGCATCGCCCGCGCCTTGGCCTGCGAACCGCGCGTCCTGCTGTGCGACGAGGCGACCAGCGCGCTCGACCCCGAGACCACCGACGAGATCCTGACCCTGCTGGACGGGCTGAACCGCGAACTGGGCCTGACCATCGTCCTGATCACCCACCAGATGGAGGTGGTGCGCCGCGTCTGCGATCGCGTCGCCGTGCTTCAGGACGGGCGTCTGGTCGAGGAAGGCGCGACCGCCGACGTCTTCCTGCATCCGAAGGCCGCAGCGACCCGCGCCATGCTGGCCGAGGGCGAAGGCGCCGAAAGCTTCGACGCCTCGATCGTGCCCGCCGGCGGACGGCTGGCGAAGCTGACCTTCCGCGGCCCGGCCACCTATGAGCCCGAACTCAGCCGTGTCGCCCGCTCGGCCGGCATCGACTATTCGATCCTGTCCGGCCGGATCAGCCGCATCCGGGACGAGCCCTATGGCCAGATGGTCGTGGCCTTCACCGGCGGCGACGCCGAGGCCGCGATCACGCAACTGACCACACGCGGCGTCGTGGTGGAGGCGATCTGATGCAAGCTCTCTTCGCCAATGTCGACTGGACCGAGATCGCCCAGGCCTCGCTCGACACCCTGCTGATGCTGGCCGGGTCCATGGTCCTGACCGTGGCGTTCGGCATTCCGCTGGGCGTCCTGCTCTACCTGTCCGGCAAGGGACGGCTGGCGGCCAATCCGCTGCTGAACGGTGTCCTGTCGCTGGTGGTCAATATCCTGCGGTCCGTGCCCTTCATCATCCTGCTGATCGTCATGCTGCCGGTGACGGTGCTGCTGGTCGGGACGTCGCTGGGCGTCGCCGGGGCCATTCCGCCGCTGGTCGTCGGCGCCGCGCCCTTCTATGCCCGGCTGGTCGAGACGGCCCTGCGCGAGGTCGACAAGGGCGTCGTCGAGGCGACCCAGGCCATGGGCGGCTCGACCTTCCAGATCGTCACCCGCGCCCTGCTGCCCGAGGCCCTGCCCGGCATCCTCGCCGGCGCCACCGTCACCGCCATCGCCCTGGTCAGCTACACCGCGATGGCCGGCGTTGTCGGCGCGGGCGGGCTCGGCGACCTCGCCGTCCGCTTCGGCTATCAGCGCTTCCAGACAGACGTCATGGTCGTGACCGTGGTCCTGCTGCTGGTGCTCGTCCAGATTCTTCAGATGCTCGGTGACCGTCTGGTCGGCCGGGTGTCGCACCGCTGATGTCCCTTCCCCGAACCCGAGGCCCTGTCATGATCCGTCGTTCGTTCCTGCTCATCGCCGCCGCCGGCCTGACTCTCGCCGCCTGCGGCCAGGGCGCCGCGCCGAAGGCCGACGGCAAGGGCCCGCTGATCATCGGCGCCACCGCCGTGCCCCATGCCGAGATCCTCGAGTTCATCAAGCCGACCCTGGCCGCCGCTGGAACGCCGATCGAAATCAAGGTCTTCAACGACTATGTTCAGCCCAACACCCAACTCGCCGAGCGCCGGCTGGACGCCAACTACTTCCAGACCAAGCCCTATCTGGACGAGTTCAACGCCGCGCGCGGCGCGACCCTGGTGACGGTGGCGGGCGTCCACGTCGAGCCGCTCGGCGCCTATTCGCGCAAGCACAAGACGCTGGCGGAGCTGCCGAACGGCGCCGATGTCGCCCTGCCCAACGACGCCTCCAACACCGGCCGGTCGCTGCTGCTGCTGCAGAAGGCCGGGCTGATCACCCTGCGCGACGGCCAGAACCCGCTGCAGACCGTGCGCGACATCACCGGCAATCCGAAGGGCCTCAAGTTCCGCGAGATCGAGGCCGCCACCCTGCCCCGCATCCTCGATCAGGTCGATCTGGCGGTGATCAACACCAACTATGCGCTCGACGCGGGCCTGAAGCCGAGGACCGACGCCCTGGCCCTCGAGAGCGGCGACAGCCCCTATGTGAACTATCTGGTGACCCGCGCCGACAACCAGAACGACCCGCGCGTTCAGGCGCTCGCCGCCGCCCTGCGCAGCCAGGCGGTCAAGGACTTCATCGCTCGCAAATACGACGGCGCGGTCATCCCCGCCAATTGACCGGCGAAACGCCGCCCTGCCTACGGGTGGGGCGGCTCGATGCCGTAGAGCTCGACCAGGGCCGCGATCACGGCCGAGACCCCGACCACCGACTGCCGCCCGAGATGCTCCGACGCCGAATGGGCAGAGGCGGCGCCGGCCGGCAGCACCAGTCTTGGCAGGGTCTGGTTCTCCTCCCCCGCCAAAGCCGCGACCGCATTGCGCGGCCGCTCGAACTCGACCCTGTGCACCGCCAGCCGCTCGCGCAGGACCGGGAAGGACTGGAGAACGCCCTCCAGCAGCGCCGAATAGCGGTCGAAGAAGGCCTGCCCCGGAAACGCGGGATCCTCGAAGCCCGGCTTCAGCAGAAACAGGTCGGCGCGCGCGACATCGCCCATGGCTCGTTCCTTCAGAGGTTAGGCGACCGCCCGGACATCGGCCGGACGCGGAGATGGCGTTACGGGGCGCCAAGACTTCAGCCTTCCATGAGAGTCACCTAATCCGCCCTCCGGAGGGCGGCACTCCAGATCGGCTGAACCCGATCCGAGAAAAGCTAAACGGCGGCCCTCATCCGCTCGCTGCAGGACACTCCCGGCGGGGTGGGCGTGACGACCTCGCCGCCAGCACGGAGAAAATCCCAGGTCCACATCCTGACGTTCGGTCAACTTTAGCTCCCCTTCGCCACCGGGCAGCGGTATCAGAGGGGGGTATGCGTAGATTGCCCCCCTCTACAGTAGACCTCTCTCGCGTCGCCGAGCTGGATCAAGCCGGCCAGCACTCGCAGGCGCTCGATCTTCTTCACTCCGCGTCGCGCAACAGTGACCCGACGGCGATGACGATGCTCGGCGCACGATTGATCCGCGGCGCTCAAGCGCCCTATCAACCGGAGGCTGGCGCACGTTGGCTCATACGGGCCGGCGAGACCGGCGGTCCGGCTTCACGCCGCCTCGCATCCGCCCTCATCGCCGCCGGTATCGGCGAACCCTGCAATCTCCATCGCGCCCTGGATGAACTCCTGAAGGCGGCGATCGGAGGCAGCGCGGCTGCGCGACAGGAGTTGGCGGCGTTGTCGACCATTGAAGGCATGTCGGCGCGGCTAAAAAGCGCAGAAGCCATCTCGGAGAACGCCTTGACGCACGCGCGGCGCTCCATTGACCCCGCAGCGTGGACCCGGGTCACCGCCCCCGAAGTGCTGAGTGAGAGTCCGCTGGTCCGTGTGTACCGGCGGTTCATTCCGTCAGCGGCCTGCGACTGGATCCGTGAATGTGCGGCTGGCCGCCTGCAACAGACGGCCGTCGTCGGCGCCGACGGCGCCGGCAATCGGTCCCTGGGAATACGCACGGCGCGGGGCGCCGGCTTCGGTGTTCTGGAATCGGATGTCGTTATGGCGATGATCCGCGCCCGCCTCGCCGCGGCGACGGGTCTCACGACGCCATGCTTCGAGCCGCCAAACGTGCTGCACTACGCGCCAGGCCAGCGATACGAGCCCCACTTCGACTTTTTCAACACGTCGGTCCCTCAACTGGCGCAGGTCGTGGCCAGCGGTGGTCAGCGCATCGCCACGGCATTGATCTATCTCAACGACGACTACGAGGGCGGCGAGACGGACTTCCCGGAACTCGGTGTTCGCTTCAAGGGCCAGGCCGGTGACGCTCTCGTGTTCTGGAACGTCGATGCTTCAGGTCGCGGCGATCCGCGCACAGTCCATGCCGGCCTGCCGCCGACCTCCGGCGGCAAATGGCTGCTGTCGCAGTGGATCCGCGATCGGCCGCAACCGATTGTCTAGAGAGGGTCCTCGAGGCAGCCGATAGAGACATGTCGGCCCCCGAGGGACAGCACCGCCGAGGGTTGACGGAACAGGTTTGCCCCGCGGGAGCTTTCAATGCGCCGCCCCACACTTGGTCAAACCTGTGAGCGCCTTGGCGGCCCACAAGGCCGTTCAAGCGCCCACCCTCTTTCGCAGGCAATGCTGATGGCGTCTTCGCCCGTTCGTCGATCGTCGCCCGGGGCGTCCGCCACGGATGGACCGGGCGCAACAGGGGCGCGCGAGGGCTTCAAGGCGAACATCGTGCTCTTCGGGGCCCTGTTCGCCAACCTCGGCATCGCCGTCGCCAAGTTCGTGGCGGCCGCCATCAGCGGCTCGTCCTCGATGCTGACGGAAGGGGTTCACTCCCTCGTCGACAGCGGCAACCAGATCCTTCTTCTCTATGGACAGCGACAGGCCCGGCGCGCGCCGGACGCCCAGCATCCCTTCGGCTACGGGCGCGAGCTGTATTTCTGGGCCTTCGTGGTCGCGATCCTCATCTTCGCCGTCGGCGCGGGGGTCTCGATCTACGAGGGCTGGCTCCATTTCATGGATCCCGAGCCGCTACGCAATCCGACGCTCAACTACGTTGTCCTCGCCATCGCCGCGCTTCTGGAAGGCAGCTCCTGGGCGATCGCGGTCAAGGAATTCAACGGCCAGCGTCAGGGCGCCAGCTGGTGGCGCGCCATCCGACGCTCCAAGGACCCGGCCGGCTTCATCGTCCTGTTCGAGGACAGCGCGGCCCTGGTCGGGCTTGCTGTCGCGGGGCTCGGGGTCTGGGCCAGCCATGCTTTCGGCGACGCCCGGATCGATGGTCTGGCCTCGATGGTCATCGGGACGATACTGGCCGTCGTCGCGCTTCTGCTGGCCCGCGAGGCCAAGGGGCTGATCATCGGCGAGAGCGCGGACCCTCGACTGGTCGCGGGCGTGTGGGAGGTGGTCGAGGCCAGTCCGGCCATCACGGCAGTCAACCACGTGCGGACCATCCACACCGCCCCGGATGCGGTGTTCGTCGCCATCAGCGCTGACTTCCATGACGATCTGAAGCTGGGTCAGGCCGAAACGATCATCGAGGAGCTGGAGAGCCGATTGAAGGCGGCCTTCCCTGAGATCACCTCGATCTACATCCGTCCGGAAAAGGCGCATCTGGCTGTGCGCCAGGCGCGGCCACGGCCCGGATCGCCAGGCGCAGTTGAGCCGGCCTGATCGAAGGACCAGCAACCGGTCAGGACCCGAGGGCTCCAGCCGCGCCGCGGCCCCCGGGCGCAAGCCGGAACCCCTTTCCGCAAGGCTCGTTGTTCAGCGCTTCCAGAGAGTTGAACCGCGTGTCCGATATCGTTCCTGAACCCACCTTCCATCCGCCGGCGGATGCGCTCGCCTTCTATGAGGAGAGCCTGCGCTTGCTCAAGGAAAGCGGCATCCCCTTCCTCCTGAGCGGCACCTATGCGGTGACCGCCTATACCGGCATCCGGCGCCCGACCAAGGATCTGGACGTCTTCTGCAAGCCCGGCGACTACCCTCGCATTCTCGCCTGGTTCCAGGCTCGCGGCTACCGGACCGACGTCGAGGACGAGCGCTGGATCGCCAAGGTCTGGAAGGACGAAAAGCATTTCTTCGATGTCATCTTCGCCATGTCCAACGGCACGATCGCGGTCAACGACAGCTGGTTCGGCGACGACCGGATCGAGGTCTATGGCCATGAGGTCGCGATCACCCCGCCCACGGCCCTGATCCTGTCCAAGGTCTTCATCCAGGACCGCTACCGCTACGACGGCGCCGATGTGAATCACATCATCCTGAAGCAGTCCGACGCCATCGACTGGAAGGCCCTGCTCGACCAGATGGATCTCTACTGGGAGGTGCTGATGGCTCATCTGCTGAACTTCCGCTTCGCCTATCCTACCGAACGGGACAAGGCGCCGGCCTGGCTGATGAAGGAGCTGACCGAGCGGCTTCAGGCGCAGGTGACCCTGCCGTCGCCGCGCGTGAAGGTCTGCCGTGGGCGGCTGTTCAGCGCGCGAGACTATGTCCTCGACATCTCCGAATGGGGCTTCGGCGACGTGGTCGGCAAGGGCCTCGACGAGCGGCACGATCCGGTCGACCTCGGTCACTGAAGGCGACGGCATGAGCGATATTCCCCCGGCTTCGACCGCCCCCCAGACGCCCCAGCCCGGCATGGACACCGGTCCGAAGAAGAAGCTCCGCGTGGCCGCCGTCGGTGATCTGCATGTGGGCGAAAATCACGACCGGCCGCACCGCGCCCTGTTCGAAAATGTGCATGAGGACGCCGACGTCCTCTGCCTGTGCGGCGACCTGACCAATTTCGGCAAGACGCGCGAGGTGGAGATCCTGCTGGAGGACATTCGGTCGTGCAAAATCCCCATGGTCGGGGTGCTGGGCAATCACGAGCACGAATGCGGCCAGCCCGAGCATGTGACGAAGATGCTGTGCGACGCCGGGGTGAAGATGCTGACCGGTCAGGCCTATGAGATCGAGGGCGTCGGCTTCGCCGGCGGCAAGGGATTCGTCGGCGGTTTCGGGCGCTACATGCTCAGTTCCTTCGGCGAGAGCTCGATCAAGACCTTCGTCCAGGAGGCCGTCGAGGACGCCAATCTGATCGAGAACTCGATCCGCACCCTGCGCACCGAGCGCTCGGTCGTGCTGCTGCACTATTCGCCGGTGGTCGACACGGTCGTTGGCGAACCGCCGGAAATTCACGCCTTCCTCGGCTCCTCACGGCTGGCCGAGACCATCGACCGGTATGACAACATCAGCCTGGTCGTGCACGGCCATGCCCATCGCGGCGCGCCTGAGGGCAAGACCCACAAGGGCACGCCCGTCTACAACGTCGCCCTGCCCGTCCTGCGCACCCTCGGCGACACGCCTTACCGGGTGTTTGAAGTCTAACTCGAGCGATCGCGCCCCATGGTCTCCCGCCCTGCCCTTCCCACGATCGCCGCCGTTTGCGCGCTGGTCACCGTGAGCGCCTGCTCAGACGAGCGTCAGCGTCCTGATCCCAAGCCGTCCGAAAGCCCGATCGCCGTGGATGCGAAGGCCGCACCGGTGGCTCCCCCCTCCTCTGACAAGCCTGCCCGCGCCGGGGAGAGTGCGTCGGGGACCGTGGATCCGACAATGACGGAGCGGGATTGCCTGCTCGTCGTCGACGGCGTGACCCACGTCAGCGGCCGCTGTCTCGTCTATCCGATGGGCGACGGCGGGTTCACGCTGAATGTCTGGAGCCACGGCAAGCCCGCCCAATCGCACTTTGCCGTCGTGTCCATCAACGGCCAGGGCCCTGCCGACGCGAGCTGGAACAAGGACCCCGACGACAGTCACGCCTGGGATCCGCTCGGGACCGTCACGCCTGAGGCAGGATGCTGGGTCAACGCCCGGACGCGGATCTGCGTACGATAGACAGGCGTCCGCGTCGCCGCTGCGTGGTGTCCGGCGGCATCGCCCTGGAGAACGCCTTCTCCAGACGGGTCAGGCCCTCAGCACCTTGCGGAGGGACGCCTCGATCTCCCCGCCGCTCCAGGTCTCGCCGTAGTCCGCGCGCGCCCGGTCCGCGAGCGCGACCAGAGCCGGAAGGTCCGAAACCCGGTGAGCCAGAGCCGCCGTGTGCGGCGCCGTCTCCGTCAGAATCTCACCGATCTTCGCAAACCGATCCGTGATCGTGGTCCACAGCGTCGCCGTCACGACGTCGGCCATGCCCGGCGCGTCTCCGCCCAGCAGATATCCGGCCGTCATCGTCAGCCCGTTGCGGCGGCCCATCTCCTCCCAGAACGACATCCACTTCCTCAGGCGTGGCTCGAACTCGGTCCAGCGGTCGTCGGTCCACATCGACTTGCCGCCGTCGCGGGTCAGTTCGTCGATGACGTCATTGGCGTCGCACACAATCTTCAAGGTCAGGGCCCGCTGGGCGGGGTCCTCCGGCAACAGATCGAGACTTTCGCCGAGGTAGAGCAGAACGGCCGGCATCTGGGAGACCGCGAAGCCGGATCGATCGTCGACCAGAACCGGCGGCCCCATGAAGGGGGCCGGCATGGCCTTGACCGGGCCTTCCATCAGCTCCCCGATCTTCTCGTCACCCGCCTCGGTCCATGTCTTTCCAGCCCAGGCCAGAACGGCGCGGACGAACTGTCCACGGAACGGCGCGGACCAGTAGTAGAGGGTGTAGTCGGGCACCAGGGCTCTCCAGAAAATGAACGAGGGCAACGCGTGAGGCCGGCGCGAGTTCGTCCTCTTCGGGGGCGCAGGGCTCTGCGCGGGTCGTATCCGGACGTCTGAAGCGACCCTGTGTGCTGAACCTCGCCGCGACGGAGCCGTTACGGATCGGACCTGTTCTGGAGCTGTGATGACCCCCACCGACCTGCGCCGCGACCTTCTCTCCCGTCCGCTCTACGCCTGGGCCAAAACTGTGTTGCCAGAGATGTCGGCGACCGAGGCGGAAGCCATTCAGGCCGGTGACGTCTGGTGGGACGCCGAACTGTTCACCGGCGCGCCCGATTGGGACGCCCTGCTCGACATCCCCGCGGCCGAGCTGACCGCAGAGGAACAGGCCTTTCTCGACGGGCCGGTCGAGACCCTTTGCGCCATGCTGGACGACTGGAAGATCAGCTGGGAGGACATGGACCTGTCGCCGGAGGCCTGGGCCTTCATCAAGCGCGAGAAATTCCTCGGGATGATCATTCCCAAACGCTACGGCGGTCTGGAGTTCTCGGCCTACGCCCACTCCGAGGTGGTGCGGAAGATATCCACCCGGTCGGTGGCGGCCGCCGTCACTGTCATGGTGCCCAACTCCCTCGGGCCGGGCGAACTCCTGATGAAGTTCGGGACTGATGAACAGCGCGAGCGCTGGCTGCCCCGGCTGGCTGACGGCCGGGAGATCCCGGCCTTCGGCCTGACCAGCCCCGAGGCCGGATCGGACGCCGCGTCCATGACCGACGAGGGCGTGATCTGTGAGGGCGAATACGAGGGCCGCAAGGTGCTCGGCGTGCGGCTGAACTGGAAGAAGCGCTACATCACCCTGGGGCCGATCGCGACAGTGCTGGGGCTGGCCTTCAAGATGCGCGACCCCGACCGCCTTCTGGGCGGCGAGGAAGATCTCGGCATCACCGTCGCCCTGATCCCGACCGACACCGCTGGCGTCGTCATCGGCCGTCGGCACATTCCGGCGATGCAGGCCTTCATCAACGGCCCCAACGAGGGCCACGACGTCTTCCTGCCGCTGGACGCCATCCTCGGCGGTCCCGAACGCATCGGCCAAGGCTGGATGATGCTCAATGCGGCCCTCGCCGCCGGGCGTGGCATCTCCCTGCCCTCCCTCTCGGCCGCCGGGGCCGCCCTCGCCGCGCGCACCACCGGCGCCTATGCCCGAGTCCGCCAGCAGTTCCATATTCCCGTCGGCGAGTTCGAGGGGGTGCAGGAGCGCCTCGCCCGTATCGCCGCCAACGCCTGGCTGCTGGACGCCGCCCGACGCTTCACCTGTTCGGGTCTGGCTCTCGGCCATCACCCGTCCGTCGTCTCGGCCATCATGAAGCACGGCGCGACCGAGCGGATGCGCATCGCCGCCAATGACGCCATGGACGTCCACGCCGGCAAGGCGGTGATCGACGGGCCCAACAACTATCTGGGCGGCTTCTATCGCTCGGTCCCGGTGGGGATCACCGTCGAGGGCGCCAACATCCTGACCCGCAGCCTGATCGTTTTCGGCCAGGGCGCGATCCGGGCTCACCCCTACATTCTCAAGGAAATGGAGGCCCTCGCCGACAAGGATGTCGGACGCGGCCTCGAGGCCTTCGACGCGGTCTTCTGGACTCATGTGGTCCATAGCCTCAGGACCGCGCGCCGGGCCTTCGCCTCGGCCTGGACCGACGGCGCCTTCGGGTCCGCCCCCGCCTCAAGCCCCGCGCGCCGGCATTATCGGCGCCTGGGCCGATATGCGGCGGCCTTCGCTCTCGCCTCGGACATGGCCCTGCTGACGATGGGCGGCTCGTTGAAGCGGCAGGAAATGTTGTCGGCCCGGTTCGGTGACATCCTGTCGGAGCTTTACCTGCTGAGCGCCGCCCTCAAGCGCTGGGAAGACGAGGGCCAACAGGCCGCTGATCGCCCCCTGCTCGACTATGTGATGGCCGACGGCTTCCTGACCATCGAACGCCGGCTGAAGGAGATCCTCGACAACTTCCCCAGCCGCCCGGCGGCCTGGCTGCTGCGGGTCTTCGTCCTGCCGTTCGGCGTGGTTCGCACCGGCCCGCGCGACGCGACGGCGCGCGCCTGCGCCCGGCTTCTGCTGGAGCCTTCGCCGACCCGGGACCGGCTGACCGAGAATGTCTATATTGGCGACGGCGCCGTCGGTCGGCTGGAGCATGCGTTCGAACAGGTCATCGACACCCAGCCCTTGCACGACGAAATGCGCCGGCTGCGCATCCGTCGCTGGCAGGACGCGCGCGACCAGGGCGTTCTGTCGCCGGAAGACGTCGCCCGTCTTCAGGCCGCTGACGAGGCCGTCGCCGCTGTCATCGCCGTCGACGACTTCGCGCCCGACGCCCTGGCGCGCAGCGGCTCCGCCCGTCGCCGCCCGCCGCCCGCCGCTCGCGGCGGAGTAGCGCCATGAGCCACACCATCGTCGCCTGCCCTCATGACGCAGCCCTGAACCGCGTCCCGGACGACAAACTCCAACACAATCCGAAATGCGGAACCTGCGGCCAGCGCCTGTTTCAGGGACGCCCCGTTGCTTTGACCGCCGCCACGTTCGAGCGCCACGCCGTCAAGGCCGACCTGCCTGTGGTGATCGACTTCTGGGCCGCCTGGTGTGGGCCCTGTCGGATGATGTCACCGAATTTCGAGGCCGCAGCGATTGCGCTTGAGCCCAGCGTTCGGCTGGCGAAGCTCGATACCGAGGCGGAGCCTGCGATCGCCGAGCGCTACGGCATCCGGGGCATTCCCTGCCTTATTCTCGTGCAAAACGGCCGCGAGGTGGCCCGGTCGTCCGGCGTCATGCCCACCGCCACGATCGTCTCGTGGGTCGAACAGCACGTCGCGCGCAAGGCGGAACTGCGGAACGGCAAATAGCCGCCGCACCGCGACCTGCCGTTTGGCTCTAGTCTGCGTCTTCGTATCCGCCGGAGCCCGCCATGTCCGATCCCGTCATCACGACCCGTAGCGGCCCCGTCAGGGGGACGACGGCGAACGGCGTCTCGCGCTTCCTCGGCATCCCCTATGCGGCCGCGCCCGTCGGCGAGCGCCGCTTTGCCCTGCCCGAGCCGCATGCGCCATGGGACGAGTGGGACGGCCGGACCAAAGGTCCCAGCGCGCCGTGGCTGCTCAAGGACTTTCCCGCGCTGGACCTCGTCCCTCTCGTCGGATCGGGCTGGGACCAGGGCGAGGACTATCTGAACCTCAACATCTGGACCCCCGAGAAGTCTCAAGGCGGCCTGCCGGTCATGGTCTGGGTTCACGGCGGCGGTTGGGTCGGCGGCTCGGCCATGGCGCCGGTGCAGGACGGAACCGCCTTCGCGCGTGACGGCGTCATTCTGGTCTCCATCACCTATCGGCTGGGCGTCGACGGCTTCATGCCCATCCCTGGCGCGCCGCTGAACCTCGGCCTGCACGACACCCTCGCCGCCCTGCGCTGGGTGCAGGACAATATCGCGGCCTTCGGCGGCGACCCGGCGAACGTCACCGTCTTTGGTGAGTCGGCCGGCGCCATGTCGATCGGCGACCTCGTCCCCTCTCCGGCGGCCAAGGGTCTTTTCCGCCGCGCCATCATCCAGAGCGGTCACGGCTCCATCGTTCGCCCCCTGTCGGTCGCGAAACGGGTGACGGCGAAGATGGCGAAGCTTCTGGGCGTCGCCCCGACGCTGGCGGGCTTCCGCTCAGTCTCCATCGAGCGCGGCCTCGCGGCGCTGGAGAAGATCTCCCTGCCGACCACCCGCATCAACATGCGCGATGAAGAAGGCCGCGACCCGACCTTCGGCGTCAGCCGCTTCGCCCCCGTCGTCGGCGACGACATCATCCCGATCAAGCCGCTGGACGCCCTGAAACAGGGCGCGGGCGCCGAGGTCGACGTCCTCATCGGCACCAACAGCGAAGAGATGAACCTCTACTTCGTGCCCACCGGGGTGAAGGCCAAGGTCGGCAAGCTGCTGGCCTGGTTCGTCCTCAGCCGTTCGGCGCCGCGCGCCGGGGCGACGCTGAAGGCCTATCGCAAACCCGGCGGCAAGCCCGGCGAGGCCCTGACCGAGGCCATGGGGGACCTGATGTTCCGCTGGCCGGCCCGGGTCTATGCCGCCGCGCACAAGGGCCGGACCCATATGTATGAGTTCGGCTGGCGCTCGGCCGCCTTCGACGGCGAACTCGGCGCCTGCCATGCGGTCGAGGTGCCGTTCGTGTTCGACACCCTGCCGACCGGCACGGGGGCGAAGGGCTTCCTCGGCGAGACCCCGCCCCAGGCCCTGGCCGACCACGTGCACAGGATCTGGGTCAACTATGCTCGCGACGGCTCCCTGCCCTGGCCCGAGTTCGACGCGAAGACACGGCAGGTCTACCGGCCGGAAAAGGGCGTCGCCGAACACGAAGCCGAACTCCCCTGCGCCCCCTTCTGGTCCTGAGGCCGACATGTATCTCGATCTGTTCAAGCTCACCGGCCGCGTGGCCTTCGTCACCGGCGGCGCCAGCGGCATCGGCCTGTCCTGCGTCGACGCTTTGGCCGAGGCAGGTGCGCGGGTGATCATCGCCGACCGCAACCCCGACGCCATCGACACCGCCGTCTCCGAGATGTCCGCCAAAGGGCATTCGGTCGAAGGGCTGACGCTGGATGTCACCGACGCCGACGCCGTCCAGAAGGCCGCCGCCGACGTCGTCGCTTGCCACGGCCGCATCGACGTTCTGGTCAACAACGCCGGCATCGCCCGCAGCGAGATCGCCGCCGAGGACATGGAGGACGAGCGCTGGCTCGACGTCCTGAACGTCAATCTGAACGGCAGTTTCTGGTGCGCCCGCGCCTTTGGCCGCCACATGCTGGCGCAAGGGTCGGGCAGCATCGTCAACGTCGGCTCGATGAGCGGCTTCATCGTCAACCGCCCGCAGGGTCAGGCCCATTACAACGCCTCCAAGGCGGCCGTGCATCAGATGACCAAGTCCCTCGCCGCCGAATGGGCCCCGCGCGGGGTGCGGGTCAATGCCGTCGCCCCGACCTATATCGCCACCCCGCTGAACGCCTTCGCCGACCGCGAGGCGCCGATGTACAAACGCTGGATCGATTCCACTCCGATAGCGCGGCTGGGCGAGCCCGAAGAGGTCGCCTCGGTCGTCCTGTTCCTCGCCTCGAACGCCTCCAGCCTGATGACCGGCTCCATCGTCCTCGCCGACGGCGGGTACAGTTGCTGGTGATGAACGCGCATGAAGACGCTCCGCTGGTCGCGGGGATCGAACTGGGCGGCACCAAATGCGTCGTCCTTCTGGCCACGGGCCCGGATGACATCCGCGCCGAAGCCCGGATCCCCACCACCACCCCGCAGGAGACGCTCGACGCCATCGAGGACCGTCTGAGGGAATGGCGCATCAAACATCGGTTCGAAGCCATCGGCGTCGCCGGCTTCGGCCCGCTGGCGCTCGATCCGCGACGGGCGGACTACGGCTGTATCGTCAATACGCCCAAGCCGGGCTGGGACGGGACCTCCCTGATCCAGCGCGCCCTGCGCTTCGGCGTGCCGGTCGGACTGGACACCGACGTCAATGCGGCGGCCCAGGCGGAGGGCCGATGGGGCGGCGCGCAGGGCCTGCAGTCCTGGGCCTATGTCACCGTCGGCACCGGGATCGGCGTCGGCGCCATCGTGGAGGGGCGGCCCATCCGCGGTCTCGGCCATGCCGAGCTCGGTCACCTGAGGGTTCCTCGCCTCGCGGGTCGGTCGTGGCCGGGGGGCTGCCCCTATCACGGCGACTGCGTCGAGGGGATCGCCTCGGGACCCGCCATCGCCATCCAGGCAGGCTTCCCTGCCGAGAGCCTGAGCCGGACCGATCCGGTCTGGGACGATGTCGTCCACGCCCTGACCGGCTGCTTCCACAATCTGGTCCTGACCGCCGCGCCCGAGCGCATCCTGATCGGCGGCGGGGTCGGCCTAGGCCAGAAGCACCTGATGCCCCGCATTCGTGCGGCCCTGGTCGAGAGCCTGAACGGCTATGCCGTCGCGCCACGAATCGCCGGGGATGTCGACGCCTTCCTCGTGCATCCCGCACTCGGCAACCGGGCCGGGCCGTTGGGCTCGATCGCCCTGGGACTCGGCGCGCTCGACGGAAGCGAGACGGCCCCGATCCCGCGGCCGGCACAGGCCTGCGCATAATTCCTGCGGGCCAGCACACCGACGAACCTTTCAGACAGGTCGGTTGCGCGCCTAGCCTCCCCTCAACAGCGACCGGGAAAAATCCCGGCGCGGACCCATAGGGGGAAACACGATGCGCCTGACCACCATCCTCGCCGCCGGCACGGCGATCGCCACCCTGATGACCTGCGGCGCCGCCAACGCCCAGACCGCCCAGACCGCCGGCCCTGACGGCGCCTCCCAGGTCGACGACGTCGTCGTCACCGCCCGAAAGCGCGAAGAGCGCCTGCAGGACGTGCCGATCGCCGTCACCGCCACCAGCGGCGAGACCCTGGAGCGTGAGCAGATCAATCTGGTCAAGGACGTCGCCGCCCTGACCCCGGGCCTGAACATTTCCTCCGACGCCGTCGGCCGCGCCTTCCTCGCCATCCGGGGCGTCGGCAACACCCTGATCGACAGCGTCCAGCCGGGCGTCGGCATCTTCATCGACGGCATCTACCAGCCCAACACCTCCTATCTGAACAGCCCCGTCGTGGATGTGGAGCGGATCGAGGTGCTGCGCGGACCGCAGGGGACGCTGTTCGGCAACAACACCCTGGGTGGGGCGATCAACGTCATCACCCGGGCCCCGACCGACCATTTCGAAGGCCGCGCGACGGCCTCCTACGCCGGACCGGACAACTATCAGACCTACGGCGCCAGCATCTCGGGGCCGATCATCCAGGGCAGCCTCCGCGGCCGTCTGGCGGCCAACTATCACACCCAGGACGGCTTCTCGAAGAACCTGCTGGCCGGTGGAAACGCCCGTCCTCTGGAAACCCAGGCGGTCAACGGGACCCTCGTCTGGGAAGTCCCGCAGGCCCAGCGCACCGAGCTCAGCCTCAACGCCTACTGGAACCGCGTGACGGGCTCCCAGACGGCCTACAACACCGTCAACAGCCCGACCAACTATGTCGACGACGTCCTGCTGAACCGCAACAGCGTCGCCGAGTACACCTACTCGGGGATCAACGCGAAGCTGGTGGTCGACCTGACGCCGAACACCACCATGACAACCATCCTGGCCTATGACGACAAGGACGGTCGGGCCTCGGGCGATGGCGACTTCGGCGCGGTCAACGCCATCAACGTCCTCGACGGCCGTAACGATCGCCAGACCTATACCGGCGAGGCGCGGTTCGACACTCAGTGGAACGATCGCTTCTCGACCCTGATCGGCGCCTTCGCCCAGAAGTCGGACAATACCGACGACATCAGCCAGACTCTCGACGTCGGCTACCTCCTGCTCGGCCTGCCGCTCGGCGCCCTGGTCCTGCCGCAGCACACCATTCGCGACAGCGAACTGCAGTCCGAGGCCATCTACGCCAACGGCTTCTACAACCTCGGCTCGGACTGGGAGCTGTCGGCGGGCATCCGCTTCGACCATCAGGAGGTGTCGATCGACGGCACCGTCGGCCAGTACACCGCGGACGAATGGGAGCCGCGGGTCACCCTGCGCCGGACCTGGAACCCGCAGCACTCCAGCTACGCCTCGATCTCGCGCGGCTTCCGCGGCGGCGGCGCCAACCCGGCCGGCGCGCCCAACCCCTTCTATCAGGGCGACTCGGTCTGGACCTATGAGATCGGTGACAAGTTCACCAACGAGAGCCGCACCCTGACGTTGAACTCGGCGATCTACTATAACGACTACAGCCACTACATCGGCCAGAACTCCCTGACCCCCAGCCTGATCGCCGTGAACCTCAATACCGGTTCGGTCGAGAGCTACGGCGTCGAACTGGAAGGCGTCTGGACGCCGAACTCGATGTTCCAGCTGAAGGCGGGCGGCACGTACAACCACGCGCGCATCACCGACGACAGCGAGTACGCGGCGATCATCGGCCACGGCCTGCCGTCGGACCGGATCCTGTTCCAGCCGGACGTCAACGGCTATGTCACCGGCAGCTTCACCTACCCGCTGGGCTCGGGCGAACTGCGCACCGACCTGACCGCCAGCTACAAGGGCGAACGCGTCGGCTCGACCCTCAGCCCGACCGTCTTCCCGACGCTGGAAGCCTATACGATCGTCAACGCCAACGTCGCCTACGAGTGGGGCAACTACACGGCCTCGATCTTCGCGACCAACCTGTTCGACGCCGACTATTATGACAGCTATCTCGACAAGTCCCTGCTGGCGGCCTTCGGCTTCCCGTCGGCGCTGGTCCATGATCTGGGCATCACGGGCGACGGGCGGCGGGTCGGCGTGCGGCTGAGCGCGAAGTTCTAGGGCGAAGGCGGGGGATAGCGTCATGAGCGCCTTGCTGACGTCGGTGACGACGCCACCGCTGCCGGAGGCCGTGCTCACGGGCTTGCGGGCGATCTTCCAGGATCGCCTGCACCTGGGCGAGGCGATGCGGGCCCAGCACGGGGCCTCGGAGGCTCACTTCGAGACCGTGCTGCCCGACGCCGTGGTCTTCGCCCACTCGACCGAGGAAGTGGTCGCGCTGGTCAAGCTGTGCGTCGCCCACGACACCCCGGTCATCCCCTACGGCGCCGGAACCTCGATCGAGGGCAACACCACGCCGACGCGGGGCGGGGTCACGGTCGACCTGTCGGAGATGAACGCCATCCTGCAGGTCAACGCCGAGGACTTCGACGTCACGGTCCAGGCCGGGGTGCGGCGCGAGCAGCTGAACGAGCATCTGCGCGACGTCGGCCTGTTCTTTCCGATCGACCCGGGCGCCAACGCCACGATTGGCGGCATGGCCTCGACGCGGGCCTCGGGCACCAATGCGGTGCGTTACGGCACGATGCGCGAGGCGGTGCTCAATCTGCGCGTGGTCACCCCGGACGGGCGCGACATCCGCACCGCCCGCCGCGCCCGCAAGTCGGCCGCCGGCTATGACCTGACCCGGTTGATGATCGGGTCGGAAGGGACTCTGGGGATCATCACCGAGGTGACCCTGAGGCTGCACGGCATCCCCGAGGCCATCATGTCGGCGGTGTGCAGCTTCGACACCCTGGGCGGCGCGGTCGACACCGTCGTCCAGTCGATCCAGCTTGGCATTCCCCTCGCCCGCGTCGAGATCCTCGACGACATGCAGATGAAGGCGGTCAACGCCTGGTCGAAGCTGGACTATCCCGAGAAGACGACCCTCTTCTTCGAGTTCCACGGCTCGGAACGCTATGTCGAGGAGCAGGTCGAGACCGTCTCCGCCATCGCAGCCGAGAACGGCGGCGGCGAATTCCGCTGGTCCAACCTGCCCGAGGAGCGGGCCAAACTGTGGAAGGCGCGGCACGAGGCCTATTATGCCGCCGTCGGCCTGAGGAAAGGCTGCGTCGGCTGGGCCACGGACGTCTGCGTCCCGATCAGCCGACTGGCCGAATGCATCCTCGAGACCAAGAAGGATCTGGCCACCGCCAGCATCCCGGCGACCATTCTCGGCCACGTCGGCGACGGAAACTTCCACGTCGTCTTCGTCCTCGATCCGAACAAGCCGGAAGAGGCCGAGGAGGCCGAGGCCCTGAACCAGCTTCTGGTGCAACGCGCGCTGGATATGGACGGCACCTGCACTGGCGAGCACGGCATCGGCCTGGGCAAGCAGGACTGGCTGGTGGCGGAACTGGGCGACGCGGTCGATCTTATGCGGATGATCAAACGCGCTCTGGATCCGAAGGACCTCTTCAACCCGGGCAAGATCTTCAGCCTGTAGAGACTGCTTCATGACACCGACCGACACCCGCCGCCTCGTTGATCCGGAGCTGCTGACCCTGCTCGATGCCTGGCCCAAGGTGGACCTGACCGAGGACATGCTGCCCGCCCTGAGGAGCGCCGACCGCCTGCCGGCGCCCGAGCTGGACGCGGCGTCGAAGGCCGTCGAACTGACGCGGCGCACCGTACCCGGCCCGGACGGCGCGCCCGATGTCGGCGTGCTGGTCTATCGGCCGACAGGCCCGGGTCCCTTCCCCTGCATCTTCCACATCCACGGTGGCGGCTATGTGATCGGGGCCGTGGACGGTCAGGAGGCCCAGCATCGCGGCATGGTCGCCCGGCTGAACTGCGTGATCGTGACGGTCGACTACCGGCTGGCGCCCGAGACTCGCTTCCCCGGCGCGATCGAGGATTGCTACGCCGCCCTGGCCTGGACATTCGCCAACGCCGTCGAACTCGGCGTCGACACGGCGCGCATCGGCGTGATGGGCGAAAGCGCCGGCGGCGGTCTGGCCGCGTCTCTGGCGCTGCTGGCCCGGGACCGTGGCGAATACGCCCTCACCTTCCAGCACCTGATCTATCCGATGCTGGACGACCGCACCGTCACCCATGCCGATCCGCATCCCCACACCGGCGAGTTCATCTGGACGCCGCACAACAACCGCTTCGGCTGGGCGGCCCTTCTGGGCGTCGAGCCGGGTTCCGACGGCGTCAGCCCCTATGCTGCCGCCGCCCGCGCCGAAGACCTGACCGGCTTGCCGCCGACCTTCGTTTCGACGGGATCGCTGGACCTCTTCCTCGAGGAGGACCTCGAATATGCGCGGCGGCTGCTTCGGGCGGGCGTGGCGACGGAGTTGCATGTCTATCCCGGCGGCTATCACGGCTTCGATTTCGATCCGGCCGCTTCGGTCGCCCAACAGGCCCGCCGCGACAGCTTCGCCGCCCTGCATCGCGTCCTGACTTAAGACCTATCTGAAAGGTCTTGCGCGACCTATCGGATAGGTGCATCGTCCCCTTCTAGCTTCCAGCAGAGAAGCAGGAGGAACATCATGCAGCCTGACGCGCATCCTGACGCCCGGACTCCGTCTTCGGGTCCGTCCCGCTTCATCAGCCTGGTCGTCTCGCCCGAGATGACGGTCCTGATTGGCCGTGGCCCGTTCGAGGGCATCGTCCTTCCGAACCAGGCCATCGCGGTCGCCTATGGCCTCGGGGCGATCGAGGTCGCGCCGTCGGTTCATGTCTACGGCGCCAATGCCGTGAGCGATCTGCTCGCCGAGGATGCCGCCGCCACCCGCATCCTGCTGCTGGTCGCCCCGACGGCCCTGGCCCGGATCGAGGGCGTCAGCCAGCCGGAGGCCGATGCGCATCAGGGCTATCATCTGCCGCCCGAACTGCGCGCCATCGCCCTGGCCCTGCGCGACTGCGACCGCTTCGGCGAGGCCGGCCAGATCTATCGCGCCGCCAAGGCTATCGAACTGCTGTGGGAGACCTGGCGTCGGCTGGACGCCCGGGCCCTGACGCCGTTGTCGACCAACGGGTCGCTGTCGCACACCGACGCCGTTCGGATCCTCGCCGTGCGCGAACTGATCGACGCCCGCTGGCACGAGAAGCTGTCGCTGGGCTCCATCGCCGCCCAGTGCGGCCTGAACCGGGACAAGCTGACCCGCGGTTTCCGCGAGATGTTCGCCTGCACCGTCGCCGAGGCCATCGTCGAGCGCCGCCTGATCGAGGCCAGCCGGATGCTGGAAACCACCGACCTGCCCGTCTCCTCCATCGGCTATGAGAACGGCTATCTGAACAACGCCAGCTTCGCCCGCGCCTTTGGCCGCCGCTTCGGCCAGACGCCCTCCGACTACCGCGCCGCCCGGCTGGCCGCCTGATGGGGATTCCGTTCGCATCCGGCTCGAGCCCCGAGACCCAGGCGGTCTCCCTCGTGCAGACGACGATCAACGCCGTCACCGACCATATCCGCGACCACGGCTTGCGCGTCGGCGACAATCTGCCGGGCGAGTCCCATTTCGTGGCCAGCCTGGGCGTCAGCCGGGCCGTGACGCGCGAGGCCTTTGGGGCTCTTGCCGCCTTGGGTCTGATCGACGTGGCCAACGGTCGCCGCGCCCGGGTCGGGGCCATCGACGGTTCGGTGATCGCCTCCTCCCTGAACCACGCCGTCTCCACGGCCCAGATCACCGTCCCCGAGGTTTGGGATGTGCGCCGCACGATCGAGGCCCGGACGGTCGCTCTGGCCGCGACCTCGCGCACCGACGCCGAGGCCGCCGGGATCGTCCGTCTGGCCGAGGCCATGGTCCGCGACGTGGATGACCGGCCGACGATGACGCGCCACGACATCGCCTTCCATCAGGCCATCGCCGCCGCCAGCCACAACGCCCTGTTCGTCCAGATCGTCTCCTCTTTCGCCCATCTGATGGAGGTGGCCGTGCCCGCCGCCTGGGACACCCGGGTGGAGGAAGAGGACAAACAGGCGACACTGGATCGCCACCTCGCCGTCGCCCACGCCATCCGCGACCGGGACCCGGTCGCCGCCGTTGCGGCCATGCAGGATCACTTCGACGCCGCGATCGACGATGTGCTGCAGGGAATGTCGGGACGGCCGAGCGCCAACGACGCCTGACGGTTTATCGCCGTCCGTCCAGCGCGGCGGAGACCGCGGCCGCCGCCGCCTCGGCCCCCTGAAGCGTCGGGTGGAAGGGCGCGCCGTTCTGGCTGGGCCAACCGCTGGTCCAGGGCGAGACGGAACAGGCGTGGTGATCGGCGCCCAGCGCATTCATGTCGACGAGGATCGCCCCGCCCTCTTTCGCCGCCGCACGCGTGGTCTCGGCCAGCCGCGCGCCGACCTGACGCATCATATCGGCCTCAGCGACGGTCAGGCTGATGTGGGCGCAGGTTCCCGACGGCGGCAATATGGCCGGATAGGTGGCGACCACGACCGTGGCGTTCGGCGCGCGCTGATGGATCGCTTTCAGCGTCGCGACCAGCTCGGCCTGCAGACCGGCGTAGTCGCGGTCCGCCGGAGACTTCGGTCCCTTCCACAGGCGTCGCACCGTCCAGCCGAACAGGCTGTCGGCCTTGCGCGCCGCCAGCAGGGACAGGTCGCCGACATAGCCGATGTCATTGCCGCCGACGGTCAGGGTCACCAGACGGGTGTCGGGGCCAATCGTGCGGATCTGTGGTCCCTGGAAGAACTGGCCGCCCTTGAGGACATTCTTCGTCACCGCCCCGCCGCAGCTCATGTCAGTGATGGCGATGCGACGCAGACGGGCGAGCTGCTGCGGATAGCCGTTGACGCTACGGGCGCAGAGCAGCGGACTGTCCTTCACGAGTTTTCCAAGCCCCGCGCCGGCGGCGTAGGAACTGCCCAGCGCCACATAATCGTGCGGTCCGGCCGGGGTGCGTCGCGCCTGCATCCAGACGAAGACGGTCGCCAGAACGACCACCACCAGCAGGATGAGGAGGACGCAGAGGCAGCCCCGTGCCGCCCAGCGCGACTTCCGCGATCGTTCAGCCATGGTCGGGGCTCGTCAGCACGGCGCGCACCGGGGCGTTCATCATCGAGATGACGAAGCCAGCGAAGGAGATCACGCCGGTCGCCACCCCGACGATGGCCAGGGACAGACCCAGATGGCTCTCGCCGCCCAAGGCGCGGCTGCCGAGCGTCACCAGTATCGGCGACAGGCCCAGACCGATCAGGGCGCCGAGGATCATGAAGGCGCCGAGGCAGACGCCACGCTCCTCATTGGGCACCAGAACGGCGATGGCGGTGGCGGTGATCAGGCCGGTCATGGAGCCGGCGATCAGCAGCACGAACAGGACGCCTGCGAAGACCGGTACGCTGGTCATGATCGGGAACAGGGCCGCGGGAATGCCGATGGCCGAGGCGATGACCGCCCCGATCATGATGCCGCCGCGGATCGAACTCTTGTGTCCCCGGTCGGCGACGAAGCCGGCGACCACCGGCCCGAGAACGCCCGCGAGCAGAAGGATGCCGCCGAGCAGGCCGCTCGCCTCCCCCACGCTCATGCCGAGGTCGCGCTGCATCACCGGCACGGCCCAGACGCCTGCGGCGGCGTCGGCCATGATCACGCTGATCTGGCCTACGAACAGGGGCAGGAGGAATTTCCAGCGACGCAGCAGGGCCTGGACCAGCGGCTTCAGGGTCTTGCTGGTGTTCTCGACCTCGTGACGCGCGGGCTCGCGGACCAGCAACTGAAGCAGCAACATCGCGGCGCTGGCCAGACCGAAGACGAGGGAGGTCTCGCGCCAGGGCGTCAGGGCGATCCCCGGCAGGCTGAGGTTTCCGGAGAAGGCGGTGAACAGCGCCCCGCCGATGACGAAGGCCAGCGCCGGCCCCAGCGTATTGCCCATGCCGAGGAAGAGCATGGCCCTGCCCCGCTGCTGGGTCGCCGACATGTCGGCCAGCACCGAGATGGCCACCGGCACCAGGCTCATGGTGCCCAGCCCGGCCAGCATCCGCGTCACGAACAGGGTGGTGAAGTCGTTGGCGAAGGCCGAACCGACCATGCCGACGGTCCAGCACAGGCCCAGAACCAGCATGATCCGGGCGCGATTGGTGTGGTCGGTCAGCCAGCCCAGCGGAATGGCGATCAGGGCCATGGGCAGGGCGGCGGCGATGCCCTGGATCAGGCTGATCTGATAGTCGGTCAGGCCCAGTTCGGCCTTGGCGGCCTCCTGGAGCGGCGAGAAGGCCAGACGCACCATCCCGGCCATCAGGATGATGGTCGAGACCAGAATGACCGCGCCCCAGGCAGTTCTCCGGATCGGGCCGGCGTCGACGACGGGCCCCGCGTCTGAAGTCGGCAGATCGATGGTGGTGTGCATGTCCCGGCTTCCTCGCCACGCCGGATTTGCCCGGTCGTTGGCGACCAGAGCTACGCCCGCCCCGCCCGGCCCGAAACCTCGGTCAGTGTGCTGAATGGAAGTCTCAGTTGGCGTCGCGATCCGCAGCCGTCCCGTCAGGCCACCGCCTTGGCCGCTTCGCCGTCGAGAAGGAGCCGCAGCCGGCGGGACAGTCCGATCTGCTCATACGGCTTGTCGATCACGTCGAACTCATGCGCCTCCTGCAGGCCATTCTCGCCGACATAGCCCGAGGTCAGGAGGATGTGCATCCGCGGGAACCGCTCGACGGCCTTTCGGGCCAGCTGGATGCCGGTCATGCCGCCGGGCATGACCACGTCGGAAAACAGCAGGTCATAGGGCCCGGAGCCTTCCAGCCGATCCAGCGCCTCGGCGGCGTTCGAGGCCGTGTCGCAGCGATAGCCCTGCGACTCCAGCAGGTCGACGCAGAGGTTCAGCACCTCGGGATCGTCCTCCACGATCAGCACCCGCTCCGACGCCTGGGCCAGGGTCTCCGGCTCCGCCTGGGTCCGGCTTTCCGCGGGCTCGGCGCTGCGCGGAAGGCTCAGGGTGAAGGCGGCGCCGCGGTCCAGCGCCGTGTCGACGGTCACCTCCCCGCCCGACTGCCGGACAAAGCCATAGACCTGTGACAGGCCCAGGCCCGAGCCCTTGCCGACGTCCTTGGTGGTGTAGAAGGGTTCGAAGATCCGCGCCGCGACCTCGGGCGCCATGCCCGCCCCCGTATCGCTGACGGTGATCAGGACACGGCCGTCCGCCTCCTTCCCCTCGGCGCCGGTCCCGACCCGGATCG
The DNA here is from genome assembly GCF_059422025.1 of Brevundimonas sp. GW821-FHT02A10. Classification (NCBI taxonomy): domain Bacteria; kingdom Pseudomonadati; phylum Pseudomonadota; class Alphaproteobacteria; order Caulobacterales; family Caulobacteraceae; genus Brevundimonas; species Brevundimonas sp. GW821-FHT02A10. The sequence continues at coordinate 199,671 of NZ_JBWKWC010000003.1, forward strand.
ACAGCGTGCCCTCCCGCGCCATGGCGTCGCGGGCATTGACCGCGAGGTTGAGCAGCGCGTTCTCGAGATGCGTCGGATCGACATGGGCGCAGACGGCGGCGTCGGACAGGGTCAGATTGAGCGTCACCCCCTCGCCCACCGCCTGCTGCAGCAGAGGGGCGAAGTCGCGCACCAGGCCGTTGAGCTCGACCACCACCGGGTTCAGCTGCTGGCGACGCGAGAAGGCGAGCAACTGACGCGTCAGGGTCTGTCCACGCTCGGCGGCCTGGCGGATGGCGCCGACCTGCCGGGTCTGCTTCTCGTCGGACAGGCCCCGCCGCAACAGGATGTCGGCATTGCCGAGGACCACGGTGAGCAGGTTGTTGAAGTCGTGCGCCACGCCGCCAGTCAGCTGGCCCACCGCCTCCATCTTGCGGGCCTGGGTGAGCTGCTCCTCCAGCGACCGCCTGTCGGTGACGTCCAGGATGGTGCCGATGATCTCCATCCCGTCGCCGTCATGGCGGGGCGCAAGGACGCCTTGGTCGAGGAAGACGCGGTAGTTCCCGTCCGCGCAGAGCCAGCGGTATTCGCAGGCGTAGGCGCCGGTCTCGGACGCAGCCAGGAGGCAGTCCGCGACCGCCGACACATCGTCGGGGTGGATGCGGCCCAGACCGATCTCGGGCTCCTCGACGAAGCGCATCGGCGCGAAGCCGGTCATCGGCGTGATGCTGTCGCTGACGAACAGGGCGCCGAAGGGATGGGTCGGAGCGCGCGAGGTGAAGACGATGGGCAGCGACTGGAGGATGGCGTCCTGACGCGCATGACTGCGACGCAGGGCGGCCTCGGCCTCGCTCTTCTCGGCGCTGACCCGGGCGTTCTCTTCCAGCAGCCGGCGGCTCTGGTCGGCCTGACGGCGCACCTCCAGCGTCTTGAGATAGAGATCGACCAGGATGGCGACCTTGGAGCGCAGGATGAACGGGTCCGCCGGCTTGAACACCACATCCACGGCGCCCGCGGTATAGGCCTGGAAGATATGCGCCTCGTCACGGAAGACCGCCGTGACAAAGACGATCGGCGTGTCGCGGGTCCGCGGGTGTTCGCGGATCAGCCGGGCGGTCTCGTAGCCGTCCATTCCCGGCATGTGCAGGTCGAGCAGAATGACCGCGAACTCGTTGGTCAGCAGGCAGCGCAGGGCCTCCTCGCCGGACCGGGCGATGATCAGTTCATGCCCCAGCGAGGCCAGGGCTTCGGTCGCGGCGAAGGCGTTGCGCTCGTCATCATCGACGATCAGCACCTTGGCCGTAAGCGGCGGGGATCCGAGCTTGTCTGAAGCTTCCATCCTAGCCGGCCGCCGGTTCTGGCGCGGCCATCAGGGTCTGGGACGCAAAGCGGGTGGCGTCGGTGCGCTGGATGGCCACCCGCATCACCGAAATCAGATAGTCGATGTCCACGGGCTTGGAGACATAGTCCGACGCCCCGGCCTGGATGCATTTTAGCCGGTCGCCCTTCATCGCCTTGGCGGTCACGGCGATCATCGGCAGGTTGGCGAAGTTCGACAGCGAGCGGATCTCCTTCATGGTCTCATAGCCGTCCATGTCGGGCATCATGATGTCGACCAGAACGACATCGACCTCCGGATGCTGACGCAGCAGGTCGATCCCGGCGCGGCCGCTTTCCGCATAGTGGAGATCGACGCCGAACTCCTCCAGCGCGCTGGCCATGGAGAAGATGTTGCGGATGTCGTCGTCGATGACCAGCACCGTCCGTCCGGTCAGGATGGCGTCTTCCTTGCGAGTCTGGGCCAGGGTCGCGCGGGCCGATTCCGACAGCCGGTCGGTCGGCTCGTGCAGCATCAGTGTGGCCTGCTCGACCAGTTGGTCCGGCGTCCGCGCCAGCCGCAGATAGCCGGCGAACACCGCCAGTCTCAGCCGCCGCTCGTCCTCGGCCGACAGGGCGCCGGCGGCGTAGACGACCGCAGGACGTTCCGCCGTCTTCAGATAGTCGATCAGCTCGCCCACCGAGGCGGCGTCGACCTCGATCACCAGACTGTCGCTGGCCAGGGCGGGCAGTTTGGCCAGGTCCTTGAGGCGCGCCACGCGGGTGACGGCGCCGAAGCCCGCCTCCAGCGTCGCGACCGCCTCGGCGCCCTTGCCGACCAGGACCAGACGCCTCTCCGACGTCGCCACAAAGCGGCGAACCTCGTCGAGCCCCGCGACAACCCCCTCCCGGTCGACCGGCTTAGCGGTGAAGCCGAAGGCGCCGATGGCAAGGCCGAGGCCGGCCTGATCGTCGGCGGAAATGACGTGCACCGGGATGTGACGCGTCTCGGGCGTCCGTTTCAGCAGATCGAGCAGCGCCAGCCCGTCCATGTCCGGCAGGCCGACGTCGAGCATGATGGCCTGTGGCGCGTAGCGTAGCGCGAGCGACGCCGCCGTGATCCCCTCGCGGGTGATCACGCCCTTGAAGCCGCAGTCGTGGGCGAGGGCCAGCAGGATCGATCCGAAGCGCGGATCATCCTCGACGATCAGGACCACCGCATCCTCGGGCGACAGGGTTTCACGGTCGTCGGTCACGGGCTCGACCACGTCCTCGACCATTTCGGCGGGCGCGCTGCGGACCGTGACCTGCTTCATCGGCTCGCGCGTCGACGGCGCCTGGGCCAGGGCCGGGGTGAAGGCCAGCGGCAGATACAGGGTGAAGACGCTGCCCTGGTCAGGCTCGCTCTCGACCTTAAGCTCCCCGCCCAGGGTGCGGGTGATTTCGCGGCTGATGGAAAGACCGAGGCCCGTCCCGCCGTATTTGCGGCTGGTGGTGCCGTCGGCCTGCTGGAAGGCCTCGAAGATGATCCGCTGCTTGTCTTCCGGAATGCCGATGCCGCTGTCCTGAACGGAGAAGGCGACGACGCTGTCGGCGGCCGCCAGATGCTCGTTGCCGGGCGTCCAGCCGCTCTCGACCCGGGCGACGCGCAAGGCCACCGAGCCCGCCGCCGTGAACTTGAAGGCGTTCGACAGCAGGTTCTTGATGACCTGCCGCAGCCGCTTGTCGTCGGTGTAGATCGAGGCCGGCAGGGTCGGATCGATGTCGATCGTGAAATCCAGCTTCTTGTCCTGCGCCAGCTGGGCGAAGGTCCGCTGCATCTGCTCGCGCAGGGAGGCGAACGGCGTGTCGCTGACGTCCAGGGTGACGGTGCCGGACTCGATCTTGGACAGGTCGAGAATGTCGTTGATCAGACCCAGCAGGTCCGAGCCGGCGGCGTGGATATTCTTGGCGAACTCGACCTGTTTGAGCGTCAGATTGCCCTGGGTGTTCTCGCTCAGCATCTTGGACAGGATCAGCAGGCTGTTCAGCGGCGTGCGCAGTTCGTGGCTCATATTGGCCAGGAACTCGGACTTGTATTTCGACGTCAGGGCCAGCTGTTCGGCCTTTTCCTCCAGGGCGAAACGGGCCTGTTCGACCTCCCGGTTCTTGGCTTCCACCTGCTTGTTCTGGGTCGACAGCAGGATCGCCTTGTCTTCAAGCTCGGCGTTGGACTGCTGCAACTCCTCCTGCTTGGCGCGGAGCAATTCCTCGGACTGGCGCAGCGAGGCCGCCTGCTGTTCCAGCCGGTCGTTGGTGGTCTTGAGCTCGCCCTGCTGGACCTGAAGCTCGGCCGTCAGCAGCTGCGACTGGGACAGCAGCCCCTCGGTGCGCATGTTCGCCGCGATCGTGTTCAGAACGATCCCGATCGATTCCATCAGCTGGCTCAGGAAGGACTGGTGGGTCTCGGAGAACTCTCCGAAGGTCGCCAGCTCGATCACCGCCTTGACCTCGCCCTCGAACAGGGCCGGCAGGACGATGATGTTCAGGGGCGCGGCGCTGCCCAGACCCGAGGCAACCCGGATATAGTCCTGGGGCACATTGGTCAGAAGGATGCGCTCCTTCTCCTTGGCGCACTGGCCGATCAGGCTCTGCCCCATGCGATAGGTGCTCGACAGCAGTTCCCGCTCGGTCGCGGCATAGGCGGCCGCCAGCACCAGGATGGGCTCTTCCTCTGCGTCCCGGTCGGAGACGTAGAAGACCGCGTGCTGGGCGTTGATCAGCGGCGCCAGCTCCGACAGCACCATGTTCGACACCGTCGCCAGATCGCGCTCGCCCTGCAGCATGCGGGTGAAGCGGGCGAGGTTGGTCTTCAGCCAGTCCTGCTCGGTGTTCTTGAGCGTCTGATCCTTCAGGTTCCGGATCATCTCGTTGATGTTGTCCTTCAGCGCCGCGACCTCGCCCGAGGCTTCGACGGTGATGGACCGGGTCAACTCGCCCTTGGTCACCGCGGTCGAGACCTCGGCGATGGCGCGGACCTGTGTGGTCAGGTTGCCGGCCAGCTGGTTCACGTTGTCGGTCAGATCGCGCCACAGGCCTGCCGCGCCCGGCACCCGCGCCTGGCCGCCCAGCTTGCCCTCGATCCCGACCTCGCGCGCCACGTTGGTCACCTGGTCGGCGAAGATGGCTAGGGTCTCGATCATGCCGTTGATGGTGTCGGCCAGGGAGGCGATCTCGCCCTTGGCGTCAACGGTCAGCTTGCGCTTCAGGTCGCCGTTGGCGACCGCGGTCACGACGTCGGCGATGCCGCGCACCTGACCGGTCAGGTTGGCCGCCATGGAGTTCACATTGTCGGTCAGGTCCTTCCAGGTCCCGCCGACGCCTTCCACCCTCGCCTGCCCGCCCAGCTTGCCCTCGGTGCCGACCTCCTTGGCCACCCGGGTCACTTCCGAGGCGAAGGCGTTCAGCTGGTCCACCATGACGTTGATGGTGTTCTTCAGCTCCAGAATCTCGCCCTTCACATCGACGGTGATCTTCTTGGACAGGTCGCCCTTGGCCACGGCGGTTGTGACTTCGGCGATGTTACGCACCTGACCGGTCAGGTTGCCGGCCATGAAGTTCACATTGTCGGTCAGATCCTTCCAGGTGCCGGCGACGCCCTTCACATTCGCCTGACCACCCAGCTTGCCCTCGGTGCCCACTTCACGCGCCACCCGGGTCACTTCCGAGGCGAAGGCGTTCAGCTGGTCCACCATGGTGTTGATCGTCGACTTCAGCTCCAGGATTTCGCCCTTCACATCCACGGTGATCTTCTTGGACAGGTCGCCGTTGGCGACAGCGGTCGTGACCTCGGCGATGTTGCGCACCTGGCCGGTCAGGTTGTCGGCCATGGAGTTGACGTTGTCGGTCAGGTCCTTCCAGGTGCCGGTGACGCCCGTCACCTGCGCCTGACCGCCCAGCTTGCCCTCGGTGCCCACTTCGCGCGCCACGCGCGACACTTCCGAGGCGAAGGCGTTCAGCTGGTCCACCATGACGTTGATGGTCGACTTGAGCTCGAGAATCTCGCCCTTCACGTCCACGGTGATCTTCTTGGACAGGTCGCCGTTGGCCACCGCGGTCGTCACTTCGGCGATGTTCCGGACCTGACCGGTCAGGTTGGCCGCCATGAAGTTCACGTTGTCGGTGAGATCCTTCCAGGCCCCGCCGACGCCGCGCACATTGGCCTGACCGCCGAGCTTGCCCTCGGTGCCGACCTCGCGCGCCACCCGCGACACTTCGGAGGCGAAGGAGTTGAGCTGATCCACCATGACGTTGATGGTCGATTTCAGCTCCAGGATCTCGCCCTTCACATCGACGGTGATCTTCTTGGACAGGTCCCCGTTGGCGACGGCCGTGGTCACCTCGGCGATGTTCCGGACCTGACCCGTCAGGTTGTCGGCCATCAGGTTGACGTTGTCGGTCAGGTCCTTCCAGGCGCCGGTGACGCCCTCCACCTGGGCCTGACCGCCCAGCTTGCCGTCGGTGCCGACTTCCTTGGCCACGCGGGTCACTTCCGAGGCAAAGGCGTTCAGCTGGTCCACCATGACGTTGATGGTGTCCTTCAGCTCCAGCACCTCGCCCCGGACCTGCACGGTGATCTTCTTGGACAGATCGCCCTTGGCCACTGCGGTGGTCACCTCGGCGATGTTACGCACCTGACCGGTCAGGTTATCGGCCATCAGGTTGACGTTGTCGGTCAGGTCCTTCCAGGTGCCGCCGACGCCTTCCACCCTCGCCTGCCCGCCCAGCTTGCCTTCGGTGCCCACTTCGCGCGCGACCCGGGTCACTTCGGAAGCAAAGGCGTTCAGCTGGTCGACCATGGTGTTGATCGTGGACTTGAGCTCGAGGATTTCGCCCTTCACGTCCACGGTGATCTTCTTGGACAGGTCGCCCTTGGCCACCGCGGTCGTCACCTCGGCGATGTTCCGCACCTGACCCGTCAGGTTGGCCGCCATGAAGTTCACGTTGTCGGTCAGGTCCTTCCAGGTGCCGGCGACGCCCTTCACGTTCGCCTGACCACCCAGCTTGCCCTCGGTCCCGACCTCGCGCGCCATCCGGGTCACTTCGGAGGCGAAGGAGTTGAGCTGGTCCACCATGGTGTTGATGGTGTTCTTGAGCTCCAGCACCTCGCCCTTCACGTCCACGGTGATCTTGCGGCTCAGGTCACCGTTGGCGACGGCGGTGGTCACCTCGGCGATGTTGCGCACCTGACCCGTCAGGTTGGCCGCCATGAAGTTCACATTGTCGGTCAGGTCCTTCCAGGTGCCGGCGACGCCCTTCACGTTCGCCTGACCGCCCAGCTTGCCCTCGGTGCCCACTTCACGCGCCACCCGCGTCACTTCCGAGGCGAAGGAGCCGAGCTGGCCCACCATGGTGTTCACGACCCGGCCGATGCGCAGGAACTCGCCGCGCAGGGGCTGCTCCTCGTTCTCCAGATCCATGGTCTGCGACAGGTCGCCCTTGGCCACGGCGCCGATCACCCGCGCCATTTCGGCGGTCGGGTGGACCATGTCGGCGATCAGGGTGTTCACCGCATCGACACTGGCGGCCCAGGAGCCCGTGGCGCCTGCCACCTTGGCCCGGTGATTGATCTTGCCCTGCCGCCCCACAATTTCGCCGAGTCGATTGAACTCCCTGCTCATTCCGTCGTTCAGCTCAACGACGTCGTTGAAGGCTTCGGCCAGATCGCCGTCCATCCCGGTCAGATCGTCGGGCAGGCGGACGGAGAAATCGCCACGCCGGAACGCCCGGAGCGCGGCGAGAAGCTGGCGGTTGTCGAGGGTGGGTTGAGCCACGGCGGCAGCGGTCATCATGCGCTCACTACAGACAGGGCCACGGCCCGGAAATCGGCCTGAACCCGCAAGCAGCGAACACGTGGGACATGACGACGGGGGCGTCTCCGCTCCGAAGCCCGACCTGAATGTAGCGCTGTCCCCGTAAGCCCCAACCAACCCAAACAAACCCACCAACCCGCCGTCGGGTTCCGTACGCCGGCGAAAACTTCGCGGGTTGCGTCGGGGGCCGGACTCGCTAGCCTCCGGCCCGCTGAAACCGATGCCGAAAACGCGGCGACACCGGAAAGGCCCAGTGGCTTCAAACACCCTCGGCGACGAGCTGATCTCCTTTATCGACGCGGCGATTCCCTCCGTCTGGGCGCTCGATCTGATGATCCTGATGCGGGACGATTCCAGCCGCGTCTGGTCGTCTGACGCCCTGGTCATCGCCCTGCGCGCCAGCGATCAGATCGTCACGGAAAGCCTCAGGTCCCTCGAGCGCGCGGGCGTCGTCGTCACAGAAGGCGCGGACTGGCGATACGCCCCTCCCGCCGCGATCGACGGACTTTGCGCCGCCATCGAAGCGACCTACCGTGATCGTCCGGTGTCGGTCGTCAACGCCATCATCCGGCGTCGGGCGGGCTCCCTGGCGACGTTCGCGAACGCCTTCCGGCTTGGGGGAAAGCACAAATGACAGAACCCGGTCCGCAGATCGTCTACGGCCTGTGCCTGCTCGCCAGCATGGTGTGCGCGGTCCTGCTCAGCCGGGCCTGGTGGACCTCACGCCAGCCCCTGCTGTTCTGGAGTGCGATCTGCTTCGCCCTTCTGGCGCTCAACAACCTGTTCGTGGTTCTGGACATGGTGATCTTCGCGGACATCGACTTCACCCTCGCCCGCCAGATCAGCGCCCTGGCCGCCGTCGCCACCCTGCTCTACGGCTTCGTCTGGGAGAGCGAGCGATGAGCGCTTTGGCGCCCGGCGCGATCGTCATGGGCTACGCCCTGGCGAGCCTGTTCTTCCTGAAGTTCTGGCGGCGGACGCGTGACGGCCTGTTCCTCGCCTTCTCCGCCGCCTTCCTGCTGATGGCCGCGACGCCCTGCCTGACCGCGATCCTGCACATTCCCAAGGAAGAGCAGAGCCCCTTCTATCTGCTCCGGCTGGCGGCTTTCCTGCTGATCATCGGCGCGATCGTGGCCAAGTCGGTCAGGAAGCCGCCAACCGGAGACACGTCACTCCCCGACTGACGAGGCCACGCCGGGACGAGGCCCGCCGCGCCTGACCAGGGCTGCGCCCAGCGCCGGCAAGACGATCAGCGTCAGCAGGGTCGCGGTGATCAGGCCGCCGATGACGACCGTCGCCAGCGGTTTTTGCACCTCGGCCCCGGCTCCCGAAGCGAAGGCCATGGGCGCGAAGCCCAGCACCGCCACCAGGGCCGTGGTCAGGACGGCGCGCAGCCGCCCGACCGCCCCCTCGACCACTGCCGTCTCCGGCGCGATCCCCGCGTCCAGCCGCTCGCGGATGCCCTGCATCAGCACCAGCCCGTTCAGGGTCGCCACCCCCGACACGGCGATGAAGCCCACCGCTGCCGAGATCGACAGCGGCATGCCTCGCGCCAGCAAGGCCAGCGCCCCGCCGACCAGCGCCAGAGGCACGCCCGCGAACACCAGCCCCGCGTCCTTCCACGACCTCAGCGCCAGCACCAGCAGCCCGCCGATGGTCAGGAAGACGATCGGCACGATCAGCCCCAGCCGGGCCGAGGCTCGTTGCAGGTTCTCGAACTGCCCGCCCCAGTCCAGCCAGCCGCCGGGCGGGGGCGCGACCTTGCCGTCGATCGCCGCCTGCGCCTCCTTCACGAAGCTCCCCAGATCGCGGCCGCGGACATTGGCCTGAACGACGATCAGCCGCTTGCCATTCTCTCGACTGATCTGGTTCGGCCCCTCAGCGGTGTCGAACCGGGCGACGGCGGACAGGGGCACGGTCGGGGCTCCGGATTCGGCGTCCTCGGGCATGACCGGCAACTGGGCCATGACCGCCGGGTCGTTCCTCAGATCGTCGGCCAGCCGGACGACGACGTCGAAGCGCCGGTCGCCCTCATGGACCTGACCGGCCTCGCGTCCCGCCAGGGCGATGGCCAAGGCGTCGGCGGCGTCGGAGGCATGGATGCCCTGGGCCGCTGCGAGCGTCCGGTCGACCCCGGCTGTGATCGTCGGCTGGCCGCTGATCTGCTCAACCTTGACGTCCGCAGCCCCCTCGATATCGCGCAGGATGCCGGCGACCTGATCGGCCGTCCGGCTCATGGCCGCGAAATCGTCGCCATAGACCTTGACCGCGACGTCGGAGCGAACTCCGGCGATCAGCTCGTTGAATCGCATCTGGATCGGCTGGGTGAACTCATAGGCATTGCCCAGCAGCTTGCCGAGCTGGCCCTCCATCCGCTCAACCAGCTCGGCCTTGGGCAGGTTCGGGTTCGGCCAGTCCTTGCGGTCCTTCAGGATGACGAAGGTGTCCGAGATCGAGGGCGGCATGGGGTCCGACGCCACCTCCGCCGTCCCGGTGCGGGTGAAGACCCGTTCCACCTCGGGCATGCCCTTCAGGGTCCGTTCGACACGGAACTGCATCGCCTGGCTCTGTTCCAGCGAGGTGGAGGGCACGCGCATGGCCTGAACCAGCACATCGCCCTCGTCCAGCGTCGGCACGAACTCTCGCCCCAGCATCAGGAAGGCCACGACCCCGGCCAGAAGCGCGACGCCCGCGCCCGCCAGCACGGCGCGCGGTCGAGCGACGGTGGCCTCCAACAGTGGCCGGTAACGACCCTTGGCGGCCCGGGTCAGTCGCGTCTCCTCGTGGTCTTCTTTCGGTTCCTTCACCCACAGGGCGGCCATGGCCGGCACGAAGGTGAAGCTCAGGACGAAGGCGGCCAGGAGCGCCAGCATGACGGTCGCGGCCATCGGCCCGAACATCTTGCCCTCAACCCCTTCGAACATCAGCAGGGGCGCATAGACGAGAAGGATAATCGCCTGACCGAAGGCGGCGGGCCGTGCCATCTCCCGCGCCGCCTCTGCCGCCACCGAAAGCCGCTCGGCCACGGTCAGCGGCCGTCCGGTTTCATGCCGTTTCAGTCCGAGCCGCCTCAGGGTGTTCTCGATCACCACCACGGCGCCGTCGACGATCAGGCCGAAGTCCAGCGCCCCGAGGCTCAGCAGATTGGCGCTGATCCCGAACCGGTTCATGGCCGAGGCCGCGAACAGGAAGGCCAGCGGGATCACCAGGGCGGTGATGATCGCCGCCCGCACATTGCCGAGCGCCAGGAAGAGCACGGCGATGACCAGCAAGGCTCCGAGCGCCAGATTGTGCTCCACCGTCCTGATGGTGGCCTCGACCAGTTCGGTCCGGTCCAGCGCGGGAACCACGGCGACGCCGGGCGGCAGGCTGGGCGCAATGGCCCTGAGCCGTTCGCCGACCCGGTGCGCCACCTCGCGGGAGTTCTCACCCTGCAGCATCAGGGCGGTGCCGACCACGGTCTCGCGGCCGTCGGCGCTGGCCGAGCCCAGACGCGGCGCCCGGCCGGTTTCGACCACGGCGACGTCCGACACCCGGATCACCTGCCCGCCCCGGTTCAGGATCGGGGTCTCGGCCAGTTCGGCCAGCGACTTCACCCGCGCGTCGGCGCGCACGATATAGGCCTCGCCCGCCCGGTTGACGTAGCCGGCCCCGGCGATGCGGTTGGCGTGCTCCAGCGCCTCGACCAGTTGCACCAGACCGACGCCATAGGCCGCCAGCCGCGCCGGATCGGGATGGACCGCATATTCCTTGACGTATCCGCCGAGCACATCGACCCCGGCGACGCCCGGCACGGTCTTCAGCTGGGGCGCGACGATCCAGTCCTGCACGGTGCGCAGATAGGTCGCCTTCTCGGCATCGCTGACCAGCCGCTCCCCTTCCGGAGTCACATAGGGCACGCCGGTCTGCGCGGCCGCTCCCTTGAACTCCAGTGTCCAGATATAGACCTCGCCCAGACCGGTCACGACCGGTCCCATCGAAGGTGACAGGCCACCCGGCAGGTCCTCCCGCGCCGACTGGATGCGCTCGTTGACGAGGTTGCGGGCGAAATAGATGTCGGTGCTGTCGGCGAAGACGGCGGTGATCTGGGAAAAGCCATGGCGCGACAGGGATCGCGTCCCGGTCAGGCCGGGCAGGCCCGCCAGCGCCGTCTCCAGCGGGAAGGTGACCTGCCGTTCCACCTCTTCCGGCCCCAGGGCGGGGGCGACCGTGGTGATCTGCACCTGACGGTTGGTGATGTCGGGCACGGCGTCGATGGGCAGCTTGAGCAGTTCGCGCGCGCCGAGGACAGCGAGGACGCAGGCGATGCCCACGACCCACCAGCGGAAACGCACCGAGGCGTCGATGATCCGGTCCAGCATGATCAGTGTCCGTGCTCGGCTTCGCCCTTGGCCAGTTCGGCCTTGAGCAGGAAGGCGCCGGTCCCGGCGATGCGTTCGGATCCGGTCAGGCCGGAGACGATCTCGGTGCGGCCCCCGGCGATGCGGCCAGTGACGACCGGGCGGGCGCGGAACCCCTGCCCTTCCACGACGAAGACGGCGGGTTTGCCTTCGACGGTCTGTACGGCGTCCGTCGGCACGGTCAGGCCCTGCCCGCCGTCGCCGGACACCCGGGCGGACACCACCGTTCCCGCCGGCGGGGGAGCGCCTTCGATGCGGGCGCGGACCAGCACCACCCCGGCCTCCGTCGCCGGCGCGATGGCCGTCACCGTGCCGGCTACGGCCCTCCCGTCCGGCGTGCGGCCCTCGACGGCGTCGCCGACCCGCAGCAGGGCCGCCGCCGCCGGCGGAGCCTCGAAGGCCAGCTCGACCCGACGGGCGTCGGACACTGCCGCCACCTCCTGATCCTCTTCGTGCAGCACCTGACCCGGCGACGTGGTCAGGCGGGTGACGACGCCGGCGATCGGACTGCGCACCAGCACCAGCCCGTCCGCGCCCGGCGCGCCATAGGCGGCGGCTCTCGCCCGCGCGGCGCGCAGTTCGGCATCGGCGCGTCGGGCCTCCGCCTCGGTGATGTCCAGCCGGGCCCGGGCGATAAAGCCCCGCTCGAACAGGGCGCGGTCGCGGCGCAGGGCCGCCGTGGCCACCTCGGCCGCGGCGGCCGTCGCCTCCGTCGAGGCCCGCGACGCGGCGCCCTCCGGACTACGCAGGGTGACGAGCACCGCGCCCGCCGCGACCCGGCTGCCCGGCCCGACGTGGACCCGGACGACGGTCCCCGGCAGGGGCGCGTCCACCACCGCCTCCGCTCCGGGCATGGTCTGCACCCTACCCGGCAACATCAGTTCGGAGCCTCCGCCCCGCGCCACCTCGACGATAGTCACGCCCGCCGCAGCGGCGGCCTGGGGTGACAGGGCGATGACGCCTTCCGGCGCGGCCTCTTCGTGGTCTTCGGCCTCGGCGGGGTTCGCCGGCCGGGGCTCAAGCCAGCGGGCCGCGCCGAAGCCGCCTCCCAGTCCAAGGCCGAGAGCGGCGATGACGGCGGCGCCGGTCATCAGCCAGTGTCTGTCGATAGTCATTCAAGGTCTCGCACGGTCCGGCGAGGCGTGTTTCAGCCTTCGGCCGGACACTCAGGGTCCACGGATGCGTCGCGCACGAGCCAAGGCCCTGGTGCACGGCGGCGATGAGGGGGACGCCTCAGCCCCGTGGAGGGCGGTCGAGACCTTCAGGCGCGCCCAGCGGAACCCCGGCGATGTGGGTCCAGGACACGGGCGACCGGAAGCGGAGCGGCGCCAGAACAGGCCGGTCCTCGCCCGGCAGGGCGACGTGGGACGCGTGGCAGCAGCCGTGCAGGCAGGCGGGGCCGCAATCCCGGCACCCGTCCGATTCCGGCGCGGGCGTCCGGGCCACGGCCGTGGCGGCCTCGGGCGCGGCGCAGGCCAGGGCCTCGCCGGCGGGCACGATGGCGACGAGCGCCATCAGCAGGGCGCCGAGCACCCCGAACCGCCGCAGAATCTGTCGCGCCGCCTTCAGCATCCGCTCCGGATAGCACAGGATGCCGCGCCCCGTCGCGCCTGCGACGTTTCGCCCTTTCGGCAACTTCGATACAGGTGGCCGCCATGACGACTCTGAATCTCCAACTCGACGACCGCATCCTCTGGATCCGGCTCGACCGCCCGGACCAGCTCAATGCCTTCAACGAGGCCATGGGCGACGAGCTGGAGGCGGCCTTTATCGACGCCAGCGCGAACGACGCCGTGGGCGCGATCATCGTCACCGGGAACGGCCGCAGCTTCTGCGCCGGCGCCGACCTCACCCGCGCGGACAATGTCTTCGCCCTGGACGAGACCGCGCGGCCCGACCTGGCCATGCTCCGCGAGCGGTTCGACAAGCCCTATGTGGTCCGCAATATCCGGGACAAGGGCGGCCGCGTCGCCCTGGCGATCCATAACTGCCGCAAGCCCGTGATCGCCGCCATCAACGGCGCCGCCGTCGGCGTGGGCGCGACCATGACCCTGGCCATGGATTTCCGCATGGCCTCGACCGAGGCGAAGATCGGCTTCGTCTTCGCGCGGCTGGGCGTGGTGCCCGAGGCCTGTTCGACCTGGTTCCTGCCGCGCCTCGTGGGCCAGCAGCAGGCCCTGGAGTGGTGCCTGACCGGCGACATCTTTGATGCCGCGACCGGCCATGCGGCGGGGCTGATCCGCTCGGTCCACGCCCCGGATCAGCTACTGGCCGAGGCCGAGGCCTTCGCGCGGCGGCTGATCAAGGACCGGTCGCCGGCCGCCGTCGCCCTGACACGCCAGATGCTGCGCCGGAACCCGGCCCTGCCCAGTCCGCTGGAAGCGCATCTGATCGAGAGCCTGGCCATGTTCGACATGAGCCAGGCCGACGGCAAGGAGGGCGTCGCCGCCTTCATGGAAAAGCGCAAGGCCGTGTTCACGGACAAGGCCTCTGCCCTGCCGGGCGGTCTGGAAGCCCTGTTCGGCGACTGACGCAGGTCAATGCAGGGTCGGCCCGGGCGTTCCGACGGTCGAGCAGCAGCCGATCATGGCCTCGACGAACTCGGGAATGGCCGACCGGAGGTCCACGCCGTCCATGTGCGCGAAATAGGCCTCCGCCACCTCCTGCCAAGCCTGCAGCAGGACGCGTCGCCCGGCCTCGGCCGTCACCTGTTCGAGATGTTCGATGCCCCGTTCGGCCAGCAGCCGATGCGCGACCTGTCCGGCGTGCTCGGCCAGCAGATGGAAGACATCGACCTCTTCGGGGGTGAGTTCGCTGTAGAGCAAGACGGCCTCCCACGCGGATTCCATGCCCCTGACACAGGGCTCCGCTCGTAGGACGTCGCCGCGCGCACGCGACCTCAGGTTTTTCGAAAGACCGTCGTTTGCCGACGAACGCCATCAGACGCCGGACGGTGGAAACAGGCTGGAACTATGGGATTGGCGACTTCGCCCCCGGAGAGGGGTGGAGGCGACCCGGCTTGGTGACTGGAAAATCCACCGGGCCGCCTGACCAAGGCTTGCCCCCTCAGTCGTTATCTATGAACCATAGAAAACAGGGGTTTGCACCCTCAGAAACGCAGACGTTCCCGTCGCGAGACCGAAAGGACGATCAACCGTTGCACGGCCCACACGGTTGCGACCAGGCCCATACCGACGGCGCCGGCGATGATTTCTTGCGGCATACGACTTCTTCCCCAAGGGCTCCGGAGCCCCCGCTCCGGCCTGACAGCCCTGCGCTATCTGTGGGCCGGTCAAGGCCCGCGCCAAGTCCATACCCCACACACGCGAAACTGGCGCCGCGCCGCTTCGCGGGCATCCGCGACCGCTTGAGATCGCTCCCGTGATCATGTGAAGTCCCGGCGCAGTCAGCAGGAGTGAGTCATGGTGCGTCGGATGGTGGCGATGGTCCTCAGTGCGGCGCTGGCCGTCGGGCCCGGCGGTCTGGCCATGGCGCAGAGTGCGCCGCCCTCTCCCTCCCCTTCTCCCTATGACGCCGTCGATCCCTTCATCGGCACGGCCGGTCAGGGCCACACCTTCCCCGGCGCTGTCGCCCCCTTCGGCATGGTGCAGCTGAGCCCCGACACCGAGCACAAGGTGCTGCGTCAGGGCTACGACTGGGCCTCGGGCTATCGCTACGACGATCCGACCATTCTGGGCTTCTCCCACACCCATTTCTCGGGCTCAGGCCACTCCGACCTCGGCGACGTCCTGCTGACACCTCTGGGGGGCGGCGAGGTGAAGCTGGAGCCCGGCGAGGCCGCGACCCCCGGCTCGGGTTACCGCTCCCGCTACGACAAGGCCTCCGAGGTCGCCGAGCCCGGCTATTACGCCGTCAACCTGACCGACAGCGGGGTCCACGCGGAGCTGACGGCCGGCACGCGCGTCGGCATGCACCGCTACCAGTTCGCTGCCGGCGCCCCGGCCCGGGTCCTGCTCGACTTCCGCCCGTCCATCTACGACTACCCGGGCAAGGTGTCGTGGTCCCGCATCCGCGTGACGCCCGATGGCACGGTCACCGGCTATCGCGAGACGCGCGGCTGGGCCCCCGGCCGCCAGCTCTATTTCGCCATGCGCTTCTCGAAGCCCATGGTCAGCCGCTCCATCCAGAACCGCGAGGAGAATGTCGCCTACAACGGCTTCACCAAGCCCGGCCGCACCCCCGAGGACCGCGCCCAGGTCGAGGGCCGCGCGCTGGAGGCCGTCTTCGACTTCGGCCAGATTGACGGCCCGCTCACGGTCAAGGTCGCTCTGTCGGGAGTTGACGAAGCCGGCGCCATCAAGAACCTCGACAGCGAGGGTGGCGACTTCGATTTCAACGGCTTGCGCGCCTCGACGAAAGCGCAGTGGGAACAGGCCTTGGGCGCAGTCCAGATCGACGCCCCGGCCGAAATGCGCACCACCCTCTACACGGCGCTGTATCACGCCCTGATGGCGCCCAGTGTCATGGGCGACGTTGACGGCCGCTATCGCGGGCCGGATCAGGCCGAGCATACGGCCGAGGGCTTCACCTTCCATTCGACCTTTTCGCTGTGGGACACCTTCCGCGCCGAGCACCCGCTGCTGACCCTCGTTCAGCCCGAGCAGCGCAACGCCGACATGATCAACTCCCTGATCGCGTCCCAGCAGCACAGCCCCTATGGCCTGCTGCCCGTCTGGCAGTTCTCGGGTCAGGAGACCTGGACCATGATCGGCTATCACGCCGTTCCGGTCATCGCCGACGCCTGGATGAAGGGCATCCGCGGCTTCGACGGCGAGGTGGCGCTGAAGGCCATGGTCGCCAGCGCCACCTACCGCCCCTACGGCGGCCTCGGCGACTATATGGACCTCGGCTATGTCCCCATCGACCGGGAGCCGGAGGCCGCGTCCAAGACCGTCGAATACGCCTATGACGACTGGACCATCGCCCGCATGGCCCGCGATCTCGGCCATGCCGACATCGCCGCGACCTTCGAGAAGCGCGCGCAGAACTGGCGGAACAGCTTCGATCTGGAGACCGGCTTCCTGCGCGCCCGCAAGGCCGACGGCAGCTACCGCACCCCCTTCGACCCGACCGCCATCAACTACGGATCCGACTACACCGAGGGCAATGCCTGGCAGTATTCCTGGTTCGCACCCCAGGACCTCGGCGGCATCGTCGGCGCCATGGGCGGGGATGCGGCGACCGTGGCCAAGCTGGACGCCATGTTCGACTTCGACAACTCCAAGCTCGACTACTCCCACGCCGAGGACATCGCCGGCCTGATCGGCCAGTACATCCACGGCAACGAGCCCAGCCACCACTCTGCCTATATGTACGTCTATGCGGGCGCGCCCTGGCGCACCCAGGCGCGGCTGAAGCAGATCGTCGACAGCCAGTACCACGCCCGCCCCGACGGCCTTGCCGGCAACGACGACCTCGGCCAGATGTCGGCCTGGCTGGTGTTCACGGGGCTGGGCTTCTATCCGGTGACGCCCGGCTCGAACCAGTACGTCATCGGTCGGCCGTTCGTGGACCGGGCCGTCCTGAACCTGCCCAACGGCAAGACCTTCACCGTCGCGACCGAAGGCCTGTCGGACGCCCACCCCTACATCGCCTCGGCGACCCTGAACGGCCGCCCCCTCACCCGCAGCTGGATCGGCGACGACGAAATCCGCGCCGGTGGCGAACTCCGCTTCATCATGAGCGCGCGGCCAAACCGCACCTGGGGGGCGGCGCAGGCGGCGCGGCCCTATTCGATGACGGGGTTCGGGCGGTAGCGCCCGGAGGGCGCGCTACGCCTTCACAAATCCCCTGAGCACATTCGCCTCCGTGCTCAGCTGCAGCCGGCCGTAGTCGACACGTTTCGCGTCGGCGAACAGCAGGTAGTAGTATTTCATCTGCTCGGACCACCAGTAGCCGGGGCAGTTGTCGCCCTGCTCCATCGGACGGGTCGTGATGTCCTTCAGCGCCGTGTAGCCAAAGGCCGCCTTCGAGGTGGTTTTCATGTTGCGATAGTGGATGGCGGCCAGACCCCGATACCGGTCGTCACGATCGCCCAGCCACAGGTTCAGGCAGGCGTCGGCGAACTCGGGCCGCAGGCCGGTCCGCTTGGTGCGCGCCGTGCCTGTCGTCACATCGGTCGACTCCGGGATGATGACGTACTTGTCCTGCATGGCCGTATAGGTCGCCAGGAAGTCGTCGCCGGCGGCCTTGAGCCCCACCTGCCCCAGCAGTCCGGCCAGATAGGCGCCCAGCACGGTCTGGGAGGTGTTGGTCACCGCCCCGGTCTCGTAATCGACCATGGGGAACCACAGCTTGCCGTCATAGCGATGGCCCTGGTGCGCGATCATGGCGGCCATACATTCCTCGGCCGCCGTCTTCATCTCCGCGTCGCCGAACATCTCCCAGCTGTCCCAGAGGTATTCGTAGAAGCTGTCCGCATAGACGTCGATCGAGGCGTTGCGGCTGGTGAATTTGCCCGTCTCGGCATGGATGTTGGCGGCCATCAGGCCCAGCGGCGAACGCATGTCCAGTGCGTGCTTCATCGCCCGTTTGGCCGCGGCGTAATAGCGGTCGTCGCCTGTCAACTGGCCCAGCAGGCCGAACTCGGTCGCATAGGTGCCGATCTCGGCGAGGTTGGTCTCGGGATCGCGAACCGCCCCGGTCTTCAGGTTTACGTATCGGTACGGCAGGCCGTGCGGCGAGGCGTCGAAGGCCTTCATCAGCCGGTCGGCCAGATCCTTCGCCTTCTCGAGCAGCACCGGATCGCCACAGGCCAGATGGGCCGACAGCAGCCCGCCGACGAGGCGGATATTGGTCTCGAACACCTGGGCCTCGCCGTCGATGTCGAAGTCGAGGTTGGCCTTGACCCAGTCGACCCCGGCCCGGAACTCGTCGTCCAGCTCCATGATCCACAGGGTGTCCAGCGCCTCGACCAGCGAGAGGCCGAGGTCATGGCCCTCGATGAAAAACGACTGCGACGTGCCCGAGACCGGATTGATCTCGTCCCTGCCCCAGGCCTTGTCGACATAGTGGTCCCAGGCCCATTTGAACTCGGCCTTCACATCGGCGCCGAGAGCCACCCAGTCTTCCGGGGGCGTCCCTTGGCGGGCGAAGGCTGGCGTCGCGGCGGCGGCGGCCATCAGGGCAAAGGTCGAGCGGCGGGACAGGGTGCGCTGAATCATACGCTCACCTTCCGCCAAAGCGCGAAGGCTGGCCAGCGGGATTGAAGGTCTAGCGGGCGGTCAGCAGATGGAAGACGGCGAAGGTCGCAGCCCCGAACGCCAGCACCACGGCCGGGGTCACGATCCGGACGTGCCGGTGCAGAAAGGTGATGAACTCACCAACCATCGCCCGCGCCCTCCAAGACGCTTCGCTTTCGGAGCCTCAACACGCGCGCGACGGATCGAACGCGTCACATGTGTAACATGAAACCGTTCAAAAACCGTGTTCAAGTTTTCGCGTTTGGCGAGCGTGGCGCCGGAGGGATCAGACCAGTCGGCTTTGCACCACGGCCGCGCCGATGAAGCTGGCGAACAGCGGGTGCGGCTTGAACGGCCGGCTCTTCAGCTCGGGGTGATATTGGACGCCGATGAACCACGGGTGGTCGTTGCGCTCCACCGTTTCGGGCAGGACGCCGTCGGGCGACAGGCCGGCGAAGACCAGACCCTTGGCCTCGATGGCGTCGCGGTAGTTGATGTTGACCTCATAGCGGTGGCGGTGCCGCTCGCTGATGGCGGTCGAGCCGTAGATCTCGGCGATCTTGGAGCCCGCAGCCAGGGTCGAGTCATAGGCGCCCAGACGCATGGTGCCGCCTAGGTCCCCGCCCTGCTGGCGCAGGACGCGCTGGTTGCCTTGGGTCCATTCTGTCATCAGGCCCACGACCGGCTCCTCGGTCGGGCCGAACTCGGTCGAGGACGCCTTGGGATAGCCGGCCTGGTTCCGGGCCGCCTCGATCACCGCCATCTGCATGCCGAAGCAGATGCCGAAATAGGGGATGTTGCGCTCGCGGGCGAAGCGGGCCGCCTCGATCTTGCCCTCGGAGCCGCGCTCGCCGAAGCCGCCGGGCACCAGCACCGCATGGGCCGACTGCAGACGTTCCTCACAGGCGTCGCGGTCGCCCTCGAAGGTGTCGGCCTCGACCCAGTCGATGTTGACCTTGACGTTGTTGGCCACCCCGCCGTGATGCAGGGCCTCGATCAGGGATTTGTAGGCGTCCTTGAGCACCGTGTACTTGCCGACCACGGCGACGGTGACCTCGCCGTCAGGGTGCAGCCGGCGGCGCGCGATCTCTTCCCACATGGTCAGATCGGGCTTCGGGGCGTCGGTGATCCCGAAGTGGGCCAGCACCTCGGCGTCCAGACCCTCGCGGTGATAGTCCAGCGGCACGGCGTAGATGTCGGCCGAGTCCATCGCCTGGATGACGCCGCTTTCGCGCACGTTGCAGAACAGGCCGATCTTGCGCTTTTCCTCGGCCGGGATCGGCTGTTCGCAGCGGCACAGCAGGATGTCGGGCTGGATGCCGATGGAGCGCAGCTCCTTGACCGAGTGCTGGGTCGGCTTGGTCTTCATCTCGCCGGCGGTCTTGATGAAGGGCAGCAGGGTCAGGTGCACGAAGCAGCTCTGGCCGCGCGGCAGGTCCTGGCCCAGCTGGCGAATGGCCTCGAAGAACGGCAGGCCCTCGATGTCTCCGACGGTGCCGCCGATCTCTACCAGCACGAAGTCCACGTCCTCGCCGATGTCGGTGAAGGCGGGCGTCAGACAGAAGGATTTGATCTGGTCGGTGACGTGCGGGATCACCTGGACGGTCGCGCCGAGATAGTCGCCGCGACGCTCCTTCTCCAGGATGGTCGAATAGATGCGGCCGGTCGTGATGTTGTCGGACCTGGCCGCCGACACGCCCGTGAACCGCTCATAGTGGCCCAGGTCGAGGTCGGTCTCGGCCCCGTCGTCGGTCACGAAGACCTCGCCGTGCTGATAGGGGCTCATCGTGCCCGGATCGACGTTCAGATAGGGGTCGAGCTTGCGCAGACGCACCTTGTAACCGCGCGCTTGCAGAAGCGCGCCGAGAGCGGCGGAAGCGAGGCCTTTTCCGAGAGAGGAAACCACGCCGCCGGTGATGAACACATAACGGGCCATGGGGGATCACCTTACCGCTGATTCGCGGCCGCTCGACCGGATCGCGAACGAAACGGCTGTTGAAAACAGAACGAGCGCGGTCCGGATCGGCTCCGGTCGCGCTCGCTGGGGGGACTGGGGGCGGGAGCGGCGGGGGGAAGGTCCCGCCGTCCTCACCTTATTGCTTGGGCGCCGGAGCGCTTTGGGCGGGAGCCGGGGCGACGCCCGCGGTCGGGAGGCTGGCCTCCAGATCGTCGAGCGACGGAGCCGCCGGAGCGGCCGGGGTCGCCGGAGCCTGCTGGGCGGGCGCCGTCTGGGCCGGAGCCTGGTCGACGGCGATGGAGCCGACGGCCTTGGCGTCGATCACCGAGGCGTTGCCGCGCTGGATGTTGCCCAGGATGGTCAGGCCGATGGCGCAGGCGAAGAAGGCGCCGGCCAGCCACCAGGTGACCGTGGTAAGTAGATTGCCCGCGCCGCGCGCGGTCATGAAGCCCGAGGGGCCGCCGCCCATGCCGAGGGCGCCGCCTTCGGAGCGTTGCAGCAGGACCACCCCGGTCAGGGCGATCGAGATCAGGATCATGACGACGAGGAGGATGGTCTGGAGCATGGTCGCTTACATGTGTGGCGCGGCGCGCCGATCAAGCGGCGGCGTCTAACATCGATGGACGGGATGGGCAACGCGGCAGTGAGCGTGACCTTGAAGCTTCACCACTCGAATTGGGCGGCCCCTCGCGACAGGACCACAGACCGCACCGTCTGGCCGTGCCTCAGCTTGACGGTTTCGCCCGCCGGGCCGCGCAGCACGATCGCCGTCGGCCGTCCCTCGCGCCAGTTCAGGTCGATCTCGCGCCCGCCCCGAAGCCGCAGGCCCTTCACCGATCCCTCGGGCCAGGCCGACGGCAGGGTCGGCAGGATGTCGATGTGGTCGTCCAGTTGCTGAATCAGCATCTCCAGCACCGCTGAGCTGCCGCCGAAATTGCCGTCGATCTGGAACGGCGGGTGGGCGTCGAACATGTTCGGATAGGTGCGCTCGGGCCCCAGCAGCAGGGCCAGGATCGAATGGGCCCGCTCCCCTTCCCTCAGCCGCGCCCATAGATTGATGCGCCAGGCGACGGCCCAGCCGGTCGACAGGTCGCCGCGCAGGTCCAGGGACGTCTTCGCCGCAGTTGCCAGTTCGGGCGTGGTCAGGACATTGATCTGGCGGCTGGGGTAGACCGCATAGAGATGGGAGACGTGTCGGTGATTGGGCTCGGGCGCGGTCAGGTCCCAGTCCTCGCGCCATTCCTGCAACTGGCCGCCCGAGCCGATTCGGTCCTTCGGCAGTTTCGCCCGGGTCTCCGCGAAGGTCAGGCGCAGATCGGCGTCCACGCCCAGAATCTCGGACGCCGCGATACAGTTGGCGAACAGGTCGCGCAGGATTTGCGAATCCATCGCCGGTCCGGCGCAGACCGAGGCGCCGTGCGGATGCAGGTTCTCGGGCGACAGCGACGGACAGGTGACCAGCTCCCCCGTCGCCGGATCGGCGACCAGGGCGTCGACGAAGAACAGGGCGGCGTCGCGCAGGATCGGCCAGACGTCGGCGAGGTAGGCCTTGTCGCGCCCATAGTCCCAGCGGTCCCACAGGTGCAGGCACAGCCAGGCGCCGCCCATGGGCCACATGCCGAACCGCGCCCCGTCGATCGGGGCCGCCGCCCGCCACAGGTCGGTGTTGTGATGGCAGACCCAGCCGCGCGCGCCGTAGTGGACCTTCGCGATCTCGGCGCCCGTCACCGACAGCTGCCGCACCATCTCGACCAGAGGCTCCACGCAGGGCGCCAGATTGGCCGGCTCGGCGGGCCAGTAGTTCATCTCGGTGTTGATGTTGATCGTGTATTTCGATCCCCACGGGGGGTTGATCTTGTCGTTCCACAGTCCCTGCAGGGTCGCCGGCTGACCGCCGGGCCGCGAGCAACTGATCAGCAGATACCGGGCGTACTGGACATAGAGGGCCGCCAGCGCCGGATCGACGAGAGTCTGGGATTTGGCGATCCTCTGGTCGGTCGAAAGCGCCGCCGCTTCCGTGGTCCCCAGATCGATGTCGAAACGCCGGAACAGCTGCCGGTGCTCGGCGATATGCAGGTCACGCAGCTGGACCCAGCCCCGGCGGGCGGCGGTCTCGACGACCGCGCGGGTTCCCCGATCGGGCACGCCCGAGACAGCTTTCGGCCCCTCGAAACTGGTGTCGGTGGCGATGATCAGGGTCACGGCGTCCGCGCCCGTGACGGTCAGGTTTCCCGCCCGCCGCTCGACCGTCCCGCCCTCGTTCAGCACCCGCACCCGCGCCTCGAAGGTCAGGGCCGCCGCGACGCCGTTCTGGGCGGTGTTGGTCCCGCGCAGGACCAGATCGCCGTCGGAGATATCGGTGGCGGCCTCCTGCGGCGTCTCGAACTCCGCCTCGAACGATAGCGAACCCGGCTTGTCCGCAGTGAGGCGCACGATCAGCGCACCGGACGCCGCCGAGACCAGCACCTCGCGAATGTAGGTCACCCCCTGACGGGTGAAACGGGTCGTGGCGATTCCCCGGTCGAGATCCAGCTCCCGCCGGTAGCCCCCCGCCGCCGAGGACACCCCGAAGGTCAGGAACAGGTCGCCGACCGTCTGGTAGGACATCTGCCGGATCGGATTGGCCATCATCTTCGCCTGGGCCAGCTCCTGGGCTTCCAGATAGCGGCCCTCGAAGACCAGCCGCCGCACCTCGGGCAGGGCCGCCAAGGCGTCGGGATTGGCCGGGCTGTATGGACCGCCCGCCCACAGGCTGCTGTCGTTCAGCTGCAGCCGCTCGCGCGCCACCCCGCCGAAGACCATGGCGCCCGTCTTGCCGTTGCCGACCGGCAGGGCCTCGGTCCACTCCAGCGCCGGCGACCGATACCAGAGCACATGCGGCGACCGGGCCTCTGCCTCCTCGGCGGCCAGAGCCGCCCCCGCCGGGGCCAGCCCCGCGCCGATGCCCGTACCCAGCAGCCCCAGAGCGGACCGGCGGTCGATGGACAGGGTATCGGGCATGGCGAAGTCTCCGGCTCAGCGCCGGGCACTCTGCCAATTTATAATACTAATTCAAGCGGCGCGAATGATGCCCAGGAAGTCCGCAGCCTTCAGGGAGGCGCCGCCGACCAGGGCGCCGCCGACCTCGGGGACGTTCAGGATCTCTGCGGCGTTCGACGCCTTGACCGAGCCGCCGTACAGGATCGGGGCGACGCGGCCGCCCTCCCCCAGCCTTGCGACCATGGCCGCGCGCACGGCGGCGTGGACCTCCTCGATCTGCTCCAGCGTCGGCGTCAGGCCCGTGCCGATGGCCCAGACGGGCTCATAGGCGACGGCGAAGGCCTTGTCGGACAGGCTTTGCGGCAGGGAGCCGGCGACCTGGGCCGAGACCACGGCGACGGCGTCGCCCGCCTGACGCTGCTCCAGGGTCTCGCCGACGCAGATGATGGGCTCCAGACCGGCGGCCAGGGCGGCCTCGGTCTTGGCGGCGACGTCGGCGTCGGTCTCGCCGAAGCCCGCACGGCGTTCCGAATGGCCCAGAATCACCAGGGTCGCCCCGGCGTCCGTCAGCATCTCCGCAGAGATCGAGCCGGTGAAGGCGCCCGAAGCCTCGGCGTGGCAGTCTTGCCCGCCCACCTCGACAGCGCCGCCTTTGACCGTCGCGGCCAGCCGATCGATCAGGGTCGCGGGCGGGCACAGGGCCACGCGGCAGGCGGCGGGTTCGCCGGCCAGGGCCTGCTGAAGGGCGGCGGCCTCGGCCAGACTCGCGGCCGTGCCGTTCATTTTCCAGTTGCCGGCGATCAACTTCACGGATTGTTTCATGCGGCCTTCCTAAAGCAGGATTCCCTGCAAAGCCAAGCTGCTGCCGCAATCGCGTCACAAGGCCGCTGGTGCGTCCGGCGCGACCCGAGTTCCGAAGGGTCCGCTTGCCGTGCCGCCGCCCCCTGCCTATAGGCCAGAGCGGCGCCGCTCGTTTTTCCTGGCCGCTTCTTCAGGTTCGCTCGATGATCTCCGTGTTCCGCAATTTCGCGAAGTCCAAATGGGCCGCCGCCCTTCTGGTTCTCGTCGGTGTCGCTCTGCTTATCGGCGGCGCGAAGCTGGACGTGTTCTCGGGCATCATGCCCAAGCACATCATCGACGCCGGAAGCCGGACGATCGACGCGGCCGAGTTCCGCAGCGATTTCGACCGCGCTCGCGAACAACTGCAGGAACGTGCGGGCCGTCCGCTGACGACCGAGGATCTGGTCAAGGAAAACGTCCACGTCCGCTACCTCGAGCAGCGGACCCAGGAACTGGGCTTCCTCGACTGGGCCAACCGTGTCGGCATCCGTCCGGGCAAGGCGCTGGTGATCAAGCAGATCCGCGCCATCCCCGCCTTCTTCAACTCGGTCACCGGCCAGTTCGACGAGCAGCAGTACCAGTCGGTCCTGGCCGAGAAGAACTACACCCCGGTCATGATCGAGCGTGAACTGCGCGATCAGTACACCAGCCAGCACGCCGGCACCGCCGTCATGGCGGGCTACCGCACGCCGCGCATCTACGGCGCCCTGCTGGCCGGCCGCGCCATGGAAACCCGTGACGGCCGCTGGTTCATGGTCACCCCGGCCATGGTCGGCGCGACCCCGGCCCCGACGGACGCCCAGCTGCAGAGCTTCATCACCGACAACGCCGCCCAACTGCGCCGTCCGGAATTCCGCATCGCCTCCGTCGTCCTGTTCACGGCCGCGCCCAACGCCTCGACCGCCGCGATCCCGGAAGCCCGCATCGTCGAACGCTTCAACTTCAAGAAGGATTCGCTCTCCACGCCGGAGACCCGGACCTTCGTGACCCTGACCGCCCCGACCAAGGCCGCCGCCGACAAGATCGCCGCCGCCCTGCGCGCCGGCCAGAGCCCCGCCGACGCCGGCAAGGCCAATGGCGACATCCGTCCGGCCGACTTCAACAACACGCCGCGCAGCGCCGTCAGCGAGCCCGCCGTCGCCGCCGCCGTCTTCGGCATGCAGCCCGGTCAGGTTACGGACGCCATCCAGGGCCGCGTCGGCTTCACCGTCGCCAAACTGACCTCCTCGACCCCGGGTCACGCCGCCACCCTGGAAGACAGCCGCGCCGCCCTGGTTCAGGAACTGCGCGAAGAGGACGCCAAGGCCCAGGTCTTCTCCAAGGTCGAGCAGTATGAAAAGGCCCGTTCGGACGGCAAGACGCTCGATCAGGCCGTCGCCGCCATCGGCGCCCGCATCGTCCAGATCCCGCCCTTCACCCAGGACGGCAAGGCGCCCAACGGCCAGGCCCTGCCGGTGCCGCCGCAACTGATCACCACGGCCTGGACCCTGTCGAAGGGCGGCGAGTCCGACGTCATCGACGCCGGTCAGGGCCAGTATTTCGTTCTGCGCCTCGACGACGTCAAACCCGCCGCCCTGCCGACCCTCGCAGAGGTTCGCGAGCCCCTGACCCAGGCCTGGATCCAGCGTGAAAGCGCCCGCCGCATCGCCGCCAAGGCCGATGAGCTGGCCGCCCGCGTGCGTGGCGGTCAGGACATCGCCGCCGTCGCCTCCTCGGCCGGCGCGACCCTGATCACCCGCACCTCGACCCAGCAGAACCAGCAGACCCAGACCGAGCTCGGCCAGGGCGTGCTCCAGGGTCTGTTCGGCCAGGGCAAGGGCCAGGTCTTCTCGGGCCCGGCGTCGGAGACCGGCTTTGTGGTCGGCCGCGTCGACAACATCCACGCCGCCGTCCCGGCCCTGGCCGCTCCGGTCGCCGAACAGCTGCGCGTCCGCATGGGCCAGAACATGGCTCAAGGCTTCGCGGAACAGGCCATCGCCGCCGCCGCCCGTTCGACCAAGGCGAAGAACGACCCGGCCCTGGCGCTGCAGGCTCTGGGCGTCGCCGCCCCGGCCGCAGGCTCCACCGCTCCGGCCGCGCCCGCCCAGTGAGTGAGGCCGGGTACGAAGACTTCGCGACGGGGCTGGCCGCCGGCCGGCCCCAGGTCGTGGTTCGGCGTCTGATCGACGATCTGGAGACACCCGTCTCCGCCTATCTGAAAGTCGGCCTCGGTCGCACCCACGCCTTCCTGCTGGAATCGGTCGAGGGCGGCGCGCTCAACGGCCGTTATTCCATCATCACGCTTGAGCCCGATGTGGTCTGGCGCTGTCGCGGCGGCGCGGCCGAGATCGCGCGCGGCGCGGACATCGCCGCCGACCGCTTCACGCCCGAGGCGCTGCCTGCGCTTCAGTCCCTGCGCGCCCTGATCGCCGCGACGAAATTCGACCTGACGGCCACGCCTTACGGTGAGCTGCCGCCCATGGCCGCCGGCCTGTTCGGCGTCTTCGGCTATGACATGGTCCGGCTGCTGGAGCCGCTGGGCGAAGCCAATCCCGACCCGCTCGACCTGCCCGACGCCGTCCTGACCCGCCCCTCGCTGGTGGCCATGTTCGATTCGGTGCGGCGCGAGATCGTCATGGTCGCGACCATCTATCCGGACAGCCAACTCGGCCCGGAGCAGGCCTGGACCGCCGCCAACGCCCGTCTCGACGACTTCGAGGCCCGACTGCGCCGCCCGCTCGTAGGCCGCAGCACCCCGACCCCGGCCGAGACCCCTGCCTTTGTCTCCCCCGTCGATGGTCAGGCCTTCAACGGCATGGTGGCGGCGGCCAAGGACTACATCACCGCGGGCGACATCTTCCAGGTGGTGCTCAGCCACCGGTTCAGCGCCCCCTGGACCGGCGAGCCCTTCGCCTTCTACCGCTCGCTGCGGCGTCAGAACCCCTCGCCCTACCTCTTCTATCTGAACTTCGGCGACTTCCAGCTGGCCGGGTCCAGCCCGGAGATCCTCGTGCGTCTCAAGGACGGCGGGGTGACCATCCGTCCGCTGGCCGGCACCCGCCCGCGCGGCGCGACCCCCGCCGCCGACAAGGCGCTGGAGGCCGAGCTGCTGGCCGATCCCAAGGAACGGGCCGAGCATCTGATGCTGCTGGATCTGGGCCGCAATGACGTGGGCCGCGTCTCGGCGCCCGGCACCGTCGAGGTGACCGAAAGCTTTGTGGTCGAGCGCTACAGCCAGGTCATGCACATCGTCTCCAACGTCGTTGGCAAGGCCGATCCGAAGCTGGACGCCGTCGACACCCTTCTGGCCGCCCTGCCCGCCGGCACTCTGTCGGGCGCGCCCAAGGTCCGCGCGATGGAGATCATCGACGAGCTGGAGTCCACCAAGCGCGGCGTCGGCTACGGCGGCGGCGTGGGCTATATCTCGGCGGGCGGCGAGGCGGACATCTGCATCGTCCTGCGCACCGCCATGTTCACCCAAGGCCAGGTCTTCGTTCAGGCCGGCGCGGGTGTCGTCTCCGACAGCGACCCGGCGGCCGAATACGCCGAGACCCAGGCCAAGGCCCGCGCCCCGATCAACGCCGCCTCCGACGCCTGGCGCTTCGAACTGGGCCGACCGCTGAACGACGCGGGCGAGGCCTGACCCCAAAACGAAGCGACCCGGCCGGAGAGGTCAGCTCCGACCGGGTCTATGGCCCCATCCGGGGGGGACGGGGCCGCTCCGCCGGTGACCAGGAAGCGTCGCGGCGGATTTCTGTGACGGCGTAAGGCCTATTCAGCGCCCGAGACGATGGCCGTATGGCCGTTGCGGTTCTGGGCGTGGGCGGATTCGCTGGCGCCCTGGGCGATCAGCCGCTCCTTGCCGTAGCTGATGACGTCGATGCGGCTGGCCGCGACGCCCTGCGACACCAGATAGGCGCGGACCGACTGGGCCCGGCGCGCGCCGAGGGCGAGGTTGTATTCACGCGTGCCGCGTTCGTCGGCATTGCCTTCGATCCGGACCTGGATACGCGGATACTGCTGCAGCCAGCGGGCCTGATCGGCCAGACGCGGCAGGGCGTCGGCGCGCAGGGTGTGGCTGTCCAGATCGAAATAGACGCGGTCGCCGACATTGACCGAGAAGTCCTGTTCCGAACCCGGGCGCACCGCGTTCATCGGGCCGGTCGGCTGGGTCGGGACGACGGGATTGTAGGCGGGGACTGTGCCCGTGTCAGCGGTCGTGCCGGCGGCGACCGGACGCTTGGCGCAGGCGCCCGCAGCGAGAACGGCGACGGCGCCCACGCCCATCAGGGCCAGACGGATCGAACGGGAAGATGCGGTCATGGGGAACTCCTTGTTCCCGAACCTGGACCACGCGCGCCTGACCCCGGCAAGAATAGGATCCATATACGGCCCCGCTGGTCCGCCGACGGATCGCCTCGCATACGGATCCTGTTCTTGCGTCGCGGGCCGGACGGCGCGAGGTGTGGCCGCATGACTTCGCCGTCCGTCCCCTCGCCAGCCCCTGCCTCGAGCCTCTGGCGGCCCGTCGTCTGGCTGTTCGAACGGTTCGACGCCTCCATGACCCTTGCGGTCCAACTGGTCGGGGCGATCGTCATCGTCGGGATCGGCACGGCGGCGGCGGAGCTGCTCTACGTCGCCTTCGACATGACGCGGCTGTCGATCTTCTTCCTCGCGGCCGTGCTGGTATCGGCCCTGTTGCTGGGCACCCGGGGCGGGGTTCTTGCGGCCTTCCTCGCCTTCGCGGCCTACAACTTCACCCTGGTGGAGCCGCTGTTCACCCTCCAGTTCGCTGGCCCCGACGACGCCCTGACCCTGTTCGTCTTCCTGCTGGTGGCGCTGGTGACCGGCAGTCTCGCCGGCCGGGTGCGCGAGAGCGAACGCCACAACCGCCAGCGCGCCGACCTTCTGGCCACCCTGCTGGAGGCCGGCCAGACCTTCGCCGCCGCGCCGTCCGAGGCTGAACTGACCCAGGCCCTGTCAGAGCGCCTCAACGCGGCGACCAACGGCGTCTCCATCGTCCTGGGCGAAGGCGGCGCCCTGTCCGACAAGGCCTTCGCCTACGGCCCGCGCGGTCTGATGGAGGGACTGGTCGCCCGCGCCTGGATGGACGCGGGGCTGCACGCCCACGGCGCCTGGCGCGCCCGCCGCATCTCGGCTGACGAGCCGCTGGGCCTCGCCCTCTGGCGCATCGGGGAGACGCGGGCGAAGGACGTCCAGGCCCAGGACCGGCTGTGCGAACTGCTGCTCGACCTCGCCGCCGCCGCCCTCGCCCGCAGCCGCCGCGCCGGGATCGAGGCCGACCTCGAAGCCGACCGCCGCGCCGAACCCCTGCGCGAGGCCATCCTCGGCTCCCTGTCCCACGACCTGCGCACGCCGCTCGCCACCGTCCTCGCCTCGGCCAGCAGCCTGCGCGACTATGACGACCGCTTCGATCCCCACACCCGGGTCGCCCTGGCCGACGGCATCGTTCAGGAGGCCGGGCGGCTGAACGGCTATGTCGAGGGCCTGCTCAACCTGTCGCGCATCGAGGCGGGACAGCTGGAGACCCGGCTGGTCGATCTCGACCTGTCCGAGATCGTCGAGGCGGCCGTCCGCCGCCTGCCCGCCGCACGCGCCACCGGAGTCGAGACCGCCCTCGCCCCGGCCCTGAGCGTTCGCGCCGATCCCGTCCTGCTCGAACAGGTCCTCTACAACCTCCTCGAAAACGCCCTCCAGCACGGCGGTCAGGCCGTGCGCATCGAGGTCGCCACCCGCCGCCGCGACGACCGGATCGAGATCGAGGTCGCCGACGACGGTCCCGGTGTCTCCGCCGGCGACGCCGACCGGGTGTTCGACAAATTCTATCGCGGCTCCGGCAGCCGCCGTGAAGGCCGGGGCACCGGCATCGGCCTGTCCGTCGCGCGCGGCTTCGTCGAGGCCATGGGCGGCCGCATCGGCGTGGCGCCCAATGACGTCGGCGCGACCGGCCTTCGCGTCCGCATCGCCCTCGATCCCGCCCGGGAGACCGTCTGATGCAGCGCCTGCTTCTGGTCGAGGACGAGGCCCCCATCGTCCAGTCCCTGACCCCCGCGCTTCAGGCCGAGCGCTATGCCGTCACCGCCGCCGAGCGCGGCGCGGACGCCCTCGCCGCCATGGCCATGGAGGGGTTCGACGCCGTCCTGCTGGATCTCGGCCTGCCCGACATGGACGGCAAGGACGTCATCGCCCGTATCCGCGAATGGTCCGAGGTGCCCATCCTGGTCCTCAGCGCCCGCCATCTGGAGGCCGAGAAGATCGCGGCGCTCGATCTCGGCGCCGACGACTACGTCAACAAGCCCTTCGCCATGGGCGAGCTCATGGCCCGCATCCGCGCCGTCCTGCGCGGCCGCGAGCGCAAATTCTCGTCCCGCTCCCGCTTCGTCGCCGGACCGCTGTCGATCGACTTCTCCAGCCGCATCGTCCGGGTCGAGGATGAGGTCATGCACCTGACCCCGCGCGAATACGACCTGCTGCGCACCCTGGCCCTCCACGCCGGTCGGGTCGTTACCCACCGCCAGATCGCCCTCGCCGTCTGGGGCGGCGCCGAGGTCGTCGAGGCCCAGGTCGTCCGCGTCCTCGTCGCCCAGCTGCGCCAGAAGCTCGAAGCCGATTCCGCACGCCCCCGCCTGATCCGCACCGAACAGGGCCTCGGCTACCGCATGATCGAGCCTGACGCGGGGAAGTGACGCACGGATCGAAACAGCCCCGCTGCCGTTGTTGTTAATCAACGAACGGAGATCGCTATGTCGACCATCCAGAATGACCACGTCGAAGAGACGACTGAAGAGGCCCGTCAGGGCGAGAATGTGAAGGGCATGACCTCGGTGCTGGGCGTGTCGGTGGCGGCTGTCGCCGTCCTGTTCGCCCTGATCCTTCTGGTCTTCTTCGCCTTTACCGCCGGCTGGTTCGGCTAGTTCTCGAACTGGCCCTGATAGACCGGGTCCTTCATCGCGAAGCCCGGTCCCAGGACCATCACACCCGCCAGCAGCACCGCGGCGCTGGCGGCCAGAAACGCCGCCCCGAGGGCGCCCAGCGAACTGGCCGGACGCTCGGGCGTCTCGACCAGCAGGGCGCGGGCCTGTTCGATCTCGGCGGCGGTATCGATCACGCGGGGGAATCTCCGGCAGGGATCCGATCTGAACGCCACGATGGTTAACGTCCGGTGTCCACGCAAGCTTCGGCTTGGCGCGGAGGATTTCAGGTCCTAGAACCGCCGCATGATCCTCGTCGTCGATAACTACGACAGCTTTACCTACAACCTCGTCCACTACCTCGCGGAACTGGGCGCGGAGACGCATGTCGTCCGCAATGACGACCTGACGACCGCCGAGGCCTGGGCGCTGAAACCCGAAGCCGTCCTGCTGTCGCCGGGCCCCTGCGCGCCCGATCAGGCCGGCATCTGCCTGCCATTGATCGACACCGCCCCGCTGGACATGCCGATCCTTGGCGTTTGCCTCGGCCATCAGGCCATCGGCCAGGCCATGGGCGGCCACGTCGTGCGCGCCAAGGCCCTGATGCACGGCAAGACCTCGCCGATCCTGCATGAGGGCAAGGGCATGTTCGCCGGCCTGCCTTCGCCCTTCACTGCGACCCGCTACCATTCGCTGGCCGTGCAGCGCGAAACCCTGCCGAACACGCTTCAGGTCACCGCCTGGACCGAGGACGGCGAAATCATGGGCTTCCAGCACCACGAGCGGCCGATCCACGGGGTCCAGTTCCACCCCGAGTCGATCGCCACCGAACACGGCCACGAGATGCTGGCCAACTTCCTCGATCTGGCGGGCGTCAAGCGTCTGGCCATGGTCTGAAGCCATGGCGGAGGGTGGTTTCAAGCCGCTGCTGGCCAAGCTGGTCGATGGCCAGCCCCTGACCTCGGCCGAGGCCGGCGACTTCTTCGCCGCCTGTCTGCGCGGCGAGCCTACCCCGGCCCAGGTCGCCGCCGCCGTCACGGCCCTGCGCATGCGCGGCGAGACCGTTGACGAGATCGCCGCCTTCGCGGGCGAGATGCGCAAGGCCGCCCTGACGCTCGACCACGACTACGACGTCATCGACACCTGCGGCACCGGCGGCGACGGCGCCCACACCTTCAACATTTCGACGGCCGCCGCTCTGGTGCTGGCCGGCGCGGGCCTGAAGGTCGCCAAGCACGGCAACCGCGCCATGAGCTCGAAGTCCGGCTCCTCCGACGTCCTCGGCGTCCTCGGCGTCGACCTGACCGCCGGTCTGGAGCAGCAGAAGATCGCGCTGGACGAGGCGGGCATCGCCTTCCTCTTCGCCCCCGCCTACCACGGCGCCATGCGCCACGTCGGCCCGGTCCGCGCCGAGATCGGCTTCCGCACCGTCTTCAACCTGCTCGGCCCCCTGTCCAATCCGGCCGGGGCGAAGCGTCAGGTCATGGGCGTCTATGATCCGCGCCTGCTGGAGCCCCTGGCCGAGGTGCTCGGCCGTCTCGGCGCCACCCGCGCCTGGACTGTCCATGGTCAGGGCCTCGACGAATTGACCATCACGGGCCCCAGCGAGGTCGCGGAATGGAAGGACGGCGCCGTCCGCCGCTTCACCGTCACGCCCGAGGACGCCGGCCTGCCCCGCGCCGACATCGAGGCCCTGCGCGGCGGCGACGCCGAGACCAACGCCGAGGCCCTTTCCGCCCTGCTGGCCGGCCAGACCGGTCCCTATCGCGACGTGGTCCTGCTCAACGCCGCCGCGGCCCTCATCGTCGCCGACAAAGCCCACGACCTGAAATCCGGCGTCGCCCTCGCCGCCGCCGCTATCGACGACGGCAAGGCCGCCCAAGCTTTGGCTTCTCTCGCGCGGATCACCTCCACGCCCATCCCGATCGAAGACGTCATATGACTGCCCCCCAGGATCGACCACGCGAAGACGTTCTGGCCAAGATCGCCGCCTACAAGCGCGAGGACGTCGCCGCGCGAAAGGCCGCCCAGTCGCAGTCCGAGATCGAGTCGCTGGCCATGATCGCCGGCATGCCGCGCGGTTTCCGCCACAGCCTCGAAAAGCACGCCGGCCCCGGCCGTCCGGCCCTGATCGCCGAGATCAAGAAGGCCAGCCCGTCCAAGGGGCTGATCCGCGAGGACTTCGATCCCCCGGCTCTCGCCAGGGCCTACGAGGCCGGTGGCGCGGCATGTCTGTCGGTCCTGACCGACGGCCCCAGCTTCCAGGGCGCCGACGACTATCTGGTTCAGGCCCGGGCGGCGGTCGCCCTGCCCTGTCTGCGCAAGGACTTCCTTGTCGATCCGTGGCAGGTCGCCGAGAGCCGCGCGCTCGGCGCCGACTGCATCCTGATCATCCTCGCCATGATCGACGACGCCCTCGCCGCCGAACTGCTGGCCGAGGCCCGCCGATTCGGCATGGACGCCCTGATCGAGACCCATGACGAGCTGGAGATGGCCCGAGCCGTCGCCCTCGGCGGCGACCTGATCGGGGTCAACAACCGGTCTCTGCGCACCTTCGAGGTCGACCTCGGCACGACGGCCCGCCTGTCGCATCTGGCCCCGAAGAACGCCCTTCTGGTCGCCGAGAGCGGCGTCTTCACCCCGAATGACGTCGCCGACGTCTGCATGGCCGGCGCCCGCGCCATCCTCGTCGGCGAGGCCCTGATGCGTCAGCCGGACGTCGAGGCCGCGACCCGGACGCTGCTGGATTGAACCGCCAACTGATCTCTCGGGTCAAACCGTCATCCACCTTGATGGCGGTGGGGTTCTTCGTGCTTTGCAGCGTGGGGATCGCCACGGCGCCCCTCTGGTCTGACAAAGCCTTCTATCCCTGGGAGAGGGTGGATCTGCGCTGGTTTGTCGGAGCCGCCGCCTGCCTCGTCATGATGGTCTGGATGATTCCCCGGTATCTGCTGCGCCTGCGGGCCTCGGGAGGCTGGGGTCTGTGGATCCAGGACGGAGCCCTGCATCTCGTCTCCCGCTCAAAGCCGATGCCGCTGGACCAGATCGACCACGTCTGGCTGCGAGAGAAGCCGTTTCCGACTGCGGTCGTGGCGTTGAAGGACGGCAAGTCGGTCCCGATTGCCGCCTGGTCGATGGATGTCGGCGCGCCCAATCTGATCGCCCGCATCGAGGACGCCCGACGCCTTCACCGTTAAGTTGACATTAGTGAAGAACACTTACAGAACATCGGCAACGGTTCACGTCTTGTTCTGAAGGCTCCTCCCATGCTCACGCGCAAGCAGCACGAACTCCTGATGTTCATCCACGAACGCATCAAGGAGACGGGTGTCTCCCCCTCGTTCGACGAGATGAAGGAGGCGCTGGATCTGGCGTCCAAGTCGGGCATCCACCGGCTGATCACGGCTCTGGAGGAGCGGGGCTTTATCCGCCGCCTCGCCCATCGCGCCCGCGCCCTCGAAGTGACCAAGCTGCCGGAACAGGCCACGACCGGCCCCGTGCGCGGCCGCGCCCCCTTCACCCCCGCGGTGATCGAGGGCGGCGGACGTTCAGCGCCCGTCTCCGAGGCCGCCAATGACACCCGCGAATTGGTTCTGGTCGGCAAGATCGCCGCCGGCGTGCCCATCTCCGCCATCCAGGGCGACAACGGCCGCTATCAGGTGCCCGAGGCCATGCTGGGCGCCGGCGAGCACTATATGCTCGAGATCGAGGGCGACTCGATGATCGAGGCCGGCATCCTCAACGGCGATCTGGTGGTCATCAAACGCGTCGACACCGCCTCCTCGGGCGAGATCGTCGTGGCCCTGGTCGAGGGCGAGGAAGCGACCCTCAAACGCCTGCGCAAGAAGGGCGGATCCATCGCCCTGGAGCCCGCCAACCGCAACTACGAAACCCGCATCTTCGGCCCCGACCAGGTCGAGGTCCAGGGCAAGCTGGTCGGCCTGATCCGCCAGTATCACTGAGCCTTTGAGGGGGAGCGGCTCCACGGCCGGTCCCCTCGCACATCGGCTGTCCACACCGCCTTCCAGCCCGCGCCGGACCGCCACAGCTCCACCCCGCCGCGCCTGAAGTCGACGCCGTCCAGCACCAGCGTCTCCGCGCACCCCGCCGGCAACACCGCCACTGCCGCCCGCACGCTGACCACGGGCGCCGCGCCGCACAGAGCCGACAGCGCCGCCTCCGTCGGCGGCTTCGTCCCCCACCACAGAGCGACCGGCGCTGCATCCCGAACCTCAGGCGCGCACGCGTATCGCCCACAGACCCAGTCGTCGTCCGGCCGGTCCGTCAGGGTCAAACCCCGCCGCCGAGACCACAGGTCCGCCGCGAACTCGCGCACGCCCGGGCGAACCGCCACAGCCTGCGTCCCTGAGTGAAACGCCGCATTGGTCCCGCCGTCACCGATCCACAGGTCGGGCGTCGGGCCCCTAGGCCACAGCATCACTGCCGCCGCCAACGGAAGGCCCAGCCAGCGCAACCGCCCCTTCCACAGGCAGATGAACAGCACCCCGAGGAAGGCGATCGGCAGGACGAAATCCGGCGCGCTCGCCACCGTCCGGACCGCCCCCGGCAGGCCCGCCGTCCAGTGACCGATGGCCAGCATCAGGTCGATGCCCTTGCCCGCCACCCACAGGAAGGGCGCGCCCAGCCTGATGGGCTCCAGCAAGGCGCCTACAGCCAGCGCGGGCATCATCACGAAGTCCGCCACCGGCGAAGTCAGCAGATTGGCCCCCAGCCCATAGACCGCCGTCCGGTTGAAATGCTGCATGGCGAACGGCCCGGTCGCCAGACCGGCCACCAGACTGGCCGTCACCGCCGCGACGATCCAGCCGCCGATCCTCTGCACGATCAGGATCGGCAGGGGCGCCGAAATCTCCCGCACACGCGCCGGCCAGCTTTCGACCAGGGCCACCAGCGCCGCCGTCGCCGCGAACGACATCTGGAACCCCGGCGTGACGATGGCCTCGGGCTGGAGGGTCAGCACGATCAGGGCGGCGACGGCGAGCGCATGCATGGTGATCGCCTGTCGGTCCAGCAGGATGGCCAGAAAGGCGATGGAATAGGTGATGGCCGCCCGCTCGGCCGGCGGCGGAGCCCCGGAGATCACCAGATAGGTCCCGACCGCGATCAGGCCTGCGACCGCCGCCACCTTCTTGCCTGACACCCTCAACGCCACCCACGGCACAGCGGCGACGCCCAGCCTCACCGCGAAGAAGACGAAACCGCCGACAACCGCCATATGCAGGCCCGAGATCGACAGGATGTGGGCCAGCCCGGAATCGCGCATGGCGTCGAGGTCGTCGCGTTCGATCCAGGTCTCGTGCCCCGTGACCATGGCCGCCGCCACCCCGCCGGTGCGCGGCCCCAGCCGGTCGACGATCTTCTGCGCCAGTCCGAACCGCACCCCGTTGATCGTCATCGCCAGCCTCAGCCGCCACGGCGCCTCGGGCAGGACCGCCGGTCGCGTCGGCGACAGGGCGAAGGCGGTGCCGCCCATTCCCTCGAAGAAGGCGTTACGGCCGAAGTCATAGGCGCCCGGACTGGCCGGCGGCGGCGGCGGATTGAGGATGGCGAACAGCCGGATCGATGTCCCCGGGGGCGGCGGATCGCCCTTGACGGTGGCCCTCAACCGGATCGGCTTCGCCCCGGGCTCAAGCCCCCGGATCCACACCGGCGCAACCACCACCCGGTGCCCGTTCGCGCCCGGACTGTCGACATCCAGCACCCAGGCCTCGATCGTGGTCGGCGCGTCAAGTGCGGGCGCGATCGGCGCCGCGACCCGTTCAGTGCGAACCTTCGCCGCCGCCAGCCCGAGCGCCAGACACATCAGCAGCATCAGCGGCAGGGTCGCCGCCCGCGGCAGCCCCCTCGCCCGCGCCCCCAGCCATAGGCCGACCGCCAGCGCGGCCGCGACCAGCAGCGGCCACAGCGGCGGCTCGGTCTTCAGCCCGAAGTAGACGGCGCAGCCGCCGCCGAACGCCACCGGCGCCCACAGCCGCCACCTTAGCCCCTGTCCGGCGACCTGTTCGCGCACGGACGAAGCGATCCTGTCTGGAAGGCTGGGCTTTGCCGCGTCGGGCGGTATAAGGGCGGCCCGTACGGACCTCCCTGCCATGACCTCTCCTGCCTCTTCTTCGACAGTCGTCACCCGCTTCGCCCCCTCGCCCACCGGCTCCCTGCACATCGGCGGTGCGAGAACGGCGCTATTCAACTACCTTTACGCGAAGGGGCGCAACGGCAAGTTCCTGATCCGGGTCGAGGACACCGATCGCGAGCGGTCGACCGATGAGGCGGTCAAGGCCATCTTCGACGGCCTGAGCTGGCTGGAGCTGTTCGCCGACGAGGAGCCGGTGTTCCAGTTCTCGCGTGCCGACCGTCACCGCGAGGTCGTCCAGACCCTGCTCGACAGCGGCCACGCCTATCGCGACTACACGACCGCCGAGGAAACCGGCCGTCTGCGCGACGAGGCCAAGGCCGCGCGCCGCACCTTCGAATCTCCCTGGCGCGACCGCGTCGCCGCCGGGCTGGAGGCTGAGCAGCCCTTCGTCGTCCGCTTCCGCCGTCCCCTGCCCGGCCGGGTCGAGGTCCTGGACGAGGTCCAGGGCGCGGTCAGCTGGGACAACGGTGACCTCGATGACCTGGTCCTGCTGCGCTCCGACGGCGCCCCGACCTACAATCTGGCCGTGGTCGTCGACGACCATGACATGGGCGTCACCCACGTCATTCGCGGCGACGACCATCTGAACAACGCTGCTCGTCAATCATTGATTTACGACGCCCTCGGATGGGCGCGTCCGAGCTTCGCTCACATTCCCCTGATCCACGGCCCGGACGGCGCGAAACTGTCCAAGCGCCACGGCGCCCAGGCGGTGCATGAGTATGCCGAGATGGGCTATCTGCCCGAGGCCATGCGCAACTATCTGGCCCGCCTGGGCTGGGCCCACGGCGACGACGAGCTGTTCTCGGACGAGCAGGCGCAGGAATGGTTCGACCTGTCCGGCGTCGGCAAAGCCCCGGCCCGGCTGGACTTCGACAAACTGGCCCACGTCAACGCCCACTGGATGCGGCTGGCCGCCGACGACGGCCTGGCCAAACAGGTCCTCGATCTCCACCTCGCGCGCGGCCATGTGCTGGGCGAGGACGACGAGGTTCGCCTGACCCGCGCCATGCCTTTCCTCAAGGACCGCGCCAAGACGCTCAACGAACTGGTCGACCAGACCGCTTTCGTCCTGCGCCGCCGTCCGCTGGTCATCTTCGAAAAGGCCCTGCCGCTGCTGACCGGCGAGTCGGGCGAGCGCATCGGCCGTCTGCGCGACCGGCTCAAGCTGTTCGCCAGCTGGGACGTCTTCGCCCTTGAGGCCGAACTCAAGGCTTTCGCCGAGGAAGAGGCCGTCGGCTTCGGCAAGATCGGCCCGGCCGTCCGCGCCGCCCTGACCGGAGACGGGGTTTCGCCCGACATCGCCAAAACTCTTGCCGCTTTGGGGCGCGAAGAATCGCTCGGGCGCTTGGATGATGCGCTGCAACAGACTAAGTGACGTTCACGAACAACAAGGGGTCCGGCGTCTCCCCGGCGCGGGCCCTGATTCACAAGGGGCTACAATGACTGAACCTGCCAAATCGGCGACCCTCACCCTCGGCGACAAGACCGTCGAACTGCCCGTTCTGAGCGGTTCCACCGGCCCCGACGTTATCGACATCCGCAAGCTGTACGGCGCCACTGACGCCTTCACCTTCGACCCCGGTTTCACCTCTACGGCCGCTTGCGAAAGCGCCATCACCTACATCGACGGCGACGCCGGCGTCCTGCTGCACCGCGGCTATCCGATCGGCCAGCTGGCCTCGCAGTCCAACTTCCTCGAGGTCTGCCACCTGCTCCTCTACGGAGAGCTGCCGACCGCCGCCCAGTATGCGGAGTTCGAGACCACCATCACGCGGCACACCATGCTGCACGCCCAGTTCGACCGCTTCTTCGAGGGCTTCCGTCGCGACGCCCACCCGATGTCGATCATGGTCGGCGCCGTCGGCGCCCTGTCGGCCTTCTATCACGACAGCCTGGACATCCATGATCCGGTCCAGCGCAACATCTCGGCCATCCGCCTGATCGCCAAGATGCCGACCATCGCCGCGCGCGCCTACAAGTACCACGTCGGCCAGCCCTTCATCTCGCCGCGCAACGACCTGTCGTACGCCGAGAACTTCCTGCGCATGTGCTTCGCCGTTCCGGCCGAGGACTATGTGATCGACCCCGCCCTGGCCCGCGCCATGGACCGGATCTTCACCCTGCACGCCGACCACGAGCAGAACGCCTCGACCTCGACCGTCCGTCTGGCCGGTTCGTCGGGCGCCAACCCGTTCGCCTGTATCGCCGCCGGCATCGCCTGCCTGTGGGGCCCGTCGCACGGCGGCGCCAACGAAGAAGCCCTGACCATGCTTCAGGAAATCGGCACCCCGGACAAGATCCCGGAGTTCATCCAGGGCGTGAAGGACCGCAAGTACAAGCTGATGGGCTTCGGTCACCGCGTGTACAAGAACTACGACCCGCGCGCGAAGGTCATGCAGGAAAGCGCCTATGAGGTGCTGGCCGCCACCGGCCGCGAGAACGACCCGCTGTTCCAGGTCGCCAAGGAGCTGGAGAAGGTCGCCCTGAACGACGAATACTTCACCTCGCGCAAGCTGTTCCCGAACGTCGACTTCTATTCGGGCATCACCCTGTCGGCGATGGGCTTCCCGACCTCGATGTTCACCGTCCTGTTCGCCCTGGCCCGCACCGTGGGCTGGATCTCGCAGTGGCAGGAAATGATCGGCGATCCGGCCCAGAAGATCGGCCGCCCGCGTCAGCTCTACACCGGCCCGACCGAGCGCGACTACGTGCCGATCGCCAAGCGCGGCTGATCGGACCACGGTCTGAAATGCAAAACGCCGGAGCGAAAGCTCCGGCGTTTTTCTTTGGGCGATGCTCTGCGGGGTTCAGCCGCCGATGGCGTCCAGCGCGGTCATGGCCGCGTCGTCCAGCACCAGATCGCCGGCGGCGAGGTTCTCCCTCAGATGCCCGACCGAGGAGGTGCCGGGGATCAGCAGGATGTTGGGCGACCGCTTCAGCAGCCAGGCCAGGGCGACCTGCATCGGCGTCGCGCCCAGACCCGCCGCCACGGCCGACAGGGCGTCCGACTGCAGCGGTGAGAAGCCGCCCAGCGGGAAGAAGGGCACATAGGCGATACCCGCTTCGTTGACGCTGTCGATCAGGGCGTCATCCTCTCGGTGCGCCAGGTTGTAGAGGTTCTGGACGCAGACGATCTCCGCCATCGACCGCCCCTCCTCGACCTGTTTCGCCGTGACGTTGCTGAGGCCGATGTTGCGGATCAGGCCTTGCCGCTGCAGGTCGACGACGACCGACAGGGTCCCCGCGATCGAGCCCTCGGCGGGCCCATGGGCCTCGCCCATCATGACCCTGAGATTGACCACATCCAGCGTCTCGAGCCCGAGGTTGGTCAGGTTGTCGTGAACCGCCCGCTCCAGCTCCGAAGGCGAAAACGCCGGCAGCCAGGCCCCCGTCTCGTCGCGCCGCGCCCCGATCTTGGTCACGATCGTCAGGTTGTCCGTATACGGATGAAGGGCCTCCCGGATCAGCCGGTTGGTGACGTGCGGGCCGTAGAAGTCCGAGGTGTCGATATGGTCCACGCCCTGCGCCACGGCCTCACGCAGCACGGCCAGGGCGCCGTCGTGATCCTTCGGCGGGCCGAACACGCCGGGTCCGGCCAGCTGCATCGCGCCATAGCCGAGCCGCTTCAC
Organism: Brevundimonas sp. GW821-FHT02A10; assembly: GCF_059422025.1. Lineage (NCBI taxonomy): Bacteria > Pseudomonadati > Pseudomonadota > Alphaproteobacteria > Caulobacterales > Caulobacteraceae > Brevundimonas > Brevundimonas sp. GW821-FHT02A10. The sequence continues at coordinate 240,894 of NZ_JBWKWC010000003.1, forward strand.
GGTCCGGTCGCCCATCGTGTAGCTGCCGACGGTCGGGGAAATGGTCATGGGAAAGCTCCTTGTTCCGAGGCTGGAACCTAGGCTTCGCGCGCCCCCGCGATAAGCCGACGCAATCCGCATGAGCTGTTCGCCATGGCGAACAATGGCGGTCTCAGGCGGCGCGGTCGCCAATCACCTTCAGCGCCGCCTCGGCGGCGATCTCGGACGGATCGCGCCCGCCCCGGCCCATCCGATCCAGCGCCGCCGTCTGGCGGGCGGACTGGGCCGCACGCGCCTGCGGATCGTCCAGCAGGGCCCCGACGGCGCCGGCCATCTTCTCCGGTGTCGCATCCTTCTGGATCAGCTCGGGCGCGATCATCTCATCCGCCGCCGTGTTGAACAGGGTCGCGAACTTGCCCGTGAAGAAGGGCTTCATGATCGCATAGCTGAGCGGATCGAAGCGGTAGCCGATGATCATCGGCGCCCCGGCCAGCGCCAGCTCTGTCGAGACCGTGCCCGAGGTGGCCAGGGCGACGGTCGCGGCGCGCATGGCGTCGTACTTCTCGTCTTCCTGCACCAGATGCACGCGGAACGGCCATGCGGCCACCCGGGCCGTCACATCGGCCGCGACCGTGCCCGCGACGACCACGGCGACTTCCAGCCCCGGATGGCGCTGCCGCAGCAGGGCGACCGTCTCGCCATAGACGGGCGTCATATGGCGGATTTCGGACGGCCGGCTGCCCGGCAGGATCAGCAGCAGGGGCGCATCCGCCGCCAGCCCGCGCGCGGCCCTGAACCGCACCCCGTCGGCGCTGTCCATATCGACATGCAGGGCCGAGGACCCGACCACGGTCGTCGCCAGCCCCTCGGCCTCGAACCACGGCGCATCGAAGGTGTACAGCGCCAGCAGATGGTCCACGGCTCCGGCGAGCGTCTTCGCCCGCCCCGGCCTTGAGGCCCAGACCTGCGGCCCGACGTATTTGATCAGGGGCACGCCCGGCAGGGCTTCGCGCAGGGCCTTGGCCACCCGGATGGTGAAGCCCCAGCTGTCGATCAGGACCACGGCGTCCGGCCGCTCCCTGACCGCCAAGGCCACGGTGTCCGCCACCCGGGCCTTGACCCGCTTGTAGGCGCGCAGGCCCTCCAGCCAGCCGAGAATGGACAGTTCGGCGATGTCGAACGGGCTCTGAACCCCCTCGGCCGCCATCTTGGGTCCGCCGACCCCGACGAAGTCGACGCCCGGATCGCGCGCCTTCAAGGCCTTGGCCAGACCCGCGCCCAGCGCATCGCCCGAGGCCTCGGCGGCGACCAGCATGATCTTCATGACCTGTCCTCGCCCCAGACGAACAGGCCCAGCCGGTTCGCGGTCTCGATCAGGGCCGGGCGGTCGATCAGGATCAGCTTGCCCGCCACCCCGCCGACGCCCGCCAGCCCGGCGGCGGCGGCCAGCTCCAGCGTCCGCGTCCCGATCACCGGCATGTCGACGCGCAGGTCCTGGATCGGCTTGGGCGCCTTGCCCAGCGCGCCCTTCAGGGCTCCGGCGGCGCCGCGCAGATCAGCGGGCAGGCCGGCGACGCGGGTCAGCATGGCGTCCGTTCCCTCCTGGGCCTCGACCGCCAGCACCAGTCCGTCACAGACGACCGCGCCCTGACCGATGTCCAGTTCGCCGGCCTTTTCCGCGACATGCAGCGCCTTCCTGAGGTCGGCCAGCTGGTCTGCGGTCGGCGAAACGACGCCCAGCGCCCCGGGCTCCAGCGTCTCCCCGCCCAGGATGTCGTCGGCGCCCTCGACGGCGTAGCCCTCGTTCTCGAACACCGACAGGATCTTGCGCAGCAGGGCGTCGTCGCCCTTGGTCGCCGCCGCGATGATGCCGGGCAGCAGGGTCGCGCCCTTCAGGTCGGGTTTCAGGCTCTTGAAGTCGGGCCGGTTGACCGTGCCTGCGAAACAGACGGCCTTGCAGCCCGCCGCCTTCAGCGCCGCCAGCGCCTTGCCCAGTTCGGCCATGCCGATCTCGGCGCCCGTGTAACGGACCAGATGCGGATCGGCGAAACCGGTCAGGCGGATGACGAACAAGGGCCGGTCTTCGGCCTCGCACCGCGCCGCGATGGCCAGCGGCAGGGCCCCGCCCCCGGCGATCAGCCCGAGCTTGGGGGCGTGCGGCGCACTCACTCGCCCGTCCTCACTCGCCCGGAAGACAGAGCGGACGCTTGCCGCCGTCGCGGATGAAGGCGACGATCTCCATGATCTCGGGCAGGTCGGCATAGGTCTGTTCGACCCCGTCCAGACGGTCGGCGAAGACGCCGCCCCCGCTTTCTTGGCCGCCCTCGAACAGGTCGCGGAAGGCGGCCAGCAGGCGGCGCACCGCGTCCTTGCCGTAGCCCTTGCGCTTCAGCCCGATCAGATTGAGCCCGTGCAGCTGCGCGTGATTGCCCCAGGCCGAGCCATAGGGGATGACGTCGCGGGTCACGGCGGCCAGACCGCCGACGATGGCGCCCTGCCCCACCCGGCCGTTCTGGTGCACGGCGCACAGCCCGCCGAGGAAGACCTTGTCGCCAATCTGGGCATGACCGCCCAGGGTGGCGTTGTTGGCCATGACGACATTGCTGCCCACGACCGCATCGTGGCCCACATGGGCGCCGGTCATGAACAGGTTGTTGGAGCCGATGCGCGTCACGCCCGATCCCTGGGGCGTGCCCCGGTTGAAGGTCGAATGCTCGCGGATCGAGTTGTCCGACCCGATCTCCAGCCGCACCGGCTCGCCCTTGTAGCCATTGTGCTGCGGGTCGCCGCCGATCACGGCAAAGGGATGGACGATGGTGCGGGCGCCGATCGTCGTGTCCTGCTGGACCACCACATGGCTGACCAGGGTGACGTTCTCGGCCAGGCTGACGCCCGGTCCGACCGTGCACCAGGGACCGATCTGTACGCCGTCGGCCAGCTGGGCCTCGGGGTGGACGATGGCGGAGGGATGGATGGTGGTCATGGGCTCAGCTCGCCGGCTGGTCGACCGTGACCACCATGGCCATGAACTCGGCCTCGGCGGCCAGTTTGTCGTCGATGAAGGTCTCGCCCCGGAATTTGTAGGCGTCGCCGCGGGCGCGGGTCACGATCACCTTCATCTTCAGCTGGTCGCCCGGCCGCGCGGGCTTGCGGAAGCGTACGCCGTCGATCGACATGAACATGATGACCTTGTCCGCAACCGCGACCTCCATGGTCTTGGACATCAGCAGCGCCCCCGTCTGGGCCATGGCCTCGACGATCAGCACGCCCGGCATGACCGGATCGATCGGGAAATGGCCCGGGAAGAAGGGCTCGTTGTGGGTGACGTTCTTGATGCCGGTGATCGAGGTCCCCGGCACGAAGTCCTCGGCCTTGTCGACCAGCAGGAAGGGATACCGGTGCGGCAGCCGCCGCATCACCTCGGCATAGTCGATCTTCACGTTGTCAGGGGTGGTTTCGGGAGTGTCGCTCATCCCTCTGATTCCTTCGTACGCTTCTTCGGGGCGACCTGTTTGGACACCCAGATAGTTTCGCGCAAGAATTGTCGAAGCGGTTTCGCGGGATAGCCGGACCAGACCTCGCCCGCCGGGACGTTGGCCAGAATGCCTCCGCCGGCCGCGACGGCCGCGCCGTCGCCGATGGTCAGGTGGTCGCCGACCCCGGCCTGTCCGCCGAACATGACGTTGTCGCCCACGGTCACCGAGCCCGACAGGCCGCTCTGCGCCGCCATCAGGACATTGCGGCCCAGCACGCTGTTGTGGCCGATCATGCAGAGGTTATCGATCTTGGAGTTCTCGCCGATGACCGTGTCGTCATAGGCGCCGCGGTCGATGCAGGTATTGGCGCCGATGGTCACGCCGTCCTGGATGATCACCCGGCCCAGCTGCGGAATGTCGACCGCCCCGGCCTTCGATCCGGTCGCGCCGAAGCCCGCCTCGCCGATCCGGGCGCCGGCATAGATCTTCACCCGGTCGCCGACGAGGGCGAACCACAGGCTGGCGTTGGAGCCGATGGCGCAGTCGCGCCCGATCTGGACGCCCGGGCCGATGACCGTATTGGCCCCGATCCGCGTGCCCCGGCCAATGCGTACGCCGGCGCCCAGCACCACGCCGGGCTCCAGCACGACGCTGTCGTCCTCGCAAACCTCCTGGCGGGTCGCGGCGGCATCGAGTGTCCGCGCCCGGTGCAGACGCAGCGACGCCCGCGCCCAGGCCGCCTGGGCTTCGCCCGAGGTGATGATCGCCACCCCTTCCGGAACCGCTTCGACGGCCGAGGCGGGCACGATCACGCAGCCGGCCTTCGTCTCCGAAAGGGCGGCTGCGAATTTACGGTCGGCCAGAAACGACACCGCGCCCCGGTCCGCGGAGGACAGGGGCGCGACGGAGGCGATCTCGGTCTCGCCGCCCCGGACAACCGCCCCGCCGATGATCTCGGCCAGGGCGGTCGCCGTCAGGGACGGCAGAGTCTCGAAGAACCTGGTATCGGGCATGCGCCCGTTCCCGACCTTACTGGCCCTGCTGGACCGGAACCGGCAGGCGGTTGAAGGTCAGCGAAGGCAGTTGGGCGTTCAGGCGGGTGATGACCTCGCTGGTGACGTCCATGGCGGGGTTCATGATGAAGACGCTCTCGCGGTCCAGCATCACGCCGCAGCCCTTTTCCTGATAGACGGCGACGAGGATCGGCTCGACGGCGACCGAGATCAGGCGGCGCTGTTCGCTCAGGGTGTAGCGCAGCTCGTCTTCACGGGTCTGTTGCAGCTGCTGGGCTTCCTGGGCGCGCTGTTGCAGGGCTTGGCGGCGCTGGTTCATCTGATCGGCCGGGATAGTCGCAGCGCCCTGTTGCAGGGCGGTGGCCTCGGTCTGGATGGCGGTGGCGTAGGGCGTCAGCTCGCCCTGCACTTCGTTGGCCAGGGCGGCCATACGGGTCTGGACCGACTGGCCGGCCGTCGAGGTCGCCAGCATCTGCTGGTTGAAGAACACGCAAACGCCGGGGATCACGGGACCGGGGTTTTGCGGACCGGCGGTCTGGGCCGAGGCGGCCGAGGCGGCGAAGAGCGAAGCCAGCGCGACAGCGCCGATGAGCAGGGTTTTCATTTCAGGCCTTTGTGCGGTCCTTTTGGACCTGCGGTTGTCAGAACTGGGTTGAAGTCGAGAAGCGGAAGGATTCCGTCCGGTCATAGTCTTCCTTGGACCAGACCTTGGAAATGTCGAAGCGGATCGGGCCCATCGGGGACTTCCAGTGGATGCTGACGCCGGAGGCGGCGCGCAGCGACAGGTCGTCGACGATATTGGTGTCCTGCACGCCCGTCGAGGTCAGGGTGTAGCGGTCATCGAGCACGCCCAGGGTGCCCACGTCGGTGAACAGCGAGGTTTTGATGCCATAGGTTTCAGGCAGGAAGTTGGGCACGGTCAGTTCAACGGTTCCGACGGCGTAGAAGTTGCCGCCCAGGGCGTCGTTGGTCGACAGGTCGCGCGGACCCATGCCGGCCGTCTCGAAGCCACGGAAGGTGTTGCCGCCGCGGAAGAAGCGGTCGTTGATCCGCACCGCGTCGCCCGACCAGCCGCTGACATAGCCCACCGAGCCGTCGACGCTGACGATCCAGGACGGGGTGAAGCCGTAGTAGACGGCGCCTTCGACCTCGGTCTTGACGTAGTTCACGTCGCCGCCGACGCCCGCCAGATCCTGACGGACCGTGCCGTTCCAGCCGCGCGTCGCACGCACCGGGTCGTTGCGACGGTCGATGGCCAGCGTATAACCGACCGAGGAGTTCAGCGAGGCGCCGACCTGTTCGCACAGGGCGCGCGAGCCGGAACCGCCGGTCGAGCAATAACCGGTCGGAACGATGATCTCATCGTCCTTGATGAAGTAGCGGGTGCTCAGGCGGGTATAGCCGTTGATCGGATACGACAGGCGCAGACCGGCCCCGGTCGAGCGGTAGTCGAACGACGACTCGTCCTGGAAGTCATAGCGCGAGTGGAACAGGTCGAAGCCGGCGCCGATGTCGCGGCCCAGGAATTTCGGCTCGGTGAAGCGGAAGTCCAGTTGCTGGCGCAGCGAGCCCCATTCGGCGCGGGCGACGACGTTCTGGCCACGACCGCGGAAGTTCCGCTCGGTGACGCCCAGATTGACGACGAAGCTGTCGACCGAGGAGAAGCCGGCGCCGACCGAGAGTTCGCCGGTCGGCTGTTCCTCGACCTTGACGTTGACCACGGTGCGGTCGGGCGCGGAGCCGCGGACCTCGTCGATGGTCACGTCCTTGAAGAAGCCCAGGGCGCGCAGATTGTTGCGCGAGCGCTCGATCAGGGTGCGGTTGAAGGCGTCGCCTTCGGTCAGCATCATCTCGCGGCGGATCACCGGGTCGATCGTGCGCGTGTTGCCGACCACATTGATGCGGTCGATGTAGACGCGCTGGCCTTCGGAGATGTTGAAGGTCACGTCGACGGTGTCGGTCTCGGGATTGGCCCGATAGCTCGGCTTGATGTCGACGAAGGCATAGCCCGCCGAACCGGCCGCGAACGTCAGGGCGTCGACCGAGCTCTCGATCTTGTCGCTCTCGTACAGCTGGCCTTCCCGGATCGGGATCAGCAGCTTCAGGAAGTCGGCGTTCAGGCGGCTGTTTTCGGTGACGACGTTGATCTTGCCGAAATTGTACTTGTCGCCCTCGTCGACCGTCATCGTCAGGCCGAAGGCGTGGTCGTCGGGGACCAGTTCGGCGACGGCGGAGACGATGCGGAAGTCGTAATAGCCCCGGTTCGTATAGAATTTCCGCAGCTGCTCGCGGTCATAGTCCAGACGGTTGGGGTCGTAGTTGTCGTTGGAGCTGAACAGCCGGTACCAGGCCGATTCCTTGGTCACCATGACCTCGCGCAGCTCGCCGTCCGAATAGGCAGTGTTGCCCAGGAAGGTGATGGCTTGCAGGCCGGTTTCCGGACCCTCGTCGATCTCGAACACGACGTCGACGCGGTTCTGTTCCAGCTGGACCAGCTTGGGCGTCACGGTCGCCGAGATGCGGCCCGACAGGCGGTACAGCTCGATGATCTTGCCGACGTCTTCCTGCACCTTGGCGCGGGTGTAGATGCCGCGCGGCGCCAGGGTGACCTCTTCGGTCAGCTTCTTCTCGGTGAGGGCGCTGTTCCCCTCGAAGGTCACCTGGTTGATGATCGGGTTTTCGACGATCGAAACCACCAGGTCGCCGTTCGGCTGCAGGCCGATCTGGACGTTGGCGAACAACTGGGTGCGGTTCAGGGTGCGGACCGCGACGTCCAGCAGAACGGCGTCGACCGTGTCGCCGGGCTGGATCGGCAGATAGGACAGGACCGTCGTCTGGTCGATGCGCTGGTTGCCCTCGACCAGGATGCGGTTGACCACCCCCGTCTCGGCCGGGCGCGGCGCCGGAGCGGCCTGAGCCTCCGGAGCCGTCTGGGCAGCGGCCTGTGCGGGCGCGGCAGGAGCCGGAGCGGCAGGAGTCGGGGCCGGCGCGGTCTGCGCCCCCGTTTGCGCCATGGCGGTTCCGCTCAGTCCGGCGGCGATGACAAGGGTCATCACACTGCAGAGCGGCGCTCGGAAGCGGGCGGCCATGGCGGCGGGAGCACGTCGGTCGGTCATCATCATACGGGAAACCATCGGGGGCTGGCGTCGGCTCAACTGACGAGCCCGCCGAGGAATTTGAACAGGTTCAGCTTCTGCAAGTCGTTCCAGGTCGCGAACAACATCAAACCCGCCAGCAAAGCAAGACCGACCCGGTATCCCGCCTCCTGAACCCTGGCCGCCACGGGTTTCTGCGCCACAGCTTCGTAGGCGTAGAAAACCAGGTGACCACCGTCCAGAACCGGGATGGGCATCAGGTTGATGAAGCCGATTCCGATCGAAAGTAAGGCGGCAAGGCTTGTCACGCTCAGGACGAGATTGATGGCGATGGCGAGCGGATCGGGGCTGGCGGAGACGGCGGCGCTGGTCACAGCGCCCGAGGCCTTGGCGATGCCGAGCGGCCCGCTGAGCTGGTCGCCCGATTCTCGGCCGCTGAAGATGCGTCCGATATAGGTCAGGGTGGTGCCCAGCACGTCGCCGGTCTGTTTGACGCCCTCGCCCACCGCCTGGATGGGGTTGTAGCGCACGAAGCGGGTCTCGGCGCGCGTCGAGGACAGCAGCAGGCCCAGCCGGCTGACCTTGGTCCGTCCGGCGACGGGATCATCCACGACCAGACGCTCGGGCGTCGCCGTGACGAAGATTTCAGCGCCGTTACGTTCAACGGTGAAACGGATCGGATCCCCGGCGCTCAGCATGACCTTGGCGGTCACCTCGCGGGAGTCCTGGATCGTGCGGCCGTTGATCCCCGTGATCAGGTCCCCGGGCCGGAAGCCGGCGACCGCTGCGGGCGTCCCTGCCCCGACTTCGGCGACCCGGGCCGGGCTGAAGGCCTTGCCCAGGATGGAGAACATCACGGTGAAGATCAGGATGGCGAGGATGAAGTTGGCCACCGGACCGCCGGCGGTGATCAGGGCCCGCTGCCAGACCGGCTTGAAATGGAAATAGTCGCGCTCGGCGCCCGGGCCGTTCTCGGCGATCACGCGCTGGCGCAGTTCGGCCAGACCGGCCTGATCGGGCACGCTGGAGGCGTCCAGATCACCCGCGAATTTCACATAGCCGCCCAGCGGCATCCAGCCGACACGCCATTCGACGCCACGCTTGTCCGTGCGGCTGAACAGGGCGCGGCCGAAACCGATGGCGAACCGGTCGATCTTCACCTTGAAGGCGCGCGCGACCCAGTAGTGACCGAGCTCGTGAATGACGATCACAGGCGTCAGCACGACCATCACCGAAAGGATGGCGATCAGGATCTGCCCCAGACCGTTCAGCATTCTTGTCCCGTTCTCCCCACCGCCGGAATGGCGGTCGCCCCTATCACGTCAGGCCGCGACGGCCAGTCCGCTGACGATGGTCTCCGCGATCCGCCGAGCCTCCGCATCGACGGCCAGGGCCGCGTCGCAGGCGTCTTCAGACGTGAAATCCATCCCCGAGCGTGTCGCTCGATCAAGGGTTTCGGCGACGACTGCGGCAATATTGAGAAAGCCCAGCCTACGGTCAAGAAACGCATAGGCGGCGACCTCATTGGCGGCGTTAAACACCGTGGGGGCCGAGCCGCCCGCCGTCAGCGCCTCGCGGGCCAGTTTCAGGGCCGGGAACCGCTCATAATCGGGCGCTTCGAAGGTCAGCTTGCCCAGGGCGGCCAGGTCCAGCCTGGGCGCAGGCCAGGCCAGACGGTGCGGATATGCCAGCGCACAGGCGATCGGCGTCTTCATGTCCGGCGGCCCCATCTGGGCCAGGGTCGAGCCGTCGACGTACTCGACCATGCTGTGGATGACCGATTCGGGGTGGACCACGACGTCGATCTTTTCGGCCGGCATGGCGAACAGATAGGCGGCCTCGATCGTCTCCAGACCCTTGTTGGCCATGGTCGCGCTGTCGACCGAGATCTTGGCCCCCATCGACCAGTTGGGGTGGGCCACGGCCTGTTCGGGGGTCATCCGGGCCATCTCGGCCAGGGACGTCCTGCGGAACGGCCCGCCCGAGGCGGTCAGGATCAGTTTCCCGACCCGCTCCGGCGCCTCGGCCGGAAACACCTGAAAGATCGCCGAATGCTCCGAATCGACCGGGATCAGCGTTCCGCCGCTGGTCCTGATGCGCTCGATCAGGCGCGGACCGCAGCAGACCAGGCTTTCCTTGTTGGCCAGGGCCAGGGTCGCGCCCGTCCCGGCCGCCGCCCAGGTCGAGCGCAGCCCCGCCGCGCCCACGATCGAGGCCATGATCCAGTCGGCCGGTCGGTGCGCGGCCTCAACGACCGCCTCATCCCCCGCCGCGACCTCGATATCCAGTCCGGACAGGGCGTCGCGCAGGTCCTGCAGACGCTTCGGATCGGCGATGACCACCTGTTTGGGCTTCCAGCGCTTCGCCTGTTCGGCCAGTCGGGCGACGTTGCCGCCGCCGGTCAGGACCTCGACCTCGAAGGCTCCGGTTCCGGCCGCCTCGGCCTGGGCCATCAGCTCCAGCGTCGAACAGCCGACCGACCCGGTCGATCCGAGCACGCTCACGCGGCGCCGGATCATGCCGCCCGCTCCAGCAGGAGCACCAGCCAGCGGCCCAGGGCCACCACCACGACCGCGAACATCAGGCCGTCGACCCGGTCCATCAGCCCGCCGTGTCCGGGGATCAGTTGCCCCGCATCCTTGACCCCGAAGCGCCGCTTCAGCCCCGATTCCCACAGGTCGCCGGCCATGGTGGCCAGCGCGGCGGCCAGACCCAGGACACCGCCCCAGAACATGTTCAGCCGGCCCATTTCCAGCCAGTGAGCCATGCCGGCGCCGGCGATCGTGCCCGCCAGCAAGCCGCCGATGAAGCCCGACCAGGTCTTGTTGGGCGAGAAACTGGGCCACAGCTTGGGTCCGCCCACGGCGCTGCCGACCAGATAGGCCAGGATGTCCGAGGCCCAGGCCACGGCGAACACCAGCACCGTCCAGTGCAGCCCGACCGGCGAATGATTGTCCCTCAGCCAGATCAGCAGAACCGCCGGCCAGCCCAGATAGAGGACGCCATAGGCGGCGTTCAGGGCCTCCTGCCCCCGGCTGCGCGCGAACAGACCCGCGGCGCCGGCTCCGAAGACCAGCAGCACCAGGGCCAGCGACAACTGCCCGACGTGCGCGGTGACGACCGCCGCGAACAGGCCCAGGGCCACCGCGCCGGTCATCATCCGCCAGGCGCCGGGCGCGCTCATCATCGCCCATTCGACCGCCAGCAGGGCGCAGGCGATCAGGACAAGGGCAAGGAACCATACGCCTCCGGCCCAGGTGGCCAGGACGGCGGCGGGCGCCAGCACGACGGCTGACGCAGCGCGAATGCCGATGTCCCCAACCTTGAGCGCCATCAGCCCGTCGCGAGCGCCGGCTGCGCCATCAGCCCGCCGAACCGGCGATCCCTGTTGCGATATTGTTCGACGGCCTCGCCCAGCGGGCCGGCGCCATAGTCGGGCCAGAGCACGTTCTGGAACACCATCTCGGCATAGGCGGCTTCCCAGAGCAGGAAGTTCGACAGGCGCTGCTCGCCCGAGGTGCGCACGATCAGATCCACGGGCGGACCGCCCGCCGTCGACAGGCCGGCGCCCAAGGCCGCCTCGTCCAGCGGACCCACGGCTTCACCGGCCAGGACCTTGTCGATGTGGCGCTGGGCCGCGTCGACGATGTCGGCTTGACCGCCGTAGTTGAAGGCGACCTGCAGCAGGAAACGGGTGTTGTGCGCCGTCTGGGCCTCGGCCCGGTCCACGATGGCGGCGATGTCCGTCGGCAGGCCCGTGCGGCGGCCCAGAACCCGCACCCGCACGCCCTCGCGCGCCAGCCGGTTCAGATCGCTGGCCACATAGGACCGCACCAGCCCCATCAGGTCGGACACCTCTTCCACCGGACGGCGCCAGTTCTCGGTCGAGAAACCGAACACGGTCAGGCATTCGATGCCGTACTGGGGCGCGGCCTGGACGGTGCGCTTCAGGGCCTGGACCCCCTCGCGATGGCCCATGGCGCGCGGCAGCCCCCGGGCCTGCGCCCAGCGACCGTTGCCGTCCATGATGAGCGCGACATGCTTCGGGCCTTCAGCGGCTCCGGGCAGACCGGCGGTGGGTGCCGTCATTTCATAGCGTCCTGGCAGGCTCTGAGGCGGACCTCAGACCTGCATGATCTCAACTTCCTTGGTCTTCAAGGTCTCGTCGATGCGTTTGATGGCGGCGTCGGTGTCCTTCTGGACCTCGGTCTCCATCTTCTTCTGTTCGTCCTGGCTGATGTCGCCCGCCTTCTCGGCCTTCTTCAGGTCGTCGTTGGCGTCGCGGCGCACGTTGCGCACGGCGATCTTCTGCTGTTCGGCGTATTTGGCGGCCAGCTTGGCCAGGTCCTTGCGGCGCTCCTCGGTCAGGGGCGGCACGGGAATACGCAGGGTCTGGCCGTCGGTGACGGGGTTCAGGCCCAGGCCGGCGGAACGGATGGCCTTCTCGACCGGGCCGACCATCGACTTGTCCCAGACGTTGACCGAGATCATGCGCGGCTCAGGCACGCTGATGGCGGCGACGGCGTTCAGCGGCGAGCGCGAGCCATAGGCCTCGACCGAGACCGGATCCAGCAGGCCGGCGTGGGCCCGGCCGGTGCGCAGGCCGGAGTACTCTTCCTTCAGCGAGGCCACGGACTTGTCCATGCGCTCGCGATAGGTGTTCAGGTCTGGCTTCGCCATGTGGGTCTCCTTGAGTCTCTTATAGTCAGACGGCGTCGGCGTTGTCGCTGATCACCGTGAAGGCGCCCTCGCCGCGCAGCACGCGGTGGAAGGCCCCCTCCTCCTTGATCGAGAAGACGACGATGGGGATGCCGCTGTCGCGCATCAGGGCGACGGCCGAAGCGTCCATGACGCGCAGATCCTGCGCCAGCACCTGCTGATAGGTCAGGGTGTCGTAGCGGGTGGCGTTCTTGTCCTTCTTGGGATCGGCCGTATAGACGCCGTCGACGCTGGTGCCCTTCAGCAGGGCGTCGCAGCCCATTTCGGCGGCGCGCAGGGCGGCGCCCGAGTCGGTCGTGAAGAACGGGGCGCCGACGCCGGCGGCGAAGATCACCACCCGGCCCTTTTCGAGATGACGCAGGGCGCGACGACGGATGTAGGGCTCGGCGACGGCGGGCATGGTCAGGGCGCTCTGCACCCGGGTCTGGACGCCGATCTTCTCCAGCGCCGCCTGCATGGCCAGCGCGTTCATGACCGTGGCCAGCATGCCCATCTGGTCGGCGGTGGCGCGGTCCATGTCTCCGGCCGCCTTCGACAGGCCGCGGAAGATGTTGCCGCCGCCGATGACCAGGCAGATCTCGATGCCTTCGCTGGCGACCGAACCGACGGCGCGGGCCACCTCGGCGACCGTCTTCATGTCGATGCCGTAGGGCTGGTCGCCCATCAGCACCTCACCCGACACCTTCAGCAGCACCCGTTTGTACTTCGGGGCGTGGTCGACGTCGGACATGGGTAAGCTCTTTCGCGAGGGGCGGCGCGGATTCGGGACAGCGCCTTATAGACGAAGGGCGCCCCTCGCTTCAAAGCCTTATGGGAGCGATCTTTTCAGTTCGGGGTCGGATAGGCGAACGGGTCGCTGGCCGTCGGCAGGGTCGGCAGCGGCATACGCGGCAAGGGTTCGTCGCTGTTGGCCGCGCTCAGCAGGATGCTGGCCAGCACGACCGCCGCCTGACGCAGATCATCCGCCTTCAGATGGTCATAGGTGTCGACCGAGGTGTGGTGGATGCGGCTGTTGTAGTCGAGCGGGTCCTGGATGAACTGGAAGCCCGGGATGCCGATGGTCTGCATATAGACGTGGTCGGTGCCGCCCGAGGGCCGCAGGCCGACCGTGGTCACGCCCATGCTCTCGAACGGCTTCAGCCATTCGGCCAACACCGGAGCGGCGGCGATATTGCCCTCGGCGTTGATGCCGCGGATCTTGCCCGAGCCGTTGTCGATGTTGAAATAGGCGACCAGATCCGAATAGCCGGGGCGCGGCTGGATCGGCCAGCGGGCGCGCCAGGTGCGGTTGTTGGGCATGGTGGCGAAGGCCGGATCGCTCAGCGGCGCCCGCGTCGCCAGATGCTGGTCGACATAGGCCAGCGAGCCCCACAGCCCCTGCTCTTCCCCGCTCCACAGGGCGAAGCGGATGGTGCGCTTCGGTTTGACACCCATGGCCTTCAGGATGCGCGCCGCCTCCATGATCACCGCGCTGCCGGCGGCGTTGTCCGAGGCGCCGTCGCCCGCGACCCAGCTGTCCAGGTGGGCGCCGGCCATGACGTATTCGCCGCCCCGGGCCGAACCCGGGATGTCGGCGATGATGTTGTAGGCGTTGACGTCTGAGTCGTCGTACTGGACCTCGCTCATCAGCTCGAGGGTCGGCGCCGTGCCGCTCAGGGCCAGACGGGCCAGACGGCGATAGTCCTCGGCCGCCAGCTCCATGCCGGGCACGGTCGGGGTCTGGCCGACGCGATAGCCCGAGCCGGTCCCGTGCAGCAGGTCGCCGTCACGCGCCGACATCCGCACCAGGGCGATCGCGCCCTCGGCCTTCAGGAAGGCGTCCAGCTTGCCGGCGAAGTCGGCCTGAGGCCCGCGCAGGGCCTTTTCAGCCGCCGCCGGATCGTTGCGCGGCTGGGAGAAGGACGTGCGGTCGGCCAGCTGGGCGTCGGTCCAGCGCAGGAAGGGCGCCGTATCGGGCTCGGAGCCCGTGTCCGGGGTCGAGATCATCACGATCTTGCCCTGCAGCTTGCCTTTCCAGGCGTCGAACTGGCCGGCGTTGGCGATCGGAGCCACCACGACCTCGCCGCTGATCGTCCCGCCGGTGCCCGGCGTCCAGGCGATCGGAATGGCGTGCAGGTCCAGCGGACGGGGCGTGATCATCCGCGCGCTCGAACGCACGATCGACCAGCCACGACCGAACTCGAAGCCCTCGGCATGGACGTTCGACAGGCCCCAGTCGCGGAACTGCTGCTGCGTCCAGCCCTCGGCCTGACGCATGGCCGGCGAGTTGGTCAGCCGGCCGCCGATGACGTCGGTCAGATGCTGGGCCGTCTGCATCACCTGCGAGTGGTTCATCCCCTGATCGACGATGCCGTTGACGGCGTTCAGATCGACCTCCTGGGCCAGCGACGGCGTGGCGATCAACAGTGCGGCGGCGGAAACGGCGGCAAGCAGACGTGACATGGACGGGGGCCCTGACTTCAATCCAGACTCAAACGAGGCCCTTCTGTGCCGTGAACCGTTGCGGTTCGCAAACGCCCCTTCGCTGCAGCGGCGCCGCGAAACGCAAAAGGGGCCGACGATCGCTCGCCGGCCCCTCTCGTTGTCTTCGGATGAACCGAGGACTTAGCCTTGCATCATCGAGGCGACTTCGGTGGCGAAGTCCGGGCCTTCGACCTTCTCGACGCCTTCACCGAGGGCCAGGCGCACGAAGCCGGCCAGGTGCAGGTTGGACGAGCCGAGTTCCTTGGCCGTGTTGGCGACCAGCTGCTCGACGGTCACGTCGGGGTCCATGACGAACGGTTGCTTGGTCAGCACCACGTCCTTCTGGAACTTGTTGATCTGGCCTTCCACGATCTTGGCGATCATGTTTTCCGGCTTGCCTTCTTCCTTGGCCTTTTCGGTCAGGACCTGACGTTCCTTCTCGATGGCGGCAGGGTCCAGGTCGTCGGTGTTCAGCGACAGCGGAGCGGTCGCGGCGACGTGCATGGCGATCTTGCGGCCCAGCTCGCGCAGGGCGGTCTTGTCGCCCTCGCCTTCCAGGGCGACCAGAACGCCGATGCGGCCCAGGCCCGGCGAGACGGCGTTGTGGACGTAGGAGGCGACGACGCCTTCACCCACGGCCAGACGCGCGGCGCGGCGCAGCTGCATGTTCTCGCCGATGGTGGCGATCATCTGGGTCACTTCGTCCTGGACGGACTTGCCGTTTTCCAGAACGGCCGAGTGCAGGTCCTCGACCGAGCCGTGCTCCAGGCCGTGAACGGCGAACTGGTTGGCGGCGTTCTGGAACAGCTCGTTACGGGCGACGAAGTCGGTTTCCGAGTTGAACTCGATGGCGGCGCCGATTTCGCCCTTGCCCTCATCGCGCGTGGCGACGGCGACCAGGCCTTCAGCGGCGACGCGGTCGGCCTTCTTGGCGGCCTTGGACAGGCCCTTGGCGCGCAGCCAGTCGATCGCGGCGTTGATGTCGCCGTCGGTTTCCTGGAGGGCCTTCTTGCAGTCCATCATGCCCACGCCGGACTTGGCGCGCAGTTCCATGACGAGGGCGGCGGTGATCTCAGCCATTGTATAGCTCCTGGTATCGATGGGTATTCGTAATGCGATAGCGGCCGGGCGTGGTTAGCCCGGCCGCATGTCAGTTTGACCGTCGGAAGAAAGCCGCGTGCGGCTTAGACCGCGGCTTGCTCGGTTTCGACGGCGTCGTTGGCGTCCGAAGTGGTTTCCTGGGCTTCACCCGAGGCGACCAGCAGTTCGTCGGCGACGGCTTCCGTGCCGGCCGGGGCGGCGTCAGCGGCGACCGGAGCCGAAGCTTCGGCCAGCATCGGCTCGACCGGGTTTTCCGAAGCGCCCAGGTCAACGCCCGAGTGCGAGGCGCCGGCGGCCAGGCCGTCCAGGACGGCATCGGCGATCAGGTCGCAGTAGGTCTGGATGGCGCGGGCGGCGTCGTCGTTGCCCGGGACCGGATAGGTGATGCCGTCCGGATCCGAGTTGGTGTCCAGGATGGCGATGACCGGGATGTTCAGCTTGCGGGCTTCCAGGATCGCGATCGCTTCCTTGTTGGTGTCGATCACGAACATGATGTCCGGGATGGAGCCCATGTCCTTGATGCCGCCGAGGGACAGTTCCAGCTTGTCCTTCTCGCGACCCAGGGTCACCAGTTCCTTCTTGACCCGGCCTTCGCCGCCGCGCTCCATGATGCCTTCCAGCTCGCGCAGGCGGGCGATCGAGCCCGACACGGTGCGCCAGTTGGTCAGGGTGCCGCCGAGCCAGCGGTGATTCACATAGTACTGGGCGCAGCGCTTGGCGGCTTCAGCCACCGGATCCGACGCCTGGCGCTTGGTGCCGACGAACAGGACGCGGCCGCCCTTCGCGGCGACGTCGCGCACGGCCACCAGAGCCTGGTGGAACAGGGGCATCGTCTGCGACAGGTCGATGATGTGGATGTTCGAGCGCGCGCCGAAGATGTAGCGATCCATCTTCGGGTTCCAGCGGTGCGTCTGGTGGCCGAAGTGAGCACCGGCTTCGAGCAGGGTGCGCATGGAGAATTCAGGCAGAGCCATCTTTGGAAGTCCTTTTTCCGATTATTCCGCCGCAGACGGGTAAAGGACCAAATGGTCCCTCGGAACGGCCCGGACCGGGATGTCTCCCCGACCCACGCCACGCCTGCGTGTGAAGTGGGCGCGGATGTAGGGGGATTGGAGCGAAAAGGCAAGCGGGAGTGCAATCCGGCTCCAACCTGCCCCTCAATACAAAGTTTATCCACTCAGGGTAGCGATTGAGGTTGTGTCGCAATGGCGGCTTCCGCGGCCTTCCCATGGAGTGCGTGATGCAGGTTTCGCCTTCCACATCCGCCAGCGTGGCCTCGACCAGCGGCTCCGTGGTCGATCAGGTCAAGCGACAGGCTGCGATCCTGTCTGACGCGTCGGGCGCCTCGACCGCGGAAAAGACCGACGCCTATATCTCGATCTTCAAGGCCATGGCCCAGTCGGCGAACACCGGCGCGGGCTGGTTCCAGCAGAGCACCCAGGCCGATCGTGACGCGGTCAATGCGATCATGGATACGGCGTCCGTCGCGCGCGACATTCGTCAGGCGGCCGACGACTTCAATGCCCGCGGCATGCGCGCCGACCGCACAACCAATGTCATGGCCGACCAGATCCGCTATCTCGACAGCCTTCCGGATCAGCAGCAAAAGATGATCTTTGCGGGCACGGCCAGCTTCGAGCAGACCGGGTCGCTGGACAGCTGGAAGGCCTTCCTGCAGCAGAACGCCGACGGTCGCGCGAAACAGCTGGCGGATGAGGCCGCCGCTACCCCTGCGGTCAAGGTCACCCTGTCCGACGCGGCGAAGAAAGCGCTCGGCCAGGACACTGCGGCGACACCCGACGCCACGGATCCAGCTTCGAAGGCGCTGGAAACCCTGACCCGGTCGCAACCGGGCCCCACCATCGCCGAGACGGCCCTCCGCATGCTTGAGGACGCCGCCGCGCGACAGGACGCCCTGAAAGACCGCAACATCCTGAACCCGGGCTATCAGGCCGGCGACCACATCGACGCCACGGCCTGACCTCGCATCTCTCGCGCCCCCTTCGTCCATGCTTTCAAACGCCTGCGGCGCTCGTGCTGCAATCGGTCCGGCGCCCGCCTCCACCGTGTTAGGTTGCACCCGAACTGCCGCCTCCGGTCTTTGACAATCCCGAACGCCGTGCACGCCCTTGCACTCCGGGTGCAAAGACATCACCGGTTATGCATCGTTTGAATTCATATTCTTGCGGGCCAAACCTGCGCTCCCACCTTCAAAATTGCACTTTTTGCACCCACTCTTTTTTGAGTGCACTCCGCCGCTGCTGACAGCCCGTACCCCGCCTGACGAAAGCGTAACTACCAGACCTCGCCGAGCCCGGTTACCCAAGACGCGTCACCGACCGGAGTCGCACCCTTGCACCCTGCTTTTTCCGCGCCCGCCCGAATTTCCGCCCCCGTTCTGAGCATTGCTCTGGCCGCCCTCTGCTTCGGCGCGGGCCTGACCGCCGCCCTCCCCGCTGCGGCCCAGACTCCGGCCGCAGCCGCTCAGCCGGCTCCCGACGCCGCCGCCTTCCGGGAGGACGCCCTGTCGATCCAGCCGCTGATCGACAGCCAGTACGCCTACCTCGACCGCTTCCCCGGCGGGGTCATGCCGATGACGCCGGAGCTTAGGGCCGAGGCCGAAGCCGTCTCGGACAGCCGGTCCCTGCTCCGCTACGCCGAACACGCCCTGACCGCCCTGGCCGACCACCACGCCATCACGGGCCGGTCCTTCAGCGACGACTGGGCCATCGTCCCGACCTATGGCGACCTGTGGATCGAGGCGCAGGGCTCGGACTACGTCGTCACCGCCGTCCGCGCCGCCTCCCCGGCCGAGGCCTCTGGCGTCCGGCCCGGCGACCTCCTGACCGCCGTCAGCGACGTCCCCACGGCGGCCGCCGTCGCCGCCTTCTGGAGCCCTCTGGGCCTGTCCGCAGAGGGCGAGCGCGCCGCCTACGGAGCCCGCGTCCTCGCCGCCGGCCGCCGAGACCGCCCGCGCGACCTGACCTTCACTGGCCCCTCAGGCCAGCGCCGCCTGACCCTGCCCAACCTCTATGTGGGGGCCTCCGACCGCCCGCCACTGGACGTCCGGACCGACGGTGAGGCCCTCGTCATCCGCTTCAACGACAGCCTGGGTCAGGACGGGACTGTCGCCGCCTTCGACGCGGCCATGGCCTCAGCGCGCTCCGGCCAGCCCGTCATCATCGACCTCACCGATACCCCCAGCGGCGGCAACACCGTCGTCGCCCGCGCCGTCATGGGCTGGTTCGTCAGCGCCCCGACCGGCTATCAGGTCCACAACCTGCCCTCCGAGGAACGCGAGACCGGCGTCCCGCGCCAGTGGGTTGAACAGGTCCTGCCCCGCCCCGGCAAGCACCACGATGGCCCCGTCAGTGTCCGCGTCAGCCGCTGGACCGGCAGTATGGGCGAAGGCCTCGCCATCGGCTTCGACGCGCTTGGTTCGCACGTCACCGGCGGCCCCATGGCGGGCCTGCGCGGCGCCGTCTCGGACCTGACCCTGCCCCACTCGGGCCTGACCCTGAAGCTGCCGACCGAGCGGCTCTACACCGTCTCCGGCACGCCCCGCGAGGCCTTCGTCCCGGCCCCGTAAGGCCCTGAACGCAAAGAAGGGCGGCCCCTTGCAGGACCGCCCTTCCGCTCTCTCCCCAGAGACCTGTCAGCGATGCCCGAGGGTCAGTGCATCGCGTCCAGGAGGGCCTTCGCCCGGTCACGGTGCATGGTGACCTTGGGGGTGATCTCCCTGGCCAGCGCCGCCAGCGTCGGGGCCTCGGTGTTGTCGGCGAAGCCGTTCAGCAGGGTCAGGGCCTCGTCATGGGCCGCGGCCTGCTGGGTCAGGAAGACCTTGTCGAAGTCGGCCGCCGAGGCCGCCTTGAGGTTGTCGATCAGCCCCTGACGGCGCTCGTCCAGCGCCGTCGGCAGAGCCACGGTCGGGGCCGCCGTCGGCGCCAGGGCCTTCAGCTTGGCGGTCGAGGCCGTGTGGTCAGTCGTGATCATGGCCGCCAGCGCCTTGACGTCGGCGTTGTCGGACTTGGAGTAGGCGATCTTGGCGGCCTCCAGCTCGTACATGTCGGAGACAGCCAGGCCGTTGACGAAGCCGCCCACGGTGTTGGCGCCCAGGGTCGCCGCAGAGGTCTGGCCGACCGCGGTCGAGGTCGCGTCCTGGGCCGCATTGACGGCGGCGTTCGCGTCGTCGGCGGTCTTGTCCGTCTGCTGCTGGCTGCAGGCCGCCAGCAGGGCGGCGACGGCGGCGGCGGCGAGGACGGGTTTGGCGAAGGTACGGATCATGTGGTCTCCCTTGGTTGCCGGGGAGAACCGCTGCGGGCGCCGTTCGTTCCCCTGTCCGCGACCGGACAGGGGCGGATCGGGATCAGTTCACCGGCAGGCTGTACGCGAGGTCGTAGCGGTGCTCGCCGCCCTCGATGGTCAGGTGGAAGACGCCCGTGATGCCCGCCAGTCCGCCCGTGCCCGAGCCCGGCACGACCGTGATCAGAAGGTCTTGCGCGCCCTTGTCCATCAGGCCCCGGTGGACCAGGGCGAAGCTGCCCTCGCGCCCGTCCAGCGTCCCGGTGACCCGTTCCATGGCCACATAGGCTCCGGAGGCGCCGGGAGCCATCGTCGCCAGCATCTCGCCCACGCCGGTCCCGGTCAGGTCCCCGTGGAAGGTCTTGGCCAGCGTCATTCGCCCCGGCGCATCGGGCGCGGCGTCCGCCGCCGGCTGGACCGGGGTGATGGTCACATCGAAGGTCCCGCGCGCGTGGCGGGTCTCGGCGGGCGCTTGAGGGGCTTCGGTCATGACGGCTCCAGTCGGGGGTTCGGTCGCGGGCGCGGCGGCTCCGGCATACGGCGCCAGCATCAGCGCGGCGGCGACAACCGGCCCGAGCATCACGCGTCCTCCAGCATCAACACGCCCGGCGCCGACTTGAGCGCCCCGCGCAGGGCGGCGTCCATACGGTAGCGGCCCGGCAGCCTCAGCTCGACCTCGCGGCGGCCGTCCAGCGAGGCGACCAGGGTGATCTCCCCGCCCTTGGCGCCCTTGGAGGCCTGCTGCGACCGCTCCAGCCGCGCGCGGATCGCCTCGGCGTCCGTGCCCCGCGCCGAGACATGGACCCGCATCCCCGCGGTCGACTCGTCGATCAGGGTGTCCAGTCGCGAGGCGTCGTCGCCGAAGAAGCGCACCTCCCCGTCCGAGGACTTGGCCCGGATCCGCACCAGCACCGAGGCCCCGACCTCCAGCACCTCGCGGCACTTGCGCAGTTGCTCGGGCGGGAACAGGCATTCGAACTCGCCGGTCGGGTCCGAGAAGTTGACGAAGGCGAACTTCTCACCCGTCCGGGCGCTGGCCCGTTCCTGACGGCGGCGCACGACCCCGGCCATCATGAAGGCCTCATGGCCGCTCTCGGCCAGCGCCGTGGCCTCGGCGACGAAGGTGACGCGCTTGCGCTTCAGGGCCGGGATCATGTCCTCCAGCGGGTGGCCGGACAGGTAGAAGCCGACGGCCGACAGCTCGTGATCCAGCTGCTCCGGCCCGATCCACGGCTCGACGCTCCTGAGGCGCGGGCGGGCGGCGGCGGCCTGATCGGCCCCGAACAGGCTGACCTGCGACGAGGTCCGGTCGGCGGCGACGCTCTGGCAATAGGCCATCAGAACGTCGGCCTGTTCGAACAGCTGACGCCGGTTCGGATGGATGGTGTCGAAGGCGCCGGCCTTGGCCAGACCTTCCAGCGCCCGCTTGTTGACCGCGCGCGGATCGACCCGCTCGAGGAAGTCGAAGATGTCGGTGAAGCGGCCGCCGGTCTCGCGCACCTCGACCAGATGCTTCATCGCCTCCAGACCCACGTTGCGGATCGCGCCCAGGGCATAGAGGACCGACCCCTTGCCGTCCTCCCACGCCACGTCGAAGTCGGCCGAGGAGCGGTTCACATCCGGCGCCAGCACCGGCACCTCGAACTTGCGCGCGTCCTGGTAGAAGACCGCCAGCTTGTCGGTGTTCGACAGATCGAGCGACATGGAGGCGGCGAAGAACTCGACCGGGGCGTTCGCCTTCAGCCAACCCGTCTGATAGCTGATAAGGGCGTAGGCGGCGGCGTGGGACTTGTTGAAGCCATAGCCCGCGAACTTGGCCACCAGCTCGAAGATCGAGTCCGACTGCTGCTCCGGCACGGACTTCTCGGACGCGCCCTTGATGAAGCGCGCCTTCTGGAAGTCCATCTCCTCCTTCTTCTTCTTGCCCATGGCGCGGCGCAGAAGGTCGGCCTCGCCGAGGGAGTAGCCCGCCAGGATCTGGGCGATCTTCATCACCTGCTCCTGGTAGATGATGACGCCGTAGGTCTCGGTCAGGACCTCCTTGAGGGAGGGGTGCAGATAGTCGACCTCGGCCCGGCCGAACTTGCGGTCGATGTAGGTGTCGATCATCTCCATCGGGCCCGGCCGATAGAGGGAGATCAGCGCCGTGATCTCCTCGATGGAGCCGCAGCGCATCTTGCGCAGGGTGTCGCGCATGCCCTGGGATTCGAGCTGGAACACCCCGACGGTCTGGCCCGAGGCCATCAGCTCATAGGTGGTCTTGTCGTCCAGCGGCAGCTGGTTCCAGACCGGCGCCGCGCCGCGCCGCGACAGATAGCCATGGGCCCGGTCGAGCGTCGTCAGGGTCTTCAGGCCGAGGAAGTCGAACTTGACCAGACCCGCCGGCTCGACCCACTTCATGTTGAACTGGCTGGCCGGGATGGTCGAACGCGGGTCCTGATAGAGGGGCACCAGCTCGACAAGCGGCCGGTCGCCGATGACGATGCCGGCGGCGTGGGTCGAGGCGTTGCGATAGAGGCCCTCGAGCTCCAGCGCCGTCTCCAGCAGGTTCCTCACCGCCGGCTCGGCGTCGCGCGCCTCCTTCAGACGCGGCTCCAGATCGATGGCCTGGGCCAGGGTCACCGGATTGGCCGGGTTGTTGGGCACCATCTTGCAGAGGCGGTCGACCTGGCCCAGCGGCATCTGCAGCACCCGGCCGACGTCGCGCAGCACGGCCCGCGCCTGCAGGGTGCCGAAGGTGATGATCTGGGCGACCCGGTCCTTGCCGTAATGGGCCTGGACGTAGTCGATGACCTCCTCTCGCCGCTCCTGACAGAAGTCGATGTCGAAGTCGGGCATGGAGACCCGTTCGGGGTTCAGGAAGCGCTCGAACAGCAGGCCGAACCGCAGGGGGTCGAGGTCGGTGATGGTCAGGGCCCAGGCGACCAGCGACCCGGCCCCGGAGCCCCGCCCCGGGCCGACCGGGATCGAGTGGTCCTTGGCCCATTTGATGAAGTCCGAGACGATCAGGAAGTAGCCCGGGAAGCCCATCTGCTGGATGATCCCGACCTCCCATTCGAGGCGGGTCCAGTACTCTTCTTCAGGGACCGCGGCCGTGACCTCGGTCAGCCGGACCTTGAGGCCCTCGCGCGCCTGGTGGGCCAGTTCGTCGGCCTCGGAGCGGCCAGCGCCGGTGTCGAAGCGCGGCAGGATCGGCGCGTGGGTCTTGACCAGGAAGGCGCAGCGACGGGCGATGTCGATGGTGTTGTCGCAGGCCTCGGGCAGGTCGGCGAACAGCTCGCGCATGGCCTCGGCCGACTTGAACCAGTGCTGGTCGGTGATCCGGCGCCGATCCTCCTGACCGGTGAAGGCGCCGTCGGCGATGCACAGCAGGGCGTCGTGCGACTTGGCCTGGGCCTGTTTGGCGTAATAGACGTCGTTGGTGGCCACGAGAGGGACGTCGTTGGCATAGGCCCACTGGACCAGGCCCTGTTCGCCCTGCCCCTCGTGCGGCAGGCCGTGGCGCTGCAGCTCGACATAGAAGCGGTCGCCGAAGACCCGGGCCATCTCGGCAAGCGCCGCATCACCCTCGGCGGTCTTGTTCTGGACGTAGAGAGGATCGACGGGGCCGTCGGGGCCGCCCGACAGCAGGATCAGCCCTTCCGAATGGGCGACGATCTTCTCCCACGGCACGCCCGGCTCGTTGTCGCCGGCGTCGAGATAGGCCGAGGAGGACAAGGCCGCGAGATTGCCCCAGCCGGTCGTGTCCTGACAGATCAGGACCACGGTCGGGACCTTGGCCCAGCGCTCGCCCGCCCGGCCGCCGATGCCGGTCACCGGCAGGGCGCAGGCGATCAGGGGCTGAACCCCGGCGCCCTTGGCCGCTTCCGAGAACTCCAGCGCGCCGAACAGGTTGGCGCGGTCCGCCACCCCAACCGCCGGCATCCCCGTATCCGCCGCCAGCTTCGGGATCTTGCCCGCCTTGATCGCGCCTTCCAGCAGCGAATAGGCCGAGCGGACCCTCAGATGGACGAAACCCGTGGTGGAGACAGCTTCGGTGATGGCCTGATCCTCTGCGGCAGGCCGGAAACGACTCATGTCGCCAGCAGGGCCGCCTGCCAGACCATCCAGACAAAGCCGCCGCACGATGCAAGCGACAGCATATCCCTGACCAACCGCGACATAGGCTTATCCCCAGACTGTGTGTTCCGGGTATGTTCTATGTTCTGTTTGTGTTCTCGTCAACAGCCGTTCGATAAGTCGGGACAGAACAGGGGGCGACGCGTAGGACAGGGCCCAGACGCCCCGACCCGCCTTCCCGGCGGCAGGCGTTTCGGAGAGCGGTCATGGCCAAGGGTCAGGTGCGCAGCAACAAGGAAGTCCGCAAGCCCAAGGCGGAGAAGGCCAAGCCTGCCGTCGTCGTGGGCACGTCGCCCTTCACCCAGATCCCGGGCAAGAAGTAGCGGCCATGGGGGCGGTCGCGGCCGCCTTTCCCCAACTCGGCCTCGCCTGACCTAGCCCTTGTCGCGCAGCAGCCGGGCCTTGTCGCGCTGCCAGTCGCGCTCGGCGGAGGTCTCGCGCTTGTCGTGCAGCTTCTTGCCCTTGGCGAGGGCGATCTCGAGCTTGGCCTTGCCGTCGTCGTTCAGATAGAGCCGGATCGGAATGATGGTCTGGCCGTCCTTCTGGACAGCGCCGATCAGCCGGTCGATCTGCTTGCGGTGCAGCAGCAGCTTCCGCGGCCGGCGCGGCTCGTGGTTGAAGCGGTTAGCCTGGGCATAGGGCGGGATGTCGGCGTTGATCAGGACGATCTCGCGCCCCTCCACCGCCGCATAGCTCTCGGCGATATTGGCCCGGCCCATGCGCAGGGCCTTGATCTCGGTGCCCAGCAGCATGATCCCGGCCTCGACATTGTCCTCGAGGAAGTAATCGAACTTCGCGCGCCGGTTCTCGGCGATCACCTTGGCCTTGGTGATGGGAGCGGTCTTGGCGGCCGCCGCCTTCTCCTTGGTGGTGGGAGCCATCAGTCGGTCACCCCGGCGGTCTCAAGGGCCGCATCGATGGCCGGCTTGACCGCGTCACTGGTCGGGACCAGCGGCAGGCGCATCTCTTCCGAACACAGGCCCAGCTTCGCCAGCGCATACTTGGCCGGAGCCGGCGAGGCGTCCAGGAACAGGGCCTTGTGCAGGCCGATCAGCCGGTCCTGCCAGACGCGGGCGGTGGCGAAATCGCCGGCCGTGACCGCGTTGTAGAGGGCGACCATGCCCTCGGGCGCGACATTGGCGGTCACCGAGATCAGGCCGACGCCGCCGTGGGCCATATAGCCGAGGAAGCTGGGGTCATCGCCCGAGATCAGGTCGAACTGCGCGTCCTGCGACACGATGTTGGCGTGCATCCAGCTGGCGCGGCTCATGTCGCCGGTGGCGTCCTTGATGGCGACGATGTTCGGGTGCCGGGCGAGGCGCGCGACGCTCTCGTTCGACAGGTCGACGCCGGTGCGGCCCGGGACATTGTAGATGATCTGCGGGAGCTGGACCGCCTCGGCGACCGCCTCGAAGTGCGCGACCAGACCGGCCTGGGACGGGCGGTTGTAGTAGGGCGTGACGACGAGTGAGCCGTCGCAGCCGCAGGCCTTGCCGTGGGCGGCCAGGTCGATTGATTCGTAGGTAGCGGGCGATCCGGCGCCCGCAATGACCTTGATCCGGCCCGCCGCGACACGAACGCACAGGGCGGTCACGCGCTTGTGTTCCTCGATGGTCAGGCCCCCGCCCTCGCCTGTCGTGCCCACGGCGACAACCCCGTGCACGCCAGCAGCGACCTGACGCTCGACGAGCTGTTCCAATGCGGCTTCGTCCACGTTTCCGTCACGAAGTGGTGTGATCAGGGCGGTGATCACGCCCTTGAACAAGGGGGCGGTCATAGGAACTACTCTACCTGCGTGGGAAAGGGGCGACGCGCGCCCGGATCGAGCGGTAGAGGGTAGGTTGCCGGCTTGGCCGCTGCAACCGGGTTGAATGGGGTTTGTTCGAACGATGATAGCGACCAGCCTGGCGGCGGCCCTTGCGATCCTCGCGCCGCTCCCTTCCGCATTGCCTCAGACGACCTCTGAACTGAACACCGGCCCCCAGCCCTATAGCGAGGTCGTGGGGACGCCGAACCCGACTAACCAGCCGCGTGTGCTGAGCGCCTCGGACGCCGCCGCCTTCAGGGAAGGCCTGACCGCGGCCCGCGCCCGCAACGTTATCGCCACCCAGGACGCCATCGCGCGGATCAATGACCAGACCGCGCGCAAGCTGGTCGAATGGGCGCTCGTCGACACCTCGGCGCCCCAGCTGGCCTTTGACGAGCTGGCGCGCGACCAGCGGGTTCTGGCCGGCTGGCCGCGGGCCGAGGGACGCCGCGCCGCCGGAGAGATCGCCCTCGATCGCGCCGGCCTGCAGCCCAACGATGTCCTCGCCTTCTTCAGCGACAGCAAGCCGACCACGGTTCAGGGCGCCATCGCCCTGACCTGGGCGCTGCAGCAGACCGGCCGCACCGATGACGCGCGCCGGCTGATCACCGACTGGTGGCGGACCCAGTCGTTCGACGACGCCAACCAGAGCCGCATCCTGGGCCAGTGGAGCAACTGGCTGAGCCCGGCCGACCACGAGGCGCGGCTGAACATGTTGCTGTCGGGTCCGCACGGCCCGGCGACGCGGTCGATGCTCAATCTGGTCTCGCCCGAGCGCGCGACCATCGCCAACGCCGTCATCGCCCTGCGCACCGCCTACAGCCCTGACGCCATCGTCGCCTCGCTGAGCACCAGCCAGGCGCTGGATCCCAATGTGGTGCTGGAGCGGGTGCGTATCCTGCGCGGCGCCAACCGCGAGCGCGAAGGCTACGAGCTGCTGCGCTACCTGCCGGCCGCCCCGCTGCATTCGGATGGCCAGTCGACCCTGTGGAGCGAGCGTCGCAACTACTACCTCGACGCCCTGCAGGACCGGAACTGGCAGGCCGCCTATGACGCCATGGCCGGCCACGGCTTCGCCGGGGGCGACCGCAAGGTGGACGCCGAGTTCTTCGCCGGCTGGGTCGCCCTGACCAAGCTGAACGATCCGGCCCGCGCCGCGCGGCATTTCGAGACCCTGCGCACCGTCTCCTCGACCCCGATCACACAGGGGCGCGCCCTCTACTGGCTGGGCCGTGCGGCCGAGGCCCAGGGCGACCGCAACGGCGCCCAGCAGTGGTACCGGGCCGGCGCCACCCATATCCAGACCTTCTACGGCCAGCTGGCTGCCGAGAAGGCCGGCTATCAGACCCTGTCCCTGCCTGCCGACCCCGCCGTCTCCTCCGCTGATGTGGCGCGGTTCGAGGGCAATGAGGTGGTCCGCGCCATGCGCATCCTCGGCGAGACGGGCGAGATGAGCCTGTTCCGGGTCTTCGCCTACCACCTCGACGACACCGTCCCCGGCGCGACCGATCTGGCCCAGTTGATGGACCTGTCGCGCGCCTATGGCGACGGCTTCGGCGCGATGATGGTCGGTCGCGCGGCCAGCCAGCGCGGCATCCTGATGCCCGAGCGCATGTATCCGATCCGCATCCCCCCGCAGGTGCCGGGCGCCGCGCCGCTGGAGTTCACCCTGGCCATCACCCGTCAGGAATCCAGCTTCGACCCGCGCGCCCGCTCCGGCGCCGACGCGCGCGGCATGATGCAGTTCCTGCCCTCGACCGCCTCGGGGGTCGCCCGGCGTCTGGGCATGAGCTATTCGGCCGAGCGTCTGTGGGACCCGGACTACAATATGAGCCTGGGCAGCTATCACCTGGCCGAGCTCATGAACAACTACGGCGGCTCGATGCTGATGACGACGGTCGGCTACAACGCCGGTCCGGCCCGTCCGCCGCAGTGGGTGGCGCGCTGCGGCGACCCGCGCACGAGCACGGAAGCCGCCATTGACTACATCGAGTGCGCGCCCTTCACCGAGACGCGCAACTATATGATGCGGGTGATGGAGAATATGGCGGTCTACAAGGCCCGCCTGAACGGCGGCTCGGCGCCGCTGACGACTTCGTCCGACATCTCGCGCGGCGTGGTCCCGGGACCTCAGGCCTATACGGCGACGCCCTATCAGCCGTAGGCCCGACCTTGCGGCGGGTCAGTCCTTGATGAGGCCCGCCAGCAGGGCGTCGATCATGGTCCGGGTCAGCAGGTCGCGTTCGACCCACCCGAAATAGGGTTTGGTGATCACCAGAGACACGACGCCGTGCGCCCCGGCCCAGAAGACCTGACCGGCCAGTTTGGCGTTGTCGACGCGCAGCCGGTCCGCGGCGATCAGCTGGGCCAGCAGATCCTCGAAGGTGCGGAACAGTTCAGCGCCCATCTGCTGGGCCGCCGTCTGAGCCCCGTGCCGGGCCTCGACCGGCCGGGTCAGATAGACCAGCCGATAGGCGTTCGGGTTGGTGAAGCCGAAGCGCACATAGGCCTCGAGCATGTGCCGCAGCTTGATCTCGGCGGGCTCGTCGACCGCGGTGATGGCGCGGTTCTCGCAGATCAGCTTCTCGAAGGCCTCGCGGCAGATCTCATGCAGGATCTCGCCCTTCTCGGCGAAATGCATGTAGAGGGCCGTGGAGGACAGGCCGACCTCGTCGGCGATCTTGCGGATCGTCGCGCCCTCATAGCCGTGCTCGACGAAGATGCGTTCGGCGGCGGCCAGGATCTCGGCGCGGCGGACGTGCCCCTCGCCCTTGGGCTTTCGGGCCGAGCGGCCGGTGGCTTCCGAAGAGGCAATGCTGGCGGTCGGCGCGTCGGACAAGGACGAAACTCCACGAACGGGCGGATTGAATAGCCCCATTCGCCAGCGGGCGGCAATCACCTCTCAGTGTGGGTTGATTCGGACGCAACCCCAAGTTAACCATTTCGAATGGCGGGGGGCGGACCAGAACGGGCCGTAGGGGGCTGTTCCCCGTGCGAGAGCGCGGAACGGAGAGGTGTCAGCGTCTTTCAGGCCTTGTCGCTGACTCTTCTTCTGGTTGTTGCGCTTGGCGCCCTGGTCGTCTGGAAGGACGCCGCGACACGCTGGCTGATCCTCGGCGTCCAGACGGGCTTCGTGGCCCTGGCGGTCTGGCGGATAGCGACCATCCTGATCAGCGGCGACGTCGTTCCCGTACCGCCCTCGGAAATGGCGCGGCCGAAAGGCGGCTGGCCGCGCTACACGATCCTTGCGGCCCTCCACGATGAGGCGGAGGTCGTCGGCCAGCTGATCGCGCGGCTGGCGGAGATCGACTACCCGGCCGACAGGCTGGAGGCCCTGCTGCTGTTGGAGGCCCATGACACGGCGACCATCGCGGCGGCGAGACGGGCCGCCCGTCCGCACTGGATGCGGGTCGTGATCGTGCCGCCCGGCGCACCCCAGACCAAGCCTCGCGCCCTGAATTTCGGCCTCGCCGAGGCCCGGGGCGATCTGGTGACCATCTATGACGCCGAGGACGATCCCGATCCCTTTCAGCTGCGCGAGGCCGCGAGCCGCTTCACTGCCGATGGAACAGGCCGCCTTGCCTGCCTGCAGGCGCCGCTACGCATTCGACGGAACGGGCGAGACGGTCACGCCGCGCCCTTTCTGGACCGGCAATTCGCGGTCGAATACGCGGGCCTGTTCGAGGTCGCCCTGCCCGCTCTCGCCCGGTTGGGTCTGCCCTTCCCCCTGGGCGGCACCAGCAATCACTTCCGCGCCGATGTCCTGAAGGCCGTGGGCGGCTGGGACGCCTGGAACGTCACCGAAGACGCCGATCTGGGCTTTCGGCTGTGGCGAGGCGGCTGGCGGCTCGGCGTCCTGTCGCGACCCACGTGGGAGACGCCGCCGGGTGGGCTGGAGCTGTGGCTGCCGCAACGCACCCGCTGGCTGAAGGGCTATATGCAGACCTGGGGCGTTCATACGCGCGGTCCGGGCCGGCTGGGGCTCAGGGGTGCGGCGGCCCTGATCCTGACGCTCGGCGTCGGCCTGGCTTCGGCGGCGATCCATGCGGCGAGCATGGCTTGGGTGCTGACGGCGGTGCTGGTCGCCGCGACCGCCGGACTGTCGCCCCATACGCCTGTCTTCGGCCTGTGCGTCCTTGTGCTGGGCGCGGCGGGGGCCTGGCTGCAGGGCAAGATCGGGGCGATGCGCGCCCATGTGCCCTATTCGGCCACCGACATGATGGCCGCACCCGCCTACTGGTCCCTGCTCAGCCTGGCCTTCTTCCACGCCGTCTGGAGGCTGGTCCGCGAGCCCTTCGCCTGGGACAAGACCACCCATTTCCGCGACGCCGAGCCTGAGCTGGAAGAGGCGCTCGTCGCGGTCGAAGCTGGACGACAAGCCGCCTGACACTCTAAGCAGCGCCCGATGGCTCCCGTTCTTTCCAAGACTCCCGAAACCCTGCTGACGACCGGCTGGTCCGACTACGCCCTGCTGGACAGCGGTGACGGCAAGAAGCTGGAGCGCTACGGGCGTCATACGGTCGTCCGGCCCGAGCCCCAGTGCTTCTGGTCGCCGCGCGATCCCGCCGCCTTCGAGGCCGCCAACGCCCTGTTCGATCCGCAGCAGGAGGAAGAAGACTCCGGCCGCTGGCGCTTCGACAGGCACGGTCCGATCGACGCCTTCCCGCTGGCCTGGCGCGACGTGCGCTTCGTCGGCCGCTTCACCCCCTTCCGCCACCTGGCCTTCTTCCCCGAACAGGCCGCCAACTGGGAATGGATGGATGCGCGCATCCGCACGCTCCAACGGCCCAAGGTGCTCAATCTGTTCGGCTACACCGGCGTCGCCTCTCTTGCCGCCGCGGCGGCCGGCGCCGAGGTGACCCACGTCGACGCCTCCAAGAAGTCCGTCGCCTACGCCCGCGAGAACGCCGAACTGTCGGGCATGTCCGACAAGCCGATCCGCTGGATCGTCGAGGACGCCCGCAAATACGTCGCGCGCGAAGTCCGGCGCGGGGCGAAGTATCAGGGTATCATCCTCGACCCGCCCAAATATGGACGGGGCCCGACGGGCGAAGTCTGGCGGCTGTTCGAGGACATGCCGGCCCTGCTCAAGGACTGCGCCGCCCTGTTGGCCGACGACGCCTCTTTCCTGCTGCTCAACGCCTATGCGGCGCGTGTCTCGGGCCTGTCGCTGGCCCATCTGATAGCCGAGGCCACCCATGATCGCGGCGGTCGCATCGACTGGGGCGAACTGGCCCTGTCAGAAGATGGTCCCGACGCCCGCGCCATAGGCCTCAGCTTCTTCGCCAGGTGGTCGGCATGAGCGACGAACGTCTGATCACCTCCCTGACCAATGACACGGTCAAGGCTGTCCGCGCCCTGAACATGCGCAAGGAGCGCGAGAGCACGGGCCGTTTCCTGGCCGAGGGGCTGAAATTCATCGGCGAGGCGCTGGATCAGGGCCGCACGCCGAAGCTGCTGCTGGTCGGGATGGAGGCGCGGCCGCATCCGTTGCTGGACCGGGCGAAGGCCGAAACGCTGAAGGCCGGCGGCGAGGTCGTCACCGTCACCCACCCCATCCTCGAGAAGATCAGCCGGCGCGAGAACCCCCAGACGGTGCTGGCCGTGTTCGAACAGGCCTATACGCCCCTGTCGGCGCTGAAGCCCGGGAGCGCGCCCTGCTGGGTGGCGCTGGAGCAGGTGCGCGACCCGGGCAACCTCGGCACCATCATCCGAACGGCCGATGCCGCCGGTTGCGGCGGCGTTATCCTGATCGGCGACTGCGTCGATCCTTTCTCGGTCGAGGCGGTGCGCGCCACCATGGGCTCGGTCTTCGCCGTCAGCATCTCCAAGGCCACGCCTGCCGAATTCCTGGCCTGGCGCGAGACCTGGCCCGGCAGCGTCGTTGGGACCCGTCTGGACGCCACCCACGGCTATCGCGACGCCGACTTCGCCAAACCGTCCCTGATCCTGATGGGCAATGAACAGGCGGGCCTGACGGATGCTCTTGCCGCCGCCTGCGACGTCAACGTCAAGATCCCGATGCGCGGCCGGGCCGACAGCCTGAACCTGGCCATCGCCACGGGCATCATGGTCTATGCGGTGACCGACAGCGTCTGAGGCCGATCAGGCCGCCCCCTCGCCTTCCTCGTTCTTCAGCCGCGTCATGGCCCATAGGGCCAGGGTGGTCAGAAGGGCCGCACCGGTCAGATAGAGGCCGACAGCGCCCAGACCGAAGGTCTTGCCCAGTTGTGTCGCGACATAGGGCGCAAGCGATGCCCCGAGAATGCCCGCGACGTTGAAGGCCATCGAGGCGCCCGTATAGCGCACGGCCGCCGGGAAGGGCCGCGCCATGGCCGCGCTCAACGGTCCGTAGGTGCAGCCCATCAGAGCGAAGCCGAGCGCGAAATAGATCAGCAGTCCCGGGAGCCCGGCGTTAAACAGCGGCCCGATCAGGAAGCCGAACAGGCCGATCCCGATCGAGGCCAGCATCAGGATGCGCAGTTGCCCCCACTTGTCCGCCGCCAGGGCCGCGACGGGGATGAAGGCGCCGAAGAACATCACCCCGACCAGCTGCAGCGGCAGCACGTCGGCGCGGGCCAGGCCCAGCTCCCGCGTGGCCCAGGACAGGCCCCAGACCGTCAGCAGATAGAAGACCACAAAGGTCGTCGTCCCGCCGAGGGCGCCCAGGGCCAGTGCGCCCTTGTAGCGGGCGAAGAGGGTCAGGACCGGGGCGCGCACCCGCTCGGCCTTGGCCACCACCTTCTGGAACTCGGGGGTCTCATGGATTCTGAGCCGCACCCACAGGCCGACGAAGACAAGGATCGAACTGGCCACGAACGGAATCCGCCAGCCCCAGCTCAGGAAGTCCGTCTCGGCCATGAAGGTCGTCAGCAGGATGAAGGCTCCGGTCGACAGGATGAAGCCGATCGGCGCCCCGAGTTGCGGGAACATGCCGAACCAGGCCTTGCGTCCCGGCGGCGCGTTCTCGGTCGCCAGCAGCACGGCGCCGCCCCACTCCCCGCCCAGGCCGAAGCCCTGACCGAAGCGGCAGATCGCCAGCAGCAGGGGCGCGATCACCCCGACCTGGGCGTGGGTCGGCAACAGGCCAATGGCGATGGTCGACAGGCCCATGGTCATCAGGGCCGCCACCAGCGTGGCCTTGCGTCCGATCCGGTCGCCGAAATGGCCGAAGACCACGGCGCCGACCGGCCGGGCGAAGAAGGCGATGGCGAAGGTCACGAAGGAGCTCAGTTGCGCCGCCGCCGGATCCGTGCCCGGGAAGAACAGGGCCGGGAACACCAGCACTGCCGCCGTCGCATAGATGTAGAAGTCGAAGAACTCGATCGTCGTGCCGATCAGGCTGGCGAACAGCACGCGGCGGGTCGACGCCGGGCTGGGCGCAAACAGCAGGTTGGTGTCGGTCACGGGCGCGTCCTCAGGTCTTCTTTCGACCATGGGATGCGCGGGGGCGCCGGTCAGGTCAAGCGCGAAGCTCTGCCGTTGCCGCCTCCGGCGCGGGGTCGCCTTCCGGTCGTTCGGCATAGCGGCGGGCCAGAACCGCACAGACGAACAGCTGGATCTGATGGAACAGCATCAGCGGCAGGACGATCAGACTGACCGCCTGACCGGCGAACAGGATGGCCGCCATGGGAATGCCCGAGACCATCCCCTTCTTGGAGCCGCAGAAGACGATGGCGATCTCGTCCTCCTTGGAAAAGCCCAGCCGCCGGCTGGCGATGGTCAGGGTCACCATGACGGCGCCGAGCACCAGAATGTTCAGCAGGAAGACCAGACCCAGATCGAGGACGTTGAGCTTGCTCCAGATGCCCGCGACCATGCCGGCGCTGAAGGCCGCATAGACGACCAGCAGGATCGAGCCGCGATCCACATAACTCGTCAGCTTCGCATGCCGGGCCAGCAGGCCGCCGATCAACGGACGCGCCGCCTGACCCAGGACGAAGGGCAACAGGATCTGCAGGGCGATGTCCTCGACTGCCTTCAGCGAGATGCCGCCGCTGGCCTGCGGCAGCAGGACGGTCACCAGAATGGGTGTGATGACCACGCCCAACAGGTTGGACAGGGAGGCGCTGCACAGGGCCGCGGGGACATTGCCGCGGGCGATGGAGGTGAAGGCGATCGACGACTGCACCGTCGAGGGCAGCAGGCTGAGATACAGCAGCCCCACCGCGATCTCGGGCGCCAGCCAGCGGCCGAAGAGGGCGTTGACCGCCAGACCGATCAGCGGGAACAGGACGAAGGTCGCGGCGAACACCATTGACTGCAGCCGCCAGTGCGAAAGCCCGGCCCAGATCGCCGCCGGCGACAGCCGTGCCCCGTACAGGAAGAACAGCAGGGCCACGGCCGCCGTGGTCACCCACTCCGCCACGACCGCCCACTCTCCCCTCGCCGGCAGGACAGCGGCGATGGCCACCGTCGCGATCAGCATCAGCAGATAGGGGTCGATCAGGCGGCGCAATGTGCTCATGCGACCCGGTTTGAGCTTCCTCGCTGCGATGCACAACCGCCTGCGGGGCAGTCGGGCGTCACGAACGGTGACGGCGCTTTTCGATCCTCACGTCCCGCGCGGCTTCACCCGGTTGGTCGGATCGGCATTGGCGGGATCTTCGGGCCAGGGGTGGCGCGGGTAGCGGCCGCGCATCTCGGCGCGCACGGCGGCCCAGCTGCCGGACCAGAAGCCGGGCAGGTCTTTCGTCATCTGGACGGGACGGCGCGCGGGCGACAGCAGGGCCAGGGTCAGGGCGACGCCCGCCTTGCCGCCGACGGTCGGATGGGTCTTCAGCCCGAACAGTTCCTGCACCCGGATGTCGACGCGGGGCCCGCCCTCGGCGGCATAGTCGATGGCGGCCGAGCCAAGGGGCGTGACCAGACGCGCGGGAGCCAGTTCGTCCAGCGCGCGCTGCCGGTCCCAGGGGATCAGGGTCCGCAGGCCCTGCTCCAGAGCGCCGTCGGAAATGGCCTCCAGTGACTGGACGCCGTCCAGCAGGGGCCAGAGCCAGGTCTCGCGTTCGGCCAGAAGCCCGGCCTCGGTCATGTCGGGCCAGCCCTCTTCCAGTGCGCCGAGCCAGCCCAGACGGGCGCGGAGGTCCGAGGCGCGTTCGCCCCATTTCAGATCGCGCAGGCCGTCGCGCTCGACCTCGGCCTTCAGGGCGGCGGTGATGGCGGCGCGGTCGGGGGCGCCGGTGATCTTCTCATCGACGACGATGGCGCCCAGACGCCGGATGCGGCGCATGACCATCCGGCCCGAGGGCTCGCGCGTCAGCCGGTCCTCGACCGTGACCTGAGCCTCCAGCGCCGCCGGATCCACGGGCGCGGCCAGACGGATGCGGTCGCGGGCGTCTCCGCCACCAACCTCAGCGACCGCCAGCCACGGCTCGCGGGCCAGAGGGTCGGTCGAGTCGAGGAAGGCGCCGCGTCCGGAGGCCAGCAGCACCTCGCCCGGCTTGCCCCGGGCCTTCGCAATCCGTTCGGGGAAGGCGGCGGCCAGCAGGGTCCCGACGTCCGCGTCGCCTCCCCTGCCTGCGCCCTTTGACGCGGCCCGGCTCCAGCGCTCGGCCAGTTTCATGGCGTCGCGGGCGCGGGGGGAGCGGTCGCGCTCCAGCCCGCGCAGCCGCTCACGAATGTCGACATCGTTGCCGCCGAGGCCCGGTTCCGACAGCACCGTCGCCATCCGCGCGCCCAGCATGGCCTCGCCCGCATCGGCGGCGACGGCGGCCAGATGGCCGAGACGCGGCGTCAGGGGAATGCCGATCAGCCTCTGGCCGTGCCCGGTCAGGGCGCCGGACGCATCGAGCGCGCCCAGACGGGTCAGGACGTTCCGCGCCTCGGCGAAGGCGCCGGCGGGCGGCGGATCCAGCAGGACCAGCCCTTCGGCCGAGCGCGCGCCCCATCGGGCCAGGTCGAGCGCGAAGGCGGTCAGGTCGGCCTCGAGGATTTCCGGCCTCTGGTGCTGCACCAGACCGCGCGTCTGTTCCTCGTCCCACAGCCGGTAGCAGACGCCGGGCTCGACCCGCCCCGCCCGCCCCCGACGCTGTTCGGCCGAGGATCGGCTGACGCGGACGGTGACCAGACGGGTCAGGCCGCTGGAGGGTTCGAAACGCGGGACGCGGGACAGGCCGCCGTCGATGACGACCCGCACCCCCTCG
The DNA here is from genome assembly GCF_059422025.1 of Brevundimonas sp. GW821-FHT02A10. NCBI lineage: Bacteria > Pseudomonadati > Pseudomonadota > Alphaproteobacteria > Caulobacterales > Caulobacteraceae > Brevundimonas > Brevundimonas sp. GW821-FHT02A10. The sequence continues at coordinate 277,113 of NZ_JBWKWC010000003.1, forward strand.
ATGGTCAAACTGGTCTCGGCGACCGAGGTGGCAAGCACGATCTTGCGCCGTCCGGGCGGCGAAGGGTCCAGCGCCCGGTCCTGCTCGGCCTTGTCCAGCGCGCCGTACAGGGCGACCACATCGACCGCCGGGTCGCGGACCTGTTCCTTCAGCTTCTGAAGCGTGCGGTGGATCTCTCCCTGTCCCGGCAGGAAGGCGAGGATCGATCCCGTCTCTTCCGTCAGGGCCTGACGGCAGGCGCGGGCCATGGCGTCCTCGAACCGTTCGGCCGCGTTGCGGCCCAGATAGCGGGTCTCGACCGGGAACATCCGCCCCTGCGCCTCCACCACAGGTGCGCCGTTCAAGAGGCCGGACACCCCGGCGATATCCAGAGTCGCCGACATGACCAGCAGCTTCAGGTCGGGCCGCAGCAGGGACTGGCTCTCGCGTGTCAGGGCCAGACCGAGGTCGGCGTCGAGGCTGCGCTCGTGGAATTCGTCGAACAGGACCGCGCCGACGCCGTCGAGGCCGGGATCGTCGAGGATCATGCGGGTGAAGACGCCCTCGGTGATCACCTCGATCCGGGTCTTCGGCCCGATCCGGCTCTGCAGCCGGGTGCGGTAACCTACGGTGTCGCCTGCGGATTCTCCCAGGGTCGCGGCCATCCGCTCGGCCGCGGCGCGCGCGGCCAGACGCCGGGGCTCCAGCACCAGCACCTTGCCGTCGCCCAGCCAGTCCTGATCCAGCAGGGCCAGCGGCACGACCGTCGTCTTGCCCGCCCCCGGCGGCGCGGCCAGCACGACCGCGTCCGACGCGGCGAGCGCGGCCTTCAGGTCGTCGAGAACGGCATGAATCGGGAGCATTTCGGGCTCAAGTAGCGCAAAGCGCGGTAGGCCCAAGAAGAAAAGTCGCGCTTTACCGGCAACGCAGCCGGTCACGAAAGCGTCGTCGCGGGTTCACCAGACTGATACCACGTTGCGTACCGGGATTTCCGTGGCTAGCGTCCGCCCCAAACCGGCAGGAGCCGGGGGCAACAAGTCGAGGGGTAATCCATGTGGCGCGTTAAATCGCTAGACGCGATTCTAGCCACGGCCGAGAAGAAGTCTCTTCATCGGTCGCTAGGTCCAATCCAACTGACCCTTCTGGGGATCGGGGCCATCATCGGCACCGGGATTTTCGTTCTGACCGCCGCCGCCTCGCAAAAGGCCGGTCCGGGCATGATGCTCAGCTTCGTGATCGCCGGCGCGGTCTGCGCGGTCGCCGCGCTCTGCTACTCCGAACTGGCGGCCATGGCCCCGGTTTCGGGTTCCGCCTACACCTATACCTACGCCGTCATGGGCGAACTGCTGGCCTGGTGCGTCGGCTGGGCCCTGATCCTCGAATACGCCGTGGCGGCCTCGGCCGTGTCGGTGGGCTGGTCGGGCTATGTGCTGGGGTTGATAGAACACGGGCTAGGGTTCGATTTCCCGGACCTTCTATCCGCCGGACCGACCTGGGCCATGCACGGCTTCATTCCGGTGCCGGACTTCTCGGCGGGCATCATCAACATTCCGGCCATCGTCGTGGCCCTGCTGGTCACCGGCCTGCTGATCATCGGCACGACGGAATCGGCGCGCGTCAATGCCATCCTGGTGGCCATCAAGGTCATCGCCCTGGCGGTCTTCATCGTCATCACCCTGCCGGTGATCAAGACGGCCAACCTGTCGCCCTTCATGCCCAACGGCATGTTCGGCGCCTATTCGGGCATGGGCGTCGTCGGCGCCGCCGCCTCCATCTTCTTCGCCTACGTCGGCTTCGACGCCGTCTCCACGGCCGCTGAAGAAACCAAGAACCCGCAGCGCAACGTTCCGATCGGCCTGATCGGTTCGCTGGGCATCTGTACGGTCTTCTATCTGCTGGTCGCCCTGGGCGCGGCCGGCGCCATCGGCGCACAGCCGGTCATCGGCGCCGCCGGTGAAGCGGTCCAGCCGGGCTCGCCGGCCTTCGTCGCCGCCTGCGCCCTGCCCGCCAACGCCCAAGCCCTGGTCTGCTCGAACGAGGCCCTGGCCCACGTCCTGCGCGTCATCGGCCATCCGCAGATCGGCAACGCCCTCGGCACCGCCGCCCTGCTGGCCCTGCCTTCGGTCATCCTGATGATGATCTACGGCCAGACCCGCATCTTCTTCGTGATGGCGCGCGACGGCCTGCTGCCGGACGGCCTGACCAAGATGCACCCGAAGTTCAAGACGCCTTACGTCGTGACCGCCTTCACCGGCATCGCGGTGGCCATCGGCGGGGCCCTGTTCCCGGTCGGTCAGCTGGCTGACATCTCGAACTCGGGCACCCTGTTCGCCTTCTTCATGGTGTCGATCGCGGTGCTGGTGCTGCGCTACAAGGATCCGAACCGTCCGCGTCCGTTCAGAACGCCGCTGCTTTGGCTCTTCGCGCCGCTTTCGGCCGTCGGCTGCGCCTTCCTGTTCTGGAACCTGCCGCACGACGCCAAGATGGTGCTTCCGATCTGGGGCGGCATCGGCCTGGTGATCTACTTCCTGTACGGCGTCCGCAAGAGCCACCTCGGCCGCGGTCTCGTCGAGGTCCACGAGGACGACGCCGACATCCCGCCGCCGCCCGCGACGGCCTGATCAGGCTCAAACGACAGAAAGGCCCCGGAGCGATCCGGGGCCTTTTTTGTTGGGCAATGCGATTGCAATTAGCGAGCGTTCGCGTCCAACCCGCGCTCAAGCAGCGAGGCTCCGCAAGCCGGGCGTTAGCGCCCTAAAATGAGATGGTGCGGATGAGAGGACTCGAACCTCCACATCTTGCGATGCCAGAACCTAAATCTGGTGCGTCTACCAGTTTCGCCACATCCGCACGGTAGGAGCGCCGCTCTACAGGCCGGCCGCGCTCGCGTCTACGCCCCCGAAGCCTAGGCCCAGAGGCGGATGGCGTCTTCGTTGAGCGGGTCATCGTTGGCCACCACGCCCGCCGTATAGGTCAGTCGGGTCTCGCGCGAGCCGCAGCGGCAGCGGAAGCGCTCGGAGCGGCCGCTGACGGGCCAGAAGCGGCGCGCGCCGAACAGGGGCTGGGGATCGACCAGAATCTCGTGGCTGCACTCCGCGCCCGCGCAGGCGACGACCAGCTGGGCGCCGGTGACGTGAATCGCGTTCGCAGAGTGCGTCGCGCCACGCAGGCCGGGCCGGCTGTATCGTTCGGTCCTGATGTCGTGCCTGACGTCGTGCATGGGCGCTCCCTCTCGACCCTCAGGCTAGGGAGGCGGCTGAATCGGCTCAAGACGTTTGTTGCCGTTCCGTTCCTGTTCCTGTGGACGATGCCGGAGAGCGCCGTTCACTCTGGGCGGAGGTCCCGCAGCACCGCCGGAAGCAGTTCCGGCAGGTCCTCGGCGATCAGGCCCGGGCCGAATCTGGCGGCCGCGTCGCAGTGCATCCAGACGGCGGCGCAGGCCGCGTCGAAACTGTCCATCCGCTGGGCGATCAGACCCGCGATCATCCCCGCCAGCACGTCGCCGCTGCCCGCCGTGGCCAGCCAGGGCGAGCCGTTGGGGTTGATCCTCAGCCGGCCGTCGGGCGAGGCGATGATCGTCTCCCGGCCCTTCAGCACCACCACGGCGCCGGCGACCCGGGCGGCCTCCCAGGCGGCGGTCTCGCGCCCGTGCTTGAGCAGATTCGGAAACACCCGGTCGAACTCCCCCTCGTGCGGGGTCAGGACGTCATCGCGGTCGAGGCAGGCGAACAGGGCCTTGGGCCGGTCCTTGAACAGGGTCAGGGCGTCGGCGTCGACCACCAGGGCCGCCCCGGTCCGGCCGAGCGCCGCCAGGTTGTAGCCGGTTTCTTCCTCCAGCCCCGCGGCAGGGCCGATGACCACGGCGTCCAGCGGATCCGCCAGCCGGCCCAGGGCCTCGGGCGACAGGAATTCGTCGATCATGATCGCCGTCACGGTCGGGGCGATGACCGGCGCCGCGCCGGGCGGACACAGGATGCGAACCAGACCCGCGCCGACCCTCAGACCCGCCCGCGCCGCCAGCCTTGCAGCCCCCGTGTTGAAGGCCGGGCCGGACACAACGCCCAGCCGACCCCGTTGATGTTTATGCGCATCCGGACCGGGCCACGGCAGAATATTGCGCCAGAGAGCCGGGGTGTTGGATTCCGTCATCTATCGGTCCGTCCTCTGTCACTGAAAATACAAATGGGGCTTGCCTTATTGTGCAATGCGATGTCCCTTTGGTCCCCGAGCGTCCGGCCAATCAAGAGCCGCCTCGGGAATGCGATGAAAAAGATCGAAGCCGTCATCAAGCCCTTCAAGCTGGACGATGTGAAAGAGGCGCTCCAGGACATCGGAGTGCAAGGTATGACTGTGCTGGAAGCCAAGGGATATGGCCGCCAGAAGGGACATTCCGAGCTCTATCGCGGGGCTGAGTACGTCATCGACTTCCTGCCCAAGATCAAGATCGAGGTGGTGGTCGCCGACGACCTCTACCCGGCCGTGGTCGAGGCGATCCAGACGGCGGCCCGCACCGGCAAGATCGGCGACGGGAAGATCTTCGTCACCGAAGTCACCGACGTCATCCGAATCCGAACCGGAGAAACCGGCGCCCAGGCCGTTTGATTCCATCCCGTCGAAGGGTTTCTGGGACCCGACGACACAGCTTTCCTCCCCATAAGAAACAGGACCATCGAGACATGAGCGCGGCCGACAAGATCCTCAAGGAGATCAAGGACAAGGACGTGAAATACGTCGATGTCCGTTTCACCGACACCCGTGGCAAGCTTCAGCACGTCACCTTCGACATCGACCTGGTCGACGAAGAGTTCCTGAACGAAGGCACCATGTTCGACGGCTCGTCGATCGCGGGCTGGAAGGCCATCAACGAGTCGGACATGCTGCTGAAGCCCGACCTGACGACGGCCTACATCGACCCGTTCTATCAGGCGACGACAATGTTCCTGTTCTGCGACGTCATGAACCCGGACACCGGCGAGCCCTACAACCGCGACAGCCGCTCGATGGCCAAGAAGGCCCTTAGCTACATCCAGTCCTCGGGCGTGGGCGACGTGGTCTATTTCGGCCCGGAAGCCGAGTTCTTCATCTTCGACGACGTCCGCTGGACGACCGAGCCGGGCCACACCAGCTACTCGTATGACTCGATCGAGCTGCCGTCGAACACGGGTTCGGAATACACCGAAGGCAACATGGGCCACCGCCCTGGGCCGAAGGGCGGCTACTTCCCCGTCAACCCGGTCGATTCGGGCCAGGACCTGCGCGCCGAGATGCTGGGCGTGATGCGCGACATGGGCATGCAGCCCGAGAAGCACCACCACGAGGTGGCCCCGGCCCAGCACGAGCTCGGCCTGAAGTTCTCGGACATGCTGACCATGGCCGACCGCCTGCAGCTGTATAAGTACATCATCCACAACGTCGCCGCGGCCTACGGCAAGTCGGCGACCTTCATGGCCAAGCCGATGTTCAAGGACAACGGTTCGGGCATGCACGTGCACCAGTCGATCTGGCGCGACGGCAAGCCGCTTTTCGCCGGCGACAAATACGCCGGCCTGTCGCAGGAATGCCTGTGGTACATCGGCGGCATCATCAAGCACGCCAAGGCCATCAACGCCTTCTCCAACTCGACGACCAACTCCTACAAGCGTCTGGTCCCGGGTTACGAAGCGCCGGTCAAGCTGGCCTATTCGTCGCGCAACCGCTCGGCCTCGATCCGTATTCCGTGGGTCTCGTCGCCGAAGGGCAAGCGTATCGAAGCCCGCTTCCCCGACCCCATGGGCAACCCCTACCTGACCTTCACCGCCCTGCTGATGGCCGGTCTGGACGGGATCGAGAACCAGATCGATCCGGGCGGCCCCGCCGACAAGAACCTCTACGACCTGCCGCCGGAAGAGCGCGGCTCGATCCCCGAGGTCTGCGGCTCGCTGAAGGAAGCGCTGGACAGCCTCGACAAGGACCGCGCCTTCCTCAAGAAGGGCGGCGTCATGGATGACGACTTCATCGACAGCTACATCGAGCTGAAGATGGAAGAGGTCGCGCGTCTGCAACTGCACCCGCACCCGGTCGAGTTCGACATGTACTACAGCTGCTGATGGATCACGGCGGGGCTTCGGCCCTGCCGGACATCAGACGCACTCCGGCCGGGACGACACCGTCGCTCCCGGCCGGTTCGTTTCTGAAGGGGCTCGCGCGTGACACTGCTGAACCGGTTGCGAAACGCCCTGCCCCAATCGTTGACCGGCCCGCGCCCGATCCCGCTGAAGGCCCTTCGCCGGATGGATGCAGAGACCTTGCTGCGCCGCAGTCGGGCGATGGCCAGCGCGGTCTATGTGGGCGATCGCACGGTCCTGTGCCGGGTGCTCAGCCGCTATCGTCTCTATGTCGCCTCAGACGACGTCGGCTTCGGCGTCCACGTCATGTTGGACGGGTTGTGGGAGGGCTGGCTGACGGCCTTCATGGCGCGGCGAATCATGCCCGGGATGCGCATCGTCGATGCGGGCGCCAACCACGGCTATTACACCCTGCTGTTCGCCCATCTGACGGGGTCAGAGGGCCGGGTCGCGGCGATCGAGCCCAATCCGCGCCTGGCCGGGCTCATGCGGCGCTCTCTCTACGCCAACGGCTTTCAGACGCGCGTCGACCTGTTCGAGCACGCTGCCGGCGCCGAGGACGGCGTGACCCTGCACCTCAGCGTCCCCGACCACGAACCCAAGAACGGCCACCTGATCCCGGAGGCGGCCACAGGCACGGTCGCGGTCAAGGGTTCGCGGCTCGACACCCTTCTGGCCGACTGGCCGCGCATCGACTTCCTGAAGGTGGACGTCGAGGGCCATGAGGAGGCCTTCCTCGACGGCGCCTGGCCCCTGATCCAGCGCGACCGGCCGATGCTGGTGCTCGAGTTCAACGCCCTGCGTTGCGCCGACCCGGCCGGCCTGCTGGACCGGTTGGAGACTGTCTACGGCCGGATCAGCGTTATCGGGCGCGACGGCCGGACCTCTCCGGCGGATCGTTCGCCTCTGCTGGACACGACCCGCACTGACGACTGGATGCTGTTCCTGGAGCCCTGAACGGACCCCTCAGGCGACCTTGGCGTCGCGGGCCAGCATACGGTCGATAGCCTCGGCCTCGACCGGGCGACTGAAGTAGAAGCCCTGGATGTCGCCACAGCCGACGATGGCCAGCCGGTCGACCTGGGCCCGGGTCTCGACCCCCTCAGCCAGAACCTTCAGGTCTAGGGCCTCGGCCATTTCGACGATAGCGCGGACGATGGCGTCGCTCTCGGGCTGCATGCCCAGATGGGTGACGAAGGACCGGTCGATCTTGATCTTGTCGATCGGGAACCGCTTCAGATAGCCAAGGCTGGAGTAGCCGGTGCCGAAGTCGTCGATGGCCAGGGTGAAGCCCATCTTGCGCACGGCCTTCAGCGTCTCATAGGTCTCCGGATCGTCGGACAGGAGGACGCTTTCGGTGATCTCGATCTCCAGCGACTTCGCGGACGCTCCCGTTTCGGTCAGCAGGTCCTGCAGCAGCCGGACCAGGTCCCCGGCCTGGACCTGGGTGGCGGAGATGTTGATCGCCGTCCGGATTGTGGGCCAACGGCGGCTGTCGACGAAGGCCTGCTTCAGGGCGAACCGGTCGACGGCTTCCGACAGGCCGCAGTGCTCGGCCAGGGGCACGAAGACCGTCGGCGAGATGACGCCTCGCACCGGATGATTCCAGCGCATCAGGGCCTCAACCCCGGTCATGGCGCCCCGGGCGTTGACCTGGGGCTGGTAGGACAGGGTCAGGGCGCCCTCCCCCTCCGCGAGGGCCGCTCGCAGGTCGGCCTCCAGCGCCTTTCGCTCGCGCAGTTCGCTGTCCATGGCCGGATCGAAGGCGCGCCAGCCGGCCCCGCCGTGCTTGCGGGCGCCGGCCATGGCCAGACGGGCGCGGCGTAGCCCCTCCTCCGGTCGGCCGTCCGCGGGCGTCCAGAAGGCCAGACCGATGGAAGCGGAGATGACGGTGTCCTTCGACGCGGCCTCACAGGGCGCCGCCAGCAGGCGCAGCAGCTGGGCGGCGACGCCTTCGGCCTTGGCCGGGGTCAGATCGCGCCAGTAGAGGGCGAAGACGCCGTCGGCGATTCGGGCGACGGTGTCGGTCTCGGGACAGACGGTGGCCAGCCGCGTCGACAGCTCGGCGATCACGCGGTCGCCGACGTCGTGGCCGAGGAAGTCGTACAACTCTTCGAACTGGTCCAGGCCGATGCAGAAGACCCCGACCCGGGCCTCGTCCGGCAGCTCGGCCATCCGGTCGAGAAACAGGGATTTGGTCGGCAGGCGGGTGACGGGGTCATGGGTCGCGGAATAGTGGGCCCGCGCCTCGCTCATCTTGAGCCCGCCCTCGTTCTTGCGCAGCTGGCGGTACAGGATCAGTCCGGCCGCCCCCAGACCGACGGCGACGGTCGTGACCAGATTGCGGTCCGCCGGATCATTGGCCGCGATCACCAGAAGAACGACCATCAACGCCATGATCGACAGGGCGGCGGCCGTGCTGAGGATATCCAGCGGCTGGCGGGCGGGAACAGGGCTCACGGCGGATCCTGACAGGAGACTGCCAGAGTGCGCGCCAATCCTTGGCAAGCCGTAAACACCGGGAGTAGCGCCGCCCGTGGCCGTATATGCCAACGGTAGCAAGAACCGGCCGGAGACGGCTGTTCAAACGCCGAAGATCAGGCCGCCAGGCCCTCGGCGGCGTCTTCCTTGCGCTTGCGCAGCTCGATGATGCGGACGCACCAGATCGAGATTTCGTAGAGCAGCACCAAGGGCACAGCGAGCATCAGCTGGCTGATCGGATCCGGCGGGGTGACCACGGCGGCGACCACCACCACCCCGACGATGGCGTAGCGTCGGCTGGTCACCATCAGCTTCGAAGTGATTAGTCCCGCCATGCCCAGCAGGGTCATCACTACGGGCAGCTGGAAGCACAGGCCAAAGGCCAGCAGCAGGGCCGTGACCAGGTTCAGATACTCCGAGACCTTGGGCAGCAGGGCGACCGAGATGGTGTCGGAAGTGATCTGCTGGCTCAGCGAGAACCACATCACGAACGGCAGCATGACGAAATAGACCAGGGCTGCGCCCATGACGAACAGCAGCGGCGCGGCGATCAGGAACGGCAGGAAGGCGCCCCGCTCGTTGCGGTACAGGCCCGGCGCCACGAACCGGTACAGCTGCCAGGCGATCACCGGAAAGGCCAGAACGATCGCGCCGAACCCGGCCAGCTTCATCTTGGTGAAAAGGATTTCCAGCGGCGCCGTATAGATCAGCTGGGTCGCCGTCGTCGTGGTGTGTGGCATGGGCTCGAGGCCCATGGTCACCAGAATCAGGTCGAAGGGCGACACGCCGTGCCCGCCCGTCCCCCTGGTCACCGACTCGGCGTGCAGGGCCGCCGCCGCCGCGAACGGCTTGACCAGAAACACATAGAGCGGCCCGGCGAAGTAGAAACAGACCAGAAAGCCGATGGCGAAGGCGGCGACGCAGACCATCAGCCGTCCGCGCAGCTCAATCAAATGGTCCATCAGCGGGGCGCGCGACGCCTCGATCTCGGCCTCGTTGCGGTCGTAGGTCATTGGTCGAGCTTGCTGTTGCGCGGCGCGCGGGGCTTCGGCGCGGCCTTGGCGGGAGAGGCCTTGGCCTTGGCTTTAGCAGCAGGCGCCTTGGCCGGAGCCTTGGCGGCGGGTTTGGCGACGGTCCTGGCAGGCGAGGTCGCGGCCTTGGCCGACGTCTTGCGCTTCGCGGGGGCTTTCACCGGTACGGGCTCAGCCTCGGCCAGCGGCGGGGTGGCCACAGGCATCATCACCGGCTCGCCGTCCGGCCATTCCGAAGCCGAGGGCGTCAACGCGGGTTCGGCGACCGCTTCCGGCACGACCGTCGCCGGCGTATCGGCGAACAGCGGCTTGTCGAACTCGTCCTTGATGCCCTTGAAGGCGGCGTCCGCGTCCGCGCCCAGCCGCACGGGGCTGTTCTGGCCGGTGCGCAGGGCCTCGACCTCCTTGCGGAGCTCATCGAGCTCGGACTGACGCGCCATTTCGTCGAAGCTGGCGCGGAACTCATTGGCCATGCCGCGCGCCTTGGCGACTATCTTGCCCAACTGGCGCAACAGGCCGGGCAGACGCTCCGGTCCTACGACCAGAAGCGCCACAAGGCCGATGATGAACCACTCGCTGCCCCCGATACCGGGACCCAGACCGCCCATGCTGCAGGCTCTTTCCGGTCAGTAGCGACTAGCGCTTCAGCTCTTCTTTTTCCGCGTCGGTGCGCGGCAGGCTGGACACGCCGTCCTTCGGGCCGTCCTTGTCCTCGTCCTTCAGGCCTTCACGGAAGGCTTTGATGCCCTTGGCCGCGTCGCCCATGATGTTGGACAGTTTGCCGCGTCCGCCGAAAACCAGCAGCACGACGACCGCGACGATGGCCCAATGCCAGATGCTCATGCTGCCCACGGCGGCGTCTCCCAAAAGGGCCGGATTCGGCCCCGTCACAAATCTTCAGGCGCCATATAGGCTATTGCTTGGCGGCGCGGCAATCGACGCTGTAGTCACACCGCCATGAACGCCCCCTCAAATCACGTGATCATCCACACCGACGGCGCCTGCAAGGGAAATCCGGGCCCCGGCGGCTGGGGCGCGATTCTGCAGGCGGCCGGAAAGACCAAGGAAATGTCGGGCGGCGAACCCTTGACGACCAACAACCGCATGGAGCTGATGGGCGCGATCATGGCGCTGGAAGCCCTGACCCGGCCCTGCGACGTCGATCTGCACACCGACAGCAAATACGTCCTGGACGGCATCACCAAATGGATCCCGGGCTGGAAGTCGCGCGGCTGGCTGACGGCAGACAAGAAGCCGGTCAAGAACGACGACCTGTGGAAGCGGCTCGACGCCGCCCGCACGAAGCACAAGGTCAAATGGCACTGGGTCAAGGGCCACGCCGGTCACCCGCTCAACGAGCGCGCCGACGAACTGGCCAACCGCGGCATCAGCGAGATGAAGGCGGCTGCGCGAGCGCGCCCCTAGGCCGCCCGCACCTTCAGGCCCGAACCGGTCGTCCGTTCGACGACCACGCTGTCACCGACCATGGGGGGCTCGCCCTCGATCTCGGCGGGCCATTCGGCGCCCGAGACGAAGACCCGGCCGCGGCCGTCGACGAAGCCCTCGACCACCCGGGCGCGCTGGCCGATCAGGCGCTCGTCGCGGTCGTTGATGTCAGGGTGCTCATCCGGGTTGAGCCGCTGCACCAGCCGGCGCGAGGCGAAGGTCGAGATCAGGGTCAGGACGGCGAACAGGGCCGCCTCCGCCGGGAAGCCGAGCCTGAGTCCCAGGGCGCAGGCCACGGCCACAACCCCCGCAGAGACCGCCGGCCACAGCAGCCACTCGGTCGAAATGGCCGCCTCGATCCCCAGCAGGACCACCCCGACCGCCAGCCACAGCCAGAAGGGCTGGGCGGCGTAGATGTCGATGAGGGCGCTCATGGCGTCACGCGCTCGGCGGCACGGCGCCGCCGCGACGGGCGGGCGTCGGAGCCGAAGGCGGGGTGGGCCGCGATTGCTGGTCCTGGGCCAGACCGACTAGCTGGCCGATGCCGGCGATGGTGCCGACCAGACCGCTCATCTCGGCGGGGACGATGACCGTCTTCTGGGTCGGGTTGCGGGCCAGTTCGGCGAAGGCCTCCACATACTTCTGGGCGACGAAGTAGTTGATGGCGTTGACGTCGCCGCGGGCGATGGCCTCCGACACCATGGCCGTCGCCTTGGCCTCGGCCTCGGCGGCGCGTTCGCGGGCCTCGGCGTCGCGGAAGGCGGCTTCCTTGCGGCCTTCGGACTGGAGGATGGCAGACTGTTTGGCGCCCTCGGCGCGGGCGATGGCCGCCTGTTTCTCACCCTCGGCCTCGGTGATGATGGCGCGCTTCTCGCGTTCGGCCTTCATCTGACGGGCCATGGCGTTGGTGATGTCGGCCGGCGGGGTCAGATCCTTGATCTCGATCCGGTTGACCTTGACGCCCCACGGCTCGGTCGCGGCGTCGATGACGGTCAGCAGCCGGCTGTTGATCGAGTCGCGCTGGAACAGCACCTCATCCAGCTCCATCGAGCCGACCACGGTCCGCAGATTGGTCATGCAGAGCTGGGTGATCGCATAGGGCAGGTTCTCGACCCGGTAGGCGGCCGAGGAGGCCTCCATCACCTGGATGAAGACGATGGCGTCGACCTTCACCATGGCGTTGTCCTTGGTGATTACCTCCTGCTGGGGCACGTCGAGGACCTGCTCCATCATGTTCATGCGGCGGCCGATCCGCTCGACGAACGGGGTCAGGATGTTGATGCCGGGCTTGAGGGTCTTGGTGTAGCGGCCGAAGCGTTCGACCGTGAATTCACGGCCCTGCGGCACGATCTTGATGACGCTGAACAGAAGAACGAAGGCGAAAATCACCACGAGGGCGATGGCGACATAACTCATGAACAGTCTCCCTTATGGAGCCATCCTAGACCTTCGCCATAAGGGCCGCCACGGAAACCGGACGGCGTTCGACCGGTTTTGACAACCTGAGGAACGACAAAGGGCGGCCTCGCAGAGACCGCCCTGAACCTTAGCCTGTGCGGCAAAGCCTATTCGCTGATGTCGATCGAACCGCCGTCCAGCTCGCAGAAGTCCTCATTGGCCACGATGACGTCGTCGCCGTCACTGAAGGTCGCCTTCACGTCGTAGTTGCAGTCCTCAAGGTCGTCATCGATGGTCACCTCGACGCTCTCGCCGGCCTTCAGGACCTCGCTGCCGAAGATGTCCTCCTCCCAGTCGTTGGTGGAGACCTTCGAGATATAGAGCGACACCAGGGTGTGGTGGGTCTTGTTGTTCAGCGTGAAGCTGACCGGCTCGGTCGTCTGCGCCATGGCGGCGACGGGCGCGGTCGCGCTGAGCAGGGCGGCGGCGAGCGCCGCCTTCGCGAACTTCATCATAGGTCGTGGTCTCCAAGGCCGGCGGTGACGCCGACGGGCTAGCCCCCTGACCCGACGATTACCGGATCGCCGTTATCTTGCGCCGGAAGACCGCGATCGCAGCCTTGATAATTCGCTGCGTTCCAAAGCTGGAATACCGCGCGAGACGGCGATCACCGCGCCGCACGGGCCGTCCTTTTAGAGGCTTCGCGAATGATCCGGCGGGTCTCACTCCAGTCGATCAGGGCGTCGATCGCGGCGATCGGCACGAACCGCGCCTCGGCCGCGTCGTCGCCGGCGACCGGCTCTCCGGACAGCCAGCGTGCAGCGTAGTCGATCAGCACATAGTGCATCCCGGCCTCGGGGAAGATGCCGTCGACGACATCGATCAGGCCGATGAGTTCCGCCTCCACCCCGGTCTCTTCGCGCAGTTCGCGCAGGGCGGCGTCGACGGCCCGCTCGCCGGGCTCGATCCGTCCGCCGGGCAGCGACCACTCCCCTGCCCTCGGCGGCTTGCCCCGGCGGATCAGCAGGACTTCGCCTTCACGGATGCAGACCACGCCGACGGCAGGCACGGGAATCGGGGGCTTGGGCGCAAAATCCATGCCCCAGCATAGCTTTCGGCTTCCGTCGCGTGCACGTTTTTGACAGAAGACGCCCATGACCGCGCCCTCTCCCGCCGTACTCGACGAACTCAAGGCCGCGCTCGGCCCGGCGAGCTGGAGCCAGGACCCGTTCACGGTCGCCCCGCACCTGACCGAATGGCGTGGGCGCTGGACCGGCGAGACCCCGATCCTGCTGACCCCCGGCTCGACCGAAGAGGTGGCCAGGGCCGTTTCCATCTGCGCCGCCCACGGCGTGGCCATCATTCCGCAGGGCGGCAACACCGGCCTCGTCGGCGGCCAGATCCCTTACGGCGAAGTGCTGCTGTCCACGCGCCGCCTGCGGACTGTGCGCGATGTGACGCCGCTGGACGACGCCATGACGCTGGAAGCCGGCATCACCCTGCTGGAGGCCCAGCAGCACGCGACGGCGGCCGACCGCTTCTTCCCGCTTAGCCTCGCGGCCGAGGGCACGGCGACCATCGGCGGGGTCATCTCGACCAACGCCGGCGGCACCCAGGTGCTGCGCTACGGCATGATGCGTGATCAGGTCCTCGGCATCGAGGCGGTCATGCCCAATGGCGAGATCTTCAACGGCCTGAAGCGGCTGCGGAAGGACAACACCGGCTATGACCTCAAGCAACTGCTGATCGGCGCCGAGGGGACGCTGGGCGTGGTCACGGCGGCGACGCTGAAACTCTATCCGGTCATGCGGTCGCGAGCGGTGGCCATGGTCGCCCTGGAGACGGCGGCCGCTTCGGTCGAGCTGCTGGCCCGCGCCCGCGCCGAGACCGGTGGCGGGGTCGAGGCCTTCGAGCTGATGAAGCGTCTGGGCGCGGACCTCGTCATCAAGAACATCCCCGACACCCGCTGGCCGCTCGACCCGATTCCCGAATGGTCGGTGCTGATCGAGATCGCCTCCGGCACGCCCGGCGGCGCTGAGGCCCAGTTGGACGCGCTGCTGGAAGTCGCCTTCGAGGAAGGCCTGATCACCGACGCGGCCATCGCCCAGAACGACAGCCAGCGCGCCGCCTTCTGGCGTCTGCGCGAGGAGCATTCGGCCGCGCTCAAGCCCGAGGGCGGCGGCTGGAAACACGACGTCTCCGTGCCCATCAGCCGCATCGCCGACTTCATCGACGAGGCCACGGCGGCGGTCGAACGCTTCCATCCCGGCGCCCGCGTCTCGGTCTTCGGCCACGTCGGCGACGGCAATCTGCACTATGACATCCTGCCGGCCGTGGGCGAGGACATCCCCGCCTTTATCGGCCGCTGGAAGGAAGGGTCGGCGGTCGTCCACGACGTCGTCGCCCGCTACGACGGCTCCATCTCCGCCGAACACGGTCTGGGGCGGCTGAAGACCGACGAGGTCCGCAAATACAAGTCGCCGCTGGAGGTCGAGACCATGGCCGCCATCCGCCGCGCCATCGACCCGAAGCGGATCATGAACCCGGCTGTGCTGTTCTGACATCTGCCGGGAATTTCTGGCGTTTCATGGTGAAGCCTTTTCGGGCATTCCGCGTTGACCGAAATCGGGATTCCCGAATCCTGAAGCGTTGGGGAATACGTCGCTGTCCGAATCTACCGCCCATGCTGCAGCCGGCGCCGGTTTCCCGCGAGGATCCGGCGAGATGGCGGCGCGTATCCGTGACTATGACTGGGCCGCGACGCCTCTGGGACCGATCGGCGCGTGGCCGCAGAGTCTGAGAACGGTCGTGGGCATGCTGGCGGCGGCCCCCAACCCCATGGTCCTGCTCTGGGGTCCCGAAGGCGTCCTGATCTACAACGACGGCTATGCCCGCTTCGCCGGCCAGCGGCATCCCGAAATCCTCGGCATGCCCGCCCAGGCGGCCTGGCCCGAGATCGCCGACTTCAACGCCGGGAACATCCGCCGCGGTCTGGCGGGCGAGAGTTGGTCGCTCAAGGATCAGGAGCTGGTGCTTGACCGGCGCGGCGTCCCCGAACCCGCCTGGCTCGACCTCGACTACGGCCCGGTGCCCGACGAGAGCGGCCATCCGGCGGGCGTGATGGTCTTTGTCACCGAGACGACCGATCGCATTCTGGCCGACCGCGCCAAGAGCGAGGTCAACGAACGACTTGATCTCGCCCTCTCTGCCGGGCGTGGCGTCGGAACCTGGGACTGGAACATCGCTGAAGATCGCGTTGTCGCCGACGCCCGCTTCGCCGAACTCTATAGCGTTGATCCGGAACAGGCCCGCACTGGCGCCCCGATCGCCGGCTTCTTCACCGCCATCCATCCCGACGACGCCGTCCGGGTCGGTCAGGCGATCCAGGAAACGCTCGACACCGGTTCGACCTTCCGTTCGGAGTACCGGCTGGTCATGCCCGACAGCTCGATCCGCTGGGTGGCGGCCGAGGGGCGGGTGATCCACGGCGAGAACGGCAAACCCGCCCGCCTGCCCGGCGTGTCGTTCGACATCACCGACCGCCGCCAGATCGTGGAGGCCCTCGCCCGCAGCGAGGCCCACCTGCGCTTCCTTGATTCCCTCTCCACCACGGCCCAGGGCGCGGTCGACGCCGCCGAGATTCTGTCCATCATCACCCGCCTGACCGGCGAGCATATGGGCGCCTCGGTCGTGGCCTATGCCGATATGGACGCGGACGAGAACGGCTTCACCATCCGGGGCGACTGGGCCGCTCCGGGCTCGACCAGCATCGTAGGCCACTACAACCTGGCCGACTTCGGTCGGCTGGCTGTACAGGAGCTCGGCGCCGGCCGCCCGCTGATCGTCAACGACAACCTCCAGGAACTGCCCCCGGAAGAGGCCGCAACCTTCCAGGGCATCGGCATCGCCGCCACCGTTTGCATGCCCTTGCTCAAGGAAGGCCGGCTGATCGCCCTGATGGCGGTGCATCACGCGACGCCGCACGTCTGGGCAGAGGAAGAGCTGACTACCATCCGCGAGGTGGTCACCCGCTCCTGGGCCCACGTCGAACGCGTTCGGGCCGAGGCCGAACGGCGCGAGAGCGAAAGCCGTTACCGCACCCTGTTCGACACCATGGACGAGGGCTTCTGCGTCATCGAATTCTTCGACGGCCCGCATGGCCCGGACAGCGACTACGTCCACGTCGAGGCCAACCCCGCCTATGCCGCCAACGCCGGGATCGAGAACGTCGTCGGCCAGACCCTGCGCGAGATGGTCGGCGACGAGGCCCAGGCCTGGGTCGACCGCTACGGCGCGGTTCTGCACACCGGCCAGCCGATCCGTTTCGAACAGGAGCTGGTCGCCACCGGCCGCTGGCTGGAACTGTCCGCCTTCCGCATCGAACCGCCCGAGCGCAAGCAGGTCGCGGTCCTGTTCCAGGACCTCACCGCCAAGAAGGTCGCCGAGCGCGAACTCCAGTCCCTCAACGCCACCCTCGAGGAACGCGTCGTCGAGCGCACCGAGGAGCTGAACCGCGCCCATGAAGCCCTGCGCCAGTCGCAGAAGATGGAGGCCGTGGGCCAGCTGACGGGCGGCATCGCCCACGACTTCAACAACCTGCTGGCCGGGATCTCCGGCAGTCTGGAGCTGCTCGGCAAGCGTCTCGGCGAGGGGCGGCTGAACGGCATGGAACGCTACATCGACGCCGCCCAGGGGTCGGCCCAGCGCGCCGCCTCCCTGACCCAGCGCCTGCTGGCCTTCTCGCGCCGCCAGACGCTCGACCCCAGGCCAACCGACGTCAACCGCCTGATCGGCGGCATGGAAGACCTGATCCGCCGCACCGTCGGCCCGGACGTCGAGGTCGAGGTCGTCGGCGCCGGCGGCCTGTGGACCACCCGCATCGATGCGCCCCAGCTGGAGAATGCCCTCCTTAACCTCTGCATCAACGGCCGGGACGCCATGGCTCCCGGCGGCGGCCGCCTGACCATCGAGACGGCCAACAAATGGCTGGACGACCGCGCCGCGCGCCACCGCGATCTTCTGCCGGGCCAGTACGTGTCCCTGTGCGTCACGGATACCGGCACGGGCATGACGCCCGAGGTCCAGGCCCAGGTCTTCGATCCCTTCTTCACCACCAAGCCGCTTGGCCAGGGCACGGGCCTCGGCCTGTCGATGATCCACGGCTTCGTGCGCCAGTCGGGCGGCCAGGTGCGGATCTATTCCGAGCTCGGCAAGGGCACGACCATGTGTCTCTATCTGCCGCGCTACACCGGCGAGATGGAGATTGCGGACGAAGACGGCATCGCCCCGGTCATCCACGGCGGCCACGGCGAGACCGTCATGGTCATCGACGACGAGGAAACCGTGCGAATGCTGGTCGCAGAAGTGCTCGGCGACGCCGGCTATCATGTGCTGGAGGCGCCCGACGGCCCGTCCGGGCTCGAGATTCTGCGCACCGACGTCCGCATCGACCTGCTGATCACCGACGTCGGCCTCCCCGGCGGCATGAACGGTCGTCAGGTCGCCGACGCCGCGCGCGAGGTCCGTCCCGAGCTCAAGATCCTGTTCGTCACCGGCTATGCGGAGAACGCCGCCGTGGGCAACGGCCATCTGGACCCCGGGATGGAGGTCATGACCAAGCCCTTCGTCATGGCCGCCCTCGGCGACAAGGTCCGCGAGATGATCGAACGCTGAGGACAGTTCGTCCCACACGGTTCAATTCGTCACCGAACCGGCCTATCTCGCGGCTCTGACTTCTGGAGCGACCTGTGCTGATCGTGCTGTCCCCGGCCAAGCGGCTGGATTTCACCGAGACCGACCCTGCCCTGCCGGCCACCGCGCCGCGCTTCGTCGAGGACATCGCCAGCCTGTCGCGCACCGCCAAGCGCCAGACCAAGGCCGATCTGCGCAAGCTGATGGGCATCTCGGAGGACCTGGCCAAGCTGAACCAGCAGCGCTTCAAGGCCTTCGACCCCGCCGACACCGAAGCGGGGATTCAGGCCGTCATGGCCTTCGCCGGTGACGTCTACCAGGGTCTGGACGCCCGCAGCCTTGATCCGAAGGCGCTGGAATGGGCACAAGGCCATCTGCGCATCCTGTCGGGTCTCTACGGCCTGCTGCGTCCGCTGGACCGGATCCAGCCCTATCGTCTGGAAATGGGCGTGCGGCTGAAGACCCGGCGCGGAAACAGCCTGTACGACTTCTGGGACGACCGGATCTCGAAACAGCTGAACCTCGACGCCGAGGGCCAGGCCACGCCGGTCCTCGTCAACCTGGCCAGCCAGGAATACTTCGGCGCAGTCGACGCCAAGGCCCTGAAAATCCCCGTCGTCACCCCGAATTTCCGCGAGAACAAGGACGGCGAAAGCCGCATCATCTCCTTCTTCGCCAAGAAGGCCCGTGGGACCATGGCCCGCTTCGCCATCGACGAGCGGATCGAGAACCCCGAGGACCTCAAGGCGTTCGACCGTGACGGATACAGGTTCGACAAGTCGCTCTCGACCGAAACGGACTGGATATTCACCCGATCGGGAAATTCTTGATCCGACCTGTCGCCTTCGCCGCCGTGAGCGACTAGGCTGTCTTCAAAGCAGAAACTGAGCCTTCGGAAACGCCGCCATGTTCAACCGGACCAAGCCCGCCGCGATGGATAACCAGCGTCCTGTGTACCGCGACCCCAACGACCTGTCGGGTCAGGTGGCGGTCATCTCCGGCTCGACCTCCGGCATCGGCCTCGCCCTGGCCCGCGCCGTGGCCGCGCGTGGCGGCGACGTGGTCCTGAACGGCCTGGGCGACCCGGCAGAGATCGAACGCACCCGCGCTGAGCTGGAAGCCAGCTGCGGCGTCAAGGTCCGCTACCACGCCGCCAACATGCTGCGCGGCGAGGAGGTCGCCGACATGGTGGCCTATGGCAAGCACGAGCTGGGCCGCGTCGACATCCTGGTCAACAACGCCGGCATCCAGCACGTCGAGTCCGTCGAGAAATTCCCCGCCGACCAGTGGGAGAAGATCATCGCCATCAACCTGTCCTCGACCTTCTACGCCACCCGGGCGGCGATCCCGATCATGAAGGCGCAGGGCCGCGGACGGATCGTCAACATCGCCTCGGCCCACGGTCTGGTCGCCTCGCCGTTCAAGTCGGCCTATGTCGCGGCCAAGCACGGGGTGATCGGCTTCACCAAGACGGTGGCGCTTGAACTGGCCCAGGACGGCGTCACCTGCAACGCCATCTGCCCCGGCTTCGTCGAGACCCCGCTGGTCCAGGCCCAGATCGCCGATCAGGCCCGTCTGAACAATGTCTCGAAGGAGGTCGCCCTAAAGGACATCATCCTCGAGGCCCAGCCGACCAAACGGTTCGTCACGACCGACGAACTGACCGGCATCTTCCTCTATCTGGTCTCCGATCTCGGGGCCTCGGCGACGGGCGCCAGCTTCTCCATCGACGGCGGCTGGACCGCCCGATGAGGATGGGCCTGGTCGTCGCAACGGCGGTTCTTGGGGCGTTTGCGCCATTGGGCGCCGAAGCCCAGACGACGGCCCCGACGCCCACAGCTCCCAACCAGGAGGCCCTCGCGTCCGTGATCGGCATGCCGCAGTGGGAGCGCCCGCCCGCAGTGGAGTTTCCGGCCGCCGCGATGAACCAGCGCATCAGCACGGGGCGTGCCGGCGTGGAGTGCGGTGTGCAGGCGGACGGCAGACTGACCAATTGCAAGGTCATCCTCGAACAACCGACGGGCGCAGGCTTCGGTGAGGAGATCCTGAGAGCGGCGTCCGAGGCGCGCCTGACGCGCCGATCCATGTCCAACGCCGCACCGAACGCCATGGTCCGGTTCACCGCAAACTTCATCCTGCAATAGGCGACCGACAACCGGAGGGCCGATGGCGCTGTTCAAACGCAAGGCTCCCGCAGCGACTGTCTCGCCGGCCGAGTCGTCCGAACCGTCGAACGGCAAGAAGCCCATCGCCCTCGCCCTTCAGGGCGGCGGGGCCCACGGCGCTTTCCAGTGGGGCATTCTGGATCGGCTGCTGGAGGACGACCGCCTCGATATCCGCGCGGTGACGGCGGCCTCGGCGGGGGCGATGAACGGCGCGGCCCTTGTCTCCGGTCTGGCGAAGGGCGGCGCGCCGGAAGCCCGCAAGACCCTCGACAAACTGTGGCGCGAGACCAACCAGTCGGGCGGCAGGAACGTCTTCGGCGACAGCTCCATCTGGTCCTCGGCACTGACGCCCAACTGGCTCACCGAGACGACAGCCTGGCGGCAGATGGAGACCCTGGCCGGCTCCATGAGCCCCTATCAGTTCAACCCCTTCAACCTGAACCCGCTCAAGCGGGTGCTGGACGCTACGATCGACTTCGAGGCGGTGCGGGCCTCGGACATCAAGCTGTTCGTTGCCGCCACCGCCGTCCGCCACGCCAAATCTCGCGTCTTCACCACGACCGAGATCACCGATCAGGTCCTGATGGCCTCGGCCTGCCTGCCGCACCTGTTCCAGGCCGTGGAGATCGAGGGCGAGCCCTATTGGGACGGCGGCTATCTGGCCAATCCGCCGCTGTGGCCGCTGTTCTATGCCGACACGCCCGACGACGTCCTGCTGATGACCCTGAACCCGTTCGAGCGGGATGAGGCGCCGCGCGCCGCCGGGGAGATCATGGATCGGCTGAACGAGGTGGTCTTCAACGCCCCTCTGGCTGCCGAACTGCGCGCCGTGGCCTTCGTCCAGGAGCTGATCGAGGAAGGCCGGCTGAAGGAAGACGCGCGGGGCCGCTACCGCCACATCCTGATGCACGCCATCGAGGCCGACGGCTGGCTGGGCGACCAGTCCCTGGGTTCCAAGTTCAACACCGAATGGACCTATCTCAACAGCCTGAAGACCAAGGGCCGGCAGGCGGCCGAGGAATGGCTCTCAACCTGTTTCGATCAGGTCGGCGTTCGCTCCAGCGTTGACCTTCAGGCCCGGTTCGCGTGAGCTACGCCACCATGTCCGACCAGCCCAAGCTCCTTTCCGGCGGCAACCCGCAGATCCCCAAGGGCTACGGCGACGAGCCTGTTCAGGCCTGGATCGACGCCACGCCGGGCTGGAAACAGCCGATCGCCCGGCGGCTGGACGCCCTGATTGTCGAGGTCGTGCCCGGCGTGGCCAAGGCGGTGAAGTGGAACTCGCCCTTCTACGGGACAGTCCCCGGCGAGTGGTTCGTCAGCCTTCACGGCTATGCCAGGTATGTGAAGGTCGCCTTCTTCCGCGGCGCCGCGCTGACGCCGATGCCGCCGGGTGCGTCCAAACAGGCCGACGTTCGCTACCTCGATGTGCGCGAGACCGACGTCCTCGACGAGGCGCAGTTCCGGAACTGGGTCCGGCAGGCGGCCGAACTGCCTGGCCTCAGGATGTGAGTTGACGGTTGCGGCCAACGCGGCCCACACCGCCCCGCCTCCCCAAGGATCCTTGATGCCCGCGACGCCCCAGCCGAACGACTCCGTCCACATCCGCCTGTCGATGCGCCACGACGGCGGCGCCTTCTGGCAGACCAATGCGACCATCGCCTCGGTGGCGGGCCGCACGGTCGTGCTGGACGGCTTCGACCGTCAGGTCACGGCCTCGGTGACCGAGCTCAAACCCTTCGGCCCCGGCCGCTGGAGCCTGGACTGGGAAATCAAGACGCGGCCCTGAGGCCCTCGCGCGACTGTGGTACGCTTCCCGGATGATCAACGCCGCACCGCAGACGCTCGACGCGACACCCGAGATCCTGTCGACGCTCGCCGACGACATCACAGGCTACGGCCTGATGGAGGCCCACGGCGTCATTGACGGGGTGTGGTTGCTGCGCGGCGATCAGACGCCGCTGCTCGTCCGGAGTTCTGAACGCGATCTCGCGTTCAAGTTCGAGGTCTTCACATTGCAGATCAGCACGGCAGCCGAAGCGCTGGACGCCGCCCACGCTTTCCGGCCTGTCCTCGAACGTATCGTCGCCGAGATCAACACTGTGGACGCGGGAGTGTCCTTGCCGCCCCTGCTTACGGCTGAACCTGAGCCCGGCCCGTGCCTGCCTTGGCCCTTCACACGCTGGCAGGTCGATGTGCTCTGGGCCCGCGAATGGCTCCTAGGCGAAGGAGCCTCTTTTGGCGAACTCGCCGGAGGGCAGGAAGTACGCGAGTTCGGCTGGATTCCCGATTGTGCGAAGCACGCTTGCCTGGTTTCAAGAGGTCTTATGTTCACCGGCGACGACGGCCGGCGGCTGTTGATCGATCAGGCCGACATGCCGCTCCAGCTTGTCGTGACCCGGGAAGAGACCTTGATCGAGCGCGCACTGGAGGGCGTGCTGGTGATTCCGCTAGACCGCTATCTTACGGACCCGCTGCCCGCGGTATGATCAGCGGCTACTTCGAATAGATGACCCGGCACTCGCCATCGACGGTCGTGTAGCGGCCGTTGGCGGCGTCGACGAAGGCGATGCGGCCGTCGTCCCGCTCCACCTTGCCGGTCGACCGGCCGCTGAAGGTCTCGGTCCCATAGGTCCAGCAGGTGATGTCCGCCGGCTTGTCGCCGAACGTCGCGGCGTTGCGCGCCCGCTTGCTGTCGGTGCAGGCGCCCATGGCCATGACGGCGAAGGCGGCGAGGATCAGAACGGCGGGCTTCATGAGGCGACTCCTTGGTCGCAGGACACTAGCGGGTTCGGCGCTGCGGGGGATGCGACGATGCGCCCTACCCCTCGGAACTAACCGACGTACCCCGCCGCCCGACGCAGCCGGTCGTTGATGGCCTCGCCCAGGCCCGTGAGCGGGATTGGCGCGACGGCGATGCCCGCCGGATGCTCGCGGTCGGCCTCGCGCAGCAGGCGGAAGACATTGGCGGCGGCCTCGCGCAGGTCGCCGGTGGCGCTCAGACTCCAGCGGGGATCGCCCACCCCGGGACCGAAGCCCAGCAGGATCTCACCGGCCTTCGCCGCCTCCGCCTCGATCCGCACCGGGGCGTCGGGGGCGTAGTGCAGGGTCAGGCGGCCGGGGGAGCGATGCCCCTCCCCGCTGTCCGACAGCGGCCCGACCAGAGCCTCGATCTCCTCGCGGGTCACGGCGCCGGGGCGCAGCAGGGAAACCTTGCCGTCCAACACGGAGACGACCGTGCTCTCCACCCCCACGGCGCACGGCCCCCCATCCACGGCGGCGGCGGCGAAGGCCCCGGTCTCCTCGACGGCGTCGGCGAAGGTCGTTGGGCTGGGCCGCCCGGAGCGGTTGGCCGAGGGGGCCACGACAGCTCCGCCGAAGGCCGACAGGATGGCCCGCGCCTTCGCATGGCCCGGCGCCCGCACCGCGACGCTGTCCAGTCCCGCCCGCGCCAGATCGCAGACCGCGCCGCGATCCCGCACCGGCGCCACGATCGTCAGCGGCCCCGGCCAGAAGGCCTCGGCCAGTTTGCGCGCCGCTTCGCCGAAGACGGCGACCGTCTCCGCCGCCACGGCGTCGGGCACATGGGCGATCAGGGGGTTGAAGCGCGGCCGGCCCTTGGCTTCGAAGATGGCGGCGACGGCTGTGGCGTCAGCCGCGTCGGCGGCCAGTCCGTAAACAGTCTCGGTCGGCAGCAGGACCAGCTCGCCAGCCTTGAGGGCCTCGGCGGCGGTCTCGATGGAATCGCTCAAACGGCCTTCACCGCGAGCGCCACGTCCACCCTCACCTGCCTGCCCATCAAAGCGTTCCACGGTCCCTGCATCCCGATGTCGAAGGCGGCCCGGTCGAGGACGAAGCCGCCGCTCATCTGCGCCGCGTCGCCCTCCACGCGCAAGTCCGCCGGGAACACGACCTCGCGCGTGCGGCCCTTGATGGTGACCTCGGCCCGGGCGGTGAAGCCGCCGCGCGCCACGCGCTCAAGCCGCGTCAGCCGGAAGCGGATCGTCGGCCAGCGGGCGGCGTCGAGGAAGGCCGGACCGGTCGCCCGCGCGGTCAATGCGGGCTCGTTCATCCGCAGGGACGCAGCCCGGACCTCGATGCTGGTCGAGGCCCCTTCGGGCGCGGCCGGGTCGAAACGGATGTCGCCGGTCCAGTCCTCGAAACGCCCCCTCTGGGTCAGGCCCGCGGCCCGGATGCGCATCGTGATCGACGACCGCGACGCATCGACGCTCCAGCGGCGGACCTGGGCCGCCGCTGGTCGAGCGAACGGCAGGACGGCCAGCGACAGCAGAATCGCCCGACGCCGCACCCTTATGGACGCCGCGGGATCAGCGGGATCATCCGGTGCAGGACGTTGTCGCGGTTGACGAACTGATGCTTGAGCGCGCCCAGCACATGCAGGGCCAGCAGAACATAGAGCAGCTTGGGCAGGGCCTCATGGACGCCCATCAGGGTCTTGGCCAGCGGCCGCCCCCCGCCGATGGGCAGAAGCGGGAAGTCGAACAGACCGTAGAACTGGAATTCCCGCCCCGCCGCCGAACCCGCCAGCCAGCCCGTCAGCGGCAGGGCCAACAGCAGGACGTAGAACAGGACATGGACGCTCTTCGCCAGCCAGACCTCCCACTTCGGGCTCCCGGCCGGCGCGGCCAGGGCCGGGTTGGCGATCCGCCATCCGATGCGGATCAGGGTCAGGCCCAGGATCAGCATCCCGCCCGACTTGTGCAGCATCATCCACAGCGCCCGGTTCGAACCCTCGGCCTCGGCTGCGTTGATCAGCAGGATCTGGCCGAGGATCAAGGCCGCGATCAGCCAGTGCAGGGTCAGGGACACCGTCGAGTAGCGGTTGCGGGGTTCGGCCATGGAGACTCCTCGTCAGCTACGCGGCACAGCGGTCCTGCCGGACGGCGGCGCCCGGTCCATCCTTCTTACTCTGGTGTCTTGCGTGCCGTCACGGCATGGCGGCATTAGACCTCAAAGTCTGTGATCTTCCGGAAGCCTGCCATGCCCTATCGCGCCCCTGTCCGCGACCTCGCCTTCAGCCTGACCGCCGTCGCCGGGGTCGAACAGCTTGAGGCCACCGGGGCCTTCCCCGACTTCGACCTGGACCTCCTGAACGCCGTGCTCGAGGCAGGCGGTTCGTTCTCCGAAGAGGTCCTGGCCCCGCTGAACCGCCCCGGCGACCTGGCCGGCGCCAAATACGCCAATGGCGCGGTCACCGCCGCCCCGGGCTTCGCCGACGCCTATCAGCAGTTCGCGGCCGGCGGCTGGACTGGCCTGACGGCCTCGGTCGAGGCCGGCGGTCAGGCCCTGCCCAAGGCGCTCGAACTGGCGGCCTATGAGACCGTCCACGCGGCCAACATGGCCTTCGGCCTGTGCCCCATGCTGTCGCTGGCGGCCATCGAGGCGCTGGAGGCCCACGGCACCGAGGAACAGAAGACCGTCTATCTGCCCAAGCTCGTCTCCGGCGAATGGACCGGGGCCATGGTCCTGACCGAGCCGGGCGCCGGTTCCGACCTCGGCGCCCTGACCGCGACCGCCACGCCGAACGGTGACGGCACCTATGCCCTGAACGGCCAGAAGATCTTCATCACCTGGGGCGACCACGACGCGACGCCCAACATCGTTCACATGGTGCTGGCCCGCCTGCCCGACGCCCCTCCCGGGCCCAAGGGCATCAGCCTGTTCCTGGCCTCCAAGTTCGAAGTCGAGGACGACGGCAGCCTTGGCGCCCGCAACGACTTCCGCCCGGTCGGCGTCGAGCACAAGCTGGGCATCCACGCCTCGCCCACCTGCGTCATGTCCTATGAGGGCGCGCGCGCGACGCTCGTCGGTCAGCCCAATCAGGGCCTGTCGCACATGTTCGTCATGATGAACGCGGCCCGCCTCGCCGTCGGCGTCGAGGGTGTCGGCATCGCCGAGATGGCCTATCAGCACGCGCTGGCCTATGCGCTGGAGCGCCGTCAGGGCCGTTCGATCTGGACCGGCGAGGCCAACGCCCCGATCTTCGACCACCCCGACGTCCGCCGCATGCTGTCGGTGATGAAGGCGAAGATCGAGGCCGCCCGCGCCATCTGCTTCTCCACCGGCGTCGCCGCCGACCTGGCCAAACACGCCGCCTCCGAGGAGGACCGCAAGTCGTGGAAGGGCCGCGAGGACCTGTTCACCCCCATCGCCAAGGCCTGGTCGACCGACGTCGGCTGCGACGTCGCCTCCATGGGCGTGCAGATCCACGGCGGCATGGGCTTCATCGAGGAGACCGGCGCGGCCCAGTACTATCGCGACGCCCGCATCACCCCGATCTATGAGGGCACCAACGGCATCCAGGCCATGGATCTGGTCGGCCGCAAGCTGTCGATGGACGGCGGCGAGGCGGCCAAGGCGGTCATCGCCGAGATGAAGACGACCCTGTCGGCCTTGGGCAAGCTCTATTCCGGCAAGCCGGTCGAGCGGTTCAGGACCGCCATCGAGGCGGTCGAGGACGCCACCCTGTGGCTGCTGGACGCCAAGGCCGACGCGGCTCGCGGCGCCGATGTCCTGGCCGCCGCCGACGCCTATCTGAAGCTGTTGGGGGATGTGGTCGGCGGCTGGATGCTGGCCAAGGGCGCCCTGGCCGCGCAGACGAAGCTCGACGCCGGCGAAGGCGATCCGGCCTGGCTGGAAGGCAAGCTGGGCCTCTATGAGGTCTATGCCGCCAACGTCCTCGGCCACGTCTCAAGCCGTCTGGCCGCCGTCGGTCAGGGCGGCGACCTGCTGAAGAAGATGTCGCGGGAAGCCCTGGGGGCGTAAGCCCCTACGGGGCTTTGGGCTTGTCCAGCAGCGCGATCGCTTCGCGGATGTACTGGGCCTGGACGACCACGCCCAGCTCCAGCCGCTCGGTCCCGACGATGACCTCCTGGCTCAGCATCCCGGCAATAAACGGATGGTCCGGCTCGGTCGAGCCCGGGCGGCGCCGCGCCGTGGGGGTCCAGAAGATCGGTCCGCCCGAGTTCCCCGGGAAGACGGTGAAGTCCATCAGGAAGGTCGGGAAGGCCGAGACCGGGGTCAGCGGGTAGGAGGCGACGCGCCCGACCCTCAGGATCGGGAAGCCGGCCCGGTTCG
This sequence comes from Brevundimonas sp. GW821-FHT02A10, assembly GCF_059422025.1. NCBI lineage: Bacteria > Pseudomonadati > Pseudomonadota > Alphaproteobacteria > Caulobacterales > Caulobacteraceae > Brevundimonas > Brevundimonas sp. GW821-FHT02A10. The sequence goes on from NZ_JBWKWC010000003.1 coordinate 304,506, forward strand.
ACGACAGACCGCGCGGGAAGCCCAGCGCCAGCAACTCATCGCCCGGCCCGACATCCAGGGTCTCGAAGCTGTCGGCGTCGGCCAGCCAGGCCAGGGGAATGGCGGCCTTGGCGAAGGCCTCGGGCGCCTCGACCTCCATCACCGCGACGTCACGCCCTTCCAGCGTGGTCCACAGCGGCGTGCCCGCCTCGTTGCGGATCTCCAGCGGCTGCGGATCGAACTTCCAGCTCCCGTCCGCCTGGGCTATGCGCCAGCCGACCCGCATGTCGGGATCGGGCATCTTCTCCAGCACGTGGCCGGCGGTGACCATGACCACGCGCGGCGTGCCGTCGGGCTTCGGAGCCTCGATCAGGAAGCCGGTGCCGACGGTGCGGGTCTCGGCGCCGGTGGGTTGGTCCAGCTGGACGGTGGCGTTGATCAGGCCGACGGTCAGATCCCAATGTCGAGCCTGCGTAGGAGCCGGGGCTTCGACCGCCGGCGGTGTCTGTAAGGCGAGCATTCAGGACGTTTCCGGTTTGACGGCGAGGTCGGCTGTCGCACAAGGTCGCGCCGACTCCTTGGGGACCCCATATCATGAACCGTCGCCAATTGATCACCTCCGGCGCGGCCGTCGGAATGACCGCCGCCCTGCCCCGTCTCGCCTCCGCTGAAAGCCCTGCCCGCATGACCACAAGCCCCGTTCCGCCCGTCGCCAAGAAGGTCCCGGTGAGGATCGAACAGCTCGGACGGGTCCGCACGGACGACTATCAGTGGATGAAGGACGACGCCTGGCAGCAGGTCCTGCGCGACCCCTCGATCATCAAGGCCGACGTCAAGGAGCACCTGACGGAGGAGAACGCGTATCGCGAGGCCATGATGGCCCCGACCCTGCCCATGCAGGAGGCGATGTTCGAGGAGATGAAGGGCCGCATCAAGGAGGACGACAGCTCCGTCCCGACGCCTGACGGCTTCTGGGAGTACTACGTCGAGTACCGCACCGGGGAGCAGCACCCGCGCTACATGCGCAAGCGCCGCGCCGCCCCCTTCATGCACGACGGCGCCGTGGTCAACGAGGTCCGCGCCGCCGGGACGCCCGAGCTGCTTCTGGACGCCAACGCCTTGGCCGAGGGCAAGGCCTATTCCGAGGTCAGCGCCACCTCCAACAGCCCCGACCACAGCCTGTTCGCCTATGCCGAGGACGCCCAGGGCTCCGAGGTGTTCAGGATCTACGTCAAGGACCTGGCGACCGGCGAGGTCCTGCCGGCGGTGATCGAGAGCGCCACCGAGAACTTCACCTTCTCGCCCGACAGCCAGTGGATCTTCTGGACCAACCGCGACGACAACGGCCGCCCGGACAAGATCTTCCGCCGCCCGGCCCGCGGCGGCGAGACCACGCTCGTCTATGAAGAGGCCGACGACGGCATGTTCATCAGCGTCGGCGTGACCTCCGACGAGGGCTTCCTGCTGATCTCCATCGCCAATCAGGAGACCTCCGAGACCCGCTACATCCCGGCCTCCGATGCGACCGCGACGCCGGTCGTGCTGGAGCCGCGCCACACTGGTCGCCTCTATGACGCCGACCACTGGGGCGACCGCTGGGCGATCCGCACCAATGAGGACGCCGTCGACTTCCGCATCGTCGAGGCTCCGACCGCGACGCCGGGTCTCGCCCACTGGACGGACATCGTGGCCTATGCGCCGGGCCGCTTCATCGAGGGCTTCGGCCTGTTCAAGAACTACCTCGTCCGTCAGGAGCGGGCCGAGGCCAACAGCCGGGTGATCGTGCGCGACCGCGCCGGCGACGAGCACGAGATCGCCGTCGACGAGCCCGCCTACGCCCTGTCTCTGGGCGGCTCGGCCGAGTTCGACACCACGGTCATGCGCTATGCCTACAACTCGCCGTCCACGCCGAACCAGACCTTCGACTATGACATGGCGACGCGCGAGAAGACCCTGCGCAAGACCCAGGAGGTCCCCTCGGGCCACGACCCGGCCGACTATGTGGTCGAGCGGCTGAATGCCCCGGCGCCCGACGGCCAGCTGGTGCCGATCACCGTGCTCCGGAAGAAGACGACGCCGGTCGACAGCTCGGCGCCTCTGCTTCTCTACGGCTACGGCTCCTACGGCATGCCCATCGCGGCGAGCTTCTCGACCAACCGGCTGAGCCTGGTGGACCGGGGGTTCATCTACGCCATCGCCCACATCCGGGGCGGGTCGGACAAGGGCTGGAACTGGTTCCTGACGGCGCGCCGCCACACCAAGAAGAACACCTTCACAGACTTCATCGCCTGCGCCGAACACCTGATCGCGAACCGCTACACGACGGCCGGGAACATCGTCGCCGAGGGCCGGTCGGCGGGCGGGATGCTGATGGGCGCCGTCACCAACATGCGGCCCGACCTGTGGGCCGGGATCATCGGCGGGGTGCCCTTCGTCGACGTGATCAACACCATGTCGGACACCTCCCTGCCGCTGACCCCGCCCGAATGGCCCGAATGGGGCAACCCGATCGAGTCCGCCGAGGACTACGACTACATGATGAGCTACAGCCCCTATGACCAGGTAGCCCCGATGGCCTATCCGGCGGTGCTGGCGACCGGGGGCCTGTCGGACCCGCGCGTGACCTACTGGGAGCCCCAGAAGTGGGTGGCGAAGCTGCGGCCCGCCACGACCTCGGGCAAGCCCATCCTGCTCAAGATCAACATGACCGCGGGCCACTTCAGCTCGTCCGGCCGGTTCGACTACCTCAAGGAGATCGCCCACGACTACGCCTTCGCCGTCTGGGCCGTGAACAAGGGCTGGGAACAGGCGTGAGCGACAGCGCGGTAGCGGTCCGCGATGCGACTGACGCGGACCTGGAGGCCATCACGGCCATATATGCCGAAGGGGTCCTGACGGGGACCGGCACCTTCGAGCTGACCGCGCCGGACGCGGCGGAGATGGCCGGGCGTCGGGCGGCGATCCTGAGGCTGGGCCTGCCCTGGCTGGTCGCGGAGCTGGACGGCGTCGTGGTCGGCTACGCCTATGCCGGGCCGTTCCGGACGCGGGCGGCCTATCGCTACACGGTCGAGGACTCGATCTATGTTCTGGCCTCGGCGCACGGCCGCGGGGTCGGCAAGGCCCTGCTGCTGGAGCTCGTCGCCCGCTGCGAGGCCTTGGGCCTGCGTCAGATGCTGGGCGTCATCGGCGACAGCGCCAATACGGGCTCCATTCGGCTCCACGCCGCCTGCGGCTTCGCGCCCATGGGCGCCATCGAAGGGGTGGGCTGGAAGTTCGACGATTGGCTGGACGTGGTCTTCATGCAGCGCCGGCTAAACGGCGGCGAGACCACGGCGCCCGACGCCGCGGGCATGCCGCTGGACTGACGTCTAGTGAGGCGCGATGTCCTGCGGCGGGGTCTTGAGCCAGGGCGCCAGACGGAACCGGCGCGGGGCCTGACCCACGGTCTTGAAGAAGATGAACTGGCGGGCGAAGGCCACCACGGCGCGGATGGTCATCTCGTCGAACGGCTTCGACACAGCGCCCAGGGCGCCGGCGAAGCCTTCGGGGATCTGCTCGGGGTTGGCGGTCAGGAAGACCACGGCTGTGCCGTACTCCTCGACCAGCCGGTGGGCGATCTGCGGGCCTGTCAGGCCGTCCAGCAGGTTGACGTCGACCAGGGCCAGGTCGGGCCGCTCGCGGTCGCCGATGGCGAAGGCGCCCTCGCGGTCCATGGCGCAGCCCACGACGTCGCAGCCCGCATCCGCAAGCACCAGTTCCAGCTCCATCGCGAGGATGGCCTGGTCTTCGACGATCATGACCCTCAGGTCAGGCAGCTCTGTCACATCAGCCCCAGTACGCGCGCACGACAGCCCCGTTAGCACTACTCTGTCGGTTACCGAACAGTTGGAACGCGGACATGGCGGAATGGTTCAAGCTGGGCTAATGAAAATGTCGAGTTTTCAACGCCTGGGGGGCGAATGACCGCGAACGCGGACGTCCAGATCGCCGACCTGCGCCGCCGCCTGCTGGGCGGCTACCAGCTGCTGCAGGCCCTGGTGGGCATACGACTCAGGAGTGTGACCGACCCGGAGAGCCGGCGGCACATGACCTGGCTCAGCGACGTCACGGCCGCCATGACCCTGCTCAACCGCCGAATCAGCGACGAGGGGCCGGTCGACTTCGCCGCCTATCTGGGCGACGCGGCGGGCTTCTGGCGGCGCTCGGTCGAGGACCGGGGCATCCGGATCGACGTTCGGGCGGCCGAGGCGGCGGTGGCGGAGACGCAGGCCCTGCCCCTGGCCATCATCGTCCACGAGCTGGTCTCCAACGCCGTCCGCCACGCCTTCCCGGAGGGCGCGCGCGGCTCGATCGCCATCGCCTACTCCCTGGCCTCCGGAGGGGTCAGCCTGGTGGTGCGCGATTCGGGCGTGGGAGCGGAAGAGCTGACGCCCGGCGACGGCCTGGCCCTGGTCGAGGGGCTCGTCGAGCATCTGGGCGGCCAGATGTCGATCGAGACGGCCCCGGGCGCGGGCGTCGGGGTGCGCGTCCGCCTGCCGCTGACCGGCGACGCCGTCCACTAGTCCAATGTCCTGAGAAGGGGCCTCAAGGGGGCCTAAGGGGCGAGCCGGACCACGGCTGCGAAGCCGCTGGCCCAGACTCGCCCGCCGTCCCCCGACGGCGGTTCCTGAATACAGGGCGCCGGGCCCGTCTGCATCGTGACTTTGGTTATAGAGGCCGCCACGGCGGACCTGTGGACCGGCTCTCTAACCAAGGTGATAGAGCCTGCGGCGGCCGTCCATGTCATTGATATCGCGGGCCGTGAGGGGCCTGTGAGGAGTGCCGCCGCCTTGGCCCGTAAGCCGGGACAGAAGGATCGCTACGAGGGACCGGACCGGCGCGAGGGCGCCGAGCTGGACGCCGAGGCGTGCCGTGAGCAGGGTCGGATCTGCTTCGCCCAGGCCGTGGCCGCCGACAGCCCCGGGGAGCGCGAGCGGCTGCGCCTGCGAGGCGAGCACTGGATGGCCCGGGCCAAGGACTGGCGCCCCCGAGCCGTCAGGCCCACAGAATAATCTTTAAAATCAGTGATTTGAGAGATTTCCCTCAGATCCCGCCTGCAGGCCGTTCGAACGATGACGGCCGCGGAAAAAAGGGCGGATGGCTGGGGAACTAGGACTCGAACCTAGAATGACGGTACCAAAAACCGGAGTGTTACCATTACACCATTCCCCAGCAGGTCCGGCGTTTCCAGAGGGGCTGCCCCCTCGGGAGGCGGTCAGATACGCCAAGCCGTTCCGGGATGCAACAGGGGTTTTGAACTTGCTTCAAACTCCAGTGCTGGCGGGCCCCTGACGCGACCCGGCATGCTGTCCACGGACCGAATCTCTCGCCATCTCCGCGCCTTCCACGCGAGAGAACAGGCAATTTTCGCTCAGGCGATTTGGCCGCTTGCGGCGGCGAAACCTCGTCGTTATAAGCCGCGCTTCAAAGTCGGAGTGTGGCTCAGTCTGGTAGAGCACTGCCTTCGGGAGGCAGGGGTCGGAGGTTCGAATCCTCTCACTCCGACCATTTGAACTTAGTGTGCTAACGCTCACCCCTCGGGGGTTCGCTGCTTGAGCACGAAGGGGTTCCCGAGACCCCGATACGATCGAAAGAGCGCCTCCGCTGGAGGCGCTCTTTTCGTTTCAGCCCTTCGCTTTCGAGGCCGCCTCCGTCAGGTGGGCGCCGACAGCCTCGATGGTGCGCTGGCCCAGCGCCTTGCGGTTGGCGAGAAGCTCGGGCGAGCCGGCGTCGTAGTCGGCCATCAGGCGCTTCACGAACGAGCCGTCACGGACGTCGGAGAGGACGCCGTCCATGGCCTTGAGCGAGGCCTCGCCGATGACGCGCGGGCCGGTCAGATAGGCCCCGTATTCGGCGGTGTTGGAGATCTTGGCGAAGGCCCCGGCGATGCCCCGTTCGAACATCAGGTCGGTGACCAGCTTGAGCTCATAGAAGCATTCGAACCAGGCGACCTCGGGCGGATAGCCGGCGTTGACCAGCTTCATGAAGGCGCCGTCGACCAGTTCCGCCACCCCGCCGCACAGCACGACCTGTTCGCCGAACAGGTCCGATTCGCATTCGGCGGCGAAGGTGGTCTCGAGGATGCCCTTGCGGCCACAGCCGAGGGCGGCGGCGTAGGAGAGGCCGAGCGCATGGGCGCCGCCGGTGGCGTCCTGATGCACGCCGAACAGGCAGAAGACCCCCTCCCCGGCTTCGTAGAGATCGCGGATGCGCGGCCCGATGCCCTTGGGCGAATCGAGGATGACGTCGAGGTCCGGGCGCGGCGTCACCAGGCCGAAGCGCACCGACAGGCCATGGGCGAAGATCAGGGCGGCGCCGGGCTGCAGATTCGGCTCCAGCTCGTCGCGGTAGAGATCGCGGTGGGCCTCGTCCGAGACCATGACGGCGACAACCTCGGCGCCCGAGGCGGCCTCGCCCGCCGTGGCGACCTTGAAGCCGTCGGCGAGAGCCTTGGCCCGCGTCGCCGAGCCCGCCTTCAGTCCGATGACGATGTCGGCGACGCCCGAGTCGCGCAGGTTCAGGGCATGGGTCCGGCCCTGGCTGCCATAGCCGATGACGGCGACGCGCTTGCCGCGGATGATGGAGAGGTCGCAGTCGCGGTCGTGGAAGACGGGGAGCGGATTGGGTAGTGTCTGGGTCATGACCGACCTTCTATCGCCTTCCGACGTGCTCGACTTCTGGAAAGAGGCGGGACCCAAGCTCTGGTACGCCAAGGACGCGGCGTTCGACGACCGGTTCCGGGCGGCCTTCGCCGAGGGGCATGCGGCGGCGGCGCGGCGGGCGCTGGACGGCTGGATGGAGACGGCCGAGGGGGCGCTGGGGCTGATGATCCTGCTGGACCAGTATCCCCGGAACAGCTTTCGCGAGACCGGGCATTCGTTCGCGACGGACGGGCTGGCGCTGATGTTCGCCAAGGCGGCCGTTGCGCGCGGGTATCTGGACGCCGTCGATCCGGAGATGCGGCAGTTCTTCCTGACGCCCTATGAGCATTCCGAGCGGCTGGCGGACCACGACGAGTTGCGGGATCTGCTGGCGAAGGGGCTGGGCGCGGAGTTGCCGGACGTCGACCGGTTCGCGGTGATCCATCGCGACATCATCGTGAAGTTCGGGCGGTTCCCGCACCGCAACCGGGCGCTGGGCCGGGAGACGACGACGGAGGAGCAGGCGTTCCTGGATGAGGGCGGGTTCGCGGGCTAACCTACACAAGGCTCACGGCCCCGCCCCCAGCTCGGCCAGCTGTTCGTCGATGTCCGCGACCCCGATGCCGTGTTCGAGACGGCGGGAACGCAGCAGAAGCAAGGCCTTGCGCTGGATCTCTTCGAGGGTGTCGCAGGGCGGTATGGCCGATGCGGGCACGGGCGCGCCGGCTTCGGGGCTTGCAGCGACTTCGGGCGTCGAGGCGGCTTCGGAGAGCGGCGCAGGGTCCGTTTTGCACTCGGAAAAAACCGGGTGCAAAAGGTGCAAGGCTTCGCAGGCGTCCTGAGGTTCAGCCCCCATTAAACTGGAATCGCTCAGGCTTTCCGGAGCATCGACGATCGTCAGACGCAGGGGTTCGCGCTCCGGCTCGGGCTCGGGAGGCGGCGGGAAATCCGGAAGTTCCGACATCACCTCGCCCTGGGCCCGCAGCGCCAGCTTGTCGAACAGCCGCATCCAGGACGCCGCCTCGGCCGCACGGCGCGCGCCGATGGCCTTGCGGATGTTGAGGAAGACCTGATCCGCGAGGTCGGCGAAACCGACGTCGTCATCGGGATGATATTCGCCGTCTTCGGGTTCGACGTCGCAGTCCAGCCGGTCGATGCGCCGCCACTTCTCCACCCGCGCCCTGAGGCGGAAGGAGCGCAACGACATGCCGTAGCGCCGGCAGATGTCGATGGCCCGCATGCCGGACAGATATTCGCGCCGGGCCAGGTCCCAGATGTTTCCCTGATCAGCCGCGTCGGTTTCGGGGTTGAAGCGCCAGTGTTCCATTCGAGAATGATAGAACGCCGGTTCGTCAGAAGCGGACGTGGTCGGCCAAGCGCTCCCGAGCCGGCTCTGGACTACACCCTGGACCCCGGCTTCAACGCACCCCTTGCGATCAGCCAGACGCAGCCTCCGGCCAGTACGACCGTCGCGGCCACGCTCGCTTCCGGGCCGAACGCTCCGCCGGTCAACCACCAGGGCGCGCCCGAGACCGGCGACAGACCCACGACGATCGGCGCGATGGCGACCTTCTGACCGCTGACCTCGAGCCCGAAACCCATGCCAAGAAGGGCGTTCCAGGCCGTGTGGAAGGCGCACACGCCCCACAATGAGCCCTCCCTGACGGCGTAGAGGCTCAGCAGGACGGCGAACAGGAAGAGGTTGAACAGGCCGAGCGCGAGCTCCCTCGACGGGTCGATATTGCTGGCATGGAGCAGGGCGAAGAAGCCGGAGTTGAGAAGCACGGCGGCGATCAATCCGTGCCTGGAGGCCACCAGGGGCATCAGCCAGCCGCGCAACATGGTCTCTTCGGCTGCGCCCTGAAGCATATAGCCGCCGAACAGGGCGAGGAACGGCATCAGAACCGCCGGCGCCAGCAAGCCGGAGGACAAGCCCCCTTCGGCCCTGTAACCGCCCGCGGCGAAGATGGCGCCGACGACGGCGCCGAGGCAAAGCCCGCCGACCAGCAGTCCGCGCCCATAGGCGCCGGCGATTCCGGCGTTGAAGCCCAGGGCCACGGGTGATCGGCGCTCGAACAGAAACGCCCAGGCGACGATGAGGAATATGGTGATGGCTCCCCCGGCCAGGGAGATGGCGAGCGGCTGCCATTGGGTATCAAGGTCCGCACTGTGAAAGCCCATGGGCTTCAAGACGGCGAATATGGTCGCCAGCTGCCCGATCAGAAAGAAGACGACGATCAGGACAACGGCTGCAACAGTCCATGTGCGCCGGGTCTTCGCAGTACGCGGCGCAAAAATCTCGATTCCACTCATAAGTCCCCCGACTTCTTCAAGACATAGATAAGCGTGCCGCGCGCATCTATTGGCAGATGCGCGGGCCAATGTTCGGCACACACTGTAGAGGTGTCGGGACAGGTGGCCGGATGCAGCAACGCTCATTAATTTTTTGTCAGACCATTCAAATCGCCGCCACGCGCACCTGTCGGGCGGTTGAACCAGCGCCCGACAGGTGACAGAGGCAGGGACTTGGGGATCGCCCGATCTGGTCTGTGGACCATCCGTCCGCGACCGATGATTCGTGACGCGAATCGGCTTTGATTGGAGGGATGAACGCGCACGCTGCACTCGCTGATCTCCAATCCCGCACGGGCGCGATCGCGAGCGCGCCCGCCGACCATCCCGAGCGTCAGTATCTGAACCTGCTGCGCGACATCCTCGACAACGGGGTCGAGCGCGGGGACCGGACCGGGACCGGCACGCTGGGCGTGTTCGGGCGGCAGATCCGGTTTGATCTGTCCAAGGGCTTCCCCCTGCTAACGACCAAGAAGCTGCATCTGAAGTCGATCATCGTCGAGCTGCTGTGGTTCCTGCGCGGCGAGACCAATGTGCGCTGGCTGCAGGAAAACGGCTGTTCGATCTGGAACGAATGGGCCGACGCGGAGGGCGAGCTGGGGCCGGTCTATGGCAAGCAATGGCGGTCGTGGGCGGCGCCGAACGGCGAGAGCATCGACCAGATCCAGCGCCTGATCGAGGGGCTGAAGACCAATCCGAACGGGCGCCGGCACATCGTCTCGGCCTGGAACCCGGCCGACATCGAGGACATGGCCCTGCCGCCCTGTCACTGCCTGTTCCAGTTCTTCGTGGCGGACGGGAAACTGAGCTGCCAGCTGTACCAGCGCTCGGCCGACGTCTTCCTCGGCGTGCCGTTCAACATCGCGTCCTATGCGCTGCTGACGATCATGATGGCGCATGTGGTCGGGCTGGAGCCCGGCGACTTCGTCCATACGTTCGGCGACGCCCACCTGTATCTGAACCACGTCGAACAGGCGAAGCTGCAGCTGACGCGCGAGCCCCTGCCCCTGCCGACGATGACGATCACGCCCAGGCGCGACCTGTTCGCCTATGAGCTGGCCGACTTCGCCCTGACCGACTACGCGCCCTGGCCGCATATCAAGGCGGCGGTGGCGGTCTGAGCCGCCTTCCCTCCCCGTTCCGGAAACGCCCCATGTTGATCCGCGTCCTGGCCGCCGGCCTGCTCCTGTCCGTCGCGCCGATGACGGCGGCTGTGGCCCAGACCGCGCCTGCCGCGACGGCCCCGGCCGCCATCGCCCCGACGCATCTGATGGCCGCTTCGCCCGATGGCCGGACCATCGACATGAGCGTCTGGACGGCGCCGCAGGAGCGGGGCGTGGTGGTGTTCAGCCACGGCTGGGGCGGGGCGCCGGCCAGCTATGGACGCGTCTTCTCGGCCTGGGCCGCGCACGGCTTCACGGTGATCGCGCCGCTGCATCTGGATTCACAGTCGCATCCGCAGCACACCGACGACAGCCGTATGGCCTTCATGACCCGGGTGATGGATGTGGCGGTGGCGCGCGACCTGTCCCGCAAGGATCATGCAGGCAAGCCGATGATCGCGGCGGGCTATTCCTTCGGCTCCCTGATCGCGATGATCGAGGGCGGCGCCGTCACGGTCATGGGACCGATCGGCGATCCGGACGTGAAGGGGGTCATCGCCTTCTCGACGCCTGGCGACACCCCGGGTCTGGTCCAGCCGAACACCTATGCCGCCCTGACGACGCCGTTGCTGCTGATCACCGGTGACAAGGATGTGGTGCCGGACTTCGTCAGCGATCCGGCCGACCATCGCCATCCGTTCGAACTGAGCCCGGCGGGCGACAAGACCCTGATCACCTTCGCGGGCGCGGACCACGCCATGATCCGCACGATCGACGACGCCGACTTGGCCCTGCTGGTCGAGGCGACGGAAGACTTCCTCGACGCCTATGCCCTCGACGACGCGGCGGCGAAGGCGAGGCTGGCCGCCCTGCCCGCGCCCGACGGCGTGACCATCGAGCGGCGCTGATGGACCTCAAGAACCTGTCGGACGACGTCGTCCGCATCTCGGACATCTATGCGCGGGAGCACGCGATCGACCGCGACAAGGCGGCGTCGGGCGACTGGGCCCTGCTGAAGCTGCAGGAAGAGCTGGGCGAGCTGACGGCCGAGCATCTGCGGATGAGCGGCCGAGCGCGGGGCGAGGCGGACACGCAGGCCCTGCATGACGAGGCCGCCGACGTCATGGGCATGCTGCTGATCTACTGCGACCGGGTCGGGATCGATCTGGAGACGGCGATGCGGCGCAAATGGCTGCGCTGGCTGCAGCCGAAGGCCTGAGATTGACCTCGGGAAACACCCGATAGCTCCACCGTGGGAAGCGCGCATCCTGAGAGCGTCCGTGTCAGGCGGGCGGGAGCTCTGGAGGGGCGCCGTGGTGAAGTCGTTTTCCGCCGAACTATTCGGCACGATGGTGCTGGTGCTGTTCGGTTGCGGCGCGGCCGTGCTGGGCCCGGCCCCCTTCGATCAGCTGGCGGTGGCTTTGGCCTTCGGTTTCGCCATCGTGGCCATGGCCTATGGCATCGGACCGATCTCGGGCTGTCACGTCAATCCGGCGGTGTCGCTGGGCGTGTTCATCGCCGGACGGATGAGCGCGAAAGAGATGCTGGTCTATTGGGCAGCCCAGTTCTTCGGGGCCCTGCTCGGGGCCTTCCTGCTGTCGCTGATCGCGAAGACCGGCATGGCCAGTCTGGGCCAGAACGGCTGGGGCGTCGGGGTCCAGGGCGGCTATTCGATGCAGGCGGCCCTGATCTTCGAGATCGTGGCGACGGCGATCTTCGTGGTGGTCATCCTGGGGGTCACCGGACCGAAGGGCGAGGCGCCGTTCGCCGGGATCGCCATCGGCATCACCCTGGCGGTGATCCATATCGTGGGCATTCAGGTGACGGGCGTCTCGGTCAATCCGGCGCGCAGCTTCGGGCCCGCGGTGCTGGTCGGCGGGCAGGCGCTCAGCCAGCTGTGGCTGTTCATCGTCGCGCCGCTGATCGGGGCGGCTGTGGGCGGACTGCTGTTTCGCTTGCGGGTGCTGGACCCGGAGGGCTAGGCAAAGGTCTTGAGGGGCGCGTCGTGAGGGCGGGTCCGCAGACCGGAGCCGCCCGTGCTGATCCCCGATATCGCCCTGATCGTCGCCCGGGGCCGCAACGGCGTCATCGGCCGCGACGGTGACCTGCCCTGGCGGCTGCGCAGCGACCTGCAGTCGTTCAAGGCGATCACCATGGGCAAGCCCTGCATCATGGGCCGCACGACCTGGGAGAGCCTGCCGCTGAGACCCCTGCCCGGCCGGCTGAATCTCGTGCTGAGCCGGGACCTGTCCTACGAGGAGATGGGCAAGGCGCGCGGGGCCGTGGTCTGCGCCAGTCTGGACGAGGCGATCGACATCGCGCGCGAGACGGCCGTCGACGACGGTGTCGGCGAGGTCTGCGTGATCGGCGGCACGGCCATCTTCGAGGCCACCCTGCCCAAGGCGAAACGGCTCTACATCACCGAGGTCGACGCTGCGCCTGAGGGCGACGCCTTCTTCCCCGCCTTCGACGAAAGCGGCTGGCGCGAGATCTCGAACGAACCCCGTCCGGCCGGCGAGAAGGACGACCATGCTTTCGCCTTCCGCGTGCTGGAACGTCTCTGAAACCACGGGAGGACGACCATGCTTGTGACCACCACCAACGACCTGGCCGGCTACCGGATCGTGCGCCACATCGGCATGACGCGCGGCATCACCGTGCGGTCGAGGAACGCCATCAGCGACTGGATCGGCGGAGTGCAGTCGATCTTCGGCGGCAAGGTCGGGGTCTATGTGAAGCTGGCCGAGATGGCGCGACAGGAGGCCTATGACGATCTGGTCGCCCATGCCGCCGCGCAAGGCGCCAACGCCATCATCGCCATGCGCTATGACGCCAACGAGATCATGGACGGGATCACCGAGGTGCTGGCCTACGGCACGGCAGTCGTCGTCGAACCGGTCTAGCGGCGATCGGGCATCCCGTCGGTCTTCATCAGCCGGTCCCAGAACCTGAAATACAGGCCGTAGTTGGTCTTCATATGGGTGTGGTGGCGGCTGTGATGCGTCGCGGTGATGAGCTGGGCGCCGGGGCCTGAGCGGACCCAGCGGTCGGGCCAGAGCTCGCGACCGGCGTGGTTGAGGACGGCGGCGGCGGTCATGACCGTCAGCAGGACCGCCAGCATCCAGACGTTCAGCGGGATCAGGAAGGTCAGAGCCGGCAGAAACCAGGCGGTCAGGCCGGCCTCGACCGGATCGAAGGCGAAGCTGGCAAAGGGGCTGGGCTCGCGCGAGCGGTGATGGGCGGCGTGGGCCCAGCGGAACACCTCGCGCCGGTGCAGGAGGCGGTGGGTCCAGTAGTAGTGCGCATCCTGCACGATGAGCAGCAGGATGAAGCTGATTGGCAGCCACCAGAGCGGATATGCGCCGGGATCGAGATAGAGTTTCGTGCCGCCAGCCTTCCAGGCCTCCAGCGCGATGGCCGCCGGCAAGGCGTAGATCGGGGTGGAGATGAGGGAGAAGCGGATTTCGTGCGCGATCAGGGCGCGGGAGGGCTTCTCACGATTCAGCTGGCGGCCCGGGCTGGTCGCCCTGCCCCACAGCGCGAACCAGACGCCACCCGCGATCAGCAGATAGCGCAGCCCGATGATCAGGCTGAGCCAGGCTGTGGTGACGAAGACGGCGACGACCATAGGCGTAGGTTAGAGGGCCTGCGGGAAATGGGCGAGCCGAATGATCCGACGGGCAACGGCGATCCCGTGCAAACGCCAAACAACCTCAGGCAGTTGAAAAGCGCTTTGAAGTTGCATGCCGGGTTGATCCATGCGGTTCTCTCAACCGGAGAATGATCTCCCTGGAGGACTGACATGAAGGTTTTACGCACCGCCCGCATGCGCATCACTGCCGCCGTCGCCATCGCCGCGGCGTCCTCGTTCCTGACCGTTTCGAGCGCCTCGGCCGATCCCAGCGATCCGATCTGCTACATGCCCGACCCCGAAATCTACTGCGGGCTGGTGGAAAACCTTTATTCGGGTGACCCCGGCTACAGCGCCTGTGAATGGCGCTGGTATATGGCCCAGATCAACGGCTACTGCGAAGAATAGAGTTCCCCCTACGCCTTCAGGAAAGCCCGCCTCGAGCCGATCGAGGCGGGCTTTTCCAAAGGGGCGCTAGTACAGAACCCCCAGCGCCTGCCGCTCGAAGTTCTGCAGCTCATCCGTGCGGCCGTCGCGGATCTTGTCGACCCAGTGAGGGTCGGCCAGCAGGGCACGGCCGACGGCGACGAGGTCGAACTCGTCGCGTTCCAGCCGTTCGATCAGGCCGTCCAGCGAGGCGGGCTTCGAGCCCTCGCCGCCGAAGGCCGCGATGAACTCGCCGTCGAGGCCGACCGAGCCGACGGTGATGGTCGGCTTGCCGATCAGCTTCTTCGTCCAGCCCGCGAAATTGAGGTCCGAGCCCTCGAACTCCGGCTCCCAGAAGCGGCGCTGCGAGCAGTGGAAGACGTCGACGCCTGCGTCCGACAGGGGCGTCAGCCACTCGGTCAGGCCCTCGGGCGTCTCGGCGATACGGGCGGTGTAGTCCTGCTGCTTCCACTGCGACAGACGCAGGATGATGGCCATGTCCGGACCCACACCCTCGCGCACGGCCTTGACCACCTCGGCGCCGAAGCGGGCGCGGTCGGCAATGGTGGAGCCGCCCCAGCGGTCCTCGCGGCCGTTCAGACCGCCCCAGAAGAACTGGTCGATCAGATAGCCGTGGGCGCCGTGGATCTCGACGGCGTCGAAGCCGATCTCCTTCGCCGCGCGGGCCGAGGCGCCGAAGGCGGCGATGACGTCGGCGACGTCCTCATCGGTCATCGGCTCGTACTTCTGCTTGCCGGGAGCGACGAGACCCGAGGGGCTGTCGACCTTGCCGAGCGGCTCCCACTCGGCGCCCTGGCCGCGGGCCGAGCCGACGTGCCAGATCTGGGGCGCGATCAGGCCGCCGGCGGCGTGGACGTCATCGACGACCTTTTTCCATTCCGGCAGGGCCTCGCCGTGGAAGACAGGAACGCGTGCATCATTGCGGGCCGCCGGACGCTCGACGACCGTGCCCTCGGTGACGATCAGGCCGACGCCGCCCTCGGCGCGCCGGCGATAGTAGGCGGCGACGTCGGAGGTCGGGATGCCGTTGGGCGAGAACGACCGGGTCATGGGCGCCATGACGATGCGGTTCGGCAGTTTCAGGGACTTGACCTGGAAAGGCCGGAACAGGGCGTCGACGCTCATGGAGATCCTCATCGGTTTGGAACCGGCAAGGTGGCGGTTAGCGTTGCGTTTGAAAACCCTTTGAGCGGAAAATTCTCTAGGGCGCGTGGTCTTCGCCCGTGAGCTTGATGTCAGCGCCGCCTCCCTCCGCCATGGCGAGGATGAGGATGGTGAAGACGCACTGGGTCGTATCGTTGAAGGCCGGGCCGCTGGGGGCTCCCGTGACGGTGCGCTTCTGGTCATCCGGCACGAGAACCGAGCCAGGCTCGGCACGGCAATGACGCTCGACCGCTGTGGTGTAGGCGGACAAGGGCTGGGCCGGGTCGAGCCGGGGCATGTCGGCCAGAAGCCCTTGCCCGGCGAGCCATTGCCGTTGTTGGTTGATCATTTCGGCCCGCGCCGCGACGAGGTCGGG
The DNA here is from genome assembly GCF_059422025.1 of Brevundimonas sp. GW821-FHT02A10. Classification (NCBI taxonomy): domain Bacteria; kingdom Pseudomonadati; phylum Pseudomonadota; class Alphaproteobacteria; order Caulobacterales; family Caulobacteraceae; genus Brevundimonas; species Brevundimonas sp. GW821-FHT02A10. Next base: position 320,217 of record NZ_JBWKWC010000003.1, read on the forward strand.
CCTTTGCGCGAGCCGATCGCGATACTGTGCCGCGTCCTCAGGATCGTCGAAGCCGATCGTGACGCTGTCCAGATTGGGTGTCGCGGCCAAACACCCGACCTGTTCGTCGCTGAGGTCCGGCTTCTGAAGGTGGATCACCACCTCGTCCAGGATGAAGTCGTCCGCGAGGGTGAAGGGCCGGGGCGTGACATGGCAACGTCGCAGGTCGGCCCGGATCTCACGCGCGTACCGCTCACCCCCGCCCTTCGGGAACATATCCGAGGCGGACTGCTGGAGCATCAGGGCGGCGAAGATGACGAGCATGGCCAAGCTTAATCCTTCTCCCCTTGCGGGAGAAGGATCAGAGCTTCAAAGCCCGCGCCACCGCTTCCGCGAAGCCGGCGAAGCGTTGGGCGATGTCACCCCCAGGCTCGGCGACCACCACGGGGGTGCCCGCGTCCCCGCCCTGACGCACGGCGGCGGTCAGGGGCAGATCGCCGAGGTAGGAAACCTCGAGGCGGGCGGCCTCGGCCTCGGCGCCGCCCTTGCCGAAGATGTCGCCGGTCATGTTCTCGATCAGGCCCAGGGTCGGGACATTGACCTTCTGGAACAGGGCGTGGGCGCGGCGGGCGTCGGCGAGGGCGACCTCCTGCGGGGTGGAGACGATGACGGCGCCGTCGAGCGGGGTCTTCTGGATCAGGGTCAGCTGGACGTCGCCGGTGCCGGGCGGCAGGTCGACGACGAGGACGTCGAGAGGCGCGGCCTCGGTTCCCCAGCGGGTCTGGGTCAGCATCTGGGTCAAGGCCTGCGACGCCATGGGGCCGCGCCAGACCATTGCGTCGCCGGCGCCGGTCAGGAGGCCGACCGACATGGCCTTCAGACCATGGGCTTCATGCGGAACGATGGCGCCGTCCTCATAGCCGGGCTTGCCCGACAGGCCGAGCATGGTGGGCAGCGAGGGGCCGTAGACGTCGGCGTCGAGGATGCCGACGCTCAGACCGCGCGCGGACAGGGCGGCGGCGAGGTTGACGGCCACGGTCGACTTGCCGACCCCTCCCTTGCCGCTGGCGATGGCCAGGACGCGGCGGACGTGGGCCGGACGGTCGGTCGGGACCGGGGCCTTGGCGCGGGTCTGGTCGACGGCGGCCGACGACAGGCCGGCGGTGCGCCGGGGTTCCTGCGCCGGGGCGGCCTCGGCGGTCAGGATGACGGAGACGCGGGTCATGCCCGGCATGGCCCGAAGCGCCGCCTCGGCCGCATCGCGGACCGGGGCGTAGAGGGCGGCGTCGGCGACGGCGACCTCCATCGCGAAACCGGCGCGGTCTTCGGCGACGGTCAGGCCCTTGGCGAGACCCGAGGCGACCAGCCCCTGCCCCGATTTCGGATCGGGGATGGCGTCGAGGACGGAAATGACAGAGGCACGGTCGATCAAAGACTTGTTCTCAAGCTTGCAGGCGAAGACGGCTGCTTCTATCGCCGGAAGGCCCCCGCTGCGAGCCTTCCTTTGTCCCGACCCCTGATAACCCTGATCGCCGGGCCGACCGCCTCGGGCAAGTCGAAGCTGGCGCTCGCGCTGGCTGCCAAGAGCGGCGCAGTCATCCTGAACGCCGACAGCCAGCAGCTCTATGCCGATCTGCGCGTGCTGAGCGCCCGGCCCTCGGTCGAGGAGGAGGCGCAGGCGGAGCATCGGCTCTATGGCGTGGCGGACGCCGCTGACGCCTGGTCGGTGGGGCGCTGGACGCGGGCGATCCTGCCGATGCTGGCGGCGCTGCGCGCTGAGGGTCGGCCGGCCCTGATCGTCGGCGGGACGGGCCTGTATTTCACGGCCCTGACCAAGGGGTTGGCGGATATTCCTGACATCCCGATCGAAGCGCGGGAAGAGGCGGGCGCGCTGTACGATACAGAAGGCGAAGACGCATTCAGGTTGAGGCTGACGGCGTTCGATCCGCCTGCGGCGGCGGCCATCGCGCCCGGCGACCGGCAGAGGCTGACGCGGGCCTGGGCGGTGGCGCGGGCGACGGACAGGTCCCTGTCGGACTGGCAGGCCTCGACCAAGCCGCTGCTGGAGCCCCGCACCTATGAGCGGATCGTGGTCGAGCCGGACCGGGCGGCGCTCTACGCCAACTGCGACGCCCGGGTGGCGGTCATGGTCGAACAGGGAGCGCTGGACGAGGTGAAGGCGCTCACGGCGCGCGGGCTCGATCCCGTCCTGCCGGCGATGAAGGCGGTGGGGGTGCGGGAGTTCGCCAGCCATCTGGCCGGGGAGATTCCACTGGAGACCGCCATCGACCAGGTGCGGCAGGCCACGCGCAACTACGCCAAACGCCAGCTGACATGGTTCAGGAACCAGACCCCGGACTGGCCGAGGGGTTGAACCCGGCTTTCGCGCTGCGCTTGTCTCCCCACGACCTTCGCGGTACAACGGTTTTGCAAAGGAGATCCCCCGTGAGCATTCATCTCGTCGCCGCCGCCATCCTCGCATTCGCCCCGGCCATGCAGACCGAGCACCCGCCCCAGATCAATGCCTCGACCACGCAAATGGCGGGACCCGTGAATGGCGCGCAAGGCGCCCAGCCGGTTCCGGCCGAAGAACGCCGCGTCTGCCGCTATGTCTCGAGCATCGGCAGCAACCGCCGCGAACGCATCTGCACCACGGCTGCCGAGCGCCGCGAAGACCGCAACCTGGCCCGCGAATACCAGGACCGCGTGAACGCTGACCGCACCCTGCCCGACACCAGCGGCTTCGGCGGCGACAGCGTCAAGCCCGCCGGCTAAGGCCCGGCGCTTACGCGCATCGGACGTCGTTTCAAGGCGACGCCCGTCAGGACATCAAAGGCCGCTCGCGGGATCCCGCGGGCGGCCTTTTCGCATGCGCTGTCAGAACTCTTCCCAGCCGTCGGCGAGGGCCGCGCCGCCGCCGCGCGCGAAGGCCACGACCCGCGCCTGGGCCTCGGCCACCGCCGGGCGAGCGGGAGCGGCAGGGTTGGCCGCGGGACGGACGGGCGCGGGGCGGACAGGCGTCGCCTTGCCCGTGCGCGACTGAGGCGCGTGTCTTCGGGCCCCGGTCTCGAACCGGCCGACCAGCTCGGCCAGATGAAGGGCCTCGGTCTTCAGGCTGGTGGCGGCGGCGGTGGCCTGTTCGACCATGGCGGCATTCTGCTGGGTGACCTGATCCATCTGGTTGACGGCGGTGTTGACCTGACTGAGGCCGATGGCCTGCTCCTGCGACGAGGCGGCGATCTCGGAGATCAGGGTGTCGATCTCGGCGACGCTCTCGACGATGTGGTCCAGAGCCGCCCCGGTCTCGCCGACCAGACGCACGCCCTGGGATACCTGGGAGCTGGAGGCCGAGATCAGCACCTTGATCTCCTTGGCCGCCTCGGCCGAGCGCTGGGCCAGGGCGCGGACCTCGGAGGCGACGACGGCGAAACCCCGGCCCGCGTCGCCGGCGCGGGCGGCCTCGACCCCGGCGTTGAGGGCCAGAAGATTGGTCTGGAAGGCGATCTCGTCGATGACGCCGATGATCTGGTTGATCTGGGCCGAGCTCTGTTCGATCTGGCTCATGGCCGCGACGGCGTCGCGCATGACATCGCCGGAGCGGGCGGCGTCGGCGCGGGCCTCGCCGGCGGAGGTCGCGGCCTGTCTGGCGCCCTCGGCGCTGCGTTTGACCGTCGCGGTGATCTCGTCGAGGGCGGCGGCCGTTTCCTCCAGGGACGCGGCCTGCTGCTCAGTGCGACGCGACAGGTCGTCCGAGGCGCTGGCGATCTCGTCGGAGCCGGTGCGCAAGCCCCCGGTCGCATCGGAAATCCCGCTCATCGCCTGACGCAGACTGTCGACGGCGGCGTTGAAGTCGGTCTTGATCTGCAGATAGCGCCCCTCGAACGCGGCCTGGATGCGGGTGGTCAGGTCGCCGCCGGCCAGGGACTTCAGTCCATCGGCGAGGGCCGAGACGACGCCGGTCTGCTCGGCTTCGGCGGCGTCGCGGGCCGCGATCTGGCGCGCGGCCTCCAGCTCCTGGGCTGTGACGTCGGTGGCGAATTTGATGACCTTGAACGGCTTGCCGTGCTCGTCGAGGACCGGGTTGTAGGAGGCCTGGATCCAGACCTGACGGCCGTTCTTGCCGACGCGCAGGAATTTGCGGGCGATGAACTCGCCCCGGTTCAGGTCGCGCCAGAAGTCGCGGTACCCGGCCGTCTCGGCCTCGCCGGCCGGCAGGAACAGGCTGTGGTGGCGGCCCACGACCTCCCCGGCCGAATAGCCGAGGGCCGAGAGGAAATTCTCATTGGCCCTCAGAATGGTCCCGTCGAGCCGGAACTCGATCACCGCCTGGGACCGGTCCATGGCGTTGGCCAGGGCCTGGAGTTCACGCACCTGACGCAGGGCCGCGTCCTTGGCTCGATCAGGGAAAAACATCTGCAAATCTCGGCGACTAGAAGGCGGATGGGGAGAGCCCCATGGGGCCGCAAACTGCCTAACGAGATGCTAAATCTCGCCTGCTGAGCGAGCGATGTTACACAATTTTGCAATTGCTTCGCAGTATGCAACCGCTGATACGCCTTTGTTTCAACTGCTGATTTTCAGCGAGGCTTCCTTCCGCCATTTCGGGCGCCGGGTCGGGTGATTCCCGTCGGCAAAGCGCGCTCTCGAACGCGGGACCGGTCGGTTCAGGATGGCGACTGGACGCCTCCCCCTCGGAGAGCAGCAAAATGCGACGGCTATATTGGTCCCCGGAGCGATCGGCCCTATATTGGATTTGTCCGGGTTCGCCCGGACTATGGCGATAAACGCGCTTGTAATAAGCGGACCGGACCCGGGTGCGATTCCCGGCGGCTCCACCAATCGCTCTCCGTTATTGGGGGAGATGCGGGGCCGACTAGCATCGACGGACGTGTAAAGAAGACTGCTTTCGCTCGTCCTGGCCCACCGTATCGGGCCATTTTCTAACTGCGAACGATAACTTCGCTGGAGAAGTCCGCCTCGCCGCGTAATGCGGTTCGGTTGATTTCGAATCTTAAGTCCTAGGGGTTCAGATCCCTGGGCGGGGCCCGGAGGGCGCCTGCCAACAGAAGCCCTCCACCTTGCCTTCAAGACGCGCCCTCCTCTTGCTAAAAAGGGATGGGCGGGGAGCCTGCCAACAGAATCCCCGGCGCTTAACTGCTTTCCCGTCTTTCGCCCGCCGACCTGCGCGGTTATCAGACACGTCACAGACGCTGAGGATACGATGGCGGAAGACACCCCCCCGGTCGACGAAATGCACTATGAGGCATTGGCCCAGGACGCGCTGCGTGGCGTGATCCGGTCCGCGCTCGAACGCGCCGCCAGCCCGAGCGGCATCCCCGGCGAGCACCATTTCTACATCACCTTCAAGACGCGCGGCCGCGGCGTCAGCGTGCCGCCCGACGTCCTTGCCAAATATCCGGACGAGATGACCATCGTCCTGCAGCACCAGTACTGGGACCTGGCGGTCGAGCACGACCTGTTCTCGGTGATGCTGAAGTTCGGCGGCATGCCCAAGGTGCTGACCGTGCCCTATAACGCCGTCACCCGTTTCTATGACCCGAGCGTGCAGTTCCTGCTCCAGTTCGAGGCGCCGGAGACGGTGCCGGAACCCGTGGCGATCATGACGCCTGAGCCGACCCGGCCGGCGACGGTCACGCCGGACGGCGAGGATTCGGGTCCGAAGGTCGTTTCGCTGGACCAGTTCCGCAAAAAATAGTCCGTGAACCCCGCTTGCGGGGCTTTCCAGTCGCGATAACGCCGATACTCTGACCCCCGTTCGAGCCTTCCTTGGGGGAGTGGGTTTTTGAGCGTGCGACGGATCGTGACAGCGATAATCGGCTTCGCCCTTCTGGCGATCGCCCTGCCCTGCGCCGCCCAGACCACGTCTCCGCCCGCCAGCCGTTTCGCAGGATGGGCCTCGGTCATCGTCGCCGCTGACTGGCGCGGGCATGGCCAGCCGATCCAGGCTTTCGACAATGCGCGCCGCGATCTGGTCGCCGGCTTCCTCAAGGCCGGGTTCAGCCGGGCCGACATGTATGACGCCAGCCTGAGGCCCGACGTCGCCCATCCGACCACGGCGACGGCCGCAGTCGAGGCGATCACCGCGACCACGGCGCGGGCGACACGCGGCTGCCTGATCTATTTCACCTCGCACGGCACGCCCCAGGGGATGGTGTTCGGGCCGGACCGGATGATCGCCCCGACGATGATGGCCCAGCTGGTGCGAAACTGGTGCCCCGACCGGCCGACGGTGCTGGTGGTCTCGGCTTGCTTCTCCGGCATCTTCGTCGACGGACTGGCGGCGCCGAACCGGATGATCATCACGGCCTCACGGCGGGACCGGACCTCGTTCGGCTGCGGCGCCGAGGCGACGTACCCTTATTTCGACGGCTGTATCATCGAGAGCCTGTCGACGGCCCCGGACTTCATCGCCCTGGCCAACGCCGCCCGCGCCTGCGTCAGGCGGCGCGAAGAGGCTGAAGACCTGACGCCGGCCTCCGAGCCCCAGGTCTCGATCGGCGCCAATATGCAGTTCCTGCTGCCGACGCTGAGGTTCACACCGCAGGCGCCGCCGGGTGGGGCGGCGGCAGCGACCGCTGCCGCGGCGGCTCATCCGGCGGGGTGAGGCCAGCTGGCGCCGCTGATTGACCGCGGCGAAGATCTGATTCAGGTGACTGGTAGATCGCTGAAATCGACCCGAAGCGAACGCCCTAAGGGTTATCGGTTCTTATAGATCTAGCGGCGCGAAATGTATCACAAACCGCAAAGCCAAAAGCGGCAAACATTAGCAGTGTAGAGAAGAAGATAAACAGCCCTTCCTTAGATGGCGCAAAATCGGCCCCTTCTATGGAAGCGACTGAGAGCACGATGAAAACTGTTCTTGGAACGGATACCCATCTATATCTTCGGTAGAAATTTCTCACATCAGTTTGGTTGGCCCACGGAAGAACCCCTACGCCGTAAGTCCTGATCATGCGGGGAATGGTTCTATCCGCGAGTATCAGAAACAAGAAAAATCCTAACGCTCGCACAGTTGCCTCAAAAACAATCAGAAATTGGCGACATCATAGGGCTGCTGTCCCACTACTGTTCAATCCTAGCCAACGTGCGATGTCTACTAACCACCCATAAAGGCCGTCCGTAAACTCCGTCTCTGAAAAGCCGTCGCCTTACCCCTTCCGCGGAAAACTCCGGATCGTGATCCGTTCGCGTTCGCCCTCGCGGCGTTCGACCAGGAGGCGGGCGACCTGGCTGTCGTCGTGGAAGAGATAGCCCTTGATGGCGTCCAGAAGGGCCTTGGCGAGGTTGTCGAGGTCCATCCAGGGCGGATCGCCGACGTGCTCCATGACGATCTCGACGACATAGTCGCCGTAGGACGGGCGCGAGGCCCATTCCTTGCGCATGAACTCATAGACCAGGGGCTTGTAGTATTTCGCCTGGGTGGTCAGGCCGTCGATGGTGATCTCGACGACGTCGCCGGTCTCACGCGCGCGCACCTTGCCGGTCCCGATCCAGCCCGCACTGTTTGGGCCGGAAGTCATGTCGTCGCCTTGTCCTGCATGAACCCCGTGCTACACCGCCCGGCATTCCTTCGCCACGCCTGAGAGCCTTGTCCGCGCATGACCAGCTTCCGCACCGAAACCGACACCTTCGGCCCGATCGAAGTCGATAATTCGAAATACTGGGGCGCCCAGGCGCAGCGGAGCCTCGGCAACTTCAAGATCGGCTGGGAGAAGCAGCCCCTGCCCGTCGTGCGCGCCCTGGGCATCGTCAAGCGCGCCGCCGCCGAGACCAATCAGGCGCTGGGCAAGCTGGACCCGAAACTGGCCGAGGCCATCATCGCCGCCGCCAATGAAGTGATCGAAGGCAAGCTGGACGATCACTTCCCGCTGGTGGTCTGGCAGACCGGGTCGGGCACCCAGTCGAACATGAACGCCAATGAGGTGATCAGTAACCGCGCCATCGAGATGCTGGGCGGCGAGATGGGCTCCAAGAAGCCGGTCCACCCCAACGACCACGTCAATATGAGCCAGTCGTCCAACGACACCTATCCCACGGCCATGCACGTCGCCTGCGCCGAACAGGTGGTCAAGGAACTGCTGCCGGCCCTGAAGCACCTGCACGCGGCCCTGAAGGCCAAGTCGGAAGCCTGGGCCCACATCATCAAGATCGGCCGGACCCACACCCAGGACGCCACCCCGCTGACGCTGGGCCAGGAGTTCGGCGGCTATACCCAGCAGGTCGAGAACGGCATCAAGCGCATCGAACAGACCCTGCCGGCCCTGATGGAGCTGGCCCAGGGCGGCACCGCGGTCGGCACCGGCCTGAACGCCCCGATCGGTTTCGCCGAGAAGGTCGCGGCCCAGATCGCCGCCATCACCGGCCTGCCCTTCACGACCGCCCCGAACAAGTTCGAGGCCCTGGCCGCCCATGACGCCATGGTCTTCTCGCACGGCGCCATCAACACGGTGGCCGCGTCGCTGTTCAAGATCGCCAACGACATCCGCTTCCTGGGCTCCGGCCCGCGCTCGGGTCTGGGCGAACTGGCCCTGCCGGAGAACGAGCCGGGCTCCTCGATCATGCCGGGCAAGGTCAATCCGACCCAGTGCGAGGCCCTGACCCAGGTCTGTGTGCAGATCTTCGGCAACAACGCCGCCCTGACCTTCGCCGGCTCGCAGGGGCATTTCGAGCTGAACGTTTACAACCCGGTGATGGCCTACAACTTCCTGCAGTCGGTGCGCCTGATGGCCGATGCGGCGATCAGCTTCACCGACAACTGCGTGGTCGGCATCGAGGCCCGCGAGGACAATATCGCGCGCGGCCTGAACAACTCGCTGATGCTGGTCACCGCCCTGAACGGCAAGCTGGGCTATGACATCTGCGCCAAGATCGCCAAGACCGCGCACAAGAACGGCACCACCCTGCGCCAGGAAGCCGTCGGCGGCGGCTATCTGACCGACGCCGAGTTCGACGAGGCCGTGCGCCCCGAGAAGATGATCTCGCCGGGCTGAGACCGGGCGACAATCTGAAGACCTCGACGGGGACCGGCCGATTTGGCGCGGTCCCCGTTTCGCATTCACGGGTTCTGACGCAAACCCGAACCGACCCTCGCGAGCCGCGATATGTCGCAGCGCCACACGCCTTGGTTGCTAAATCGACCCGTGATATGTGATCGCGGTCCACGCCCCGGCCGTGGCGCACACGGGAGCGATCGATGGCCACCGTCCGCGTCTTCTTTGCGACCAATCGCAACCACATCCCCGCCAAACAGACCTTCGGCGGCGCCTTCAACCCGGACGGGGTGGCGGCGCTGAGGTTCGGATATGCCGACTTCACCGCCGATCCGAAGAGCCCGGTGCGGCAGTCGCTGTTCGTCTATCCGGACAAGAAGGGCGTGCAGGACGTCGCCAAAACCGGCGGCGGCATGTTCATGAACGACCTGCGCGGGGTGATGGCGTCGGGGCCGAAGACGGACACCCTGGTCTTCATCCACGGGTTCAATGTGACCTTCGACGGCGCCCTGCAGGCCGGGGCCCTGCTGGCGCAAAGCCTGAAGGTCGAGGGCCGTCCGGTGAACATCGTCGTCTTCAGCTGGCCCTCGGACGGCAAGGCCGTGCCGCTGATGTCCTATTACAGCGACCGCGAGGACGCCCGGGTCACGGGCCCCGCCATCGCCCGCGCCTTCCTGAAATTCCGCGACTATGTGCTGGCGCTCAAGGACAGTGAATACTGCCAGCGCAGCGTCCACCTGCTGGTGCACAGCATGGGCGCCTATGTGCTGCGCAACGCCATTCAGGCGCTGATCGCCAAGGACGAGAAGAGCCTGACGCGGCTGTTCGACCAGATCCTGCTGGCCGCGCCCGACGAGGACGACGACACCTTCGAGCACGACGACAAGCTGCGCCTGCTGCCGCGTATCGGGCGGCAGGTGACGGTCTATTTCAACCCGCGCGACAAGGGGCTGCTGGTCTCGGACAAGACCAAGGCCAATCCGGACCGGCTGGGCTCCGACGGGCCGCGGATGATCGACCTGATCCCCAAGAAGATCGTCTGCGTCGATTGCCGCGTGGTGGCGGGCGACGCCGATCCCTTCGTCGAGCACAGCTATTATCTGCGCAGCAAGGCGATGGCGAAGGACATCTCCAATGTGCTGGCGGACCATGCGCTGGACGGCTTCCCCAACCGGGAATATGTGCCGCGCACCCGGGGCTGGCGCGTCAAGGCCGAGCCCGGCGAGACCCCGGCGCAGGTGCCGGAAGAATCCAACCCGCTCAATCCGCCATAGGGCCAGCCGTCACTTGTCGCGGATGGTTCGGCCGACGGGGGCGAGAGCCAGCTTGGCCAGTTCGAGGTCCTTGAGGGCGAACGGGATGCCGATGATGGAGACGAACTCGGCGACCGCGACGATCAGATGCGCCAGGGCGATGTACCAGCCGGCGAAGACGAACCAGATGATGTTCAGCGGCAGGCCGAGGCAGCCGCCGCCCGCCGGCAGCTCATCCTGCCAGACCACCTCTCGGCCGAAGGGCCAGAAGGAGTAGCTGGCGATCCGCCAGGCCGCGAAGGTCCACGGCAGGCCGACGATGGTCAGGGCCAGAATGGCGCCGCCCAGCAGCCAGAGCAGGCCGGAAATCCAGCCGCCGAAGATGAACCAGAGGATGTTTAGGATCAGTCGGATCATGATGATCCAATGCTGAAGCTGTGCGTTGCAGCAAGCAAGGGCCCGACCGCGTTTCCGTCGTGAATTCGCGGTAAGCCCGGTGTCTGAAAACCGCCTCTGGAAGGGCAATCCCGATGATACGCAGGACCGTTCTGGCCCTAACGCTGTTGAGCGCACTGATGCTGGCCGGGTGCGGGACCCTGGCGCGGCCGGAAGGGCCGCTGAGAATCGCGCCGGAATCCGTCATCCCCGTCGCCGATCCGCGCATCCGGTCGAACGACACCGCGAAACTTCAGGCCCTGGCCAATCTGATCGAAACACGGCTGAGCGCCCGGGACGGGCATGAGAGCATCCTCGCCCTGTCCGGCGGCGGGGCCAACGGCGCCTACGGCGCCGGGGTGATCGTCGGCTGGACCGAACGCGGCGACCGGCCGAGCTTCAACGTCGTCACGGGCGTCAGCACGGGGGCCTTGGCCGCCCCCTTCGCCTTCCTGGGCCCGGAGTGGGACGACGAACTGCGCGAGGCCTATGTCGGCGGCGGCACCACGGGCCTGCTCAGCGCCCGCACCTTCTCGGCTCTGCTGGGGCCCAGCCTGTTCAGCTCGCGCGTGCTGCGGGACCTGGTCGACAAGAACGTCACGCCGGAACTGCTGCGCGCCATCGCCGCCGAACACGCAAAGGGCCGCCGGCTGCTGGTCGCCACGACCGATCTGGACACCGAGGAGACGGTGATCTGGGACATGGGGGTGTTGGCGACGCAGGGTGATGAGAATGCGCTTCAGCTGTTCCGCGACGTGCTGGTGGCCTCGGCCAGCATCCCGGGCATCTTCCCGCCGGTCCTGATCGCCGGGATGACGCCGCAGGGTCAGGTGGTGCAGGACATGCACGTGGACGGCGGGGTCAACACGCCCTTCCTGGCCATTCCCGAAGACCTGCTGTTGTGGACCAACCCCAGCCCGCAGCGGGCCAACAGCGCCCTGTATGTGATCATCAATGGTCAGGTGGGCAGGAACACCGGCGTCACCCCGGGCCGGATCGACGGCATCCTGAGCCGGACCTTCGAGAGCATGAGCAAGTCGTCGCTGCGACTGTCGCTGGCGGCGACGGCGGCGTTCGGGGCGCGCAACGGCATGTCGGTGACCATGTCGTCGATCCCGGACAACATCACGGTCTCCAGCCTGAAGTTCGACACGGCCTCGATGCAGGCCCTGTTCGAGCTGGGCCGCAGCCGGGCGGTGAGCGGCGAGGCCTGGGCCTCGGTCAACCAGACGGGACGGCCCGAACCGCTGGTCGCGCCCCAGACCCTGCGCGAGGAAGAGATCCCCGAGGCGCTCGCGACGCCGCCGACGCCCGCAGCCCCGCCGGGAACGCCTGCTGCGGCGCCTCAGTCGACGTCACCAGAACCCTGATCCGGATAGAAAAAGGCCCCGCCGAATGACGGGGCCTTTCGTTCGGGGAGGCAGTGTCAGTCTAGTGGGGTTTCTCGGTCCAGCGGGCCTTGGCGTCGTCCTTGGTGACGTTCAGATGGACGTGCTCGTCGATGTGATCGACCCAGCTGACGGGGATCATATGGTGTTTGAAGCCGCCGGCGAGGTCGAGCTTGGCCAGTTCGATCTGGTCGCCGCTGACGTGGTCGACGCGGCCGACGTGGCCGCCGTCGGAGCCGACGACTTCGAGGTGTTCCTTGATGAGGGCGAGGTCTACCATGGGGGTTCTCCGTGCGAGATTGGGTTCGCCGTATCAACGCGACGGGGCCGGACGGGTTTCGCGGAACGACGCCCTATCCCGTTGATTTATCAAGCTTCACCGGAGGAACCTTTGGCCGAGATCATCAACCTGAACCGGGTGCGCAAGGCGAAGGCGAAGACGGACGACAAGGCCGTGGCGGCGGCCAACCGGGCGGCCCACGGCCGGACGAAGGGCGAGCGTCAGGCGGCGGAGACGGAACGGTCGAAGGTCTCACGGCTTCTCGATGGCGCGAAACGCGAGACCCCGGAGGACTGACAATGGGCGGATATGCTGCTGACCCCCGCACCCGTCTGGGCCTGATCTCGCTGCTGGCCGTGCGCCGGATCAAGGCCGAGAAGATGCGCCGCCTGAAGGCCGCCGCCGCAAGGACGCCGGAGCAGGTCGAGGCCGCGAAGGTCGCGGAGAAGAAGACGAAGCGCTCGGGCTGGTTCCGCTAGCCCGCTCGCCTAGGAGGCCTTCGGCGCCCGGGCCAGCAGGACCTGACCGGCGACGACCAGACCCACGCCCAGGAGCGCCGTCCAGCCGAAGCGCGCGCCCTCGAACACGACCGAGACCAGAAGCGCGATCGGAGGCGTCAGGGCGCCGATGTAGCTGGCGAGCGTATAGCCCCGGCTGCGTGCGACGCTGAAATAGATCACGAAGGCGATCACCGACCCGAACACCGACAGATAGAGCAGCGAGCCGAGATAGGCGGGCGTCAGGGCGATGGAGAAATGCACGCCGCTGATCAGGCCGAAGAGGGCGACGAGGGCCGCGCCATAGCCCATGGCCCAGGCGGTGGCCGGAATGACTTGAGACCCCGCCTGCTGGCCGCGCCAGGCGAACCAGTTGGCGATGGTCGAGACGGCGGCGGCGGCGACGGCAAGCGCGACGCCGAGGCCCGCTTGAGGTCCCAGTCGCGCGCCCAGCAGCTCTCCGCCCGAGAGGACGGCGACGCCGAGGGCGCCGAGCGAGGCGCCGATCCAGACGGCGCGGTGGGCGGTCTGTTTCTGCACCACCCGGAACAGGATCAGGTTCATCAGGGCCATGGAGGCGAAGGCCACGGCGACGATGCCCGAGGTGATCAGCCCCTCGGCCGTGTAGACGAAGGTGTAGCTTAGCGCGAAGGCGAAGGTCCCCTGCCCGGCCGCCGCCAGATGCTGGGTGCGGGTCAACCGGATCGACCGGCGCGTCACCAGACAGACGCCGAACAGGATCAGTGACGCCAGACCAAAGCGCCAGACGATGGAGGCGATCGGGTCGACGTGGCCCAGCTGGAAGGTGATGGCGAACCAGGTCGTGCCCCAGATCAGGGCGCACACCGCCACGCCCAGCACCGCGAGGGCGCCGGCGGAGGGTCTGCGCCAGAACGGCTTGGAAACGACGATCTCGGTCAAATCGGGCTCACGGGGAGATTGGACCTGTGCGATGAACGTCGGCGAGCGTCGCCGCAACCCGAATGTCGCCAGCGACCCACAAGCGGGCCTTATGAGGCGAAGGCCAGGGCCAGTTTGTCGGCCAGCTCGCCCGCCTTGAAAGGCTTGTGGACGATCCGGTCGTCGGAGGCGGCGGCCAGGGCCTCGGCATCGGCGTAACCCGTGGCGAACAGGATCGGCAAGGCCGGCCGGCGTCCCTGCATCTCGCGCGCGACATCGGCGCCGTTCATGCCGGGCATGGCGAAGTCGAGGATGACGGCCTGGATGTCCTCACGCTTGTCGAAGAGGTCCAGCGCCGCGCCGCCGCTGCCGGCCTCGACGACGATATAGCCGAGATCAGAGATGATGCCCGCCGTGACCTCGCGCACCGCCTCGTCGTCGTCGACGATCAGGACCACGATATCGTCAGCCGGGGCCATCCGGGAGACTGGAATGACGTTGGCTTCCGGGCTGGGCACCGCATGGGCGCGCGGCAGATAGACGTTGATCGTGGTGCCCTGGCCGACGACGGTGTCGATGGTGACGCCGCCACCCGACTGTTTGGCCAGACCGAAGACCTGGCTGAGGCCGAGGCCGGAGCCCTTGCCGACCGCCTTGGTGGTGAAGAAGGGCTCGAAGGCGCGGGCGAGGACCGCTTCCGTCATGCCGGAGCCATTGTCTGCGACCGAGACCCGTACATGTTCGCCGGCGGGCGGCTGTTCCGGGCGTTGCGGGGGCGGCATGGTGACATTGGCGGTGCCGACCTTCAGCGTGCCGCCCACGTCCATGGCGTCCCGGGCGTTGATCGCCAGGTTGAGGATGACCAGCTCGATCTGGGTCGGATCGATCATGGCGGTCCACAGGCCGTCGGCGAGTTCGGGCTCAAGGATATGAACGCTGCCGCCGATGGTGCTCTGGAGCAGGTCGCCCATGCTGCGGACCGTCTCGTTCAGGTCGACGGCGCGGGGCTCCAGCTTCTGACGGCGCGAGAAGGCCAGCATCTGGGCGGTCAGGGCGGCGCCGCGTCGCGACGCCTCGCCCATCATCGACAGGCGACGGGTGACGGACGGGTCGTCGGTGCGCTTCTGCAGCTGTTCGACATTGCCGAGGATGACGGTCAGCAGGTTGTTGAAGTCGTGCGCCACGCCGGAGGTCAGCTGGCCGACGGCCTCAAGCCGCTGGGCCTGACGCAGGGCGGTCTCGACCTTTTCCCGCTCGGCGATCTGGGCGGCGAGCTGGCGGTTGGCGGCCTCCAGCTCCTCGGTGCGTTCGGCGACGCGGCGTTCCAGAAGGGCCTCGCCGCGGCGGATTTCCTCGATCCGTTCGCGGGCTTCGTACTGGCGGCTGCGGCCACGCAGGGCGGTGCGGACCGCGCTGACGAGGGTCGTCGGATGAAACGGCCGTTCGAGGAAGCCCACGTTGCCGAGCGCCGACGACAGGCGCTGGGCGACCGGGTTGCGTTCCACGCTGCCGCCCCTCTGGGTCAGGATGAGGAAGGGGAAGTCCGACCATGACGGCTGGTCCGAAATCCAGCCGGACAGACCGGCCAGATCGGCCGATCGCAGCACGTCATCGACGATGACCGCGAGCCCGGCCCCCTCCTCCATACGCGCCACCAGATCGTCGAGGTCGCGGCACAACAGGGCCGGACAGCCGGCTTCCGTCAGGATCGCGACCGCAATTCCGCCATCGCGCCCCTTGGGGGCCAGAACGAGGGAGCGTTCGGAGAGGGCGCCGCCCACACTCATGTACAAGAACTCATGCGGCCGGTTCGCCCATCAGTCCCGCGCCCGGGCCGACGAAATTGGGAACGCCGCGGAGCACGCCCTGGAACCCGCTGAGGGGTTCGCCGAGGGTGAGACCGTCGTCGCCGATGTTGAACTCGCGGATGGTGTTCTCGTGCATGCCGGAGCGCTTCTTGATGACGGAGACCGCGCGCCGGACCGTGCCCATGGCCTCGAAATAGCGCAGCAGGATCACCGTGTCGGCAAGGTAGGTCACGTCGATCGGCGCCTTCATCTCCCCGACCAGCCCGTGCTGCGCCACCGTCAGGAAGGTCGAGGCCCCCTGGCGGTTAAGATACTGCAGCAGTTCGTGAATGTGCAGGACCAGAAACTGTTCCTGCGGCATGGCCGCCTGATAGCCGTTGAGGCTGTCGATGATCACGGTCTGGATGTTCTGGGACGAGACGCAGTTTCGGACACGGGACGCGAACTCGCCGGGCGACAGTTCGGCCGCGTCCACCTGTTCGATCACCAGCGAGCCGCCTTCCTCCATCGAGCGAAGGTCGATGCCGAGCTTGGTCATCCGGTCGTAGAGCAGACCAAGCTCCTCGTCGAAGATGAACAGGGCCGCCTTCTCGCCGCGGGCCACGGCGGCGACTGCGAAATTGATGGAGAACAGCGACTTGCCGGTGCCTGCGGGGCCAAGGATCAGGGCGCTGGAGCCGCGTTCGATGCCCCCGCCCAGCAGGGCGTCCAGCTCGCCGACGCCGCTGGACACCGGGGTGCGGGCGAAGGCCGTATGGTGTTCGGACGCGACGATACGGGGATAGACCTCAAGCCCGCCGGTCTTGATGGTGAAGTCGTGATAGCCGCCGCGGAAACGCCGGCCGCGATATTTGATGACCCGCACCCGGCGGCGTTCGGCGCCGTATTCAGGGGCCAGCTCCTGAAGCTGGATCACCCCGTGGGCGACGCTGTGCACGGTCTTGTCGTTGACGTCCGTGGTGAGGTCGTCGAGCAGCAGGACGGTGGCGCCGTGCTTGGAGAAATAGTGCTTCAACGCCAGGACCTGCCGGCGATAGCGCAGCGAGCTTTGGGCGAGGAGGCGGATTTCCGAGAGGCTGTCGATCACGACGCGCCTCGGTTTGTGGGTCTCCACCGCCTCGAAGATCATCCGGGTGGTCTCACCCAGTTCCAGATCGGAGGAATAGAGAAGGCTTTGCTGCTGCTGCTCGTCGAGCAGGCTTTCGGGCGGGACCAGCTCGAAGATGTCCACGCCGTCGAGCGTCCACTCGTGCGACACAGCCGTTCCGCGAAGTTCTTCCTCGGTCTCCGACAGGGTGATGTAGAGGCCGGCTTCTCCGAGCCTGGCGCCCTCCAGCAGGAATCGCATGGCCGCCGTGGTCTTGCCCGTGCCGGGCGCGCCTTCCAGCAGATAGACCCGTCCGCGTTCCAGTCCGCCGACGAGTATGTCGTCGAGACCCTCGATGCCGAAGCCTGCGTCGAGCGTAGTGGCCTCTGTCGTCATTCCGGTGTGCGTCCTGTATTTCCAGCTGAGCCATAACGCCCGGCCCGGAACTTGGTTACACGGACTCAAAAAAAGGGAAAGAACGCCAGCGTACACAACAGGTTGAGAAGTCCGGCTTTGGCGGACGGGTCCTTTTCCAGGGATATTGCAGACACCGCCGACGCGGCGCAGAAGGCCGCGTGGAGGTCACGTAGATGGATCAGGACAGGAAACGGCAAATCCTCGCCGCCGAGGCCGCGTTCGCGAAGAAGGACCAGCTGGCCAAGGCCCTGGCCGAGGGCGGAGTCTATGTGTTGGGCAAGCTGACCGGGCCGGGATCGGACGTCGAGATCGAGCGCAAGCCTCTGCCGGTCAGTCCGGAGACGACTGGTCCCGAAACGGCGCCGAAGCCCGACGGCGAATGATCACGCAGCCCTGAGCTTGAGCCCGGCCTTCTTCGCCTCGGGCACGGCGGCGTAGACGCTGGCCGGGCGGATGCCGAGGCGGGCGCGGGCGGCGTCGAGGGGCTCGGCGAACAGGGCGTCGTAGTCGAGGCCCGGCAGCCAGCGGGCGGCGCGGCCGTTGCGCCAGGCCTGGAAAGCGGCCTTGCGGGCCGGGATGTCGCGGGCCTCGCGCTGGATCTCGCGCGCCGCGCCCCAGCCGATGAAGGCGAAGCCGAGGTTGCGGGTCTGGCCATAGGAGAAGGAGACGACGCAGGCCTCGCCCAGCGCGTCGGTGCCGTAACCCGTCAGCACGTGCCAGATGTCATGGACGTCGCGCAGGCGGCGCGAATACCAGACGATCGGATGTTCGGCGTCGACGAAGGGGATGACCTCGCGCTCGGCGTCGGCGAGACCGTCGGCGGTGAAGCCGCGGGCCTCGCGGAAGGCGCGGTAGCCGGCGCCGACCGTGCCCGGGCCGAACTGCGACAGCCAGACCGGATCATCGAGTTTCGCGGCCAGCTCCTCGGCGAGGAAGGCCTGACGCCCGCCCTCGACCGAGCGCAGCATCCGGTTATAGCCGCGCGCCACCGAGCGGCCGGACAGGGCGCGCATGATCTCGAACACCTGGGCGGTGTCCTCCTTGTCGCGGATCAGCTTCTGGAAGGCGCGGAACGCCGTCAGGGGCCGCATCTTCTGCGGGCGGACGCGGTCGAAATCGTCGGCACAGGCGGCGTTCGTCATGAGCGGTTCCGGCAAGAGACGCTGAATGTCGCGGAGCCTATTCTAGAGGAGATGAGGCCGGGTTAACATGGTCGTTCGACAGCCCTCCCCCGCTGGACATCCCCATGTTGAAGAAGCGCTCCGTCGTCCTGTCCGGCCATGCCACCTCGGTGGCGCTGGAGCCCGAGTTCTGGGTGGTTCTGGACGCCTTCGCCGAAGAGCGCGGCCAGAGCCATGCAGGCTTCCTGGCCTGGGTGGACGAGACGCGCGGACGCCGCCCCCTGGCCTCGGCCTGCCGGATACTGGCGCTGGAATTCGCGTCCGGAAAACACCGTTTGACAACGCCATAGGCGAGCGCATTCTCCCGAAAAGAGCCCGGAAGGCTCTTGAGGAAACACCATGCAATTCGACAAGTCCCTGCTGCCTCCGGCCGTGTTCGGCGGGCTGATCGCCATTGGCCTGATCGGGGCCGGGCTGTTCATCGGTCAGGGGGTGGTCAACGCCCGCGTCGGCGATCGACAGGTGACGGTGCGCGGCGTGTCCGAGCGCAATGTGACCGGCGACCTGGCCGTGCTGTCCCTGCGCTTCACCGCCGCCGGAGACGAACTGCCGTCGGCCCAGGCCAAGATCGACAACGACCTCAATCTGGTCCGCAACTTCCTCAAGGCTCAGGGTTATGGCGACGACGTCGTGACGCTCGGCCGGCTGGAGGTCACCGACACCAAGAGCCGGGAATACGTCTCAAGCGAAGCCGTGCCTCACTATATCCTCGCCCAGAGCGTTCTGGTGCGGACGACCGATGTGAACCGGATCGCGGCGACCGGGCGGGCGCTGAACGAGCTGGTGCGTCAAGGCGTGGTGCTGGACTTCACGCCGCCGACGTATGTCTTCACGAAGCTCAATGACGTGAGACCCGCCATGATCGCGGAGGCGACCGCTTCGGCCCGCACGGGCGCGGAGCAGTTCGCCAAGGATTCGAAGACCCCGCTGGGCGGCATCCGTCAGGCGACGCAGGGGTCGTTCGAAATCCTGGCCCGCGACGACATCGGCGACGAGACCTCCTCGCTGAACAAGAAGGTCCGCGTCGTGACGACGGTCACCTATCAGCTGAAATAATCAGCCGAAGGCCTTGATTGTAGATCAGTTCGTCTGCGGCGACGGGGCGTCGGGCAGTTTCGGCGCCTCGACCTTGGGCAGGTTGACGTCGACATCGACCTTCTTGGTCTGCTCCATGCCGCCGCGGGCGAAGACGAACCAGGCAATCACCGCCACCACGACCAGAAGGCCACCGACGACGAAGGCGAGGCCGGCGTTGCCGCCGCCGCTGGAGTTGGCTGTGTTCTCGGCCATTGTGTAGTCCCTTCCGTTATCCCTGTGGCGATGAGAACGGCGTGCGGTCACAGGCGGTTCCCGAACGGTAACCATGGCTCCCGTCACGCACGGGACTGACTTTGGGCGCCGTACTCCCTATGTTCCCCCGATCCGCCCTGCTTCGAGTCGTCTGTTGTCCGATCTGCCCACGCCCAAAATCTCCGATCTCGCCCGTTCGCGCGGCCCGAATGGCGTGCCCGAGGTCCAGGACTATCTGGCCGGGCTGAACACCGAGCAGCGGCTGGCGGTCGAGACAACCGAGGGGCCGGTGCTGGTGCTGGCGGGCGCGGGCACGGGCAAGACCAAGGTCCTGACCACCCGGCTGGCCCACATCCTCAAGCTGGGCAAGGCCCGGCCGTGGGAGCTGCTGGTCGTCACCTTCACCAACAAGGCCGCGCGCGAGATGCGCGAACGGATCACCCATCTGATCGGCCCCTCCGCCGAGGGGCTGCGCTGGCTGGGCACCTTCCACTCGGTGGCGGCCCAGATCCTGAGGCGGCACGCCGAGCTGGTGGGGCTGAAGTCCAGCTTCACCATCCTGGACACCGACGATCAGGAGCGGCTGCTGAAGCAGCTGCTGGAGGCCGCCAATCTCGACACAAAGCGCTGGACGCCCAAGTCGCTGGCCAACCTGATCGACCACTGGAAGAATCGCGGCTGGACGCCCGAGAAGCTGCCGACGACCGAGGACTTCGCCAACGGCAAGGGGCAGGCCCTGTACGCCGCCTATCAGTCGCGGCTGGCCACCCTGAACGCCTGCGACTTCGGCGACCTGTTGCTGCACAACCTGACGATTTTGTCGAAACACGCGGATATCGCTCAGGAATATCGCGACCGGTTCCGCTACATTCTGGTCGACGAATATCAGGACACCAATGTCGCCCAGTATCTGTGGCTGCGGCTGCTGACCTCCTCGACGGGCAATGTCTGCTGCGTCGGCGACGACGATCAGTCGATCTATGGCTGGCGCGGGGCCGAGGTGGACAACATCCTGCGCTTCGAGAAAGACTTTCCGGGCGCGAGGATCGTCAAGCTGGAGCGCAACTACCGCTCCACCAGCCACATCCTCGGGGCCGCCTCGGGCCTGATCGCCTCGAACCGCGACCGGCTGGGCAAGACCCTTTGGACCGAGGATACGACCGGCGACAAGGTCCGGGTGCGCGGCGTCTGGGACGGCGAGGCCGAGAGCCGGCTGATCGCCGACGAGATCGAGACCGCACGCAAGACAGGCATGAAATACAAGGACATGGCCGTCCTTGTTCGCGCGTCGTTTCAAATGCGGGCGTTCGAGGAACGCTTCGTCATGCTGGCCATCCCCTACACCGTCATCGGCGGGCCCCGCTTCTTCGAACGGGCGGAGATCCGTGACGCCCATGCCTATCTGCGCCTGATCCAGTCCGAGGACGACGACCTGGCCTTCGAGCGGATCGTCAACACGCCCAAGCGCGGCATCGGCGACACCTCGGTCCAGAAGATTCTGCAGATCGCCCGGCATGAGGGCGTCTCTGCGATCACGGCGGTCCGCGCCCTGATCGGGTCCGATGAACTGCAGGCCCGGACGCGCACCGCCCTGTCCAATTTCGTGCGTGATCTGGACCGCTGGCGCGACTTCGCCCGCGACAGCCGCCACTGGGACCTGACCGAGATGGTGCTCGAGGAGAGCGGCTATACGGACATGCAGAAGGCCGACCGGGTCACCGGCCAGACGCGGCTGGATAACCTGAAGGAACTGGTTCAGGCGATGCAGCAGTTCGAAACGCTGCAGGCCTATCTGGAGCATGTGTCGCTGGTCATGGACCTCGACAAGGGCGCGGGCGAGGACTCGGTCCAGATCATGACCCTGCACGGCGCCAAGGGGCTGGAGTTCCCGCTGGTCTTCCTGCCGGGCTGGGAGGAAGGCGTCTTCCCCTCGCAGCGCTCGATCGACGAGAAGGGCGAGAAGGGCCTCGAGGAGGAACGGCGCCTGGCCTATGTCGGCGTCACCCGGGCCAAGTCGGACGCGCGGATTTCCTTCGCCGCCAACCGTCAGGTCTATGGCCGCTGGACCTCGCAACTGCCCAGCCGCTTTGTCGACGAACTGCCCATCGCCCACGTCGAGGCCGAGAGCGACACCGGCTATTACGGCGCCTCGGGCGGGATGAAGGAGGCCAGGTCGCGCTGGGATGACGCCCCGTCGTTCGGCAGCGGATACTCCTCGCCCGGCTGGAAGCGGGCCCAGTCGTTCACGGCCAGCCAGACACCGCGTTCGGCCCAGGCCCGCCACGCGGTGATCGAGGGCGACGGCCGTCTGGTCGCCACCGCCGATCCGAAAGCGGGGTCGAAGTGGAAGCGCGGCGAGCGGGTCTTCCACCAGAAGTTCGGCTACGGCAACGTCCAGCAGATCGAGGGCAACAAGCTGCTCGTCGACTTCGAAAAGGCCGGCGAGAAACGGGTCATCGACAGCTTCGTGGAGAAGGCGGGGTAGACCGCCCTCCCCGTCCGCGGGATCAGGCTGCCCGCAGACTGATCGTCTCCCAGCCCGCCACAGCGATCAGCACCGCCGTCGTCAGGGCGGCGAGGATCAGGGGCGTGACGAACGGCACGGCGAACCACAGCGCCGCCAACGCCACGCAGCCGGCCACGCGCGGGATCGACCAGCGTTCGAAGATGGCCAGCTTGGCGAGCAGGCCGCCGATCATGAACAGCAGCGGCCCGCCGATCAGGACGGCGGCGACAGCGGGCTCGACGTGGCCGGTGGGGTGGACCAGCGACAGCTCGTCGCCGACGGCGGTGACGATGATCCCCGCCACGATCAGGATCGGGCAGTAGGTATAGGCGCGGCGGGCCAGTGTGCCGGGATCGTCGGCTTTCGAAATCACCTCGGAGGCCGCGTCATGGGCGGCGCTGAAATAGATCCACCACATGGCCAGGGTCCCGACGAAGGCGACGGCGGCGGCGGCGATGACCTCGGGCGTCCAGGTCGCCTCGGCGAAGGTGGCGCCGGTGATCAGCAGGGATTCGCCTAGGCAGATGATGACGAACAGGCCGACCCGCTCGGCCATATGGCCGCCCTCGACGGTCCATTCGGCGGTGTTGGCCTTCCCCAGACCCGGGACGCGGTAGAACATGGCCGGTGAGATGTATTCGATGAACAGGGCCGCCAGCCACAGGCCGACGCGCAGCTGGCCCTCCATCAGGCCGCCGGCGATCCAGAAGACACCGGAGAACATCTGCCAGATGATGATGCGCTGGAAATTGCGCTTCAGCATGGCGTCGTTGCGCGCCGCGAACAGCATGAAGCCGCTGCGGACCATCGACGTGGCGACGAAGGCGACGGCGAACCACAGCCCCTTCTCGCCGAAGGCCTCGGGCAATGAGGTCGACATCAGCAGGCCCAGCCCCATCAGGACGAACAGGGCGATACGGACGGGCACACGCTCCGGATCGGCCCAGTTGGTGACCCAGCTGGTGTAGATCCACGACCACCAGACCGCCGCCGCCATCATGGCCGCGTGCAGCGCGCCCTCCCAGGTCAGGTGGTGCAGGAGGCTGTGCGAGATCTGGGTGACGGCGAAGACGAAGACCAGGTCGAAGAAGAGTTCGACGAAACCGACGCGGGCGTGATGGCCATCGCGCGTCCTGAGCAGGCTATCCGTCATCCAGTCCCCCAAATCCCAACGGTTCGTTAAGCACGAACGGCGACCCTGCCGCCGTGACCTTTATCCGTCCAGAGCCTGATTCAAGCGAGGCCTCTCCCCCGTGGTGGGAGCAGGCTGCGGTGATCTTTGTCATCGTCATGCTGACGGGCGCCCTGATCGGCCCGGTCTTCGCCCCGCTGCAGGAGGAGACGCCGATCCTGAGGCTGATCTGGCTGCCGGTCTATGCGGTGATCACCGCCCTGCTCTGCTGGCGCGCCGACAAGGTGATCAACGCCTGGCCGACGCTGATCATTCTCGGCCTGCTGATCCTGCACGCCTATGCCTCGAAATACTGGTCGATCGATCCGGGCGTGACCTCGCGGCGGACCATCGCCATGGCCTTCTCCAGCGTCTTCGCCATCTATCTGGGGGCGGTGTTCAAGGGGCCGCAGTTGCCGCGCGTCCTGATGCTGTCCGGTCTGCTGATGGGCGTCGGCAGCCTGATCATGGTCTTCGCCTTTCCGCGCATCGGGGTGCACCAGTTCGACAACGCCGGCCTGTGGCGCGGCCTCTGGTATGAGAAGAACCAGATGGGCGTCGTCATGGTCGCAGGCGCGATCGCCGCCGCCGCCTGTCTGGCGCTGGAGGAACAGCGCACGAAGATGGCCTGGGCGAGCTTCGGGATTACCGTCCTGCTGGTGCTGGCGACCCAGTCCAAGACCTCACTGCTGTGTCTGGTCATCGGCGTCGGCATCGTCGGGACCCTGTGGGCGATGAAGAAGGGCGGGCCGGCCCTGACGGTGATCGGCGTCTGGTTCGGCGTCGTCCTGTTCGGCCTGATCGCCTATGTCTTCATCACCGAGCCCGCCGTAGTGCTGAAGGCCCTGGGCAAGGACCCGTCCCTGACCGGCCGGACCGACATCTGGACCGCCCTGATGCGCGAAGTCGCCGAGCGGCCGTGGACGGGCTTCGGCTATCAGGCCTTCTGGGGGCGGGAGAGCATTCCCGCCGCCTGGATCCGAGCCGAGACCCAGTGGCCCGTGCCCTCGGCGCACAACGGCTGGATCGACCTGCTGATCCAGCTGGGCTGGCCAGGCGCCATCGCGGTGGGGGCGACGGTGCTGGTCGCCTTTCTGACCACCCTGTTCCAGATCCCCGGACGGGGCGACCGCGAGGGCTATTTCGGCATCGCCTATTTCGCCGTCTTCCTGATGCTGAGCCTGTCGGAAAGCGTGCTGCTGACCAACGCCAACCTGCCCTGGACCTTGCTGCTGGCCATACTGACGCGCGGGCTGATGACGGGCGAAGGCGCAGTGATCCCCAGAAGCCGCGTGAAGCTTGCTCCAAACGCCGCCGGGGCCTACCTGACGCGGTCCCGAATCGCCTCACAGTACGCCCATGGCTCCCGCCGATCTGTTCTCCTTCGATGACGACCAACCGCAGCCGCCCAAGCCGGCCGCTGCTCCCGCGCCCACGCCCCCGGTTTCTCCGGTAGTGGCGAGCGAACCCGCGCCCGAACCGGTCGCGGCTCCGAAGCCGACCCTGCCGCCGGCGCCGCCCGCCGTGGCCGGCAACTATTCGGCCTCCTCGATCGAGGTGCTGGAAGGGCTGGAACCCGTCCGCAAACGCCCCGGCATGTATATCGGCGGCACCGACGAGCGGGCCCTGCACCACTTGTTCGCCGAAGTCCTCGACAACGCGATGGACGAGGCCGTGGCCCGCCACGCCAAGCTGATCACCGTCGACCTCGACGCCGACGGCGTTCTGTCGGTCAAGGACGACGGGCGCGGCATCCCGGTCGACCCGCACCCCAAACACCCGGGCAAGTCGGCGCTGGAAGTCGTCATGACCGTGCTGCACTCGGGCGGCAAATTCTCGGGCAAGGCCTATGAGACCTCGGGCGGCCTGCACGGCGTCGGCGTCTCGGTCGTCAACGCCCTGTCGGACATCCTCGACGTCACCGTCTGGCGCGACGGCTTTGAATGGAAGCAGTCCTTCTCGCGCGGCATCCCGCTGGGCCCCATCGCCCAGATCCAGCCGTCGAAGAAGAAGGGCACCCTGATCCGCTTCCATCCGGATCACGAGATCTTTGGCGTGGGGGCGGCCTTCAAGCCCGCGCGCCTGTTCCGCATGGCGCGGTCCAAGGCCTATCTGTTCCGCGGCGTCGAGATCAAATGGACCTGCGCGCCCGAGCGGATCACCGACGCGACCCCGACCAGCGCCCTGCTCCACTTCCCCGGCGGTCTGGCCGACGCCCTGGCCGAGCGCGTGGGCGAACTGGAAACCGTCACCCCGGCCTTCGCCGGCCGGGTCGAGCGCAAGGGCGAGGCGGGCGCGGTCGAATGGGCCGTGACCTGGTCGCCGATCGGCTTCGGCGAGGCCGACGGCTTCGTCCAGTCCTATTGTAATACCGTCTCGACGCCCGACGGCGGCACCCACGAGGCCGGCTTCCGCGCGGCCCTGGTGAAGGGCCTCAAGGCCTATGGCGAACTGACCAACGAGAAGCGCGCGGTCCAGATCACCGCCGAGGACGTGATCGCCAACGCCGGCGCCCTGATCTCGGTCTTCATCCGCAATCCGGAATTCCAGGGTCAGACCAAGGATCGTCTGTCGTCGCCCGAGGGCCAGCGGCTGGTCGAACAGCTGCTGCGCGACCCGATCGACCACTGGCTGACCGAGAGCCCCAAACAGGCCAACACCCTGCTGGGCTTCGTCATCGACCGGGCCGAGGACCGTCTGCGGCGCCGCAAGGACAAGGACGTCCAGCGCGCCGCCGCGACCCGCAAGCTGCGCCTGCCCGGCAAGCTGTCTGACTGTTCGCGCCAGTCGGCCAACGGCACCGAACTGTTCATCGTCGAGGGCGACTCGGCCGGCGGCTCGGCCAAACAGGCGCGCGACCGCACGACCCAGGCCATCCTGCCCCT
The DNA here is from genome assembly GCF_059422025.1 of Brevundimonas sp. GW821-FHT02A10. NCBI lineage: Bacteria > Pseudomonadati > Pseudomonadota > Alphaproteobacteria > Caulobacterales > Caulobacteraceae > Brevundimonas > Brevundimonas sp. GW821-FHT02A10. The sequence continues at coordinate 346,305 of NZ_JBWKWC010000003.1, forward strand.
GCGCGGCAAGATCCTGAACGTCGCCTCGGCGACCGCCGACAAGCTGCGTCAGAACATCGAACTGTCGGACCTGACCCTGGCGCTCGGCGTCACGCCCGGACCGCGTTTCGACATCGAACAGCTGCGTTACGAGCGCATCGTCATCATGACGGACGCCGACGTCGACGGCGCCCACATCGCGGCCCTGCTGATCACCTTCTTCTATCGCTCCATGCCCGAGGTGATCCGTCAGGGTCGGCTCTATATGGCCCTGCCGCCGCTGTACCGGATCAGCGCAGGGCCGCTGTCGGAATACGCCCGCGACGACGCCCACCGCGACGAGCTGATGGCGACCGTCTTCAAGAACAAGAAGACCGAGGTCGGCCGGTTCAAGGGTCTGGGCGAGATGATGGCCTCCCAGCTGAAGGAGACCACCATGGATCCGAAGAAGCGCACCCTGGCCCGCGTCACCGTCCCCGAAAGTGAGGACGATATCGAGGATCTGGTCGAGCGTCTGATGGGCAAGAAGGCCGAGGCCCGCTTCCGCTTCATCCAGGACAACGCCCAGTTCGCGGTGGCTGATCTGGACGTGTGAGGCTAGGCTCCTCCCGTTCACCGGGAGGGGCTTATGCGGATTTCCAAGGCTATATTGATCGCTGTCGCGCTGATGGGGATGAGCGGGGCGGCCGGGGCCCAGACAGCTCCTGACCAAAGAGCCCCGACGCCGATCCCGATCGAGGAATGGTCGCAGGCGAAGGTCAGCGCCATGGGGCAGGCCATCTATCGTCAGGACACCGCCGCCTGGGTGGCGACAGACGCCCTGCTCGCAGCATTGAGTCAGGACCAGCTCGGCACGGTGCGCGGCTGGGTTGTCGAGCCCTCGGGCGAGGATCAGCGCGTGCGCTTTCTGAAGGCCGCCGGCGACGACGTCGCGGCGGGCTGGGACATCCTGGTCACCGGCAATCGAGCCGGCGCCGTGGTTCCGGCGACCGACCCTACCCTGAACGAGAGCGAGCGGGCCCAGTTCACCGCTCGTCAGACCGCCGCGGACGACAACCGGCCCTTGCGATGTGGGCCCCGGCCCAACGCTGTGACAGTGCGCGATCCCGACAGCGACGGCTGGCTGGTGTGGATCCTGACGTCGACGACGGACGCCAATGTCGTGCCGGTCGGCGGCCACTACCGCTATCGGATCAGCGCGGATGGCAAGACCATCCTGCATCGTGACCAGCTATCGAACGGCTGTCTGAACATGCGGAAGGAGCAGGGTCCAAACGGGCAGCCGACGGGCATGGTCGTGACCCAGATCGTCTCGGCCGGACCGGTCGAAACCCACGTCTTCCTGTCGTTGCAGAACCGGATCCCGATCTATGTCGGCGTCGGCGACAAGCTGTACGCCGTTGACGGCGCGCGTATCCGCGATGCGAGCGCGGCGCTGCGTCAGTGACGATCTTCACCCGGCGCGGACTGGGGCTCTCGGTCGGCGGTCTTGCGCTCGGGGCGGCCGCGGCGACCTCAGCCCGTGCGGACACGCCCAGCGCCCTGCTGCACCTCGACTTCATCGAGGACGCGCCACCCTATCCGGAGGCCCATGCCTCGACGATCGTGGAGGTCGAGCGCGGAGTGCTGGGCGCGGCCTGGTTCGGCGGGACCAAGGAGCGCAATCCCGATGTCGAGATCTGGTTCGCCCGGTGCGAGGGCGGGCGCTGGGGGACGCCGGTCAGGGTCGCTGATGGGGTGCAGGCGGACGGGACGCGGCATCCGACATGGAACCCGGTGCTGTTCCAGCCTCCCGGTCAGCCGCTGATTCTGTTCTACAAGGTCGGGCCGACGCCGCAGGACTGGTGGGGCATGGTCATGACGTCCAGCGACGGCGGGCGCAGCTGGTCGGCGCCGCGAAGGCTGCCAGACGGCATTCTCGGGCCGATCAAGAACAAGCCGGTGATCCTTGCCGACGGCGCCTGGCTGTCGCCGTCCAGCGTCGAGGCGGGCGAAGGCGTGGGGGCCAATGCGGGCGCCGGCTGGAGCCTGCATTTCGAGCGGTCGGACGATCGGGGCCAGAGCTGGACCAAGAGCGATCCCGTCCCCTCCCCGCTCAACATCGACGCCATCCAGCCCAGCGTCCTGATCCACAAGGACGCGCGGCTGCAGGCGGTGGCGCGTGCCCGGCAGGGGGCGGTGGCCTCGACCTGGTCGGAGGATGGCGGGCGGACTTGGTCGCCCTTGGGGGCCATCGACCTGCCCAACCCGAACTCGGGGACCGACGCCGTAACCCTGGCCGACGGGCGCCAGTTGATCGTCTACAACCCCACGGCCCATGCGGCGGAGACGCCCGGCAAGGGGCCGCGCTGGCCGCTGGCGGTGGCCCTGTCGGACGACGGCGTCGTCTGGCGCCGGGTGCTGACGCTGGAGCCCGAACCCCTGACGAGCGGCTACGCCTATCCGGCCGTGATCCAGACGGCGGACGGCCTCGTCCACATGACCTGGACCTGGGACCGCAAGCGCATCCGCCATGCGGTCGTGGATCCGGCCAGGCTCTAGGCGGGGACCGCCTCGCGCGGAATGAGACCCGCCAGCTTCTTCGCCAGTTCGCGGCGCAGGAAGAAGAGCGCGATCAGCATGTGGACGAAGACCGAGGCGGCCGAGAGCATCCAGACATGCTCCAGCCGGGCCCAGGGCTGGGTCGAGAGCCAGATGGCGGGACCGGCGAAGGTGATCAGGCGTGAGACGCTGCCGAGCAGGGCCGGACGGGTGTCGCCGAGCGCCTGAAACGTCCCCGACGCCGTGAAGATCAGGCCGGTGGCGACGAAGTTCAGGGAGATGATCTTCAGGAAGGTCGAGCCGATCTCGATCACCTTGGGATCATGGGCAAAGGCGCCAATCATCAGGTCGGGGCGGATGTGGCAGAGCGCGGTCAGGGCCAGCATCAGGCCGGTCGACAGGACAGCCGCGTCACGGACCGTGCGGCGGACCCGGTCGGCCCGGCCGGCGCCGAAATTCTGGCCCGCGACCGGAGCGACGGCGAAGGACACCGCCATGGCCGGCAGGAAGACCGCCTGCATCACCCGTGAGCCGACGCCGTAGCCAGCCTGGGCCTCGGGGCCGAAATGGCGGATGACGGCGTAGACGACGCCCGTGGTGATGAACATCAGCAGGAACTCCGCCGCTGACGGCAGGCCGATGCCGATGATCTTCCTCCACACCGCGAAGTCGGGGCGCGGCAGCTTCAGCGGATGGGCGATCAGGGTCTGGGAACGGCCGAATACGTAGAGCGTCCCGACAAAGCCGATGGCGGCGGCGATGGAACTGGCCAGACCTGCGCCGAAAACGCCGAGCGGATGGCCCGTGCCCCAACCGGCGATCAGAACCGGGGCGAGGATGGCGTTGAGCAGGACCGTCCCGGTCTGGATCAGCATGGTCGGCCGGACCACCCCTGCCGCACGCAGGGCCGAGCCGAGGGCGTTGGTCGGATACATCAGGGCCAGCGCTGGCAGAAACCCGTAGAGATAGGCCACGCCGTTCCTCGCCGTCGCCTCGTCCGCGGCCAGCAGATGCAGACCGGCATGGGCGCAAAGATAGCCGCCGACGAGGGTCAGGACCGCGAGGCCCAGGGCGATGACCATGGACTGGCGATAGACGCCGTCCGCCTGATCGAAGGTCTTCGCCCCGACGGCGCGGGCGATCAGGCTGAGGGCGCCGACCCCGACCATCTGGGACGCCGCCATGCACAGGAAGAAGGCGTTGCCCGCCAGACCCACGCCCGCGATGGCCGAGGCCCCGATGCCGGCGACGAAATAGAGGTCGACGAGGAAGTAGAGGGTCTGGAACAGCAGCCCCATGCCGATGAAGGCGGCCATGCCCACGAGCCGGCCGGTGATCGAACCCTGTGTCAGATCGTGCTGCATCGCGAACTCCCCCTCCGGCCCCGATAGCACGGTTTGGCGGAGAGGATTTACCCGGATATAATAGAGACGTCAAACGTCCGGAGTCAGTCCGTCGTTTCGGCGAGGTGGACGTCGCTCTCCTCCACGCCGGCTTCAATCCCGAGCGTGACGTACAGGGCGCGGGCCTCGGTCCAGGCCTTTGCGGCGGCCGGCGCGCGACGCAGGCCTTCGAGGGCGAGGGCCATCAGACGCAGGGCATTGGCGGCGTCGAGCGACGCCTCCTGTCCATGGCGACGGTAGAGGGCCAGCGCCTGTTCGGCGTGGGCCAGGGCTGAGTCCGGCCGGTCGGCCTCGCGGTCGATCTCCGACAGATGGCGCAGGGCGAAGGCACGCAGCAGCGGCTGACTGGTCTCGCGCGCGAGGGCCGCGGCCTTGGCATAGCCGTTGCGCGCGCCGACGGGGTCGCCGTCGGCGCGGGCCTGACTGGCGATCTCGAGCTGGGTCTGGATCGCCTCGGTCATGGTCAGGACGTCCTAGTAGGTCTGGCTCTCGGCCGGACGCTCTTCCAGATGGCCGTCCTTCAGGGCGAAGACGCGGTCCATATGGCCGGCCAGCTCCATGTTGTGGGTGGCGATCAGGGCGGCGACGCCGGTCGTCTTGACCAGATCGTGCAGGGCCTCGAACACCGTCTGGCTGGTGGCCGGGTCGAGGTTGCCGGTCGGCTCATCGGCCAGCAGCAGGCGCGGCTTGTTGGCCAGGGCCCGGGCCAGGGCGACCCGTTGCTGCTCCCCGCCCGACATCTGGGCCGGCTGGTGCAGGAGGCGTTCGCTCAGGCCAAGGGAGCCGAGGGCCGCCTCCGCCGCCTTGCGGGCCGAGGCCTCGGAATGTCCGGCGATGCGCAGCGGCAGGCCGACATTATCGCGGGCGTCGAACTCGGGCAGCAGATGGTGGAACTGATAGACGAAGCCGATGCGGCTGAGGCGCATGCGGGTGCGGGCCCGCTCGTCCAGCTGGCCGACGTCCTCGCCGTCGATGATGACCTGACCGGCGGTCGGGCGTTCCAGCAGGCCGGCGGCGTGCAGAAGGCTCGACTTGCCCGAGCCCGACGGCCCGATCAGGCCGACGATCTCACCGGGGCGGACGTCCAGATCGACGCCTTTGAGCACCGTCAGCTCGCCCTGGCCGGTCGTATAGGTGCGGACGATCCCGCGCAGGCTCAGGACCGGATTACTCATAGCGAAGGGCCTCGATGGGATCGATCCGGGCGGCGATCCAGGACGGCACCAGACTGGCGACGCAGGACAGGAACAGCGACCAGCCGGAGATCCAGATGACGTCGGCGGGGTCGACCTTGGCCGGGATGGCGTCCAGCATATAGACGTCGGCGTTGAACAGCTGGACCCCGGTGATCCCTTCGATGAAGTGCTGGATCGCGCCGATGTTCAGGCAGAAGACTAGGCCGAGGACGAGGCCGACGACCAGACCCGAGACCCCGATCATCATCCCCGCCAGGAAGAAGATACGCAGGATCGACGACTGGGTCGAACCGACGGTCCTCAGGATGGCGATGTCCTTGGTCTTGTTCTTCACCAGCATGACGATGCCGACGATGATGTTGAGGGCGGCCATGACGCCGAGCATGGCCAGGATGATGCTCATCGCCACCCGCTCGACCTTCAGGGCGCCCCAGAAGGCGGCCAGACGCACGGTCCAGTCGGTGACCAGAGCGCCCCGGCCCGCCGCTTCACGCACGGCGTCGGTATAGGTCTGGACCTGATCAGGATTGGCGACCTTCAGCTCGATGACGTCCCAGACGCCCTCCTTGCCGAAGAAGAGCTGGGCCTGTTCCAGAGGCATGAAGATGAAGGCGCGGTCGTAGTCGGCCGTGCCTGAGGAATAGGCGCCGCCGACGAAATAGGTCTTGGACAGGCCGCCGAGGTTGCCGAAGGCGCTGTCGGCGCCCGAGGGCGAGAAGATGGTGATCGGATCGCCGACCCGCAGGCCCAGCTGGTCCAGCAGGGCCTGGCCGACCAGAACCCTGTCGCCGCCGTAGGCGCCCTGACCGAAGGCCGCGCGGGCCTCGGGCGACAGGCTCTTGTAGACATAGAGCATCGACGACAGGTCGGACGGCTTGAGGCCACGCACGATCGCGCCCGTCGTCTGGCCGCCGCCCTGGATCAGGGCCTGGGTCTCGACCAGGGGATCGGCGCTGACCACGCCCGGTACGGCCTTGATCCGGGCCAGGGCCTGTTCGCGGTCGGGCGCATTGAGCACCTGACCCGACACATACATATGACCGTTGAAGCTGAGCATGCGGTTGAGCAGCTCGGAGCGGAAGCCCGACATGATGCTGAGCGTCACGATCAGGGCGAAAACCGACAGCATGGTCGAGACGAAGCTGACGATGGCGATGAAAGCCACCCAGCCTTCCTTGCGCTTGGGCCGCAGGTAGCGGAACGCCAGGGCGAACTCCCAGCGGGAGAAGGGCCCGGCGGGCTTCGGATCAACCGCCGTATCAGTCAACCGATGATCTCCAGCGCCTGGGCCAGGGAGACCGTCTGCTTCTCGCCGGTGGCGCGGCGCTTCAGCTCGACCACGCCGTCGGCCAGACCCTTGGGCCCGATGGTCAGTTGCCAGGGCACGCCGATCAGGTCAGCGGTGGCGAACTTGCCGCCCGGACGTTCGTCGGTGTCGTCATAGAGGACGTCCTTGCCGGCGGCTTCCAGCTTGGCGACGGCCTCCTCGCAGGCGGCGTTCACGCCCTCGTCCGAGACGCGCAGATTGATCACGACCACGTCGAAGGGGGCGACGGAGTCGGGCCAGATGATGCCGCCCTCGTCGTGGCTGGCCTCGATGATGGCGCCCAGCAGACGCGACACGCCGACGCCGTAGGAGCCCATATGGACCTCGGTGTCCTTGCCGTCCGGTCCGGCGACCCTGGCCTTCATCGGAGCCGAGTATTTGGTGCCGAAATAGAAGATGTGGCCGACCTCGATGCCCCGCGCGGTCAGGCGGTTCTCTTCCGGCGTGCCGGCCTCGAAGGCGGCGGCGTCGTGCATTTCCTCGGTCGCGGCATAGAGGGCCGTGCGCTCGTCGAAGACGTGCTGCAGGTCGTTCCAGTCGACGTCGTTTCCGGGGGGAGCCATCTCGACCAGCCGCTTGTCGCAGAAGACCTGGCTTTCGCCCGTCTCGGCCAGGACGATGAACTCATGGCTCAGGTCGCCGCCGATCGGGCCGGTGTCGGCGCGCATCGGAACGGCCTTCAGCCCCATGCGGGCGAAGGTGTTCAGATAGGCCGCGAACATGCGGTTATAGGCCTTGCGGGCCGAGGCCTCGTCGATGTCGAACGAATAGGCGTCCTTCATCAGGAACTCGCGGCCGCGCATGACGCCGAAGCGCGGGCGGCGCTCGTCGCGGAACTTCCACTGGATGTGGAACAGGTTCAGCGGCAGCTGTTTGTAGGACTTCACGAAGCCGCGGAAGATGTCGGTGACCATCTCCTCGTTGGTCGGTCCGTACAGCAACTCTCGCTCGTGGCGGTCGGTGATGCGCAGCATCTCGGGGCCATAGGCGTCGTAGCGGCCCGACTCGCGCCACAGGTCGGCCAATTGGAGGGTCGGCATCAGCAGCTCGACGGCGCCCGCCCGCTCCTGCTCCTCGCGCACGATCTGCTCGATCCGGTTCAGGACGCGCAGGCCCAGCGGCAGCCAGGCGTAGATGCCGGCGGCCTCCTGTTTGATCATGCCCGCGCGCAGCATCAGCTGGTGCGAGACGATCTGGGCGTCGGAGGGCGCTTCTTTGAGCGTAGGCAGGAAATAGCGCGACAGGCGCATGGCAGAATCCGCTTGGTCAGTCAGACCTGAGCTTTAGCCGGGACGGCAGGGCAAAAGCTAGGCGAACCCGTCGGTTCTCACCCCAGTTTCGGCAGCGGCAGCCAGCCGGTGAAGATGATGACCATGGTCACGGCCCAGACGATGGCCGAGACCCAGGTGGTGGTGATGAATTTCTTCTTCAGATTGGGCGTCTTCGGCGCGCCCCATTGGCCGCCGTCGGTCGGCGGGGCCTGATCCTCCTGCGACATCCCCAGAGGCAGCACGCAGAACAGCACCGTCCACCAGATGGTGAGGAAGATGGCGGTCATGGTGATCGGGCCGATGGGCATCAGGACTCCTGGGACGCGGTCGATCCAGCCCCTACCCCGCTTCGGCCTTTCGAGCCAGCGGCGGACCCCGTCGATGGCGTGGCGTCATCGGCGGGGGTTTCCGGCGCGTGGCGCGCCGGAGCGACGTGACCCGCCTTGGGCGTGCCGGTGATGCGGATCTGGGTCGTCTCGGTGCGCCGGCCCGCGCCGTCATGGCAGGCGTCGACCGTCAGGCCGACCGTGGCCAGGACGGTCAGGACCGCCAGGGTGCGAAGGGTCATACGCGAACTTTCCCCGATCTCCAGGGCGCGACCTTACGCCGCGCCCCCATGATCGCAACTCCCGTGATCGCAAATCACGTTCAGAGACGCAGGATCACCGTCTCGACGATGGGACGGCGGTCCCAGATCTGCTGCGAGGCCTTCTTGAGGACGCGGGCCACGGCCTGTTCGACCACAGTGTCGTCCTCGCGGGCGTCGCCCTTCAGGCTGTTGACGGCCTGTTCGGCGCGTTCGGCCAGTTCGTCCAGAGCCTCGCCCAGCGGGCTTTCCTCATCCCCCGGCAGACCGATGCCGCGCACATCGATGTCCGAGACGATCTTGCCGCGGCGGTCCATGGCGAAGGAGACCACGATCACCCCGTTGGTCGAGGCGTGGCGGCGTTCGCGCAGGGCCTCGCCCTGTTCGGGCACCAGCATGCCGCCGTCGACGAACAGGCGGCCGTTGGGCACCTCGTCGATGATGGCCGCCGGCCCGGGGGCCAGACGCACCATGTCGCCGTTGCGCGGCGTGACGGTCTCGGGCACGCCGAGTTCGGTCGCCAACAGGGCGTGCTCGGCGATATGGCGGCGCATGCCGTGGGTCGGGACGGCGATCTGCGGCCGCGCCCAGGCGTACATCTGGCGCAGCTCGTCACGGCACGGGTGACCCGAGACGTGGATGCCGGGGTGGTCCTTCTCGGTGTAGAGGCGCACCCCGCGATCGGCGAGACGGTCCTGCAGACGGCCGATCGACAGCTCGTTGCCGGGGATGACCCGGGCCGAGAAGATGCAGTGGTCGCCACGGCCCAGCTTGACCGTCGGGTGGGTGCCCGAGGCGACGCGGGCCAGGGCCGCGTTCTGTTCGCCCTGGCTGCCGGTGCAGAGATACAGGATCTCGTCGGCGGGCCAGACGCGGGCCTCCTCGTCCGACAGGAATTTCTTCACGTCGGACAGCATGCCGACGTGTTTGGCGGCGGCGGTGATGCGGTTCATCGAACGGCCGGCCAGGAAAATCCGGCGACCGTGCTTCTCGGCGGCGCGGATGACGCTGTCCATGCGGGCGACGTTGGAGGCGAAACAGCCGACGGCGATACGGCCGTGCTTCAGGCTGCCGATCAGCTTGTCCAGTTCCTCGGCGACGCCCGTTTCCGAACCCGCCGAGCCTTCGGAAAAGACGTTGGTGCTGTCGCAGACCATGGCCAGCACGCCCTCGTCGCCGAGCGCGGTGATGGCCTTGGCGTCGGTGACTTCGCCCACGACCGGGCCGTCATCGATCTTCCAGTCGCCGGTGTGGAACACCGTGCCCAGCGGCGTGCGGATGGCCAGGCCGTTCGGCTCGGCGATCGAGTGGGTCATGGTGATCATCTGAACCTGGAACGGACCCAGATCGATGTTGCCGTTCAGCGGCACCTCGTGGATCTTCACCTGGTTCAGGATGCCCGCTTCGCGCAGCTTCTCGCGGATCAGGAAGGCGGTGAAGGGCGTCGCATAGAGCGGGGCCTTCATCCGGGTCCAGAGCCAGCCGAGGGCGCCGATATGGTCCTCGTGGGCGTGGGTCAGGACGATGCCGCGAATCTTCTCGCCCTCAAGGAAGGACGGATCGGGGACGATGACGTCGATGCCGGGGGTCGAGGGGTCGCCGAAGGTCACGCCGACGTCGGCGATGATCCATTGGCGATTATGCTCCGGCCCATAGCCGTAGCAGTTGAGGTTCATGCCGATCTCGTTCGAGCCGCCCAGCGGCAGGAAGACGAGTTCGTCGTTGGCAGATTTTTTCATTCAGTCTTTCAAATCAGTATTGCGGCGCCAGATTTCCAGCAGGCCGCGGATGGTCAGGTCCGGATCGAACCGGTCAATTGCTGTTGTGGCGCCCTCGAACAGGGAGGCGACGCCGCCGGTGCCGACGACCGTCATCGGCGCGCCCCACTCGGCCTTGATGCGGGACACCAGTCCCTCGATGAGGGCGATATAGCCCCAGAAAACGCCCGATTGCATGGCGGCGACCGTGTCCTTGCCGATCACCCGCTCCGGCTTCTGGATGGCGATGCGAGGCAGTTTGGCGGCGGCTTCGTGCAGGGCCTGCAGCGACAGATTGATGCCCGGGGCGATCAGGCCGCCCTCGAAGGCGCCGTCGGCCGCTACGATGTCAAAGGTGGTGGCGGTGCCGCTGTCGATCAAGAGCAGGTCGCCCGGATAGACCAGATGGGCCCCGATGGCGTTGACCAGACGGTCAGCGCCCGCCTCGCTGGGCTTGGCGATCCGCACCTCGATGCCAAGCTTCGCATTCTCGCCGATCACCAGCGGCTCGGCGTTCATATAGCGGCGCGACAGGTTCCTCAGGTTGAAGATCGACTGGGGCACGACGCTGGAGATGATGCAGCCGGTCAGGTCGCCAAACGACAGGGCGTGCATGTGCAGCAACTGGCTCAGCCAGACGGCGTATTCGTCGGCCGTGCGGTTGGCCTCGGTCGCCGTACGCCACTGGGCGATCCACTCGGCGCCGTTGTGGATGGCGAAGAGCGTATTGGTGTTGCCCTGTTCGATGGCCAGCAGCATCAGCCCTGCCCTCCTCTGGTCGAACCGAAGAAGACGTCCCCGGCCGAGATGAGGCGCAGATGGCCGTCGGGCAGGCGCAGACGCAGGGCGCCGTCGGCCTCGACGCCTTCGGCCATGCCTTCGAGCGTCTCGTGACCCAGCCGCGCGACACAGGGACCGTCGAGGCCCCGGGCGCGGGCGATCCAGGCGTCGAGCACCGGCTGGAAGCCCAGGGTCTCCCAACGCTCCATCCAGATGGCGAAATGACCGGCGAGGATCTCGGCCGCGTCCTCGATCCGGGGCGTCGAATGGACGTCGCCCTTCAGATGGGCGGAGACGGAGGTCGCAGGCCGCTCGGTGCCGGTCGGGGCCTCGGTCAGGTTGACGCCGATGCCGACGGCCAGCCAGAGGCCGCCGTCCTCATGGGGACCGGACTCGACCAGGATGCCGACCAGCTTGTCGGCCTCGACCATCACGTCGTTGGGCCATTTGATCGTGACCAGCGGCGGCGGCACCAGTTCGCAGACCAGATCGGCGGCGGCGAGGGCGGCGACGAAGGTCACCTGGGCCGCTTCGGCCGGAGGCTTGCGGGTGGTGGTCAGGAGAGTGGCGTAGAGGTTGCCGGTCTCACTGATCCACTCGCGCCCGCGCCGTCCGCGACCGGCGGTCTGCTGGCGGGCAACGATCCACACAGGACCGCGCTCGCCCGCCTCGGCCCGGCGACGGGCCTCGGCGTTGGTGGAATCCGTCTCTTCGAGCAGCAGGATCGGTGCGGGCGTCACCGCCCTACCCGGCTCCGAAGCCGGAGGCCGCGGCCTTGGCCAGGGGCTCGAGGTAGATCAGGCCGAGGATCACGACGGGGAATGTGAAGGCCGCGCAGGCCCAACCGATCCATTGCGATTCCACCGGGGCGGCGTCGGTGCCGACGTCGTCCAGCGGCGCATCGAACCACATCAGCTTGAGGATGCGCAGATAGTAGAAGGCCGCCACGACCGAGGCCACCAGGCCCGCCGCCGCCACCATCCAGTAGCCCGTGCTCGCCGCGGCGCCGAAGACGTAGAACTTGCCCCAGAAGCCGGAGAACGGAGGCATGCCCAGAACCGACAGCGACAGGACGGTGATGGCCACCGTGGTCACCGGACGCGTCTTCTTCAGACCGGCGAGGTCGGCGATCTTGCGGATCGGCTTGCCGCCCTTGGACAGCGACAGGATCAGGGCGAAGAAGCCGAACTGGTCGATGACGTACAGGGTCATGAACATCAGCATGGCCTGGACGCCGACGGTCGTGCCGGCGGCGATGCCCAGAAGGGCGTAGCCGATGTTGATGATCGAGGAATAGGCCAGCAGGCGCTGGATGTCCTTCTGGGCCAGGCCGCCGAACGAGCCGACGGCGAACGAGATCAGCGAGATCAGCACCAGCACCTGGGCCCACTGGGCGTGGATGCCAATGAAGGCGCCGTCCAGAACGCGGACGATCAGGACCATGGCCGCGACCTTGGGGGCCGTGGCGAACAGGGCGACGACCGGGGTCGGGGCGCCTTCGTAGACGTCCGGCGTCCACATGTGGAACGGCGCGGCCGAGACCTTGAAGGCCAGACCCGAGATCAGGAAGACGAGGCCGAAGATCAGGCCGGCGCCGACGTGCTCGCCCGAGGCGACGGCGGCGATATCCTCGAAGCGCATCGAGCCGGTGAAGCCGTAGATCAGGCTGGCGCCGTACAGCAGCAGGCCCGACGACAGGGCGCCGAGGACGAAATACTTCAGCCCGGCTTCCGAGGCCTTGAGGTCGTCGCGGTGGAAGGCGGCGAGGACGTAGAGGGCCAGCGAGTGCAGCTCGATGCCGACGTAGAGCGAGATCAAATCGCCCGACGAGGCCATCATGCTCATACCGACCGAGGCCAGGACGATCAGGATCGGGAACTCGAACTTGGCGATCTTCGTGCGCTGCATCCAGCCGCCGCCGAGGATCACCGCCACCGCCGAGCAAAGGTAGATGACGACCTTGGCGTAGACGGCCAGCGGATCGGCGACATAGGCGCCGTGGAAGGCCGCGCCCAGCGGGCCGGTGGCGGCGACGGCCGAGGCGGCGATCAGAAGGGCGACCGACAGGATCGAGATCAGACGCGCGCTCTTCTCGCCGATGAAGGCGCCGAGCACGAGCAGGACCAGGGCGCCGATGGCGAGCGTGAGCTCCGGAGCGGCGAGATGAAGGGCGGAGGACAGATCAGGCATTGTTATCTCACCCGCCGATCGCGGCGCGATAGACGCCTACGACAGCGTCGACGGAAGCGGCGGTATAGTTGAGCACCAGGTCAGGCTGCACGCCCAGCCAGATGGTGCCGACGATCAGCGGAACGAAGATGACCAGCTCGCGCAGGTCGATGTCCTTGATGTCGGCCAGGGCCGGGTTGGTGATCTCGCCGAACATGACGTTGCGGTACAGCGTCAGGGCGTAGACGGCCGAGAAGATCACGCCCGAGGCGGCGACGAAGGCCACCCAGGTCGCGGCCTGGTAGCCACCGGTCATGGTCAGGATTTCGCCGACGAAGCCCGAGGTGCCCGGCAGGCCGACGTTGGCCATGGTGAACATCAGGAAGATGGCCGCATACCAGGGCATGCGCGAGGTCAGGCCGCCGTAGAAGCTGATCTCGCGGGTGTGCATCCGGTCATAGACCACGCCGACGCAGAGGAAGAGCGCGCCCGAGATCAGGCCGTGGCTCAGCATCTGGAAGACGGCGCCCTGCATGCCCTGGGCGTTGCCGGCGAAGATGCCCATGGTCACGAAGCCCATGTGGGCGACCGACGAATAGGCGATCAGCTTCTTGATGTCGGTCTGACGGAAGGCGACCAGCGAGGTGTAGACGATGGCGATGACCGACAGGGTCATGACGAACGGCTGGAACATCTGCGAGGCGATGGGGAACATCGGCACGTTGAACAGGATGAAGCCGTAACCGCCCAGCTTCAGCAGGATGCCGGCCAGGATGACCGAACCCGCCGTGGGCGCCTGGACGTGGGCGTCGGGCAGCCAGGTATGGACCGGCCACATCGGCATCTTCACTGCGAAGGAGGCGAAGAAGGCGAGCCACAGCAGCGGCTGGAACTCGGCCGGGAAGTGGAAGGCCTTCAGCTCCGGAATGCTGGTGGTGCCGGCGTAGTAGGCCATCCACAGCATGGCCAGCAGCATCAGCACCGACCCCAGCAGGGTGTAGAGGAAGAATTTGTACGAGGCGTAGATCCGGTTCGCCCCGCCCCAGATGCCGATGATCAGGAACATCGGGACCAGGGTGCCCTCGAAGAAGATGTAGAAGAGGAACAGGTCCAGCGACGTGAACACGCCGATGACCAGGGTCTCCAGCACCAGGAAGGCGATCATATATTCGACGACGCGCGTCTCGATGGCTTTCCAGCTCGACACGATACAGATCGGCAGCAGGAAGGCTGTCAGCAGGACGAACAGGATCGAGATCCCGTCGACGCCCAGATGATAGCTGGCCCCGGCGAACCAGGCGTGCTGCTCGACGAACTGATAGGCGCTGTTCGACGGATCGAACTGCAGCACCAGCACGATGGACACCGCGAAGGTGGCCAGGGTCGTGATCAGGGCGATCCGGCGCGCCAGCGGCGCGGCGGCGTCAGCGGTCTTCTGCGTGAACCTGGCGCCCAGCAGGAGCAGGGCTCCGGCCAGCGGCAGGAAGGTGACGATGCTCAGGATTGCGGGCACGGTCAGCCTCCGAACGCATAGAGAGCGAAGGCGAGGAAGCCGGCGACACCGACCAACATCACGAACGCATAGTAGTAGACGTAGCCCGACTGGAACTTGGACAGCCAGCTCGCGGACTTGAGCGAGGACCAGGCGGCGCCGTTGGGGCCCAGACCGTCGATGATCTTCACGTCGCCGATCTTCCAGAAGAAGTCGCCGATCGCCTTGGTCCCCTTCACGAAGACGGCGTCATACAGCTCGTCGAAGTACCATTTGTTGTAGAGGAACGCCCAGACGGGGCTCTTCTGCTCGGCCCAGTACTTCGCGACGCCTTCCTTGAGGACGTAGATCCAGAAGGCGATCAGGGCGCCGAGAACGGTCAGGACCAGCGGCGACAGCTTGACCCACATCGGAACCTCGTGGCTCTCGTGCAGGACGTGGTTGTGGGCGCCGGTGAAGATGGCTCCGCGCCAGAACTCGTGCTCGCCGTGACCGATGAAGTTCGGGGCGAAGACCATACCGGCGAAGACGGCGCCGACCGACAGCAGCAGCAGCGGCACGACCATGACCCAGGGGCTCTCGTGCGGCTTGAGCGGGCCGTGGTGGTGGTCGTCGTGGGCGTGATCGTCATGCGCGTCGTGACCATCCGGCTCGGAGTGGGTCTCGATCTGGGCGTGCGAGGCATGATCGTCAGCGTGGTCGTGCGCATGCGCGGCCAGGGCCTCTTCCGTCCACTGGGGCTTGTTGTGGAAGGTCATGAAGATCAGACGCCACGAATAGTAGCTGGTCAGACCGGCGGCCATGATGCCGATGAAGAAGGCGAAATAGCCGGCCGGCGAATGGCCGCTGGAGGCCGCAGCGAAGGCGCTCTCGATGATCGAGTCCTTTGAGTAGAAGCCGGCGAAACCGCCCACTTCAGGAATGCCGAGGCCGGTGATGGCGATCGTGCCGATGACCATGACGGCATAGGTGATCGGCAGCAGCTTCCACAGGCCGCCCATCTTCCGCATGTCCTGCTCGTGATGCATGCCGTGGATCACCGAACCGGCGCCCAGGAACAGCAGGGCCTTGAAGAAGGCGTGCGTGAACAGGTGGAACATGGCGCCCTGATAGGCGCCGACGCCGGCGGCGAAGAACATGTAGCCCAGCTGCGAACAGGTCGAGTAGGCGATGACCCGCTTGATGTCGTTCTGCATCATGCCGACGGTCGCGGCGAACAGGGCCGTGATGGCGCCGACGATGGCCACGATCAGCGAGGCGGTCGGGGCGTATTCGAAGATCGGCGACAGCAGGCAGACCATATAGACGCCGGCGGTGACCATGGTCGCCGCGTGGATCAGGGCCGAAACCGGGGTCGGGCCTTCCATGGCGTCCGGAAGCCAGGTGTGCAGGAAGAACTGCGCCGACTTGCCCATCGCGCCGATGAACAGGAGGAAGGCGGCCAGGTCGATCGCCGACCAGTCATGGCCCAGGAACTCCCAGGTCGTGCCGGCCTTCGAGGCGATCATCGGGAACAGCTCGGCGAAATTGATCGTGCCGAACATCCAGAAGACGGTGATGATGCCGAGCGCGAAGCCGAAGTCGCCGACACGGTTGACGACGAAGGCCTTGATGGCGGCGGCCGAGGCGGTCGACTTCTTGTACCAGAAGCCGATCAGCAGATAGGACGCCAGGCCCACCCCTTCCCAGCCGAAGAACAGCTGCATGAAGTCGGCGGCGGTGACCAGCGCCAGCATGGCGAAGGTGAACAGCGACAGATAGGCGAAGAAGCGCGGGCGGCTGTCGTCTTCCGACATATAGCCCCAGCTGTAGAGGTGGACGAGGGACGAGACGCTGGTCACCACGATCAGCATGGTCGCCGACAGGGCGTCGATGCGGATCGACCAGACCGACTTGAAGTCGCCCACGGTGATGAAGGGCGCGATCTTGACGGTGAAGGGCTCGAGGCCGCCCCAGGTCCACTGGCCGAAGACGGTCCAGGCCACGGCGCAGGCGAAGAACAGCAGGCCGGTCGTGATGGTCTGGGAGACGATGTCCCCCAGACGGCGACCGAAGAAGCCGACGATGGCGGCGCCCAGCAGGGGGGCGAAAACGCCGAGAGTGACGAGCAAGTGCAGGTTCACGATCAGCCCTTCATGACCGAAGCGTCGTCCACGGCGATGTCGCCGCGGTTACGGAAGAAGGTCACCAGGATGGCGAGGCCGACAGCGGCCTCCGCGGCGGCGACCGTCAGGACGAACATCGCCATGATCTGCCCCTGCACGTCGTGCAGATAGGTCGAGAAGGCGACGAAATTGATGTTCACGGCGAGCAGGATCAGCTCGATCGACATCAGGATGATGATGACGTTCTTGCGGTTCACGAAGATGCCGAACACCCCGATGGTGAACAGCATGGCCGCGACGACGAGATAGGCGTGCAGACCGATCATCAGAGAAGCTCCTCGGGGCTGAGGCCGGCGCCCGAGGCGGCGCCCTTGATCTCGATCGCGGTCTTGGCGTCGCGCGTGACCTGGTCGTGGATCTTCTGGCGGCGAACGCCCGGCTTGTGGCGCAGCGTCAGGACGATGGCGCCGATCATCGCGATCAGCAGCACGATCCCGGCCGCCTGGAAGAAGTAGATGTAGTCGGTGTAGAGCACCCGGCCGATGGCCTCGATGTTCGAGGTTTCCGGCGTGGCCACCAGAACGTCGCGGGCCTGGGCCCCTGCCCCGCCGGTCACGACCGCCGAGGTGATGATGATCATCTCGATCAGCAGGACGGTCGCCACGATGATGGCGATCGGCATGTAGCGGGCGAAGCCCTCACGCAGGCCGACAAAGTCGACGTCCAGCATCATGACGACGAACAGGAACAGCACCGCGACCGCCCCGACGTAGACCACGACCAGAAGCATGGCCAGGAACTCGGCGCCCAGCAGAACGAACAGCCCGGCCGACGAGAAGAAGGCCAGGATGAGGAAGAGCACGCTGTGCACGGGATTCTTCATGGTCACGACCAGAAGGCCCGAGACCACGGCGACCGTCGCCAGCAGATAGAAGGCTATGCCTTGCAGCATGATGGGCCCAGCGCCCCTTTTCCGTCTTGGCCGCGACGTGAATCGCGGACCGTTCCTAAGCGAGACGCGCCTTAGCGATAAGGCGCGTCGAGTTCCAGATTCTTCGCGATCTGCCGTTCCCAGCGGTCGCCGTTTTCGAGCAGGCGTTGCTTGTCGAAATAGAGTTCCTCACGCGTCTCGGTGGCGAACTCGGAGTTCGGTCCCTCGACGATGGCGTCCACCGGGCAGGCCTCCTGGCACAGGCCGCAGTAGATGCATTTGACCATGTCGATGTCGTAGCGGGTCGTGCGGCGGCTGCCGTCGGCGCGCGGTTCGGCCTCGATGGTGATAGCTTGCGCCGGGCAGATGGCCTCGCACAGCTTGCAGGCGATGCAGCGCTCTTCGCCGTTGGCGTAGCGGCGCAGGACGTGCTCGCCGCGGAAGCGCGGCGACTGCGGGTTGCGCTCGAACGGATAGTTGACCGTCATCTTCGGACGGAACATCTCGCGCAC
Source organism: Brevundimonas sp. GW821-FHT02A10 (assembly GCF_059422025.1). Taxonomy (NCBI): domain Bacteria; kingdom Pseudomonadati; phylum Pseudomonadota; class Alphaproteobacteria; order Caulobacterales; family Caulobacteraceae; genus Brevundimonas; species Brevundimonas sp. GW821-FHT02A10. Next base: position 364,354 of record NZ_JBWKWC010000003.1, read on the forward strand.
GGTCAGGCCGACGGCGCCGAAGGCGTCGAGCAGAAGCGCGCCCTTCGCGGTCTGGATCAGTCGGGCGATCATCGGATGGGGTCTCCCGGACGGGTGCAATCGCGACGATAGCGATCGGTGTCCTTGTTCATGATGGCGCACAGGCGCACGCGCTCGTCTTCACGGCGCTGGATCTCGTCCTGGCGACGCTGCCAGCCATAGACCGAGGTCGGATCGGCCTCATAGGGCTGGGGGAAGGCGCAGCCGGCCGTGCCGAACAGCACGGGGGCGGCGAGGATGGCGACGGGGATCATGCGCATCACGCCCCCATCACGAAGACGCGCCAGGCCGAGACGCCGACGACGGCGACCAGCGAGGTCGGCAGGAAGATCTTCCAGCCCAGGCGCATCAGCTGGTCGTAGCGGTAGCGCGGCACGAAGCCCTTCACCACGGCGAACATGAAGAACCAGAAGACGATCTTCACGGCCAGCACGAGGAACAGCAGGAAGTTGACGAGGAAGGGGTTCCAGTCGGCGGTGAAGTCGATGGGGAAGCCCGGGTTCCAGCCGCCGCAGAACAGGATGCTGATCATGGCGCACATGAAGATGATGTTCACGTACTCGCCCATCATGAAGAGCAGGTACGGGGTCGAGGAGTATTCGACCTGATAGCCGGCCACGAGTTCGGATTCCGCTTCGGGAAGGTCGAACGGCGGGCGGTTGGTTTCGGCCAGGGCCGAGACGAAGAAGACGATCAGCATCGGGAACATGATCACGATCAACGGCAGGGTCTTCAGCCCGCCACCGAAGGCGAACCAATTCCAGATCCAGCCTTCCTGCGCGGTAACGATGCCGGTCAGGTTCATCGTGCCGGCCAGCAGGATGACGTTGATGATCACCAGGCCGATGGAGACCTCATAGGAGACCATCTGGGCCGCCGAACGCAGCGAGCCGAGGAACGGATACTTCGAGTTCGAAGCCCAGCCGCCCATGATGATGCCGTATACGCCCAGCGACGAGATGGCGAAGATGTACAGGATGCCGACGTTCAGGTCGGAGATGACCCAGCCCGGGGCGAACGGAATGACCGCCCAGGTGATGAAGGCGGTGATCACGGTGATGATCGGGGCCAGCAGGAAGACCGCCTTGTCGGCGCCGGCCGGGACGACCACTTCCTTCAGGACGAACTTGATCATGTCCGCGAAGGACTGAAGCAGGCCGAACGGACCCACGACGTTGGGGCCCTTGCGCATCTGGATGCCCGCCCAGATCTTGCGGTCGGCGAGCAGCAGGAAGGCCACGGCGATCAGAACGCCGACGGTGACGAGCAGCACGGCGCCCGTGGTGGCCAGGAACCAGCCGAGGGGTGTGGTCCAGAAAGACATCGGGTCCATGGGTTATTCCGCCGCCATTGCCGCGGCCGGGGCCGACCGCAGGGCGGACAGCTCGACCATCGTGTCGCTGGCGCGCGCGATCGGATTGTTGAGGTAGGGATCGGCCACGGCCGAGACGAAGGCCGTATCGCCGAGATCGCCCTTCTTGCCCAGCTTCGAGGGATCGAAATCCACAGGCGAAGGCAGGGCGTCGATACGGCCGAAGCTCGGGGTGTCGGCCATCAGCTTCGAACGCAGCTGGTCGAGGGTGTCGTACGGCAGGGTCTGACCGACCTTGGCCGACAGGGCGCGCAGGATGGCCCAGTCTTCCTTGGCGTCGCCCTTGGGGAAGACGACCCGTTCGGCCATCTGCACCCGGCCTTCGGTGTTGACGTACAGGCCCGACTTCTCGGTGTAGGCGGCGCCCGGCAGGATGACGTCGGCGCTGTGCGCCCCGTTGTCGCCGTGGCTGCCCAGATAGACGCGGAAGGCGTTTGACGCCGTGGCGTTGACCTCGTCGGCGCCCAGCAGGAACAGCACGTCCAGCGCGTCCGGCTTGAGCATGTCGGCGACCGTCAGGCCGCCTTCGCCGGGCACGAAGCCCATGTCCAGACCGCCGACGCGCGAGGCGGCGTGGTGCAGGACGTTGAAGCCGTTCCAGCCGTCAGCGATGACGCCGACCTTCTTCGCCAAGGCGCCGAGGGCGTTCAGGACGGCGTCGCCGCCCTCCCCGCTCAGGGCGTCGCCGCCGACGATGATGGCCGGACGCTGGGCCCTGGTCAGGGTGTCTACCGCGGCCTTGGGCAGCTTGCCCAGGGTCTTCGAACCGGCGCCGAGGTAGCTGTAGGGATAGGTCAGGTCGGCCTGTTCGCCGATCACGCCGATCTCGGCCTTGCCGGACAGCCAGATCTTGCGCAGGCGGGTGTTCAGCAGCGGAGCCTCGGTGCGCGGGTTCACGCCCACCAGCAGGACCGCGTCCGCCTGTTCGATGCCGATCAGGCTGGAGTTGAAGAGCCAGCTTTCGCGCGGGCCGTAGCCCAGGGTCGAGCCGTCCTGACGGCAGTCGGTGTTGGCCGAGCCGAGCGCGCGGAACAGGTCCAGCGTCGCCTTCATGCCCTCGGCGTCCTGCAGGTCACCGGCGATGGCGCCGATGCGGTTAGCCGGAGCGGCCTTCAGCTTCGCGGCGACGGCCGACAGGGCCTCTTCCCACGTCGCGGCGCGCAGCTTGCCGTTCTCACGGATATACGGACGGTCCAGGCGGCGCTTCTGCAGACCGTCGACGACGTAGCGGCTCTTGTCGGTCAGCCACTCCTCGTTGATGCCCTCGTTGACGCGCGGCAGGACGCGCATGACCTCGGCGCCCTTGGAGTCGGCGCGGATGTTCGAGCCCAGGGCGTCCATGACGTCGATGGTCTCGGTCTTCTTCAGCTCCCACGGGCGGTAGTGGTACTGCCACGGGCGGTGGGTCAGGGCGCCGACCGGGCACAGGTCGTTGACGTTGCCTGACAGCTCGGAGTCGACGTTCTTCTCGAGGTAGGTGGTGATCTCGGCGTCCTCGCCGCGCGAGATCATGCCGATGTCCGGCACGCCGGCGATCTCGGAGATGAAGCGGACGCAGCGGGTGCACTGGATGCACCGGGTCATGAAGGTCTTTACCGTCGGACCCATGTTCTTTTCTTCGACGGCGCGCTTGTTCTCGGAATAGCGCGAGCCGTCGCGGCCGTAGCCGACCGACTGGTCCTGCAGGTCGCATTCGCCGCCCTGGTCGCAGATCGGGCAGTCGAGCGGGTGGTTGATGAGCAGGAACTCCATCACCCCTTCGCGGGCCTTCTTGACCATCGGGGTGTCGGTGAAGATTTCCTGGTTCTCGGCGGCCGGCAGGGCGCACGAGGCCTGCGGCTTCGGCGGTCCGGGCTTCACCTCGACCAGGCACATGCGGCAGTTGCCGGCGATCGACAGCCGCTCGTGGTAGCAGAAGCGCGGGATCTCATGCCCGGCGCGCTCGGCGACCTGCAGCACGGTCATGCCGGGCTCGAATTCGGTTTCTACGCCGTTGACCTTGGCGACGGGCATCAGGCGGCCTCTTTACTCGCAGGGACCGTGAGGTCCGACTGTTGGTTCGTACCGTCGGGGAAGGTCTGGGTGACCGTCACGACGTCGCCCTTGATGGCGAAGGTGTTTGCGGGGTCGCCGGACTGGTTCATCCAGCGATTGTCGACGGGATCGGGCAGATCGACCGGCTTCCAGGTCAGCATCGCGCCTTCGGTCCGGCACTGGGCCTTCATCAGGCCGCCGTCGACGGGCGCGGGCCACTGGGCGTTGACGACCGAACCTTCCAGACCGGTGATCTGGATCGCCTCAGGCTCCTGCCCGTGGATGGCGGCCAGACCGGCGCGGCAGACGCGGCGCAGATCGACGGCCGACAGCGGGCCCGTCGGCGCGGTCGCGGCGTCAGACGTCACGGTGGCGGCCGAGGCCGTCTCCGTCGCCTTGGGCGCAGCCTTCTCCGCCGGCTGACCGCAGGCGGCCAGACCGAGAAGTCCTCCAGCGATGACGATCGCTGCCCTCATCTTTACTCCGCCGCGATCGCGTGGCCGGCGAAGTTCGCGCGGCGGGTGCGGTACTGCTGGATGCGGTCCTCGATCTCGTGGCGGAAGTGTCGGATCAGGCCCTGGACGGGCCAAGCCGCGGCGTCGCCGAGAGCGCAGATGGTGTGGCCTTCGACCTGACCGGCGACGTCGAGCAGCAGGTCGATCTCGGACGGATCCGCCTCGCCGATCGCCATGCGCTCCAGCACGCGCCACATCCAGCCGGTGCCTTCACGGCACGGCGTGCACTGGCCGCAGCTCTCGTGCTTGTAGAAATAGCTGATGCGGGCGATCGCCTTCACCAGGTCGGTGTCATTGTCCATGACGATGACCGCCGCGGTGCCGAGGCCCGAGCGCATTTCGCGCAAGGAGTCGAAGTCCATCAGGGCGGTTTCGGACATTTCGCGGGTGATCAGGGGCACGGAGACCCCGCCCGGGATGACGGCCTTCAGGTTCGACCAGCCGCCGCGCACGCCGCCGCAATGCTCTTCCAGCAGCTGACGCAGCGGGATCGACATCGACTCTTCGACATTGCACGGGCGGTTCACGTGGCCCGAGATCGACATCAGCTTGGTGCCGGTGTTGTTCGGACGGCCGAAGCCGGCGAACCATTCGGCGCCGCGACGCAGGATGGTGCCCACGACGGCGATGGATTCGACGTTGTTCACGGTCGTCGGGCAGCCGTAGAGGCCGGCGCCGGCGGGGAACGGCGGCTTCAGGCGCGGCTGGCCCTTCTTGCCTTCCAGGCTTTCCAGCAGGGCGGTCTCTTCGCCGCAGATGTAGGCGCCGGCGCCGTGGTGGATATAGACGTCGAAGTCCCAGCCGTGGACGTTGTTCTTGCCGATCAGCTTGGCTTCATAAGCCTGCTTGACCGCAGCCTCCATCCGCTCGCGCTCGAGCACATATTCGCCGCGCAGATAGATGTAGCAGGCGTGGGCCTGCATCGCGAAGGAGGCGATCAGGCAGCCTTCGATCAGCAGATGGGGATCATGGCGCATGATCTCCCGGTCCTTGCAGGTGCCGGGCTCGGACTCGTCGGCGTTGACGACGAGATAGTGCGGGCGATCCTTGAGTTCCTTCGGCATGAAGGACCACTTCAGGCCGGTCGAGAAGCCGGCGCCGCCGCGGCCGCGCAGGCCCGAGTTCTTGACGTTGGTGATGAGCCAGTCGCGGCCCATGTCCAGCATGTCCTTGGTGGCGTTCCAGCAGCCGCGGTTCTTCGCGCCTTCCAGACCCCAGTCCTGGAGCCCGTACAGGTTGGTGAAGATGCGGTCCTTGTCTTCAAGCATGCCGATCATCGGGCCGCCTCCCCAACCAGGTGGATCCGGTCGCCAGAGCCGGGAACGTGACAGCTCGCTTCGGCGGTCGCGACGGTCGCGCTCGCCGAGGACAGGCGTTTGATTTGGGGAAGGCGATGGGCGTTCAGGGGCATCAACGGGGCCGGTCGGCTGAGAAACAGGAGAGGACGACGGCGAAGGCGCCGGTCGAGAAGGCACGGTTTGCGACGATTGGGGCGTTTCCGGACGGGCGTGACCGCCCGCGGTCATTCCCAGAACGCCAAGCAGATTGGCGAGAAAGGCGGCGGCGCGCCGACGCGCTTTCGACGGCCGAGCGGACGCGCGCCCGCGCTTGCCGGGTTTCCGATCGGCCATTCCATATCCCCTGGTCCTGACTGACCAGAGAGCATCGTTCGTCTTGCTGACGTTGGCACGACAGCTTGACCATATGGAGTCGATCCGTCGCCGAATGATGCAGGGACATCACAGCCCCTCCGCCAGACGGCGCTTGTGATAGCGGGTGCGAATGACGATCGCGGCCAGGACGAGCGCCCAGCCCAGCGCCAGAGCGGCGTAGCAGACCGGCATCACACGATTGTCGAACCCGAGCGCGCCCGTACGCGCCATCAGGGCCAGCAGCGCCCCGACGACGATCAGACCCAGGCCACCCCAGCGGATCGGCAGGGCGACACGGCGCAGCTCCTTGCGATAGGCCGCGCGGCCCTCTTCGGTATTCAGGTCGGGAAGGCTCATTGATCACCCTCCCCTTTCTTCGCCTTCTTGCCCTGGGCGACGAAGCTCAGGCCGATGGCGATAAAGGCCCCGCCGACGCCAAGGAAGGCCAGCAGGCTGCGGTTGGTCGCGCCGATCACGAGGAACGCCACACCGGCGCCCAGGAAAGCGACGCCGCTTCCCTGCAGCGCCTTCGGCGATTTCGGATCGGTCTTCGCCATCAGGCCGGCGCCTTCACGGGCTCGGAGTTCGGCAGCTTCTTGATCGGCTTGGCGGCCGAGCCGTCATAGAGCTTCGGATCGGTCAGGGTCAGGGCCCCGCCCTCCGGCGCCGAGTTGACGCGGTCAACGTACGGACCGGGCTTCGGCTTCTTGCCGGCCGCGAAGTCGTCGATGATCTGGTTCATGTCGGCGGCGGTCAGGTCTTCGTGGTAGTAGTCGTTGACCATGGCCATCGGCGCGTTGACGCAGGCGCCCAGGCACTCGACCTCTTCCCAGTAGAATTTGCCGTCGGCCGACAGGGTCTGTTTCGGGCCGATCCGGTCCTTGCAGACCTTCATCAGGTCGCCGGCGCCGCGCAGCATGCAGGGCGTGGTGCCGCAGACCTGGATCAGGGCGGCCGAGCCGACCGGCTCGAGCATGAACATGGTGTAGAAGGTCGCGACCTCCAGCACCCGGATGTAGGCCATGCCCAGCAGCTCGGCGATGGCGCGCAGGGCGGGCTCGGAGACCCAGCCTTCCTGCTTCTGGACCAGCCACAGGATCGGGATCACCGCCGACTGCTTACGGTCGTCGGGGTATTTCTTGATCCACCACTGGGCCTTGGTCATGGTCGCCTTGGAGAAGGCGAAGGACTCAGGCTGGACCTGGGCGAGACGACGAACGCTCATCGGTCCACCTCTCCGAAAACGATGTCGAGCGAACCCAGGATGGCGGAGACGTCGGCCAGCATGTGGCCTCGGTTCATCCAGTCCATGGCCTGGAGGTGGCGGAAGCCGGGGGCGGAGATCTTGCAGCGGTAGGGGCGGTTGGTGCCGTCCGAAACCAGATAGACGCCGAACTCGCCCTTGGGCGCTTCAACGGCGGCATAGACCTCACCCACGGGCGTCTTGAAGCCCTCGGTATAGAGCTTGAAGTGGTGGATCAGGGATTCCATCGACCGCTTCATCTCGCCACGGCGAGGCGGAACGACCTTGTTGTCCTCGCTCATGACCGGTTCGCCCGGGCAGTTGCGGAGCTTGTGGATGCACTGCTCCATGATGTGGACCGACTGCTTCATCTCCTCGATGCGGCAGAGGTAGCGGTCCCAGCAGTCGCCGTTCTTGCCGACGATGATATCGAAATCGAGATCCGCGTAGCATTCGTACGGCTGCGAGCGGCGCAGGTCCCAGGCGATGTCGGAGCCGCGCAGCATCACGCCGGTGAAGCCCCATTGCAGGGCCTGTTCCTTGGTGACGACGGCGATGTCGACGTTACGCTGTTTGTAGATGCGGTTCTCGGTGACCAGGGCTTCCAGGTCGGCGAGCTTGCCCGGGTACTGTTTGCACCAGCGGTCGATGTCGTCGATCAGGGCCATGGGCAGGTCCTGGTGGACGCCGCCGGGGCGGAAGTAGTTGGCGTGCAGGCGCGCGCCGCAGGCCCGCTCGTAGAACACCATCAGCTGTTCGCGCTGCTCGAAGCCCCACAGCGGCGGCGTGAGGGCCCCGACGTCGAGCGCCTGGGTCGTCACGTTCATGATGTGGTTCAGGATGCGGCCGATCTCGCAGTACAGAACCCGGATCAGCTGGCCGCGATACGGCACCTCGACGCCCAGCAGCCGCTCGATGGCCAGGCAGAAGGCGTGCTCCTGGTTCATCGGCGAGACGTAGTCCAGCCGGTCGAAATACGGGATGTTCTGGAGGTAGGTCCGCGACTCCATCAGCTTCTCAGTGCCGCGGTGCAGCAGGCCGATGTGCGGATCGACGCGTTCGACGACCTCGCCGTCCAGCTCCAGCACCAGACGCAGCACGCCGTGCGCGGCCGGGTGTTGCGGGCCGAAGTTGATGGTGAACTTGCGGTCGTCCATCTCCTTCGCATGCGAGGTGCGATGGTCCAGGTCGTCCGCGAAGACGTCCAGGTCGGCGACGGTAGGCGTCATGTTCTGAATCTTTGCGCCGTCAGCCATCAGACAGCTCCGTTTCGATCGGTTCGATGCTCGGCTGATGCCGGCGCGTGAGCGCCACCAGCCAGCCGAGTGCGAGAGTAAGCAGCCCCATGCTGGAGACGGCGGCCGTCGACAGCTGCCAGTCGCCGGTCAGGACCGCGATCGCCAGCGGCGTCGAGAGAAGAATGGCCGATGCGCCCAGCAGCGCGCTCTGCAACTCGCCGGCCGACAGCCGACGAATGCCCGCGCCCACGGCCAGACAGACCACGGCGACCATGATCGCGATGCCCAGCGCCTGCTGCTGCTGCGGCGGCACGTCCGGCGTCCGCGTGAACCACCCGGTCAGCCGGGCCCCCAGCGTGAACAGGAACGCGGTCGAGAACGTGACCAGAAAGAACGAAGACGCCGATCGAAAGGCCGCCCGATTCATATGTGCTCATCCCGCCTTCTCGTCGCCGGGCAGAACGGGAGCCGGGTATTCGGCGCCTTCCCATGGCGACAGGAAATCAAAGTTCCGGAACTCTTGGGTCAGCTTGACGGGTTCATACACAACCCGCTTCTGCTCCTCGTCGTAACGCACTTCGACATACCCGGTCATCGGGAAGTCTTTCCGCAGGGGATGCCCCTGGAAACCGTAGTCGGTCAGCAGCCGGCGCATGTCCGGGTGACCTTCGAAAATCATACCATACATGTCGAACGCCTCGCGTTCGAACCAGCCGGCCGACGGATAGACGGACACGGCGCTGGGCACCGGAGCCGTCTCGTTGGTCGCGACCTTGACGCGGATGCGCGCGTTCCGGGTCATCGACAGCAGGTGGTAGACCACGTCGAACCGCTCGGCCCGCTCGGGGTAATCGACGCCGCAGACGTCCAGCAGCTGCTGGAACTGGTAGGTGTCGCGCAGGGCGGTCAGGACCTCGAGGATCCGGTCGCGGTGGCAGGTGATGTTGAGCTCGCCATGCTCGACCAAGGCGTCGACCTGGAGCGCGGCGACCATCTCCTGACCCAGTGGGGTCAGAATGGCCTCGTTGGCGATCAGGCTCGCCAAGGTGCCGCCAGTGGCGCTGGAGGGAAAATCGCTCATCGCTCGATCGTCCCGGTGCGGCGAATCTTCTTCTGCAAGGTCAGCAGGCCATAGACCAGAGCTTCCGCCGTCGGCGGGCAGCCCGGGACATAGACGTCGACAGGTACAACGCGGTCACAACCGCGCACAACACTGTAGCTGTAGTGATAATACCCGCCGCCATTGGCGCAGGAACCCATCGACAACACGTAACGCGGGTCCGGCATCTGGTCGTAGACCTTACGCAGGGCGGGAGCCATCTTGTTCGTCAGCGTACCGGCGACGATCATCAGGTCGGACTGCCGCGGGCTGGCGCGAGGGGCCATGCCGAAGCGCTCCAGATCATAGCGCGGCATCGACGCCTGGATCATCTCCACGGCGCAACAGGCCAGACCGAAGGTCATCCACATCAGCGAACCGGTGCGGGCCCAGGTGATGACGTCGTCGAGCGGCGCGGTGATGAAGCCCTTGTCGGCGACCTCGGTGTTGACCGCCTCGAAGAACTTGTCGTGCAGCTTGGGGTCATAGCCCTCGACGGTCGAGCGCGCACCCATGCCGAAGGCGACGGGTTGGCCGTTCGGGCTGAGCAGGGGCGAGGCGCCCGAGTTGCCGCGACCGATCAGGGGGGTGTCGTTGGTCACTATTCCCACTCGAGGGCGCCCTTCTTCCATTCGTAGATGAACCCGACCGTCAGAACGCCGAGGAAGACCATCATCGACCAGAAGGCGAAGACCATGCCGGCGTGGCTGAGGTCGAACATCGACACGGCCCACGGGAACAGGAAGGCCACTTCCAGGTCGAAGATGATGAAGAGGATGGAGACGAGGTAGAACCGCACGTCGAACTTCATGCGGGCGTCGTCGAAGGCGTTGAAGCCGCACTCATAGGCGGACAGCTTCTCCGAGTCGGGGCTGTTCGGCGCCATCAGCAGGGCCGCGACGATAAACAACAGGCCGATGACCGCCGCGATCCCGATGAAGATCACGACCGGCAGGTACTGCAGAAGGAATGCGTTCATAAAAAATAGCCTCGCGGGCCGGATGGGGAGTCCGGCTGATCGGGGGGATTCGGCGCTTCTTAGACCCAACAACGCTGCCGTTCAAACCCATGCGGCAAAAGGGTTTTCATTGAGAATGGTTCGCAGATTTCAGGCCGAATTCTCGAAGATTCCCGGCGTCGCAAAAAGTGCATGCGAACCTGAATTCGTCGCTTGACCCGCCGCGATGGTCCGCCTAAACGACGCCCCTCGCCGCGGCGCACCACGCCGCAGCGAGCAACGCGGGTGTAGCTCAGTTGGTTAGAGTGCCGGCCTGTCACGCCGGAGGTCGCGGGTTCGAGCCCCGTCACTCGCGCCATTCTTTCTGTGATCAGAAAGAATGGCGCGTCCCCCGCCTTCCCTGTCAAGACAATGAAAAACGCCGGCTCCTCGCGGAGCCGGCGTTTTCGTTTTCAGGCCCCAACCTGATGATACCCATCAGAGCGGCCGATCGGCCTTCAGCAGCGCCTGCGGCTTCGCCTGGGCGTCCAGCCGCGCCCGGTCGCCGGCGGTGATCTGGACGAAGCGGAAGCCGCGGCGGTTGAGTTCGTCCAGCAGGCCCGGCAGGGCGGCGATCATGGCCGGATGGGTCTCGTGAATGATCAGGACGCCGCCGTCGCTCTCGGCCATATTGACCAGGGTCCGGCGGGTGATGGCCTCGGCGCCGATGCCGCGCCAGTCGTCCGTGCCGCCCTCGGCGCCCACGACAGCGATTCCCGCCTCGCCCAGCCAGTTTCGCAAGCCCGGGCTGTCGCCGAGCCCCGGAAAGCGGAAGAAGGGCTCCACCTGGCCCGGAGCGGCGTTTTCGACCGCCAGGAAGCCGCGGCGAATCTCGGCCTGGGCCGTCTCCCTGCCCCACCCCGCCAGACGCGTCGGATGCGACCAGCTGTGGCTGCCCACATTATGCCCGCGCCTGACCGCGTCGCGGACGATGTCGGGGCGCAGGGCCGCATACTGGCCCACATAGAAGAAGGTCCCGCGCAGGCAGCGGGATTCCAGAATCGCCATGACGGCCTGCGACCCGCGCGGATCAGGGCCGTCGTCGATGGTGATGGCGATAGTGCGCGGGCCCAACGGCGTGCGGCGATACTGCAGGTTTCCATAGGCGCCGGGCGTGCCCAGAACGACCTGCTCGATCCTGCCCGGGAAGTTCGGCGCGGTCGGGCATGGGCCCACGGCCTGGGGCGCGCCCGTCGCCTGCACCGGACGCGGCGCGGGCGGCAGGAACCAGGCCCCCACGGCCACCAGAAGGATCAGAACAAGCCGCACCCGCGCCCCCGCAAAGCTCGGCAAGCGTTCTCGCCCATCCAACGCGGGTTGACGAGAGGGTTAACGTGAAAGGCGAGCGGCTGTGGCGGGAGCGCCGCTGAAAGCGCTAGTGAAGCGCCAGTTCCTCGGCCGGATGGACGAAGGCGGGCTGGCCGCTGACGTCGGCGTAGACCATGCACAGGTCCTCGAAGACGCGGTTCCAGGCGAAGCGCTCGACGGTGTGGACCCGGGCCGCGGCGCCGATGGCCTCAATGTCGCGCGCGAACAGGGCCTCGATGGCGGCGGCGTATTCGACCGGGTCGGCCGAGGCGGCCAGCTGGCCGACCTCATTGGTGACGGTCTCTGCGACGCCGCCGGCGTTGACGCCCACGACGGGCCGCCCGCAGGCCATGGCCTCCAGCACAATCAGGCCGAAGGGCTCCTTGTCGTTGGCGTGGACGAAGGCATCGCAGCTGGCGATGATCCGGGCCACCGCGCGCGGGTCCTTCTCGTACGGCAGGGCGATGACGCGATCCTCGGCGGGCATCCCCTGCCCCGCCCCGACCAGCACCAGATGATAGGGATCGCCCAGCTTCTGGACGGCCTCGATCAGGACATCGATGTTCTTCTCGCGCGCGGGACGGCCCGCAAAGCACAGCAGGCGCGCGCTGGCGGGCAGGCCCAGCTTCTTGAGCAGCCAGTCGCGGTCGCGGCGATCGGGGCGGAAGGTGTCGATCTCCACGCCCAGCGGTCGGATGACGATATTGCCGACGCCGGCCTCTTCCAGACGGCGTGCGATGAATTTGCTGGGCGAGACGACGCGGTCGAACTGGCCGAACAGCTTGGCCCAGCGCTTCTCGACCGGCTTCTTGGCCCATTCGCCGAAATGCAGGGCCGCGAGGCCGGCCGGGTCGGAGTGGCAGAAGCCGACGACCGGGCAGCCGGCTCTCTGGCCCGCCTCAAGCGCGCCCTGGCCGGGCGTATAGGGATCGCCGGCCTCGATGATGGCGGGCTTCATGGACGCGACCCAGGCGCCCCAGCGCTTGACCGAGGACGGCCAGCGATAGCCGTCGCCGAAGGGCAGTTTGGTCGCACGCAGCTTGATGATGCCGTCCGCGCCCGCGTCGTGTCGGGCGCCCGGCACAACCAGGGAATGGCTGACGCCCGGCCGATTCTCGGCCAGCCAGAGCTTCTTGGATTCCAGATAGCGCTTCACCCCGCCCGAGCGCGGCGCATAGAGCATGGTGGTGTCGACCAGCCGCGGCCGGGGATCCTCGGCCGAGGCCTTGAGAATCCTGAGGGTCTCGGCGACTTCCTCGTCCCAGCCCGGAATCAGGCGCAGGTCGGCTTCGGTGACGTCGAGATCGACCAGGCTCATTGAAGACTTCTCCGCTCGCTTCGACCGGGCAACGCGCGGCGTGCGAGTTTGGATGCGGGCGGCTTTCTTACGCGGGACCATGAAACGCCCCTAGACCCGCTCAACGCCAAGCTCAAGCGGTATCGTCTGCCCCCGGATCGTTGCCCGTGATCGAGACCCCGCGGCGCAGCAGGGCCTCGCGCAGCAGCACCTCGACCTGGGCGTTGACCGAGCGCAATTCGGCGGCCGCCAGACGTTCGACGGCCGCCATCACGCCCGGAGAGGCGCGCATCAGGAAGGGCTTGCGCGGTTTGGCCGCCATCAGCCGTAGAGGGTGCCGGTGTTGACCACGGGCTGGGCCTCGCGGTCCGCGCACAGCACGACCAGCAGGTTGGAGACCATGGCCGCCTTGCGATCCTCGTCCAGATGGATGACGCCGCGCGTGCTCAGATCCTCCAGCGCGGTCTCGACCATGCCGACGGCGCCCGTGACGATCAGACGGCGCGCCGCTAGGATGGCCTCGGCCTGCTGACGCCGCAGCATGGCCCCGGCGATTTCGGGGGCATAGGCCAGGTGGGCCAGACGCGCCTCATCAACCACAACGCCCGCCACGCCGCAGCGTTTGGCCAGTTCATCCCGCAGCCGGGCGGCGACGTCCTCGGCGTCAGCGCGCAGGGTCAGCTCCTGATCCACGCCCTCGACCTGTTCGCCGTGGTCGTAGGCGTAATGGGAGGCGATGTCGCGCAGACCGGTGTCGACCTGGATATTCACGAAGGCCTGGTAGTCGTCGACATCGAACAGGGCCTGGGCCGAATCCGACACTCGCCAGACGACGTTGGCGGCGATCTCGACCGGGTTGCCGCGCTTGTCGTTCACCTTGAGTTTGTCGCTGGTGATGTTTCGCGCCCGCAAAGAAATCTTCTTGCGGCTGTACCAGGGCAGAACCCATCGCAGGCCGGTGTGCCGATCCGTGCCACGGTAGTCGCCGAACAGCAGTATCGCGGTCGCCTCGTTCGGTTGCAGCGAATAGAGACCGCAAAGGATCAGCAGGCCGACGACCGCCGTAACTATCCCGCCGACGACCGCCAAAGCCTGCTCCGGATTGGACGAGGTCAGGCCGGCGCCGCTGAAACCGAGGATCGGCCCCGCCACGATAAGCGCCATACCGAGCAGCAACATCAGCGCGCCATTGGCCGTGCTGGCCGCCCTTTCCGTGGACGTCGAATGGGTCGTCATAGGTGAATCCCTCCGTGGTTCGTTATCGAAATGATATCACTTTGATCGCGTAACTGACAAGCTGCATCGTTGCGAGATGCTTTCAAAGCTGTCGTTCCGGCCTTGCAATCGCCTCAAATTCGAGAAACTTGAGGCAAGCTCGCGGACGCCCTGTTACAGGGTCGCGACAATCGTGCGCGTGTGTGTCCACAGGGGTTTCTACCGAATGCGTAAACTGCTCGCGACCGCTGCAGCGCTCGCTCCGCTGATGGTCGCCACTGGCGTTCAGGCGGAGGTCGTCGTTTCGACTGCCCGTACGACTCCGATCCAGACCTCGAACGCCACCGGTACGGCGGCGGACAACATCCGGATCTCCTCGGACGGAAAGATCACCCTCTCGTCCGGCACGGCGGTTCTGATCGATTCGAACAACACCCTGACGGTCGACAGCGGCTCCTCGGTGAACATCGAGAATGCGGCCGACAATTCGATCGGCGTGCTGGTCAACGGCGGCGTGACCACGGGGCTGAACATCAACGGCCAGGTCGTTGTGTCCGACACCCTGACCACCTATCCGGACACCGACAACGACGGCGACATCGACGGTCCGTGGGCCGTGGGAACCAACCGCTACGGCGTTCGCCTGGCCGGCGCCGGCGCGGTCACCGGCAACGTCAACATCGGCGCGACCGGCATCATCCAGGTGGACGGCAACAACTCCGTTGGCCTGGCCGTGGACACCAATCTGGTCGGCAACCTGACCAACCTCGGCAACATCACCGTCTACGGCGATAATTCGTCGGCCGTCCGCACGACCGGTGCGGTCACGGGCAATGTGCTGCTGGACGGCGCCATCAACTCCAACGGCGCCAATTCCTCGGCGGCCCAGATTCTCGGCGACGTCTCGGGCGCGCTGACGATCCAGGGCGCCTTGACCTCGAGCGGCTATCACTACAACGCCCTGGGCAGCGCAGCCTTTGTCGCCAAGCTCGACGCCGACGACCTGCTGCAATCGGGCTCGGCAGTCATTGTCGGCGGCAATATCGCGGGCGGCGTCATTTTCGACACCCCGCCGGCCGACAAGGACACCGCCAACACGGATGAAGACGGCGACGGCCGCGTAGACACGACCGAGGGCTCGGCCAATGTGATCGTGTTCGGGTCCGCGCCGGCCGTCGTGGTCGGCTCGGCGACCCATTCGGTCACCCTGGGCGCGGTGGGCACGGGGGCGGACACCGCCTACGGCTTCATCAACAAGGGCTCCATCGTCGGCAACGGGATTTACGCGGGTATCGCGGCCAACGGCGTCCAGTTCGGCGTCGCCGGCGGTCAGGCGGTCAATGTCGCCGGCGGTATCTTCAACGTTGGGACGATCGCCGCCGTGGCCAATGAGGGCGCCGCCACGACCCTGCATCTGGGAGCCGGTACGAGCACCCCGACCCTGCGCAACGACGGCATCCTCAGCGCCGCCACGACCTCCACGACCGCAGCCGCGGCCGTCACCGGGATCCAGATCGACGCCGGCGCCAATGTGGCGTCCTTCACCAACAACGGCACCCTGCTGGCCACCTCGAGCGGGGGCAAGGCGAACGTCTCGGCCCTGGTCGATCTCAGCGGCACGCTGACCACCATCCTGAACACCAGTTCCCTGCAGGCCAACCTGCTGTCTAACGCCGCAGGCGACACCCCGACCGGGACCGCTGTGGCCATGGACCTGCGCGCCAACACCACGGGCGTCACCTTCACCCAGACCGGGATCCTGAGCGCCACCGACAGCACTCTGCCGGACACCGACAACGACGGCGTCGACGACATCGACGAGCCCCTGCTGGTCGGCAACATCCTGCTGGGATCGGGCGCGGACACGCTCAACATCCAGAATGGCTATGTCCTCAGCGACATCGCCTTCGGGGCCGGAGCCGACGTCCTGAACATCACCGGCGGCGCCGAGGTTCGCGGCGCCCTGTCCGATACGGACGGTCAGCTGAACGTCAATGTGACCAACGGCCTGCTGGAAGCGCGTCAGAAGACACAACTGGCGGTCACCGGCCTGAACGTCGGCGCCAACGGCACCCTTGTCGTCTCGATCGACCCGGCGGCGGGCGTCACCTCCGGCGGCTTCAAGGTCAACGGCACCGCCAACATCGCAAACGGCGCCACGCTGGGCATCCGCTTCACGTCGCTGCTGACGGACCCGACGCGGTTCACCCTGATCCACGCCGACACCCTGAACTACGGCACGATCAACTCGGGCGCGGTGCAGGACAACTCCCCCTATTTGTTCGTGGTCTCGGCCGGCGCCAACGTCGCCGCTGGTGATGTCTATATCGACGCCCGTCGCCGCACGGCCTCGGAAATCGGCATGATCGGGGTCGAGTCCCAGGCCTTTGACGCGGTTTACAACGGCCTGGCCTCCAACTCGGCCCTGCAGAACGCCTTCCTGTCCGAAACGACCCGGGACGGGCTGATGAACCTGTATGAGCAGACCCTGCCGGATCACTCTGGCGGCCCCCTGCTCTCCCTGGCCAGCGGCGTCGACGCCGTGACCCGCGCCCTGACCGGCCGCAACGCCTCCGCCGGCGTCGGCGAGACCAGCGCCTGGGTCCAGGAGATCAATTTCTACGCCGACAAGGACAAGACCGACACCTACGGCTTCCGCTCGGAAGGCTTCGGCGTCGCGGGCGGCGTCGAGACCGGCACCACCCTGGGCGCCGTGGGCGTGTCCCTGGCCTTCACCTCGTCCGACATCGAGGACCCTGAAGCCGAGGCCCAGGAGCTCCTGTCGGCCAGCCTGGTCGAACTGGGCCTCTACTGGCGCGCCCAGGGTCAGAACTGGACGACCTGGGCCCGTGCGGCGGCCGGTTATGCGACCTTCAGCGCCGACCGTTCGCTGGTCGGCGACGGCCTGTACCTGAACAACAAGTCGGACTGGAACGGCTTCACCCTGGCCCTGGCCGGCGGCGCCTCCTACGAGAAGACCTACGGCCGCCTCAACATCCGTCCGGAAATTTACGCCGAGTATTTCTCGCTGCATGAGAACGCCCGCACGGAATCGGGCGGCGGCGACGGTTTCGATCTCGATATCGACGAGCGCGACGGTCACATCCTGACCAGTGTCGCCGCGGTCAACATCGGCTACGGCTTCGGCTCGAACGGCTGGATCCGCCCCGAAATCCGCCTCGGCTGGCGCCAGAACATCTCGGTCGATCCGGGCGAGACCATCGCCCGCTTCCACTCGGGCGGCTCGTCCTTCACCCTGGACCCGACCAACATCGAGGGCGGCGGCCCGATCGCCGGCTTCCGCCTCTCAGTCGGCAACGAACTGGGCATGCTGACCGTCAACGCCGACGCCGAAATGCTGGAGGACTACGTCCGCTACACCCTGCTGCTGCGGGCCAGCTTCCGCTTCTGATCCCAAGGGTCAGCCAGACTACGAAAAGGCCGCCGGAGCGATCCGGCGGCCTTTTTGTTTGCCCGGAGTTGTCAGAGCGGGCCGGTACGGAGCCTTTGCATCGGCCAGGGATTGAACAGTCTCGCTTGAAGACGGACCTGCCCTTGCCCCCAGTGCTGAAGACGATCCGCCGCCATGCCGCCCGCCTCGGCGACCTTGGTCGACGCCGCTCGTCGCTGCTGCGACGAGTCCCGCCCCTTCCCGTCCTGATCGAGACGGCGGCTCGCGTCGGCTACGGCGCCCGGGGATTCGTCTATGCCTCCGTCGGAACCCTGACGCTGATGGCGGCGCTCGACATAGGCGGCCGGTCGGTCGGGACGAAGGGGGCGGCGGTCTGGCTGGCCCAGCAGCCGTTCGGGCGACTGTGGCTCGTTCTGCTCGGCCTGGGTCTCTGGGCGTTCGTCGGCTGGCGAATCCTGCAAGCCGTGTTCGACGCCGATCGCGAAGGCTCCGAACTCCGCGCCATCCTCCTGCGCGGGGGTCAGGCCGTGAGCGGCCTGTTTTATGGCCTGCTGGCCTCGGCCGTGTTCGAGCTGCTGGATGAGGTCGGGCCCTCGATGGCCGTGGAGGACGTCGCCGAAAACCAGCGCAAGGCGGAAATCCTTCTGGCCCTGCCGTTTGGCGACGCCTTGCTGATCGGCGTGGGGCTGGTGGTCACGACCGTCGGGGTCGGAAACATCCTCAAGGGCCTCAGTTCCGACTTCGGCGAGACTCTGGCCTGTTCGGAGCGACTCTGTCGCCGGCTGTCGCTCATCGCCCGCACCGGCTACGTCGCGCGCGGTCTGGCTTATCTGCCGCTGGCGGTGCTGGTCATCCTGGCCGGCTGGCATGCACGATCCAGCGATGTCGGCAGCTTCGGCTCGTCACTGGACGCCCTTGAGCGTCAGCCGGGCGGCTCTTGGCTGTTGGGGCTCACGGCGCTCGGCCTGATCGCGTTCGGGGTGTTCGCATTCGTCGAGGCCCGATTCCGGAAAATCCACGCGCCCCGTCAGCTCAATCCGCTCTAGCAGGAAGCGATGGTAGGCGGCGACGGGTTCGAACCGCCGACCCTCTCGGTGTAAACGAGATGCTCTGACCAGCTGAGCTAGCCGCCCTCACCGCATCACGGCGAAGACGCCGCGTTTGGAAGCGTGCTTTTGCCCGCCCTCGCCTATCCGTTCAAGACGCTTTTCAGACCTTCGCCGAGACGAAAGCGGGCAGTGCGCGACGCGGGGCGGCTGATGGTGGCTCCCGTCTGGGGATTGCGGGCGACGCCGGCCTTGCGGTCCACCACCACGAAAGCGCCGAAGCCGACGATACGCACGTCGTCACCCTTCTTCAGGGCGTCTGTGACGGTGTCTGTGAAGGCGTCGAGCGCCAGCCGGGCCTGGTCTCGCGAGATATCGGCGCCCGCCGCCATGGCGGCGATCAGTTCGGCCTTGGTCATTCCGGTCAGCATCCCCCTGTTTGACGCGTTTCCGCATCGCCCCGAACCCCTCCGGGAATCAGTAAGGACAGGTTTTGGCCTCGCGTCAAAAGAGAAACGCGGCCCGGGAGGTCCCGGACCGCGCTTTTCGTACCTAACGCCGGATCAACCCTGAGGTCGAACCAGGCCTAGTGGCTGACCACCGCCGAGCCGTCCGCAGCGGGCGGCGGCGTGGGGTTCAGCGGCTCGGCCGTCTCATCCCACTCGACCGGGGTCAGGCTGCCGACCAAGGCCCATTTGAGCGCCTCGTCCGCTGTGGAGATCGGCACGATTTCCAGCGCCGACTTCACATTGTCCGGCACGTCGGCCAGGTCCTTCTCGTTCTCCTGCGGGATCAGCACCGTCTTGATGCCGGAGCGCAGGGCCGCGAGCAGCTTCTCCTTCAGACCGCCGATGGCGGTGACCCGGCCGCGCAGGGTGATCTCGCCGGTCATGGCGATGTCCTTGCGGATCGGGATGCCGGTCAGGACCGAGACCATGGCGACCGTCATGGCCACGCCCGCCGAGGGACCGTCCTTGGGCGTCGCGCCGTCGGGCACGTGCACGTGGATGTCGGTCTTCTCGAACACCGGCGGCTTGACGCCGATGTTCAGGGCGCGGGCCCGGACGTAGGAGGCGGCGGCGGAGACGGACTCCTTCATCACCTCCTTGAGGTTGCCGGTCACGGTCATGCGGCCGCGGCCCGGCATCTTGATCGCCTCGATGGTCAGGATGTCGCCGCCGAACTCGGTCCAGGCCAGACCGGTGACGATGCCGACCTGGTCCTCCTCGTCCGTCTCGCCGTAGCGATACTTCTGGACGCCCGCGTATTCGGCCAATTTGGCCGCGTCGACGGTGATGGAGGACACGCCGGTCTTGGCCATCTCACGGACCGCCTTGCGGGCCAGACCACCGAAGGCCCGCTCCAGCGACCGCACCCCGGCTTCGCGGGTGTAGTAGCGGATCAGGTCGCGGATGGTCTCGTCGGGCACCACGAACTCGGCCGGCTTCAGACCGTTGTCGGTCGTGACCTTGGGCAGGACGTGACGCTTGGCGATCTCGACCTTCTCGTCCTCGGTGTAGCCGCTGACCCGGATGATCTCCATCCGGTCCATCAACGGTTGAGGCATGTTCAGGCTGTTGGCCGTGGTGACGAACATGACGTTGGACAGGTCGTAGTCGACTTCCAGATAGTGGTCGCCGAACGCATTGTTCTGGGCCGGGTCCAGCACCTCCAGCAGGGCAGAGGAAGGATCCCCGCGCCAGTCGGCGCCGAGCTTGTCGATCTCGTCCAGCAGGATGAAGGCGTTGGTGGTCTTCACCTTCTTCATCGACTGGATGATCTTGCCGGGCATCGAACCGATGTAGGTCCGGCGGTGACCGCGGATCTCGGCCTCGTCACGCACGCCGCCCAGCGACATGCGGATGTACTCACGGCCGGTCGCCTTGGCGATCGACTTGGCGAGCGAGGTCTTGCCGACGCCGGGAGGGCCGACGAGGCACAGGATCGGGCCCTTCAGCGAGTTGGTGCGGGCCTGGACGGCCAGATACTCGATGATGCGTTCCTTGACCTTCTCCAGGCCATAGTGATCCTCCTCGAGGATGTCCTCGGCCTTGGCGAGGTCGATCGGCTTCTGCTTGGTCTTGCCCCACGGGATCGACAGCAGCCAGTCGAGGTAGTTCCGGACCACGGTCGACTCGGCCGACATCGGGCTCATGTTGCGCAGCTTCTTGACCTCGGCCTCGGCCTTGGCGCGCGCTTCCTTGGACAGCTTGGTCTTCCGGATGCGCTTTTCCAGCTCCATGATCTCGTCGCGAGCGTCGTCGGTCTCGCCCAGCTCGCGCTGGATCGCCTTCATCTGCTCGTTCAGATAATATTCGCGCTGGGTCTTCTCCATCTGGCGCTTCACGCGCGAGCGGATCTTCTTCTCGACCTGCAGGACGGAGATTTCGCCCTCCATCAGGCCATAGACCTTCTCCAGACGCGCCGGGACCGCGATGGTCTCCAGCAGGGCCTGTTTGTCGGCGATCTTGACCGACAGATGGGCGGCGACGCTGTCGGCCAGCTTGGACGGTTCGGTGATCTGGGGGATGGAACTGAGGGCCTCGGGCGGGACCTTCTTGTTCAGCTTCACATAGTTCTCGAACTGCTCGACCACGGCGCGCAGCAGGGCCTCGGACTGGGCCGGTTCGCCGGCCTCGTCATCGATGGTCTCCGCCTCGGCCTCGAAATACTCCTCGCGGTCGGTGAATTTGGTCAGGCGGGCGCGGCCCTTGCCTTCGACCAGAACCTTCACGGTGCCGTCGGGCAGTTTGAGCAGTTGCAGGACGGTGGCGAGGACGCCGACCGGATAGATGGCTTCAGGCGTAGGATCGTCGTCGACGGAGTTCTTCTGGGTGGCGAGCAGGATCTGCTTCTCACCCTTCATGATCTCGTCGAGGGCGCGCACGGATTTCTCGCGACCCACGAACAGGGGCACGACCATGTGCGGGAAAACCACGATGTCCCTCAGAGGCAACACGGGCAGGGTTTTGGTCTCGGTCATTCTACTTACTCCCGGGCCATTGGAGATCTCCGGCCCGTCGCTCCGAAAAGCCCCGCGACATGCAGCGACCCCACGAAACGACCCGTCGATTCCGACGGCGCTCAGGAGAGTATGTGGTCTCACGGCCTCAGGGTTCAAGCGTGACCGGCGAACGGTCCACGGAAGCGTGATCCGCCGGTGACGCTGGACGGTTCAGGCGCGTTTTCCGCCGGGTGCGGAAGAAACGCGCGCGTTCGCTTCGCGGAGCGCATTTCGGCTCCGGCGACCTCTGTGGCGGCCGAAACTCACTTTAGGCGGGGATTTGGCCTTAACGGGCGCGATCGGGCTGCGTGCAAGCCCTTCAGAGGAAACGCAGTTCCTGCAGATCGACCTCCCGGACCAGCTTCTTGCCGGTGTCGGAATCGATTTCGCGGGCGCGCATCAGCCGGCCCAGTTCGTCGCGTTCGGCCCTCAGACCAGTCAGGCGGAGCTGGCGTTCGATCTCGTCGAGGCGGCGGGAGACGTCGACGTCCTCCTCGTCGGTGCGGGTGCGGGTCTCGATGCGCTGGCGGTAAAGGGCCATGAGCCGGGCGGCGATATCGGTGTAGACGTCCGGGTCCGGCTTGCCTTCGGACAGGGCGTGGGCCTTGTCCTCGATGGCCTGCAGCGCGGCATTGGCGGCGGCGACGCGGGACCGGTCCTCCTCCTGCTGGTGCGAAGGCTCGGGCGGCAGTTCGATATTCTTCATCAGCCCGGGCAGGACCAGGGTCGCCAGCACCAGCGACACGATGATCACCCCGGCGGCGAGGAAGATGGCGAGGTTGCGCGACGGCATCTCGGACCCGTCGGCCAGGACGAACGGCAGGGTCAGGATACCGGCCAGGGTGATGGCGCCGCGCACGCCCGCCATCGACATGACCATGGTCAGGCGAAGCCCGACCTTCGGCGGCGGGCCATCCTCCCGCCGACGCAGCAGGGTCATCTTCAGCGAGGTCCACACCCAGATGAAGCGCAGGGTCGCCAAGGCCGCGACGATGGCGAAGACATAGACCGCCAGCCACCACACCTCGGGACGGCTGGTGCCCGCCACCACCTCGGCGGCGCGCGCGAGGATCGAGGGCATCTGTTCGCCCAGAATGACGAAGATCACCCCGTTGGCGGCGAACTGGACGGTGTCCCAGACCACGGCGCGGCGGATACGGGTCGTGGCCAGTTGCTGGGTCTGGCCGCGCTCGGTGAAGCTCATGGTGATGCCGGCCGCGACGGCCGCGAGGATGCCCGAGGCGTGCAGCTCTTCAGCCACCAGATAGGCGGCGAAGGGGATCAGCAGGCTGACGAGGATCTGGGCCCCGACATCCTCGCCCCACTTCTTCGAGATGAAGTTCTTGGCCGTGGCGATGGCCAGGGTGACGACGATGCCCACGACCACGCCCGCGAGGGCCAGCCAGGCAAAGGTGCCGACCGCATGGCCGATGGAGAAGGCGCCGGTCGTCGCCGCCAGCACCGCGATCCGCATACAGGTCAGGCCGGTGGCGTCGTTCAGCATCGCCTCGCCCTCGAGGATATGCATGAGCCGCTTGGGGATCGGGACCCGGGCGGCGATGGCCTGAACCGCGATCGGGTCGGTCGGCGACAGGATGGCGGCCAAGGCGAAGGCCACCGGCAGCGGCATCTCCGGGATCATCCACCAGATCAGGAAGCCGAGGCCCACGACGGTGAACAGCACCAGCCCCAGAGCGAGCTCGAGGATCACCGCCCGGTCACGGAACAGGGCCTCCTTGGGAATGCGCCAGCCGTCGAGGAACAGCAGCGGCGGCAGGAACAGCAGGAAGAAGATGTCCGGCTTCAGGTCGATCGTATGACCGGTGATCAGGACGACGCCCGCCCCCAGCGCGATCTGCACCAGGGGCAGGGCGATGCGGGTGATCCGCGCCACGGCTCCCGAGACCACGACGGCCAGAAGCAGTAGCAGGACAGTCTCGATCACCGCCATACGGTCAGGCCCCCACGACGGGATAGGTGTCGGGGTAGAGCCGCTCGAACCGGCCCAGCGCCTGCGGAGCCAGACGGACAACAACGTGGGTGCGGCCTTCGTCGTCGGTGTCGCGCGAGGTCACGCGGCCGTGCTGGTAGAGCCAGGCCAGGGCGTCGCCCTGCTCGGGCTCGAGCGTCAGCCGGGTCTCCGGATCGTCGTCGATCAGGGTGGTGATGACCTGACGAAGAGGCTCGATCCCCTCCCCGGTCCAGGCCGAGACCGCGACCGCCTTGCCCTCGACGGCGAGACGTTCGGCCTGACCGATGACGGCCTCGCGGGCTTCCTCGTCCAGCAGGTCGATCTTGTTCCAGACCTCCAGCACCCGGCGGGTCTTGCCCTCGGGGATTTCGATCTGCTTGAGCACCTGCTCCACGTCCTTCGCCTGTGCGCCGGAGTCCGGCGAGGCGATGTCGCGGACGTGCAGGATCAGATCGGCCTCGCCGACCTCTTCCAGCGTCGCGCGGAAGCTCTCGACCAGTTCGTGCGGCAGGTCGGAGATGAAGCCGACGGTGTCCGCGACGATGGCCGGCCGGCCCTGCGGCAGACGGATGGTCCGCTGGGTGGTGTCCAGGGTGGCGAACAGCAGGTCCTTGGCCAGGACCTCGGAACCGGTGAGGCGATTGAACAGCGTCGACTTGCCGGCGTTGGTGTAGCCGACCAGGGCGATGGTCGGGAACGGCGCCTTCTGCCGTTGCTTGCGGTGCAGGCCGCGCGTGCGACGCACCTCCTCCAGCTCGCCCTTCAGACGGACGATGCGGTCGGCGATCAGGCGTCTATCGAGCTCGATCTGGGTTTCGCCGGGGCCGCCGGTCGAGCCGGTGCCGCCCCGCTGGCGCTCAAGGTGGGTCCAGGTGCGGACGAGGCGCGAACGCTCATAGTCCAGCCGGGCCAGTTCGACCTGCAGCCGGCCTTCCTTGGTCCGCGCACGGCGCCCGAAGATCTCGAGGATCAGGCCGGTCCGGTCGATGACCTTGCACTCCCAGGCCTTCTCCAGATTGCGTTGCTGGACGGGCGTCAGTTGGTCGTCGATAACCACCGCCTCGGCCTCGGCCGCGCGGACCAGGGCCGCCAGCTCCTCGACCTTGCCGGCGCCGAACAGGGTGGCGGGCGTCGTCTTGCGGAGGCGCACGATCTCCTCGGCGCGCACGTCGAGGTCCAGCGCGCGGGCCAGGCCTGCCGCCTCTTCCAGCCGTTCCTCCGCCAGTCGGGAGCTTTCGCTACGCCCGTCCGGATGGATGACGATCGCGCGGATCAGGGGAACGGAATGGTCGATCAGTTTTGAAGTCAAAGGGTCTCTGTCTTTTGGGTTCTGCGACGGCGGCACAGGCGCACGCCGTCATCCCCGTAGGGGGGTCCGGTGACGCAATGTAGTGCGCGTCCCCTCGTTCCGAAAGGACAGGTTTCGTATGCGCCGTCGGTGATCCGCGAGGACCAGTCCCCGATCAGTCCTCGTCGGCGTCGGGCTCGTAGAGCTGGACCGGAGCCGAGGGCATGATGGTCGAGATCGCGTGCTTGTAGACCAGCTGCGACTGGCCGTCGCGGCGCAGCAGCACGCAGAAGTTGTCAAACCAGGTCACAATGCCCTGCAGCTTGACGCCGTTGACGAGGAAGATCGTCAGCGGGGTCTTGGTCTTGCGGACCGAGTTGAGGAAGGTGTCCTGAAGGTTCTGACGCTTGTCTTGCGACATGGCAGGTTGTTCCTGTTCTTGCTTGTTACGCCCGTCGGGGGAGGACGGGGACCGGATCGAAGCGCCCGGCCCAGCCACCTTAGACGCCAGCGAACCGCCGCCGCAACCGCCAGAGTAGCTTAATCAGTCGCTTAAATGGCGTCGCGCCGCGCCGCTTCAATATACCGCGCCCTGAGTCTGGTCGCGACCGGACCCGGCTTGCCGTCGCCGATCTTCGCCCCGTCGATGGAGATCGCGGGCGTCACGAAGCCGCTGGCTGAGGTGTAGAAGGCCTCTTTCGCGGCCCTGGCCTCGTCGACGCTGAACGGCCGTTCGTCCAGTTCGAAGCCCTCGGAGGCGAGGATGTCGAGCACGGCGGCGCGCGTAATCCCGCGCAGGATGTTGGCCTGGGTGTCCCGGGTCCGCAGCTTGCCGTCCTGATCGACGATCCAGGCGTTGGTCGATGAGCCCTCGGTGACCAGACCCATGTCGTCGACGAACCAGGCCTCGGCGGCGCCGCGCTCCTTCGCCGCCTGTTTGGCGAGAACATTGGGCAGAAGGCCCACGGTCTTGATGTCGCAACGGCCCCAGCGGATGTCCGGCTGGGTGACGACGGCTACGCCCTTCGCGGCCAAAGCCTCCGAGCGGGGATAATTCAGGTTCTTCGCGGTGACGATGACGCTGGGCGGCGTGCCTTCCTCGGGGAAGGCGTGGTCGCGCCGGGCCGTGCCGCGCGTGATCTGCAGATACACCAGGCCGTCGCGCACCCGGTTCCTCCGGATGGTCTCGCGCAGAACCCGGGTCAGGGCCTCCTTCGTCATCGGCGCGGCGATGCGCAGCTCCGAGAGGCTGCGGCCCAGCCGGGTCATATGGCCGTCGTAGTCGGCCAGCCGCCCGTCGAACACGGCCCAGACCTCATAGACGCCGTCGGCGAACTGGAAGCCGCGATCCTCGATATGGACCGTGGCCTGACCGAGCGGCTGGTACTGGCCGCTGACGTAGGCGACGCGTGACATCAGTCCAGACTTCCTTCGTCGTCCTCACCGCCGCGCGACGGCGAGACGCCGAGCGACTTCAGCTTCCTGTGCAGGGCCGACCGCTCCATCCCGATGAAGGCGGCGGTGCGCGAGATATTGCCGCCGAAGCGCATGATCTGGGCGGCCAGGTATTCGCGTTCGAACACCTCACGCGCCTCGCGCAGCGGCAGGGCGATGGTGCGCTCCGCCCCCATGGAGGCGCCGGAGTTGGACGAGGCCACCTCCTGCGGCAGCATCTCGGCGCTGATCGGATCGTTGAGATCGCCGGTTGCCAGGATCAGCAGCCGCTCGACGTTGTTCCTCAACTGGCGGACGTTGCCCGGCCAGGGATGGACCTGCAGCACGGCGACGGCGTCGTCACCCATGCGCCGGCGCGGCAGACCCTGCGAGCTCGACAGGGTGTCGATGAAATAGTCGACCAATTCCGAGATGTCCTCGCGGCGTTCGGACAGCGGCGGGACGCGGATCGGCACCACGTTCAGGCGGTGGAACAGGTCCTCGCGGAACCGGCCCTCGGTGATCTCGACCTTCAGGTCGCGCGAGGTCGAGGTGACGACGCGGACATCGACCTGGACGTCCTGTTCGCCGCCGACCCGGCGGAAGCGCTGATCGACGAGGACGCGCAGGATGCGGCTCTGGCTTTCGCGCGGCATGTCGCCGACGTCGTCCAGATACAGGGTGCCGTTATGGGCGCGCTCGAACACGCCGATCTTGCGCGGGCGGCCGTCGGCGCCCTCCTCGCCGAAAAGTTCGACGTCGAGGCGTTCGGGGGTCATGCCGGCGGCGGAGATGGCGACGAACTCACCGCGGCCACGCGGGCTGGCCTCGTGGATCTGGCGCGCGACCAGCTCCTTGCCCGATCCGGGCGGACCCGAGATCAGCACACGGCTGTTGGCCGGGGCCACCTTGGAGATGGTCGAGCGCAGGGCCTGGGCGGCCGCCGAACGCCCGATCAGGCCGGTCGGCACCGAAGCCTGGGCGCGCAGGCGGCGGTTCTCGCGCTTCAGGCTGGCGGCCTCCAGCGCGCGCTCGATGACCACCACCAGCCGGTCCGACTTGAACGGCTTCTCGATGAAGTCATAGGCGCCGCGCTTCAGGGCGCTGACCGCGGTTTCGATATTGCCGTGGCCCGAGATCATGACGACCGGCAGGTCGGCGTCCAGCTCCTTGACCATGTCGAGCAGCTCCAGCCCGTCCATGCCCCCGCCCTGCATCCAGATGTCGAGCACCAGGAGCGTGGGCTTGCGCGCGCGGATGCCCGCCAGGGCCTCCTCGGCGTTGGAGGCGACGCGCACGCCGTGGCCCTCGTCCTCGAGCAGGCCCGAGACCAGTTCGCGAATGTCCGCCTCGTCATCGACGATCAGGATGTCAGCGCCAGTGGAACGCATATCGCCTCGCTATTCGGCCGCGACCACACCGGACGCGCGGGCGTCGTCGGCAGTCTTGGGATGGGGTTTCAGGGGGAAGATCAGACAGACCCGCGCGCCATGCAGGGTCTCCGCGTCGGCAAGCTTCAGCTCGCCGCCATGGTCCTCGCAGATGCGTTTGACGATGGCGAGACCGAGACCGGTGCCCTTTTCGCGGGTGGTGACATAGGGTTCGGTCAGGCGGTCACGGTCGCGGACCGGCAGACCCTTGCCGTCGTCCTCGATGGCGAAGGTGGCGATCCCGTTCTCGACCGTGAGTTTTGCGATGATGGCGGGCGCGCTCTCGTCAACGTCGGACGCGCCGAGCCGACGGGCCGCCACAGCCTCGCCGGCGTTCTTGAGAATGTTGGCCAGGGCCTGTCCGACCATGCGACCGTCCGCCTGGAACTTCACACTGGGCAGGGGCTCGACCAGTTCGACGGCGATATCGGGCGCCGCGACCCGCTGGGCGAAGACGGCTTCGCGCAGCAGCTCGGCCGGGTTCTCGCTCGTGAAGCGCGGCGTCGGCATCCGGGCGAAAGAGGAGAATTCATCGACCATCCGGCC
Source organism: Brevundimonas sp. GW821-FHT02A10 (assembly GCF_059422025.1). Lineage (NCBI taxonomy): Bacteria > Pseudomonadati > Pseudomonadota > Alphaproteobacteria > Caulobacterales > Caulobacteraceae > Brevundimonas > Brevundimonas sp. GW821-FHT02A10. Next base: position 392,495 of record NZ_JBWKWC010000003.1, read on the forward strand.
GATGTCGCCCACCTGACGGATGATGGTGTCGGTGCAGCGGTCGAAGACCTCGACATCATCGCCGATGCGCGCCCTGTACTTGCGCCGCAGCCGTTCGGCCGACAGCTGGATCGGGGTCAGGGGGTTCTTGATTTCATGGGCGATGCGGCGGGCCACGTCGCGCCAGGCGGCGTTCCGTTGGGCGGTGACCAGACGGGTGATGTCGTCGAAGGTCAGGACCATCTCGCCGCCCTGCCCGCCCTCAATACGAACGCGCAGCCGCCGGGTCTCGCCCTCGCGCGCGACGTCGATGTCCTCTTCGATATGGGCCTCGACCCGACTGACCAGTTCCGACAGTTCCGGCGCCACCTGGGCCAGCGGCTTGCCGTGGACGTCGGCCTCGTCGATCGACAGCAGTTGCAGGGCGCTGTCGTTGATGGCCGAGACCCGGCCGCGGCGGTCCAGACCGATGACGCCGGCGCTGACGCCGGACAGGACGGTCTCGATGAACAGGGTCCGGGACTGGGCGTCGTCGCTGGCGGTCTTGAGCGCCGCCTGCTGATGCTCCAGGTCGCCGGTCATGCGGTTGAAGGCCTCGGACAGGTCCGCGATCTCGCCGGGGGCGCCCTGGTTGTCGACGCGTGCGCTCAGGTCGCCGGCCGCCACCTGATCCGCCGCCTTGATCAGCCGTCCGATGGGCCCGGAGATGGCGCTGGCCGCCGACATGCCCAGCCACACCGCCCCGACCAGAACCAGCAGGGCCGTTTCCAGATAGCTGAGGGCGAAGGCCGACTGGATGCGGGCGCGGCTTTCCTCGGCCTCGCGATAGCCCTGGATGGACTGGGTCGCCGATCGCATCTGGGCCACCAGGCCCGGCGCCAGCGGTCGCACGACATAGAGATAGGCGTCGCCATAGCCCGGCAGGGGATAGAGGGCCCGCACGGTGTCGGGGTTTTCGGTCACCGAGACCGGGGCGTCCTGGCCCTCGGCCGCGATCTCCAGCGCCGAGCGCGGCGGAGCGACATAGGGTGGCGCCTCGGGCAGCTCGCCCCGGGCCAGCACCTCGCCATCGCCGTTCACGATATAGACGGCCGGATAGCCGAAGAAGTCGGCGATCTGGGTCAGGGCGCCGGTGAACTGGATACGGTTGTCGAACACCTGACGCACGCCGCCCAGCTCATTGGACATGGCGCCGAGATCCCGGGTCATGCCCTCGCCGACGTCGCCGATATAGGCTTTTCCGATCAGGGCGCCGTTATCGACCGCGTCCTGCACGTTCTTGCTGAACCACTGGTCCACGCCGCGGTTGACCAGCACCCCGAACACCAGGGCGATCAGGATGGCGGGCACGACCGCCACCAACGAGAACAGGGCGACGAAGCGCAGGTGCAGTCGGGCGCCGGGATCGCTGCGCCGGGCTCGCGCCAGACGCATCACCTGGGTCCCGATGATAACCGCAAGACCGCCGATCAGGATCAGATTGGCCAGAAGGATATAAAGGACCGCCTGACCGGCGACCGCGCGGGCTCCGCCGTCGACGCCGGCCCCGGGCGCGACCGCCACCAGCCAGATCGCCGCCGCCGCCACTATGACCGCGACGCCATAGGCCGCGCCGAACAGGGCGCGTGCTCGTCCGGCCGCGAACCGCGCCCAGAGGCTGGGCTCGGTCTCGGTCGCCGTCAGGGCTTCATTATCGGCGCCCGGCAGGGAGGCGGGTGTGTCCGTCATGCCGCATCAGCTTCAACCAGCTGTGGCGAAAACTCAACAGGAGAGTTGCCGAAATGAGCCATTGGTAACCAAAGGTTTTTCAGCTCCCGAACGATCGCCTCGGGATCGTCCAGACGGCACAGCCGTGACTTGGCCGCGCGCCGCTCCATCGGATCGGCGGGCCAGGGCGCCTGTTCGACGTACCAGCCCAGATGTTTGCGGAACATCTTCAGCCCCACGGGCCCCTCATAGAAGGCGATGGAGGCGGCCAGATGCTCGGCGACGATGGCCAGCCGCTCCTCCGGCCCGGGCTCTTCCAGCTCGGTCCCGTCGGCCAGAGCGCGGTCCAGATGGGCCGCCAGCCAGGGCCGCCCGTAGACCCCGCGCCCCAGCATCAGGGCGTCGGCGCCCGAACGGTCCAGGGCCTCGCGCGCCTGACCGGCGGTGATGATGTCGCCGTTGACGATGACGGGGATGGCGACGGCGGCCTTGACCTCCCCCACCGCGTCCCAGTCGGCCATGCCCGTGTAGAACTGCTGTCGCGTGCGGCCATGGACGGTGACGGCGGCGACGCCCAGTTCCTCAGCCCTTCTGGCCAACCAGGCGGCGTTCCTGCTGTCGTCGTCCCAGCCGAGGCGCATCTTGACGGTCACCGGCCGGCTGACGGCGCCCACTGCAGCGGCGATCAGGCGCGCGGCAAGGTTAGGGGTCCGCATCAGGGCCGAACCCGAGGCCGCGCCCGTGACCTCCTTGGCCGGACAGCCGAAATTCAGGTCGATGATGTCGGCGCCGGCGGCCTCGGCCATGCGCGCGCCCTCGGCCATCGCGCCGGGATCGCGACCGACGAGCTGGATCACCGTCAGGGGCAGGCCGCCGCCCACGGCCGCGCGCCGGACCACGTCGGGCCGTCCGCGCGCCAGCTCGGCCGAGGCCACCATCTCGGTCGCCACATAGGCCGCGCCCAGCTTCGAGGCGAGCAAACGGAACGGCAGGTCGGTGACCCCGGTCATCGGCGCCATCAGCACCCGGCCGGCGATCTCGACGTCCCCGATCTTCAAACTGTTGCGCGAACTGTCCGTCATCGGCCCTTTCCGCCGTCTTCAGCCCCTCTCGTCAAGCGGAACCGGGGCGATTAGAAGGCCGCCATGACATTCGCCGCCATCGTCGTCGCCGCCGGAACCGGCTCCAGAGCCGCTGACCAAGCCGGTATCGCGAAACAGTGGCGGACGCTGGGCGGCAAGCCCGTGCTGCGCTGGTCCGTCGAGGCCTTGCTGACGGCGGGGGCGGAAGACGTGGCAGTCGTGGTTTCCGAAGACGGGCATGAAGCGGCCGCGACGGCGCTCACCGGCCTCAACGGCTGGCGCTCCGTCACCGGCGGCGCGACCCGGGCCGAGTCGGTTTGTGCGGGTCTGGCCAGCCTGACCGGCCCTGCCGACCAGATCGTCCTGATCCACGACGCCGCCCGCCCCCTTTTGAGCGAGCCGATGATCCAGCGGCTGCTGACCGCGCTGGAGACTGCCGACGGCGCCCTGCCCGCCCTGCCTGTCGCCGATACGCTCAAGAAGACGTCCGCTGAAAAGATCACCGGCACGGTCGACCGCGACCACCTCTGGCGCGCCCAGACGCCCCAGGCCTTCCGCCGCGATCGCCTTGAAGCCGCCTGGGCCAACTGGTCCTCCGCCGAGAGCCCCACCGACGACTGCGCCGTGGTCGAGGCCGACGGCGGCAAGGTCGTGGTCGTCGAAGGCGACGCCCGACTGATGAAACTCACCTTCCCCGAGGATTTCGCCATGGCCGAGGCCCTGATCGCCGCTGAAACCCGCATGCAGACCCGCGTCGGCTCCGGCTTCGACGCCCACCGCTGGGGTCCGGGCGGTTCGGTCTGGCTGTGCGGCGTGGAGATCCCCCACGACCAGACCCTGATCGGCCATTCGGACGCCGACGCAGGCCTGCACGCCCTGACCGACGCCATCCTCGGCGCCCTCTGTGACGGCGACATCGGCGACCACTTCCCGCCCACCGATCCCAAGTGGAAAGGTGCGTCCTCGGACCGCTTCCTCGAATACGCGGCGCAGAAGGTCGCGGCGCGCGGCGGCCGCATGGTCCATGTCGATGTCACCCTGATCTGCGAACGCCCCAAGGTGAAGCCGCACCGTCAGGCCATGCGCGAACGGATCGCCGGCATCCTGTCCCTGCCGCTCAACGCCGTCAGCGTGAAGGCCACCACGACCGAGGCCATGGGCTTCACCGGCCGCGGCGAGGGCCTGGCCGCCCAGGCCGTGGCGACGATCGAGCTTCCCGCGTCCTGACTACTCCCGGGCCCAATGGGTCTTGAGGTGCCGCCACAGCGCGCCGAACAGGTTCACATAGTCATCGGTCCACGGCCGGACTTTCGGGTCGGGCAGATTTTCCCAGCGCTTGTCCGCCACGAACTCGGCCAACCCCTCCGGCGTCGGCGACAGGATCAGCACCTCGGTCGAGGCCTCGGCCAGGTCCGGCGTGTCCGGGTTCTCCGCATAGAGCTGGTGCAGGTGCGGAACCTTCAGCGCCCGCGCCGCCGCCTCGGCCGGTCCGGTGATGTCCAGATTGCGGTTCGACAGGTGCAGGATGACGACGCCCGTCGGCTTGAGCAGCTTCAGATAGCCGGCGATGGCCTCTTCCGTCAGCAGATGGGTCGGGACCGAGTCCGATGAGAAGGCGTCGATCAGCAGCAGGTCGTAGGTCCCCGCCGGCTGCTTAACCAGCGACAGCCGCGCATCGCCCAGCACTGTGTCGATGGGGCCGCCCGGCCCGTTCTGTTTGGCGCAGCCGTTGATGAAGGTGAACCACTTCGGATCCCGCGACAGCCGGTCGACCATCGGGTCGATCTCGAAGAAGGTCAGCCGGTCCTCGGCGCGTTTGTAGCCTGCCATGGCGCCGGAGCCCTGGCCCACTACCCCTATGCGCACGCCCCAGGCGCGGTTCTGCACGGCCTGGGTGACCTGGCCGATGGGGCCCGGCGGCGCATAGTAGAGCGTCGGCGTACAGGCGAACGCCGGATCGCGCGCCTGCCCCCCGTGCAGGGTCGTGCCGTGCATCAGCACATGCACCTTGCCGCCCATCCGGTCGTCGCTCCGGTCAGCGACCCGCATGACGCCGAAGAAGCTGCGCTCCGTCAGGGCCCAGTCATAGCCCCGCCCGATGGACAGGGTGACGATGGCGATCAGGGCGCTGATGATCACAAAGGCCGGCATCCGGTCGCGGATCAGGAAGGCGGCGATCATCGCGAACAGCAGGATCAGCTGGGTCGTCTGCTCGAACGAGGCGCTGACGTTGCGGCTCCAGGCCCAGGCCAGATCCCACCGGGCGTCGAACACCCCCTTGAGCACGACCGGCGCCAGGCAGATCAGGATGGCCGCAACGAAGGCATAGATCTCCCATTTGCGGATCGGCGCCTTGCTGTTCGGCCGCGCCAGCCCGACCAGGACCAGCACCAGCGGATACTCCAGCACCGTCCTGAAGATCACCGGCGCCAGCAGGGCCGTGAAGGCGCCGCCGACCACCCCGCCCAGCGACATCAGCAGATAGAACTCCGTCAGTCGGTCCGGCGCCGGACGTCGGGCCGCCAGCCGCTGATGGCACATCAGGGCCAGGAAGAAGAAGGCCGTCAGGTGCAGGCCGAACATCATCGCCCAGTTGCCCGAGCGCGAGGCGGTGAAGGCGATGCAGACCACGCCCACCGCCGCCGCGACCATCAGCGTGATCTGCAGAGGAATGACGGGCTTGTTCTGGAAGGCGATGACGAAGGTCAGCAGATAGAGCGCCAGCGGGATCACCCACAGGAAGGGCGCCGAGGCGACGTCGGTCGACAGATGGGCTGTCACCCCCAGCATCAGGCTGGACGGACCCGCAGCCAGAAGCACCAGCACCGCCTTCTCACGCCAGGCGATGGGCGGGCTGACCGGCAGGATCGCGGGTTCGCCCACGGCTGCGTCGTCCAGACGCCGACGCCAGACCACATAGGCCAGGGCCACGACCAGCAGCATGAAGATCGCATAACCGCCGCTCCAGCTCGCCCTCTGGCCTGACAGGGACATCAGGGGCTCGATCACGACCGGATAGGACAGCAGGGCCAGGAAGCTCCCGAGGTTGGAAGCGGCATAGAGGACATAGGGGTTCTGGCCGTCGGCATGGCCGGCGCGGACCCGGGCATACCAGGCCTGCAGCAGGGGCGCGGTCGCCGACAGCACCGCGAAGGGCGCCCCGACGGACAAGGTCAGGGTGGCCAGCAGCCAGCCGATCGGCGCCGCCGGGTTCGGCTCGCCCAGCAGGCCGTTCACCTTCAGCGGCAGGAACAGTCCGGCCAGCAGCAGCAGCGTCAGGTGGATGGCCAGCTGGGACCGCACCGCCTTCAGCCGCTGCAGGGCGTGGGCATAGGCATAGCCGGCCAGCAGCGCCGTCTGGAAGAAGACCATGGAGGTGTTCCACACCGACGGCGACCCGCCCAGCATCGGCAGCACCAGCTTGGCCACCATCGGCTGGACCACAAAGACCAGGGCCGCCGAGGTGAAGATGGCTATGGCGAACAGGACGGGGACCGCCGGGTCGCGCGGCGGGGCGGCCGCGCTGCTGTCGATGTGGGTGTCGGCGTCGGTCATGGGCGCTCCGTCACGGTCCGGCCGGTCGACAGACAGGCGGTCTGTCGCCACCCTAGGCCGACTCGTTTGTGCTGCGGATAGGACAATGTTTCCTGAAGATGTCGAAGCCCTCGCCCGGGCGGTGATCACCGCCGCGCTCGAGAACGAGGTGATGATCGCCACGGCCGAGAGCTGCACCGGCGGCCTGGTCGCCGGCGCCCTGACCGCCATCGCCGGGTCCTCGGCCGTCGTCGATCGGGGCTTCGTCACCTATTCGAACGAGGCCAAGACCCAGATGCTGGGCGTCCCGATGGACCTCATCATCGCCCACGGGGCCGTATCCGAACCGGTCGCCCGCGCCATGGCCGCCGGAGCGGTAGCCCATTCGCGCGCCTCGCTGGCGGTCTCTATCACAGGCATCGCCGGCCCGGGCGGCGGCTCGGCGGACAAGCCGGTCGGCCTGGTGCATTTCGCCGCAGCCCATGGCGAGGAAGTCGTGCATCAGGAACACCGTTTCGGCGATCTCGGCCGCGAGGCGGTGCGGCTGGAGAGCGTCAGGGTCGCCCTGACGATGCTGCTGTCGCGGCTGACCGCATGATCATCGACGCGCGCGGCCATCGCTGTCCGGTGCCGTCGCTGCGGCTGAGGAAGGCGCTCGCGGGCGCCGCGCCCGGAACCCGCGCGACCCTTCTGGCCACCGATCCCATGGCGCGGATCGACGTCCCTTTCCTGATGAGCGAGCTGGGCGGTTGGGTGGTGGAGACGACGGAGGCCGAGGGCGTCCTGACGCTGGTGGTCGAGACGTCTAGCGGCGGGACTGGCGCCGTTCCGACAGGCTGACGACGCGGGCGCTATCGCCGCCCTCGGGCTGGGCGTCGGGCTTGCCGCGCGTGCGCCAGGCGATCTCCATCTCGGTGGCGAAGGCGCCGCCGTAGAAGATGGCGTTGATGTTCCACGACAGCCAGATCAGCAGCACCACCACGGCGCCGACCGAGCCATAGGTCGCGCCAAGCGACGCGACCTGTTCGACATAGATGGCGCAGAGCCAGGACGAGATCATCGACATGACTGTCGCCACCACCCCGCCGGTGATCGACGGCGCCCAGGCCACCTTGGCCCGGTGCGACATGGCGTAGCGGTAGAGCAGCGACAGGCCAAGCGCGAGGCCGAGGGCAGGCCAGATACCGTCCAGCGGCAGGGAATGACCCCTGACCTGCTCGGAGGTGTGCTCCATCAGCCGCGAGGTCACGACCGCGCCCGACACCACGGTGAACAGGACGAAGGCGAACAGGGCCACGAAGAAGGCCAGCAGATTGAATTTGAAGAAGCCGTGCGGCTCGGTCTCGTCGTGGATCAGGTTAAGTCCGGCCAGCAAGGCCTTGAATCCACGGTGCGCCGCATAGGCGCCGATGAAGAGGGCGAAGGCGCTCTGGGCCGAGACGGTGCGGGCCCCTACGCTGGCCAGCCGCTCGACCTCCTGCTGGAAGATGGCGCGGGCGGCGTGGGGCAGCATGTCGGCCAGGGCGACGGCCTGTTCGCTGACCTGGCTGATCGACAGCACGGCCTTGTAGAAGCCGATCAGGATGGCGATCGCCGGAAACACCGCCAGCAGGGCGAAGAAGGAGACCCCGCCCGTGTAGAGCATCACGTCGCGGCCCCAGCTGCGCGTGAAGGCCCGAACCGCCAGACGGCCCCAGAACAGCGGAGAAAGCCTGCCCTGATGACCTTCGGTCTGGACGTCTGTCGTCTGTCCGCTCAAGCCGGCCCCACCGCGCTACCAAGCAGGCGAGTCTAGCGAAAAATCCCGGTGAGGGAAGCATACGAAAGTCAGACAAACTTTTCCCCCGGCAGCTCTGCATTGCCGTTGCGTCGGCGGGGCGGCCGTCGTTATGGTCCGCCGACTTCGCGCGGGGTTTAAACCCGGGATTTTGCGAGGCTTAGGAGACGACTAATTGGGCCCCGATCCTCGCGTTCTGGTCGTCGCTGAGACGGACGATCTGGTCGGGCCCCTGTGCCGCGGCCTCGACGCCCTCGGCTGGCGGACCCTGACCGCGCGCTCGGCGCCCGCCGCCATCGCGGCCCTCGACGACTTCACCCTCGAAGCCGCCGTTCTGGACGCCAACCATCCCGGCTTCCCCGAGATCGCCCAGCTGCTGCGCGAGGCCGCCGGCGACCGGCGCCTGTCGATCATCGCCATCGGCAAGACGGCGGACGCGCCGGGCGTCGACCTGGCCATGTCCGAGCCGCCGCACCCGGCCCAGGCCGCGCTGCGCATCGAGCACCTGATGCGCGCCGCCATCGCTGAGGAAGAGTTCCGCTTGCGTCAGGCGACCTTCGCCCTGCAGGGCGCGACCTTGACCGCCGATACCCCCGATCCCGCCCCGCTCAAGATCCTGGTCGCCGGCGGCGCCGACCCGCGCTTCATCGCCCTGTCCAACGCCCTGACGGCGGCGGGCGCCGAGGTTGTGGCCGCGCCGACGCCCTATACGGCCTTCGACTATCTGCATGAGGCGGCTTTCGACGCCGCGGTCCTGTGGGGCGCGCCCGACCATGCGCCGGCCCTGTCGATCGCGGCCGGGATGAAGCGCAACACCCGCCTCTATCACATCCCTCTGATCCTCTATCTGCGCAGCGCCGGCGAGATCAATCTGGCCGAGCTCTACAACCGGGGCTTCGCCGACATCGCCGCCGCCGATACGCCCGAAGCCGAGACCGCCTCGCGCGTCCTCGGCCTCGCCGCCTCGCACCGTCGCCATCAGGCGATTCGCAAGGCGCTGGAGACTGCGCGCGGGTCCGGCCTGATGGATTCCTCGACCGGCCTGTTCACCCGCGAACTGTTCGCCTCCCACCTCGCGCGTCTGGCCGAGGGGGCGAAGTCGCGCCGCCGGGCCCTGTCGGTCTGCGTGCTGCGTGTCGCCGACAGCGACAGCCTGGCCCATGCCCGGGCGGGTGGCTGGCTGGACCGCGCCATGCCCCAGATCGGCGCCATGGTCTCGCGTCTGGTGCGGGTCGAGGACACCGCCGCCCTGCTGGCGCCCGAAGTTTTCGCCCTCGCCCTGCCCGCCACTCCCGGCGCGGCCGGACGGCTGGCCGCCGAGCGCATCGCCGCCGTGGTCGGCTGCACCGCCTTCGACGCCGGTCCGGAACGTTCGCCCTTCGTGGTCGAGTTCGATGTCGGCTCGGCCGAAGTCTCGCCCGGCGAAAGCCCCGCCTCCGTCCTCGAACGCGCCTCCGCCGACCTGTCGCGCCGCAAGCATGAAGCGGCGCGGGCGGCAGCGGCCGCCCACTCCTGACCTGAACTAGGCCGCTGCCCCCGCCACACGCGCCAGATCGGCGGTGATGCGTTCGGCGACCTTCAGCCGGTCCTCCGGCGTCGGCCAGTCGCCCATGACAACGATCTTCTGATCCGGACGGATCTTCCAGAAGGCGTGGTTCTTCTGGATCAGCCCGACCAGCCCCATCGGGTTGGGGAAGCTGTTGTTCCGCAGCGTCAGCACGCAGCCCTTGGGCCCGATGTCGATGCGTTCGATACAGGCCGTCTTGCAGTTGGCCTTGATCCCGACAATGCGCAGCAACTGCTTCGCCTCGTCCGGCAGCGGGCCGAACCGGTCGATCAGCTCGGCGGCCAGGGCCTCGCGCTCCTCGGTGCGTTCGGCGTCCGACAGGCGGCGATAGAGGCTCAGACGGACGTTGAGGTCCGGCACGTAATTCTCTGGAATCAGTACGGCCGCGCCGACATTGATGGCCGGAGACCAGCCGCGGTCGACGACTTCCTCGCCGGCCTCACGCAGGCTGGCGACCGCGTCTTCCAGCATCTGCTGATAGAGCTCGACACCGACCTCGCGGATGTGGCCCGACTGCTCGTCGCCCAGCAGATTGCCGCCCCCGCGCTGGTCCAGATCGTGCGAGGCCAGCTGGAAGCCGGCGCCGAGGTTGTCCAGCGACTGCAGCACCTGCAGACGCCGCTCGGCCGAAAGGGTCAGGGGCCGCTTCGGGTCGGTGGTCAGATAGGCGAAGGCGCGCGCCTTGGACCGCCCGATCCGGCCGCGGATCTGGTGCAGTTGGGCCAGGCCGAACATGTCGGCCCTGTGCACGATCAGGGTGTTGGCGGTCGGAATGTCGATGCCGCTCTCGACGATGGTGGTCGAGACCAGCAGGTCGTATTCGCCGTCGTAGAAGGCGCTCATCACGTCTTCGAGCTGGGTCGGGGACATCTGGCCGTGACCGACCACGAACTTGATCTCGGGCACCTGCTCGCGCAGGAATTTCTCGATGTCCGGCAGGTCCGACAGGCGCGGACAGACGTAGAAGGCCTGACCGCCGCGATATTTCTCGCGCAGCAGGGCCTCGCGGATCAGCACCTGATCCCAGGGCGTGACATAGGTCCGGACGGCCAGACGATCGACCGGCGGCGTGGCGATGATCGACATCTCGCGAATGCCCGACAGGGCCATCTGCAGGGTGCGCGGAATGGGAGTCGCGGTCAGGGTCAGCAGGTGCACATCGGCGCGCAGGCTCTTGAGCTTCTCCTTGTGCTTGACGCCAAAGTGCTGCTCCTCGTCAACGATGACGAGGCCCAGGTCCTTGAAGCCGACCTGTTCGGCCAGGACGGCGTGGGTGCCGACCACGATCTCGAACGAGCCGTCCTTGAGGCCCGCGCGGCTCTCGGCGGCGTCCTTGGCCGTGACCATGCGCGACAGGTGACGGACGGTGATCGGCCAGCCGGCGAAGCGTTCGGAGAAGGTCTTGAAATGTTGGCGCGCCAGCAGGGTCGTCGGACAGACGACGGCGACCTGCTGACCGCTCATGGCCACGACGAAGGCGGCGCGCAGGGCCACCTCAGTCTTGCCGAAGCCGACGTCGCCGCAGATCAGGCGATCCATCGGCGTGCCCTTGCCCAGATCTTCCAGCACATCGCCGATGGCGTTGAGCTGGTCGTCCGTCTCTTCGTAGGGGAAGCGGGCGCAGAACTCGTCGAACAGCCCCTGCGGCGGAGTGATGGCGTCCGAGACCCGCAGCGCGCGCTTGGCGGCCAGGGCGATGAGCCCCTCGGCCATTTCGCGCAGGCGGGCCTTGGCCTTGGCCTTGCGCCCCTGCCAGGCGGCGCCGCCCAGACGGTCCAGCTGGACGTCCTCGGAATCCGTGCCGTAGCGGGTCAGGAGGTCGATGTTCTCGACCGGCAGGAACAGCTTGGAATCCCCCGCATACTGCAGCTCCAGGCAGTCGTGCGGCGCGTCCTGGATCTCCAGCGTCTTCAGCCCCTCGTAGCGGCCGATGCCGTGGTCGAGGTGGACGACGAGGTCGCCGGTCGTCAGGGCCGAGGCCTCGGCGAGGAAGTTGGACGCGCGGCGCTTGCGCTTGGGGCGCGCCAGCCGGTCGCCCAGCATGTCGGTCTCGGAGATGACCGCGAGGCTGTCCGTGGTGAAGCCGTGCTCCACCGGCAGGACGGCGCGCAGATACAGGTCCTTGGGCGCCGACTGGACATCGGCCCAGTCGCGCACGGCGACGACGTGGTCGAGCCCGTGATCGGCCAGCATGACCGACAGACGTTCGGACGAGCCCTCGGTCCCGGAAGCGAACAGGACGCGCTTGCCCTGCCCCTTCAGAGCCTCGGCGTGATGGGCGACGGCCTCGAACAGATTGACGCTGTCCTGGGCCCGTTCCGCCGCGAAGGTGCGGCCCAGACGGCCGCCGGCGTCTTCGCCAGCGGTGTCGAACGGCGTCAGGCGGCGGACATCGCGGCCCGCCAGGGCGCTGTTCCAGTCACTCTCCGGCAGATAGAGCCGGTCCGGCGGCAGGGCGCGGTTGGCCGCGCCGCCCTTGGCCAGCGACGCCTCGCGCCGGGCCTCATAGGCGTCCTTGGCCAGGGCCCAGCGTTCGCCGCGCGCCGCCTCGGCCTGGTTGTCCAGGAAGACGGCCGCATCATCGGGCAGATAGTCGAACAGGGTCTCGAGATTCGGATAGAGCAGCGGCAGCCAGTGCTCCATCCCCTGACGGCGCGCGCCCTCGGAGACGGCGACATAGAGGGGGTCGTCCCCGCCGGCGCCGAACAGGCCCAGATAGCCGGTGCGGAAGCGCGAAATAGTCTCGGCGTCCAGCAGGGCCTCGGACACCGGCGACAGGGAGATCTTCTTGCGCTGACCGGTCGAGCGCTGGGTCGCCGGATCGAAGGTGCGGATCGATTCCAGCTCCGAGCCGAACATGTCCAGACGGACCGGCTCCTCGAACCCCGGCGGGAAGACGTCGATGACCCCGCCGCGCACGGCGTATTCGCCGCGCTCGTTGACGGTCGAGGCGCGCATATAGCCGTTGGTGGTGAAATATTTCTCGAGCACCGTCTGGTCGAGGTCGCGGCCCACGGCGGCGTCGAAGCCGGCGGAAGCGGTGACCTCCTGCGGCGGGGTGCGCTGCATGGCGGCGGCGATGGTGGTGACGACCAGCAGGGGTTTGGGCGACCGCGCGGGCCGCCCGGCCAGTTCGGTCAGGGCCGCCATCCGCTCGGCCGAGACCGCCGACGTCGGGCTCAGACGGTCATAGGGCAGACAGTCCCAGGCCGGAAACTCAAGGACCTCAACGTCTTTCGCGAAGAAGCGGAAGGCCTGGGCGAAATTGCCGGCGCGCTGGTAGTCGCGGGCGATGAAGACAGCAGTCCCGCCGGACTTTTGCAGCCGTTCGGCGACGGTCAGGGCGTCGAGCCCCTCGGGGGCGCCCCCGAGTTCGATATCCTGACGCGCCACTCAGCCGATCCCCTGCTGGACGGCGTGGGAGACGTGTTCCTTCACGAAGGCGCGGATGCGGGCCATCAGGGGGGTGTCGTGCTCGGCCGGCGTCGGCGCCGTCTCGATGATCCAGCTGTAGAGCTCGTGGTCATTGTCCTGCATCAGCAGGCCCTCGAACTCGGTCATCTCGGCGTCGGTCAGTTCGGGCCCGACCTGTTCGACGAACGGGCCCAGCACCATGTCGGCTTCACGGAAGCCTCTACGCCAGGCGCGAAAACGCGCGCGAGACAGGCGGTTCTGGTCACGGTCATCGGTCATGAGGCGCGGGATATAGCGAGACCCGCGCCGCGCCGCCAGCCGTACCGGCGTCAGGAACGGACGCCTGTTGCCATCACGCGGGCCAGATCGCCTTGATCTTGTCGGTCAGGGCCTTGCGCTCGGCCAGACCCTTGTCCCCGCCATTGATGCGCAGGGTGACCTTGGAGACGCTGTCCGTCTGGGCGAGCGCATTGAGCCCCTTCGAGGTCCAGAAATCGACCGCCCCGGCGATCGACCCGGCGGGGGTCAGCAGCAGGTCGGGATTGACCTCATAGGCCGTGCCCAGGGCATGATAGTTGGCCCGCCCGGTCAGCTGGATCAAACCCCGCCCGCGATATTTGTAGCCATCCCCCGGCTGGGTGTTACCGAGATTCTTCGCCCCCCAGGTCCCGCCGTAGATGGTGTTGCCGATGGAGACCTTGTCCGCCGCCTGGGTCGCGCTGCGCCCGAACTTCTGGCACTGGGCGTCCGTGATCCGGGCCTTGGAAAAGGTCGCCCGCAGCCCCGCCGCCGAATAGTTGAGGTTCTCCGACTGCGGCTTGAACCCGCTCTCATGGGTCACCTGGGCGAAGAAATGGATGTATTCCAGCCTCTGGCTCATGGCCTTGGGCAGCACCAGAGCCAGCAGGTCGCCGGTCCCGTCGGGCGCGACATTGCTGCTCACATATTCCGCCAATCCCTGAAAGGTCAGGGCGCCCAGCTTGCCGTCCACGATGCCGACGTCGTAGCCCTTGTCGATGAGATTTTGCTGCAGAATCGAAACCGACATGGACCGTTCCCTTCATGCTGTCCTGACGCCTACGATTTTGCGCTCGCATAACATCGTTTGCAATCTTTGCGCGTCTTCGGGAAACGGTTTCGCCTGACATGCGCCCGCCCGTCCTCTTCCCCCTCTTCGCGGAGGCCACCAGCCTGAAAGGCGTGGGGGCCAAGGTCGCGCCCCTGATCCAGAAGCTGGCCGGGCCTCTGGTGCGCGACGTCCTGTTCCTGAGCCCGTCAGGCGTGATCACCCGCCGCCGCACCAACGCCGCCGAGGCTGTCGACGGCGAGGTCGGGGTGTTCGACGTGGTCGTCGACCGGCTGTTCGTGCCCTCGCGGCCGGGAGCGCCGCTCAAGGTCCGGGCCTCGGACGACACCGGCTATATCCACATGGTCTGGTTCGGCGGCTCGCCCCAGCATATCGACCGCCAGCTGCCGCGCGGCGAGCGGCGGCTGGTCTCGGGCAAGGTCGAGCGGTTCAACGGCGAGGTGCAGATCCTGCACCCCGACTGGATCGTGCCGCTGGACAAGGGCGAGGAGATCCCGACGGTCGAGCCCGTCTATCCGGCGACGGCGGGCTTGACCTCACGCGTGGTGCGCAAGCTGGCGCTACAGGCCCTGACGGCGGCGCCCGAACTGGCCGAATGGCAGGACGCTGCCTGGTTGGCGAAACAGAACTGGCCCGGCTGGCGGTCGGCGCTGGAGGCCCTGCACGCCCCGGCCGGAGAGCGCGATCTGGAGCCTGACGCCCCGGTGCGGCAGCGGCTGGCCTATGACGAGCTGTTCGCCCATCAGCTGGCCTTGGCCCGCCGCCGTCGCGCGCGCCAGATCACGCCTGCGCCGGTGATCCGCCCGGGTGAGGCTTCAACCGCCCTGCTGGCCGCCCTGCCCTTCACCCTGACCGGGGCCCAGGCGCAGGCGGTCGCGGAGATCCGCGCCGATCTCGCGGGCGGCGAACAGATGGGCCGGCTGCTGCAGGGCGACGTCGGTTCGGGCAAGACGGCGGTCGCGGCGATCGCCATGGCCGATGCGGCCTCTAGCGGCTTCCAGGCGGCCCTGATGGCGCCGACCGAGATCCTCGCTCGCCAGCACTATCAGCGCCTGTCGCCGATGCTGGAGCAGGCGGGCATCGCCTCGGTCCTGCTGACCGGCCGCGACACGACCGGCGAACGGCGCGAGCGGCTGGACGCCCTCGCCACCGGCCGGGCCCAGGTCGCCATCGGCACCCACGCCCTGTTCCAGGACGCGGTGCGCTTCGACCGTCTGGGTCTGGCGGTCATCGACGAGCAGCACCGGTTCGGGGTCAATGAGCGCCAGCGGCTGCAGGCCAAGGGCGATCCGCGCGTCGGCGGCGTCCATCTGCTGACCATGTCCGCGACGCCCATCCCGCGCACGCTCGAGCTGACCCAGTACGGCGAGTTGGAGGTCAGCCGGCTGATGGAGAAGCCGCCCGGTCGCACGCCCGTCGCCACCGCCGTCCTGCCCGGCTCGCGCATCGGCGAGGTCGCGAAACGGCTCAAGGCGGCCATCGAAGGCGGCGCCCAGGCCTACTGGATCTGCCCCCTCGTCGCCGAGAGCGAGGCCACCGACCTCGCCGCCGCCGAGGCCCGCGCGGAAGATCTGCGCCGCATCCTGCAGGTCGAGGTCGGCCTCGCCCACGGCCAGATGCCGGGCGCCCAGCGTGAGGCGGTCATGGCCGACTTCGCCGACGGCCGCATCCCGATCCTGGTCGCCACGACGGTCGTGGAGGTCGGGGTCGACGTGCCCAACGCCTCCATCATGGTCATCGAACACGCCGACCGCTTCGGCCTGGCCCAGTTGCACCAGCTGCGCGGCCGCGTCGGGCGCGGGGCCAAGGCCAGCGCCTGCATTCTGCTGTACGGCGATACGCTGGGAGAGACGGCCAAGGAGCGGCTGGAGACCCTGCGCCGCACCGAGGACGGCTTCGAGATCGCCGAGGAGGACTTCCGCCTGCGCGGCGGCGGCGATCCTCTTGGGCTGAAACAGAGCGGCTTCCCCGCCTATCGCTTCGCCGACCCGATCCGGCACCGCAGCCTGATGCTGGCCGCCGCCGACGACGCCCGGCTGATCCTCGGCCGCGACCCGGACCTGCTCAGCCCGCGCGGCGAGGCGGTGAAGACGCTGGAGGCCCTGTTCGACTGGCGGAACGACAGGACGGGTCTGGACTAGCCGCCCGGATTGGCGGCCTTCCAGGCGACCAGACGTGCCTGAACGTCGGCCTCAATATCGGCGTAGAACAGATTGTACTGCCGCGCCTTTCGGCGATCCGCCCAGTCGCCGACCTCCTTGAAGGCCTCGGAGTCCGGCATGGTGTGGCGCAGCAGGCCGCCGCGGCACTGGGTGGCGACCAGCCGGTCGAGGAAGGCCGGACGCACGCCCCATTCCAGCCCCGTGGCGTTGGCGGCGCCCAGATGGCGGCGCGCGGGCACGGGCTGTTCGTCGGCCGCCCCGCTGACCGGATTGACGCACAGGGTCTTGCGGCCGTCCAGATTGACCAGTCGGCCGCGAGCGTTCCAGACCAGGGCCCGGCGCAGTCGCCGCTCGGCGGCGCCCTCGTCGCCCTCCCCGACCTGGGACCAGGCGACGATGCAGCCGGTCTGCTTGCGCGAGGCGCAGCCGGGGACGTCGGGGCTCAGGTTGTCCACCGCCAGAATGGTGTCGACCAGCCAGGCGCCGACCAGCCTGCGCCGCAGGGCGGGATCAGGGGCGATCCGGACGCGGATCAGCCGGTCCAGCAGGTCGGCGCCCTGCTCCACGCCCGCGATGACGATCGGTCCGGTCGGATGGCGCGCCAGCCAGACCTCGAAGGCCGCCGCGACGTCGCGATAGGCGAAGGCCCGGGCGTCGCGCGCGTCGGTGCGCAGGGTCAGGCGAGTATAGAGGCTGGCCTGACGGTAGCGCGGAATGCTGATCGCCCCCGCCCGCTCGAACGGCCCGGCGTAGTTGGGGATCACGACCCGGCGCAGATAGGCGTCCGCCTCCTTGTCGCCGATCGGCCCGTTCCACTCGCGCCCGCCGTCATAGGTGGTGGAGTGGACGAAGAAGACCGACGCCGCGCCCGACCCGACGGTCCGGGCGTCGAGAAGAGCCCAACTCGACGCCTGGGCATAGTCGGGCGCCGCGGGCGGCGTATAGGTCTGGAACGGCACCTGGGGATCCAAACCGGCGCGCAGGATGTCGCCGCGCCAGACGGCCGTCGCCGCCGCGATCAGGAAGACGACCGCGAAACCGAACCAGCCGACCCACTGGCGCAAGGTCAGCCGACGGCGCGTCACCGGTACTGATCCGCCTGGGACAGGAAGTCCTGGACGTAGCGGCGCACGCCCTCTTCCAGCGGGGTCGACTGGCCGGGGTAGCCGGCGGCGCGGATGCGCTCCATCCGGGCCTCGGTGAAGTACTGGTAGCGGTCGCGGATCGAGACGGGCGTGTCGACATAGTCGATGGCCGGGGTCTTGCCCGCCGCGGCGAAGGTGGCGTTGGCCAGATCGAGGAAGGACCGCGCCTGGCCCGATCCGGCGTTGAACACGCCCGAGACATGCGGCGCGTCCAGCAGCCAGGCGATGATGTCGACCACATCGTCGACGAAGACGAAGTCCCGCATCTGGCCGCCGTCCGGATAGTTCGGATTGTGCGACCGGAACAGGGTGACCGTCTCACCGGCCGCGACCTTGGGCCAGATCTGCGCCACGACCGACTTCATCGTGCCCTTGTGGCCCTCGTTGGGGCCATAGACGTTGAAGAACTTCAGCCCCGCCCACTGGCCGGGCGACTGGCCGCGGTCCGATTGGCGCGCCGCATACTGGTCGAACAGCATCTTGGAATAGCCATAGGCGTTCAGCGGACGCAGGGCGGTCAGGCCCTCGAGGCTGTCGTCATCCTCGAAGCCGCCGTCACCGTCGCCGTAGGTGGCGGCCGAGGAGGCGTAGATGAAGCGGGCGTCGCGGATCGAGCACCAGTCCCACAGGTCGCGCGACAGGATGAAGTTGGTCCGCATGATCAGGTCGGCGTCCTGCTCCGTCGTCGCCGAGATGGCGCCCATATGGACCACGGCCTCGATCGCTTCCGCATGGCGCTCGAGCTGTTCGAACAGGTCCTCGGGCTCCCAGAAGTCGGCGATCGGATGCTTGGCCAGGTTCTTCCACTTGGCCAGGTCGGCGGTCTCCATGCGGTCGCAGACAACGACGTCGTAGCGGTCCTCGCCCGTCAGCCGGGCGACGATGTTGGAGCCGATGAAGCCGGCCCCTCCGGTCACGACGATCATCCGACGGCTCATGCCGCATCTCCCTGAAGCTTCTCGATGGTTCGGGTGGTCGAATAGCCGTTCTGGAACTGGGCCAGCTTGACCTCGCCGCCCCAGCTCTCGACGAGATCGCCGCCGACGACGCCCTCACGCGTATAGTCCGCGCCCTTGATCAGGACGTCGGGGCGCAGCCGCTCGATCAGGGCCAGGGGCGTCGGATCGTCGAAGGCGGTCACGCCATCGACGCTGGCCAGGCCGCCGATGACCGCGGCGCGGCTGTCCAGATCGTTGACCGGACGGCCGTCCCCCTTCAGCCGACGCACGGACTCGTCCGTATTCAGCGCCACGATCAGCCGGTCGCACCAGCTGCGCGCCTGCGCCAGATAGGCCACGTGGCCGCGGTGCAGGATGTCGAAACAGCCGTTGGTGAAGCCGACGCGCAGGCCCTGACGGCGCCAGGTCTCGACCCGGCCGGCCAGTTCCTCGACCGGGGTGACCTTGGCCTGGGCGAGCGAGGCGTGCTGGCTCATCTCGGCCTCGATCAGCTCGGCCGGGGTGACGACGGCGGTGCCGCTCTTACCCACGACCACCCCCGAGGCGAGGATGGCGAACTCCACGGCCCGCTCCAGCGAGGCTCCGGCGCCCAGCGCCAGACCCAGCGACGCCATACAGGTGTCGCCGGCGCCCGAGACGTCGAAGACCTCGCGCGCACGGCCCGGCAGATGGACGATCGGCTCGCCGCGTTTGGCGATGGACATCCCCTTGCCGGCGCGGGTGACGACGATGGCTTTCGCCGTCGTGATGGACAGAAGATAGGCCAGAGCGGCCTCGACCTCGGCGTCGGTCCCGACCGCCATGCCGGTGGCGCCGGCCAGTTCGGAGGCGTTGGGCTTGATCACATCGACCGCGCCATAGCGGGCGAAATCGCGGCCCTTGGGATCGACCACGACCGGGGCGCCCGACGCTGCCGAGGCCGCCAGCGCCGACTGGATCAGGGCGTTGGTGACCACCCCCTTGTCATAGTCGGACAGCAGGATGGCGGAGGCCCCGGTGAAGACCTCCTCGCGCCCGAAGGCGGCCTTCGCCTTCTCCTCCTCGTCCAGACGCAGCAGCTGCTGGCCGGCGGCGACAAAGCGGGTCTTGACGATGGTCGAGGCGGTCTCGGGCCGTTCGACGAAATCACCCATCCGGTCCTCGGCGGCGATCAGGGCCACCAGTTCATCGCCGGCCGGGTCCCGCCCGATGACCGCGCCCAGCCGGGATTCGCCGCCCAGGGCCGCGACGTTGCGCGCGACATTGCCTACGCCGCCCGGCATGGAGACGGTCCGACCGGTCTTGAGCACGGGGATGGGCGCCTCGGGCGAGACACGCGTCACCTCCCCATAGACGAACCGGTCCAGCATCAGGTCGCCGACGCAGGCGATCTCAAGCCCCGCGACCTTGTCGAGCAGGATCTGCAGCTGGCCCAGGTCGAGGGGCGGAGTGGAGGCGGTCTGATCGGTCATGCGTGAGACGTCTTCATTTGGCGGTGAACGACTTAAACCATTTCGGCGGCCGAGCGGACGCCTTCTGTCGGAGCCTGACGGATCATATCCCGCGCGGCGGAGACGACCTCGGCGACGGTGATCTGATCCAGCCCGGTCATGCGGTGGATGATGCGGACATGATCGCCGACCGGATGCCAGTGCATGGGGCGGTTGTAATCGCCGAACAGGCCGATCGTCGGGGCCCCGCCGACCGCCGACAGGTGCAGCGGTCCCGAGTCATGGCCGATGAACAGGGCGGCCTGTTCCAGCACCGCCGCGCTCTCGCGGGGTGAGAGATCGCCGCAGAGATTGAGGGTCTGCCCGGCCCACGCGGCGGACAGGTCGTCGGCGCGGGGACCGTCCGACGGCGCGCCGATCACGACCAGCGCATGACCGGGAGCGACCGCCGACAGGTCGCGCAGCAGGGCGTCCCAGTTGGCCACGCCCCAGTCCTTCTCTACCGCCTTGCCGCCCATGTTGACCGCGACGAAAGGCGCGCCTTTCAGCGGCGCAAGCACACGGTCGGCCGTCGCATGCTCCTTGTCCGAAAGGAGCAGGCTCCAGTCGCGAGGATCGTCGAGGTCGGCGACCCCGACATCAACGGCCATGTTGCGCGCCAGGCGAGAAGCCTCGCGCTCGACGATTCCGCTGTCCGGATCGACCCGGACCTCGCGCAGGTCACCGGTCCAGGGCACGCCGAGCACCGAGCGGAAGCCGCAGAATTTGAAGAACAGCCAGTCGCGCAGGACAGCCGGGGCGGTGCGCGCCGGGGCCAGATACACGAGGGTGTCGGCCTTCTGCGCCTTCAGCAGCCGGCGAAGATCCAGAAGGCCCATGAGACTCCGAAGCCGCACCGGATAGGCGATCGCCCCCTGCACCAGGGCCTCGTCGCCCAGCACGCCCAGCAAGGGCGCGGCGTTCGAGGCGACCGGCACATTGGTAAGGACGAGGCGGCGGTGGTCGGGAAAGCGGCGAGCGATGGCGTGGAAGCACGGCAGGGCTGCGACCGTGTCGCCCAGGCTGCCGAGGCGAAAGATAATGACGGAGGGGGCGTCCGCAGAACCCGCAGCGCCGGGCTCGGGATCTGTATCGGGGTTCGTCACTGCCAACTGTTCCGCCTTCTCCAGGATCCCCTCCGATCCCTCGGGAGGCATAGATCAACAGAACCATGAAATCCACGTGAATGCTGCGCTGCAGCAGACAGCTGTGACAAGACGTGACCTCTGACGCGGGAAACCTTGGCGAGCGGGATGTCTTGTGCGTTGAAGGACTTGGATCGCCAATGGCGTCCTGCCCGCCGATTCACGCCCCCCGTTTCTCGCCCGGAGACTGACCGTTTGAGCGCCGACGCCCCGCCTGTGATCCTGTGGTTCCGACGCGACCTGCGGCTGGCCGACAACCCCGCCCTGAACGCGGCGGCGGAGACCGGTCGACCGGTGGTCCCCGTCTTCATCCTCGACAGCGCCGGTGACGGGCGGCCGTGGGGCGCGGCGTCGCTGTGGTGGCTGGATGGGTCGTTGCGGGCGCTGGCCGAAAGCCTGACGGCCCGGGGCCCGCCGCTGATCCTGAGGCGTGGCCATGCCGAGAGTGAACTGAGGCGGCTGATCGAGGAGACCGGCGCCGACACCGTCTTCATGAACCGGCTGTTCGAGCCCGAGGCCTGGACCCGCGACGCCGACATCGCCCACGGGCTCAAGGACGACGGCGTCGAATGTCGGGGCTTCAACGGCTCCCTGATGGCCAGACCGGGCTCGGTTCTGACCGGCTCGGGCGGCCCCTACAAGGTCTTTACCCCGTTCAAGAATGCGCTGCTGGCGAAGGCGGAAGCGCCCCCGCACACGACCGGTCCCCGCACCCTGACGCCCGTGAAGGGGCTGGACAGCGACGCCATCGACGACTGGGGCCTGACACCGTCAAAGCCCGACTGGTCCACCGGCTTCGACTGGACGCCCGGCGAGACCGCCGCCGTCGAGGCCCTGCACGCCTTCACAGGCGAGGCGCTGAAGACCTATTCGACCGGCCGCGATCATCCAGCCGAGGTCGGTGGCAGCCGACTGTCGCCGCATCTGCACTGGGGCGAGGTCCATCCCTGGCGGGTGATCGAGGCGGTGCGGAAGGCCGCCGCCGACGGCCGCGCGCCCCAGGCCGAGGCGGACAAGTTCGTCGCCGAGATCGCCTGGCGCGAGTTCTCGGCCCATCTGCTCCACGCTTTCCCGCAGATCGTCGAGCGGTCGTTCCGGCCAGAATACGACGCCTTCCCCTGGCGAACGGACACGAAGGGCCTCAAGGCGTGGACGCGCGGCCAGACCGGCTATCCGATCGTCGACGCGGGCATGCGCCAGCTGTGGACCACGGGCTGGATGCATAACCGGGTCCGGATGATCGTCGCCTCCTTCCTCGTGAAGGACCTGCTGGTCGACTGGCGCAAGGGCGAGGCCTGGTTCTGGGACACGCTGGTGGACGCTGACCTCGGCAACAACGTCCAGAACTGGCAGTGGGTCGCGGGCTCAGGCGCCGACGCCTCCCCCTTCTTTCGCATCTTCAACCCGACCGCCCAGGGCCAGCGGTTCGACGCCGACGGCGACTACGTCCGCCGCTGGGTCCCGGAACTGGCCACCCTCCCTGCCAAATGGATCCACGCCCCCTGGACCGCACCCGAGGAGGTGTTGGCCAAGGCCAGGGTCCGCCTCGGGACCGACTATCCCAAGCCCATCGTGGATCACGGCGAGGCCCGCGACCGGGCGCTGGAGGCCCTCAAGGCCATCGCCCGTTCGAAGTATGAAGACTGAGGCCGCTCAGCCTCGCATCCGCCGACTGGCGAAACCCTTGCCGATCAAGGCCCTCCCGATCCGCCCCGCCAATCGGTCCGGCGCCGTCCGGAACGGCCGTAGAATGCTGCGTTCCGTCTTTGACATTCGCGACGCACCTGCACGCCTTTGCACTTGAGTGCAAAGCCGGAGCCGCAATTTCGGAATCAGAAAAAGCTTTTTAATCAGAGGATTGAACGCCGACATTCACGACGAACATCCGCCGCTGCACTCGAGTGCAACGTTTTTTTCCGGAGTGCAAAACCCCCTTCTCCCCTTGCGGGAGAAGGTGCCCCGGAGGGGCGGATGAGGGGTCGTGCCGTCGAAGACGGTGAGGGTTCTCACACGCAACGTCAAACGTCGGCGTGACCCCTCATCCGTCGCGCTTCGCGAGCCACCTTCTCCCACAAGGGGAGAAGGAAGATCACCGGAACTTCCGCAGCCCCCGCGGCCCCATCCGGCCGGCGCCGGCGCGCTTGCCGAGCCAGTCCTTCCAGTCGGGCCAGTTGCGGCGGCGGCCGCCGCCGTCGGCCCATTCGGGTCCGATCTCGCCATTGAAGACGGTGATGTCCTGCAGCCCCCCCTGTTTGTAGGACTGGAGCTTGACCCCCTTGCCGCGCCCCATCTCGGGCAGCTCTTCCGCCTTGAAGATCAGGGTCTTGAGGTTCTCGCCGATGGTCGCGACGTGGTCGGCGGCGCCGAAGCGCAGGATGGCCAGCAGCTCCCCGTTCAGGACCTGCTTGCCGCCCCGCTTCTGGGCCAGCATGTCGTCCTCGGGGGCGATGAAGCCGTAGCCGGCCTTCGAGGCCACCAGCAGCTTGGAGCCCGGCTGGTGGGCGAGGACGGCGACGATGTCGGCCTTCTCCTCCAGCTCGATCATCAGACGCAGGGGCTCGCCGTGGCCACGACCACCGGCCAGCTTGTCGGCGCCGATGGTGAAGACCCGGCCGTCCGAGGCGGCGACCAGGATCTTGTCCGTGGTGAAGGCCGGGACGAGGTAGGCAAGCGCGTCGCCCTCCTTGAACTTGAGCTCCGACGGGTCCTCCACCTTGCCCTTGGCGGCGCGGATCCAGCCGCGTTCCGACAGGATGACGGTGATGGCCTCGCGCGGGATATAGGCCTCGGGCGCGACGAAGGCGGAGGTGTCGACCGCTTCGGCGATGGTCGTGCGGCGTGGCGAGATCATCACCTTGCGCACGGCGGCCAGGTCCTGACCGACCTTCTTCCACTGCTTGGCCGGCGAGGAGGACAGGGCCTGGAGCATGGCCAGTTCCTCGGCCAGTTCCTTGTGCTCGTTCTCGATGGCCATCTCCTCGATCCGCGCCAGTTGGCGCAGCCGGGTGTCGAGGATGTAGTCGGCCTGCAGCTCGGTCAGGCCGAAGCGGGCGATCAGGACGGCCTTGGGCTGTTCCTCCTCGCGCACGATGCGGATGACCTCGTCGAGGTTGAGGAAGACGATCCGCAGGCCTTCCAACAGGTGCAGGCGCTTCTCGACGCGCTCGATCCGCCATTGGGCCCGCCGGATCAGGACGTCGCGGCGGTGGTCGAGGAAGGCCTGCAGACAGGCCTTCAGCCCCATGACGCGGGGCGTGCCCGTGGCGTCCAGGACGTTCATATTGATTGGGAAGCGGACCTCAAGGTCGGAGAGCTTGAACAGGCTCTCCATCAGGACCTCGGGCTCGATGGTCCGGTTCTTGGGCTCGATGACCAGACGGATGTCCTCGGCGGACTCGTCGCGGACGTCGCCCAGCAGCGGGGCCTTCTTCTGCTCGATCAGCTCGGCCAGACCCTCGATCAGCTTGGACTTCTGGACCTGGTACGGCATCTCGGTGACGATGATGCGCCACACGCCGCGGCCCAGATCCTCGGTCTCCCAGCGGGCGCGCAGACGCACCCCGCCGCGGCCGGTCTCATAGGCGTCGAGGATGGAGGCATGGCCCTCGACGGCGACGCCGCCGGTCGGGAAGTCCGGCCCGGGCACGATCTCGGCCAGCTCGGCGGTGGTGGCGTCGGGGCGGTCCAGCAGCAACTGGCAGGCGTCGATCAGCTCGCCGACATTGTGCGGCGGGATCGAGGTCGCCATGCCCACGGCGATGCCCGACGAGCCGTTGGCCAGCAGGTTGGGGAAGCCCGCCGGCAGGACCATGGGCTCCTCGCCCTGGTCGTCATAGGTGGGGCGGAAGTCGACCGCGTCCTGGTCGATGCCCTCCATCAGGATGACGGCGGCCGGGGTCAGCTTGCATTCGGTGTAGCGCATGGCGGCGGCGTTATCGCCGTCGATGTTGCCGAAGTTGCCCTGCCCGTCGACCAGCGGATAGCGCTGGGAGAAGTCCTGGGCCAGACGCACCAGGGCGTCATAGATCGAGGCGTCGCCATGCGGGTGATAGGTGCCCATGACGTCGCCCACGACCTTGGCGCACTTCCGCGCCGCGGCCTGCGGGTTCAGGCGCATCTGGTGCATCGTGTACATGATGCGGCGGTGCACCGGCTTGAAGCCGTCGCGCACGTCCGGCAGGGCGCGATTGGTGATCGTCGACAGGGCGTAGGCCAGATAGCGGCGGCTCAGCGCCGTCTCCATGGGCTCGTCGATGATACGGCCGCCTTCGGGCGGAGGGGCGTGGATGGTCATGCGGGATCGAATCACTCAGGCGGATCGCGAAGTCTAGCCGGGATTGACCGGGACAGGGACCGAACGGGGGACAGGGAGTGCAAACCACCGCGTCCGGCTCAAGATCGCCATTCAGGCCACCATCTGCGCCAAAGTCGTACCGCGACCCAAGAAACGGAACTTCTGGTTGAGGGAACGGTTCTATCTGTGAACCCGCGTTATTGGACGCAGCATCCCAGATGACGACGCCGAAACGATACGCTGACTTCGATCATCAGGTCTTTGACCTGGAGGTCATCGGCACAGTGCTGAAGGATATACAGCAAAGATTGGCCACACCGGTCGGTGGCTTCCCCGGCGTTGCTCTGAGAGCATTTCGCTAGGGAGGGTTTGAACTAAAGCCGCCCCTGCTCCCTCAGCTTGCCCACCATCCAGTCGCGCGCGGGCGGCAGGGGCTTGTTCTGGGGGTGGAAGACGAACTGTTCGAGGAAGTGGCCGGTCAGGTCGAGGCCCGCCCCGACGTCGCCTTCGCCGAGCCCCGCCTGGGCGCCGAGCATGAAAGGCGGCAGCTTGAGCATCTTGTCGGCATAGGGGGCGCCGGCCTCGCGGCTGACGGCGCGGCCCGTGCGGGGACTGACCCAGATCAGGTCGTCCATGGTCCCCGTGGCGGCGCATCTGGACAGGTCGAGGCCGAAGCCGAGGTCCTCCAGCAGCCCGGCCTCGAAGCGGACAAAGATGGCGGGCCAGACCTCGGGAATCTGGAAGGCGCCCATCAGGGCCTCGAAGGCCAGGAAGGCGCCGGGATGGGCCTCGCGTTCCGGCAAAGCGCCCTGCGTCACCGCGGTCGCGGCGGCGAGACCCGTCAGAGCCAGCGGGTCGTCGAACAGCGCCGAGGCCCCCTCGCCCACAGCCTCCAGCCGGGCCGAGCCCAGATGGTCCGAGGTGCGGGCCCGGTAGTCGGCGATGACGCGCGAGCCCGGCTGCAGGAAGGGCTTCATCTTCCGGGACGCCCCGCCCGCCACATAGGCCGCGTGCCGGCCGTGGGTCTCGGTCAGCAGGTCGACGACGACGCCGGTGTCGCCATGCGCCCGCGCCGACAGGACGAAGGCCTCCTCGTGGAACTCCATCAGTCGCGCTTGGCCTGATCCGCGACCGCCGCTGCATCCCGCGCCGTCGCCGCGGCCGCCTCATGCTCCGCAATGACCGCGACCACGTCCTTGGAGGCGTCGTTGGGAACGGTGAAGCTGAGGACGTACTGCTGGATCCTGAACCGGCCGTCCGTGTCGCGCAGCAGGACGCCCGAGCCGCGCAGCTCGCCGTAGCTGTCGTTGGTCAGCTTCTCGTCGAAGAAGAAGACGTCGCCGACCGACATCACCGTTCGGTCGTGCGGGTGATAGGTCCAGCCCTTGCCTTGGGCGAACCAGGGCTCGGCATAGGCGCGGAACTGCTCCAGCGTCCAGTGCTCGCCGGCGTCGGTGCCGATGAAGCGGGCGTAGGGGGCGAACTGGGCGAAGTAGGTCGGGCCGTCGGCGCGCGACGCCGCCGCATGCATGGCGTCGATGACCCCATTGACCTCGGCCAGGGTCGCCTGATCGCGCTGGAAGTCGGCCGCAGTCGGCGGCGCCGGGACCATGGCGGCGTCGGGCGGCCCGACCTGCAGGGCGATGGCGAGCGCGAGGGCGATGACGGACATGGCGGCAGTTCCCGGTTTGTACGCACCTTCCTAGGCGTCGCCGGGCCGGACGGCAAACCCTACTCGCCGCTCTCCGGAACCGGATAGGTCTCGGGCTTCAGCACCTTGGCGAGCGCCAGCAGGTTGCGGGCGGCGTTGCGGCCGACGCGGTCGGAGTAGTCGTGCCCCCTGTCCGTCTCGACATAGTCGGGGCCGGGTCCCGGGCCGAGGTGCCAGTAGGTCCAGCTCTGGGCGGGGATGGTGAAGCCCATGTCGATCAGCCCCTGACTGATGGTCGCCACGATATGGTGGGCGCCGTCCTCATTGCCGGTGATCACGATGCCCGCGACCTTGCCGAAGGCGACGGGACGACCCGTGTCGTCCGTATCCTCGAACCAGGCGTCCATCCGTTCGAGAGCCCGCATGGCCACGCTGGACATCTGGCCCAGCCAGGTCGGGGTGGCGAAGACGACGATGTTCGCAGCCTTGAGCTTCGCGTTCAGGGCGGGCCAGTCGTCGCCCTCGCCCTCGTCGCCGGTGACGCCGGGCTTGATGTCCAGATCGACCAGCCGGACGAGCTCGACCTCGGCCCCACCCTTCTCCAGCTCGGCGATGACGACCCTGGCCAGGGCCTCGGTGCTGGAGGTTTGTGGCGAGGGCTTGAGGGTGCAGTTGAGGATCAGGGCCTTCATCGGTCGCTCCATCGGTGTGGGAAGACCAACAATCACAGGCGCTTCGCGTTCCGCGGCGTTAATTTAACCGATCGGTTGACAACCGCCCCGGCGTGGCGCATTTAACTGACAGGTTAGATTTAAAGACGGACGATGACCCCTATCCCCGATCCTCTGGATGCGAAGTTCGCGGCCCTGGCCGACCCGACCCGTCGGGCGATCCTGGCGCGGCTGACCGAGGGCGAGGCCAGCGTCAACGAACTGGCGGAGCCGTTCGACATGAGCCTGCCGGCGGTGTCGAAACATCTGAAGGTGCTGGAGAAGGCCGGGCTGATCTCCCGCGGCAAGGAAGCCCAGTGGCGCCCTGCCCGGCTGGAGCCCATGGGGATGAAGGGCATCGCCGAATGGCTTGAGCACTACCGCCGCTATTGGGACAAGTCGTTCGATCGTCTCGACGACTATCTGCGCAAAATTCAGAAGGGAAACGACGATGGCAAACGAAACTGAGGCCCAACACCCCAACGACAATCCGTGCGACACCAGCGGCGCGGCTCACGCCTTCGACCTGGTGCTGGAACGGGTTCTGGACGCCCCGCCGGAGAAGGTCTTCAAGGCCTATACGGACGCGACGATCCTGGCGCAGTGGTTCTCGCCCAAGCCCTGGACGATCACCGACGCTGTGGTCGAGCCGCGCGCCGGCGGCCGCTTCAACTTCACCATGCACGGGCCGAACGGCGAGGTGTTCCCGAACTCGGGGATTTTCCTGGAGGTCGTGCCGAACCGCCGCCTGATCACCACCGACGCCTTCACCCCCGAGTGGAAGCCCGCCGGCCAGCCCTTCATGACCGCGCGGATCGAGATGGAGCCCACGGCCGACGGCAAGACCAGATACAAGGCGACGGCCAGCCACTGGAACGAAGCCACCATGAAGCAGCACGAGCAGATGGGCTTCCACGAAGGCTGGGGCCAGGTCGCCGACCAACTGGCCGAACTCGTGAAGACGCTCTGAGGTCAGGCCGATGACCGTCGTCGAAGCCGTCGCCCCGGCCACCCGCCCGACCCTGAAGATGCAGCGCACCTTTGACGCGCCGCGCGATCTGGTGTGGCGGGCCTGGTCCAACCCGGAGATCCTGGTCCTGTGGATGGGGCCGGTGGAGTGGCCGGCGGTGTCGGCGACGTGCGACTTCCGGGTCGGGGGCGCCTGGCGCATCTGCCTGCGCTCACCCGCGACCGGCGAGAACCTGTGGCAGGGCGGAATCTATACCGAGATCGACGCCCCGCGCCGCCTGGCCTTCACCTTCAAATGGGACGAGAGCCACGAGGACGGGCCGCCCGTCGACACCCAGGTCACCGTCGACTTCGATGAGACCGCCGACGGCAAGACCGTCATGGACTTCACCCACGAAGGTCTGAAGTCCGAACAGAGCCTGACCGGCCACAAACACGGCTGGACCTCGACCGCCGACCGTCTGGAGGCCTGGCTGGCCGCCAACCCCGACTGACATACCCTACGGGAGACGCCCTGATGAAGATCGTGACCAGCGTAAGCCTGCCCGGCACCTGCCGCGAGGCCTTCGACTTCTATGCGAAGGTTCTGGGCGGGGAGATCACCACCGCCATTGCCTATGGCGAGGCCTTCCCCGACGGGCCGCCCGAGATCGCGGACAAGCTGATGTACTGCTGGCTGCAGGTCGGGGACCAGGCGATCCTGGGCTCGGACATGCACCCGGACCATGCGCCGGACATGCACAAGCCCAAGGACGGCTTCGACATCACCCTGCATTTCGACACGGTCGAGGAGGCGCGGCGCGTCTTCGAGGACCTGTCGGACGGCGGCCAGATCGAGATGCCCTTCGGGATCAACGATTGCGCGCCCGGCTTCGGCGGCTTCACCGACCGGTTCGGGGTGCCGTGGATGACCAATGTCGTCGCGCCCACACAGAACGCCTGATCCAACCACAACAAAGAAGAGGAGACGCCGTCATGAAACTGGTCACCAGCCTGAGCTTCCAGGGCGAATGCCGCCAGGCCTTCGAATTCTATCAGTCGGTCCTGGGCGGAGAGATCAAGGCCTTCCCGTTCGGCGACGGCCCGCCTGACATGCCGATCGACGCCAAGTACAAGGACTGGCTGATGCACGGCTGGCTGGAAATCGACGGTCAGGCCCTGATGGGCGCCGACATGCCGCCCGAGTTCGCCCCCAATATCGACAAGCCCAAGAACGGCTTCGACGTCACATTCCACACCGATGACGCCGCCGAAGCGAAGCGGGTGTTCGACGGCCTGTCGGCCGGCGGCAAGGTCGGCATGGCCTTTGGCGAGACCTTCTGGTCGCCGGGCTACGGCTCCTTCACCGACAAGTTCGGCATCCCGTGGATGATAAACACCAATCCGTCCGCGGACTGGAAGCCGGGGCAAGCAGGCTGATGACGCTGAAAGCTTCCCCGATGGTGTGGACCGGTCGCGTGCTGACCGGTCTGTTCGCCCTGTTCATGCTGGGCGCATCGATCACGCCGAAATTCTTCATGCCCGCCATCGCAGCCGAGAGCATGGTCTCTACCGGCTGGCATGCCGACAAGGTGCTGCTTCTCGGGATCATCGAGCTCAGTTGCCTTGTGCTCTATCTGATCCCGCGCACGGCCATCTTCGGCGCGGTGCTGATGACGGCCTACCTCGGCGGGGCCATCGCGACCAACCTGAGGGTCGATAACCCCCTGCTCGGCTTCACCCTGTTCGGGGTCTACCTCGGCCTGTTCATGTGGGGCGGTCTGTGGTTGCGCGACCCCGCGCTCAGCACCCTGTTCCCGTTCCGCCGCACCCCGGCGATCTGAGGAGATACCCCGATGAGAAAGCTGATCGGCGCCGCCTTCGTCAGCCTCGATGGCGTCATGCAGGCCCCCGGCGGGCCGGGCGAGGATCCGGACGGCGGCTTCGCCTGGGGCGGCTGGACCGCCCCCTTCTGGACCGAGGACGCCGACCCCTTCATGGGCGTGTTCGGCAAGACCGAGACGGAGCCTTTCGACCTGCTGCTGGGCCGGAAGACCTATGACATCTTCGCCGGCTACTGGCCGGTGCATCAGGAACATCCGATCGGACCGCTGTTCAACCGGGTGACCAAATATGTGGCCACCTCGTCGCCCGACAGTCTGGAGTGGATGAACTCTGTAGCGCTGACGGGTGACGTCCCCGCCCGCGTCGCCGAGCTGAAACAGGGCGACGGGCCCGACCTGCTGACGCAAGGATCCAGCGTTCTGCTGCACGCCCTTCTGGCCCACGATCTGGTCGATGAGCTGCGGCTGATGGTCTTCCCGCTGGTTCTGGGCGGTGGCAAGCGCTGGTTCGACGGCCTGTCAAAGCCGGGCGGCTTCGTTCTGGAGAAGAACGAAACCACCAGTTCGGGTGTGATCTCGACCCTGTATCGCCGCTCGGGCGAGGTGAAGACGGGGACGGTCGGCGAGAGCTGACCCCTAGGCCGAGCGGACGATCCGGTCGATCGTCTCCAGCACCTCGCGGACCGGAGCGGGCTCGTTCGCCCGCCCGGACGCCGCCTCCAAAAGCACGGCCAGGCGCTCGTCCCCGTCCCAGCGGGCCATCTGGGCCAGCTCGAGACACATCGCTCCGATATATTCTCGCACGGGATACTCCTTCGCGGCCGCCGCGCCCGACGGCTCCGGACGGGGTGTGCTGCTGGCCTGTTCGACCCGGGAGGCGTCGCGCGACATGGGCGGATCCTGTGAATCGCGGTTAATGACGCAAGGGAACACAACTTCAGGTAAGAATGCAACCTTTCCGGGAAGTTGTGTCGCATCAACCTCTGCTGATTGACACGGCCCCCGGCGCCAACCACGTTCGCGCCCTCCCCAACAGACTGCGCTGTAATGAACCTCGTCATCGTCGAGAGCCCGGCCAAGGCCAAGACCATCAATAAATACCTCGGGTCCGACTACGAGGTGCTCGCCTCCTACGGCCATATCCGCGACCTCCCGTCCAAGGACGGATCGGTCAAGCCGGACGACGACTTCGCCATGGAATGGGAGGTCGACGCCCGCGGGGCCAAGCGCATGTCTGAAATCGCCGAGGCCGCCAAGCGCGCCGACCGCGTCATCCTCGCGACCGACCCCGACCGCGAAGGGGAAGCGATCAGCTGGCACGTGCTCGAGGTTCTGAACAAGAAGAAGGCGCTCAAGGACACCCACGTCGAGCGCGTGACTTTCAACGCCATCACCAAGACCGCCGTGCTCGACGCCATGGCTGCGCCGCGCCAGATCGACATGGAGCTGGTCGAGGCCTATCTGGCCCGCCGCGCCCTCGACTATCTGGTGGGCTTCACCCTGTCGCCCGTGCTGTGGCGCAAGCTCCCCGGCGCCCGTTCGGCCGGTCGGGTGCAGTCGGTCGCCCTGCGGATCGTCGTCGACCGCGAGATGGAGATCGAGCGGTTCAAGCCGCAGGAATACTGGTCCGTCGAGGCCGATCTGGCCGCCGACAGCCCGCCCTTCACGACCCGTCTGGTCAAGCACGCCGGCAAGCGGATCCAGCGGCTGGACATCCCATCGGAGTCTGTTGCGTTCGCAGCCCGCGACGCCATCAACTCCGGCGACTTCACCATCAAGTCGATCGAGAAGAAGCCGGTCCGTCGCTTCCCCTCCCCGCCCTTCACCACCTCCACCCTGCAGCAGGAAGCGTCGCGCAAGCTCGGCTTCAACGCCCAGCGCACCATGCAGGCGGCCCAGAAGCTGTATGAGGGCGTCGACGAGACCGGCGGCCTGATCACCTATATGCGGACCGACGGCGTCCAGACGACGCCCGAAGGCATCGCCCAGGCCCGCGAGGTCATCGCCGGCCAGTTCGGCGCCGCCTTCGTCCCCGCCGAGCCGCGCTACTACAAGACCAAGGCCAAGAACGCCCAGGAAGCGCACGAGGCCATCCGCCCGACCAATATCGCGCGCCACCCCGATTCCCTGCGTCTCGATGGCGACCTGCAGCGGCTCTATGAGCTGATCTGGAAGCGGATGGTCGCCTCGCAGATGGAAGCCGCGCGTCTGGACCGGACCACGGTCGACGTCGAGACCCCGGACGGCCAGACCGGCCTGCGCGCCACCGGCCAGGTTGTGACCTTTGACGGCTTCCTGGCCGTCTATGAGGAAGGCCGCGACGAGAAGCAGAAGGGCGCCGAGGACGAGGACGACGATTCGACCCGCCTGCCGACGCTGAAGGAAGGCGCCAAGGCCAAGGTCGAGGCCATCCGCACCGAACAGCATTTCACCGAGCCGCCGCCGCGCTTCTCGGAAGCCACCCTGGTCAAGAAGCTGGAAGAGCTCGGCATCGGCCGTCCCTCGACCTATGCCTCGATCCTGACGACCCTGCGCGACCGCGAATACGTCCGCACCGACAAGAACCGCTTCTATCCCGAGGACAAGGGACGGCTGGTCACGGCCTTCCTGGAAGAGTTCTTCCGCAAATGGGTCGAGTATGACTTCACCGCGGCGCTGGAGACCCGGCTCGATGAGGTGTCGGCCGGCGATCTGAACTGGAAGGTGCTGCTGCGCGAGTTCTGGTCCGACTTCCACGTCGCGACCCAGGCCGCGGGCGAACTGCGCACCACGGCCATTCTGGACGCCCTGAACGAGTCGCTCGGCCCGCACATCTTCCCGCAGAAGGAGGACGGCTCGGATCCGCGCGCCTGCCCGACCTGCGGCATCGGCCAGCTCAGCCTGAAGACCAGCCGCTTCGGCGCCTTCGTCGGCTGTTCGCGCTATCCGGACTGCAAATACACCCGCCCCGTGGCGTCTCCGGACTCCGAAGCTGCGGCGGACGGCGGTGATCGCGAGCTGGGTCTGGACCCGGAGACCAACCAGCCGGTCCACCTCAAGATCGGCCGCTTCGGCCCCTATGTCGAAACCACACCGCCTGAAGCGGACAAGCCGAAACGCTCGTCCCTGCCCAAGGGCTGGAGCCCGGCGTCCCTGACGCTGGACCAGGCCCTGCGCCTGCTGGCCCTGCCACGCGAGGTCGGCATGCACCCAGAGGACGGCAAGCCGATCTCGGCGGGTCTGGGCCGCTATGGGCCCTTCGTCCTGCACGCCGGGACCTATGCCAATGTCGCGGACATCGACGAGGTGTTCGAGATCGGGCTGAACCGCGCCGTGGTGCTTCTGGCCGAGAAGCGGGCAGGCAAGTTCGCGGGTCGCGGCGCGGCCGTGGCTCCGCTCAAGGACCTCGGCGCCCACCCGGAGACGGGCGAGCCGATCCACGTCATGGCCGGTCGCTTCGGCCCCTATGTGAAGTCGGGCAAGATCAACGCCACCCTGCCCAAGGGCACGGCGCCCGAGGATCTGACGCTGGAAGTCGCCCTGCCGCTTCTGGCCGCCCGCGCCGCCGCCGCCCCCGCCAAGGGCAAGAAGGCGCCGGCGAAGAAGGCTGCTCCCAAGGCTGCGGCTGACAAGAAGCCCGCGGCCAAGAAGGCGGCTGCGAAGAAGCCCGCGGCCAAAAAGGCTCCGGCGAAAAAGGCTCCGGCGAAGAAGCCGGCCGCCAAGACCGCCGCCGAGGACTGATATCCGGTCGGGCAGCGGTGTCGCAGTTGACCCCGTGAGCCCGACCGGCCATCCCCGCGCGGGATGACCGACCTCTCTCCTTCCCAGACGCCCGGCCTGCGCGAGCAAGGCGCGACGCGGCTCGCCCTGTTCATTCCGGGCGTGATCATTTCCGCCTGGGCTCCGCTGGTGCCGTTCGTGAAGGCGCGGGCCGGACTGGATGAGGGGGCGCTGGGCCTGCTCTTGCTCTGTCTGGGTCTGGGGTCGATTCTGGCCATGCCGCTGTCGGGCGCCTGGGCGCGGAAGGCCGGGTGCCGGACGGTGATCACGGTCGCGGCCATCGCCGCCGTCCTGATGCTGCCGCTGCTGGCGACCTCTGACAGCGTGCCGGTGCTGGCGCTCGCCCTGTTCGTCTTCGGGGCCGGCATCGGCTCGATGGACTGCGTGGCTAACATCCAGGCGGTGATCGTCGAACGGGCCAGCGGCAAGACGCTGATGTCCGGCTTTCACGGCTTCTACAGCCTGGGCGGCCTCGTGGGCGCAGGTGGGTCGGCGGCGCTGCTGACGCTTGGCGTCGCACCTCTGGTGGTGGCAATGATCGTCATTGCCGTGACCGCCGGCCTGCTGCTGTGGGCGCGGCCGGGGCTGCTGCCCTATGCGGCGGAGGGCAACGGTCCCGCCTTCGCCGTGCCGCACGGGATCGTCGTCTTCATCGCCGCCCTGTGCTTCGTGGTCTTCCTCGCCGAGGGCGCGGCGCTGGACTGGAGCGCGGTCTTCCTCACCTCCGTGCACGGGATGGAGCCGGCCATGGCGGGGCTCGGCTTTGCGGCCTTCAGCCTGACGATGACGGCGGGGCGGCTGATCGGGGACCGGATCGTCGAACGGCTGGGCGGGGCGCGGGTGCTGCTGTTCGGCGGCTTGCTGGCGGCGGCGGGGATGCTCGTCGCGGTGTTGGTTCCCCTCTGGCCGGCGGCGCTGGTCGGTTACGCCCTGCTCGGGGCCGGCTGCTCCAACCTCGTGCCGGTCCTGTTCAGCGCCATCGGCCGCCAGACCGACATGCCGGAACATATCGCCGTGCCGGCGGTGACGACGGTCGGCTATGCGGGGATTCTCGCCGGTCCGGCGGGAATCGGCTGGATCGCCCACGCCTCCAGCCTGCCGCTGGCCTTCGGGGTGGTGGGGGTGTTGCTGGCAGGCGTAGCGATGAGCAGCCGGTTCCTGAAGCTGTAGGCCGGTCGAACCTTACGACCGAATTCGACGCATCAGCGGGCGACAACCCAGTCGTTCTGCGGAACGCCCCACGTTCTCAATGTTCTTGATTTGTTCTGTTTCAATGTTATCGTCTCCTCATGTCCATCCCGGCGACGAAGCCATTGCAGACGAAAGGACGCGGCGCCCGCACCAACGCCTCCGGCCGGTACGAACCGGTCGTCCATGAAGCCTTCGACGACGGCTGGACGCCGGAAGACGAGGCCCCTGCACCGCTGCGAACCACGCTCACGCCCGAGCACGCCCGCACCATCATCGCCAAGAACACGTCCCCGGACGTCGGTTTCGACCGCTCCATCAACCCGTACAAAGGCTGCGAACATGGATGCATCTACTGTTATGCCCGCCCGTCCCATGCCTGGATGGGCCTATCCCCGGGCCTGGATTTCGAGAGCCGGATCTTCTTCAAGCCCGAGGGAGCGCGTCTCCTGGAACAGGAGCTCTCAGCCCGGAAATACGTCTGCAAACGTATCCACATAGGCGGCAACACCGACCCCTATCAGCCGGTGGAGCGCGAGCTGAAATCGACGCGGTCGATCCTCGAGGTCATGCAGCGGTTCAACCAGCCGTTCTCGATCATCACCAAGTCGAACCTGATCACCCGCGACGTCGATATCCTCGGCCCCATGGGGCGCGAGGGACTGGCGACGGCCTTCGTCTCGATCACGACCCTGGACCGGGGTCTGGCGCGGGCGATGGAGCCGCGGGCCTCGACGCCGCAGCGGCGGCTGGATGCGGTGAAGGCCCTGGCGGATGCGGGCGTGCCCGTCGGGGTCGGCTTCGCCCCGGTCATTCCCGGCCTCAACGACCACGAGATGGAATCGGTGCTGGAGGCGGCGGCCAAGGCAGGCGCCCAGACGGCCATGTACGTCACCCTGCGCCTGCCGCTGGAGATCAAGGACCTGTTCCGCGAATGGCTGGCCGACGTCCGGCCCGACCGCGCCGCCCGGGTCATGTCCCTGATCCGCCAGACGCGCGGCGGCAAGGACTATGACGCCGACTGGGCCCAGCGGATGAAGGGGACGGGCCCGGTCGCCGAACTGATCGCCACACGGTTCAAGGCCGCCATCAAACGCTATGGCCTCGACCAGGAGCGCCATGTGCTCGACATCACGAAATTCCGGGTCCCCAGAGATGCCCGGCCGCAGATGGAGTTGTTCGACTTTTGAGACGTCCCCGGATGGAGACAAGCGCAACCGTTTCGTGGGTCGCGGTTTCAGAAGCCATGGAACACGAAAAGCCCCCCGCCATCAAAAGCCCGGGTCGCGCCCGCAAGGCCTTCGCCATCATCCTGGGCCTGATCGCCGTCCTCGCGGTGGCGGCCTATGTCCTCGCCCTGGGCCATCAGGAGACCAAGACGCCCGATCCCGTGCGGGGCGACGGCGTCGCGCCGTTGCAGGAGGCCGTGCCCGGGACGTCGAAGCCGGGCTCGCCGGGCTAGGGCACCCCCTAGACCGCCTCGCCCTTGGCCCGCCTGCGGAACAGGTGCAGCAGGGGTTCGGTATAGCCGCTCGGCTGTTCGACACCTTCGAAGACCAGCGCCCGCGCCGCCTGATAGGCCAGGCTGTCGGCTTCGCGGCCGGACAGGGGCTGGTAGAGGGGATCGTCGGCGTTCTGGGCGTCGACCTTGACCGCCATCCGCGCGAAGGCGGCGTCGATCTCCTCGTCCGTACAGACGCCGTGCAGCCGCCAGTTGGCCATGTGCTGGGACGAGATGCGCAGGGTCGCACGATCCTCCATCAGGCCGATGTCATGGATGTCGGGCACCTTGGAGCAGCCGACGCCCTGATCGATCCAGCGCACGACATAGCCGAGGATGCCCTGGGCGTTGTTGTCCAGCTCTGCGCGAACCTCCTCAGGCGACCAGTTCTTGCCGGCGGCCAGCGGGATCGTCAGCAGGCGCGACAGGGCGGCGACCGGCTCGGCCTTGCGCTCGGCCTGCCGCGCGAAGACGTCGACGCGGTGATAGTGGGTGGCGTGCAGCACCGCGGCCGTCGGCGACGGCACCCAGGCGGTATTGGCGCCGGAGCGCGGGTGGCCGACCTTCTGCTCCAGCATGTCGGCCATCCGGTCCGGCGCGGCCCACATGCCCTTGCCGATCTGGGCCTTGCCCGACAGGCCGCAGGCCAGACCGATCTGGACGTTGCGATCCTCATAGGCCGAGATCCAGTCCGAAGCCTTCATCTCGGCCTTGCGGACCATGGCGCCGGCCCGCATCGAGGTGTGCATCTCGTCGCCGGTGCGGTCGAGGAAGCCGGTGTTGATGAAGACGATCCGGTCCTTCACGGCATGGATGCAGGCCGCGAGGTTGGCCGAGGTGCGGCGCTCCTCGTCCATAACCCCGACCTTGATCGTGTGCCGTTCCAGCCCCAGCAAATCCTCGACGGCATCGAACAGCCGGTTGGTGAAACCTGCCTCCTCCGGCCCGTGCATCTTGGGTTTGACGATATAGATCGAGCCGGCGCGGCTGTTGCGGAACCGTCCTTCCCCCTTGAGGTCGTGCAGGCCGATCAGGCTGGTGACGATGGCGTCGAGGATGCCTTCCGGGGCCTCTGCGCCGTTCGCCAGACGCACCGCCGGGGTCGTCATCAGATGCCCGACATTGCGCACGAACATCAGGCTGCGGCCCGGCAGGATCAGCTCGGAGCCGTCCGGCCCCGCATAGATCCGGCCATTATTCAGTGTACGGACCATCGACCGTCCACCCTTGTCGAAACCGGCCTGAAGGTCACCCTTCATCAGCCCCAGCCAGTTGGCATAGGCCGCGACCTTGTCCTCCGCATCGACGGCGGCGACGGAGTCCTCGAGGTCGGCGATGGTGGTCAGGGCGGCTTCCAGAACCACGTCGGCGATGCCCGCCGGGTCGGTGGCACCGATCGGATGGGCGCGGTCGATGACGACCTCGATATGCAGGCCGTTGTGACGGAACAGCAGGTTGTCGCCGGCGCGGCCGACGAACTGGGCCGGGTCGGCCAGGACCGGGTCGCCGCCCGCAAAGTCGGTCCATAAGCCACTCGCCAGAGGCACGGCCTCGTCGAGGAAGCCCTTGGCCCAGGCGATGACGAGGGCGCCGCGTTCGGGGTCATAGCCCTTGCCCGCCGCCGCGCCCGGAATGGCGTCCGTGCCATAGAGAGCATCGTACAGGCTCCCCCAGCGGGCGTTGGCGGCGTTGAGCAGGAAGCGGGCGTTGAGGATCGGCACGACCAGCTGGGCGCCGGCCATGGTCGCGACCTCGGCGTCGACCTTGGTGGGCGCGATGGCGAAGGGCGCGGGTTCGTCGACCAGATAGCCGATCTGGCGCAGGAAGGCCTCATAGGCGGCCGGATCGGGCTGACCGGGTTGGGCCAGATGCCAGGCGTCGATCTTCGCCTGCAGGTCGTCGCGCTTCGCCAGCAGGGTCGCGTTCTCAGGCGCGAAGCGGGCGAAGATGTCCGCGACGCCCGTCCAGAAGGCGGTCGCGTCGAGGCCGGTTCCGGGCAGGGCCTCGCCTTCGATGAAGGCGGTCAGGGATTGGGCGACCTTGAGGCCGGCCTTGTCGATCATCTGTTCCATGACCGCAGGATAGACCGCCCCCGATATGCGCGGTAGAGACATAAAACGAAAGACAGTCGTTCTTCAGAAGAACAGATATGCTGGATCCGGACTACGCCCTGTTCGCCCGTGTGGTCGCCGCCGGAAGCCTGTCGGCGGCGGCGCGCGACATGGGCATATCCCCCGCCATGGCCTCCAAGCGGATGGCGCGGCTGGAGGCGCGGCTGGGCGCCCGGCTGATCCACCGGACCACGCGGCGCCTCGCCCTGACCGAACATGGCGAGGGTTTCCATCGTGACGTCCTGGGTATTCTGGCGGCGGTCGAGGCAGCCGAAGCGCGGCTGCGCGGACCCGGCGACGGCCTGTCGGGCCCGCTCAGACTGTCGGCGCCGACCTCCTTCGGGCGGATGCATCTGGCCCCGCATCTGAAGCCGTTTCTGGACCGGCATCCGGGCCTCCAGCTGACGCTCGACCTGTCGGACGGCTTCTCCGATCTGATCGCCGAGAAGATCGATCTGGCGATCCGGATTTCGTCCGGCGTCGCGCCGGGGCTGGACGCGCGCAGGCTGGCGACCAGCCGCCGCATCCTGTGCGCCGCCCCGGCCTATCTGGAGGCCCATGGCGCGCCGGTGAGCCTGAGCGACCTGCCCAACCATCGGCTTCTGGCGGCCGAGGGTCAGCTGCCCTGGCGGCTGACGACGGGCAAGCGCCAGATCGAGGTCGCCGGCGTCAGCCATGTGCGCACCAACTCCTCAGAGGTCGTGCGCGAACTGGCGCTATCGGGGCTGGGCGTCGCCCTGCGGTCCCTGTGGGATGTGAGCGAGGAACTGGCCTCCGGGCGGCTGGTCCGCGTCCTGCCGGAGGTCGAGGGCGCCGCCGACGTCGGCATCCATGCGGTGCGGCCGCGTGGCGAGCCCTCGGCCGCCGTCGCCGCCCTGACCGACTTCATCGCCGGGCTGTACGCGCCCGCGCCGTGGGAATGATCAGCGGCTGAGCCAGCCGGCGATATTGGCCATCCACGCCTGCGTCTGCCTCAGGCCCTCCGGATCGCGGACCATGGCGTCACCGGGCGCCTCGTCGACGAAGCTCGGGCAGCCCGAGCGCGGGTCCCAGTTGTAGTCGGCGAAATGGTGGAAGGTGGACTGGGCCAGACCACGGCCCTCCCCGTCGAGCTCGCCCTCGAAGGCGACCGCGATGTTGAACGGGCGATCGGTGGCCTTGCTGCGGCCCGTGGCGATGACCCGGGCGTCGGGGCGGTCCGCCGGCGCCGAGACCGCGCCCTCGTGCGGATGGGCCGGCAGACGATCCAGCACCCCGCCCTCCGGGTCACGCAGCAGCGGATGGGCCTCGCCCTCGACCGTAACCGTCTGCCAGTCGCCGTTGGCGCCGGAGTGATAGTTGGGCCAGGAGATGTAGGTCGTCACGGCGTCGTCGATGACCTGACGCGCCGTATCCGCCTCCATATTGTGGGTGTGGAAATGGTGCGCCTCGCCGACGCCGCCGAGGGTGCAGACCGAACAGCCCAGATCCATGTGGTCGCGGGTGATCAGAAGGCCGCCGCCGCGCGCGTGAAAGGCGTTGATGGCGGCGCATTCCTCGGGGTTCAGGCCGTCGCCGACATCGACGGCGAAGAGCCAGAGCTGATCGAAGTCGCCGTCGGCCAGACCGGCCAGCACAGGGTCGGTCTCACCGGCGGGCGTGGCGCGGTCGCGGGCCGTGACCTCAACACCCGGCAGGCCCGAGAGAAAGGCGGTCAGGCGAGAGAATCGGCCGATATTCCAGTCGTCCTCGACCGGTCCGATCGTCGTCTGCAGCAGGATTCTGGTCATCGAGGTCGCCCTTCCCCATCTGGGCTATAGCTAGTGCTTCGCCCCCTCCCGCGCCAGAACCGTCACCGTATGCCCATCCGCCGCCTTCCGCCCGAGACCGTCAACCGCATCGCCGCCGGCGAGGTGGTCGAGCGGCCGGCCAGCGCCATCAAGGAGCTGGTCGAGAACGCGCTCGATGCGGGCGCGCGGCGGGTCGAGGTCCAGGCGGACGGCGGCGGGCTGGCGCGCATCCTGATCGCCGACGACGGGCACGGGATGGCGGCGGACCAGCTGGCCCTGGCGGTCGAACGCCATGCGACGTCCAAGCTGGAGCCCGACGACGCCGGCGACGTCGACCTGCTGCGGATCAACACCCTGGGCTTCCGCGGCGAGGCCCTGCCCTCAATCGGATCGGTGGCCCGGCTGACGATCACCAGCCGCCCGAAGGAAGGCGGCGACGCCCATATGATCCACGTCGAGGGCGGGGAT
This sequence comes from Brevundimonas sp. GW821-FHT02A10, assembly GCF_059422025.1. Taxonomy (NCBI): domain Bacteria; kingdom Pseudomonadati; phylum Pseudomonadota; class Alphaproteobacteria; order Caulobacterales; family Caulobacteraceae; genus Brevundimonas; species Brevundimonas sp. GW821-FHT02A10. Next base: position 433,765 of record NZ_JBWKWC010000003.1, read on the forward strand.
CAGAAGGCGGTGGCGCCCGCCGGCTTCCCCGGCCCGCACGGCGCCCGGGTCGAGGTGCGCGACCTGTTCTACGCCACCCCGGCGCGGCTGAAGTTCATGAAGTCGGAACGGGCCGAGGCCATGGCCATCTCCGACGAAATCAAGCGTCAGGCCATGGCGCATGAGAGCGTCGCCTTCACCCTGGATCTCGACGGCAAGACGGTGCTGCGCCTGCCCGCCGAACATCCGGGCGACGAAGGCCGGCTGAAGCGTCTGGCCGCCCTGCTGGGCCGCGATTTCGAGGCCAACGCCCTGCTGATCGATCAGGAGCGGGACGGCGTCCGGCTCAGCGGCTACGCGGGCCTGCCGACCTATTCGCGGGGCAATGCGGCGCACCAGTATCTGTTCGTCAACGGCCGCCCGGTGCGCGACCGGCTGTTGCAGGGGGCGCTGCGCGGTGCCTATGCCGACTTCCTCGCGAGAGATCGCCACCCGGCGGCGGTGCTCTTCCTTGAGGTCGATCCGCTGTACGTCGACGTCAACGTCCACCCGGCCAAGGCGGAGGTGCGGTTCCGCGACCCGGCGCTGGTGCGCGGCCTGATCGTGGGCGGCCTGAGGCATGCGCTGGCGGCGGCGGGACACCGGGCCTCGACGACCGTGGCGGCCGATGCTCTGGCGGGATTCACGACCCATACGGGGGCGCCGTCTCCGAACTATCCCGCGTGGAGCCCTTCGACGCCCTCGGCGACGAGCTTCAGCGGCTGGCAGGGCTGGGAGGCTCCGCCCGCGCGACCCACGACCGGCGTCCTGCCCGGATTGAACGAACAGTCGGCGCGCGTCGAACAGGCTTCGCCGGGCTTCGCCTCATGGCCCAGTCAGGCCGGATCCGGCGCCGCGCCCGACTATGTCGATCATCCGCTGGGCGCCGCCCGGGCCCAGGTCCACGGAACATACATCGTCGCCCAGACGCGGGACGGCATCGTGGTGGTGGACCAGCACGCGGCCCACGAACGGCTCGTCTATGAGAAGATGAAGGTCCAGATGGCCGCCGGATCGGTGACGCGGCAGGCCCTGCTGACGCCCGAGGTGGTCGAGCTGGATCCATCCGAGGCCGACCGGGTCGTGGCCAAGGCCGATGAGCTGGCCGAGCTGGGCCTGATCGTCGAGGCCTTCGGGGCGGGCGCGGTTCTGGTGCGCGAGACCCCGGCCCTGCTGGGCGACACCGATGTGCAGGGGCTGATCCGCGACATCGCCGACGATCTGTCCGAACATGGGGCGGCCCTGGCCCTGACCGAGCGTCTCGGCGACGTCTGCGGCACCATGGCCTGCCACGGCTCGGTCCGCGCCGGCCGGGTCCTGTCGGCACCCGAGATGAACGCCCTGCTCCGCCAGATGGAGGCGACGCCCCACTCCGGCCAGTGCAACCACGGCCGCCCGACCTATGTCGAGCTGAAGCTGGGCGATCTCGAGAAGCTGTTCGGGCGGCGGTGATGAGCCCGTCCGTACTGTTCGTCTGCCTTGGCAACATCTGTCGCTCGCCGTTGGCCGAGGCGGCGATGAAGGCGGAGGCTGAGCGGGTGGGGCTCGATATCGAGATCGAGTCGGCGGGCACCGGCGGCTGGCATGTCGGCGATCCGCCGGATCCGCGAGCGCAGGCGACGGCGCGGCGGCACGGGGTCGATATCTCCGGCTATCGCGGGCGGCAGGTGAAGGCGGAGGACTTCCGTCATTTCAGCCATATCGTGGCGCTGGACGCCGACAATCTGGCCAATCTGAAGCGGCTGCAGCCGAAGGACGGGACGGCGTCTCTGAGCCTGCTGCTGGATCACGCCGGGCGGCCGGGGCAGTCGGTGGCCGATCCCTACTATGGCGATGACGCCGGGTTCGAGGTCACTTGGCGCGAGGTTTCAGCGGGCGCGGCCGGGCTGGCGAACGAACTAGCGCCGTCTCGGCCCTGACATGAACAGGCGCGGTTGTGACCGGCGGACCAGCCAGAGGTTGGCGGTGGCGAGCAGCAGGACGACGGCGGCGCCCGCCTGATGCAGCCCGCCCAGCCACAGGGGCACGGCGTTGATCAGGGTGACGATTCCCAGCAGGGCCTGAAGCCAGAGGGCGCCCGCGACCAGCATGGCGGAGAAGCCGAGCCCCTCGGCCAGCCGCCAGCGCCAGGCCTGGATGGCATAGGCCGTGCCGCCGATCAGCAGGGCGTAGGCCCAGATGCGGTGATCGAACTGAACCAGCGCCTGGTCATGCAGGAAGGCGATCGCTCCCTTGCCCCATTCGACGGGCGGGAAGAACCCGCCGTTCATCAGCGGCCAGTCGGTATAGACGAAACCGGCCTTGGCCCCGGCGACGAGGCCGCCCAGCAGGCACTGGATGAAGACGGCGACCAGAAGCGCCGTGGCGCCCCGGCTCCAGCCCTCGGGTGACCGCGAATGCTCCTGCCCCGCCCAGGCCTCCAGCCCGGTCCAGATCAGGCCCATGAAGATCAGCAGGGCGAGGCCCAGATGGATGGTCAGCCGCTCCGGCGCGACGTCGACGCGGACCGACAGGCCGCTCGTCACCATCCACCAGCCGATCAGCCCCTGCAGCCCTCCCATGGCCAACAGGATCAGGCAGCGCCAGATCAGCCGGCGCGGAATGCGCTTGATGACCACGAAGACGATAAAGGGCACGAAGAAGACGACCCCGACCAGTCGTCCGACCAGCCGGTGCAGCCACTCCCACCAGAAGATGCCCTGGAACTCGGACAGGCTCATGCCGGCGTTGATCTGGGCGTACTGGGGGATGGCCTTGTACTTCTGGAAGGCGTCGGCCCAGGCGGCGTCGCCCATCGGCGGGATGGCGCCCATGATCGGCTTCCACTCGGTGATCGACAGGCCGGAGCCGGTCAGGCGGGTGACGCCCCCGATCACGACCATGGCGAAGACCATGGCGGCGCAGACAAACAGCCAGATGGCGACCGAACGGCTCTGGTCGCGGTACGCGAAACGGTTCATTCGACGCCCGATGTCCTGACGGCTATGCTAGGGGTCGAGAAGGACCCCGGACCGTGGCGGTATGCCCGCCCGGGGCGACAAGATCAAAGACGATTTCGCAGCCCGTCGCGGCGCGAAAATCGAACACGGTTGGAGGAACAAGGGCTTGCAATACGCCGATATCGTCGTCGCCGTTCTGGGCGTGCTGGCCGTGGCCTGGATCGCCGATCTGCTGAGCGGCAAGCGCGGCTATTTCGCCGCCCTGCTCGTCGCCGGCGTGGGCGCGGTGTGCGGCTGGTTCCTGCCGATCCGGGTGTTCGCCAACACCACCATGGACAGCTGGCTGTGGGTCGCTTGGGCCCTGTGCGGCGCGGCCCTGAGCCTGGTCGCCTACTATCTGTTCCGGAACAAGCGCTGATGGGTCCCCGTACGCGTCGAGCCATCGCCGCGCTGGGCGTCTGCGCCTTCCTGATCTTCTACGTCTGGGCGGTGATCACGATCGGGGCGATGCTGCCCGATCATCCGCTGGTGCATCTGTTGTTCTACGGCATTTCCGGCATCGCCTGGGGCTTCCCCCTTCTGCCCCTGCTGAGCTGGGCCGAGAAGAAGCCGAAGTAGCCAGACGTCAGTCTGAAGCGGAATTGCAAAGGGGCCGCCCGAAAGCGACCCCTTCAACCAACCGTCTTCGATGAGGAAGATGGTCGGAGCGACAGGATTCGAACCTGCGACCCCTTGACCCCCAGTCAAGTGCGCTACCAGGCTGCGCCACGCTCCGAGAGGCGGTCGTATAGCGGGGCGACCCGCCCGCCGCAAACGCAAAAACGCGCTTTTATGATCAACCGGCCAGAACGGCGTCCAGACGGGCCCGCGCGCTCTCGATCTCGACCAGAAGCTGGCGCAGGCGGACGGTCGAAACGGGGCTCGGAGTACCAGTGGGAACGTTTGCGGCGGCGTCCGGGGCCGTGTCGGTCGCCAGAGCCGAATCGGCGTCCATGGCGAAGGCGGCGTCGGGATCGCCATAGGCGGCCAGCCGGGCGATGCCCTGGTCCTTGTAGAGGCGCTGGACGCCCTTGATGGTCAGACCTTCGTCATGGAGCAGGCGGCGCACGGCTTTCAGCACCACCACGTCCTGGGGACGGTAGAAGCGGCGCCCGCCGGCCCGTTTCACCGGGTCGATGAATGTGAATTTGGTTTCCCAGAAGCGCAGCACATGCTGGGGCGCGCCGACGGCCTCCGCCGCTTCGGAGATGGTGCGAAAGGCCTGAGGGCTTTTGGCCACTCCGATCAGGCCTCGACGGCGGCGTCGTGGACCTTGGACTTCATGATCTGGGAGGCCCGGAAGCTGATCACCCGGCGCGGGTTGATCGCGGCCGGCTCACCCGTCTTGGGATTACGGCCCATGCGAGCGCGCTTTTCACGAACCTGGAAGACGCCAAAGCCGGACAGTTTCACCGTCTCGCCGCGCTCGAGCGACTCGACGATCAGATCCAGGGTGCGCTCGACCATTGACGAGCATTCCTGCCGCGACAGGCCCACTTCTTCGTGGACGGCCTCGCACAGATCCGCGCGGGTCAGGGTGCTCACTTCAGCCAAGGTCCGTCTCCAGAATATGCAGGCGCGTCATAAAAGGCGAAAACCCAGCAAAACGAAAGCCCCAAGTGGCAAGCTTGACCATAAATGGGAACTAGAATCGGAAAGCGCAGGCGCCCCAGGTGAGACCACCGCCCATGGCTTCGAGCAGGACCATATCGCCCCGCTTGATGCGCCCGTCCTTGATGGCGGCGTCCATGGCGAGGGGAATCGAGGCCGCCGAGGTGTTGGCGTGCTGGGCGACGGTGGTGATTACCGTGTTTTCGTCCAGGCCCAGACGGTCGCCGACCCCCTTGATGATGCGCTGGTTGGCCTGGTGCGGCACGAACCAGTCGACGTCGGCGATCTCGATGTTCGCGGCCTTGCAGCAGGCGGTGATGGCCTCGGCGATGTTCACGACCGCATGGCGGAAGACCTGATTGCCCAGCATGCGCAGCTTGCCCACGCTTCCGGTGGTCGAGGGCCCGCCGTCGACATAGAGCAGTTCCGTCTTGGAGCCGTCAGCGCGCAGGGCGAAGCCGAGCAGGCCCTGATCCGCCTTGGTTCCCTGCCCTTCGCGCGGCTCGACCACGAAGGCGCCGGCGCCGTCGCCGAAAAGGACGCAGGTGGTGCGGTCCGACCAGTCCATCAGCCGGGTCATCTCCTCGGCGCCGATGACCAGGGCGCATTTGGCGTGACCGCGCGCCACGAAGCCGTCGGCGACGCTGAGCGCATAGACGAAGCCCGAGCAGACGGCCTGAACGTCGAACGCGATATTGACCGGGCAGCCCAGCTTGCGCTGGACGATGGTGGCGGTCGCCGGAAAGGTCATGTCCGGCGTCGTGGTGGCGACGATGATCAGGTCGACGTCTGCAGGCGTCTTGCCGGCGTCGGCCAGGGCGCGGCGGGCGGCCTCGACGGCGAGGTCGCTGGTCGGCTCGTCGTCGCGCGCCTTGTGACGCTGTTTGATGCCGGTGCGTTCCTGGATCCACTCGTCGCTGGTGTCGACGAATTCGGCCAGGTCGGCGTTGGTGACGACCTGCTCAGGCAGATAGGAACCCACGCCGGTGACGGCGCTGCGGATAACGCTCACTGCAGAATCTCTCCGGAGGGTGCGGGCGCCGCCGCCTCTCCGGCCTCAGTGGCGGAAGGCAGGGCGTGCATGATGTCGTCCAGTCGGCCCAGCTTGGAGCCGACCGTCGTCAGATAGTCGCTGCGGGCCAGGTCGACGCCGATGCGGATGGCGTTGCCGAAGCCCTGGGCCGTCGCGCCGCCGTGGCTCTTCACCACAATGCCGTTCAGGCCCAGCAGGGGGCCGCCGTTGATGGCGTTGGGATCGATCTTCTGGCCCATGGCCTTGAGCGCCGGCATGGCCAGCAGGGCGCCCAGCTTGGACTGGACACTGGAGGACAACGCCCCTTTGAGCAGGGTCGAGATGAAGCGGGCCGTACCCTCTGCGGTCTTGAGGGCGATATTGCCGGTGAAGCCGTCGGTGACGACGACATCGACCGTGCCCTTGGCGATGTCATCGCCCTCGACGAAGCCGTGGTAGTTCAGGTCCAGGCCGCCGGCGCGCAGGATGGCGTGCGCTTCGCGCACCTCCTCATGCCCCTTCATGTCCTCGGAGCCGACGTTGAGGACGCCGATGGTCGGCTTCTTCACGCCGTGAACGGCGGCGTGGAAGGCCTCGCCCATGATGGCGAATTCGATCAGTTGTTCGGCGTCGCTCTCGATGTTGGCGCCGACGTCCAGAACGGCGGTGACGCCCTTCAGGGTCGGCCAGCTGGCGACGATGGCCGGACGCTCCAGCCCCGGCGCCGACATGCGCAGGATCAGCTTGGAAATGGCCATCAGGGCGCCGGTGTTGCCGGCGGAGACGACGGCTCCCGCCTCGCCCGACTTCACCGATTCGACGGCATTCCACAGGCTGGAGCCCTTGCCCCGGCGCATGGCGGTGGCGGGCTTTTCGTCCATGGCCACGACCTTGTCGGTGTGACGGATCTCGCAGACCTCGGCGGTCAGCTTGCACTTCGCCATCTCGGCCGCGATGGCGGTCTGGTCGCCATGCAGCAGGAAGCGGACGTTCTCACCGCCGTGGCGGCGGATGTATTCCCGAATGCCGGGCACGACGACGGAAGGACCGTGGTCGCCGCCCATGGCGTCGAGCGAAATCAGGACGGGGGTGGGCAAAAGGCTACGCTCTCCGGGGCGTCGTCTGACGCGACGCTCATCTGGGCTGTTCACGATAGACCTGCAACAGGTCGATGCAAAGGCAGGCGACCTTAGGTCAAGATTTTCAGGCTTCGTCCTTCGGCTTGAACTGTTTCAGGACCGCAAAGGGCGAGATTTCCTTTGGTTCCTCGGGCTGGACGAACTCGACGCCAGGCTTCCTCGGGAAGGGATCGAGGTTCAGGGCCAGTTGTTCGACGGCGTATTGGCCCAGGTCGATTCGGCCGTCCTCGATCACATCGGCGATCTCGTCGTCGACGCCGATTTCGAACTCTTCGTCCTCAGGCCGTTCCGGAGCCTGTTCGACCAGATCGACGGCGAATCGCTCGTCGATCTCCACCGGCAGGGGCTCAAGCGTGATGCCGCAAGTCTGGACCGCGCTGGCCCTGACCCGGCCGGTCAGCCGCCAGCCGCCGGTCCCGAGATCAGGACCAAGGTCCGGGTTCGGCGCCACCGCCACCTCGGCCTCGAAGGCGTCGAGCGAGGCGAGGTCGAGCGCGCGAGCGATCTTCGCGCGCACGGCCGCGTCCGGCTCCAGCGTGCGCTGAAGCCCGGCGCCGATCTCATTGAGGCGGACGGTTTCGCTGAAGGGAAGAACGACGGTCATGCAGTGATCTCAGGCCAGGACGGCTGTTTCAGAACGGCGGCGAAGGGCTGGGCGACCAGACCTTCACGCGCGGCAAGGGCATAGCGGGCGAGCGCGGCGCCGCGTTCCGCCTCCTCGCTCTCGAAGACATTGCGCGCCAGCCCGGCGGACAGGGCCGCGGCGTCGCCGGTGCGCAGGGGCGTCTCATAGGCGGTCATGCGGCCATAGAGGGCCTCGCCCAGGGTGCGCATCTTCTTGGCCATCGACACATCGCCGACGCCCAGTTCGCGCAGGACATTGTCGAGGGCCGAAACATAGGCGTCGAACAGCGCCTGGGCGCAGTCCACTCCCTCGCCTGCCCCATCCGCATCCTCGTCGCGCAGACGCAGGATCAGCAGCAGGGCGTGCAGGGTGTAGAGCTCGAACCGCGCGTCGATCCGGTCGGCAACCCCCAAGGCGGTATAGAAGGCCGGCTGGCGCGCCTGGGCCGCGACAGCCGCATAGAGGGCGTCGCCGGGGTTCGGTGCGGAATGTTTCCGGAAGAGTGACTTCAGCATGTTTCACGGCCCCTTTTCCGCCGCGCCGTTGAACTAGAGCCCGTGTCCGGTTAGGTCAAAGACCTTGTTCTGTCGCAGGCGCCCGCAAATGCTTCGTATCGCCCCTCTCGTCGCCGTCGCCGCCCTGGCGCTTTCGGCCGCCGCCTGCGCCCCCGTGGTGGGTCTGCACGGCTTCCAGGTCGTTGACACCAAGCCGTCCGATATCGTCGCCGGCACGGACACCAAGGAAACGGTTCTGGCCCGTCTGGGCACGCCGTCGACGACCTCGACCTTCGAACCGCAGCAGGTCTGGTACTACATCAGCCAGACCAGCGAGCGTTACACCTACAACCGCCCGCAGATCTCGCAGCGCAGCGTCACCGAGATCACCTTCAACAAGGACGACGCCAAGGTCGCCTCGGTCCGCACCCTGGGCCTCGAAGATGGTCAGAAGATCGCCATGGAGCGTCGCGAGACCCCGACGCGCGGCCGTTCGCTGACCGTCATGGAACAGCTGCTGGGCAACGTCGCCCGCGGCCAGCTGCCCCGCACCGAAGAGGATGTCCCCGGCCAACGCCGTCCGGACTAACCAAGGCCTTTCCAAAGACGGGTCGGCACGCCACCCTCCGATCGGAGGGGGACCCGTCGGCATGTTCGAAACGACGCGCAGGACATTCATCGCAGGCGCGGGGCTGACCCTGTCCGGATGCACGACCCTGCCGCCGCCCCCGGTCTCCGCCGATCCGGGGCTTCTCGATGACGCCAGCCGCCTGAACGCGACCCGGGTATCCTCGAACCTGTCGCTGGCCGCCACTGACACGGCCTCGGCCATCGGCCGGGCTGCCGTCTGCGGAAAGCCGCTCTGCATCGGCGGCGCGCGGCATTCCATGGGCGGTCAGTCCTTGCCTCCCCGGGACGGGGTCGCGATCGAGCTGACGGACGCGCCCATCGCTATCGACACCGCCGCGCGCCGCTACACCGCCGGCGCGGGCGCGCGTTGGCGGGACGTGCTGCGGGCGCTGGATCCTCACGGCCTGTCGCCCGCCGTAACCCAGTCCAACAACGATTTCAGCCTCGGCGGCGCGATCAGCGTCAATGCGCATGGCTGGGCGGTTCCGCGGGGACCGGTCGGGTCCACGGTGCGGAGCCTGCGCCTGCTGGGCGCCGACGGCGAGGTCCGGACCTGCTCGCCGACGGAGAACGCCGAGCTGTTTCGCCATGTGATCGGGGGATACGGCCTGTTCGGCGCGATCCTGGATGCGGAGATGGAGGCGGTTCCAAACCGGTTGCTGAAGTCGTCGCGGATTCGCCTGCCCTCTTCGGACTTCTCCGCCCGCTTTGTCGAAGCAGTCCACCAGCCCGACGCCAATCTGGCCTACGGACGGCTGTCGCCCGCCCGGGACGGCTTTCTGGAACACGCGGTGCTGACCACCCATCGTCCCCTCGACGAACAGTCCGGCGCACTGCCCCCGATGACCGGCACGGTCGCGGGTGGTGGGCTCGTCCGTCAGGTCTTCCGGGCCCAGACCGGATCGGAGGCCGGCAAACGGTTTCGCTGGTGGGCCGAGACCCGGCTGGTCCCGGATGACGCAACAGCGACCCGCAACAGCCTGATGAACCTGCCGGTCGCCATCTTCGCCGGCCATGACGCGCGTCGTACGGACATCCTGCACGAGTATTTCGTCCCGCCCGAGGCACTGAACGCCTTCCTCGGCGACTGCCGCCGGATCATCCCGGCCTCGCGGCAGGACCTGCTGAACCTGACCCTGAGATGGGTGGAGGCCGATCGCCTCAGCGCCCTGACCTTCGCACCCGAGCCCCGGATCGCCCTGGTCATGCTGTTCAGCCAGCGCATCTCGGCGGCGGACGAGGCGGATATGCAGGCCATGACCCGCGACCTGATCGACGCCGCGCTCGACGTCGGCGGGAGCTTCTACCTGCCCTACCGCCTGCACGCCCGGCAGGATCAGTTGCTGAAGGCCTATGCGGGGTTGCCAGAGGTGATGGCCTTCAAGCGGCGTCACGATCCCGACCTGCGCTTCCGCAACCAGATGTGGGACCACTGGGTTTCGATGGGCCTTTGAAACGAAAAGGGGCGGCGCCGTCACCGGCGCCGCCCCTCGTTCAGGGATACCGTCCGATCAGACGATCTTGCCGCTCGCCAGCACCGCCAGGAGCAGCAGGGCGACGATGTTGGTGATCTTGATCATCGGGTTCACCGCCGGGCCGGAGGTGTCCTTGTAGGGATCTCCGACCGTATCGCCGGTGACCGCGGCCTTGTGGGCTTCGGAGCCCTTGCCGTGGACGACGCCGTTCTTGTCGGTGAAGCCCTCCTCGATCACCTTCTTGGCGTTGTCCCAGGCGCCACCGCCCGAGGTCATCGAGATGGCCACGAACAAACCGGTCACGATCACGCCCATGAGCATGGCGCCGAGGGCCGCGAAGGCGTTGGCCTTGTCCGCCAGGAACAGGATGGCGACGAACAGGACGATCGGCGACAGCACCGGCAGCAGCGACGGCACGATCATCTCGCGGATCGCCGCTTTCGTCAGGATGTCGACGGCCCGTCCGTATTCCGGCTTCACCTGATAGGTCATGATGCCGGGGTTCTCGCGGAACTGGCGACGCACCTCGGCGACGACCGATTCGGCCGCTCGACCGACCGCCATCATCGACATCCCGCCGAACAGGAATGGCAGGAGCCCCCCGAACAGCAGGCCGACGACGACATAGGGGTTGGTCAGATCGAAAGCGACCTCGCCCATCCCGGCGAAGAACGGATAGTCCGCCGGATTGGCCGAGAAGTACTTCAGGTCCGAGGTATAGGCCGCGAACAGCACCAGGGCGCCGAGGCCAGCCGAACCGATGGCGTAGCCCTTGGTGACGGCCTTGGTGGTGTTTCCGACGGCGTCGAGGGCGTCGGTCGAGTGGCGCACTTCCGAGGGAAGTCCGGCCATCTCGGCGATGCCGCCGGCGTTGTCAGTCACGGGACCGAAGGCGTCCAGCGCCACGATCATCCCCGCCACGCCCAGCATGGTGGTGGTGGCAATGGCGATGCCGAACAGACCGGCCAGTTGGTAGCTGGCCACGATGCCGACGATGATCGTCAGGGCCGGAAGCGCGGTCGACTCGAGCGAGACGGCCAGGCCCTGGATGACGTTGGTGCCGTGGCCAGACACCGAGGCGTTCGCCACCGAACGCACGGGACGGAAGTTGGAGCCGGTATAGTATTCGGTGATCACGACGATGGCCGCGGTGACCGCGAGACCGACGAGGCCCGAGTAGAACAGGCTGATCGGCGTGATGACCAGACCGTCGCCGGTGGTGACCGATGCCGGAACCAGGGTGGTGATCACCCACCAGACCGCACCCACGGACAGGACGCCCGTGACGATCAGGCCCTGATACAGGGCGCCCATGATGTTCTGCTTCTTGCCCAGGCGGACGAAGAAGCTGCCGATGATCGAGGTCACGATACAGATGCCGCAGATGGCCAGCGGCAGCAGCATCATCGTCCCGACGTACTCTGTTCCCCGGAAGAAGATGGCGGCCAGAACCATGGTGGCGACCGTGGTCACCGCATAGGTCTCGAACAGGTCGGCGGCCATGCCGGCGCAGTCGCCGACATTGTCGCCCACGTTATCGGCGATGGTCGCGGCGTTGCGGGGATCATCCTCCGGAATGCCGGCCTCGACCTTGCCCACCATGTCGCCGCCCACGTCGGCGCCCTTGGTGAAGATTCCGCCGCCCAGTCGCGCGAAGATGGAGATCAGGGATGCGCCGAAGCCCAGGGCGACGAGGCCGTCGACGACCTCGCGGCTCGTCGGCTCAAGGCCCAGATGCAGGACGAGGACCGCAAAATAACCCGAGACGCCCAGCAGGGCCCCTCCGGCGACGAACATGCCGGTGATGGCGCCCGAGCGGAACGCGAGGTTCAGACCCTTGGCCAGACTTTCCGACGCGGCCTGGGCCGTGCGGACGTTGGCGCGCACCGAGATCAGCATCCCCGCATAGCCGGCGGCGCCCGAAAGCACCGCCCCGATCAGGAAGCCGACTGCCGCATAAGGGCCGATCAGCAGGTAGGCGGCGATCAGAATGACCACCCCGACGATGCCGATGGTGGTGTATTGCCGCCGCAGATAGGCCGAGGCCCCTTCCTGGATGGCGGCGGCGATCTCTCGCATCTTGTCGTTGCCGGTGCCGGCCTTCATCAGCACGGCCGTCTGGGCGAGGCCGTACAGCACCCCCAGGACGCCGGCCCCAAAGACCAGCGTAAGTATATGATTCATTGGCGTTTCCATGCCCTTGCAAAAGGCGCCCGGCTCCTTGGCGCGGCGGGCCTTTTGGCCTCTATCCGCCTTCCGGCTCCCCCGTGCGCAACGACCGCAGAACTGCGGTCACTCGGGATTTGCCGAATGAGCGTGCCGCATGCGCCGGGATGACGCAACCGTGCTCTTTGAAGGGCCTTTCGGGCGCGGAAACGCCTAGAGGGTCGAGGCGGCGTCCGGAGCCGCGATGTCCGAGCCGTCGGGCGTGAGGTAGGGGTCCGGAACAGTCTCGGCCACAGGCGTGTTCATGCGGCGGCGTGGCGTCTGACGGACAACCTCGGCCTTGATGACCGCATGGGGGACGACGACGCCGGCGATGGCCATCATCGCGGCGTTGATCTTGTTGTCGCTGAGCGTGTTCCAGTCGTCCGGCAGGGTGAAGGGCGCGCCGTGTCCGGTCCGCACCAGGGCGTCGCGGAAGAAGGCTTCCTTGTTCTGGATGTCTTCCACCTTGGGCTCGGGCGCCAGGTGCAGCTTCAGATTGACGAAGACATAGTTGCGGATGCGGCCGTCGACAATGACCGGCAGGCCCACGGCGCGAATGCTGACCGTCTTGTCGGCCGGAGGCGCGCCTTCCTCAGGCTTCTTCGGGCCGCTGGCGAGGGCGGGCGTGGCGGCGATGACCGGCGCCGAAAGGGCGACGGCGGTTCCGGCGGCGATGAGGTCTCTGCGGCGCATGGGGTAACCCTAACCGGCGGGGGTTAGGATTCGGTTTCAGCGACCGCTGTCAGCCGTGGGTCCAGCCGGAGCGAGCTACCTCGACCAGACGCCCTTCGAAACGGACATGCACGCCGGTTCCCGCCACGACCTGCCCCACTCGGGTAAGGCGGATGTGGCGACGCTCGGCCTCGCGGCGCAGGGCGGCCTCATCGGATGCGGGAGCGGTGAAGGCGATCTCATAGTCGTCCCCGCCGGTGGCTAGCTGTTCGAAGGCCGCCTGCCGGTCGACGCGGGTCTCCAGCCAGGCCTGACCGGCGAGGGACACCGGCGTCCGCTCCAGATCGATCTCGATCCCCACACCCGAGGCCTCGGCGATATGGCCGATGTCGGCGATCAGGCCGTCGGAGACGTCCAGCGAAGCCGTGGCCATGTCGCGAACGACCTCGGCGAAAGCCGTCTGCGGCATGGGACGGCGATAATGGTCGGTCAGGGCCTCGATCCGTTCGGGCGCCAGGGTCAGCACCCCCTGCGCGGCCTTGAGGCCGAGGAAGCCGTCGCCGATCTGGCCGGTGACAAAGACGGCGTCGTCGGGTCGCGCACCATCACGGGCCACCACCCTGCCCGCCCTGGCCCAACCCATCAGGGTGACGGAAAAGGAGGCGGGACCGGGCGTCACGACCGTATCGCCGCCCAGCAGGTGGATGCCGAATTCCTTCTGGTCCCGCGCCAGCCCTTCGGCGAAGGCCTGACGCTCGGGCCAGCCGCAGCGCTGCGACCAGTGGCAGGCCAGCAAATAGCCGAACGGCTCGACGCCCTTGGCGGCCAGATCGGACAGGTTCACGCGCAGCAGCTTCTGCGCCACCGTGTCGAGCGGATCGGTGGCCAGGAAATGCACGCCCTCGATCATGGCGTCCTTGGTCAGGACCAGATCGTAACCCGGCCGTGTCGGCACGACGGCGACGTCGTCGACCAGCCCCCTGCCCCATTCGGGATGGGCCAGGGGCGCCAGCAGTTTCGCGATGGTCTCGAACTCGCCGGACACGTCGACGGCGGGCATGATCTTACGCCTTCGGGCGCACGTCGCGGGCGACGCCGTCCAGGGCGGCGTTGACGAACTTGGCCTCGGCTTCGTCGAAGAAGGCCTTCGCCAGCTCGACATATTCGTCGATGACGATCTCGCGCGGCACCTCGGGCTGGTGAGCCAGCTCCCAGGCCCCGCAGCGCAGCAGGGCGCGCAGGGTGGCGTCCAGACGCTCCATGCGCCAGTTGGAGGCCAGACGAGCCTTCACGGCGGTGTCGATCTCGCGCTGGTTCTCGATCACGCCGCGCACGATGCCGGCGAAATACTCTTCGTCCGCCTCGGCCAGGGGCTCGCCTTCGATGTCGGCGTCGAAGCGGTGGTTCGAGAATTCGGTGATGACCGTCTCCGCGCCCTCACCAGCCAGTTCCATCTGGTACAGGGCCTGGACGGCAGCCAGACGCGCGACGGTGCGGGCGCGGCGCTGGCGCGAGGTCAGGGAGGGTTCAGCGCGTTCCTTCTCGCTCTCGGCGAGTTGCTGCAGGACGGCCTGGATGCTGTTGGGTTCGGTCATTGCGCCGCAAGACCATGCCGGAGCCGTTTGCGCAAGGCGATCAGGTCCAGAGCAGCCCGCGCGGCGCCGCCGCCCTTGTCGCCTTCGCTGAGGCGCGCACGGGCCCAGGCCTGGTCCTCGTCCTCGGTCGTCAGGATGCCGTTGCCGATCGCCAGCCCCTTGAGGCCAAGCTGCATCAGGCCCGCCGCCGACTGATCCGAGACGATCTCGAAATGATAGGTCTCGCCGCGAATGATGCAGCCGAGCGCCACGAAGCCGTCGTAGCGCGGCGCGGTCGGATACTTGCCGGCCTCGTCGGCCAGGGCGATCGCGGTCGGGACCTCGAGGGCGCCCGGCACGGTGACGACGTCAAAGGCCACGTTCTGGGCACGCAGGGCGTCCTTCGCCCCGTCCAGCAGGGCGTCAGCCAGTTCGTCGTAGTAGCGCGCCTCGACGATGAGGACGCGGATCGGTTCGGTCAGGATTGGTCTTCTCCGTTCATGCCGCGCCAGCCGACGATGCGCAGGCCGTAGCCTTCCAGCGCGGTCGGCTCGGGGCGGGTCGAGCTCATCACGATCATGTCGCGGACCCCGAGGTCCAGCAGGATCTGGGCGCCCAGGCCATAGGCCTTGATGGCGCGGTCGTTGGTCACCGGCTTGTCGGCGCCTGCGAGGCGTTCGGCCAGACCCTGCAGCGACGGGTCGCGCAGGAAGACGACGACGCCGGGCTCGCCACTGGCGGAAATCTGCTTCAGGGCGGCGGGAATATAATTCTGGCGGTCCTCGCGGTGGCCCAGCAGGTCGGCGGCGAAATCGACCTGGTGCATGCGGACCAGGGTCGGCTTGCCGGGCTCGATGCGGCCGTGGACCAAGGCGACGTGCTCGCCGCCCTCGATGGTGTCGCGGTACAGCATCAGGCGGAACGGGCCGCCGTGGACGCTCTCGAAGGGCTGGTCCATGACCCGCTCGACATAACGTTCGGTGCGGCGGCGATAGGCGATCAGGTCGGCGATGGTGCCGATCTTCAGCCCGTGCAGCTGGGCGAAGGCGACCAGGTCCGGCATCCGGGCCATGGTGCCGTCCTCGTTCATGATCTCACAGATCACGCCCGCCGGGGTCAGGCCGGCCATGCGGCTGATGTCCACGGCCGCCTCGGTATGGCCGGTGCGGACCAGAACGCCGCCGTCGCGGGCGATCAGGGGGAAGACGTGGCCGGGCGAGACGATGTCGTCGGCGCCCTTGTTCGGATCGACGGCGGCCTGGACCGTGCGGGCGCGGTCGGCGGCGCTGATGCCGGTGGTGACCCCTTCCTTCGCCTCGATCGAGACGGTGAAGGCGGTGCCCATGGAGGTGCGGTTGTCGGCCGTCATCGGCGGCAGGCGCAGCTGGCGGCCGCGCTCGGCGGTGATGGCCAGGCAGATCAGGCCGCGCGCGTGGCGGGCCATGAAGTTGATCTGGTCGGGCGTCGCGAACTGGGCCGGGATGATGATGTCGCCCTCGTTCTCGCGGTCCTCGGCGTCGACGAGGATGTAGGGGCGTCCGTTGCGGGCGTCCTCGAGGATGTCCTCGATCGGACTGATCGGACTGGAGAACATGTCCGAGGAAAGCTGGATGGTGTTGGTCATTACGCGGTCTCTTGCCAGCGTGCGAGATAGCGCGCCAGCATGTCGATTTCGAGGTTCACGGCGTCACCGGGCTGCAAGCGGCCCAGCGTCGTCGCCTCCCAGGTGTGGGGGATGATGTTCAGGTCGAAATTCTGGCCGTCCACGGCGTTGACGGTCAGGGACACGCCGTCGACCGTGATGGAGCCCTTGGCGGCGATGTAGCGATGCAGGGGCGCGGGCGCCTCGACCACGATCCGGTGCGATCCGCCGACCTGTTCGATCGACACGACCTTGCCCAGGCCATCGACGTGGCCCGAGACGACGTGCCCGCCCATCTCGTCGCCCAGTTTCGCGGCGCGCTCAAGATTGACCGGGTCGCCGGTCTTCCAGCTGCCGAGGTTGGTCTTCGACAGGGTCTCGTCGGAAACCTCGACCGCGAACCAGCCATCGGCCTTCTCAACCACGGTCAAGCAGCAGCCTGCGTGGCTGATCGAGGCGCCCATGTCGATGCCCGAGACGTCCCAGACGGTCTCGATCTCATAGCGGCGGTCGCGATTGGTCTCGGTGACCGCGCGAACGCGGCCGATGTCGGTGACAATGCCTGTGAACATTCAGGAGACCCTTTCGTAGCGCTCCCACAGGTCGTCACCCAGAGCCTCCACCGCAAGGCGCCGGAACTTCGGAGCGTTCGCAAGACGGGCCAGCGACAGCGCCGCGACGCCCGGACGGCCATCTCCGCCCAGCAGGATGGGGGCCCGGAACCAGTCGATGGCGTCGACGACGCCCGCAGTGACGAAGGCCGCCGCGACCCGGCCGCCGCCCTCGATCATCAGGCTGCGCACGCCGCGGGCGTAGAGCAGATCCAGAATGGCCTCGATGGTCGGGCGGTTCTGCGCGTCGCCCGCGACCTGCACCACCTCGGCCCCGCCAACCGGCTGGGGCTCACGCGTGGTGATGATCAGGGTGCCGGCCTTGGCCAGTCGGGCGAACGAAGGCGTGCGCAGACGGCTGTCCAGCACGACGCGCAGGGGATCGGCCTTCTGGATGCGAACCCCGGCTTCCGTTTCGGGCAGGCGCACGGTCAGGCGCGGATCGTCGGCCAGCACCGTCTCGACCCCGACCAGAATAGCGTCGCCCGCCGCGCGCAGCCGGTGGCCCTGCAGTCGGGCTTCGGGGCCTGTGATCCACTGGCTTTCGCCCGTCGAGGTGCCGATACGACCGTCCAGCGAGGTCGCGATCTTCAAGGTAATCCGGGGCCGCATCAGGTCTCGTCCAGGCCTTCGTCGCCGAGGAAGCGAGCAAAGTCGCCGGTGTGGCGGAAATCCTTGTAGACCGAGGCGTAGCGGACATAGGCCACTTCATCGACCGACTTGAGCGCCTTCATGATGAAGTCGCCGACGATGCTGGACGGGATTTCCGTCTCGCCCAGGCTTTCCAGCTGGCGGGTGATGCGGCTGACCAGCTGCTCGACCTGTTCGGCCTGAACCGGCCGCTTGCGCAGGGCCACGTTCAGCGACCGCTCCAGCTTGTCACGGTCAAAGGGCGTGCGACGGCCGTTGCGCTTCAGAATCATCAGCTCGCGCAGTTGCACCCGCTCGAAGGTGGTGAAGCGCCCGTTGCAGTTCGGGCAGGACCGGCGACGTCGGATGGCCGAGCCGTCGTCAGACGGCCGGCTGTCCTTCACCTGGGTGTCCTGATGTCCGCAAAAGGGGCACTTCATCAGGCGCTTATCCGTAGATCGGGAAGCGGCGCGTGAGCTCGCGCACCTTGCCGGCGACCTCGGCGATGACCGCCGGATCGGCCTCGTCGCCGCCGTTCATCGAGGACACGACGTCGGCGATCCAGTGACCGATCGACTTGAACTCCTCGACGCCGAAGCCGCGCGTGGTGCCGGCCGGGGTACCCAGACGGACGCCCGAGGTCACGGTGAAGGGCGCGGTGTCGAAGGGGACGCCGTTCTTGTTGCAGGTCATCAGGGCGTGTTCGAGCTGTAGCTCGGTCGCCTTGCCGGTCACGCCCTTGGGACGCAGGTCGACCAGAACGATGTGGCTGTCGGTGCCGCCCGAGACGACCGCGAGGCCGCGTTCGATCAGAACGGCCGAAAGGGCCTGGGCGTTGGCCACGACCTGTTTCGCATAGACCTTGAACTCGGGCTTGAGCGCCTCGCCGAAGGCCACGGCCTTGGCGGCGATGACGTGCTCCAGCGGACCGCCCTGCAGACCGGGGAAGACGGCCGAGTTGATCTTCTTGCCCAGCTCGACGTCGTTGGACAGGATCATGCCGCCGCGCGGGCCGCGCAGGGTCTTGTGGGTGGTCGTGGTCACGACGTGGGCATGCGGCAGCGGGTCGGGATAGACGCCGCCGGCGACCAGACCCGCATAGTGGGCCATGTCGACGAAGAGGTAGGCCCCGACGCTGTCGGCGATCTCACGGAAGCGCTTGAAGTCGATGTGACGGCTGTAGGCCGAGGCGCCGGCCACGATCAGCTTCGGTTTTTCCTTCTCGGCCATCTCGGCGACGTGGTCGTAGTCGATCAGGTTGTCGTCCTCGCGGACCTTGTAGGTCACGGGGCGGAACCACTTGCCCGACTGGTTGGCCGGGGAGCCGTGGGTCAGGTGGCCGCCGCAGGCCAGATCCATGCCGAGGAAGGTGTCGCCGGGCTGCAGCAGGGCGAAGAAGACCGCCTGGTTGGCCTGGGCGCCCGAGTGGGGCTGGACGTTGGCGAAGGCGCAGCCGAACAGTTCCTTGGCGCGATTGCGGGCCAGATCCTCGGTGACGTCGACGAATTCGCAGCCGCCGTAGTAGCGGCGACCGGGATAGCCCTCTGCGTATTTGTTCGTCAGAACAGACCCTTGCGCGTCCAGCACTGCCCTGGACACGATGTTCTCGGAGGCGATCAGCTCGATCTGTTCCTGCTGACGGCCCAGCTCGCCCTGGATGCCCTTGAAGACGTCGGGATCGGCGTCCGCGAGAGACTTCGAGAAATAGTCGGCGTGGGTGGTGATGGTCACGAGCGTCCCCGGCTGTCTGAAGGCGCCCTATCTAGTCCTGAGAGGGGTCAACCACAACATCTTGTGTCGGCCACGTGACGTCAGACACCGAGTATCCGTCGCAATTTCGCGACCGCCAGCCGCTCGACGGCCCTGGGCTCCATCGCCGGGCCGACGGCCGTAGCCTCGGTGCCGGTCGCCACATGGACGGCGGTGACCTTCAGATAGGTTCCGTTGCGGGTCTTCTCGACGATGACCTGTCCGAGGCCACCTTCCGACATCAGGCAGCCGAAGGCATCCGGGCGATGTGGCAGTGGGTCCAGAGCTGGTCCATGGCGCTGACCAGGGCGTCCATCATGCCGTCGTCGTGGTTCGGCGAGGGCGTGAAGCGCAGGCGCTCGGTGCCCTTGGGCACGGTGGGGTAGTTGATCGGCTGGACATAGACGCCGAACTCTTCGAGCAGCATGTCCGAGATCATCTTGGTGTGGACCGGATCGCCGACGAAGACCGGGACGATATGGCTCTCGCTCGGCATGACCGGGATACCGGCGGCGGCGAAACGATCCTTCAGGGTCTGGGCGCGCTCCTGATGGGCGACACGCAGTTCCGGATGGGCCTTGAGGTGACGCACCGAGGCCAGCGCGCCCGCGGTCAGGGCCGGCGGCAGGCTGGTGGTGAAGATGAAGCCCGAGGCCCAGCTGCGGACCGCGTCGACGATCACCGCGTCGGCGGCGATGTATCCGCCCATGACGCCGATAGCCTTGCCCAGGGTGCATTCGACGATGTCGATGCCGTCCAGCACGCCGTCGCGTTCGGCGACGCCGGCGCCGGTCGCGCCATACAGGCCAACCGCATGGACTTCGTCGAGGTAGGTCAGGGCCCCGTACTTGTGAGCCAGGGCGATGGTTCCGGCCAGGTCGGCGATGTCGCCGTCCATGGAATAGACGCTCTCGAAGGCGACCAGCTTGGGCGCATCGGCTGGCGCGGCGGCCAGCAGCTGCTCCAGATGCGCCAGGTCGTTGTGCATGAAGACGTGCCGCTCGCAGCCGCCGTTGCGGATGCCGGCGATCATCGAGGCGTGGTTCAGGCTGTCGGAGAAGATGATCAGGCCCGGCAGGATGCGCTGCAGGGTCGTGAGGGTCGCCTCATTGGCCACATAGCCCGAGGTGAACAGCAGCGCGGCTTCCTTCTGGTGCCAGGCGGCCAGCTCGGCCTCCAGATCCACGGCCGAGCGCGTCGTGCCCGAGATGTTGCGGGTGCCGCCGGCGCCGGCGCCCACGGCGTCGAGCTCGGCCTGCATGGCCTCCAGCACGACCGGGTTCTGGCCCATGCCGAGGTAGTCGTTGGAGCACCAGATGACGACGTCCTGCTCGGACCCGTCCTCACGACGCCGAACCGCCTTCGGGAACTGGCCGCGCACGCGCTTCAGATCGGCGAAGACGCGGTAACGCCCCTCGCTCTTCACCTGGTCGACGGCGGATTCGAAGGCGGCCTTGTAGTCGTACAACTGGGCGGACTTTCGCGCGAAAACGTGGCGGGTATTTGCGCCGATTGACCCCGGGTGTCCACGCGATGACAAGGACAAATTGTCCTAAACCGCTAATTGATAACGGTTCTCAATCGCCGGTCAGCGCGCTCAACGGGACGCGCGTGACCTGCACATCTTCCTTGTTCGTGGCGTAGCCGACCCAGAGGAAGCCGTTCCAGACGGTGCTCTTGGGGTAGTGATAGCCGGGCCGTTTGTACTGGCCTTCATAGCGCAGGGACTGGAGATCGCCCTGCCCGCGCAGCAGGAAGGACCGGTCGAAGCTCCGACCGTCGCGGCTGACCGTCACCGCCAGCGGCGTGCGGACACGGTCGCTGTTCGGCGCATTGACGAGGAAGGCCGTCCCGTCCGGCAGGTTGCCGGCGCTCTGCTTGGCGCGGCTGTCGGGCATGACGGTGACCGCCGGCGTGGACCAACTGACGCCCCGGTCGCAGCTTTCGGAGGCCAGTTGGCGAAAGCTCAGGTCCTCGTCGCGGAAGACCATGACGGCGCAGTCGCCGGCCTGAAACAGGCTGGGCTCGATCTCGCGGCTCAGACGGCTTTCGTGGACGGGAGCACCCGCCGGAGTCGGCGCCCGCTTCAGATGGGTCATGCGGCCCAGCGTCCAGCCCGAGACGCCGAGAGGATCGTCAGTGAAGGCCGGGGTCGCGATCATGCCCGGACGCATGTGGAAGGCGCCGATGATCCGGTCGCCGAAGCGGTGCGGATCCTGTTCGATGACGCCGTCGATGGGCGACCCGTCCGCCGCCAGAACCGGTCTGGGCGCAGACCAGCTCTGGCCGTCACTGCTGGTCCGGTATTCGGTCTGGCCGCCGTCGCCTGACTGGAAGCCGTTGGGCCAGACGTTGAGGTAGGCGATCAGGGTTCGGCCGTCCGTGGACCAGCCGCCGCTGGAGACCATGCGACCGCCTTCTCCGGGCGGGGCCAGTTCAACCGGCGCGGTCCAGCGTTCGCCGTCAGCGCTGGAGGCGAACATCACCCGGGTCTCGGGCGAATCCTCGTCACGCGGCGAGGACTGCCACTGGGCGTAGAGCCGCCCCCCGAAAGCGATCAGGGAGACGCCGTTGCTGAAGTGGTCGGTCCCCTCCTCCGGTCGGAAGACGGTGAAGGTCTCGGCGCCCGGCGCCGGGGTCAGACCGAGATCGGGCTTTGACGCATCAAACAGACCGGGCGCGACCGTATAGGGCGCGGGACGGTCCTCAGCCGCCGCTGTCAGCAGCAGGAGAGCGGCAGCGAGGACGCTTTTGATCACGCCGGCTTGCGGAACTTGAGCATGAACTGGCTGGTGTGACCCCGGATCGCCGGGTCGAAGACGTTGGCGGTCAGCGGATCGGCGTCATTCTTCAGGATGTCGCTCTGGTCTTCCAGCACGAAGCCCGCGGCCTCGACCTCTTCCTTGACGATGGCCGGGTCGATGCGATGCAGGCTGTCGGCGGCGGCCAGGCCCGAGCCGGCGGCGGCGTAGTGGTCGACGATGACATAGAGGCCGCCCGGCTTCAGCGCCGCGAACACCGCCGCATTCGTCTTCGCCGCCGTATCGGCCGCGAAGGGCTTCAGGTGCAGGTCGTGATAGTTTTGGGCGGTAAAGACCAGGTCCATCCCGGTCGGGAACTCGGGCGCGCCGAGCGGCGAGCGGATGCCCTCGACATTCGGCAGGGCGTCGGCCGCGGTGATGGCGTCGGCATAGCTGGCCTGGAAGCCGATGAACTGGGCCGGCTGCCAGGCGATCACCTTGCCGGACGGACCGGTGGCGGCGGCGAAGACGCGGGTGAAATAGCCGCCGCCGATGATCATGTCGCCGATGGTCTGCCCCGGCTTCACCTCGGCGAAAGCCAGGGTTTCAGCGGTGTGGCGGGCCTCATCGCGAGCCTTGTCGGCGTCCGTGCGGATCGGGCTGGCAAGGGCCGACGCGTAAGCGTTGTCCTGAGCGAGCGACGCCGCCGCATTCGCCATCGAGTTGACGGCGTAGTCGATATTCGACTGCGCCAGGCAGTCGCCGCCAACAAAGGCGGTGATCACTGCCGCCGCGAAATACACCGAACGCTTCATGTCAGCCTCCCATACGCCTTGAGCGGCGCTTGATTGATTACGCCCGCGAACCGCCGAAGTTACGCCCCTACCTTTTGGGCTTAGCCCGGCTTGCGGAAGCGATAGACGAACTGGTCGGTCTTGCCGCGAATGGCGGGTTCGAAGACGGTCAGGGTATGGTCGTCCTCGGGGTTGGCCACGGCCGAGGTCTCGCCGGCGAAGATGAAACCTGCGGCCTCGACCTCACGGCGCAGCTCGGCGCCCTCGATGCGGTGAAGCGTGCCCGATACGCTGATGCCCGCGCCCGGCGCCGACTGGTGATCGAGAATGACATAGAGGCCGCCCGGCTTGAGCGCCGCGAACACCGCCGCGTTCATCTTCGCCACATCGACGCCGAAACGGGGGATGGTGAAGTCGTGGTACTCCTGCCCCATGAAGACCACGTCCAGCGGCTCGGGGAAGGTCATGGTGTCGAGGCTGCCGGTGATCCGGTTCACGTTCGGATAGGCGGCGGCGAGCGTGTCGCCGTAGGCGTTCTCCTTGCCCGCGGTCTGGTTCGGCACGAAGGCGTAGACGCGGCCCGACGGACCGACGGCCTTGGCGAACAGTCGGGTGAAGTAGCCTTCCTCGGGCCGGATGTCGGCGACCCGGTCTCCGGCGTCCAGCTGGGCGAAGGCCATCATCTCGGCGGGCTTGCGCAGCGGATCGCGCGCGACCTCCTCGGCGGGGCGCAGCGGATCAGCGATGGCGGCGGCGTAGGCGTTCTCCTCCACCCGCGTCAGTTGCTCGCCCGGCATGGCGACAATAGTCTTCTCATCCCCGCTGCTGGAGACGATCACGCAACCGGACAGGGCCGTCGCCCCCAGGGCTGCGACGGCGGCGGCGAGGAGAAGCGGCTTCGACATGGCGTGATCCTGAAGAGCGAGGTGGCGAAGCTACGCCCCGAAGCGTGACCGGATGCAAGCAGATTTCCGCGTTGAAACAGTCGCCGGTGACAGTTCGTGAGGCGCGGCGACTTGACGCAGGAGGAGTCGGGGCGTTGTTTCGCGCCTCCCCCGCCGTCCGTTCCCCCGAGAGTGTTCATGGTCCGCTTCGCCCGACCCGCCTTCGCCGCCCTGCTGCTGGCGTCCTCCGCCCTGCCCGCGTTTGCCCAGACCGCCGCGCCCGCCGCGACGCCCTATACGACGATGGCGCCGATCCCGGCGGTGGTGGACAAGCCCTGGCCGGGCGTCGTGAAGCTGGACGTTGACGCGACCGACCTGAACCGTCGCATCTTCAGCGTCCATGAGACCATTCCGGTCGAGAGCGCGGGTCCGCTGACCCTCTTCTTCCCCGCCTGGCTGCCCGGCGACCACGGACCCGATGGCCCGATCACCCAGCTGGCAGGCCTGATCTTCACCGCCAACGGCCAGCGCATCGAGTGGACCCGCGATCCGGTCGAGAGCTTCGCCTTCCATCTGGTCGTGCCCGAGGGCGTGACCGAGATCACCGCCGACTTCCAGCACCTGTCGCCGACGGCGGACGCCCAGGGCCGCATCACCATGACGGCCGAGATGCTGAACGCCCAGTGGGAGAAGATGCTGCTCTACCCGGCGGGCCGCTGGCACCACAACATCACGACCCAGACCAGCGTGAAGCTGCCGTCCGGATGGAATTTCGGCACGGCGCTGGAGACGGCCTCGACGGAAGGCGACATCACCACCTTCAAGCCGGTGACCCTGGACGTCCTGATCGACAGCCCGCTGATGGCCGGGGTCCACTTCCGTCAGATCGATCTGGATCCGGGCGGCCGCTCGCCGGTCAAGCTCGACATCTTCGCGGACAGCGCCTCGAACATCGCCCCGACGGACGACCAGATCGCCATCCTGCGGGCGCTCGTGACCCAGGCCGACCGCCTGTACGGCGCGCGCCACTTTGACCACTACAACTTCCTGATGGCCATGACCGACCGGCTGGGCGGGATCGGGCTGGAACACCACCGCTCGTCCGAGGACAGCGTCGATCCGGAGTTCTTCACCGACTGGGACAACCAGTTCGGCGACCGCGACCTGCTGGCCCACGAATACACCCATTCCTGGAACGGCAAGTGGCGACGTCCGGCCGGCCAGTACGTCCCCAACTACAACACCCCCCTGCAGAACGAACTGCTGTGGGTCTATGAGGGCCAGACCCAGTTCTGGGGCAAGGTGCTGGCCGCGCGCTCGGGCCTGATGACGAAGGATCAGGCGCTCGACGCCCTGGCCATGGACGCCGCCACCTATGACAACCGCGCCGGCCGGTCGTGGCGGGCGATGCAGGACACGGTCAACGACCCGATCATCTCCATGCGCCGGCCCAAGGGCTGGCTGAGCGAGCAGCGCGACGAGGACTATTACGTCGAGGGCCAGCTGATCTGGCTCGACGCCGACACCCTGATCCGGGAGAAGACCAACGGCCGCAAGGGTCTCGACGACTTCGCGAAAGCCTTCTTCGGCACTCACGACGGCGAATATAACGAGGCGCCCTATACCTTCGACGACGTGGTCGCGGCGCTGAACGGGGTGGTCGAGAACGACTGGGCCACCTTCCTGCGTACCCGTCTGGACGGCCATGGCCCGGGCGCGCCGTTGGATGGTCTGGCGCGCGGCGGCTACCGCCTCGTCTACACCGACACCAAGAGCCCCTGGCAGAAGACGCTGGAAGGCGGTCTGAAGCGCAACAACTTCATGTACTCCATCGGCCTGCAGACCAATGGCGAGAACGGCATCTCGGCGGTGCAGTGGGACGGCCCGGCCTTCAAGGCGGGTCTGGCCATCGGCATGTCGATCGTCGCCGTCAACGGCGAGGCCGCCTCGGCCTCGAACCTGACCGACGCCATCAAGGCGGCCAAGGACACGACCACGCCGATCGAGCTGATCGTCAAGGACGGCGACCGCTACCGGACTGTCAGCCTCGATTACCACGGCGGCCTGCGCTACCCGCACCTGGAGCGGATCCCGGGCACGCCGGACCGGCTGAGCGAGCTCTATGCCGCGCGGACGCGGTAACTAGCCGCAGTCCACCGACTTGATGATCCCCGTCTGCTGGTCGAACCGGATATTCAGCCGGTCCGGCCGGTAGTCGCGGGTCGTGGCGCAGGTGGTGCAGACGATCCGCACATTGGCGCCGGCCGCGAAGTCGACCGCGCCGACGTGCGAGCCGACCAGCGACTGCGCGGCCGAGGCGTCGCATCGCTGCGGCGGCGTCGGACCGCCGGTCTCCGGCGGCGTCGCCATACAGCCGGTCAGGGCCGCACCGGCGACGAGAAGGGCCAGCGCCCTCACCCGCACTTCACTTCCGTGATCAGGTTGCTGGCCGTGTCATAGACGATGTTCACCCGGCTCGGGTTGAAGTCCATCGTCACCGCGCAGGTCGAACAGACCACGCGACGGGTTTCGCCCGCGGGCGCCGCCGGCAGTTCCGAGCGGTTCTTGCCGATGTAGCTGCGATAGGCGTCGGCCTTGCACTGGCCGAGTTCGCTGGACGGCGGCGGCGGGGTCGCACCGCCGCCCCCAACGGGAGCGCAGGCCGCAAGGGCGGAAAAGGCGATCAGGGTCGAGAGAAGCGCAGCGGATTTCGTGGGGGTTTTCACGGGCGTCGTCTCCTGTGTTCGGTCAGCCGCAGCGGACCTGTTCGACCGTTTCGGTCTGGGCGTTGAAGAAGATATTGAGGCGATACGGGGAGTAGTCCTCGGTGATGGCGCAACTGGTGCAGACCACGCGGCGGTTGATCACGTCTACGGGAACCGGAATTTCCGTCTTGTTGCGGCCGACCAGCCACTGCAGGTCGTTGGCCTTGCACAAGTCCTGACCGCTCTGGGGCATGCGGGTGCCGACGGGTTGGGAGATTTGGGCATCAGCCACTACGGCCGGCGCGGGCTTCGCGGCGGGCGCTGGCGTCGAACAGGCGGCCAGCAGCGCAAGACCGGCGACGATCAGGCCGCCTTTTGCCAGCCCTCGTCCGTCTGCTTCCAGTAGGCCAGGTTGGCGCCCTGCCCCTTCAGATGCTTCCAGCGCTCGCGTGCGCCGGTCAACGCCGTGTCGTCGCGTCCGTCGAAGATGATGAAGCATCGCTGGTAACTCTCCGTGGCGCCCAGTTCTGAGCCGTCGACGATGAACAGCGCCTGAGCGCCGTTCGGGTTCTCCATCGATTGCGTCAGCAGGATCGGCTGGCGCTCGGCATTCGGCTCGTCGGCGCGGCCGTGGGCGAGGAAGCTGTCCTCGCGAAACGTCCACAGCCGCTCGTCGATATCCTCAAGCCGGCGCTCTTCCGCGACGCGGACCAGCGCCCGCCAGCCGCGCTGAAGCGTCCGGCCCAGAAGCTCCGGCAGCACCTGATCGAGCGTCGATCGCTCCAGGTGATAGAACCAGATTTCCGGGCCGGTCGCGTCGGTCACTTGGACTCGTAGCTGTCCGCCACCATCCGGTCGAGGGTGCGCACGCCGAAGCCGACGGCGCCTTCCGGAACGGTGGGACTCGGCGACTTGTTGACCCATGCGGTCGGGGCGATGTCGAGGTGGGCCCACGGCACGCCGTTGGTGAAGCGCTGCAGGAACAGGGCGGCGGTGATCGAGCCGCCGGCGCGGCCGTTGCCGGTATTCTTCACATCGGCGATCTTGGAATCAATGTGCTGCTCGTACTGGGGCGGCAGCGGCATGCGCCAGAAATTCTCGCCCACCTTCTCGGCGGCGGCCAGGATCGGACCGGCGACGGCTTCGTCGTTGGCGTAGAGCGGAGCGATGTCCAGACCCACGGCGACGATGGCGGCGCCCGTCAGGGTGGCCAGGTCGATCATGAATTTCGGCTTGAAGCGGTCCTGGGTGTACCAGAGGGCGTCGGCGAGGACGAGGCGGCCTTCGGCGTCGGTGTTGATGACCTCGACCGACTGGCCGGACATGGAAATGACCACGTCGCCCGGGCGCTGGGCGTTGCCGTCAGGCATGTTCTCGACGAGGCCGAGCACGCCCACGGCGTTGACCTTGGCCTTGCGGCCCGCCAGCGCGTGCATGAGGCCGGCCACGGCGGCGGCGCCGCCCATGTCCCACTTCATGTCTTCCATGCCGTCGGCCGGCTTGATCGAGATGCCGCCGGTGTCGAAGCAGACGCCCTTGCCGACGAAGGCCAGGGGCTGGGCGCCCGGCTCGCCGCCGTTCCATTGGATCACGGCCAGCTGGCTTTCGCGACGGCTCCCCTGGCCGACGCCCAGCAGGGTCCACATGCCCAGCTTCTCCATCTCGGCCTCGCCGAGAATCTCGACCTTCAGGCCGAGGCGCTCCAGATCCTTGACCCGTTTGGCGAACTCGGCGGGGTACAGGACATTGGCGGGCTCGGAGACCAGGTCGCGGGCGAAGACCACGGCGTCGGCGACGGCCGACATCGGCTCATAGGCGGCTTCGGCGGCGCGCAGGTCCGAAGTGACGACCTGAACCGTCTTGATCGAGGCGATCTTCTCGGGCTTCAGCGTCGTGCGGTATTTGTTGAAGGTGTAGGCGGCCAGACGCACGGCGAAAGCGGCGCGGGCCGACTGTTCCGGGGTCAGGTGACCGAAATCGAGGGTCAGGGTCTCGGCGCCCGACAGCTTGACCGCGTGGTAGGCGGCCCCGGCGGCGGTCTCGACACCCTTGTCGTCCAGCGCATCCTTGCCCGACCCGACCAGCAGGACGGTCGCGGCCTCGACGCCCGCAGGGGCGGCGACGGTCAGGGTGGAGTTGGCGGCGCCGGTGAAACGGCTGGCGGTCATCGCCTTGGTCAGGGCGCCGGAGGCCGCCATGTCCAGGGCCGGACCGGTCCCGGCCAGGGCGCGGCCCTCGCCGACCAGAACGGCAAGGACTTCCGACGCGCCCGCGTGGGCGACAAATTCGATCTTCATGAAACGCGACTCCAGCCGGGATTGAGGCCCCGGTCGTTTGCTACAGTTCGGGAGGGAGGCCGCGCGGTTGTCCGCAGGGCGTCCGGATGTGTATTAGATGCTCTCCATCACGCGCGCCCGCAACCTGGGTGTTCGCCGGCCGCCGCATGACCCTGATTCAACGCTATCTTTTCAAACAGATCGCCCTGCCCGTCGCCGCGGCGTGCGGCGCCCTGGCGGGAATCGGCCTGCTGTCCCAAAGCCTGGATCAACTGCAGGTCATCGTCGAGCGCGGGCAAAGCGTTCTGGTTATGATCAAATTGACGCTGCTGGCCCTGCCGCAGCTGTTTTCGGTCATCCTGCCGATCGGCCTGTTCGTCGGCGCCCTGATCGCCCTGACCCGACTGCAACGCGAGCAGGAGCTGACCGCCACCTTCGCCAGCGGCATGACGCGCTGGCAGGTGATCTCGCCGGCGGTGCGGATCGCGGTGATCGTGGCGTTGGCGGCCCTGTTCACGAATCTGTTCGCCCAGCCCTGGGCCCAGCGCACGGCGCGTCAGGAAGCCTTCGCCATCCGCACCGACCTGGCCGCCCTGCTGGTCGAGGAGGGCCGGTTCGTCCAGGGGCCCGACGGCCTGACGGTCTATGTGCAGCAGATCGAGCAGAACGGCCTGCTCAAGAACCTGTTCGTCTATCTGGACAACGGCAAGACGGTGCGGACCTGGGACGCGAGCGAGGCCAGGTTCGAGCGGATCAACGGCGCCCCGACCCTGACCCTGGTTGACGGGTCGGCCCAGGAATATTCCAAGGACGGCGTTCTGAACCAGCTGTCCTTCGACCGCCTGCCCTTCGACCTGTCGCCCTATACGGAGAGCTCGGAGAAAATCCGCTACAAGCCTGCCGACCTGTGGATGTCGCAGTTGCTCAATCCGACGCCCGACCTGATCGGCCACAGCGGATCGCGCGGCGAGCTGCTGGCCGAGGCCAACAACCGTCTGTCGTCACCGCTCTACGCCCTCACGGCCATGGCCATGGCGCTGGCGGCCATCATGGGCGGCCAATTCAGCCGCTCGGGCTACAGCCTTCGCATCGCCAAGGCGGCGGGGGTCTTTCTGCTGGTGCGGATCATGGGCTACGGCATCGTCGCCGCCAGCGCCTGGAACGGCTGGCTGAACGTGTTCCAGTACATCCTGCCCCTTGTCTCGGCCGCCCTGGCCCTGCGTCTGCTGTTCCGCGCGCTGAAGCCGCGCCGACGCCGCACATGGCCGATGCTCGAGCAGCTGAAGGCGCGGTTCGCATGAAACTCTCCCTTCGCGCCGGCGATACGAGCAAGCCGATCCGGCTGGGTCGGATCGAACGCTATGTGCTGGTCCAGCAGATGCGCGCCCTGGGCGTCGCCCTGGCGGTGATCAGCGCCCTGGTCATGCTGATCGACTTCGTCGAGATTTCACGCGGCCTGGGCTCCGAGACCGATCTGTCGGCCCTGCGCATCGTCGGCCTCATGCTGATCAAGTCGCCGCAGGTGATCGTCCAGCTCCTGCCCTTCGTCTTCCTGTTCGGCACCCTCTCGGCCTTCGTCAGCCTGAACCGGCGCTCGGAGCTGATCGCCATGCGGGCGGCGGGCATCTCGGCCTGGCGTTTCGTCCTGCCCGCGGCCGGAATGGCCCTGGTGCTCGGCGTCCTGACGGTGACCTGCATCGGCCCCCTCGCGGCGGCGGGCGACAACCTCTTCCAGCGCGAGCGCGCGCGCATCTCGGGCTCGGCCCTCGGCGCGGCGGAAGACAACCAGGCGATCTGGCTGCGTGAGGGCGAGGACACGCGTCAGATGGTTATCCGCGCCGGCAGGCAGGACCGGGCCAACGCCCGGCTGCTGGACGTGACCTTTTTCATCTATACGACCGATCCCAAGGGCCGCCGCGCCTTCAGCGAACGGATCGACGCCCCGGCCGCCAGCCTCAGCGCGGGCCGCTGGCGGCTGATCAATGCCGTCGGCGCCCAGACCGGCCAGCGCGCCGTGCGCTACGCCACCCTCGACCTGCCCTCCAGCCTGGCCGACGACGAGGCCTTCGAGCGTTTCGCCCGGCCGCAGGCGACCTCCTTCTGGTCCCTGCCCGCCCAGATCAGCCGCATCGAGGCCGCCGGATTCTCCTCGACCGCCTACCGGCTGCGGCTGCAGCAGCTTCTGGCCACCCCCCTGATGTTCGCGGCGATGTCGATCCTGGCCGCCGCCTTCTCCCTGCGCCTGATGCGTCTGGGCGACCTCGCCAAGATGACGGTCGGCGCCGTGGTGCTGGGTTTCGCCTTCTTCTTCCTGAACCAGGCGTCTTCGGCCTTCGGTTCGGCCGAAGTGGTTCCGCCGTTCGTCGCAGCCTGGTTGCCGGCGATGCTGACGGCGCTCGCCGCCTTTACCTTGCTGTTCTATACCGAAGACGGCTAAGCGACCCGTCGGCGGGGGGCCGAGGGTTTACGGATTGAGTTGGCATGCAGACTGAACGCGGCGCCTCCCAGGAAACTGGACCGGGCACAGGCCTGCGGACCCGGCTTCTGGCCGGCGCCGCCCTGATCGCCTGCGCGCCCTGGCTGCCCGGTCAGGCCGCCGCCCAGACGGCGCCCGCCCCGGCGCCCACGGCCATTCAGACCGCGGCCGATTCGAACGCGCCCGGTCCCGACGGCTTGCCGCCCAAGGCCGTCTACATCCAGGCCGAACAAGCGACCCGCACCGGTGACGTGATCACCGCCAGCAGCCGGTTCGAACGGGTTCTCGCACGCTTCCAGGGCCATACCCTGCGCGCCGGCGAAGTCACCTACGACATGGAAAAGGGCGTCGGGGGCGCCGATCGTCAGGTCGAGCTGACCAGCCCGGCCGGCGATGTAGTCTACGCCAGCCACCTCGAGCTCGATTCCGACCTGAAGGCCGGGGTCGTCGTTGACCTCGCGACCCGCCTGTCCAACGGGTCCAGCCTGATGGCCGCCACGGCCGTGCGCCGGTCGGAGAACGTCAGCGAGCTGAACTACGCCCTGTTCACCCCCTGCGCGATCTGCGACGTGAACGGCGCGCCCAAGACACCCAGCATCGCCGTCAAGGCCGAGAAGGTGGTCCAGGACGAGGAACTGCGGGCCATCCTGTTCCGCAACGCCACCTTCGTGGTCGGCGGCGTGCCGCTGTTCTGGCTGCCGGTCTTCGCGGTGCCTGACCCGACGGTCGAACGCGCATCGGGCCTGCTGATCCCGATCATCAACTACGACGAAGGACGCGGCCTCTCGGTCGAGATGCCGTATCTGCACGTCGTCTCCCCGTCCGAGGACTGGATTGTCAGCCCGCAGATCAACACGAAGGTCGCGCCCTTTGTGAACCTGCAATGGCGTCGCCGTTTCAGCGACGGCACGATCGTCGCCCGCGGCGGCTATACCTATGAGCGGAATTTCGGCGACTTCGATCTGGACGGCGACCTCATAACCGAGAGCAACGTCAAGTTCGGCGATCGCACCAGCCGCAGCTACATTCTGGCCTATGGCGCGTTCGACCCCGCCGGTCCCTGGCGCTGGGGCTTCACGGCGGAACGGACCTCCGACAAGAATCTGTTCGACCGCTACGACGTTCGCGACCCCTATCAGGACAATGGCCTCTACTACGGCGACCAGCGCCGGTTGATCAGCCAGATCTATGCCGAGCGCCAGACCGAACGCTCCTATCTGTCGATCGCGACGTTCTCGATCCAGAGCCTGCGCCTCGATCAGACCTACGCCGACACCGACTTCCGCGATCCGGACGGATACAAGGCCTTCGAGAACGACAAGACCCTGCCGCTGGTGGCGCCGCTGATCGACGGTCGCTGGGAGCCGGCCGACCCGATCCTGGGCGGGCGCCTGCGCCTGAAGCTGTCGGCGGTGTCCCTGTCGCGAAATGCCTATGTCGGCGCGCCGGTGCTGCGGCCCGAGGTCATCCCGGCGGGCTCGACCGACGGCTTCGGCGGCGTCGACAGCCGCCGCATCACCCTGCAGGGCGAATGGCGCCGGGCCTTCACCACGACCTCCGGCATCCGGCTCGAGCCCTTCATCGACGGCCGCTTTGACGCCTATTCGGTCTCGGACCTGCCGCCGATGCCGGGCAGCGAATCCGAGGACATCATTACGCGCGGCCGGGCTACAGCCGGGATCGACGTCAGCTATCCGATGATCAAGCGCCTCAGCGCCACCTCGGACCTGATCATCGAGCCGATGGCCCAGCTGTCGATTTCCAACAAGGCCAACCTCGATCCGCGCATTCCGATCGAGGACACCCAGACCTTTGAGCTGGACGAAAGCTCCCTGTTCCGCACCGATCGCCTGCCGGGGTACGACTTCTACGAAGGAGGCTCGCGGTTCACCGCCGGCGCACGCGCGACCCTGCGGTGGGACGACATCCGCAAGGCCAGCATCTTCGTCGGCCGCAGCATGCGGTCCTATGACGAAGACGCCTTCCTGACCACCATTCCCGACGACGCGAGCAAGCTTTACGACCCATCGGGACTGGCGTCGCAGACCTCGGACTGGGTGGTTCAGGCCAGCGTCTCGCCGACCGACCGGTTCCGGGCCTGGGGCCACGCCACCATCGACGGGTCGGGCGACATCCGCCGGGCCGAAGCCGCTGTGGACGGGACCTGGGGTCGCCGCAACGTCGCCACCGTCAGCTATATCGTCGACCGCTCGAATCCCCTCGCCGGGGACAACAACCGGAACTATGAGTTCGTCCAGCTTCAGGGCCAGCAGTTCGTCTATGGAAACTGGGGCGTGGCGGTCACAGGCATCGCCGATCTGGAGCGGGACCTGATCACCCGTTCCGAGGTCGGTCTGCTGTTCGACGACGACTGCTTCCGGTTCGAGCTGGGTTTCCGGCAGGACAATACCCGCGTACGGCCTTCCGGCCCGTCCGAGGGGGTTTATGTGCGCCTAAACCTCGCCACTTTTGGCGGTACAGGCTACGGACGAAACAGCAGCCGATGAACACATCGCTTGCAGGGGCGCGACCTCCCCGCACAATGGGGTCGAGACGGCGCTTCTTTAGGATTCAGGACTGACTATGCCTTTGATGCGTAACACGACGGGCGTCGCGATCGCCGCGCTTCTCGCGGGCACGGCTATTGCTCCCGCCTGGGCCCAGACCGCCCCGGTTCCCGCGCCCGCTCCGGCCCAGACTCCGGCGGCCCCGGCCGCCTCGCCTGCCGCCGGGCAGTTGAACCCGGCCGCCGAACAGGCGCCCGCCCGCCCGGCTGCGGCGCCGCCCCAGTTCCAGATTTCCGAAGGCGTCATCGCCACGGTGAACGACCAGGTCATCACCAGCTTCGACCTGCGCCAGCGCATGCTGATGATCATCGCCATGAGCCAGGTGCAGCCGACCGAGGAGAACATCCCGGCGATCCAGCAGCAGGCCCTGAACGCCCTGATCGAGGAGCGCCTCCAGAACCAGGAGCTCGCCAAGTACAAGGATCTGGTGATCAGCGACGAGGAGGTTGACCAGGAGGTCGCCTCCATGGCCCAGGAAGCAGGCACCACGCCCGCCAACTACATGAACTTCCTGGCCCAGGGCGGCATCCGCCCGCAGAACATGCGCGAGCAGCTGCGGACCGAGATCGGCTGGCGCGCCCTGGTCGGCGGTCGCTTCAACAGCCGGGCCAAGGTTTCCCACGCCGCCGTTGAACAGGCCATGCGCCAGATCACCGAGACCGCGTCCAAGCCCCAGTACCTGATCGGTGAAATCTACATCGAGGCCGCCCGTGTCGGCGGTCAGCAAGCCGCCATGAACGGCGCCGAGCAACTGGTCCAGCAGATGGTTCAGGGCGCGCCCTTCCAGGCGGTGGCCCGTCAGTTCTCGGCCGCTCCGTCGGCGCAGCGCGGCGGCGACGCCGGCTGGGTCGTCCAGGGCACCGTCCAGCCCGCCCTGCAGAACGCGCTGGACCAGCTCCAGGTCGGCCAGCTGTCGCGCCCCATCCCGGTCGATGGCGGGGTCTATATCGTCTATATGCGCGACAAGCGCTCGGGCGCCGCCACCAGCCTGGTGACGATGAAGCAGATCATGGTCGAGGTCCCCGAAACGGCGACCGAAGCCGAGGTCGCCGCGGCCACCGCCCGCCTGAACGCCATCAAGCCGCAACTGACCTGCGACAACATCCTGCAACGCGCCACCTCGGAACAAGGCCTGCTGGGCTCGGACCTGGGTGAATCGGACATCGCCAACCTGGCGCCCCAGTTCCAGCAGGTCGCCCGCGCCGCCGAGGTCGGGACGATCAGCTCGCCGGTCCGCACCCCCCTGGGCGTCCACCTGCTGGCCGTCTGCGGCCGTCGCGTCGGCGGCCCGGACGCCCCGACCTTCCAGCAGGTCGAAAGCCGGCTGCAGAACCAGAACCTCGCCATGCTGGCGCGTCGCTACATCCGCGATCTGCGGTCGGACGCCCTCATCGAGCTGAAGTAACCCGATGGCCGCGCCCCGGCCGCTGGTTCTGTCGATGGGCGAGCCCGCCGGGGTCGGTCCCGAGATCATCGCCGGCGCCTGGCGCGCGCTCTCTGCCGAAGGCGCGCCTTTCGCGGTCATCGGAGATCCCGGCCTGCTGAAGGCGCAAGGCGTGCCGGTCATCGAGATCGGTCAGGTCGCCGACGCCGCCGGCCGCTTCACCCGCGCCCTGCCCGTGCTCAGCCATCCCGTCCCGGCCCCGGTCGTGGTGGGCAGCCCCGATCCCGCCAACGCCGGGGTGGTCGCCGACTGGATCGAGCGTGGCGTCGACCTGTGCCTGTCGGGCGAGGCGTCGGGCCTCGTCACCGCCCCGATCGCCAAGGCGCCGCTTTACGCCGCCGGCTTCCGCTTTCCGGGTCATACCGAGTTCATCGCGGAACTGACCGCCGACGCCCCCTTCGCCGGGACACGCGGTCCGGTGATGATGCTGACAGCCAAGGACCTCCGGGCCTGTCTGGTGACCATCCACGTGGCTTTGGATCAGGTGCCTGAGCTCGTGACCGGCGAGCGGGTGATCCGCACCGCCCGGGTCGTGCACGAGGCCATGAAGCGTGACTTCGGCATCGCCCGCCCGCGTCTGGCGCTCGCCGCCCTAAACCCGCACGCGGGCGAAGGCGGGGCGCTGGGTCTGCAGGAGATCGAGGTCTTGGCCCCTGCGGTTGAGGCCCTCCGCGCCGAGGGCATCACGATCACCGATCCCCGGCCCGCCGACACCCTGTTCCATGCCGAGGCGCGCGCGACCTATGACGCCGCCATCTGCCTCTATCACGATCAGGCCCTGATCCCGGTGAAGACGCTGGACTTCTGGGGCGGGGTCAACGCCACCCTCGGTCTGCCCATCGTCCGCACTTCGCCCGACCACGGCACCGGCTTCGACATCGCCGGGAAGGGCGTCGCCCGCCCCGACAGCCTGATCGCCGCCATCCGCTTGGCCGCCGGGATGGCTGCGGCGCGCGCTGGCGGCTAGCTTTCCCGAGGCTGGCGGTGTTCAAGGGCGCATGAGTTCCGACCTGCCGCCCCTGCGCGAATCCCTCGAAGCCCACGGGCTGCTGGCCAAGAAGAGCTTCGGGCAGCATTTCCTGCTGGACCTGAACGTCACGCGAAAGATCGTGCGTCTGGCCGGGCCGTTCGAGGGCCGCGCCGTCATCGAGGTCGGTCCCGGTCCCGGCGGCCTGACCCGCGCCATCCTGGAGAGCGACGCCGGTCCAGTGACCCTGGTCGAGAAGGACCCCCGCTTCGTCCCCCTGCTGGAGGAGCTGGACGCTGGCGACGGCCGCCTGACCATCATCCAGGCCGACGCCCTGAAGGTCGATGAGGCGAAACTGGCGGAGGGACCGACCCATCTGGTGTCCAACCTGCCCTACAACGTCGGAACGGCCCTGCTGATCAAATGGCTGACCGGGCCGTGGACGCCCTGCGCCCTGACCCTGATGTTCCAGAAGGAGGTCGCCGAGCGGATCGTGGCCGACACCAACGACGACGCCTATGGGCGGCTGGCGGTCATCTCGCAGGCGGTGGCCGAGGCGCGGATCGTCATGCACCTGCCCGCCGCTGCCTTCACCCCGCCGCCCAAGGTGGCCTCGGCGGTGGTGCATCTGGTTCCGCGCGCCGACCGGCCCGACCGGGCGACGCTGAAGCGACTGGAGACCGTCACCGCCGCCGCCTTCGGACAGCGCCGCAAGATGCTGCGCTCCAGCCTGAAACAGCTCGGCGGCGGCGCCCTGTGCGAGGCCGCCGGCATCGACCCCGACGCCCGCGCCGAGACCGTCGACGTGGCGGGCTTCCTGCGCCTCGCCGACGCCCTGCAGGCGAGAGCTCGATGACCGACATCGAACCCTTCCGCGCCATCACCATCAGCCGTATCGCCCATGCCCTGAAGGCCGAGGGGCGTGATGTCATCCATATGGAGTTCGGCCAGCCCTCGACGGGGGCCCCGGCCGCCGCCATCGCCGAGGCGCACCGGGTGCTGGACGCCGACGGCATGGGCTATTGGGAGAGCACGCCGCTAAAGGCGCGGATCGCCCGCCTCTATCAGGACCGCTACGGCGTCGAGGTCGATCCGGACCGGCTGCTGATGACGTGCGGGGCTTCACCGGCGCTGGTGCTGGCCCTGTCGTCGCGGTTCAGGCCGGGCGACCGGATCGCCATGGCACGCCCCGGCTATGTCGCCTATCGCAATACGGTGAAGGCGCTGAACCTGACGCCGGTCGAGATCGCCTGCGGTCCCGCCGAACACTATCAGCTGACCGCCGCCGCGCTCGAAGCGCTCGAGCCCGCGCCCGCCGGCGTAATCATCGCCAGCCCCGCCAACCCGACCGGCTCTATCATCGCGCCCGAGGAACTGGGCGCCATCGCCGCCGTCTGTCGTCGGCGCGGCATCGTCGTCGTCTCGGACGAAATCTACCATGGCCTCAGCTACGGCAGTGCGACGCCCTCGATCCTGGAGTTCGAGCCCGAGGCCTTCGTCATCAACAGCTTCTCCAAATACTGGAGCATGGCCGGGTGGCGGCTGGGCTGGCTGCTGGTTCCGCCCGACCATATCGCGGCGGCCAGGGCCTATATCGGCAACCTGTTCCTGACCCCGCCGTCGCTGAGCCAACATGCGGGACTGGTCGCCATGGACTGTGTCGATGAGCTCGAGGGCCATATCGAGGTCTATAGGAAGAACCGCGAGCTGGTGCTGGCCGCCCTGCCCTCGCTCGGCCTGAAGACCATCGCCCCGCCCGACGGCGCCTTCTACGTCTGGGCCGACATCGGCCATCTGACCGACGACAGCGTGGCCTTCTGCGAACAGCTGCTGCGCGATACGGGCGTGGCGACCGCACCCGGCGTGGACTTCGACCCCGTCGATGGCCACCGCTTCATGCGCTTCAGCTTCGCAGTGTCCACGCCGCTGATCGAGCAGGCGCTGGAGCGGCTGAGACCGTGGTTCGCGGCGCGCGCCGCGGTCTGATCATTCGGGCTTGAAGGCCGGATCCTTCAGGCAGAGGGCCCGCCTCTCCCAACGGAATCCCTCGCCGAGCGGGCGCCAGTTCAGCGGTTCGGTGTCCTTGACCTCGAAACAGCCCTCACCGGTGCGGACGTTGAAGCCGGTTTCGGCCCGAACCAGCGGTTCCTGCCCGTCCCTCTGCTCGACGATCAGGGCGAGACGGTAGGGCATATTCCACGGGGACCCCATGGCGATGCGCGCCGAAAACTCAGCCGACAGGGGCGGTCCAGCCAAGGTCACCGCGTCCTTGTAGTGACCCAGGAACATGGACAGGCAGTTCGGCTGGGGACACAGCGGCTGGGGATCGGTCTCCGACACTGTCTGAACCAGCACCAGGCTGAGCTTCGCGGGATTTGCAGGCGGGAACACCGGCTCCACCGGCGACACGATCGGCATCTGCACCAGAGCCTGGGCCAGCAACATAGTAAGAAGCATGTCTCTCCCCCCGGAGTGAATGGCCCGCCGCCCCTCGTAGAACGGCGGGCTCGTCGTCGTTAGTCAGTGACCGCCACGATGATCGCCGTGGCCGTCGTGATCGCGACCGTGATCGCGATCGCCGCGCGGGCCGTGACCGCCCCGGTCGTGGCCCCGATGATGGTCGCGATAGTCGTCATAGGCGCAGGCGGTCGAGCCGATGGCCATCACGCCGAGAAGAGCGATGACAGCCAGCCTGGCGGGCTTGAAGGTGGTCATATCCGAAGTCTCCCAACACCCCCGTGTCAGGATCAGTAATGCACGCCGGCGGACAGTCGCCAACCGGCGTTCACCTTAAATTTCAGACATCTTCCTGCAGCAGGTCGTCGCGATAGGATTCGACCCAGACGTTGCGGAACCGACGGCTGCGCTCGGCGTGATAGATGTGGGCCAGTTCGGCGTAGGAGCGGTCGAAGTCGTCGTTGACGAAGACATAGTCGAACACGTCGGAGTGCTCGATCTCGCCCTTGGCGTTCTTGATGCGGCGCTCGATGACCTCTTCCGCGTCCTGCGACCGGGTCACCAGACGGCGGCGCAATTCCTCAAGGCTGGGCGGCAGGATGAAGACGCGCACGGCGTCGCCCGGGCATTTCTCGGCGATCTGGGCCGCGCCCTGCCAGTCGATGTCGAACAGGACGTCGCGGCCCTCTTCCAGCGCCTTGTCGATGGGCGCGCGGGGCGAACCGTAGCGGCTGCCGTGGACGTCGGCCCACTCCAGGAAGGCGTCCTGATCGATCAGGGCCTGGAACTCTTCCGGGCTGACGAAGTGATAGTCGCGGTCGGCGACCTCGCCCGGGCGGATGCCGCGCGTGGTCATGGAGATCGACAGTTCCAGATTGCCGTGGTCGGCCATCAGACGGCGGCACAGGGAGGTCTTGCCGGCGCCCGAGGGGCTGGCCACGATCAGGAGGACGCCCCGGCGCGGCGTGCGGTCATTCGACATTTTGGACTTGTTCTCGGAGTTGCTCGATCACCGCCTTCAGATCGAGTCCGATGGCGGTGAGCGGCGTCGTAGCCGATTTCGAGCACAGTGTGTTCGCTTCGCGCATGAATTCCTGCATCAGGAAGTCGAGTTTTCGTCCGGCGGGCGGTTGTCGCAACAGAGTGCGGGCCGAGGCGACGTGCGCGGTCAGCCGATCCAGCTCCTCGCGGACATCGGCCTTGGTCGCCAGGGCGGCGGCTTCCAGCACAATCCGGTCGTCGAGGCCGTGGGCGTCGGGCGCCAGTTCGGCCATGCGGCGGGCGAAGCGTTCGCGGATGTGGTCGGTCTGGGCCTGGGCCTCGCCCTCGGCCCGGGAGACCAGAGCTTCAATGGCGTCGATGAAGTCGCTGATGACCGGCGTCAGCTGTGCCCCTTCCCGCTCACGCGAAAGCTTCAGGGCGTCGAGGGCCTCGGCGATGGTCGCGGCCATGGCGGCCTCGATGGGCGCGCGGGCTTCCGCGTCGGCGTCCTCCTCAGGCGTGTCCAATACGCCGCGCAGGGCCAGCAGACCGTCGGCCGACGGCGGGGTCGCGCCTTCCATCGTCAGTTGGTTGGCCAGTTCGAGATAGCGCAGCAGCACCGCCTCATTGACCTTGAGCGCCGCCGCGCCGGCCTGCGCCTGCCTTGCCTGGACCCCGACGGTGACCTGACCCCGGCTCAGCCGCTCCTGCGCCGCCGTCTTGGTCAGGCGTTCGAGGTTGTCGAAGCCGTTGGGGCCACGGAAGCGAACCTCCAGATTGCGGCCGTTGACGGAGCGCGCCTCGACGCTCCAGCTCCAGCCGTCCAGCGCGCCGTCGGCCCGACCGAAGCCGGTCATGCCTGATATCGCGCTCATCGCGGATCGGCCGTGGCGGGACGCAGGGGCCGTGACGGCGTCAGGGTTCCGGGCGGCTGCATGGTGATGACGGCCTCTCCGGTCAGGGGCTGGTCCGTGGGGGCCGTCCCGGGCGCGAGGGCGCCGGGGGCGGCGGGCGGGGTCGCGCCGGGCGGAAGGTTCGCCTTCCTGCGCTCGATCTCCCTCCAACGCGCCACATTGACCAGATGTTGCTCATAGGTGCTGGCGAAGACGTGGCCACCGGTGCCGTCAGCGACGAAGAACAGGTCGTTCGAGCGCGGCGGGTTCAGGACCGCGGCGATGGCGTCCTTGCCCGGATTGGCGATGGGCGTCGGCGGCAGGCCGTCGATCAGATAGGTGTTGTAGCCCGTGTCGGCCTGAAGCTCGGACTGGCGGATGCCGCGTCCCAGAGGTCGGCCGTGGGTGATGCCGTAGACGATGGTCGGATCGCTTTCGAGCCGCACGCCCATGCGCAGCCGGTTGGAGAAGACCGCCGCCACGCGCGGGCGCTCGGCCGCCAGACCGGTTTCCTTCTCGACGACGGAGGCCAGGATGACGGCTTCCTCGGGCGAACGGACGACCGTCGCCGGACTGCGGGTCGCCCACAGTCTGGCCAGGTTCTCGGTCATGGCCCGCTGCATCCGGGCGACCACGGAGGCGCGAGTTTCGCCGCGCGAGACCTCATAGGTGTCGGGCCAGAGCGAGCCCTCGGCCGGAGGTGTCTCCACCGTGCCGGTCAGGACGTCTTCCTTGTTCAGGATGTCCACGGCCTGCAGCGAGGACCAGCCCTCGGGGATGGTGACGTAGTGGCGCACAACCCGGCCGTCGGTCAGCAGCCGCAGCACCGACCGCAACGAGGCTTTCGTCGGCACCTGATACTCGCCCGCCCGGAGCTTGCGGTCGGCGCCGGTCAGGGTGGCGGCGGCCTTGAACATGTCGGTCGAGCGGATGACGCCCGCGCTCTTCAGCTGGGCCGCGATGGCCGAGACGCCTGATCCGCTGGGCAGGGAGACCACGGTGGACTCCCCCGCCCGCGCCGACGGCCCGGGCGCGTAATAGACGCTCCAGGCCCAGACCAGGGCCGCGATCAGAAACAGGCTGAACGTCGCCGACGCCGCCAGCAGCGCCGCGACCGTGCCCGACCGTTTGCCGCGCAGGGCCGGCCTCGGCCCCTTCACCGGCCCCTTGATGGGTCCCCCCGAACCCTTGAGCACTAGGCCACCTTCTTGAAGATGATCGAGGCGTTGGTGCCGCCGAACCCGAAGCTGTTGGACATGGCCACATCGATCTCCATCGGCTTGCCCTTGTGTGGCACGAGATCGATGGCGGTTTCGTGTTCCGGGTCATCGAGGTTGATCGTCGGCGGGGCGATCTGGTCGCGGATGGCCAACACCGAGAAGACGGCCTCGATGGCCCCGGCGGCGCCGAGCAGGTGGCCCGTCATCGACTTGGTCGAGGACATGGCGATGTTCTTGGCGTGGTCGCCGACCAGCTTCTCAACCGCACGCAGCTCGATCCAGTCGGCCATGGTCGAGGTGCCGTGAGCGTTGACGTAGTCGATGTCCTCGATGGCGATCCCGGCCCGCTTCACGGCCGCCTTCATGGCGCGATAGGCGCCGTCGCCGTCCTCGGACGGGGCAGTGATGTGATAGGCGTCGCCGGACATCCCGTAGCCGACGACCTCGGCATAGATCTTCGCGCCGCGCGCCTTGGCGTGTTCGTACTCTTCCAGCACCACGACGCCCGCGCCCTCGCCCATGATGAAGCCGGCATGGCCCCGATCGTAGGGCCGCGAGGCCGCTTCCGGGGTGTCGTTATAGGCGGTGCACAGGGCCTTGCAGGCCAGGAAGCCGGCGATGCCGATCGGCACGATCGAGCTTTCCGCCCCGCCC
Source organism: Brevundimonas sp. GW821-FHT02A10 (assembly GCF_059422025.1). Classification (NCBI taxonomy): domain Bacteria; kingdom Pseudomonadati; phylum Pseudomonadota; class Alphaproteobacteria; order Caulobacterales; family Caulobacteraceae; genus Brevundimonas; species Brevundimonas sp. GW821-FHT02A10. The sequence continues at coordinate 475,892 of NZ_JBWKWC010000003.1, forward strand.
GCCACCATCACATCGGCGTCGTCGAAGGCGATCATCCGGGCCGCGTCGCCGATGGCGTGGACGCCCGAGGCGCAGGCGGTGACCACCGCGTGGTTCGGACCCTTGAGCCCGTGGCGGATCGAGATCTGGCCCGAGGTCAGGTTGATGAGGGCCGAGGGGATGAAGAAGGGGCTGACCCGGCGGGGTCCCTGTTCCTTCAGAATGATGGAGGTGTCGGCGATGGGGCCGAGGCCGCCGATGCCAGAGCCCATCATGACACCGGTCCGTTCCTTGTCCTCGTCGGACTCGGGATGCCAGTCAGCGTCGTTCAGGGCCTCGTCGGCGGCGGCGATGCCGAACAGGATGAAGTCGTCGACGCGCTTCCTGTCCTTGGCCGACATGACCTGATCGGGATCGAAGCTGCCCGGAACGTCAGGACCGCCCTGACCACGGCCGTCCACGCTGGGCACTTCACCCGCGATGGTGCAGCCATAGCCTTCGGTATCGAAGGTGGTGATCGGACCGATGCCCGAACGTCCCTCGACGATGCCCTTCCAGGTGTGTTCGACGCCCCAGCCCAGGGGGGTGACCAGTCCAAGGCCGGTGACGACAACGCGGCGCATGCCCTGCGCTCCATGACTGTTGAGACTCAAGCCGTAAATCATAGTGAGCGCGGGCCCGACTCGCTAGGGCGAGCGCCGATCACCGCTTTATCCGGGTCCAAACGAAAACGGCCGCCCGCGCTCCACTGGGAGCATCGGGCGGCCGGATCTGTCGTCCACGCCCCTTTCGGGGTCAGGACGCCGGGCTTAGCCGGCGGTCTTTTCCGAGATGAACTTCACGGCGTCACCGACGGTCTGGATGTGCTCGGCGGCGTCATCCGGGATCTCGATGTCGAATTCTTCCTCGAAGGCCATGACCAGTTCGACGTTGTCGAGCGAATCGGCGCCCAGGTCGTCGATGAAGCTGGCCTTTTCGGTGACCTTGTCCGGATCGGCGTCCAGGTGGTCGATGACGATCTTGCGGACGCGTTCCAGGGTGTCGGACATGGGTGTCTCTGCCTTATGAGGCCGCGAGAAGCGGCTGTTGTCTCAAATCCTGCCGTCTCACGACGGCGACGCTTGTGCAAGACCCTAACGGGCCACGCGGCAAGCGGTTGCGCCGCCCTTTAGCACAGCCGCACAGGCTGGAAAGGGGCGATTACATCGTTTGATCGGTCAGATCATCGCCATCCCGCCGTTCACGTGCAGGGTTTGACCCGTGACGTAGGCGGCTTCGTCGGAGGCCAGATAGACGGCGGCGGCGGCGATCTCGTCGCCCAGACCCAGCCGGCCCATCGGGATGTTCTTCATGATGGCGTCCTTTTGGGCGTCGTTCAGGACGTCGGTCATCGGCGAGGCGATGAAGCCCGGCGCGATGCAGTTCACCGTGATGCCGCGTGAACCGACTTCCTGGGCCAGCGACTTGGAGAAGCCGATCATCCCGGCCTTGGAGGCCGCATAGTTGGTCTGGCCCGGGTTGCCGGTGACGCCGACGACCGAGGTGACGGCGATGATGCGACCGGCGCGGCGCTTCATCATCCCCTTCATCGCGGCGCGCGACAGGCGGAAATAGCTTTCCAGATTGACGGTCAGGACGGACTGGAAGTCCTCGTCCTTCATCCGCATCAGCAGGCCGTCCTTGGTGATACCGGCGTTGGCGACCAGAATGTCCAGCGGCGCGCCGGCGGCTTCCTCGGCGGCGTTGACCAGATTGTCGACCGACTCGGCGTCCGACAGATTGGCGGTGGCGAAGTGGGCGCGCTCGCCCAGTTCCTTGGCCAGATCCGCCAACACGGCTTCGCGCGTGCCCGACAGGACGACGGTGGCGCCTTGCGCGTGCAGGGCGCGGGCGACGGCCCCGCCGATACCGCCCGTGGCGCCGGTGACGAGGGCGGTCTTGCCGGTGAGATTGAACATCAGTTCCTCCGAAGAATCGCCCGTCCGGAGCGATGTTTATCCAAGACTAGAAGAACGCCGCCGGCGATCAAACCGACGACGAACCCCACAAAATGACCGGGCTTGATACCCGAATGGCCGCTGACGACCACATCCAGACCGATACTGACCACCAGCCCCACGGCGGCGGCCCACCAGCCCGGGCGCTTCCAGCCGATGACCAGCAACCCCGCGCCGCACAGCGCCAGATAGGCCTGGGACGCTCCGGAGACATAGGCGTCCGGCTGCCCCAGGGCTGAGGCCAGCTGACCGCAGGCGCCGCCGACTATTCCCAGCGCCAGAACGAGCGGCCAGGCCAGCCGCCGCGTCAGGGCGGCGCCGACGAGGCCGACGATCGCGGCGTTGAACAGCATGTGAGCGAACTTCACATGCAGCCACTGCGAGGCCAGCAGCTTCCAGCTATCGGTCAGGGTCAGGGTCTGGCCCTTGAACGCTCCGAAAGCCGTCAGGTCGACAGAGTGCTGGCGCACCCAGAACGGCTGCCCCAGAGCCAGCGCGACGAGAAACCAGACTAGGACGATGCTCGCCGCCCAGCCCCAAAGGATCGCGCCGCCCCGGATCAAGACCTTCAGCCCAGCGACTGCGCGAACGCCTCGAGCTCTTCCGGCGTGTTCAGGGCGACGGCATCGGCGTCGGGCGCGATGCGCTTGGCCATGCCGGTCAGGACCTTGCCCGAACCGATCTCGGCGAAGCGGGTGACCCCTCCCCCATTCTCGCTAACCGGGGCGGCCATCCACATCATGCTCTCGCGCCAGCGCACGCGGCCGGTGACCTGTTCGACCAGCAGGCGACGGATCATCTCCGGGTCGGTGACCGGTCCGGCGGTGACATTGGCGACGACCGGCACAGCCGGGGCGAGGATGGTGGCGGTGGCGAGAGCCGTGGCCATCTCATCGGCGGCGGGCTGCATCAGGGGGCAGTGGAAGGGCGCCGAGACGTTCAGCGGGATGGCCCGCGCGCCGAGCTCCTTGGCCTTCTCGATGGCGCGATCGACGGCGGCCTTGTCCCCCGAGATGACGATATTGCCCGCATTGTTGTCATTGGCGACGACGCAGATCCCGACTTCCGAACCGGCCTTGGCGGCCTCTTCGGCGAGGGCCAGATCCGTCTTGGGACCGATCAGGGAGGCCATGGCGCCCTGCCCCACCGGCACGGCGCGCTGCATCGCCTGACCGCGCAGCTTGAGCAGACGGGCGGTGTCAGCCAGCGAGATCGCGCCCACGCCGCACAGGGCCGAATATTCGCCCAGCGAGTGGCCGGCGACGAAGCTTGCCGCCGTGACGTCCACACCGAACTCGGCCTTCAGCGCCCGCACCGCCGCCACCGACACGGCCATCAGGGCCGGCTGGGCGTTCTCGGTCAGGGTCAGCTGGTCCTCGGGACCTTCGCGCATCAGCTGCGACAGGTTCTGGCCCAGCGCCTCGTCGATCTCCGCATAGACGTCGCGCGCACTGGCGAAGGCCTCGGCCAGGGCCGCGCCCATGCCGACCGACTGGCTGCCTTGTCCGGGAAACAGAAGGGCGAGGGTCATTGAACCGTCCGTAGGGCCGTTGAATCAGGAGCGGAGGCGTAGGCCGATCATTCCCTCAGGGCAAGCCGAGCCGCGCCACGCTTGCCCTCACGTCCCTTTTCCCCTATACGCCCCGCCTTTCCAGGGCTTCGGTCCTGATGCGGAACGCCAAAGGGTTCGGGAAGTCATCCCGGCCGCCGCTTCAGGAGCCATCGCAGACGCGACTTACCCGGTCCGTCGGCGCCGACGCCCCACAAGGGAGACTGACGAATGGCTCTTTACGAGCACACGGTCATGACGCGCCAGGATATCAGCGCGCAACAGGCCGAAGCCCTCAACGACACGATCAAGGACCTCATCGTCGCCGGCGGCGGCACCGTGGCCAAGATCGAATACTGGGGCCTGCGCAACCTGACCTACCGGGTCAAGAAGAACCGCAAGGCGCACTATTCCCTGCTCGCCATCGACACGCCTCCGGCCGCCATGGCCGAAGTCGAGCGTCAGCTGGGCATCAACGAAGACGTGCTGCGCTGGCTGACCGTCCGCGTCGAGGAACTCGACCTGGAACTGTCGCCGCTGCTGGCCCGCCGTGAACGCGAGCGTGAACGCGATCGCGATCGTCCCGCGCGTGAAGACGCCGCGGTCGAAGCGTAAGGATCAGATCACATGACCGATACCACTGCTCCCCGTAACGTCCCGGGCACGCCCGCGGGCTCCGGCGCCGCCGGCCGCCGTCCGTTCTATCGTCGCCGCAAGGTTTGCCCGTTCTCGGGTGAAGGCGCGCCGAAGATCGACTACAAGGATGTGAAGCTGCTGCAGCGTTACATCTCCGAACGCGGCAAGATCGTGCCCTCGCGCATCACCGCCGTTTCCCAGATCAAGCAACGCGAACTGGCCAAGGCCATCAAGCGCGCCCGCTATCTGGCCCTCCTGCCTTATGTGGTGAAGTAAGATGAAGGTCGTTCTGCTGGAACGCGTCGATAACCTCGGCGCCATCGGCGACGTCGTCACTGTCAAGGACGGCTTCGCCCGCAACTTCCTCCTGCCCCGCGACAAGGCGCTGCGCGCCACGTCGAAGAACCTGGAGAAGTTCGAGCTCGACCGCGCCGCCATCGAGGCGCGCAACGAGAAGAACAAGGACGCGGCCCAGAAGGTCGCCGACAAGATCGACGGTCAGTTCTACGTCATGATCCGTTCGGCCGGCGAAACCGGTCAACTGTACGGATCGGTCGCCGGTCGCGACGTCGCTGAAGCCATTCAGGCTGAAGGCGGCAAGGTCGAACGCTCGCAGGTCGTGCTGAACACCGCGATCAAGACCCTGGGCGTCCACGAGGTGCTGGTTCGCCTGCACCCCGAGGTCTCGGCCACGGTCAAGATCAACATCGCCCGTTCGGCCGAAGAAGCCGAACGTCAGGCGAAGGGCGAGGACGTGATCAAGTCGGCCTACGACGAAGATCGTGAAGCCGCCGCCGAACAAGCCCGCGACATGGTCGAGGGCGGCGCCGGCCAACAGGACGGTCTCGGCTCCGAAGCCTGATCGACCTGACGGTTGAAAGATCAGGGGCGCGTCCTTCGGGACGCGCCCTTTTTCTTTGCCCGGCGCCCTGCAGTCGCTGGACCGCCGCCTATAACTTTGGTCCGAAAGGGAAAACCGGCCGACCAGACGGCGCCGGAGTTTTCATCGCCCGATGCATGTCATCGATATGTCAAATATGCAACGTGCTGAAGAGAAGCGGTTAAGACGTGCTTGACCGCACACACGGGCGCAATCAGCTTGTTCTCAAGAGCGGCATTTGGGGGCTTGCAGCAAGGATTTTGCGGCAACCTCCTCCGTAGACCGACCAAAGGGAAACATCCCGGCCTTCCGCCGGATCCAGGGATCAGGCGATCACACCCGGCGCTCACACGTCGGCCCTTTCCTCGGTTTCCAGGCGCATCATGCACGTTCGTTCATCCCGCACTCTCCTTCTGGCTTTCGCCTCCGCCGGCGCACTGCTGGCCTGCCCGCTCGTGGCCTCCGCCCAGACGGCGACGCCCCAGGACGAGGCCTCCACGGTCGAGGAGGTGGTCGTCACCGGGACCCGCGTGGCGGGCCGTTCGCGGCTCGACACCGTCGCGCCGGTGGACGTGATCTCGGGCGAGACCCTGCAACGCTCGGGCACCGGAACCGAGCTGGCCGCCTCCCTGGCCGCCGCCGCGCCGTCGATCAGCTTCCCGCGTCCGGCCATTTCGGACGGCTCTGACCACGTCCGTCCGGCGACCCTGCGCGGCCTCGCCCCCGACCAGACCCTGGTGCTCATCAACGGCATTCGGGGCCACATCGCGGCCCTGCTGAACGTCAACGGCGCGATCGGACGGGGTTCGACGGCCTTCGACCTCAATACCGTCCCGACCGTCACGCTCGGCTCGACCGAGGTGCTGCGCGACGGCGCTTCGGCCCAGTACGGCTCCGAAGCCATCGCCGGCGTGATCAACCTGCGCCTTCGCGAGGCCAACCATGGCGGCGGCCTGACCCTGAACTATGGCGTCTACGACACCGATTTCGATACGGCCCGCGGCTCGCACAGCCGCAAGGACGGCGAGACGACCTCGATCGCCGGCTGGGTCGGCCTGCCCCTGGGGTCGGAAGGCTTCCTGACTGTTTCGGGCGAACTGCAGCAGCGCGACCCGACCAACCGCTCCGACTACGCGGCCCCGGCGGCCGTCAACGGCGGATCCTCGACCACGGTTCTGGCGCGCTTCGGCGACCCGAAGCTGAAGTCTGGCTCGATCTGGTACAACGCCGGCACACCGCTGTCGGCAGGCTGGGAAGCCTATAGCTTCGGCGGCTATCAGCACCGTTATTCGCAGTCGGCGGCCACGGCCCGTCCCTATAACGACGCCCGTAACGTCGCCGCCATCTATCCGAACGGCTTCACCCCCGTGATCGGGGCCGAGATTGACGACTACAACCTGTACGGCGGCGTCAAGGGTCAGGCGGCGGGCTTCGACGTCGATGTCTCGGTGGGCTGGGGGCGCAACGAACTCGCCTACACCGTCCTGAACTCCCTGAACGCCTCCTACGGCGCCGCGTCCCAGACCTTCTTCCAGGCGGGCGGTCTCGACTACGACCAGCTGACCATTGGCGTGGACGCCGTCAGGCCGCTCGAGGTGGGCCTCTATGAGCCGCTCAACCTGGCGATCGGGGCCGAATACCGTCGTGAGAGCTTCGGCATGACGCCAGGCGAAGCCGCTTCCTACAACAAGGGCCCGTTGAGCGCGGCCCTTGGCTCCCAAGGGTTCCCGGGCTTCAGCCCCTCGACGGCTATCGACGTCGACCGTCACAACTGGGCCGTCTACGCCGACCTGGAGGGTAAGTTCAGCGAGCAGTTCACCCTGGGCGGCGCGGTGCGGTACGAAGATTATTCCGACTTCGGCGACACCCTCACGGGCAAGCTGTCGGCGCGCTTCGATGCGAATCCGTTCTTCGCCGTTCGCGGCGCCATCTCGACCGGCTTCAAGGCGCCGGCCCTCCAGCAGCAGTACTTCAGCTACACCTCAACCAACCTGACGACGACGACGGCGGGCACCTCCCTGATCGAGGCGGGCACCTTCCGCGTCAATTCGCCGACCGCGATCGCCCTGGGCGCCAAGCCGCTTGAGCCCGAGATGTCGACCAACTACTCGGCCGGCTTCGTGGTGCGCGGCGGCGGCTTCGAACTCACGATCGACGCCTACCGCATCGAGATCCAGGACCGGATCGTCTATTCGGAAAATCTGGGCGGGACCGGTTCGCGCGACGGCCAGTCGGCGGCCACCGCGGCGGCGATCAACGCCTATCTGACCTCGACCTTCGGCATCAGCGCGGCCCGCTTCTTCCTCAACGGCGTCGATACGACAACGAGCGGCGTGGATATCGTGGGGCGTTACCGTCTTCCGACCGACTCCCTCGGCCGTTTCGACTTCACGGTCGCGGCCAACTTCAACACCACGGATGTCACCCGCACGCCGTCCAACCCGACCATCACCATTCCGGGCGGCGCCACGATCGCCACGACCCCGGGCTTCCTGTTTGACCGGGCCAACGTCCGGGCCTTCGAGGAAGGCACGCCCGAACGGAAGGTTCTCGGCAGCCTTGACTGGACCTACGGCGGGTTCGGGGTCACGGCCAAGGCGACCTATTACGACAGCGTCCTGATCGCCAACAACGCGGCGAGCCTCGACTATTCCACCGGCTCCGCGACCTTGCTGGATCTGGAAGGCCGCTACCAGCTGCCCTGGGGCGTCGCCGCAGCGGTGGGGGTCAACAATCTGACCGACGAGTATCCGATCTTCACGCCGGCCGCGATCAACGGCACGACCGGCTCGGTCGGCTTCCCGCAATACTCGCCCTATGGCTTCAACGGCCGCTTCTTCTACGGCCGCCTGAGCTACAGCTTCTAGGGCCATCGACACGCCAGACGGACGCGGCGCGGGGAGCGATCCCCGCGCCGCTTTCGTTTGAGCCGCTTCCGTTTCGGCGGTTTTCAGTCATCCTTTGGCCACCGAAGTCCCGCCAAGCTTGACCGTCGGATCGAGGGGAAAGTCCAATGTTTAAACGTGTCGCCGGCCTGGCTCTGGCCATGACCCTGATCGCTACGGCCGCCAGCGCCATGACGGTGCAGGAGTTCCTGACGACGGCCAGCCGCATCCCGCAAAACCCCACCGCCCTGCTGCGTTCCGACACCCGTCGGCTGATGAACGAGTTCAGGGACGCCGTGCAGACGGTGCGCACCGAACAGACCGCCGCCCGCACCGCAGGCCGCCGACCTGCGACCTGCATGCCCGAGAAGGTCAGCTTCAACGCCAATGAGATCCTGGGCCGGTTCAACGCCATCCCCGCCGCCCGTCGCAGCCAGATCAGCGTCACCCAGGCGTTGCGCGAATGGATGGCCGAACGCTATCCCTGTCCGGCATAAGGGCTCTTCCTTAAGGCCTGGCCGCAAGGATCCGCCCTTCGGAAAGCTCCGTTCTCTGACAGGATTGGATATTTTCACCCTGTCCCCAGAAGGGCTTGGGTTGTCCACGGATGCGGGGACGTCCGAGCATGTCGCAGGAGCGTGCGACGGGTAAGGCGTTAACACAATGAACGCTTACGCCCCCTTCCCCGATACGGTCGCCGTCCCGTCCCTGCCGCACAACCTCGAGGTCGAGCAGGCGCTGCTCGGCGCGCTGATGTTCGACAACGCCATCTTCGAGCGCCTGTCCGACCGACTGCGGGGCACGCATTTCTACGAGCCCTTCCACCAGCGGCTCTATGACGCCATCGAGGACCACATCCGTCAGGGGATGCTGGCCGAGCCGACCATCCTGATGGAACGGTTCAAACAGGACCCGGCCTTCGCCGAGTTCGGCGGTCTGCGCTACCTGGCCGATCTGATGGACCGGGCGCCTCCGGGGGCCAATGCGCCCGACTACGCCCGCGTGGTCTACGACCTGGCCCTGCGCCGCGACCTGATCCGCATCGGCGGCGACATGATCAAGGACGCGCCGGACCCCGAGACGGCGGCCATCGACAAGATCGAACAGGCCGAACTGACCCTGTATTCGCTGGCCGAGAGCGGCGCACCCTCTTCCGGTTTCGTGACCTTCTCCCACGCCCTGGCCGGGGCGGTTCAGATGGCGGGCGAGGCCTATCAGCGCGAGGGCAAGCTGGCCGGTCTGGCCACCCACCTCGACGACCTGGATTCGAAACTCGGCGGCATGCACCCCTCCGACCTTCTGATCCTCGCGGGCCGTCCTTCGATGGGCAAGACGGCGCTGGCGACCAACATCGCCTTCAACGTGGCCAGGAATTATCGCTGGGAGCCCACTCCGGACGGCCGCAAGACCGTCTCCGGAGGCGTCGTCGCCTTCTACTCGCTGGAAATGAGCGCCGAACAGCTGGCCATGCGGATTCTGGCCGACGCCTCGGGCGTGTCGTCCGACAAGCTGCGCAAGGGCGAGATCGACGCCTCGGACTTCGGCCGCATCCGCGACGCGGCCATCGAGATCGGCGAAAGCCCGCTCTACATCGACGCCACCGGCGGTCTGGCCATCTCCAAGCTCGCCGCCCGCGCCCGCCGCCTGAAGCGGATGGAACAGGGCCTCGACCTGATCATCGTCGATTACCTTCAGCTGATCACCGTCGGCGAAGGCAACGGCAACAAGAACCGGGTGCAGGAAGTCTCCGAGATCACCGGCGGCCTCAAGGCCCTGGCCAAGGAGTTGAACGTCCCGATCATCGCCCTGTCCCAGCTGTCGCGTCAGGTCGAGCAGCGCGAGGACAAGCGGCCCCAGCTGTCCGACCTGCGGGAATCGGGCTCGATCGAGCAGGACGCCGACTGCGTCATGTTCGTCTACCGCGAAAGCTACTACCTGGGCCGGACCGAGCCGCGCGAAGGCACCGAAGAGCACCTCAAGTGGCAGGAGGACATGGACGTCCTGCAGCACCAGGCCGAAGTCGTCATCGGCAAGCAGCGCCACGGCCCCATCGGCATCGTCAAACTCAGCTTCGATGCCGACACCACCCGCTTCGGCAACCTGGCCAAGGGGTATGGCTCAAGCTTCGGCGACATTCCGGAGTGATGACGGCCGCGACTTGCGGCATAAGGCGGCCATGCACGCCCCCGCCCGCCTGACCGTCGACCTCAACGCCCTCGCGCGGAACTATCAGACCCTGGGTCGGGTCAGCGGGCTGCCGGTGCATCCGGTGGTCAAGGCGGACGGCTACGGGTTGGGCGCCGCGGCCGTGGCGACGCGGCTGATGGCCGAGGGGGCGCGGACCTTCTTCGTGGCGCGCGGGACAGAAGGAATCGTCCTGCGCGAGGCCTTGGGGCCGGAGCCGGTCATCTATGTTCTGGACGGCTGCCACGGCGATCAGGCGGCGACGCTGAAGGCAGCGGGCATCCGGCCCGTCATCAATCATGGACAGCAGCAGGCGGCCTGGGCGGCGGTCGGCGGGGGCCCCTGCGGCCTGCAGATCGACACAGGCATGAACCGCCTTGGCTTCCGTCCGGAGGAAGCGCCCGAACCCTTCGAGGGGCTTGCGCTGGTCATGACCCATCTGGCCTGCGCCGATGAGCCGTCCGAGCCTATGAACCGGCGCCAGCGCGACGCTTTCGCCGCCGCGACCCTGAAATATCCCGGCGTGACCCGGTCCTTCGCCAACTCCAGCGGCTGCTTCCTCGGCCCGGAGTTCCAGTTCGACGTGGTCCGGCCGGGCATCGGCCTGTACGGCGGCGGCCCTGAGGCCAAGGCGGATTCGCGCATCGCTGCGGTCGCCACCCTGACCGCTGAGGTGCTCCAGACCCGCGACGTACCGGCGGGCGAGAGCGTCGGCTATTCGCGCGGCTTCATCGCCGATGCGCCCGTGCGCGTCGCCACCTGCGCCACCGGCTATGCCGACGGCCTGATCCGCGCGACCGGGACCAGCGGCTCGGGACAGGTCTGGGTCGCCGGCGAGACGCGTCGCATCCTCGGCCGGGTGTCGATGGACGTCATCGCGGTCGACATCACCGGCCTGGACGTCGCCGTCGGCGATTCCATCGAACTGTTCGGCGCCAACCGCCTCGTCGACGACGCGGCCAAGGCGGCGGGCACCATCAGCTATGAAATGCTGACCTCGGTCATGCCCCGGGTGCCGCGCGCCTACCTCGGCTAGTAGACCGCGCCGGTCGCGACGGCGCTACCGATCAGGAAGCTGGCCATCACCGCGCCGACGACCGCGAAGATGATCCACCAGATGACGATGGCGATGACGATCACCACGGCGGTGTAGCCAAGAGCCTTGTCCTGCGGCGTCTTCATCAGGACCGGCAGGCCCAGATAGAGGATGTAGAGCCCATAGAGGGCCAGGATCAGGCCGAGAATGCCCAGCATCGGAATCAGGCTGAACACCCCGCCTACCCATGAGGCCGTCGCCGAATAGACCGCGACCTTCATGGCTGCGAGCCGGTCCTTGGTCCCGCCGAAATTGGGCGCCAGCCCCTCAATCACCAGCCCCAGCAGAAAGACCCCGGCCAACGACAAAGCGTAGCCGACGACCGCCCCGACGAGGGCGCCGATGACATCGCCGTGGCCGAAGACCACGGAACCGATCAAGCCACACACCGGACCGATGGCCGCCAGAAGCATGGCATAGCGGCTGAACAGGGTCGGGACCGTCGCGAACTCCCGATCGATGATGTCCCATTCCGCCCTTGGGTTCAGCAGAATCCCCTTCACGCGGGCGATCACGGATGGGTCGATAGCGGGAGGATTGTCGGTCATGAGGCGCTCCGGAAACTGTGGTTCTCCGGATAAGCTCGGGCGCTGAAGATGGGTTCCGCAAAGCGGACGTCAGGAACGGTCGCAGGCCGCCGTGAGCCCCCTGCCCCATCGAGACCGACTCCTGTAAGCCGGGTCCATGGCGAGAGACGGTGCGATCTATGTGTGTCAGTCCTGCGGGGCGGTGCACGGCAAATGGGCGGGGCAGTGCAACGCCTGCAACCAGTGGAATGTCATCGTCGAGGAGAGCCACGCGGCCCCTCCCGGCGCTATGAAGCCGCTGAGCGCCTCCAAGACCCGGGGCCTGCAGTTCGAATCCCTGATGTCGGAAGCGCCGGAACCCCCGCGGATCATCACCGGGGTGACCGAGTTCGACCGCGTCTGCGGCGGCGGGGTGGTGCCGGGCTCGGCCCTGCTGCTGTCCGGCGACCCGGGTGTCGGCAAGTCGACCCTGTTGCTGGACGTTGCCGGTCGGGCGGCCCTCGCGGGCGCCCGCGTGGCCTACATCTCCGGCGAGGAAGCGATCGAGCAGATCCGCTCGCGCGCCAAACGAATGGGACTGGAGAAGGCGCCGGTCGCCCTGGCCTCTGCCACGGCCCTGCGCGACATCCTCGGCACGCTGAAGCGCGAGAAGTTCGACATCGTCATCATCGATTCCGTCCAGACCCTGTGGTCCGACGCCCATGAGGCAGGACCGGGCTCGGTGACCCAGGTTCGGGCCTGCGCCGGTGAACTGGTGCGGATGGCCAAGGCGGGCGGCCCCGCCGTCGTCCTGGTCGGCCACGTCACCAAGGACGGCCAGGTCGCCGGACCGCGCGTGGTTGAACATATGGTCGACGCCGTCCTGAGCTTCGAGGGCGAGCGCGGCTACCCCTTCCGCATCCTGCGGGCCGGCAAGAACCGCTTCGGCGCCACCGACGAGATCGGGGTGTTCGAGATGGGCGACACCGGCCTGCGCGAGGTCTCCAACCCCTCGGCCCTGTTCCTCGGCGAAGGCAAGGACCGCGCGCCGGGCGCCGCCGTCTTCGCCGGCATCGAGGGCTCGCGGCCCGTGCTGGTCGAGATCCAGGCGCTGGTGTCCAAATCCGCCTATGGCACGCCGCGTCGGGCCGTGATCGGCTGGGAGACAGGCCGCCTCGCCATGGTGCTGGCGGTGCTCGAGGCCCGCTGCGGCTTCGGTTTCGGGGATCAGGACGTCTATCTGAACGTCGCCGGGGGACTGCGCATCAACGAACCCGCGGCCGATCTGGCGGCGGCGGCGGCCCTGATCAGCTCGGCGACCGGCGTCCCCCTGCCTCAGGGCTGCGTCGTCTTCGGTGAGATCAGCCTGTCGGGCGAAATCCGCGCCGTCGGCCGCGCCGAAGCCCGCCTGCGCGAGGCCCAGAAACTGGGCTTCGACCACGTCCTGTCCCATCCGCTGACGGTCAAGGGGGATGGCGTTCTGGTCACAGGCGTCAGCCGATTGACGGAAGCCGTCGAACGAATCTCGGAGAACAGGTATTAGGCAGTTGTGCCTGTTGAGGATCGCCCGCTGACGTGACCGGCTTCGACGCCTTCGCCATCCTGGTCATCCTCGCCTCGGCCGCCGCCGGCTGGGTTCGCGGGGCTACGCGCGAACTGATCACCCTGCTTAGCTTCATCCTGGCGGCCTTCCTGGCCTTGGTCAGCCTGCCCCTGACCTCGCGCATCGGGCGGGCCCTGATCAACCCGGACTGGGCCGGCACCATCTTCGCCGCGGTCGCCGGCTTCCTGATCATCTATTTCGGCATCCGCATCTTCGGGTCGATGCTGTCCAAGCGGGCGCAGGCGCATCCGACGCTGGGCGGCGTGGACCGGTTCATCGGCGTCTTCGTCGGCGCGGGCCGGTCGCTGGTGCTGCTGGGGGCCATCCATCTGGTCATCGTCGCGGCCATGCCGGGCGAGAAAACGCCGCGCTGGCTGCAGGACGCGGCCCTGCGTCCGGTCAGCGCCGGCGCCGCCCGCGCCATTCAGATCATCCTGCCCGGCATCGGCCGGGGCGCGGACGCCCTGTCGCCCGTCGTCGATTCCTCTGTCCGCAGAGGATTTTCCGACGATGGCGCCTTGCGTAAGCCCCAAACAGGCAATACTTCGCCCGACGCCGCCGCCCCCTGAATTTCCCGCTATCATCGGAGCCCCACGATGAGCAGCCTTGATCACGTCATCGCCTCCCCGGTCGTTCACCGGGAGCACCATCGAGACGCGGATGACGACCATCCGCGCCTGGAATGCGGCGTCTGTGGCGTCTGGGGCGCCTCGAACGACGAGGCCTCCTCCATCGTGGCGCTGGGCCTGCACGCCCTGCAGCATCGCGGTCAGGAAGCCTGCGGGATCGCCGCGGTCAAGGAGGCCCGCTTCCACACCGAACGCCACATGGGCCATGTCGGCGAGGCCTTCGGCGGCTCGGACCTCAAGGAGCGGATGCCCGGACCGGCCGCCGTGGGCCACACCCGCTACTCCACCGCCGGCGGAAGCTTCCTGCGCAACATCCAGCCGATGTTCGCCGACCTGGACCAGGGCGGCATTGCCATCGCCCACAACGGCAACCTGACCAATTTCCACTATCTGCGGAACCAGCTGGTCGGCGAGGGCTCGATCTTCCAGTCCACCTCGGACTCCGAGGTCATCCTCCACCTGATCGCCCGCAGCCGTAAGGCCAAGATCGTCGACCGCTTCATCGACGCCCTGGCGCGCATCGAGGGCGGCTACGCTCTCGTCGCCCAGACCCGCACCAAGATGATCGGCGCCCGCGACCCGCTGGGCATCCGCCCGCTGGTGCTGGGCCAGATCGGCGAGGCCTGGGTGCTGGCCTCCGAGACCTGTGCGCTGGACACCATCGGCGCGACCTTCGTGCGCGACGTCGAGCATGGCGAGGTCATCGTGATCGACCATGAGGGCCTGCGCTCGATCAAGCCCTTCCCGGCCCGGGCCGCGCGCCCCTGCCTGTTCGAATACGTCTACTTCTCGCGCCCCGACAGCGTCGTGAACGGCCGCTCGGTCTACGGCGTGCGCAAGCGCATGGGCGAAGGCCTCGCACGCGAGTTCCCGATCGACGCCGACGTCGTGGTGCCGGTGCCCGACTCCGGCGTGCCCGCCGCTCTGGGTTACGCCCAGGCCAGCGGCATCCCCTACGAGATGGGCATCATCCGCAGCCACTATCTGGGCCGCACCTTCATCCAGCCCAGCCAGGGCGCACGCCAGAAGGGCGTCGCCATGAAGCACAGCCCCAACCGGGCCGTGATCGAGGGCAAGCGCGTCGTCCTGATCGACGACTCGATCGTGCGCGGCACCACCTCGGTGAAGCTGGTCCGTGCGGTGCGCGAGGCCGGGGCGACCGAGGTCCATCTGCGCTCGGCCAGCCCGCCGATCCTGTGGCCCGACTTCTACGGCATCGACATGCCGGAACGCGACCAGCTGATCGCCGCCAACAAGACCATGGAAGAGATGCGCGAGATGCTGGAGGTCGACTCGCTCGGTTTCCTGTCCGTCGACGGCCTCTACAAGGCCATGGGTGAGACCGGCCGCAACAGCCAGACCCCGCAGTTCACCGACCACTATTTCACCGGCGACTACCCCACCCGTCTGGTGGACCGGGAAATCGAGGAAGGCGGCCGCGACGCCGTCGGTCGGCAACTTTCGCTGCTGGTGAGCGCTTAAGCCGGGCAAGCTTAAGCACAGGACGATCATGGCGCAGGTTCAGCTCGGCTATTTCACGCTCGACACCGCCGACATCGGCAAGGCCAAGGCCTTCTACAGCGGCTTGTTCGGCTGGACCTTCGACGAGGACGCCTCCAAGTCGACCTATGCCCATGTCGCCGACAGCGATCCGGCGTTCGGCTTCGTGAAGGCTGAGCACCCGGCCAGCGAGACCAACCTTTACTTCAAGGTTCCGGACATCACGGCGGCCTGCGCCCGCGTCATCGAACTGGGCGGCAAGGCCGCGATCCCGGCCGAAAGCGCCACCGGCCTGTCCTGCACCGTCTGCGACGACCAGGGCTTCAGCTTCAGCCTGTGGCAGCCCGGGCCGGGGTTCTGACTTTCGCCTGAAGCGCCGCCGCGCTATCAGCGCGCCATGACTTCTGCCCAGCCTCTGAAAGACCGCATCGCCCTCGTCGTGGGGGCTTCGCGCGGGATCGGTTACGAGAGCGCGCTCGCCCTCGCCTGCGCCGGCGCCCACGTGGTGGCCACGGCCCGGACCCAAGGGGGGCTGGAGGAGCTGGACGACCACATCTTCCGCGAGACCGGCAGGCACGCGACCCTCGTTCCGTTCGATCTGGTCGACGGCGGCGGCATCGACCGGCTGGGCGGCGCCATTTTCGAGCGCTTCGGCAAGCTGGATATCTGGGTCAACGCCGCGGCCACCCTCGGCGCCGCCGGCCTGACGCCCGTGGCCCATCTCGACCCGCGCGGCTGGGCCAAGATCGAGAAGACCAACTTCACCTCGGTCTTCCGCCTGATCCGCTCGCTGGAGCCCCTGCTGCGCCTGTCGGACGCCGGACGGGTGATCCACCTGACCTCCAGCCTCGCCACCACCCCCCGCGCCTTCTGGGGCGCCTATGCCGCGACCAAGGCCGGCGCCGAGGCGATGATGAAGGCCTGGGCCGACGAGATCGAATCCACCCCGATGCGGGTCTCCGTCCTCGACCCCGGCCGGATGCGCACCGCCATGCGTGGGCAGGCCTTCCCCGGCGAAGACCCCGAGACCGTGCCCCATCCGTCGGAGCTCGCCCCCCTGATCGTCGAACTGGCCCGCGCCGACCTGACCCCGCCCCTGACCGTGTCGTTCAAGGAATGGCGCGAGGGCATTTCGGGCGAGGCCTTGGTCTAGGGCGACCTTCGTCCCGGAGAGCCGCCGTTCGTCCCTTCGGACTGGGCGAACGCGGGGCGACGCCGCACGGGTCGGGCATGACCTTTCCCGATCCTTTCCTCCCGCTCCTGATCGTCCACATCAGCACCGGCTTCTGCGCCGTCCTGATCGGCGTCATGCCGATCCTCACCCGCAAGGGCTCGCGGCTGCATCGGCTGTCGGGCCGGGTGTTCGCAGTGCTGATGACCACGCTTCTGGTCTGCGCCTGGGGCATGACGGCGCTGAGGCCCAACGCCTATTTCCTCGCCCTGTCTTCGGCGGCGTCGCTGGGGCTGTTCTCCGGACTGCGCGTGCTGGGGCGCAAGCGGCCGGACCTGCGCGCCACCGACCGCGCCCGTCCGATCGACTGGGTCGCCACGCTCGGCGCCGTCGGCATCGGCTGTCTCACCATCTGGTTGGCCCTTACGGGTCGAGGCGACGCGCCGCCCCAGATCCTGATTGCCCTGGCCTATGGGTCGCTGTCGCTGGGTGGCTGGGACCTGTGGCGGTTCGCGCGACCTCTGGACTGGCCCTTCAGCCCGGAGCTGTGGACCTATGAGCATCTCTGGAAGATGCTGGGCGCCTATAGTGCGGTCTGGTCGGCGTTCGCCGGCAACTTCCTGACCTTCGTCCCCTCGCCCTGGAGCGCCCTTTGGCCGACGGTCGTCCTGCAGTCGTTGAGTCTGATCTGGCTGGTCACCCTGCTGGTCCGCAAGCGCCGGGCCCCCGTTCCGGCATGAGATTGCGCCTGCCCTTCGCGGTCCTGCTGGGCGCCTTCGCGGCCTATAGCTATGGGGCGACGACGGTCTCGGCGGCCTGGTTCCTCAGGCGCGACTTCGGTCTCGGCTTGGCGGCGTCCACCGGTTGGGCGGCCCTGCTGTTCTCGCCCTGGGTCGCGGTCGGGCTGATGGTCTGGGCGATCCTGAAGCTGATGGGCGATCAGCCACGGACAATGGGAGTCCTGACGGTCCTCGCCATTCCCATCGTGCCCCTCGCCGCTTTGACCGCGACCGCTGTCGATAGGGCTATGCGCGGCGCGGACTGGTCGTTCGGTGAGGTGCTGAACCGCGCCATCGACCGTCTGCCGGTCGCCATCCTGCTCTACACCGCCGTCGTCGCGGCCGGGCTGGCCGCGGCCTGGTGGCGGCGCACGGACCTTCAACGGCGCGAGATGGAAAGCCTCAGGCGCGCGCTCGACGCTGTCCGCAGCGAACAGGCCATTGCCGCCCACGCACCCGACGCGCCCACGCCCCTGATCGTCTCGGTAGGACGCGGCCGCGCGCCGGTCCTGCCCGCCGACATCGAATGGGTGTCCTCTGCCGGCAACTACGCCGTGGTCCACTGGCGCGATCAGGAAGGCCTGCTCCGCGAGCCCCTGCAGCAGCTGGAGGCGCGGCTGGCGCCCGCCGGCTTCGCCCGCGCCCACCGCTCGACCCTGATCAACCTGGCCCACGTCGCCGAGCTGCGCCCGCTGGCCGACGGCGCCTGGCGCGCCACCCTCGACAGCGGCGCCGAACTGGTGATCAGCCGCAGCTACCGCGACGCGGTCCTCGCCCGGCTGGGCAGGCGCTGATCAGCGCAGCGGAACCCGCATGGCCAGGATCTCGCGGCTTGACCGGGTGATGCCGTACAGCATGCCCGGCGTGCTCTCGTCCCAGTCGATGGCCTGACCCTCGGCCTCCATGCCGTATGTCTCGACGTGCTCCAGCACGCCGCCGCCGTTCGGGATGGCGACGACATAGAGCTCCGGCAGATCATGGCCGCTGAGATACAACCGCCCGTCCGGTCCCCAACCGCCGCCCGAAATGCTCATCGGCGCGATCCGCTCAAGGATGGAGGCCGGCAGGGCCCAGGCCTCCAGCCGCCGCCACTGGTCGTCGAACTTGACCAGAGTCGTGTGGCGATGGTCGCGCGGAGCCTCGCCGCCCCGGCCGTCATAGTTGGCGAACATGGCCCACCAGAAGCCGTCGTGCCGCTCCACCCAGGTCACCGAACCGGTCCCGAGGCCCAGAGCCACGCTGCGGATGTGATGCAGGTCGACCGGGTCGAAAAACTCCACCGTCGAAACGTGCGGCACGGCCGGATAATTGGAGCTGGCGCAGACCAGCTGCTGGACCCGCTCCACCGCGATCAGGGTGCAGGAGTTGATGTGGGGGTAGCGGCTACGCTCCCCCACCCACTCGGCCTTCTTCTCGCCCGTGGTCTTGTCGAAACGGGCCAGGGTGAAGTTCGACACGGCATAGACGTCGTTCGGCCCCACGGCGACGCCCTGACTGGCGTGGGCGTCATAACGGCGCAGGGTCTCCGCCTGTCCCTCTAGCGGGATGGGAGGATGTTCCGGAGCTGCAGGCGTGGGAGCCGCTTGCACGGCTCCCGACAGGACCAGGGCGAAAAGGGCCGAAGCGATCATCGTCCGTTTCCTCAGAAGGCGGCCGACAGACCGACCCAGAAGGTCCGGCCATATTCCGCCGATTCCTGCAGGTAGCGCTCGCCCGGCCCGGTGTTTTCCTGGCGGTCCGAGTTCGACAGGTTCTGGGCCTCGAAGAAGACGGTGACGCCGCGGTCGGTGCGCCAGCTGACCGAGGCGTCGTACAGGTGGCGGCCCTTCCAGAACTGGTCGGCGTTGGGAATGGTGTCGTTCACCGTCTCCAGGAAGCCGCCGATGTAGTTGTGCGAGATCTTCGCCTCGAACGGACCGCGTTGGTAGTAGATCGACTCGTTCGTCGTCGTGCCGGGCTGCAGGAACAGGGAGTGGTGACGCTCCACCGTGCCGTTGTTGGTCATGAAAACGAAGTCGGTGTCCAGGAAGGTGGCGTTGGCGCTGACGCCGAAGCCGTCGAACGGCGCCGGCAGCATGGACAGCTCCTGCTGGAAGGCTAGTTCGATACCGCGAATGGTGGCGCCGCTGGCGTTGCGTGGCGTCGACACGGTCACATCGCGGACCAGCCCGTCGATCTCGATCTGCTCCTGCGACGTCGAGGTGAAGATCTCGTTCTTGATGTCCTTGGAGAAGACCGCCACCGAGATCAGACCGTCGGTCGGATAGTACTCCAGCGACAGGTCGAAACCCTCGCTCTCGCGCGGCTGCAGGTTCGGGTTACCGCGCGACATGGTGTAGATTCCACCGTTCACGGACACGTTTTCGGCCCCGGCCAACGACGCGTAGTTAGGGCGGCCGATGGTGTTGGTCCAGGCGGCGCGGACGGTAACGTTGTCCAGCACATCCCAGCGAACGTGAACGCTCGGCAGCCAGTTGTCGTAGTCACCTGCGTTCGAGACCGGAGTGACCGTGGTGGAGGCTGGAACGGCCGGAGTGGTCGGGGTGGCTGGTATCGCCGCTGTGGTCTTGACTTGGGTTGCGTGCGATTCCACCTCGGTCTTTTCGTAGCGCACGCCGCCGAGGATGGTCAGATTGCCCATCCGGTAGCTGGCCTGACCGAAACCGGCCGAGACATCCTCGCTCACATCATAGTCGCCGGTCCGCGCCGCCACCGAGGTGGTGAATGAGGTCCGGTTGGCGTTGAAGTAGTCGTAGGTCGAGGCGACGTCGATCCGGGCCCAGACCAGATTACCGTGGATCAGCTCGGTCGGGCCGGGACGGTCGACCGAGTCGAAGTTGAAGGCTGTGTTGGCGTAGTCGGTGCGGGCGTTCTGATAGTCGCGGTCGCTGGTGCGCAGAGCCAGACCGAATTTGGCCTTCAGGTTGCGGTCGGCGCCGCCGTCGTCGAAGGCGGCGTTCAGATTGACCTGGGTGGTGTTCTCGAACGACTGGACCAAGGTGTCGCGGTACTGGGTCAGGAAGTAGTTCGAGGCGGTCGTCAGGCCCGTCGTGCGCGGCGTGAACACCGGGAAGAAGCCCGAGGTGTCATAGCTGAAACCGTAGTTGGCGGCCTGGGCGTCGCGGGTGGTGAAGGTCACCGAGGTGTTCGGCTGCTCCATCTTGGCGTGCGAATAGACCAGCGAGCCGTCGATCGCCCACTGGTCGGTCGCATCCCACTGGAAGGCGGTACGGGCCAGGCTGATCTCACGCTTGGTGATCGGCTGATTCAGGCCGATGATGCCCCGACCGCTGGCGAAGGTGCCGCTGGTGGCGGTCTGGTTGGTGACGTTGCCGACGGGCTCGATGCGGTATTCGATCCGCTCCTCGTCGTCCTCCATATGGGCCCACAGGCCCGAGGCCTCCCAGTGGAAGGAGGCGTTCGGACGCCACTCGATCTTGCCGTTCACGCCGTCGCGGGTCTTGGTGTTGTTGTACCAGAACAGGCGCGCCTGGGTAGGCACCTGGATGCCGTTGCCGTTCGTGGCGCCTGAGGTCGTCGGGGCGCCGGCGGCGGTGTATTCGCGCACCGAGGGGTCGGCGACCTCCATCTGCGGGATGTCGTAGTCCAGCTGTTCGTGGCTGGCGCCGACGACCACGCCCCATTCGTCATTGGCGCCGAAGGTCGTGCCGGTTGCGAAGCTGAGGCGGTAGGACGGATCGTCGTTGCGGACGTCGCCGTGCTGCTCATAGACGCCGTAGGAGGCCATGCCGTTGAAGAAGGGCCGGCCCACGTCCAGGGCGCTGCGGGTGGTGATGTTGATGACGCCGCCGATGGCGTTGCCGTCGTTTTCGGGCGTCACCGTCTTGATGACCTCAACCCGGCCGGCCATGACCGAGGGAACGATGTCCAGCGGCACGGTGCGGGCGCTCTCGTCGACCGAGGCGACGATGGCGCCGTCGATGGTGGTGCGGTTGTAGGTCGAGGTCAGGCCGCGCAGGACCGGGTAACGTGGCTCGCCCTGGTCTTCCTGCACCGAGACACCCGGGATACGGCGCAGGGCGGCGGCGGTGTTGTGGTCGGGAAGCTTGCCGATGTCATCGGACGACACGGCGTCCATGACCTCGAACTCGGCGCGCTTGACGGCGATGGCGGCGCGGACGGCGGCGCGCTGGCCGGTGACCACGATCTCATCGACCTGGGAGGCCTCGGCGTCCTGCGTCGGCGCCACCTGCTGGGCGAAGGCCAGACCCGGTGCGCACAGGGCGCTGGTGGCCAGAAGACCGGCCGCGAAGCCACGGACCGAATGGAAATTGCGCATGAGAAGCCCCCTTCTTGGTGCAGTGCAACAAGGCGCTCCTAGGGCGGTCAGACTTCACTTCGAACACAGGTCGATGGCTATTCCGTCATAAGCCGATGACGCGGCGAAGACCGTTGGGCGGGCGGGCGGATCGTTCCCGAAACGCCGGCTCTTGCGCGGGAACAGGCGCGCTGATCCACCCGTTGATCGGGCTCAAGGGAGAGAAGCCGTGCAACAACAGATGTCTGTCGTCACGCTCGGGATCGACGACGTGGCCCGGTCCAAGCGGTTCTACGCCGGGGGCTTCGGCTGGACGCCCGTTTTCGACAATGGTGAGGTCGTCTTCTACCAGATGAACGGCTTCGTCCTGGGAACCTGGCTCCGAACGGCCCTGGCGAAGGATTCGGCGCGGCCTGTGGCCAATACGTCAGGCGATTTCGCCTTGGCCCACAACGTCGGCGGGAAGGACGCCGTCGCGCCACTGATGGACCGGCTGGCGGCAGCGGGCGGTCGGATTCTGCGCGCGGCCGAAGAGCCGCCCCAGGGCGGGATCAACGGCTATGTCGCCGACCCCGACGGCCACGCCTGGGAAATCGCCTTCAACCCCGCCTGGCCGATCTCGCCCGAAGGCTATGTGACCTTCGCCGAATGAGCGTCAGGGCTCGATGATCCGCGTCGGCACCACGATCTTCTGCTCGCACTGGCCATAGTCGTTGGCGGCCTGGGCATAGACGCTGAGCTTCTGCACATAGGCGTTGATTGTCGCGATATAGGTATCGAAAGCCACGCCATAGGCGTCCATCGCCGCCTCATAGGCGTTGATCACCCGGTTGCTGCAGGTATGGCGATGGGTCGCCTCATTCACGCACGACGGCGTCACGGGACGCGTGGGCTTCACCGTCCGTTCGACCGGAGGAACCTGCGGTGCGACACAGGCCGGCGGCGGTGGCCCAGCCTCTTGCCACCCGGCCGCCAGAAACGCGACCGCGATCAAACCCGACGAGATACCCATAAGCCCTCCACTGACCGGCTCATCTTGCCGACGGTTGAACAGTGGTCAACCGCAAGGTGAAGCCTGAATCACTCGTTGGTCGAGGGCGCATCCGTGGCCGGATCGGTCGGCTCCGGCAGGATCGGAGGCGTGGAGTCGGCGTAGGTCAGATAGTCCCGCCAGATCACGCGGGTCCGCTCGCGCGTCATCTCCGTCTGGCAGCCCAGATACATGGCGTTGCGGATCGTCCCGCCCTTCCACTGGTCGTAGACGCCGTCACAGACGATAGCGGCGTAAGCCTCCCAGGCCTTCTGACTGGTTTGAAGATAGACCTCCAGATGTGACCGCTGCCGATCGGACTCGGAGGCCTTATCCAGATCCCGCGCCCGCGTTTCCGCAGCAGCGAGATAACGCTCCATCCGCGCCGTCTCACGCTGGCCGTCCAGCAAGCCGCAGGCGTTGATCTCCGGGGTCGTCATCGCCTTTGAACAGTCGGCCGGCAAATCCTCGATCGCCTGGCCGGACAGCAGTATCGCAGCGACGATCGGAATCATGTCAGCCCCTACTTCTTCGGCGCGTGCTTCTGGCCCGTTCGGATACGGCCCGAACGCGAGACCTGCCTCGCCCCGCCGCGCGCGCCCTTCTGGATCGCGACCGACGAGCCGGCCTTCTTGGACGAGGACGCCTTCACCCCGCTGATGACGCGCGGCTTGGCGACGCGGGTCTTCTTCTGCTCCAGCGCCTTGCCGGGCAGACGGGACTCCTCCTCTTCCTTCTTGCGCACCTTGCGCGGCGCGGTCTTGGCGTCGCCCTTGTAGCGCTCGGGGCCCGACTTGGCGCCGCCCGCCGCATAGGGGTTCTCCGAACCGCCCTTGACGGTCAGCCGGATCGGCACGCCGGGCAGATCGAAACTTTCGCGGATCGAGTTGGTCAGATAGCGCAGATAGTGGTCCGGCAGATTGCCGCCCCGGCTGGCGAACAGCACGAAGGTCGGCGGCCGGGCCTTGGTCTGGGCCATGTATTTGGTCTTGATGCGCTTGCCGTCCACGGCGGGCGGCGGGTGCCTCTGGGTGGCCATGGACAGCCAGTCGTTGAGGTCCTTGGTCTTGACCTTGACCGACCAGGTCTCGTGCGCCTTGAGCACCGCCGGCATCAGCCGCTCGACGCCACGTCCCGAATGGGCCGACAGGGCGACGAAGGGCGAACCCTTCAGCTGGGGCAGTTTGTCGTCCGCCAGTCGCTTCAGCTCGGCCATACGGGCTTGCGGGTTCTCTTCCAGATCCCACTTGGAGGCGACATAGACGAGGGCCCGGCCCTCGCGCTCGACCAGATCGGCCAGCTGCAGGTCCTGGACGTCGAAGGCGTTGTCCTTGTCCATCACCATGACCACCACCTCGGCGAAGGTGATGGCGCGGATGGTGTCGGCGACCGACAGCTTCTCCAGCTTCTCCTGCACCCGGGCCTTGCGGCGCATCCCGGCGGTGTCGACCAGACGGATGTTCTGGCCCTCGTATTCCCAGTCGACCGAGATGGAATCGCGGGTGATCCCGGCCTCGGGGCCGGTCAGCAGGCGGTCCTCGCCGATCAGGCGGTTGATCAGAGTCGACTTGCCGGCGTTAGGGCGGCCGATGATGGCGATGCGGATCGGCTTGTCGGGCTCGTCGATCTCTTCAATGAAGATGTCGGCGCTGGCGGTGACGAGGGCGGCGTAGAGGTCGGCCATCCCCTCCCCGTGCTCGGCCGAAATGGCGACCGGCTCGCCGAAACCGAGGCCATAGGCTTCGCCCACGCCGCCGCCGGATTCCCGGCTTTCGGACTTGTTGGCCAGAAGGATGACCGGCTTGTCCTGCTTGCGAAGGCGCTCGGCGAAGATCTCGTCCAGCGAGGTTACGCCCTCGCGGGCGTCCATCATGAACAGGATGACGTCGCCGTCTTCCAGCGCCGCCTCGGTCTGTTCGCGCATCCGCGATTCGAGGCTGTCGTCGGTGACGTCCTCATAACCGGCGGTGTCGATCAGGGTCAGGTCCATGTCGCCGATATTGCCGTCCGCATAGCGACGGTCGCGGGTCACACCCGGGCGATCGTCGACCAGCGCCAGGCGCTTTCCGACGAGCCTGTTGAACAGGGTCGATTTGCCCACATTGGGGCGGCCAACGATGGCGACCTTTAATGCCATGACTGGCCTTCTAACGTGTTTCGGGCGGAAGCGTCAGCGCCTCCGCCCGAAGAAGTGAAACAGTGGAGCCTCGAAAGGTTCCTAGCGAATGCAGACCAGCTGGCCCTTGTCGTTCAGGACATAGAGTGCGCCGTTGTAGGCGGCGGGAGCGACATAGGCCGCGGCGCCCAGCTTGATCGAGGCGGTCTGCTCCCCGGTCTTGGGATTGAACGCCACGGCGTCGCCGTCGGAATTGACCAGAACCAGGCGGTTGGAGGCCAGGATCGGGCCCGACCAGTCAGGGCGCACGGTGTGATCCCAGAAGCCGAAGACGCCGCCTTCCTTGCGCACGCGCCCGACGTTCAGGTCCCTGGTCCAGTAGACGGCGCCCGTATCGCGATTGATCACGGTCAGTTCACCGGACTTGGACACGACATAGACGACGTCGCCGGTCGGCAGGGGCGCGTTCACGCCGGAGACCGGCAGGGTCCACTTCGGCTGGCCCGAGCGGATATCCATCGACTGCATCACGCCCGAGTGGCTGACCGCATAGACGAAGCCGCGCGAAACCACCGGACGGCCCGCGATGTCGCGGATCTCGGACAGGGCGCTGATGCGGCTGGTGCGCGACAGGACCTGATTCCAGACGGCCTGGCCGTTGGAGGCGCGCAGGGCGACCACTTCACCGGACGAGAACGGAGCGATGACCGTGTCACCGACCACCGCCGGAGAGGAGGCGCGCATGATCCGGGCCGGCTCGGTGATGCCCCGATAGGACCATTCCTGCTGACCGTTGGCGGTGTTGAAGGCGATGATCTGGTTGTCGATGTCGATGACAAAGACGCGCGAACCCGACACCGTCGGGGCCCCGTGGATCGGGCTGTCGACGGGCACGGTCCAGGCCACGGCGCCGGTGGCGGCGTCCAGCGCCGACATGGTGCGGTAACCCGAGGACACGAAGACCTTGCCGCCGGCCACGGCGACGCCGCCGCCGAAGCCGCCGGTCAGGGACGAGCTGCCGGGCCGGATGTTGAAGCCCAGGATGCCGTCGCCGCGTTCGCGGCCTTCCGGCCTGACGTTATGCTTCCACAGGATCTCGCCCGAGGCCGCATCGACGGCCGTCACCGTGGACTCGCCGTCCAGGACGAAGACCTTGCCGCCGTCGGCGACGACCGGGGCCATGATCTGGCGGGTCTTGCCCGAACCGGCGCCGATATCGCGCTTCCAGGCGACGGTGAAGTCAGCCGCGGCGATGACATGTTCGACCGAGTTTTCGGGCGTGCCGCCCGGCAGCGGCCAGGCGGTGGCGGCCTGCGGGCCCGGAAGGAAGAAGTCGCGGCCCGACAGGGCGGCGGACGGGGCCAGCTGCTGTTCGAACTCCAGCACCGAGACCCGTTGTCCGGCGGTGGCGACGGCGGTGTTCGCCTTCTTGCCGCCGAGGCCGAAAGGCAGCATCTCGCGCTGGGCGGCGCAGGAGGCGGCGGTCACGGCCAGACCACCGATAAGGGCGATCTTCAGGGCGCGGGTCATGTGCGTCGTCTTCAAGGCGCGATCCGTCATTGTGCGGCGGCCGGAGCGGCCGCCTGGGGTTGAGCGCCAGCCAGGGCCTGGGCCGACGGCACGGTGACCGGCGGGAGGGCCTT
This sequence comes from Brevundimonas sp. GW821-FHT02A10, assembly GCF_059422025.1. Classification (NCBI taxonomy): domain Bacteria; kingdom Pseudomonadati; phylum Pseudomonadota; class Alphaproteobacteria; order Caulobacterales; family Caulobacteraceae; genus Brevundimonas; species Brevundimonas sp. GW821-FHT02A10. Next base: position 502,354 of record NZ_JBWKWC010000003.1, read on the forward strand.
CTGGGCCTTGATGATGTCGTTGATGTTCGAGGCCGCGCCGGTGTCGACGGCGTCGATGCACTGTTGGGCCATCTGACGGACCGAGTCGGGCACGTCCTGACCGAGGGTCAGCTGGACACACAGCACGCGGGCGTCGGCGGGCTTGCCGGCCTGCAGATTGGCCAGGGCCAGGGCCTCCTGGGCGAACGGGCGCATCGGACGGCCTTCGGCGGCCAGCGGCGTCAGGCGCTTGATCGCGTCTTCAGTCGTGCCGGTGTCCAGGATGATCAGGGCGGCCTTGTAGGCGGCGGTGTCCTTCAGGATCGGATCGCCCGAGGCCTTGGCGGCCTCGTCGAACAGTTCGACGGCCTGGGTCAGGTTGTTGGCCTGGACGGCCAGGCCCGCGCGTTGCTGCAGGGCGAGAGCCTTGTAGGCCCCGTTGCCTTCCTTCTGGGCTTCCAGGAAGGCCGCGCCGGCGCCGGCGACATTGCCCGCCTGCAGGGATTCGAGACCGCGATCATAGGCCACCGAGGCCTTGTCCGCCTTGGAGTTCTGCCACGAATCCCAGCCCCACCAACCCAGCGCGCCGATCAGGGCCAGCAGCAGGACGCCGCCGACGATCGGACCCCAGGTCAGGAAAAGGCGCTTGTATCGATCGGAGCGAAGCTCCTCCTCGACCTGCTCGAAGACATCAACCACGGAAAAGTCGCCCCAGAAAGCTAATCGGCAAAACCGCGCGGACCCTAGTGGGTCAACGTCGCTCCCGCAACGCGTCTCAACAGAAGCGTGTTATTGCGAAGCCGGCTTTTTGGAGAAGTAGGTCTCGACTTCGGCAGGAAAACGGCGGGCTTTGACGTCAGAAGCGTAACTTGCGGCCGCCCGGTCGATTTCCGCGCGCAGATCGGCGTACTTCCGGACGAATTTGGGCGTCCAGTCGAACATGCCGAGCATGTCGTTGGTCACCAGTATCTGACCGTCGCAGGCCGAGGAGGCGCCGATTCCCACCGTCGGCTTGTCGACGAGTTCGGTGATCTCGCGCGCGACGCCCTCGGCCGTGCCCTCGATGACGATGGCGAAAGCGCCTGCGTCTGCCGTAGCCTCGGCCTCGGCGATGACCCGCAGCCGCTCGTCGTCCGTCTTGCCCTTGGCCTTGAAGGCGCCTTCGGTCAGCACGGCCTGGGGCCTCAGGCCGACGTGGCCCATGACCGGAATGCCGCGCTGGACCAGATAGGCGATGGTTTCCGGCACCGTGGGGCCGCTTTCCAGCTTCACGCCCTGCGCCCCGGTCTCTTTCATCATCCGGGCGCAGTTCTCGTAGGCGACTTCCTTGCCGCCTTCGTAGGAGCCGAAGGGCATGTCGACGACGACCATCGCCTTCTTCGAACCGCGCATGACCGCCTGGCCGTGCAGGATCATCATTTCCATCGTCACGCCGACGGTGTTGGGCAGCCCGTGCACCACCATGCCGACACTGTCGCCCACCAGCAGCAGGTCGCAATGCTCGTCCAGAAGCGCCGCGGTCGGCGCGTCATAGGCGGTCAGACAGACGATAGGCTCGCCGCCTTTCCGCTTCATGATGTCCGGGGCGGCGAGACGGCGGACCGTTTCCTGCTTCTGGCTCGACATGGACCTTACGCTTCCTGGGACAGTTTCATCACACCGGCGGCGGCCAGCGCGATCAACGCTCCCGTCGCGATCCAGAATAGCTGCATTCCGCTCATCGACCCAAGCGACACATTCGCAAGGCCGATCTGGTCAAGCAGCGACTGGACCGCGTTCTGGGTTCCGGCGCTGGCGGCCTGCAGGCCCTGTCCCAACGCCCGGCCAGCGATCGGAGCCTCGTTCGAGGCGAAGTTGATATTGACGTGCATGGCCTGATTGAGGGCCACGGCGCCGCCGGCCAGTCCCGCCAGCGTCAGGGCCAGGGTCCGGACGCGCGAGCTCGAAGCCAGTTTGGCCTCCACATCGGCGACGAACAGCGGCGCATCGGCCATCTGCGGAGTGCGCGCGAACAGCCGCTCGATATCGGGATCGAACTCATCAACCGACATGCGAAGCCCTCCCTGAGAGTGGCGGTTCCGGCCGAAGCCGGGCGCGGAGTTTATCCAGACCACGTTTGACATGAGATTTCACCGTACCAAGCGGCAGATTCATGGCGGCCGCGATTTCCGGGTGGGACATGCCCGCTCCGTGACAAAGGGAAACGCACAGCCGTTCCGTCTCGTTCAGCGACTTGAGCGCCTCGTCGAGGTCGACCAGTCCGGGCGTATCGATCGTGGGCGCGGCCTCTTCCGTCTCGATTTCCGAGACATAGCGGGCGTCCTTCGACTTCCGCTTCAGATAGAGCCGCGCGGCGATCCGCTTGACCCAGGCGGCGAAGGTGCCCTCACCCCGAAACTCGGAGCACCGCTGGAAGGCGGTCAGGAAGGCGTCCTGGGCCACGTCGTCGGCCTCTGCGGCCTGGGCTCCCATGCGACGCAGCAGGGCCCGGACGGCGGAGCTGTGCCGACGCACCAGCTCGCCGAACTCCCGTCGCCCGCCCGCCGCCGCGAGGGCGGCGAGCTCCACGTCATGGAAGTCCATCAGGGACTTGGTCATTACAGTTTCCCCCTGTCGTGACCGGCTCTCAGTCCTTGTTCTTGTTGAAGAAGCTCAGGACGATGAAGGCCAGACCGATGGTGGTCGGGATGCAGGCGAGACCGAACAGGCCGCTGCCGAAGTGCACGGGGCCGCCGTCCCAGCCGTCGTGGCTCCAGCCCAGTTCGCCGACCAGACCGAAGGCGGCGATGCCGATGCCGACGGCCAGCCAGATGATTCCCCGGCGGATGTCGCGGGTGCGCGACGGGACATTCTTGGTGGCCTCACGGCCCATGGCCTCGATGACTTCCGGCGGCAGGGGCTGACCCTTGTCGATGGCGGCGCGGACCGTGGCCTGCAGCTCGCGGCGTTCGCGGCTCTTGAAGTAGCCCGGGCCGAGAACGATGGCGGTGATGGCGGCGAAGATCGTGAAGACGATCAGAATGGGTGTCATGTCCATGGTGTTACCCCTGTTTCAAACTGGCGACCGGAGCCTGATGTCCCGGCCTTCTGATAACAAGAGGCGCCAGGGACGTCGTACGGATGCGCCTTTCGACGTGAAACTTTCGTAAGGCGGCCGACAGGCCTAAACCGGCCGCCTCGAAGGAGGATCGCCTGATGCACCGTCGCAGCCTGCTGGCCGGGATGACCGCCCTGCCCCTCGCCTCGCTGACCGCCGCCTGTGTCACGGCCCCGGCCGGCGGCGCGGAGACGGTCCTGACGCTGGCGACCTTCAACATCTGGCACAACCAGGGCGACTGGGCCGCCCGACTGCCGCTGATCGTCGAATCTCTGCGCGCGCAGGACGCCGATGTGATCGCGCTTGAAGAGGTGCTCCAGGACGCCGCCGTCGGCCTGCCCAACCAGGCGAAGACCATCGCCGAGGCGCTCGGCTATCAGTGGATCTTCCATTCGGTCGACGACGAATCCAAACCGCGCCGCTACGGCAACGCCGTCCTGACCCGTCTGCCGATCGTCGCCGGCGACTGGAAGAAGCTGGAGCCGCTGGACGATTATCGCACCGCCGTCCGGCTGCGGGTGATCAAGGGCCGGGCCCCGATCGACGTGGTCGTCACCCATCTGGCCTGGCAGAACGACGCAGGCCCCGTACGCGCGCGCCAGATCGCCGACCTGCTGGACTGGCTGCCTCACGACGGAACGCCTCTGGTGGTGATGGGCGATTTCAATGCGGCGCAGGAAGACAGCGGCCTCGCCGTCCTGACCGGCCCGGACTATTTCAGCGCCCTGCCGCGCGGCTCGGTCGCGACCACGCTCAATCCGGCCAAGGGTCATCCCGACCGGGTCATCGATCACATCTTCGCCCGCGCCAGCGCCTTCGCCCCGGTCAGCGCCCGGATTTTCGCCACCGAACCGATCGGCGGCGAATACGCCTCGGATCATTTCGGCGTCTCGGCCGTGATCCGCCTCAGATAGCGGTCAGGCGCGTCCCAGCCGCCGCGAGAGCTGGATCAGCCAGATCGCCGTCGCGCCCGTCACGCCCGCGACCACCAGGGCCGGCAGCAGGTCCGGCGTCGCCGCCTCCGCCTGATCCAGCATCCGCGCCGCCTCGGGCCACAGGGGTTGTAGTCCCCACAACCCCGCCGCCGCCGCGACAGTCAGCGGCAGCATGGCCGCGATCCGGGCCCACAGGCGGCGTGCGGCGATCCGCTGGGCCGTCCGGACCTCGAAGGCGAAGTCCCGCGCCGGGGGCGCGTCAGCCGCGAACAGGGCGGCCATTTTCTGTTCAGGCGTCATCGGATCCTCCGAGCGCTTTCAGCAGTTTCGCCCGTCCGCGCAGAACATGCGACTTCACCGTGCCCAACGGCAAGCCCAAAGCCTCGGCCGCCTCGGCGTTGGAAAAGCCGTCGGCCAGACACAGGGCCACACAGGCCCGCACATCGGGGGCCAGTTCGCCCATGGCGGTCGCCATGGCCATCCGGTCGGTGTGCGAGACGCCGGCGGGTGTTTCCAGAGCATCCATCCAGTCGCGGTCGCGCCGCGCGCCGCGTTGCGCGCTCCTGATCCGGTCCTGCGCCCGACGCCAGGCGATGCCCAGCAGCCAGGACCGCACGCCCTCCGGGTCCTTCAACGACCGCATCGAGCGCCAGGCGGCCAGAAAGGTCTCCTGCGCAACATCGTCCGCCTCGCCCCAGCCTCCACCCAGCGTGCGGCGCAGAAAGGCGCGCACCACCGACTGATGCCGCTGGACCAGCCGCCCGAAGGCCGCGTCCGATCCGGCGCGGGCGGCCCGCGCCAGATCGCCGTCGGTGACCCCCGTCATAGGACCGCTCATCCCCCTGCCCCCGCAGGTCCGGGATCAGGATCGCGGCCGCCGGAACAGCAGGGCGTTGATCAGGGACCACACCGCCACAGCCGCCATGACCATGGAGACGATGACGAAGGCGCCGCTGTCGCGGTCGATATTCATCCAGGCGCCGATGCCGAAGCCCGCGGACAGGATCACGAACAGCCCGACGAGCGACCAGTAATGGGCCGGCGACTGTTCGCGCCGCCGGTCCGACCGCTCGTCGCCGTCCAGCTCCAGCGGCGCGTCCAGTTGCCGGAGCAGGGTCTCGGGCGGTTCCATCCCCTTGTCCGCATAGCTGCGGATCAGGTCCATCATCGCCTTCTGCTGGCGGAACTTCAGCCAGCTCTGGAAGGCCGCATAGATCATCCCGCCGACCGGGAAGATCAGCCACCAGAACGAAAAGAAGAACTGTTGCATCGTCTCATTCCCATCGCGCCGGGCCCATCGCCCGCGCTTTCAAAGGGTAGTCGGCGCCGGATGCGGCATTGGATGCACCCCGGCGACAGTCGCGTCGAATTTATCATCGAACGCCGGTCTGAACCTCGACAACCGTCCGCTTACGGTCAAGGCTGATCGCCTGAAACGCCGCCCGTGCGGCCTCGAGGCGTGCGGCCTCAAGGGAGGAATGCGATGCTTCTGCCCCAGCTTTCGGCCCTGGGCTGGTTCCACACCCTGGGCAGCCTGCCCGCCGTGCCGCTGGCCCTCTATATGCTGATCCGGCATGGGCGGGTGACGCCCGAGGCCGTGATCGGCAAGGCCTGGCTGGTCTTCATGTTCATCGGGGCGATCTCGGGGGTTCTGGTGATCAAGGACGCACCGGGGGTAGCCATCTCCATCCTCAGCCTCGGCTCCCTGACCGTCGGCTCGACCGTGCACAAGGCGACCTTCCTCGGCCGGCATCGCGACTGGATCCAGACCGTGGCGCTCAGCACCGCCGTCTTCACCCTGTTCCTGCCCAGCGTGACCGAGACCCTGACCCGCCTGCCCGCCGGCCATCCGATCGCGGCCAATCCGCAGGCGGCGCTGGTCGTCACCTTCCAGCTCGGCCTTCTGGTGACACTGATCGTGGGGGTGACACTACAGTTGATGTTCCTCAAGCGGCCGACACCGGCTACGGTCGCCGCCTGACGTCTTTTCGAGGAGCTTCCCATGTCCCAGGTCACCTATCGCATCGTCGAACACGACGGCGGCTGGGCCTACAAGCTTGGGGACACCTTCTCCGAGACCTACCCCGACCACGACAGCGCCCGCGCCGGCGCCGTGCGCGCCTCGCGTGAGCAGCGGTCGCCCGACGAGACCGCCTTCATCGAATATGAGACCAAGGCCGGCCAGTGGATCACCGAACGCGCCGACGGCCACGACCGCCCCGAGACCAGCGTCGAAGGCTAGACCCTAACCGAGGGCGGCCGCGTAGACGTCCGGCTTGAAGCCGACGATCCGCCGGTCGCCCAGGTCCAGCACCGGCCGTTTGATCATCGACGGCTGGGCCAGCATCAGATCAATAGCCTTGTCGGCGTTCAGGTCGACGCGATCCGCGTCCGGCAGCTTTTTGAACGTCGTCCCGGCGCGGTTCAGCACCGTCTCCCAGCCATGCTCGGCGACCCACCGCTCCAGCGAGGCCCGGTCGATTCCGGCCTTCTTGTAGTCGTGGAATTCAAATGCCGTCCCATTGGCTCCCAGCCAGTCGCGCGCCTTCTTGACGGTGTCGCAGTTGGGGATTCCGTACATCGTGGCGGTCATCGAAGGCTCTCCTGAAGGCCGCAAGGCCTTAGGCGAGGTCGCGCACTGATGCCAGCGCGGATCAATGGTTCGGAGAGGTCGTCCCCGGTCCGACCAAGCGAAGACGCTGGCACGGCGGCTGCCCGTCGAAATAGGCCGGGTCCATGCGCGCGACCTGTGTTCGAAACTCGGGGATCGAGTGGAATTCGCCCCACGTCTTCGTGCTCTCGCTCCGACTGATCGCGCAAACCTGCCTCAGGACCGGGAGGACCGATGGGTCGCTGAGCGGGTTATTGACCGGGATAGTTCGAGACCAATCCCCATCCGGACCGTACTCAACCATCCCAACTTGGGCATAGGCCAGATCGGAGCAATCGACTTCGAGCCGGCTCGCGCTCCAATTCCGACTAACAGGCATCTCGAACCGGATCTTGGTAGCGGACACCGTCTCGATGTTCCACGCGCCGATCACACCGCATCCTCCCAAGGCTGGAAGAATATAGCCTGTCGAGATCTCGGCCTGATGCGGAGCCGCACAGCCCATAGTGAGGAGAGCAGCCAAGGCGCCCAATACCCGCACGGTCTTCATCAGCCCCCCAGAATCTCAACTCGCGCCCCGTGCCTGAGCGGTATCGCAGGTTGTGTAGTGAGCGCAACACTGGCTCACCCCAGCCTTGCATTTAACCACTCGGTTATCTACAGTCCCTCCAACGACAAGGAGGACGCCCCATGCCCGCCGTCAGCTTTTCCCGGAACAAGATCACTCCCTTCCTCTGGTTCGACAGCCAGGCGGAAGAGGCCGCACGCTTCTACGCCGGCCTGTTCGAGGATTCGAAGATCATCAGCGCCAGTCCGATGATGTGCGAGTTCCAGCTGGCGGGTCAGAGCTTCCTCGCCCTGAACGGCGGCCCGCGCTTTCCCTTCACCGAGGCGGTGTCCCTCTATGTCTCGTGCGAGGATCAGGCCGAGGTCGACCGGCTGTGGGACGCCCTGACCGCCGACGGCGGCGCCGAGAGCCAGTGCGGCTGGCTCAAGGACAAATACGGCCTGTCCTGGCAGATCATCCCGGAGGCCCTGCCTCGCTACATGCAGGACGCCGACCGCGCGAAAGCCAACCGCGTCATGCAGGCCATGCTAAAGATGCGGAAGATCGTGGTCGCCGACCTGGACGCCGCGGCCGCCGCCTGAGGGAAACGCCGCATGAAGCTCTATGCTCACCCCTTCTCGTCCTATTGCTGGAAGGCCCTGATCGCCTTCCATGAGAACGACATCGCCTTTGACTACCGCTCGCTGGAGGAGCCGGGCGCCAATGAAGAGCTGGCGGCGCTCTGGCCGTTGAAGCGCTTCCCCTTGCTGGTCGACGGCGACCGGACGGTGTTCGAAGCGACGTCGATCATCGAGCATCTGGCCGTCCATCATCCCGGTCCCGTCGCCCTGATCCCGTCGGACCCGGCGCTGGCGGTCAAGGTGCGGATGATGGATCGGGTGTTCGACAACTATGTCTCGACGCCGCAGCAGCGGATCGTCTTCAACGCCATCCGGCCCGAGGCCGACCGCGATCCGTATGGCGTGCGGGACTGCGAGACGATGCTCGACACGAGCTATCAATGGTTGAACGGCTATCTGGCCGGGCGCGAATGGGCGGTCGGCGACAGTTTCTCGATGGCCGACTGCGCGGCGGCGCCGGCCCTGTTCTACGCCGACTGGACGCGGCGCATCCCGGCGGACCTGACCGAACTGACCGCCTATCGCGCCCGGCTTCTGGCCCGCCCCTCAGTGTCGCGCTGCGTCGAGGAGGCGAGGAAATACCGCCCCTATTTCCCGCTCGGCGCCCCGGACCGGGACTAGCCGTTAAGCGCCCACCGCCCGAGCGGCTCGTGGATACTCTTTCCCATATGACTGCGGATCAGCACCAGTTCGCGCACCGTCCATGAGACCGGCGAGATCGGGTCGGGCGCGATTATGGGATCATCGTAGAGCAGGGTCACATGCGGCGTGAAAGCGCCCGTGGTCTTCACCCCCTGCCCGGCCAGCGCCAGACCAAGCGCTTCTCGATAGGCCTGCAGGTCGGCCAGCGCCTCTTCGCTTCCCTTGAGGATGAACGGGCGGTTGCCGGGCCGTCCCGAGAAGCTCGCCGCATGGTCAAAAGTCACCTCGAACGGCGCGGCCTTCATCGCTTCCGCCGCGGCGACCGTCCGGCGCACCAGATCCTGAGGCAGGCCTGCGAAGTCGCCGAGGTGGAAAAGGGTGATGTGCAAACGGTCCGGTTCATGAACCGGCCGCTTGAGGCCATGCTTGCGCTTCAGATCCTCACCCAGATCGGCAATGACGGCAGCCGTCGCCGCATCGGGAAACAGACCCAGGAACAGGCGGTCCGTAGGCGCTTTTGAGGCCTCTCCGAACAGGTCGGCGGTGTCAGACATGGATTCTCCGGGATCAACCCCGATCCTGCCCGTCCTCCCGACCGATGTCGATCAGGACCGCGAGGCTGCGGCGCGTCAGGGCGACGGCGTCGGGCCCCACGGCGGCCAGCAGTTGGGCGTCGATGGCCTCGCGCGCCTCGGTCTGGACCGCCGCCGCCGCGCGGCCGCGCTCGGTCAGGCCGACGGTCAGCTTGCGCCGGTCATTCGGGTCCATCGTCCGCTCGAGATAGCCGCGCAGCACCAGCGCATCGACCAGTTGTCCGGCCGCCTGTTTCGAGATCTTCAGTTCACGGATCAACTGCCCCAAGGGCACATCCCCCGCTCCCAGCGCCAGCCCGCCGATGACGTAGAGGCCGTTGCCGGGGATGTCGTCATAGCCCGCCTCATTGAGTCCCCGGCGCATGGCCTCGCCATAGGTGTTGCGGGCGTGGCGCAGCAGGGCCGGGATGGCGATCCGGTCGTACCAGGGGGTTTCAGCAGCTTCGGTCATCAGCACGCTCCGGCGTTGGGATGAGGCCCTATGCGCCACAGCGGATTGACTGTCAACTTTATTGACTATCTTTTTTCAGGACAGTCAAAACTCGAACGGTCGCGTCTCGACATGCGCCCACCAGTCGTCGCGGCCGGCGAAGTCCCCGCCCCCGTCCCAGCAGGCCCCGACGTAGTAGGTGAAGGGCGCAGCCGGCTGGATCTCGACCAGGATCAGATAGTTGTCGAAGTCGTCGACGAAGCCGACCACCGCCTTCGGATCGACCAGCACCGAAATCCCGATCGAGCCCGGCGCGGCCTCGGGCCCCCAGACGTCCAGCCGACCGTTCGCCTTGTCGCGGCGGATATTGTTCGCCCGGGTCGCGGGCCGGCGCCGCGCGATGCCGATCCCGACGGTCAGAGGCCCGGGCGTGTCCGAAGTCAGGGTCGAGGTGATGCGGTTGAAGTTCGACCCCATTGGCAGTTCGACCCGCCGCGTCTCCGACACCTTGCGGATCACATCGACGGGCCAGGCGGCATAGTCGACCTCGAACCGCGCCGCGTCGCCGCCGGTGTCCAGAATCCGGTAGGTCGCGAAATTGCGCGAGGTCCACAGCTTGTTGTCATGCCAGACGCCCAGACCGCCGCAGCCGCGGCTGCCCCCGACTTCATAGAAGTCCAGACCTTCGCCGTGATCGACATGATAGCTGCCACTGGCCATCTGGCGCTGCATGAAGGGCCAGCGCGTCTTCTTGCCCCAGACGTCGACGCCCGATCCCGACGGCGGCTCCTGCGCCTGCAGGGCCGGACCATAGATGCGGTGGGCGATCCGGTCGTTCTCCCACCAGAGATCGTCAAACCGCTCGGGCGCGAAATGAACCACCGCGCGCGGTGTCGGGTCCTCCGGCGGAGGCAGGGCCGCGGCGGCCTCATGGGCTGTTTGCGCCAACGCCGGAGTCGCGGCGGCGCCCGCCAGGGTTCCGGCCAGAAGGGCGCGTCGGTTCAGGTCTACCAATTGAACATCGTCCCGTCCTGAAGCCGGTTCACCGGCAGATAGGCCCGGCTGTAGGGATGACGCGCGGCCAGCGCCTCGTCCAGATCGACGCCGAGGCCGGGCGCGTCGCCGGGGTGCAGCATCCCGTCCTCGAAGCCGTAGTTGTGCGGGAAGACGGCGTCCGTCTCCGGCGTATGGCGCATATACTCCTGGATGCCGAAGTTCGGTGTCGACAGGCCGAAATGCAGGGCCGCCGCCATCGACACCGGCGACAGGTCCGTCGCTCCGTGGCAGCCGGTCTTCACATGATAGAGGTCAGCCAGGGCCGCGATCCGGCGCAGATGGGTCAGGCCGCCGGCGTGCACGACCGTGGCGCGGATGAAGTCGATCAGCCCCTCCTCGATCAGGGTCTTGCAGTCCCAGATGGAGGAGAAGATCTCGCCCACGGCCAGCGGCGTGGTTGTGTGCTGGCGGATGGTGCGGAAACCCGCCTGATGCTCGGCGGTCACCGCGTCTTCCAGCCAGAAGGGCCGATACGGCTCCAGATCCTTGCCCAGTCGCCCGGCCTCGATCGGGGTCAGCCGGTGGTGGACGTCGTGCAACAGCTCGATGTCCCAGCCCAACTCGGCCCGCGCCGCCTTGAACAGCTGAGGCACCATCCTGAGATAGCGCGGCGTCGACCACTCGTTCTCGGTCGGCAGGGCGGCGTCGGCGGGCTCATAGAACATCTTGTCGCGCGACACGCCGTAGGTACTCTTCAGCCCCGGCACCCCAGACTGCAGCCGGATGGCGCGGTAGCCAAGATCGCGATAGCGCATCGCCTCCTGCACCGTCTCCTCGATCGTCGCCCCGTTGGCGTGACCATAGACCGTGACCCCGTCGCGGCATGCCCCGCCCAGCAGCTGGTACAGCGGCAGACCCGCGATCTTGGCCTTGATGTCCCACAGGGCGACGTCGACGGCGGCGATGGCGGTCATCCCGACCGGCCCGCCACGCCAGTAGGCGCCGCGGTACAGGTACTGCCACATGTCCTCGATCCTGTGCGCGTCCTTGCCGATCAGCAGGGGGCAGACGTGCTCGGTCAGATAGGCGGCGACCGCCAGCTCGCGCCCGTTCAGGGTCGCATCGCCCAGGCCGTAGGTCCCCTCGGCTGTGGTGATCTTCAGGGTGACGAAATTCCGGCCCGGCGAGGTGATCACCACCTTCGCATCGATGATCGGCGAGGCCATGCGGGCGGGCGAGACCGACGAAGCCTTCTGGGGTGCTGCGGCGAGGGAGCGTTCGGTCATGTCAGTCACATCATACGCGAGTTTGGGAGGAAACATGTCAGCTCAGTCGGCAGACTGGCCTGACCCTTCGCGGCGTCGTAGAAGGAAGCGGCATGACCACATCCACCGCCGACACCCGAAAACTGTACCAGCAGGTCGCCACCTCGGTCGCCGCAGGCATCGCCGCCGGCCAGTATCTGGTGGGCACGCGCCTGCCGTCCGAACGGGACCTGGCCGAGGAGTTCGGCGTCAGTCGCCCGACGGTGCGCGAGGCGATGATCGCGCTGGAAATCCGGGGTCTGGTCGAGGCGCGTCCGGGCTCGGGCATCTATGTCACCGAGGCGGCGCCGAACGACGGCGGCGCGGCGCCGGAGCTGGACATCGGCGCTTTCGAACTGACCGAGGCGCGCCGCCTGTTCGAGGGCGAGGCCTGCGCCCTGGCCGCCGGCGTCATCACTGACGCCGAACTGGCCGAGCTTGAGGTCATCCTCAAGGACATGGTCGGCGAAAACACTCTCAGCACGCCCATCGGCGAGCACGCCGACCGCCGCTTCCACGCCACCATCGCCCGGGCCACGCGCAATGCGGCCATCGTCATGGTGGTCGAGAACCTGTGGGACCTGCGCTACCGCTCGCCCCTTTGCGCCGCCATGCTGGCCCGCGCCCGCCAGGTCGGTGTCCGCCCGCTGATCGAGGACCACCGCGAAATCCTGGATGCCCTGATCGCCCGCGATCCGGCCGCGGCCCGCAGCGCCATGCGCGCCCACCTCGGCCGGGTCATCGACGGCCTGCTGACCGCCACCGAGATGGACGCCCTGGAACGCACCCGCTCCGACGTCGAGGCCCGACGTCAGGACATCGCGCGCCGCACCGCCATCTGAGGTCGCCTCACGGCGCATAGGGCGGCACGCGCAGGTTCAGGTCGAGATCCGCGTTGCGCGCCTGATAGAGGGCCGCCTTGGCCGCCAGCACAGGATCGCTCCACGCCCAGGCGCCGCGCTGCAGCACTTCGTACAGGCCCGAGGTCTCGGTCTTGTCCAGTTCGGGGTAAGGCCACTCCCCTTCCCGCCCGGCCCAGCCGGCGACGAAGTTGGTGGCCGCGTGCAGCGACCGCCCGTCTTCCGTCTGGAAGTTCCACAGGTCGACGCCGACGCACTGGCCCAGCTGGGCGATGTCGAAGGCCGCCGTCAGGGTCCAGGTCGAATAGTGCAGCGACCGGGTCCGGGCCAGCTCCTGCGGCAGGCTGCCGTTCGCCGCGATCTGGGGTGTCAGACGCTGGGCGCCGACACGACCGATGACCGTCTTGGCCACATCGTCCATCCCGGCATAGAGGGCGAACTCCGAGATCAGCATGTCGTAATAGACGCCGTGATTGTTGGTCGCCGCCTTCTCGGCGCGGCCGATCGGGCTGGTCGCCATCCAGTGGACCAGGTCGGCGAACCAGTCGCGCAGACCCGCCCGCTCGGCGTCGGTCAGGCTGGGCGAGGTATCCAGCAGCCCCAGTCCCTCGACGACCCGCACCAGCCGGTAGGTGTCGATGACACCCTCGGCCCGCCCCGACACCAGACCCGGCACGGCCTGGCCGTGGTTGAGGTTGGGGTTCATCTTCGTCTCGGGCGCCAGGAACCAGACCCGAAGCAATTCAGCGGCCTTGGCCGCATATCGCTCATCGTCTGTGAAGTAGTACGCCAGCGACAGAGCCTGAACGTCGCCGCTCATCGCCTCCAGATCGGTCAGGTCGAAGGCGTTGGTGTCCCGCTCCGGGTTCATATGGCCGTCGCGGCGGATATAGGGTCGGCCGCCCGGCTTGGAGGGATCCGGCCACCAGTAGGGCCCCATGCTCATGTAGTCGTGCTTGTCGCCGCTGGCGGGCGTCTGGGTCTTGTCGACCACCGTGTAGGGGCCGCGCGTCAGGGCGGCGTCGGCGCGGGCCAGCATGGCCGCACGGGCCGGCTGCAGGGTCGCATCGGTCGCGTAGCGCGCCTTGACCGACATCAGCCAGTCAGGCCGCCACAGGAAGGTACGGCGACCGGCGAAGGCCTCCGCATAGCCGCTGGAGCCTTCGCAGACCGGCGCGGCTGCCGGAGTTTGGGCGGCGACCGGCTGGGACGCCAGCAAAGTCCCGACAGCCAAGGTGGAAACGAGGAAACGCATCAGGACAGGTCCGGAAAATCGAACCCGCGACGGCCGCGAAGCCGTCGCGGGTCGTGGGGATCAATAGCGGAAGCGGACGCCGAAATAGTACTGCGGGTTGCTCTCGCTGACCTCGGTGATCGCGTCCTCGCCGGGCTTGTACATGATGTCCCGTTCGTTGGTGACGTTCAGCGCCTGGGCCTTCAGCTGGATGTTCGAGGTCAGGTCATACTGGGCCGACAGGTTCAGATAGCCCGAGCCGCGAACGCTGCGGTTGGTCGAGGAGTTCGGCTTGGAATAGTCGGACCGGTAGCGATACGAGGCCCGAAGCGACAGGCCTGCGCCTTCCCAGAAGACCGAGCCCGTGAAATTATGCTTGGACAGGCCGCGCAGATTGGCCGGATCGACATAGGGGGCCACGGTCGAGGGATCGGGGAATTCGAAGTCCGCCTCGGCGTAGTTATAGCCCGCCGTCGCGCCCAGACCCGACCACAGTCCCGGCAGGAAGCTGAAGACGTAGTTGCCGGTGACCTCGAAGCCGTAGAGGTGGCGCGTCTCGGGGTCGTTGGCCGGCGCCACGGCGTTGAAGGTGACTTCCGACCCGTTGGCGATGATCGAGGTGGTATAGGGCTGGACCGCGTCGAAGGCCGCGTTCTTGATCCACTTGTAGTAGGTGGCGAACGAGAAGACGGCGTCGCGGCTGGGATACCATTCGAACGAGGTGTCCAAGTTCCAGCTTTCCAGCGGCTTCAGGTTCGGATTACCGGTCGTGGAGTTGGCCAGCACGCCCTGGACCGTGGTCGCATTGGCGTCGACCACCGGGATGATGCCGACGTTGAACTCCTCGATGCCGACCCGGGCAATGGCCTTGGACGCGCCGAAGCGCAGCTTGGTGTGGTCGTTCAGGTCGAAGTTCAGGTTCAGGCTGGGCAGCAGATAGTCATATTCGCCCGAGCCCGAAATCTCCGACAGGGTGCCGGGGACCGTCACGATGGTCGCCGCCGAGCCGCCGGTCGACGGCGTCACCGTCACCGCCGAGCGATAGCCACGCGAGTCGACCGTGGTGTGGACGTAGCGCAGGCCGGCGTTACCGCTGAACGGGATGCCGTTCAGCTCCGAGCCGAAGGTGGTCATCAGATAGACGGCGCTGATCGCCTCGGTGACGTCGGTGTCCTCCGGACCGCGCGAGTCGGTCAGAAGCGGATTGGAGTCGCGGCCGGTATAGGCGTTGAACAGGCAGTCGTTGTTGAACTGGGCCCACGAATGGATGTTGGTGTTCGACTGGCTCATGAAGTCGGTCGAGCCGAAGGGCACGCGGCAGTTGGCGTTGGCCTGGGCCACGATCTGCGCCGCCGTCAGGCCGTCGCGGGCGATCGGGATGGCGACGTCGACGTTGTTGTTGGCGTCGGTCTTGCGCTGGTGCTCCGAATAGCGGGCGCCGGCTGCGACGCTGCGGAAGAAGCCTTCGCCCAGCTGGTAGGTCCCGTCGATCCGCGCCGCCCCGATCTCGTCATGCCGGTCGGTGACCAGGCGATAGCGGGCATAGTTGGTGTTGGACGCCGGAACCGCGGTGATGAAGTTGGCCGGGTCGTTGATATCGAAGCCGATGAAGTTGACCGTCGGCACGACGTCGTCGAGGCCACTCAGCTCATAAACCACCCGGCGCGACGAGCGCATGTTGGTGGCCTTCTGCAGCTCAGTCCGCACCGACTGCGAATAGGACAGGTCGGTCGTGACCGTCAGCCGGTCGCCGCTGTACTTCGCCGCGAAGCCGCCGCCGATGTACTCTTCCTCACGCAGCCGGTCCTCCAGCTGGATCTCGATATTGGAGTTGCCGCGGTAAGCCATCAGGGCGCCGGGGCTGTAGCCAAGCCCGCCCGTCTGGCCGCCGATGGCGATCGGCTGGATGCCGCGCGCGGCTTCCGTGATGGCCAGGATATTGCGGTTCTCGAGGCTGCTGCGGTTCGAGTACTGGGCGTCCAGGGCGAAGTCGAGCCGGTCGTTCGGCCGCCATTGCAGGGCGCCGATCAGGCCGTCGCGGATCTCGCTGGTCGTCTTCTGCTGGAAGGCGCGCGAGGTGGTGGCGAAATAGAGCGGAACCTCGGTCGTGCCCGCCTGGTTTGCGGTGCTGAGCGTCGAGCGCATGGCGCAGTTGAAGCTGGAGCCCGCGGCCGTCTGCTGCGCTGCCGTCCCCGTGATCAGGTTCGGATTCACCGCCGCCGTGTTGCAGGGAATGAAGGCGGAGTTGGTGGTGTAATAGTCCTCGGGCGAGGCCTGGTCCTGGTGCTGGTAGCCGAGGCTCACCCCGATGTCGCCGATGCTGGTATCGCGCCAGCGGTTGGTCACCGAGATGTTGGCGCGGTAGCCGAGACCGTCGCGGCCTGGCACGGCGGCGTCCTTCTCCTGGTAGACGCCACGGTATTCGGCCTGGATGCGCGGCCGGGCGTCCAGCGGACGGATCGAGCGCAGGTCGATGACGCCGGCGATGCCGCCCTCGGGGAAATCGGCCTGCTGGGTCTTGTAGACCAGGACGCCATTCACGAGCTCGGACGGGAACTGCTGGAAGGCCACCGAGCGGTCCGGCCCGGCGGTGGAGACCTCGCGGCCGTTGAAGGTCGAGAAGCTGAGGGTCGGGCCCAGACCGCGCACCGACAGTTCGTTGGCGTTGCCCTTGAACCGGTCGGCGGTGACGCCCGTGATCCGCTCCAGCGTATCGCCGACCGAGTTGTCCGGCTGGGAGCCGATCTCGTCATTGACGATGGCGTCCACGATCGTCGCCGAATCGCGCTTCACCGCGATGGAGCTGCGCTGGGTGGCGCGGATGCCGGTGACGACGACGTCCCCGACCTGGGCGCTGGACTCAGGCGCGGTCTGCTGCGGCGTTTCGTCGGCTGCCGGAGCCGGCGCCGTTTGCGCGAGAACTGGAACCGCGAACAGCGTCGCGGCCGAGGCGAGCAGCATCGCCCGCGTAATGATCCTGGACTTGGCGGTCATGGTGTATTTCCCCTGCCTGATGTTTCCCTCGCGCCCGTAAACCGGGCGACGTTATGCGAACAGGCTAGACCGGAAGTGACACCGGTGACAAGATTGGTCAGACCAAAAATATAAACCGGGCTAGCCAAATAGTCCGGCAAGGGAGTGGACGATGCGGAACAGGGCTTTGAGCGCAGCGGCGCTGGCGATCTCGGGCGTGCTGCTGGCGACGGGCGCTTGCGCAGGCGTGGCCCCAAATTCGGCGCCGGTCGCGCAGCCGGCCGTAACGGCGCGGGACGCGGCTGTTCTGGCCCAGGCCCGGCGCGTCGCCGACTGGCAACTGG
This sequence comes from Brevundimonas sp. GW821-FHT02A10, assembly GCF_059422025.1. Classification (NCBI taxonomy): domain Bacteria; kingdom Pseudomonadati; phylum Pseudomonadota; class Alphaproteobacteria; order Caulobacterales; family Caulobacteraceae; genus Brevundimonas; species Brevundimonas sp. GW821-FHT02A10. The sequence goes on from NZ_JBWKWC010000003.1 coordinate 519,540, forward strand.
CGCATATGGACGCCTTCGACTACGTCGGCACCTTCCACGACCAGACGGCCGATCCGATCGACTGGATCCAGGCGACCTTCTGGGCGGGCCTGGCCGATTTCACCGACGCCACCGGCGACGCGTCCTATGCGAAGGCCATCGAGGACCACGGCGAGGCGGCGCACTGGGGCTTCGGCACGCGCCCCCGCCACGCCGACGCCGACGCCATCGGACACAGCTGGATCTGGGCCGCCGGTCGGGTGGACGGCGCGACCAGAAACGCTCGCCTGGCCCCGATCCGCGCCCGCTTCGACGCCGTCCTCGCGGCCCCCAGCGACGCCGCCATGACCTTCGACGAGGGACGGGGCGAACGGCCTTGTCAGGTCCGCTGGTGCTGGAGCGACGCCATCTTCATGGCCCCGCCGGTCTGGACCGAACTGTCGGAAATCACCGGCGATCCGACGTACCGCCGCCATTCCGAGCGTGAGTTGAACGCGACCATCGAGGCCCTCTACGACCGCGACGATCACCTCTTCTATCGGGACAGCCGCTTCATCGGAAAGCCCAATGCGGCGGGCCACAAGGTGTTCTGGAGCCGGGGCAACGGCTGGTCCTATGCGGGTCTCGCCAAGGTGCTGCAGTCTCTGCCCGCCGACGATCCGGCCCGCGCCAGCTATGAGACGATCTTCCGCCAGATGTCGGAACGGCTGATCGGATTGCAGGGCGCCGAGGGCTATTGGCCGGTCTCCCTGCTGGACGCCGGCGGCCCGCCGGAGACCAGCGGCACGGCCTTCTTCGTCTACGGCCTGGCCTGGGGCGTGAACGCCGGAGTGCTCGATCAGGCGGCCTACAGCCCCGCCGTGGCCAGGGGCTGGGCCGCCCTGTCGCGCGCCGTCCAGCCCGACGGCCGCCTCGGCTGGGTGCAACAGGTCGGCTATGCGCCCGACCATGTCGCGCCCTCCGACACCCAGCTTTACGGCTCCGGGGCCTTCCTGATGGCGGCGTCGGAAGTGTCGCAGCGGCGCGGTTGGTAAGCCCGATTGACAAATTGGCCTGACCAATCCAGCCTGATCCGGTTCCTTCCCAGGGACAGTTCTCTGGCGGGGGCGGCCGTGGTCGCTCCCGTCCTTTTCCCTTCAGATTCAGAGACCGGTCGATGCCGCGCAGCCTCCTTCTCGCCACGGCCGCCGCCTGCCTGCTGAGCAGCGCCGCCTGCGCCACCACGCCCGAAACGCCGGTCCCGCCCTCCCCCGCCCCCTCCCTGGCCGAGGCCTCGCGCGGCCCGATCTATCGCGACGTCGCCCCGATGAACCGTACGGTCGAGACCCGTATCACCCCGCAGGTCGAGGCCCTGCTGGAACAGCTGCGCGCCGACGGCCGCGACTACCGGCTGGACGGCGTCGCCGTCTTCGAGGCCCACGACAAATTCCTGCCCGGCAAGATCGCCATCGCCATGGCCCATGTGCTGAGCCAGACGCCGCGCACCGATCCGAACTTCCCCGAATACCTCTCCAGTTTCCGCCGCCTGGCCGATCTGACGGTCGATGATCCCAACGACAGCTGGGGCATCTACTACTATGTCTCCGCCCTGCATGAGCTGCAGGTCGCCGGCTTGCTGGATCAGGCCGTCAGTCCCGAGACCCTCGCGAAGCTGAGGACCCAGCTCGACTGGCGTCGGTTCGTACGTCCCGGCGATCTCACCCTGATCGACCTGCCCAACAACTACTTCGGCGTGGCCTTCTCGATCGCCCGGCTGCGCTATCTGCTGGGCTGGGAGGATGCGAGCGCCAGCGAGGCCCTGCTCGCCAAGACGCTGGATCATTTCCGCGAATATTCAGGTCAGTACGGCTTCGCCGACGAGACCAACGGCGACGGCCGTTTCGACCGCTACAGCGTCCTTTTGATCGGCGAGATCGCCCAGCGCTTCATCGAGACCGGCGTCGCCCCGCCGCCCGAGGTCAAGACCTGGCTGCGGTCCTCGGTCGATCTGATGCTGCCGCGCCTGAACCTGCGCGGCGAAGGCTTCGAATACGGCCGCAGCATCGGGACCTATGGCGAGACAGCCTTCCTCGAGGTCCTGACCGCCGCGGCCTCGCTCGACGTCCTGACCGATCAGGAAAAGGCCATGGCCTATGCCTTCTCCTCGCGCGTCGCCGCCCGCTACGCCGACTTCTGGCTCGATCCGGCCACCGGCTCGGTTAATCTGTGGGACCACGGCCGCAAGACCGACGCCTATCGCGGCAAACACCGCATCCTCGGCGAGAACCTCAGCCTCGCGCACCAGTTGCTCTACACCAACGCCCTCTGGAACCGGCTCGGCTATCACGACGCCGCGCCCGATCCGGGTTTCGAGGCCTGGCTGACCACCCTGCCCCGCAGCCAGACCAACTGGTTCGCAAAAGGCGACTACGACCGGCTGCTGGTCACCTACAGGGACGGCTCCCGCGTCATCGGCCTGCCGCTGATCAACGGCGGCGACGGTCAGCATATGAATACGCCCTACTTCCCCATCCCCTTCTCGCCGGGCGTCTTGGCCGGAGCGGCGGACGAGACGTATCCGCAACTTCTGCCGCGCCTGACCCTGTCGGACGGATCGGTGCTGCAGCCGCTGGCGTATTTCACCCATGCCGAGGTCACGACCGAGGGCGACCGCACCATCGTCACTTATCGCCAGTCGAAGCTGGACCGGATGGGCCAGCCCAGGCCGGTCGCCGACGACCGCGTCAGCGTCTCCACCCGCTATGTTCTGCAGCCCGGCCGGATCACCCGCACCGACCATATCGAGCCACGCGCGGGCGTGACGATCACGAAGATCGACCTGACCTTCGCAAGCTTCGGCGAGGCGACCGTCGCCGCCGACGGCGCGCGTTACGGCGACGGCGAAATCGCGGCCTTCAACGTCCGGGGCCTGACCTGCAAGGCGGGCCCCCTCAACCCGGCGGTCTACAGGACGCCTGTCGGCGCCCTGCGGTCCGTCGTCGAGTGTGGAACCGCCGAAGCGACGGGACCGGTCGACCTGTCCTGGAGCCTCAGATTCCGGGACCCGCCAACCGGTCGCTGATCGCTACTTCCGGGTCTGGACTTCCAGGGTGTAGGCGCCGGTCTCGCCCTGGGCGAAGCTGCGGGCGCGGATGATATAGGTCCCGGCTTCGTCGACGGTCCATTCGACCTTGGCGTGGGTGTCGGACAGACTGTCGTCGTCGCTGGCGACGCTCTCCCAGGTTCCGTCGTTCATCTTGCCGATGTCGAGGTAGGCGTCGAAGTCGTTGGAGACGAGGGTCACGTCCAGCTTGTCACCCTCGGCCACCGTGATCGCATAGGCGTCGAAGAAGGCGCCGTCGTCGGCGATGCCGGCATTGTCGTTCAGCGCGCCGCGCGCGGTGTGGCTGACCAGGATGCTGCCCGGCTCGGGCTGCGGCCCCTTGTCGGTCAGTTCGACCGAGAACAGCCCCTTGGCGTCCGAACCCAGCGGCGAGGCGCGGATCACATATTCTCCGGTCTCGGGCAGGATGTAGTTCAGCCGCGAGTCCGTCCCCTCGCCCAGACCGTCGTCGTCGCTGCTCAGGGCGGTGAAGTCGTCGCCGGGCTTGCCGATCTGCAGGAAGGTGTCGAAGTCGCCCGACCGCATCACGATCTGGACCCGGTTCCCCGCCGTGCCCTGGAAGCTGTAGTCCGCATAACCGCGCTCGTCGTCGTCGCGGGCGGTGTCATCGGTGATCTCGCCCTGAACGGTCTCGCCGAACGGCAGCGCGATGGCCGCGGGCGGCGGCGGCGCCTCGGCCAGCTTCAGCGTATAGGCGCCCAGCAGCGTATCGCCGATCGCCCGGACCTGCAGCGTATAGGTCCCGCCGTCCTTCAGGGTGGTGGTCAGGCGCGAGTCGGTGTCCTCGCCGCTGTCATCGTCCTGATCGATGCTCTCGCCGCTGGCGTTGAACAGCTCCAGAACAGTGTCGAAGGTCTTGGAGCTCAGATCCGCCTGGATCCGCTGACCGGCCGTGGCGGTGAAGGTGTAGGCGTCGGCGCGGACGCCGGAGTCATTGAGGCCGTCGCTCTCAGTCAGCTCGCCCTCTTTCGTGTCGCCGATCGCGATGGGCGGGGCCTCGAGCGGCGGCGGGCCGGCCTCGAGCGACAGCGTATAGTCGCCGGTGCTGTCCGCCCCCAGCGGCATGGCGCGGATGATGAACTCGCCCGTGCTCGGGGCGGTGAAGATCAGATAGGAGTCCAGACCACCGGTCGCGGCGTCGTCGTTCTGGGCGATGTCGATGAAATTCCCGCGCTCCATCCGCCCGACGTGAACCACCGGATCCAGAGCCTCGGTATCGGCCGACTTCAGCGCGATGGCGAAACGCTGGCCCATCCGGGCGCGGAAGGCGTAGGCGTCATAGTGCAGGCCGTCGTCGTCCTCGGGATCGGTCGCGGCGATGCTGCCCGAAACCGTCTGGCCCACACGGATGCCCGCAGGACGCGGCGCACGCGGCGCGGGCGGCCGCTGGCTCAGCGACAGGCTGTAGTCGCCGCCTTCCAGTCCGGACAGGGTGCGGGCGCGCAGGGTGTAGGTTCCGTTGTCCGGCGCGACGAACCGCAGACGGGAATTGGTGCCGTCGCCCAGGCCGTCGTCATCCTCGCCCAGCGGCCCGGTATCCGCCTCTTCCTCGCCGGTCTTGAAGACCTCCAGATAGGTGTCGAAGGCGTCGGAGCGCATGATCGCTTCCAGCCGCTGCCCCGCGCGAGCGGAGAACCGGTAGTCCTCGAACCGGTACTGGCTGTCATCCGCGCCGAGCACCGCGTCGTGGTCGTCGAGGGCGCCGGTGACGCTGCCGCCGATCTGCAGAGGCGTCTGGGCCATGGCCTGACCGCCGAGAAGGCTGGCGCCGGCCGCCAGGGCCAGGGCGCTGACGGTGGCAGTGATCACGGAACGACGCATGGATTCCCCCAAGTTGTGTCGGCGATACATAGACGCCGAACCGCCTCCACTGTAAATCGCCCGCATCTGAACGAAACCTGACGGAAGCTGCTTTCATGGCGGAAAACGACGCGCGCGCCCGGATCATCGATGGCAAGGCCTTCGCCGCCGGTCTGGTGGAGCGCGTGACCGCCGCCTCCGCCGCGCTGAAGGCGGACCATGGCGTCACCCCGGGTCTGGCCGTCGTCATCGTCGGCGAGGACCCGGCCAGCCAGATCTATGTGCGCAACAAGGGTGAACGCACCCGCGAGGCCGGGATGCGCTCGGACACCCATCGCCTGCCCGAAACCACCACCCAGGCCGAACTGCTGGCCCTGATCTCCGACCTGAACGCCGACGAGGGCATTCACGGCATCCTGGTCCAGCTGCCCCTGCCCTCCGGGATCGACAGCACCGTGGTGCTGGACGCCATTGACCCGGACAAGGACGTCGACGGCTTCCACGTCGTCAACGCCGGACGCCTCGCCGTCGGCCTGCCGGGCATGGTGCCGTGCACCCCGCTCGGCTCAGTCATGCTGCTGAAGGATACGCTGGGCGACCTGTCGGGGCTGAACGCCGTCATCGTCGGCCGCTCCAACATCGTCGGCAAGCCGATGGCCCAGCTGCTGCTGGCCCAGAACTGCACCGTCACCATCGCCCATTCGCGCAGCCGCGACCTGCCCGCCATCTGTCGCGAGGCCGACATCCTGGTCGCCGCCGTCGGCCGGCCCGAGATGATCAAGGGCGACTGGATCAAGCCCGGCGCGACGATCATCGACGTGGGCATCAATCGCGTCCCCTCCGCCGATCCGGTCAAGACGGCCGAGGGCAAGACCCGTGTCGTCGGCGACGTCGCCTTCGCCGAGGCGGCCGCCGTGGCGGGCGCCATCACGCCTGTTCCCGGCGGCGTCGGTCCCATGACCATCGCGTGTCTGCTGGCCAACACCTATGTCGCGGCCTGCCGAGCAAATAGCGTTACGCCGGTATCTCTTGACGCTTGAAGCGTAACGCCTGACCGCTGATAGTCCGACTCGCCCGCCAGAAGAGCGGACCGGTCGAGGATACACGCTATGGTTCGCTTCCCCGTTCGCAGCATCGCCGTCGTGGCGGTCCTTGCGCCTGCCGTCGCGGGCTGCGGGTACAACACCATTCCGACCAAGCAGGAGCGGGCCGAAGCCGCCTGGGCCGACGTCCAGAGCCAGTACCAGCGCCGCGCCGATCTGATCCCGAACCTCGTCGCCACGGTGCAGGGCGCGGCCATCGCCGAACGCACCACCCTCACCGAGGTCATCAACGCCCGGGCCAAGGCCACCTCGGTCCAGATCTCGCCCGAGACCCTCAGCGACCCAGCGGCCTTCCAGACCTATCAGGCGGCCCAGGGCCAGCTGACCGGCGCCCTGTCGCGGCTTCTGGCCACGGTCGAGGCCTATCCGAACATCCAGTCGAACCAGAATTTCGTCCAGCTGCAGTCCCAGCTGGAGGGCACCGAGAACCGCATCACCATCTCGCGGCGCGACTACAACGAGGCGGTGCGCGACTATAACACCTCGCTGCGCACCTTCCCGACGGTGATCTGGGCCAAGACCTTCCAGTCTGGCTCCAAGCCGATGCAGCTGTTCACCGCCTCGGCAGAGGCCCAGAACGCCCCAACCGTGACCTTCAACGTCGGTCCGAACGTTCCTGCCGCCACGCCCGGCGGGAACGCCCCGGCCGTCACCCCGGGTTCCGCGCCCGCGCGGTGAGAGCGCTGATCCCCTCCCCCGTGAAGACGGTGTGGCTGCTGCTGGCCTTCTGGCTGGCGGCCGCGCTTCCCTGCGCCGCCCAATCGCAGCCCACCTTCCCCAGCCTGTCCGGCCGCGTGGTCGATCAGGCCCATCTGCTGGAGCCCGACACCGAGGCCGCCCTGGTCGCCAAGCTGGAGAAGCTGGAGGCCGACACCGGCGACCAGCTGGTCGTGGTCACCCTCGAAAGCCTGCAGGGCTATGAGATTGAGGACTATGGCTACCGGCTCGGCCGGGCCTGGGGGATCGGGAGCAAGGAACACGACACCGGCGCGCTGCTGATCATCGCGCCCAACGAGCGCCGTGTACGGATCGAGGTCGGCTATGGGCTCGAGCCGGTCCTGACCGACGCCATGTCGGCCCAGATCATCCAGAACGAGATCCTGCCGGCCTTCCGGACCGGCGGCTTCCAGCGCGGCATCGTCCAGGGGACGGACGCCGTCATCGCCCAGCTGATGCTCGATCCGGCCGACGCCCAGGCCCGCGCGGCGGCGGCCAGGCCCCAGAAGGCCGATGTCCCGATCGGGCCGATCATCCTCGTCGCCCTCGTCTTCCTGTTCATTCTGGTCGGCATGATGCGCGCCTCGCGGGGCGGCGGCCGACGGCGTCGTGGCGGCGGCGTCGGGCCGATCATCCTGTGGAGCGCCCTGGACGCCATGAGCAGGGCCAACAGCGGACGCAGTTCCGGCGGCGGCTTCGGCGGTGGGTTCGGTGGCGGCGGCGGCGGCTTCTCCGGCGGCGGCGGCAGTTTCGGCGGCGGGGGAGCCTCAGGCGGATGGTGAAGGTCTTTACCCCCGACGATCAGGCCCGGATCGCTGCGGCCATCGCCATGGCCGAGCGCCGCACATCCGGCGAGATTTTCTGCGTCTTCGCGCGGCAGGTCTCCTCCTATCGCGATGTGAGTCTGGGCTGGGCGGCGGTCGCGGCCCTGATCCTGCCCATGCTGCTGATCCCCTTCAATTTCGATCCGGCCTGGTTCCCGGGCCTCGGCGACAGCTGGGAGGCCGCCCATCTGGCCGCCCGCAATGTCACCATCGGCAAGACCCTCGCCGCCTACGCCGTCATCCAGGCGGCGGTCTTCGTGGTCGTCTTCCTGATCACCTGCATTCCCGCCGTTCTGCGGGCGGTCACCCCGCGCCGCGTGCGCCGGGCCCGGGTGCGCCGCGCCGCCCTGCAGCAGTTCCTCGCCCATGGCCTGCACACGACCCAGAACCGCACCGGCGTCCTGATCTTCGCCGCGCTCTCGGACCGTCAGGTCGAGATCGTCGCCGATGAGGCCATCCACTCGAAAGTCGATGCCGAGGTCTGGGCCAAGGCCGTGGACGCCCTGACCCGTTCGCTGCGGGTCGGCCGCGCCGCCGACGGCTTCGAGACGGCCATCGGCCTGACCGGCGACGTCCTCGCCGCCCACTTTCCTCCGAGGGCGAACAATCCCGACGAACTGCCGAACCGGCTTGTCGAAATCTAGATCCGGGAGCCGCCTCGCGAGGGTCGCAATCGCGTTCGAATTGGCCTAGCTCTTCGCCCGCGTCATCGTCGCTGGACCGTATGCCCCGTCTTCTGACCTATAACGTCCACCGCTGCGTCGGCACCGACAAGCGGCTCGATATCGCCCGCATCGTGGGTGTCATCGCCGAGCACGAGCCCGACATCGTCTGCCTGCAGGAGCTCGACGTCGGCCGCGCCCGCACCGGAAACGTCGATCAGGCCGAGGCCATCGCCGCCGGCCTCGACATGAGCTTCCACTTCAACGCCGCCATGCTGATCGAGGCCGAAGAATATGGCGACGCCCTGCTGACCCACCGGCCCGAGCGGCTGATCCGGAAGGGCGGCCTGCCGACCATACGCGGCATTCCGGGGCTGGAGCCGCGCGGCGCCGTCTGGGCGGCCATCGACTTCGACGGCGTCGAGGTCAACGTCATCAACACCCATCTGGGCCTCGTGCCGCGCGAGCAGAGGCTTCAGGCGGCGGCCCTGATGGGCAAGGACTGGCTGGGCCATCCCGACTGCACCGGGCCGACCATCCTGACCGGCGACTTCAACGCCACCTCGATCACCCGCCCCTACCAGACCCTGTGCCGCAACGGTTTCAGCGACTGCCAGCGCAAGCTGGGCCTCAAGCAGACGGTGAAGACCTTCCCCTCCGCCTTCCCGGCGATCCGCATCGACCACGCCTTCGTCAGCCCGCACATCCGCATCACGGGGGTGAAGGCGCCCTTCTCGCCGCTGGCGCGCGTGGCTTCGGACCACCTGCCGCTGGTCATCGACTTCGAGATCGACGCCTAGTCCTCGTCGGGACGCTCGCGCAGTTGGCTGAAGTTGCCGCCCGCGATCCGCTGCGAGGGATTGCGCCGCTTCCACGGCCGCCAGGCGTTGTCGGACGACGAGGGGTCGCCCAGCTGCCATTCGGCGATGAACCGCTCGAGCCGCGACGGCGGCGTCGCGCCCAGCAGCTCCATCCGTCCGGTGTCGAAGGTCCGGATCGCCTTGCCGGTCGAACCCAGCACCGCCTCGGCGGCCGCGAAATCCTTGGGCGAGACCCCGATGAAATGGCCGATGCTGTGGTGACGATAGCGCCGGATGGCGTCGCGTCCCGCCTGATCGACCGGCTCGGCGGCGATGTCGCACTCGGTGTCCAGCCCCATCGACCGGTTGTTCAGATTGGTCGAACCGATCCGCAGCAGCCGGTCGTCGATGATCGAGACCTTGGCGTGGACAATGATCCGGTCACCGTCGGGCGTATGCGGGGCGAAGGCATGGAAGCGGTCGTATCTGTCGGCGGCCTCCAGCCGGAACAGGACCTCCGACCGGGCCGTGTCCATAGTCATCTTGTCGAACCAGCTCGGGCTGTTGCCGGTCGAGACCAGCACCACTTCGGGCCCGTCCTCTTCCGCCAGCCGCTGGGCCAGACAGGCGGCGATGGCCGGTGAGGTGAAATACTGGTTCTCCAGATAGATCAGCTTCCTGGCTTTCTGGATCGATTCCAGGTGCAGGGCCTCGTTCTCACGCACCTCGCCCCGCCCGCCCCATTTCGGCTCGCTGCGCGCGATGCCGACCGGGACCTGGGTCATGGTGACGGGCACATTGTCGGGCCAGGGATCGCCGTCGACCTCGTCAGGAACGGTCCGCTCCCAGGTGGCGCGGAACCAGCGCTCGCGCGCCAGATCGCCCAGGGCCCGGGCCGCGGCCCCGTCCATTACCGCCATGGTTTCGTGACGCGGCGCGCTGATCAGGCCCGACGGCATACAGCGGCGCGGATCATGGTCCAGATGCTCGGGCGAATCCCAGCGGTCCACCGAGACATCGCCCCCGCCGCAGAAGGCGATTTTGTCGTCGATGATCACCACCTTCTGGTGATGGCAGGCGCCGATCGGCCCGGGCGAATCGAGCCGGAACTCCACCATTCGCTTCCTGAACCAGCGCTGGGCCTTGTGCGGATAGAAGCCCTGCGACGCCGCGATCAGCAGCGGCGATTTCCAGATCAGCAGCCGCACGTCCAGCTCGGGCTTTGACCGGACCAGCATGCGCAGCTGGTGTCCGATCTCGGCCTGGCGGTCGCCGGCGCGACTTTGTGGGTCCAGCCGGGTGCGTGGGTCGAACTGCCAGCCCAGCAGCACGATCGACCGCTGGGCCTTGGAGATCGCCGAGGCCAGGGCGTCGAAATAGGTCTCGTTTTCCATCAGGACCGAGAACCGGTCGGCCTGCTCCACGCGCCACACGGTCCGGCCCGGGGCCAGCAGACTGTCGGGATATGTGTCGTCCGATGCGACCATTCGTCCTGTCTGAAGGATTCGCGTGACAGCGTCGTTGCGCGCAGGCGTCCCGCTGTAAGGCTACGCCTGTGTCTTCCGTTCCACGCTCGCCGATGATTGGTCAATGGCGTCCCGCGGCCAGCTTGTCTGAACACGGTTTTGGGAGCATAGAAGCGTCGCTGGTTTTGGACGCGAGAGACGGGAGGGTGAGATGCAGGCTTTGATCGATCTGATCGCCGGTTTCATCGCCCTGTTGGCCGCCGCCGCCCTGTCGCAGTTCGGCGTCGATCTGCACCGCCCCAGCGCCCCGGAACGTGAAGTCCACCGCGTCGTCGATTGCCCGCAGGCCCAGCCTCGCAACAGCATGATCGCGTCTCCGTCCGAACACTGCTGAATCACGGGTCTATGAGACGACTCGTCTTTGCGGACGCGTCCTGAGCCGTTAGGGTTGCGTGGCCTGCTGCGCCGCGCCCGGCCCCCAGGCCGCCAGACCGAGACCTACGCCTGATGAAATCCCGCCAACGGCCGCCGCTCAATCTCCCCGAACCCGCGATCGAGGACCCCGCGACGACGCCCGGCGAAGCCCCGGTTGAGCCCGAAGCGGCCGCCGACGATCAGACGCAGATGCAGGATGAGGCCCTCTTTGCCGAGGAAGTTCCCGTCGAGGCCGAAGCCCCGCTGGTGATCGACCGCCCCATCTCCGAACGCCGCCGCCGTCGCCTGCTGGAAGAGCAGCGTCAGGCCGAGCTGCGCGCCGCCGCCCGCGCCGAGACCCTGGCCGCCCGTGCTCGCGTCACCGAGGAGCCCCTGCCGCCCCTGCCCGATTTCGCGCCCGAGCCCGCCGCGGCTCCCGAAGCCGTCGTCACCCCCGATTTTGCGCCCGCCCCCTTCGCCGAGAGCGCCGAGGCCCCGCCGGCCACCGTCGCCGCTCCGCCCGCGCCGCGCACCGAAACGGACACGGAAACCCCGACGACCGCCGCGACCATGACGCGCCTGTTCGAGGCCGCGCCTTCGGGCCGTTACGCCTATCTTCTGGCCGGGGTCGCCTCAGCGCTGTGGGTCGGCGGCGTCGCCTCCTGGGCCGCCTTCGAGGTCGGTTCGGGCGCCGCTGCGCTCGATCCCCTGCGTCTGGCCCTCTACGCCCTGATCGCCCTGGCCCCTGCCGGTCTCGCCGTCATGCTGGCCCACGCCGTCCGTCAGGGCGCGAACCTGGCCGCCGAGACCCGTCGCGCGCGCGGTCTGGCCGAGGCCCTGGTCGCCCCAACCGCACTTGCGGCCCAGCAGACGGGTCAGGTCCTGCTGACCCTGCGCAACGACATCGACCAGGCCGCGCTGGCCGCCGAGCGCGCCCGCAACGACATGGCCCTGCTGCGCGAGGTCCTCGTGCAGGAGACCAACCGCCTCAACGAAGCCGCCGAAAACGCCGGCCGCACCGCGCGCCGCCTGTCCGAACAGCTGGGCCGCGAGCGCGAGGGCATGCAGACCCTCGGCCTGCAGCTCGACACCCAGTCCGCCGGGGTGCTGGACGCCGTCGAGCGCCAGTCGCGCATGATCGTCGACGCCTCCGACCTGGCCCAGACCCAGCTGCGTGAGGCCGAGGCCGCCCTGGCCGCCCGCGCCGCCGATCTGGCCGCCGCCGCCGGCGAGGCCCAGGACGCCGCCCGTCTGGCCGCCGACGACCTGGCCCGCCAGACCCTGCGTCTCGAGAACACCGGCGCCGGCGTCGCCGAACAGATCCAGTCGGTCGAGGAAGGCCTTGGCCAGCAGCGCGCCGCCCTGGTCACCGCCGCCTACGCCCTGCGCACCGACCAGGAGGACTTCTCCGCCCAGGTCGAGAGCCAGCGCGCCCAGCTGACCGAACAGCTCGACGCCGCCCGCACCGCCCACGGCGACCTCGGCGAGACTTCGGTCAAATCGGCCGAGTCGATCAAGGATCTGGTCGAGGCCGCCACCGACCAGTTCCGCGCTCTCGTCGACATGTCCCAGCGCGAGGCCGACGGCTTCGACGCCGCCACCAAGGTCTCGCTGGACCGGTTCGAGGCCCTGGCCGCCGAGGCCCGCGACACCTTGGTCGAGGAAACCCGCCGCGCACTGGCAGCCCTGACCGCCACCGCCGAGGACAGCCGCATCGCCGCCGCCGACGCCGCCTCCCAGGCCCAGATTCGCGCCGACCGCCTCGGCGAGGCCCTGTTCGACGCCGCCCAGAAGGCCGACCATGCCGCCGACAGCCGCATCGAGGGCGCCCGCCGCATCGTCAATGAAACCGCCGCCATGGTCGATCAGGCCGGCGTCAATGCGATCGAGAAGCTCGAACGCACCATGGACCGCATGATCAAGGCTCTGGGCGAGGTCGACGCCTCGATCACCGACCTCGACGAGCGCGCCGCCCGCCTGCCTGACGAGGCCCGCGCCCGCGCCGAGGACGTCCGCGCCACCGTCGAGGAAGGTCTGGCCGCCCTGGCCGCCGCCTCGCGCAAGGCCGCCGAGGACACCGAGGCGCTCGACGTCGGCTTCCAGGAGCGCGTCCGCCGCAACTACGACATGCTGACCGAGGCCGTGCGCCTGATGGGCGTGGTCTCCGGCGAGCCGAACTCCACCCGCCGTCGCGAGCCGGCGCCTGCGCCGGAGGCCCGTGCGGCCCAGGCCGAGGAACGTGGCTTCGGCCTGCGCGGCCGCCTGCGCCTGGAGCCGACCGAAGAGGCCACGCGCCGCTCTGCTCCGCCGCCGTCCTCCCAGGCCCCGGCCCTCGACTGGGCCGATCTGGTCAATGACGGCTCCAGCCAGCCGCCGGCCGAGCCGATGGATCTCGACCAGCCGATCATGCCGTCGGACGCCGACGCCATGTCGGACCGGATCACCGCCGCCATCCGCCGCATGGGCGTCGATCCCAACGCCCTTCTGCCGCGTTCTCGCGTGGAAGAGGCCGCCGAGGCCTTTGCCGGCCGCGATCCGGACCGGGCGCGCCAGATCGTCCGCCGCGTCGCCCCAGCCGCCGTCCGGAGCGTCTCGCGCCGCGTGATGAGCGACCCCGAGCTCAAATCCGACGCCGAACGCTACGTTCGCGCCTATGCCCAGAAGCTGGCCGGGGCCGCCCGTTCCGGCGACGCGCCGGGCGTCCTGTCCTCGCTGGCGACCGATGCGGGCCGCGCCTTCATGCTGCTGGACGCCGCCGTCGGCGACCTCGGCTAAGGTTTCGCCCGGCAGGCGAACGACGACGATCTTGCACGAAGTGTGTCCGGAAACCGGCGCATTAAGACTTGACGAAATCGTCCGCATGCCGACACCTGCGGCCTGCCTGTCACGACTTCGTCACACGCTCCAGTAGGGTCCATGCTCGACACCGTCGCCGAGAAAACGCCCGACCGCCGGCCCGCCATCGTCATCTGCGCATGGGACGCTGACGACACGGCCTGGGATCCGGTCGAGGACCTGTCGGGCCAGCCCTGGAATCCCAGCGGCGCCCGCACCGTCGCCATTCCCGCCGAAGATCCTGAACAGCTGGTCGCGACGCTGAGCCACAGCCTGCGCGATCCCTCGTGCCGCGCCATCCTGCTGGTGGGGCGCACGCACAAGGCCGGCGGCTTCCGCGTGCAGATGCGTGCCGAGAACCGCGCCCTGTCAGGGGGCGCCAAACTGACCCACACCGGCCCCGCCATGGCCCGCGCCACGGCCCCGGTCGCCGATATGGTCCGCGCCCTGAACGCCGCAGGTCTGAGCGCCGACGCCAGCTCCGAAGGCGAGGACGATGTCGGCAGCTTCCTGCTCTACAGCATCCTGACGGCCCTGCCGGACGATGCGGACGTCCCGGCCATCGGCCTGCTGCGCGCGCCCGTCGATGTCCCCGCCGAGGCGGTCCAGAAGGGCGTCAAGGCCGCCGCCGCCGCCATGGCCCGCAGCCTCGCCCCCCTGCCCCGCGCCCGTCCGCACTAGCTCCGCCTGATCAGGCCTTCAGCCGCCGCGCCAGACTGAACGCCGCCACGGCCCCGACCGCGGCCATCGCCGTCATGGCCAGATAGCCCTTCACCCCGAAGGCGTCGTACAGCGGACCCGCCGCCAGGGTCGCCAGTCCGATCAACACCCCCGCCGACAGCACCGAACTCAGGGTCTGGGCCACCGTCTGACTTCCCGGCGGGCTCAGCCGTTCGACCAGCTGTACCCCGGCCAGATAGGTGGCGGCGAAGCTCAGGGCGTGCAGGGTCTGAAGCGGCCACAACAGCCACAGGGGCGGCGCGAAGGCCAGGGCCGTCCAGCGCAGCATCGCCGCCCCAGCCCCCACCGCCAGCACAGTCAGCGGTCCGATCCCCCGCTTGCGCCGCCAGGGCTCGCCCCACCACATGAAGCCGATCTCGACCACGACCGAGGCGGCCCAGAGGAGGCCGGTCATGTTCTCGGGAATGCCCTGCGCCTTCCAGGCGATGGCCGAGAAGCCATAATAGAAGGCGTGGGCCGCCTGAACGCAGCCGACCGCGAAGATGGCGGTCATGAAGGTCCCGTTCCCGAGCAACCGCCCCATCCCCGCGAACCGGGACCAGCCTTTGACGGGTTCTGCCTCTCCGACCGGCGTGTCCTGAACCGGCTCGGCGGGCAGGATCCAGCGGGCGCAGACGGCCATGGCGATCCCGGCGACGACACACCAGACCAGCACCACATCGACCGGCGCCCTCACCAGCAGCGCCCCCATCAACACATTGGCCCCGACGAAGGAGGCCGAGCCGAAGCCGCGCGGCACGGAGAAGGTGAAGCCCGCCCGCCGCGCCAGCCTCAGGGTCATGACGTCGCTCAAGGGGATTATCGAGCCGAATGCCGTCGCCGCCACGAACCACAAGGGCGCCCACAGCCAGAAGCCCTCGACCAGACCCGTCGCCGCATAAGCCGCCGCCGAGATCAGGGCCAGGAAGGCGATGGCCGTCCTGCGGTATCGGAAGCCGTCGGCCCACAGGGCGATCGCCGGACCCGTCACCAGCCGCCCCAGCATCGGCGCGGCAAACAGGGCGCCGATCTCGGCCCCGTCCAGCCCGTGAGCGTGGAACCACAGCCCGGCGAACGGCAGGCTGACCCCGTTGGCCCCGAACAGCAGCACATACTGAAGCCCCATCCGCCAGGCGGATCCGGGCAGCGGTGGCGGCAGAGACTCAGCGGCGGAATTCATGCGCTCCGATAGCAGACGTCGGGCCGCCTGTGGTCTAGCGTGGGGTCATGACCCAGAATCTTGAGCGCGATCGCAACCTCGTCGTCTTCGCCGCCTTCAACGGGGCCATGGCTGTGCTGGTCGGCGCCTTCGCCGCCCACGGCGCCGGCCCGGCGGTCAAGACCCTGCTCACCACCGGCGCCCACTACCAGCTGGTCCACGCCGTCCTCGCCGTCGCCTGCGCGATCTGGGGAGAGAAGCTGGCGGTGATCGGCGGCTGGCTGGCCGCAACCGGCGGTCTGGTCTTCTGCCTGGCGCTTGCCTTCATCGCCCTGCTCAGTATGTCGGCCATGGGCGCCGTCGCCCCGATCGGCGGTGTGCTGATGATTGCGGGTTGGCTTTTGCTCGCCTTTGCCGCATTGCGGAATACGTCTTCCAACGCCTGAAATCGTAGAACCGAAAGCGTTTTTCCACCGATGGCCTTCACGATCCCCGACGCTCCCCGACGCGACCTCTACCCGGAGATCGAGCCCTTCGCCTCAGGCTGGATGAGCACGGGAACCGAGCACGAAATCTACTACGAGGAATGCGGCAATCCGCAGGGCAAGCCGGTCGTAGTCCTGCACGGCGGCCCCGGCGGGGCGGTCAATCCGGGTATGCGCCGCTACTTCGACCCGGCCAAATACCGCATCGTCCTGTTCGACCAGCGTGGCTGCGGCCGGTCGCGCCCCAATGCCTCGCTTGAAGACAACACGACCTGGACCCTGATCGAGGACATCGAGCGCCTGCGCGAGCGCTGTGGCATCGAGAAGTGGTCGGTGTTCGGCGGCTCTTGGGGCTCCACCCTGTCGATGGCCTACGCCATCACCCACCCGGAACGGGTCGAAAGCCTGATCTTGCGCGGCATCTTCCTGCTGACGAAGAAGGAGCTGCACTGGTTCTACCAGGACGGCGCCTCGATGATCTTCCCGGACGCCTGGGAGCGGTTCGTGGCTCCAATCCCGGAAGCCGAGCGCGGCGACCTGATGAGCGCCTACTACAAACGCCTCACCGGCGACGACAAGGTCGAGCGCGAGGCCTGCGCCGTCGCCTGGTCCAGCTGGGAAGGCGAGACCGTCAGCGTCGAGGGCCCCTCGGCCCGCCCGGACAAGTTCGCCGAGCCCGACTTCGCCCTGGCCTTCGCCCGCATCGAATGCTGGTACTTCGTCAACGGCGGCTTCTTCCCGTCGGAGAACTGGCTGATCGAGAACATCGGCCGCATCCGCCACATCCCCTGCTGGATCGCCCAAGGCCGCTTCGACGTGGTCACGCCAATCTCGGGCGCCTGGTCGCTGCACCGCGCCTGGCCCGAGGCGAAGCTCGACATCGTCCCCGACGCCGGTCACGCCTCTTCCGAGCCCGGCATCGTCGACAGCCTGATCCGCGCAACCGACTGGGCGTCGACCCTCTAGGAGCCGTGGATGGCGAAGCTGAAGGTCTTCACCTGGGCCGACGGCTTCCATGCCTTCACCGTCGCCGCTCCATCCCGCCCCAAGGCCCTCGCCGCCTGGGGCATAGAGCGCGACATCTTCAAAGACGGCCTGGCGTCGGAGCTCACCTCCGGACCGGACTACGATGCCGCGCTCGCGGCGCCCGGCGAGGTCATCCAGCGCGGTCTGTCCATCGATGTCGGCAAGATCTCGAAAGCCGCCAAGCCGAAGGTCAGGCCCGTCTCCAGCAAGACGCGAGAGGCCGTGAAGACGCTGGAAGCCGATCTCGAAGCCCTCGACCGGGATCAGGCCGCCGAGACCGCGACCCTCGACAACCGCCGCGCCGCTCTTGAGGCCGAGGCGAAGGCCCTGACCGCCGCGCAGGGCAAGGCGCGCGGAGCGCTCGTGGCGAAGCTCAAGGCCGCCCGCGCGAAGCTCTAGATCAGCCCATGTCCCTTGGGCAGTTCGGCGTAGCGGTGGACCCGGGTCGCCATGACCAGGCCGAAGCCGATCATCACCGTCAGCATCACGGTGCCGCCGTACGACAGCAGCGGCATCGGCACGCCCACGACAGGCGCCAGACCCATCACCATCGCCCCGTTGATCAGGACGTACAGGGCGAAGGTCGAGGTCACTCCCGCCGACGCCATCCGCCCGAAATGGCTGTGCGACAGCGAGGCGATGCGCAGGGCGATCAGGATGATGCCGGCGTAGCAGAGCAGCAGGGTGATCGAGCCGACGAAGCCGAACTCCTCGGACACCGCCGCGAAGATGAAGTCGGTCTGCTTCTCGGGCAGGAACTCAAGCTGGCTCTGGCTGCCCAGGCCAAAGCCCTTGCCCAGCAGGCCGCCGGAGCCGAGCGCGATCTTGGACTGGACGATGTGATAGCCGTTGCCGCTGGGATCGCCCTCGGGATTGAGGAAGGTCAGGATCCGGTTGCGCTGATAGTCGTGCATTCCGAACATGATGTAGGGCACGACGCCTGCCACGGCCGCAGCGGCGGCGGCGGCGATGACCCGCCAGTCCAGACCGGCCATGAACATCATCGCCGCGCCCGTCAGGCCGATCAGCATGGCGGTGCCCAGGTCAGGCTGGTGCGCGACCAGAAGGAACGGCAGGCCGATGATGCCGACGGGGAAGATCAGCTTCCAGCTGAACTTCGCATCCTGGGCCGAGGCGCCGTGATACCAGCGCGCCAGGGCCAGAACGACGCCGATCTTCATGATTTCGGACGGTTGCAGCCGGGTGAAGCCCAGGTTCAGCCAGCGCGTCGCGCCCATGACCGTCACGCCCAGCCCCGGCACCTCGACGGCCATCAGCAGCAGCAGCGCCAAGCCATAGACGATGTAGGAGGCGCCGAACCAGATCCTCAGATTGACCATCGACAGGGCCAGCATCACGACGACCAGACCGGCGAAGCGGATCATGTGTTTCGCGGCCCAGGGCTCCCACGAGCCGCCGGCGACCGAGAACAGCATGGCCCCGCCGGCGCTGGCGACGACGCACAGCAGGGCGACGAAACGCCAGTCGATCTCGCCGATCTTGGTCGATATCCGGTCGCGCTCGCCGGGACGGGTCAGGGCGGAAGCGGTCATTGCGGAGCCTGATAGGGTCGCGGCCCGGACGGCGCGAGGGCCGCGGGCGCCGGCGCGGGAGCCTGCGCAGGGGCGTTGTCGATGATCTCGGGCTCGGGCGCCGCGCCGAAGTCCGCCTCGGCGGCGGGTTCGGGACCGACCGCTTCGGGCGGCGGCGGCCGCGTGATCCGGGCCCGCATCTCGGGATCCTTGAGCAGGATGGTGCGCATGATCTCGCGCGCACGCGGCGCGGCGGCCGTGGCCCCGCCCTTGCCCCCGTGCTCGACGATCAGGGCGACGGCGTAGCGCGGCTCATCGACCGGAGCGAAGGCCACGAACAGGTTGTGGTCCTTCAGCGCCCAGACGTTGGACTTGCGCGACCCGGTGCCATAGCTGCGCACCTGGGCCGTCCCGGTCTTGCCGGCCATCTGGATGTCGCCGAGGCCGAGCTGCGACTGGCGATAGGCGCCGCCGGACACGTCATTGGCCACCGCAACCATCCCCTGACGCACGATCTCGAGGTGCTCGCGCGAGAACGGCAGGTCGGGCACTTCCGCGCCCGAGGGTCGGTCCACGCCGCCGACCGACTTGATCAGCCGCGGCACCAGGGCCTTGCGCGCATTGGCGAAGCGCGAGGTCATGACCGCCAGCTGCAGGGCGGTGACGTTGACGTCCCCCTGCCCGATCGCCACCGACAGGGTCTCGCCCGGGAACCACACCCGCGATTCCGGATTCGGATTGTTCTTGTTGTAGTTGGCCTTCCACGCCTGGCTGGGGATGGAGCCCGTCTTCTGGTTGCCGACCCCGATGTCGTAGGTCTGCATGAAGCCGATCTTCTTGGCCGTGTCCTGGATCTTGTCGACCCCGGCGCGGTTGCACATGTGATAGAAATAGACGTCGCACGAGTTCTTGATGGCGTCGTGCATGTTCTGCGGGCCGTGGCCGCGATGCTCCCAGCAGCGGAACACCCGGTTGCCGTACCGATAACCGCCGGTGCA
Source organism: Brevundimonas sp. GW821-FHT02A10 (assembly GCF_059422025.1). Classification (NCBI taxonomy): domain Bacteria; kingdom Pseudomonadati; phylum Pseudomonadota; class Alphaproteobacteria; order Caulobacterales; family Caulobacteraceae; genus Brevundimonas; species Brevundimonas sp. GW821-FHT02A10. Next base: position 539,163 of record NZ_JBWKWC010000003.1, read on the forward strand.
GGTCACCCGCTCGGTCGGATCAACCCCGGCCTCCAGCAGCGCCAGCGACGTCGTCAGCTTGAAGGTCGAGCCCGGGTGGAAGACGCCGCCGATCGCCTTGTCCAGCAACGGCTTGCGCTCATAGTCGGACAGGGCGCGATAGATCGGCCCCGGCACGCCCCCGACGAACAGGTTCGGGTCGAACGAAGGCGCCGAGACCATGCACAGGATGTCGCCGTTGCGCACGTCCATGGCGACGCAGCCGCCGCTTTCCTCGCCGAACACTTCCAGCGCCCGGTTCTGGACGTCGAAATCCAGGGTCAGGACCACGTCCTTGCCGTTGACCGCAGGCTTGGAGCCGCCGACGTCGGTGGCCACGACGCGGCCATGGGCGTCCACCTCGACCCGGGTGCCGCCGGCCTCGCCGCGCAGATCGGCGTCCAGCGCCTTTTCCACGCCCGAACGACCGATGCGGAAGCCGGGGTTGTAGAGGATCTCGGGCGGGCTCTCGCCACGCTTCTTGATCGCCTCGATGTCGCGATCCGTGACCTTGGCCACATAGCCGATGACGTGGGCGAAGGCGCCGCCGTACGGATAGAAGCGCGCCTCGTTCATGTCGGCCATCACCCCGGGCAGTTCAGGGGCGTACAGATTGACCTTGGCGAACTCTTCCCAGCTCAGGTCGCTCTTGACCGGCACTGGCGAGGACGGGCGCGCGGCGTTGACCTCGCGGATGATGGTCCGGCGGCGGTCCACCGTGTCGGGCAGTAGCCGGCCCAGCAGATCCAGCGTCTGGTCCAGGTCCTTGGTCTCATCGCGCACGACCAGGACGCGGAAGCTCGGCCGGTTTCCGGCGATGACCACGCCGTTGCGATCCAGGATGCGTCCGCGCGGCGGCGGCACCAGGCGGAAGTTGAACTGGTTGTTGGTCGCGAGGGTCGCGTATTCCTTGGCCTGCACGACCTGCAGCTGACCCAGCCGCGCACCCAGGGCGCCGATGCCCAACGCCGTCAGCCCGCCGACGACGAACGTCCGCCGCAGGAACGAGCCCTGCCGCTCATTGACGTCCGAAAAGAAGATCGAGGGTTCGCTGCTCATCGGAAACGGGTGTCGCCGTCATCGAAGCGCTGGATCATCCAGTTGGCGACGGGAAACAGGAGCAAGGTCGGGATCATCTGGCCCAGCAGCGCCAGGATGCTCGGCGCGTTCATGGCGTCCAGACTGACGATCAGATAGGTCAGGAAGAAGGCCAGCAGGGTGCAGCAGCCGTACCAGACGAACAGCACCTGGGTCTCCTGTCCGGCCAGCAGGTTGCGCGACAGCAGCACCACCCCATAGACGGCCAGCAGGGCCAGCGGCCAGACGCCCAGCATCCCGCCCCACAGCAGATCGACGAACAGGCCGACGAAGAACAGGGCCACCGGCGCGATCATCGACGGCCGCACCAGAGGCCAGGCGAAGGCCAGCATCATCGGCAGGACAGGCTCGGGCAGTTTGAACCCGAACAGCTCGACCGGAACGGCGAACAGGAGGGTGGCGGCGATGACGGCCAACGAGGGGTAGAGGATCCACTCCACAGGGCCGACGACACGGACCGCGGCGGGCCGTTTCACAGCGCGCCTCCCGGCGTGGTCGGCGGCGGGGTGGTGGCAGGCGGTGGCGCGGCGGCCGGCGCGGTCGGACGGGGCGCGGG